>NZ_JNWK01000005.1 GCF_000716445.1 Streptomyces wedmorensis
CACCGCAGCCATCTGGCACAACCGGGCCAACGGAACATCACTGACCAGGTCATTGATCGCCTACGACCACTGACCAGCACTTCGGACTTACTCGTCTAGAGGGTGTCCTGCCGATCAGGCCCCGCGCTCGCGGGGCCTGATCGGCAGGACACTCCTCAGGGCCGTTCGGGTGAGGGGCCCGGGGTGCCGGGTCAGGCGTCCGGGGCCGCCGTGACCATGCCGGCGGCGATGGCCCCGCCGAGGGCCGCGTAGTCGTCGGCGTTCTGGCCGGCGTAGGCGAGGGCGAAGTCGGCGACGGCGCGGTCGAAGACGTCGGTGGCCCCGAGGTAGGCGGCGATGGCGATCCGGTCGCCGGAGCGGGCGTGGGCGCGGGCCAGTGCCCGGCCGCAGAGCCGCGCGTAGTCCCGCAGGGTGGCCGGGGACATGGTCTCGACCTCGGCGGAGCCCTTCATGTCGCGCAGCTGTCGCCAGTAGAAGTGGCGTTCCTGGGGTCCGGTCATCCAGCCGAGGAAGATGTCGCTGGCCGCCTGGGTGAGGCGCTGGCCGGACACGACGCGTCGGCCCTGGTGGGCGTACGCGGAGGGCGTGAGGTAGGGCTCCAGGACGGAGGGGCCCGCTTCCTTGATCTGGAGGAAGAGCGGGTCGGTGGCGTCGCGTCCTTCGAGGAGGAGGACGAAGCAGCGGGTGCCGACGCTGCCGACTCCGACGACCTTGCGGGCGGCGTCGACGTAGCGGTAGCGGTCGAGCAGGACGCGCCGCTCCTCGGAGAGCGAGCTGCGGTAGTCGCTGAAGATCTTGCCGAGGGTGACCCGGTCGACGTCGGTGACCCGTTCGAGCAGCGGCGGGTCGTCGATGAAGCGGCGGGTGCCGGAGGCGTCGGTCTCGGTGAGCTTGCCGAGGGCCTGGAGGCTGGTGCGGCGGCGGGCGCGGGCGACCCCGTGGGCGAAGCGGGCGCGTCCGCCGCGGCGGACCAGCGGCAGCACGTCGTCGTCGATGGCGATCCGCTCGTACCAGACGGCGAGCTCGCCGAGGCCGGCCAGGCGGCGCATGTTCGTCCGGTAGGACTCGACGGCCACGAGGGCGGCGCGGTGGGCCTTCGCCTTGGCGCTGCCGTTCTGGAGGGCGGCGACGGTGACGCTGGCGGCGAGCCTCTTGACGTCCCATTCGAAGGGGCCGGGCATCGTCTCGTCGAAGTCGTTCACGTCGAAGAGGAGCGTCCGTTCGGGTGAGGCGTAGACACCGAAGTTCAGCAGATGGGCGTCGCCGCAGAGCTGGACGGTGAGTCCGGTGTGCTTCTGGGCTCCGAGGTCGGCGGCCATGACGGAGGCGGCGCCGCGGAGGAAGGCGAAGGGGGAGGCCGCCATTCTGCCGTACCTGATGGGGGCGAGGCCCGGCAGCCGGCCGGCGGACTCCGCTTCCAGGATGTGCAGCGCGTCGGGGCGCTGGGAGCTGGGTATCCAGCGGCCGTGGGAGGAGCGGGACGCGTGCTTGCGGGCGGCCTTGCCCTGTGCGGCGCGCTCCGACGGTGTCGTCATCCGGCCCCACCCTCCTCTTCCGCAGTCGCGGTCTCGTGCCCGTCACCTGCTTCCCCATTACAAGGCGCGGTGCTCGTTTCGGCCACTCTGCCGGGCCGCTCTAGCAAAATGGTTTAGACCAATGATAGGAATTGATCACCCACCCGACCCATGTGGTCACGCTGAGCGAAGAGAGGGTTGATCATGGCCGAGCCCGATTCCGAGGTGGCGGAACCGCCGCTCTATCTCCGGGTCGCCGCCGCCCTGCGCGAGGACCTCGCCGAAGCGCGCATCGCCCCGGGCAGCCGGCTCCCGTCGGAACGTTCCCTGGCGCAGCGCTACCACGTCAACCGGCAGACCGTGCGCAGCGCGCTCCAGCTCCTCCGGGACGAGCGGCTCGTGGTCACCGACCGGCGCGGGACGTTCGCCGCCGGCACCGGCGGCACGGCATATACCGAGCCGGTCGCCCCCGCCCTGACGGCCCGTCGGCCGACGTTCCCCGGCGGCCCCCGTGCCGCCGAGGCGCTGGTGCGGGCCTCGTTGACCTGGGAGCCACCGCCCACCCCGCTGACGCCCCGCCTGCTCCTCGCCCCCGGCGAGCCGACGCTCGTCCACCGGCACGTGGTGCTCGGGCCGCACGGAGCCGCGCTCCAGCGCGCGGTGTCGTGGTTCTCGCGGCGGGCCGTCACCGAGATCCCCCAACTGGCCCGCTACCGGAGGGGCAAGGACTGCCACCGGCAGCCCGACCTGCGCCTGCTGTACCACTGGATGCACCAGGCGGGGCTGCGCGTCACCCACCGGGAGTCGGTCGGCGTGCCGCCGGCTCCCACCGCGACGACGGCCGGCGGCGCGGCCCGGCTGCTCGTCCACCGGGTGGTCAGCGACCAGCACGGGCATGCCCTGGAGATCACGGACATCGACTTCGCGGCCCAGTCGGCGCCCTGGACCTACGAGTTCAGCGCCTGAACCACAGGCCGCCCCGTGCCCGGCACTCGCGGGGCACGGGGCGGCCGTTCTCGTCGGCGGGTCGAGCCCGGCCTGATCGGCAGGACAGGACCTAGACGATGCCCTCCGCGATCTCCGCCTCCTCGCGGGCCGTCCCGTACGCCGTCGGGGTGCCGTACGAGCGGCGGGCGACGTACCACCAGACGCTGGCCAGGACGAGGACGACGGCGAGCGCGATCACGGCGTAGTTCATGGTGTCGACGGTGACCGGGGACTTCTGCGGCAGGCAGAAGAGGACGGTCACGAAGGCGACCCAGACGACGGCGGTCCAGCCGATCGGCTTGCTCCAGCGGCCCAGGGACCAGGGGCCGGGGACGAACCGGTCGCCGGCACGCAGTCGCAGATAGATCGGGATGGCGTAGGCGGGCGTGATGCCGATGACGTTGATCGCGGTGACGGCGCCGTACGCGGTGGCGGAGTAGAGCGAGGGCACGGCGAGCAGCGCGGCCACGGCGACCGCGAGCCAGACGGCCGGGACGGGGGTCTGGGTGCGGGTGCTGACCTTCCGCCAGAGGGCGGAGCCGGGGAGGGCGTTGTCGCGGCTGAAGGCGAAGACCATGCGGCTCGCGGCGGCGACCTCGGCGTTGCCGCAGAAGAGCTGGGCGACGATGACGACGAGCAGCAGGGCGGTGGCGCCGCCGGAGCCGAGGGCGTCGAGGAAGATCTGGGCGGGCGGGACGCCGGTGGCGCTGTTCTGCGTGGCGGCGTAGTCCTGGATGGCGAAGCTCAGTCCGGCGAGGAGGGCGAAGCCGGCGACCCAGGAGACCCAGATGGCCCGCACGATGCCCTTGGCGGCGGTGACGGAGGCGTTGGAGGTCTCCTCGGAGAGGTGGGCGGAGGCGTCGTAGCCGGAGAACGTGTACTGGGCGAGGAGCAGGCCGACGGCGGCGACGTAGAAGGGGTTGGCCCAGCCGGTGTCGTTGACGAACTCGGTGAAGACGAAGCCGACGGACCGGTGGCGGTCGGGGACGAAGGCGAGGGCACCGACGATGAGCGCCACCCCGGCCAGGTGCCACCAGACGCTGATCGAGTTGAGCACGCTGACGAGGCGGACGCCGAACAGGTTCAGGACGGCGTGCAGCAGCAGGATCGCGAGGAAGATGAGGAAGGTGGAGCCGGCGGTGGGTTCGAAGCCCCATTGCAGGTTGAGGAAGGCACCGGTGAAGAGGGCGGCACCGTAGTCGATGCCGGCGATGGCGCCGAGCAGGCCGAGCAGGTTCAGCCAGCCGGTGTACCAGCCCCAGCGGCGGCCGCCGAGCCGGTCCGCCATGTAGTAGAGCGCGCCGGAGGTCGGGTAGGCGCTGGTCACCTCGGCGAGGGCGAGGCCCACGCACAGCACGAAGAGGCCGACGCCGGCCCATCCCCAGAGCATCACGGCGGGGCCGCCGGTGCCCATGCCGAAGCCGTAGAGGGTCATGCAGCCGGAGAGGACGGAGATGACGGAGAAGCTGATCGCGAAGTTGCCGAAGCCGCCCATGCGGCGGGCGAGGACCGGCTGGTAGCCGAGCTCTCTCAGCCGCGCCTCCTCGTCGTGGGCGCCGGGTGGCTTGCGTATCGCGTCGGCGGGGGCCGCGGTGCGGGACATGGGTTACCTCCGGGGGGACGGGCGGTGAGCGGGGGTGAAGGCGTGAGCGGGGGTGAAGGCGTGCGCGGGGACCCGGCGGGGATTCAGCCGCCGAGACAGCGGGCGCGGGCGCGCAGGAAGACCTCTTCGGCCAGGTCGCGGTCGTCCGGGCGGGCCGTCCGGTAGGCCCAGGGCAGCGTCGTGTAGTAGGGGCCGAGCGCCTCGAAGACCCGGGCCGCGTCGGGGAAGCGGAGGGCGCCGAACAGGGCGTGCGCGAGGTGGTTGAGGTCGAGCAGCGAGGCCTCGTCGGTGGCGCAGAAGAGGAACCAGTCGTCGAGTGCGCGGCGGGCGTCGCGTACGGCGTCCTCGGCGACCCAGTGGAGGTCGAGGGCGCGCTCGTGGCCTCGTTCGCGGCGGTAGCGCTCGACGCGGACGTAGAGCGGGAGCGCGTGCAGGGCGGAGCCGACGGGGGCCGACGAGGCGGCCCAGTAGGAGTAGTTGACGGCTTCGGAGAGCGGTCCCGGGCGGCGGGTGTAGACGAACTGGAGCATGCGGTGGTGCGCTTCGCGGTTGTACGGGTCGCGCTTCTCGGCCTCGGCGAGCAGGCCCCAGGGGCCGGGCGGCAGCATGGGGGCGGGCGGGGTGAGCCGGTGCTCGGCCATGTGCTGGCGGTCGTCGAGGGCGGCGAGGGCGATGAGGCACACCCAGGGGACCGGGTCGGCGGGGGACCGTTCGGCGGCCTCGCGGCAGGCGGTCCAGGCCTCCTGCCAGAGCTCGCGGGTGCGGGCGTGGCCGGCGCGGTGGGCGCGTACGGCCCGCTCGACGGCGACGCGGCTGTGCATCACGGCGGCGGCGGGGCTTTCGGGCTGCTCGGCGCGCCAGGTGTGGACGACGTCGGTGCCGGCGGCGACGGCGGCGAGGACCTGGGTGCGCCGGGTCCAGCCGTCCCAACCCGCCGTCTCGTCGAGCAACCGCGCCATGGCCACCCAGCGGCCGGTGCGTAAGTCCTGGACGGCGTTCCGCAGGGCGTGGTCGTGGCCCGCGGGGTGGTAGACGGGCCGGAAGCCGTGCGCGGCCATCAGGGGGTGGGGCGTGGTGTGGATGACATGGGTCCTCGGTGGATGGAGGGGGTGGTCAGTCCCCCGGCGGGCGTCCCGGCCGTTGATCGGCGATCACTATAGAGGGCGATGGACGCGACCGGTCCACATTCTTATGCGACAGCAACTATCAGGCCAACGACCGAATTTGACTTACTGTCAGGTAGATCTGCGGACTTGACGGGATCAGCCGCCGAGGCTTGACGGCGGTCCGCCGCGACGGCACCCTGACCCCTTTCGGTGATCGGATGATCACCGTCGGTCCAGGGACGGGAGCAGCACGATGACAGGCCGCCCGGTACTCGCCGTCGACCAGGGCACCTCGGGCACGAAGGCCCTCGTCCTCTGTCCGGAGCGCGGGGTCGTCGGCAGCGGCACCGCCCCGGTCCGGCCCCGCTACCTGCCGGGCGGGCTCGTCGAGGTCGACCCGCGTGAGCTGTACGACTCCGTGGTCGCCGCCGGGCGGGCGGCGCTCGCCGAGGCGGGCACCGCCGTCGAGGCGGTGGGCCTCGCGAACCAGGGCGAGACCGTGCTCGCCTGGGACCCGGCCACCGGCGATCCCCTCACCGACGCCCTGGTGTGGCAGGACCGCAGGGCGGCCGCCGTCTGCGCCGGACTCGACGCGGACGCCGAGCGCCTCCGGCACCTGACGGGCCTCCCGGTCGACCCGTACTTCGCCGCGCCGAAGATGGCCTGGATCCGCCGCCACGCCACCGGCGCCGGGGTGGTCACCACCAGCGACGCGTGGCTCGTCCACCGGCTGACGGGCGCGTTCGTCACCGACGCGGCGACGGCCGGACGGACCGGACTCCTCGACCTGGACACGGTCGCCTGGTCGGACACCGCCCTCGACCTGTACGGGCTCGGCGGCGAGCGACTGCCCCGGGTGGTGGACTGCGACACCCCGGTGGGCACCACGACCGCTTTCGGTCCGCCGCTGCCGCTCACCGGCCTCCTGGTGGACCAGCAGGCGGCCCTGCTCGCCCAGAGCGCCGACGACCCGGCCGCCGTCAAGTGCACCTACGGGACCGGGGCCTTCCTCCTCGCGCAGACCGGCCCCGAGCCCCGCCGGGCCGCCTCGGGCCTGGTGAGCTGCGTCGCCTGGCGGCTCGGCGGACACGTGACCCACTGCCTGGACGGACAGGTGTACACGGTCGCCTCGGCCGTCCGCTGGCTCACCGACCTCGGCGTGATCGCCGGGGCCGGGGAGCTCGACGCGGTCGGCGGCGCCGTGCCGGACTCCGGCGGCGTCACGTTCGTGCCCGCGTTCGCGGGGCTCGCCGCGCCCTGGTGGCGGGGCGACGTGCGCGGCTCGCTCACCGGACTCGGCCTGGACACCGGCCCGGGCCACCTGGTCAGGGCCCTCTGCGAAGGGATCGCCGCCCAGGTCGTGGAGCTGGCCTCGGCGACCGCGACGGACCGGGGCGCGCCGCCGTCCGCGCTGCGCGCCGACGGGGGCCTGACCCGGTCCGCGCTGCTCATGCAGACCCAGGCCGACCTGCTGCAACTGCCCGTCGAGGTCTCCTCGTCACCCGACGCCACGGCCCTCGGGGTCGGTGCGGTGGCCCGGCTCGGGCGCCACCCGGGGCTCACCCTCCGCGAGGCCGCGCCCGAGTGGAAGCCCGCGGCCGTGTACCAGCCGCGGATCTCGGGGGACGAGGCGGCCTCGCGGCTGGCCCGGTTCCGTGCCGAGGTGGCGGCGCTGGTCGACCGCTCCGGGGGCGGCGACGCCCCGGGTGCGGCCTGATGGGCGTCACGCGGAGGGGCCCCCTCCCGGGCGACGGGGACCCGGCGTACGACGTCGTGGTCGTCGGCGCCGGAGTCGTCGGCGCCGCCATCGCCCGCGCGCTCGCCCGCCACCCGCTGCGGGTCGCGCTCGTGGACGCGGCGGACGACGTCGGGGACGGTACGTCGAAGGCCAACACCGCCATCCTGCACACCGGATTCGACGCGGTCCCCGGCACCCTGGAGGCACGGCTCGTCCGCGAGGGACACCGACTGCTCGACGCGTACGCGCGGCAGACGGGCATCCCGGTGGAGCCGCTGGGCGCGCTGCTCGTCGCCTGGGACGAGCAGCAGCGGGCCGCGCTCCCCCGCCTCGCGCAGAAGGCGGAGCGCAACGGACACCGCACGACACGCCTGCTGTCGGCGCCGGAACTCGCCCTCCGGGAACCGCACCTGGGCGCCGGTGCGCTGGCCGCGCTCGAGGTGCCGGGCGAGTCCGTCATCTGCCCGTGGACGACGACCCTGGCGTACGCGACGCAGGCCGTCCGCTCGGGGGTGGACCTGCATCTGAGCTGCCGGGTGGAGGAGGTGCGTCCGGGCGATCCGTACCACCGGCTCGTCACCCGGCGCGGGGTGCTCGGGGCCCGCCACCTGGTCAACGCCTGCGGGCTGCACGCCGACGGCTTCGACGCGCTGCTCGGGCGCGCGGACTTCACCGTCACCCCGCGCAGGGGCCAGCTCGTCGTCTTCGACAAGTTCGCCCGCGACCTCGTCCGGCACATCCTGCTGCCCGTCCCCGGGCCGCTCGGCAAGGGCGTGCTCGTCTCGCCGACCGTGTACGGCAACGTGATGCTGGGGCCCACCGCCGAGGACCTGGACGACAAGACCGCGACCGGCACGACGGCCGAGGGGCTCGCCGGGCTGCGCGAGCAGGGCGGCCGGATCCTCCCGGCCCTCCTCGACGAGGAGGTCACCGCCGTCTACGCCGGGCTGCGGGCCGCCACCGGTCAGGAGGACTACCGGATCGCCGCCCATCCCGCCCTGCGGTACGTGACCGTGGGCGGCATCCGCTCCACCGGGCTCACCGCCTCCCTGGCCATCGCCGACCACGTGCTCGGGCTCCTCGCCGACTGCGGACTCGACCCGGGCCCCGAGCGGCCCCTCGCGCCGGTCCGCATGCCGAACCTCGGCGAGAGCTTCCCCCGGCCGTACCGCGACGCCGGACTCATCGCCCGCAATGCGGAGTTCGGCGCGATCGTGTGCCACTGCGAGCGGGTGACCCGCGGCGAGATCCGGGCCGCGTTCACGTCGACGATCCCACCGGCCGGACCGGACGGGCTGCGCCGCAGGACCCGGGCCCGCGGCGGACGCTGCCAGGGCCACTTCTGCGGCGCGGAGCTGCGGGCACTGAGCGAGGAGTACGGGGAAGGGACCCGGTGACGCGTACGGTCGACGTGCTCGTGGTGGGCGCCGGGCCAGCCGGGCTGGCCGCGGCCGCCGGTCTCGCCGCGGCCGGTGCGGGCCGCGTCGAGGTCCTGGAGCGGGAGACGGACGCGGGCGGGGTCCCGCGTCACTGCGTCCGGCCGGGGTTCGGCTCGGACGCGCTCGGCCGACCCCTGGACGGACCGGCGTACGCGCGGCGCGCGGTGCGGGCCGCCTCACGGGCCGGCGCCACCGTCCGCACCGGGGTCTCCGCCACCGGCTGGGCCGCACCGCTGACCCTGGACGTCACCGCCCCGACCGGGCTCGAAAGGATCCGGGCCCGCGCGGTCGTCCTGGCCACGGGGGCCCGCGAGCGGCCGCGCAGCGCCCGTCTGGTGCCGGGCTCCCGGCCCGCCGGGGTGCTGACCACCGGCGAGCTCCAGCGGACGGTCGCCCGGTTCGGCGCCCGGGCCGGGCTCGCCGGGCGGCGGGCGGTGGTCGTCGGCGGCGACCCGGTCGCCCGGCACGCGGTGCGTACGCTGCGGGAGGCGGGCGCCGTGGTGGCGGCCGTCGTCTGCGAACGGCCGGGGACCGCCACCGCCCTCGGAGTCGGCGGCGCGTTCGCGACCCCGGTGCCGGTGCTCTCCGGCACGGTCGTGACGGAGCTGACCGGGCGCGGCCGGCTGACCGGCGTCGCGGTCCGGGCGGGCGACGGACGGACGGCCGTACTCCGCTGCGACACCGTGGTGTTCACCGGCGACTGGATCCCCGACCACGAGCTGGTCCGGCTCCTCGGAGTGCCGCTCGCACCGGGCACCCGTGGCCCCGTGACCGACGGCGACTTCCGTACCGCCGAACCCGGGGTGTTCGCCGTCGGCAACCTCCTCCACGGCGGGGAGCCGGCGCGGCGGGCCGCCGCCGAAGGGCGTGCGGTGGTCGGCGCCGTCCTCGCCCGGCTCGCCGGCCGTCCCTGGCCGGCCGGCGGGGTGCCGGTGGCGACGGAGGGTCCGCTGCGATGGGTGACGCCCGGGCTGCTGGGACCCGCTCCCGTACCGGGCACGTCCGAGGCGGTGTCCCTCCCCCCGCCCGTACCGGCGCCGCCGGTCCCGCTGCTCGTCCGGCCGGAGCGGCGGCTCGTACGGCCGGTGCTTACCGTCCGCCAGGGGGACGTGCTGCTCGGGCGGGAACGGCTGGCCGCGACGCTGGTCCCTTGGCGTTCGGTGCGGCTCGGGCCCTGGTGGACCGACGGCGTCGACGGCGCGGGCGGTCCTGTGGTGGTCGCCGCAGAGGAATGAGGCCGGGTGCGGTCCGCTGGTGCCGGGCCGGCGGGCGGGCTGCGTGGGCGGGAGTGTTTCGGCCACACTGGGGCCCATGTCGGACAAACGCAGCGCGGGTCTCCTGGTCTTCCGTCGTACGGGCGGCGAGGGCGTCGAGGTACTCATCGGGCACATGGGCGGGCCTTTCTGGGAGTCCAGGGAGGAGGAGGCCTGGTCGTTCCCCAAGGGCCAGTACGAGCCGGACGAGACCGCCGAGGACGCGGCGCGGCGGGAGTTCCAGGAGGAGCTGGGGCTCGCGGCGCCGGACGGCGAGTGGTTCCCGCTCGGGGAGGCCCGGCAGCGCAACGGAAAGATCGTCACCATCTGGGCCGTCGAGGGCGACCTCGACCCGACACGGGTGGTGCCGGGCACCTTCACCATGGAGTGGCCGCCCCGTTCGGGCGTCACGGCGGAGTTCCCCGAGATCGACCGGGTGGGCTGGTTCGCCCCGGAGACGGCGGCTCCGCTGCTGGTGACGGGGCAGCGGGTCTTCCTGGAGCGCCTGCGCGCACACCTCGACGGACGGGGCTGAGCCCGATTGTCAGACCCGTGCGAGAGGGTGGTGAGCGCCGAACTGTCGAGAGGGAGCCCGACATGACCACGTTCACCGCAACCGAGCGCGCGGCGGCCCAGGCGTACCTGCGTCTCCTCGAGTCCACCCAGGCCGTGCTGACCGATCCGCAGCTCGCCCCCTACGCGGGGTTGATGCTCCGCCACCCGATGGCGGAGGCGGACGAGGCGCTCCGCGCCGCCGGCCTCTCCGGGAACGAGGACCGCCTGCTGCGCCTCGTCTCCTCCCTGCGGGCCTCCCCCGCCACCGCGTGGGGGCGCGCCGGCTGAACCGACACGCCCGCGCCCCACGTGGCGGGCCGCCGTCGGACGCCCGGCTCGGAGCCGAAGGGGTGAGCCTGTCGACCGCCCCCCGGCTCGGGCCGAAGGGGTGAGCCTGTCGACCGTCGGACGCACGGCTCCGGGGGGTGATGCGGGTGAGCCTGTGGGTCGTCAGGCGACCGGGCGGACCGGGAGGGCGCGGACGCTGTTGCCGACGAAGCCCGCGTGGCGGGTCAGCTCGCTCTCCGGGAGGGCCAGGTCCAGGTCGGGGAAGCGGGTGAAGAGCGCCTCCAGGGCGATCGCGGCCTCCATCCGGGCGAGCGGGGCGCCCAGGCAGTAGTGGGGGCCGTGACCGAGCGAGAGGTGCTTCGCGGCCGGCGTGCGGGTGATGTCGAAGCGGTCGGCGTCCGGGCCGTGGGCCTTCGCGTCGCGGCCGGCCGCCGAGTACCCGGCGAGGACCGGGGTGCCCCGGGGGATGACCGTGCCGTCGACCGTGAGGTCGCGGGTGGGGTAGCGGAACGGGAAGGAACTGACCGGGCTGTCCCAGCGGAGCGTCTCCTCCACCACGTCCGCCCAGTCGGCGCGTCCCTCGACGACGAGGGCGAGCTGGTCGCGGTGGGCGCAGAGCGCCCGGACCGCGTTGGTGACGAGGTTCAGGGTGGTCTCGTGGCCCGCGATGATCATCAGGACCAGGGTGCCGATGAGCTCGGACTGGCTGAGCCGGTCGCCGCCCTCGTCCCGGGCGGCGATGAGCGCGCCGATGAGGTCGTCGCCGGGGGCGGCGGCCTTGGCGGCGGCGATGGAGCCCAGGAGCTCGGCGAGTTCTCGGTTGGTGGCGACGGCCTGGGCGGGCTCGGTGTCGGTGGCGACGACGAGGCTGGAGAGGTGGTGCAGCCGGTCCTGGTGGACCGGGTCGACGCCGAGGAGTTCGCAGATGACGCCGAGCGGCAGCGGAAGCGCGTAGTGGCGGCGCAGATCGGCGACGCCGTCACCGGCGCGGGCGGCCTCGGCGAGTCCGTCGAGCAGTCCGGCGGTCACCGCCTCCACGCGCGGGCGGAGCTCCTCGACCCGGCGGGCGGTGAAGGCGCTGCTCACGAGGGTCCGCAGCCTGCGGTGGTCGGCCCCGTCGGCGGTGGTCATGCCGGGCACGGTGGCGAAGGTCAGCAGCGGCCAGCCCTCGGGTATGCGGCCTTCGGCGAGCGCGGTGAAGTGGTGGGGCGCCTTGGCGACGTCGGGGTGGGTGAGGAAGTCCCGCAGGGCGTCATGGCCGAGCACCGCCATGCCCTCGATCTCACCGGGCAGGATCACCGGGGTCACGGCGCCCTCGGCGAGCAGCCTCGCGTTCGCCGCGTGCGGGCATCCACCCGCCGTGTCCATGCGGTACGGGGTCCGGCCGTGGGGGGTGCTGTGCGGTGTGTTCAAGGAAGGCACTCCTGACTGCGGATGCGGGCCGTTTCGACCGTGAGCGGTCAGATCCTACGGTCAACCCGCCTCCGTTCGTACGGAGTTGTCCGGCACGCCGCCTTCGCCCGCCGGGCCGCTCCGGCCGCCCCGGCCGAGGAGTTCGGCCAGGCCGCGGCGGGTGGCGGCCACGACGACCCGGTCCCCCGGGACGAGGAGCCGGTCGGGGTGGAGGCGCCAGCCCCTCGCGTGGTCGGCCCGGCCCGCCGCGGCGCCGTCGAGGGCGATGACCCGCCATGCTCCCGGGACGAAGGCGTCGGCGACCTTCCTGCCGTCCAGGAGGGGATGCGCGGCGACGTCCACGGAGGCGAAGAGCAGCACCCGGCGCTCGACGGGCACGGCGCCCAGGATCCGGCGCCCCATCATGGCGCCGGCGAACGCGGGCGCGGCGAGGTGGGAGACGCTGCGGCTGCGGGTGACGGCCGTGGGGTGGGCGGTGCGCAGGGTGCGGAAGACGGCGGTGGCGAAGTCGTCGTCGTACAGGCGCAGGACGACCCGCAGGTCGGGGGTGACGGCACGGGCGGACAGCGCGGCTTCGAGGTTGGTGATGTCGACGCTGGTCAGGGCGAGGAGGGCGTGGGCGCGGTGGATCCGGGCGGCCTCCAGGACGCCTTCCTCCGTGACGTCGCCGATGACGGTGGGGACGCGGAGCCGGCGGGCGACGGCGATGCCGCGGGCCTCCGGGTCGGACTCGACGCAGACCACCGGGATGCCGAGCTTCCGGAGGCGGGCCAGGACCCGGGTGCCGACCTTGCCGAGACCGAGGAGGACCACATGGCCGGAGAGGCCGCGGGACGGCCTGCGCAGGGTGGTCGCCGTGCGGAAGGTGCCGAGGCCTTCGAGCAGGGCGGCGACGATCACCGGCAGCAGGAGCAGCCCGACGAACCCGGCGAGGATCTGGAGCAGCTGACGGCTGGTCGGCTCGCCGACGGCCGGGTCGCCGATGGCGAAGATGTCGAGCAGCGTCAGATAGGCGGCGTGCAGGGGGTGGTCGCCGGTGGTGAAGGTGGAGGCGAGGGCGAGGACGGCGCCGACCGCACCGGCGAGCGACCAGCGCAGCCGGCGGGAGAAGAGGGAGGCGACGGGCAGGGCGGAGGCGGCGAGGCGGTTCGCCGGGAGGTCCGGGCCCGCCGCCGTGACCGCTTCGAGGGTGACGGCGGCACGGCCGGTCGCCGCGGCCACCGTGCGGTCGTCGGGGAGGAGCCGCGGGCCGTCGTCTCCGCTGCGCTCGGATCCCTCGCAGCCCGCCGGGTCGCCGGCCGTGGCCGAGAGCAGCGCGAGCGTGCAGAGGCCGGGATCGGGCGGCTCGCCCTCGCGGGGCGGCCGGTCGACCGCGTGGAACAGCAGTCCGCCGGCCTGGACGACCTTGCTGGTGCCCGCGACGGCTGCCGCGGCGAGTCCGGGGGCCGCGGTGTCGACGTCGGACAGGACCGTGGTGGCGGCGTCGAGCTTCTCGGGGTCGAGGCCCGGTTCCGCGACGGCGGCCGCCTGGTCGAGGAGGGTTTCGAGGTGCTGGCCGAGCTTCCGGTTGTACAGCCGGATGACCAGGCGCAGTCGGGGGTTGAGGCGGCGGGCGGTGAGCGCTGCCCGGAGGTTGGTCTCGTCGTCCTCGTGGACGAGGGCGAGCGCGGCGGCCCGCTCGATCCCGGCGTCGACCAGGGCCCGGTCGTCCGCCTCGGCCGACTCGACGACCCGTAGGGCGCCGCCGGGTTCGCCGCCGTCGCCGGAGGCCGCGGGCGCCGCGCCGGACCCGGTGGTGCGGGTGACGGCGGCGGTCACCCGGCCGAACAGGGCGAGCGCCCGGCCGGTCCGGGCCACGGGAGCCCGGGGCGCCTCGGGCGGCGCCGGCACCAGGAGGGTGACCCGCTCCCCGTACACCTCGTGCAGTTCGCGCGCGAGGCGGTGGGCGAGGGCGTCGTCGCCGCACACGACCATGTGCCCGGCCGGGGGCGTGCGGGGCTGACGGTCCGTCCGGAAGGCGGGCGCGCCGAAGGGCCCCGCGGCGGCCGCGGCGGGTGGCCGGGCGGGGCCGGGCAGGGCAGGGGCGGCCGTGGCCGGAGGGCCGGTTCCGTCGCCGCCGACCGGAACGGCGTTGTCGGGCTGAGGGTGTGAGGGCACGTCACAAGGATGCCCTGCGCCACCGACAGCGGGCCGGGCGGCCGTCCACCACCCGGGCGGGCGCACGACGCGCCGCCGTCCGGCACGTTCGCTACGCCGGTCGGCGCACTCCGGTCTGCGTGTTCGGCGGGGCCTTCCTACGGTGACCGAATGATCGTCACGTCAGCTGTCCGTCATATTGCCGCCGGTACCGCGGCGCTGCTGTTCGCCCTGCCGGTTCCGGCGGCCACCGCCTCCTCCGGAGCCTCGGTCGGGGAACCCGCACCGCCCGTACGGCAGTACGTCGATCCCGCCCGGCTCGACCGGCAGGGCACGCAGGTGCAGCGGCTGCCGGGCGCGCCCCGGGTGCCCTCGGTGTCGGCGCTCTCCTGGGTGGTGGCGGACGCCGCCACGGGCGAGGTGCTCGCCGCGCGGAACGCGCACCGGAGGCTGCCGCCGGCCAGCACGCTCAAAGCGCTGTTCGCCCTCACCGCGCTCCCTCACCACGAACCCTCCGAGCAGCACACCGTGGCGGACGCCGAGCTGACCGGGATCGGGGCGGGCAGCAGTCTGGTCGGCGTGAAGGAGGGGTACACGTACAAGGTCTCGGACCTGTGGAACGGGGTCTTCCTCAGCTCGGGCAACGACGCCGTGCACGTGCTGGCCGCGATGAACGGCGGCTGGGAGTCGATGACCCGCCAGATGCAGGACAAGGCCAGGGCGCTCGGCGCCCGGGACACCCATGTGGTCTCCCCCGACGGCTACGACGCCCCCGACCAGGTGTCCTCCGCGTTCGACCTGGCGGTCTTCGGCCGGGCCGGGCTCCAGGACCCGGAGTTCGTCCGGTACTGCTCGACGCGGTACGCGGACTTCCCGGCGGGTACCTGGTCGTACGGCATCGCCAACACCAACCGGCTCCTGACCGGCGCGGACGGCGTGGACCGCTACCCCGGACTCCTGGGGATCAAGAACGGCTACACGAGTAACGCGGGCAACACGCTGATCTCCGCGGCCAGGCGGGGCGACCGGACGCTGGTCGTGTCGGTGATGAACCCGCAGGAGGGCGGCGGACTCGCCGTCTACGAGGAGGCCCGCTCGCTGCTCGACTGGGGCTTCGAGGCGGCGGGCCGGGTCCGGCCGGTGGGTTCGCTGCTGCCGGTGCGGACGAAGGCGGCCGCCCGGCCGGACGCCCGGGCCGTCGCGGTGTCCGGCCGCGCGGCACCGGCCGCCGGCCCGGCGCACGGTCCCGGCGCGGTGGCTGCGCCCGAGCGGGAGGACGCCCCGTCGGGCGTGTCGGCCGGCCTGCCGCTGGCCCTGGTGGCCTCGGCCTGCGCGGCGGCGATCGCCCTGTGGGGGTGGCGGCGCAGGGCCGCCCACCGGAGCTGATCCGGCGGGTGCGGTCCGCCGGTGACGCCTGATCCGGTAGCCGGGGGCCAGGGGCCTGTCCGGAAAGTCCCGCCTGGCGGCTCTGCTTTCCGGACGGACCAGGCCCGCGCGCGTACCGGCGGCTCGCGGTCGTGAAGCGGAGGTACGGCCCCCGGGGTCGTACCCCGGCGCCGGGGTACGACCCCGGTCAGGCGCCGACGTACTGTGCCAGGTGCTCGCCGGTGAGGGTCGTGCGGCGGGCGACGAGGTCGGCGGGCGGGCCCTGGTAGACGATGCGGCCGCCGTCGTGTCCGGCGCCGGGGCCGAGGTCGATGATCCAGTCGGCGTGCGCCATGACCGCCGGGTGGTGTTCGACGACGATGACGGACTTGCCGGAGTCGACGAGGCGGTCGAGCAGGCCGAGGAGCTGTTCGACGTCGGCGAGGTGGAGGCCGGTGGTCGGCTCGTCCAGGACGTAGACGCCGCCCTTCTCCGCCATGTGCGTGGCCAGCTTGAGGCGCTGCCGTTCGCCGCCGGACAGGGTGGTGAGCGGCTGTCCGAGGGAGAGGTAGCCGAGTCCGACGTCGGAGAGCCGTTCCAGGACGCGCTGCGCGGCCGGGGTGCGGGCCTCGCCGGCGCCGAAGAAGTCCTCGGCCTCGTCGACCGGCATCGCGAGGACCTCGCTGATGTCCCGGCCACCCAGGTGGTATTCGAGCACCGAGGCCTGGAACCGCTTGCCCTCGCAGTCCTCGCAGGTGGTCGCGACGCCGGCCATCATCGCCAGGTCGGTGTAGATGACGCCGGCGCCGTTGCAGGTGGGGCAGGCGCCCTCGGAGTTGGCGCTGAACAGCGCCGGCTTCACGCGAGCCGGCGACGCCGGTGACCACGCAGAGCACGCCGAGCGGGACGTCGACGTCGACCTTCCGCAGGTTGTGGGCCGTCGCGCCCCGGATCCGCAGGGCGCCGGAGGGCTCGCGCACGGTCTCCTTCAGCGCGGCGCGGTCGCCGAAGTGGCGGCCGGTGACCGTGTCGCCGGCCCGCAGCCCCTCGACGGTGCCCTCGAAGCAGACGGAGCCGCCCGCGGTGCCGGCACCGGGACCGAGGTCGACGACGTGGTCGGCGATCGCGATGGTCTGCGGCTTGTGCTCGACGACGAGCACCGTGTTGCCCTTGTCGCGCAGGCGCAGCAGCAGGTCGTTCATGCGGTTGATGTCGTGGGGGTGCAGGCCGGTGGTGGGCTCGTCGAAGACGTAGGTGACGTCGGTGAGTGAGGAGCCCAGGTGGCGGATCATCTTGACGCGCTGGGCCTCGCCGCCCGAGAGCGTGCCCGCGGGCCGGTCGAGGGAGAGGTAGCCGAGGCCGATCTCGACGAACGAGTCGAGGGTCTCGCGGAGTGCGGTGAGGAGCGGGGCCACCGAAGGCTCGTCGAGGCCGCGCACCCACTCGGCGAGGTCGCTGATCTGCATCGCGCAGACGTCGGCGATGCTCTTCCGCTTGATCTTCGACGACCGGGCGCCCTCGGCGAGGCGGGTGCCGTCGCACTCGGGGCAGGTGGTGAAGGTGACGGCCCGCTCCACGAACGCCCGGATGTGCGGCTGCATCCCCTCCTTGTCCTTGGCCAGGAACGACTTCTGGATCCGCGGGATCAGCCCTTCGTAGGTCATGTTGATGCCCGCGATCTTCATCCTGACCGGTTCGTGGTGGAGGAAGTCGGACAGTTCCCGCTTGGTGTACCTGCGGATGGGCTTGCCCGGGTCGACGAAGCCCGACTCGCTGTAGAGCCGGTGGTTCCAGCCGCCCGGGGCGTAGCCGGGGATGGTGAGCGCGCCGTCGTCGAGCGACTTGGCGTCGTCGTAGAGCCGGCCGAGGTCGATGTCGGAGACCGTGCCGCGGCCCTCGCAGCGCGGGCACATGCCGCCGGTGCGGCTGAACGTCGCCTTGACGGCCTTCTGGGCGCCGCGTTCGACGGTGATCGCGCCGCTGGCCCGCACGGACGGGACGTTGAAGGCATAGGCGCCGGGCGGGCCGATGTGCGGCCGGCCGAGGCGGCTGAAGAGGATGCGGAGCATCGCGTTGGCGTCGGTGGCGGTGCCGACGGTGGACCGGGGGTCGGCGCCGAGGCGCTGCTGGTCGACGATGATCGCGGTGGTCAGGCCTTCGAGCACGTCGACCTCGGGACGCGCGAGCGTCGGCATGAAACCCTGCACGAACGCGCTGTACGTCTCGTTGATCAGCCGCTGCGACTCGGCGGCGATCGTGTCGAACACCAGGGAGCTCTTGCCCGAGCCGGAGACGCCGGTGAAGACGGTCAGCCGGCGCTTCGGGATCTCGATGCTGACGTCCTTGAGGTTGTTCACCCGCGCCCCGTGCACGCGGATCAGGTTCTGCCGGTCGGCGGCGTGCGGTGCGGCCTCCCCCGTGGCCGCCCTCGCGGCGCCGGACTTCGCGGTACCCGCCCGCGCGGCGCCGGACTTCGCGGTCCCCGCCTTCGCGGCGCCGGACTTCGCGGCGGCCCCGCCGGTGCCCGTCCTCGCCGCGCCGGACTTCGCGGCGGCGGCCCTGCCGGTACCCGTCCCTGCGGTGCCCGTCCTCGCGGTGTCCGTCCTGCGGGCCTTGGCCATCGTGTCTCCCTCCGCCGGGCGGGCCGGAACGTGAGCGGTCACGTACCGCCGCACCCGGCACCGGGGGGCGCGCGACGCACCCCGCCACGCTAACCGCGGTCCGGGGGACGCGCTTGCCGACGGCCGGCCGGTCCGGTCACCCGCTCCGCCAGGGATACCGGGGCGGCGTGGGCAGGGCGTCGGTCACATAGCGCTCGGCGGCGTGCACGGCCTCGTGTGCGGTGCGCTCTCCCATCAGGACGCACAGGGTGTACACCGTGTCCTCGAAGCGCCGGCGGGCCGACAGGTCGCACGGACTGGCCAGCACGGTCCGCTCCTGGGTGCGGTAGTGCCGGAGCAGCCGGTCGACCGTGTTCCTGTCGGGCAGCAGCATGACGTTTTCTCCTGTCTCCTGCGTCGCTCCATATTCCCGGCCATCGGCCACCCTCGCGACCGGCACGGGCACGTTGAGTGACGAGGCACCCCCGGCGGGGCGCTCCGGGTGCGCTCCCGCCGCCCATGACGGAGGGTCGAGGACATGAACCCGAGCACGATTCAGCGGGTGGTCGTCACCGGCGCCACCGGCAATGTGGGGACGAGTCTGGTACGGATCCTGGCGGCCGAACCGCGGGTCGAATCGGTCCTGGGCCTGGCCCGGCGACGGCCGGGACTGGAGTTGCCGGGCGTGGAGTGGGCCGAGGTGGACCTCTCCCGGGACGGCGACGAACCGCGGCTCGCGCAGTACGTCGCGGACGCGGACGCGGTGGTCCACCTGGCCTGGCGGTTCGGTCCGACGCACGACCCGGTGGAGACCTGGCGGACCAACGTGCTCGGCGCGGTGCGCGTCTTCGACGCGGTCGCGGCCGCGCGGGTGCCGGTGCTCGTGCACGCCTCCTCCGTGGGCGCGTACTCCCCCGGCCCCGAGGGCGGCGCCCCGGTGTCCGAGGCGTGGCCGACGCACGGCTGGCCGGGCGCCGCGTACACCCGGGAGAAGGCCTATCTGGAGCGGGTCCTCGACACCTTCGAGCGCGACCATCCGCAGATCCGGGTGGTACGGATGCGTCCGGCGTTCCTCTTCAAGGAGGAGTCGGCGAGCGGGCAGCGGCGGATCTTCGCGGGGCGGTTCTTCCCCGGCCAGCTGATGAGGCCCGAACTGCTGCCGCTGCTCCCGGAGTTCGAAGGACTGCGGTTCCAGGTCCTGCACACCGACGACGCCGCGGACGCCTACCGGAGGGCGCTCCTGCAGGACGTCCGCGGCGCGTTCAACCTCGCCGCCGAGCCGGTCCTCGACGCCGCGACGCTCGGCCGGCTGCTGAACGCCAAGCCCGTGAAGGTACCGGCCGGCGCGGTGCGCGGCGCCCTGTCGGCGGCCTGGCGCCTCCGGCTCGTCCCGGCCTCCCCCGGCCTCTTCGAGGCACTCCGGCACCTGCCGCTGCTCGCCACCGAGCGGGCGCGGCGGGAGCTGGGATGGGAGCCGTCGGCGACCGCGGAGGAGGCCCTGTCGGCGTTCCTGCGCGGCGTGAGGGCGGGCACCGGCGACGACACCGCCCCGCTGGCCGGCCACCGGATCGGCTGAGCCCGGGCCCGTGAGGCGTGGAACGCCGGCCGAGTCCGGGTCCGTGCGCCGTCGGCCGGGCCCGGGCCCGGGCCCGTGAGGCTCGGGCCGTCGGACGTGTCGTGCCCTGCGCGCCGCCTCGCCGGGGGCCGTCAGCTCGGGCCGGCCGACCAGTCGACGATGCGGATGGCCGCGCCCGCCGCCTCGCGGCCACGGCAGTGGGCGCGGTGGTGGCGCAGGACGGCGTCGATGTCGAGGTTGCGGGCGAACTCGGGCCGGGCGGCCAGACGTTGGGCGTAGGCCCAGAGCGCCGGGTGTCCGGCGACGCGGTCCATGGCGGCGGCGTCCAGGTGCCAGCGGTGGACGGTGTCGAGCTGGACGAGGGTGACCCAGACGTGCACGTCGGCGGCGGTCGGCGCGTCACCGAGCACGTACGGCCCGCGGGCGAGCCGGCGTTCCAGGCGGCCGAGCGCGGAGAAGAGGACGGTCAGCGGGTCGCGGTGGGCGGCCTCGCCGTCGATGCCGAGTTCACCTGCCCGCTGGGCGGCCCGGTTCACGCTCCGCTCGCACAGGTCCGCGATCGCGTCGATCTCACGGCGCCGCGCGCTCGGCAGCAGGTCGGGGCCGTCGCCGCGGAAGCGGAGGGCGAGGTCGCGGAGGATGTCGGGGACGTGGGTGCTCACGATCCGTCCGGTCCAGCCGTCACTCAGGACGGGCGCGGCGGCCGGGCCGTCGTAGAGGTGGGCGCTCGCCTCGTACAGCGGGCGGAGGACGGCGTATCCGCCGTCGGGCGTGTCGGGGGTCTCGGGCAGCACGGTGAGCGGGAGCGTGTCGTCGAGGCCGAGCAGGGCGTGGGTGACGGCGATCCTCAGACAGCCGGGTGTCGACGGTGCCACGTGGAGGCGGTAGCGGTACGGGACGGCGTAGTGGCCGCTGGCCGCGTCGCGGCCGATCCGGCCCCGGAAGGCGGGCACGGCGGAGGCGGGCAGGAGCGAGGACGGGACGACGGACATGCTTCTCCCTTGAGGGTGCTCGGTGCCGGGTCCGGCCGACTCCACGCGGTGCCGGTCGCGGAGGCACGACGAACGGCACCGGCACGCCGGCCGGGGGGCAGAGGTACGGGAAGGAAGTGCGGGCGGACCCGGGCGCGTTGCCCCACCGGACGGACCGGGCGGACTCGGGCACGATGACCCACCAGGCGGACCGGGCGGAACCGGGCACGATGACCCACCGGACGGACCGGGCAGGCTCGGGCAGCTGGACCCACGGCCGGTTCGGGCGCGTCGCCCACCCGGCGGACCGGGCAGGGGCGGGCACCTTGACCAGCGGACGGCCCGGCGGCGCCGGATCCGGTCCGCCCGGAGGACTACGGGCGGGGCGGTGGGGCGGAGGCCGGGTGGGGGATCCGGGTCCTGTTCGGCCCGGACCCGCCGGACAGGCCCTAGGCGGCGCTGCAGACCCGCAGCAGATCGATGTGGCGGCGGGACGTGAGGGGCAGGGAGCGCGGGAGGGGCGCGGCGTGTGACGTGTCCCGCCGGCCGCTGCGTCCCATGGTTGCCTACCTGTTCGCTCGGATTTCCCGTCCATGAGTGTCCGGCGGGCCACCGGCGGCGTCAAGGGTGCGGTACGGCCCGGCTGTCGGGCGGCGATCCGGCCGGTCGGCGTCGTGGGCCTCCCCTGGGCCGCAGCTCGCCCGGCGGTGTGCGGGCATGTCGTCGCGCCCGTACGGAATAATGCGCGCATGCGCATTTCAGCCAGGGCCGACTACGCGGTGCGGGCAGCCCTCCAGCTCGCGGCCTCCCAGGATTCGGGGCCGCTGAAGGCCGAGGCCATCGCCGAGGGCCAGGGCATCTCGCACAAGTTCCTGGAGGGGATCCTCGGCGACATGCGCAAGGGCGGTCTCGTGCAGAGCCAGCGGGGCGGCAACGGCGGCTACTGGCTGGCCAGGCCCGCGGAGACGATCTCGGTGGCGGACGTCATCCGCTGCGTGGACGGGCCGCTGGTCTCCGTCCGCGGGGAGCGCCCGCCGGACCTGTCCTACACCGGCCCGGCCGAGTCGCTGCTGACGCTCTGGATCGCCCTGCGGGCCGGCGTCCGCGAGGTGCTCGGGGTGTCGCTCGCCGAGGTGGCGGCGGCCAAGCTGCCGGCCGGGGTCGTCGCACTCGCGGACGACCCGGAGGCCTGGACCAACCCCTGACCCGCGGATCGAACCTCCGCCGAGCCGCGTCGACTTGACGTCATCCCACTGATCAAGACACCCCTGTCCAAGCCGTGGACGCCTCTTGGGGTGGGCGCCTCACGTCTGCCACTATCCCTACTATTCCAGTGGGAATACGAGAGATCAGGTGAGGTGACGTGAGCACGCCGAGGAAATCGCCGAAGAGACCCGCCCCGCGCACCACCTCCGCACCGGTCGTCCACCCCGTCGACCGGCCCGCCGACGACGAGATCTGGCGCCGCGTCACCCGCGAACTCGCCGACGACCTCGCCGTCGACGCCCTCGCCAGGGACCGTGCGGGCAAGGCACCGTTCGACGAGGTCGCCCGCCTCCAGGAAGCCGGGCTCCCCGCCCTCCTCACGGCCCCGGGACCGGCCCGGCGCGGCGCCGACTGGCGCGCCGCGTGCGCCGTGGTGCGCGAGATCGCCGCCGCCGACAGCTCGGTGGGCGAACTCCTCGCCCACCACTACGCGCTGTCCTGGAGCAGCCGCTTCTTCGGCCCGGCAGCGGCGGAGGAGCACCCGCCCGGATCGGCCCCGGACGAGGACGGCGGCGACCCGACGACGCCGGCGGAGACGCTCACGCCGGGCACCGGGCGGACGGCGGGCGCACCGCACACCGCACGGCCCCCTCTCGCCCTCGACGTCTGTACGGCCGAGGAGCGCTGGCTGCTCGCCGGCGGCATCGAGCCGGCGCGGGGCGAGGCCGAACCGGGACTCACGCTCACGCCCGCCGCAGGCGACGGCTGGGTCCTCGACGGCCGGCGCTCGTTCGCCTCCGGCGTGACGGTGGCCGACCGGCTGGTCGTCGGCGTCCGGCCCGGCGGCACCGGCGATCTGCTGGTCGTCCTGGTGGACCCGGCCCACCCCGGGGTGTTCACGGACGCGGGAACGGACCGGGTCGGGCAGAGGCTCGCCGGCGCGGGGACCGTCACCTTCGACCACGTGCCGGTGGCACCCGAGCACGTCCTCGGCGCACTCCCCCACGACGAGCACGCCGTCGCCCCGTTCGCCACCCTCGCGCCGCTCGCCCTGCGACTGCTGCTCGTCCAGGTCGGACTCGGCATAGCCGAGGGCGCGCTCGCCGAGGCCCGGGACATCAGCCGCGCGGGGCAAGCGGGTCCGGCACCGGCCGACCTCGCGGACGGCACGATCGTCGCGGACGGGTCCGCGACGGGCGGTGTCGGGGACGACCCGTACCTCCTCCTCGCGTACGGGGAGCTGGCGACCGCCGCGCACGCCGCCGCCGCCGTGGTCGAGCGGGCGACGGACGCCCTGGCGCGCGGGCTGCTCGCCGGGCGGTCGCTCGGCCCGGAGGAACGCGCCGACATCGCCGTCCTCGTGGCGGCGGCCGAGACCGTCACCGGCCGGGCGGCCGTCCACATCACCACCCGCATCCTGGAACTCGTCGACACCGGGACGGGTCCCGACCCCCGGGGCGGCGGACCGGGCTTCGACCGCTTCTGGCGCAACGCCCGCGCCCTCACCGCCCCCACGCAGGCGGCCCACCGGCTCCGGGACATCGGGGACCACTACCTCAACGGCACCCACGCGCGACTCACCCTCCGGGCCTGAGCGCGCCGCCCCGCGCGGCCGGAACGGCGTACGAAGGGACGGACGGTCCGGCATGTCGGGACGTCCGGCCCTCCCGTCAAGCGGCCGATGGGCCCAAGCTGGAGACAACAGGGCCCGGCCGCCTGGCGGGCCCGTCACCGCGCCGACGGAGGCAGCCTGATGAGTCGTGAGATCGTCGCCGGAGTGGACGGCTCCCCCGAGAGCCTCGCGGCGGCCGACTGGGCCGCCCGCGAGGCCCTCCACCGGGGGCTTCCACTGCGGCTCGCCCACGCCTGGCGCTGGGAGCCCCTCGACATCCCGCTGGTCCAGGACCCCGAGACCCAGCAGCGCGCGGCGTTCACCGTCCTGCGCGAGGCCGAGGCCACCATCGCGGCACGCCACCCGGACCTCACGCTCACGTCCGAGGTGCTCCCCGACACGCCGGTGGCCGCGCTGCTCGGCACCGAGGAGCGGGCCGAGATGCTCGTCATCGGTTCGCGCGGCCACGGCGCCGTGGCCGGATTCCTGCTCGGCTCGCACGGCCAGCAGATCATCGCCGCCGCCACCCGCCCCGTGGTGGCCGTCCGCTCCCGCGACGGCGAGCAGACCGAACCGCCCGCCGGACACGTCCTGGTCGGGCAGCACGGCGACCCCGAGGACAGCGCCGCCGCCCTGGGCTTCGCCTTCGCGACCGCCGCCGCGCGCGGGGCGTCGGTGCGGGCCGTCCGCGCCTGGAGCCTGCCGCCCCTGTACGCGTACAGCCCGGCCTCGATGCGACTCGCCGACGAGGCCGGCGGGCTCGTGCCGTACGAGGAGAAGGCGCTGCGCGAGGCACTGGCCCCCTGGCGTGAGCGGTACCCGGACGTTCCGGTGACCGAGCACGTCGAACTGGGCAGCGCGGGGCAGGTGCTGCTCTCGTCCTCGGGATCCGCCCGGCTCCTGGTGGTCGGCCGCCGGGCCCGGCGCGGCGCGATCGGACCGCGGATCGGTTCCGTGGCGCACGCGGCGCTCCATCTCGCGCCCTGCCCGGTGGCGGTGATCCCGCAGGGCTGAAAGGCTCGGACGCGGGTTGACGCGTCGGGTTGACGGAGAGTGTCGGGGCGGCCCGGGGCGGACAGTGTTACCGCCGTCGCCCCGGTGGCTCTCCCGGCACCGGACCTCCGGCGACCTCGGCGAGAGAGCGGAGCTCCATGCGGCACAACGATCGTCCCGGCCACCACGACCATCCCGCGCCCGCGCGCGGCCGGCACCGCGGGAGCGGCGGGGCGCGCCGCCGGGCGTCCCACCCCTCCTTCCGTGCCACCGTCGCGCTGACCGGGGCCGCCGCCCTGCTCGCGGTGGTGACGGGAATGTACGTGGCGGCGCCGGCCCCGGCCGTCTCCGCGGCGGTCGCCCCGGCGGCGGCCGGCGGCGAGGCCCGGCAGTTCGTCGAGGAGGTCGTCGAGCTCGCCAACACCGAGCGGGAGAGGGCGGGTTGCGGACCGCTGCGCTCCGAGAACCGCCTGCGGACCGCGGCCCAGGGCCACGCCGACGACATGGCGGCCCGCGACTACTACGAGCACCACACCCCGGAGGGCCGCGACGCGGGCGACCGGATCACCGGCGCCGGGTACGCGTGGTCGACCTGGGGCGAGAACATCCACCGCGGGCCCAGGACCCCGGCCCACGCGATGGAGGACTGGATGAACAGTCCCGGCCACCGGGCGAACATCCTCAACTGCGCCTTCAGGGACATCGGCGTCGGCGTGACCCTGACCTCCAACGGCCCCTGGTGGGTGCAGGACTTCGGCGCCAGACGCTGATCCCGGAGCGGCGGCGTCAGGACGCGGGGGCGGCCAGCTTCTGCACCCAGATCGTGCCGCCCGGCCCCGGCACCGACGCCACGCCGGTGTCCCGGTAGCGGCAGTCCAGCATGTTCTCCTCGTGCATCGCGCCGTCGGTCCAGTCGTCGACGACGTCCGCGGGGTCGGACGAACCGCGGGCCAGGTTCTCGGCCCAGGCGCTCCAGTCGTATCCGGCGGCGGTGATCCGCGCGTCCGCGAAGTCGCCCTCCGGGCTGCTGTGCCCGTAGTAGCCGCGCGCCGCCATGTCCCGGGCGTAGGCGCGGGCCGCGGCGACCAGTCGCGCGTCGGTGTGCAGCGGGCCGCAACCCGCAGCCGCCCGCAGCCGGTTGACCTTCGCGGTCACCCGTTCCTCGGCGGTGGGCCGGGGCGCCGGGGGCGTCGTCCTGGGGGGTCGGGGCGGCCGGGTGGTCGGTGCGGGGACGGCGACGGTCGCAGCGGGTGCCGGGGGCGGGGTGGTGGTGGCGGGCGGGGGCGCGGCGACGGGCCTGGCGGGCACCGGCCGGGTGTCGGGCTGCCGGGGTGCGAGGAGTGCGGCGGCCCCGAGGACGGCGACGGCCGCGGCCGCGGCGACGTACGCGCGCCGGGCCGGCGTCCACCGGGACACGGTCTCGAAGGCGACGGGCTCGGTGGCGAGGGACTCCGCGCCGCGCAGCACCCCGGCGGCGGCGAGCGGGGGCACCAGGCCGATGCCGACGAGCAGGCCCTCGACCGGGGCGAGTCCGCGGCGGCCGGTCACGCGTCCGGTGCAGGCGGCGCAGGGGCGCAGGTGGCGGGCGACGCGTTTGCGCCAGAGCGGGGAGGGGCGCCCGTCCCAGGTCGTGACGGTCTCCGCGAGTTCGGGGCACCGCGGTACCGCGTCCAGGGCGCGGACCACGGCCCGGCCGGTCTCCAGGCGTTCCTTCATGCGCTGGATCCGGACGGCGGCGTGCTGCGGGGAGAGGCCGAGGCCCTCGGCCACGTCGGCGCGGGTCAGCTCGCCGGCGGCCTCCAGCCACCACAGGGAGAGGAGTTCGCGGTCGTCCTCGTCGAGCCAGCGGGTGGCGCGGGCGACGTCGCGGCGCTGCCCGGAGAGGCCGAGGCGGAGGATGGTGAGCTCGGTGAAGTCGCCGGCCGGGTCGGCGAGGTCCGCCGCCCGGTCGAGGCCGGGTAGGGGCGCCTGCTGGCGTTCGCGCCAGCGGCGCCGTATCCCGTTCATGGCGATGGCGACGAGCCAGGAGCGGAAGCGGTCGGGGTCGCGGAGGCCGGTGAGGCCGTCGAGGGCGCGGACCATCGTCTCCTGGACGATGTCGTCGGTGTCGGCGTGGCCGTCGAGGGCGCGGCCGACGACGTTGTGGACGAGGGGCAGGTACGCGCGCACCAAGGCGTCCCTGGCGTGCGCGTCACCGGCCCTGGCCGCCTCCACCAGTGCGGTGGTGCGGGCCTCGTCGCTGTGCATGGATCTGCTCCCTCATCCCTGGTCCGAGTCCCCCGTAGTTCGGAGACCCGTGGGCGCGGGAGGGATAACACTTCTTCCGGTGGTGCCTGGGGACCTTACACCGGTGGCGCCGCGGGCAGGGTCGGGACCGTGGCCCCTTTGCCCTCCCGGACGGCTGCCACGACGGCGTCGTGCAGGTCGCGGCTCTCCTCCTCCGTCGCACACGGAACGGGACTGCCCGACATGGTGAACCAGTCGGACGCGCCGCTGTACTGCACGGCCACGCGTGCCTCTCGATCGGCAAAGGTCGTGTGCACGGTCAGATCGCCCGTGACGACTCCGGCCTCGTCGGTCAGCACCCCACCTCGCCCGGTGTACACACCGGCGGTCGTCCAAGATGCCCAACTCATCCATCCAGGTTCACACCAGGACGTGAGATGCGCCACCGACGGGACCGCCCCGGCCGGAGGAGTTCCGGCCGGGGCGGTGACGGTCACGCGCCGGTGCGGGCGACGCGTGCCGCGCCGGTTCAGGCGAGGGACGCGACGGCCTCGTTGAACGTGGCGGACGGGCGCATCACGGCCGCGGCCTTGGCCGGGTCGGGCTGGTAGTAGCCGCCGATCTCGGCCGGGGAGCCCTGGACCGCGACGAGCTCGTCGACGATCTTCTGCTCGTTGGCGGCCAGCGTCTCGGCGAGCGGGGCGAAGGCCTTGGCCAGGTCCGCGTCCTCGGTCTGGGCGGCCAGCTCCTGGGCCCAGTAGAAGGCCAGGTAGAAGTGGCTGCCGCGGTTGTCGATACCACCGAGGCGACGGGTCGGCGACTTGTCCTCGTTGAGGAAGGTGCCGGTGGCGCGGTCGAGGGTGTCGGCGAGGACCTGGGCGCGGGCGTTGCCCGTGCTGGTCGCGAGGTGCTCGAAGGAGGCGGCCAGGGCGAAGAACTCGCCGAGGCTGTCCCAGCGGAGGTAATTCTCCTTGACGAGCTGCTGGACGTGCTTCGGGGCGGAGCCGCCGGCGCCGGTCTCGAAGAGGCCGCCGCCCGCCATCAGCGGGACGACCGACAGCATCTTGGCGCTGGTGCCCAGCTCCAGGATCGGGAAGAGGTCGGTCAGGTAGTCGCGCAGCACGTTGCCGGTGACCGAGATGGTGTCCTCGCCGCGGCGGATGCGCTCCAGCGAGAACTTGGTGGCCTCGACCGGGGACAGGATCTTGATGTCCAGGCCCTCGGTGTCGTGCTCCGGCAGGTACTGCTTCACCTTGGCGATGAGCTGCGCGTCGTGGGCGCGGTTCTCGTCCAGCCAGAAGACGGCCGGGGCGCCGGTGGCGCGGGCGCGGGTGACGGCGAGCTTGACCCAGTCCTGGATGGGCAGGTCCTTGGTCTGGCAGGCGCGGAAGATGTCACCCTCGGTGACCTCCTGCTCCAGGACGACGTTGCCCTCGGAGTCGACGAGGCGGACGGTGCCGGCCTCGGCGACCTCGAAGGTCTTGTCGTGGGAGCCGTACTCCTCGGCCTTCTGCGCCATGAGGCCGACGTTCGGGACGGAGCCCATCGTCGACGGGTCGAAGGCGCCGTGGACGCGGCAGTCCTCGATGACGGCCTGGTACACGCCGGAGTAGCTGTGGTCCGGGAGGACCGCGAGGGTGTCGGCCTCCTGGCCGTCCGGGCCCCACATGTGGCCGGAGGTGCGGATCATGGCCGGCATCGAGGCGTCGACGATGACGTCGGACGGCACGTGCAGGTTGGTGATGCCCTTGTCGGAGTCGACCATGGCGAGGGCCGGGCCCTCGGCCAGCTCGGCCTCGAAGGAGGCCTTGATCTCGGCGCCGAGGCCGTGCGGGATGGCGTCGAGGCCGCCCAGGACGGTGCCGAGGCCGTCGTTCGGGGACAGGCCGGCGGCGGTGAGCACCTCGCCGTACTTGGCGAAGGTGTTCGGGAAGAAGGCGCGCACGACGTGACCGAAGACGATCGGGTCGGAGACCTTCATCATCGTGGCCTTGAGGTGCACGGAGAAGAGCACGTCCTCGGCCTTGGCGCGGGCGACCTGCTCGCTCAGGAAGGTGCGGAGCGCGGCGGCGCGCATGACGGCGGCGTCGACGACCTCGCCGGCGATGACCTTCAGCGGGGCGCGGAGCTCACTGGTGGTGCCGTCGGCGGTGGTGAACTCGAAGCGGAGGGTGTCGTCCTTCGCGATGACGACGGACTTCTCCGTGGAGGCGAAGTCGTTCTCGCTCATGGTGGCGACGTTCGTCTTGGACTCGGGGGTCCAGGCGCCCATGCGGTGCGGGTGGTTCTTGGCGTAGTTCTTGACCGAGCCGGGCGCGCGGCGGTCGGAGTTGCCCTCGCGCAGGACCGGGTTGACGGCCGAGCCCTTGATCTTGTCGTAGCGGGCGCGGACGTCCTTGTCCTGGTCCGTCTGCGGGTCGTCCGGGTAGTCCGGGAGGGCGTAGCCCTGCGCCTGGAGCTCGGCGATCGCGGCCTTGAGCTGCGGGATGGACGCCGAGACGTTCGGCAGCTTGATGATGTTGGCGCCGGGCGTCTTGGCCAGCTCACCGAGCTCGGAGAGGGCGTCGGCGATGCGCTGGCCCTCCTCCAGGAACTCCGGGAAGACGGCGATGATGCGGCCCGCGAGCGAGATGTCCCGCGTCTCGACCGTGACGCCGGCCTGCGAGGCATACGCCTGGATCACGGGCAGGAACGAGTACGTCGCCAGGGCGGGCGCCTCGTCAGTGTGGGTGTAGATGATGGTCGAGTCAGTCACCGGGTGCTCCGCTCCACGTCTGCGTATGCGAGATTGCTCGACATCAAGATATCTCGTGATCGCGGTCCTCGGTAAAGGGCCCCATGAGCTCGTCCTCGCACCGCACCCCGGCGGCCTCCACGAAGGGGCCGCCGAGCCGGTACGGGGCGGGGGCACCGTCCACGTCGACGCGGCGGAGCAGTCCGAGCAGGACGAGTCCGGCGGCGGCCGTCACGCCGGCGGCGAGGGCCTGGCCGCAGCGGTGGGCGAGCCGGAGCTCCGCGGGGTCGTAGGGGGCGGTGGCGGGCAGGGCGAGGGTGTCGCCGAGCAGCCAGAGGCCGGCGCCGAGTCCGGCCACGGTGAGCAGGGCGAGCGGGACGGTCACCGGGAGGCCCGGCAGGAACGGCCCGCGCCGGGCTCCCGGGCGGACCTTGCCCTTGCGGGCGAGGAAGGCGATCAGCCCGCAGTCGACCGCGAGGACGACGAGGGCGGCGGCGATGACGTCGCCGGGCCGGTGCCGGCCCGAGGCGACGGTGTACGCGCCGACGGCGACGGCCCAGAGGGCGCCGGCGCCGACGGCGAGGGCCCTGAGCCGGTAGGGGACGACCAGGACGAGACCGAACGCGACGCCCAGGGCCAGCGTGGTCTGGGCGCTGGGGAAGCCGCTGGGGACGACGGCGCCCGCGGTGTCGAGGAGGCGGGGGCGGGGCGCGTACCGCTGGAGCAGTCCGGTGACGGCGAGGGCCGTGACCAGCGTGCCCGCCGCGGCCCCGGTGAGCGCGTACCGCTTGCGTATCAGGCCCACGGCGAGGAGGAGCACGCATCCCGCGGCCAGCGAGAAGGTGGTCAGGCCGGTGACGGAGGGGTGCTCGCGCAGCAGGGTGACGGCGGTGGAGTCCGCGCGGCGGCCGGTCACGGCGGCGTCGCCCCAGCGGCGTCCGGTCGCCGTGAGCACGAGGCCCGCGTAGACGACCGTGAGGAGGAGGACCGCCCCGAGGCAGGCACGCCGTGTCCGGGTGCGGACCCGGGTGCTGAAGGAGCCGGCGGTCTCGCCCGCCACGGCGGCGTACCACCAGGTGTCACCGGTCTCCAGCGGCCTCGGGGAGCCGCCGGCGCGGAGCCTGTCGTAGGAAGCCATGCCCCGATTCGAACCCACGCGCGGCCACCCCGCCCGCTGGACGCACCCGAACGACACGCGGGCACGGACGGACGCCCCGCGGTGGGGCGGACGGAGATCCGGCCCGGGGCGGCCCTCGGCGGGAGGGCGTGCGGCCGGGCGCCGCGAGCCGGGCGGGCCCTTCAGGACGGGGCCTGGGCCCGGCCGTGGGGCGCCCCGCGGGAGGCACCCCGTGTGGTCAGTGTCCGCGGGACGGGCGCTGGCCGAGGACCAGGAGGACGAGGCCCGTCAGCAGGGTGAGCACGCTCGCCACGCCGAGGCCGGCGCGTACGGCCCGGTCGTCGGCGAAGGGGGCGATCGCCTGGACGGCGAAGGCGGCGGCCATCAGCAGCTGGCCCCCGCCGTAGAGGCCCGTCCGGAAGACCCGGGTACGCAGCCAGGGCCAGACCCAGCCGGTGCGGATCGCGGCGACGCCGCCGATGGCGAAGAGGAGCGCGAGAGCGCCCGGGACGACGACGTGCCGGTCCATGTCCGACCCCCTGGTCCCCGGCCCGCTGCCGGAGTCGGCGCGATCATGCCACAGCAAGGTGACTGGAGCCGTCGCGGTCGTGACGGCGGGTGCCGTAGAGGGTGAACGCCGTGTTCACCAGGGCGACATGACTGAGGGCCTGGGGCATGTTGCCGAGCTGGCGGGCGGCGACCGGGTCCCATTCCTCGGCGAGGAGGCCGACGTCGTTGCGGACGTCGAGGACGCGCTCGAAGACGGCGCGGGCCTCGTCGGGACGGCCCGTCATGGCGAGGGCGTCGGCGTACCAGAGCGTGCAGGCGACGAAGGCGCCTTCGGTGCCGCCGAGGTCGTCGAGGGCGTGGGTGCCGCCGTCCCGTACGTCCCCGTACCGGCGCAGGAACCCGTGGTCGTCGAGCCGTTCCATCGCGCGCACGGTGCCGAGCACGCGCGGGTCGCCGACCGGGAGGAAGCCGAGCCGGGGGATCAACAGGGCGGTGGCGTCGACCTGGTGGCTTCCGTAGGACTGGGTGAAGGAGCCCTGCTCGGCGCTCCAGCCCCGGGCGCAGATCTCCGCGTGCAGGTCGTGGCGCAGGGCCTGCCAGCGGTGTACGGAGCCGCGGAGTCCGGCGACGCGGGCGAGGCGGACGGCCCGGTCGGCGGCGACCCACGCCATGACCTTGGAGTGGACGAAGTGGCGGCGCGAGCCGCGGACTTCCCAGATGCCCTCGTCGGGTTCCTGCCAGCGTTCGCCGAGGTACTCCAGGAGCGCGGCGACCAGGGCCCAGGTCGGGGGGTCGAGGACGACGCCGGCCCGGACGGCCGAGTAGACGGTGTTGAGGACCTCGCCGTAGATGTCGAGCTGGAACTGGTCGACGGCGGCGTTGCCGAACCTGACGGGCCGTGAACCCTCGTAGCCGGGGAGCCATTCGGCGTTCGTCTCCGGGAGGCGGCGCTGCCCCTCGACCCCGTACAGCGGCTGGAGGTCGGCCGGGGCGCCCGCGACGGCGCGGAGCAGCCACTCCGTCCAGGCGAGGGCCTCCCTGCGATAGCCGCCGCGCAGCAGGCAGGAGAGCGTGAAGGTGGAGTCGCGCAGCCAGCAGAAGCGGTAGTCCCAGTTGCGCTCGCCGCCGATGGATTCCGGGAGCGAGGCGGTGGCCGCCGCGACGACGCCGCCGGTGGGGGCGTACGTGAGCGCCTTGAGGGTGAGCAGGGAGCGGATGACGGCCTCCCTGGCGGGGCCGTCGTAACGGAGCGCGGCGGCCCAGTCGTTCCAGAAGGCGAGGGTGCGGGTGAGGGCGCCGTCGATCCCGGCGGGTGTGGAGGCGGCGGGCGCGGCGGCGTGCGAGGGGCGCCAGCCGAGGGTGAAGGCGATGCGGCGGCCGGCCGTGACGGTGAAGTCGACGGTGGTTCCGTCCGGGGTGACGACGGGGTCGACGCCGGGGCCGCAGGAGAGGTAGGCGGCGTCGGGTCCGGCGATGGAGGCGACGGTGCGGCGGTCCACGGATCGGGTCCAGGGCACGATGCTGCCGTGGTGGAAGCGGACCGTCCACTCGCCGTGCATCACTACTCGTCCGGCGATCCCCTCGACCACGCGCACGATCGTCGGGGCGTCTTCCCCGAGGTCGCGCGGAGGCATGAAGTCGGTGACCCGGACCGTGCCCGAGACGGATTCCCAGACGGTGTCGAGGACGAGCGTGTCACCGCGGTAACTCCTGCGCGTGCAACGGGACGCGCCGACGGGGGCCAGGAGCCACCGGCCGTGCTCGGGGCCCCCCAGGAGGGCGGCGAGACAAGCCGGCGAGTCGAATCGGGGTACGCACCACCAGTCGACGGACCCGTCGGTCCCGATGAGCGCTGCCGTCTCCAGGTCACCGACGAGGGCGTAGTCTTCAATTCGCCCTGCCATGACGGGATTGTATGCCCGGCGGAGGGTCGTTGCATAAACGACCAGGAATTCCACGGTCGACGATCAACGCCTCACGGGCGTTTCCTTCTGGTATTCCTTCGCGAACAACGGCATATCCTTCCGCATTTCTTGACGCGTTCGGCCTTCACGCAGGATTCTGGAAGACGCGGGTCCGCAGCGCGGAAGGCCGTACCGATGAGTAGTGATGGGCACCCCCTGCGCCGGTCGACCGACCGGGCGTCCGAGTCGGGCGTGCGGACGGTGAGCCTCGTCCTCACGATCCGCCCGGGCCACGGGGACCCGGGGCCCGACCTCGACGCCCTGCTCGGACAGGTGCCGGCGAGCGTGCGGGAAGTGGTGCTGGTCGGGGCGCCGAAAGGTGCCGGGGGCGCCGACGGCGGCGCGGCGCGCCCGGATCTGACGGTGCGGAGCGTGGGGGCCTGGGACTTCGAGAAGGGCGACACCCCGCACGCGGGTCTGCTCGCGGCCACCGGCGACCTGATCGTGCTGATGAACGCCGACGGAAGCATGTCCCCGCACGAGATCCCGCATTTCCTGCACTATCTGGAGAACGGCTACGACTTCGTCAAGGGATCGCGTTTCATCGCGGGCGGGGACGTCGCCGCCTCTTCGCTGGCAAGGCGCCTGGGACATCGCGCGTTGCTGCGCGTGGCACGCAGGCTGTACGGCCAGCGCCTCACCGATCTCTGGTACGGGTTCTGCGCTTTCCGGCGCTCTTTCGTCGATCTCCTCGACCTCCGCGAGGACGGGGTGGAACTCGGGGCGGAACTGGTCGCCCACGCGCTGCACTACGGGCTGCGCGTGGCCGAGGTGCCGAGCCGCGAACTGCCGTGCCGCCACGGGGCGTCGCGCCTGCGCACCGTCCGTGACGGCGCCCGTATCCTCGGCACGCTCCTCGACGAACGGCCGCACAACGCGCTGTCGCGCCTGGCTCACGGTCCCTTCCGCGGCTCCTCCGGTTGACGAATCACCCCGGGGAAGCTAAGGCTGGATACAGCGCGATTTCAAGACAAGCGCCATAGGACAGACGTTTCAGGACGAATCAGCTCAGCACTCATCAGGCCCTCGGAAGGGTCGGTTGCCGGAAGAGGCTCGTCGTGACCTTCCTCCCCATCAGCCGAACGCCGGCGGCATCCGCACCGCATCCCCTGCGGCGGGTGACCGACTGGCCCCTGTCCGAGGCCCGGCGCCGTCGGCTCTGCCCCACCCCGCACCGCCCGACCGCCCACCCGGCACGCCGGATCTCCGACCGGATCCACGCCGCCGCCGCGCCGTCCGTCAGCCGGGCGTGCAGGCCGCGCGGCGCGGCCCGGCGCCGGCGCGCCCGCACGGTGCGCGCGAAGGCCGCACGGCGCCGCGACTCCGGCGGATCAGGCGCATCGGACGGGCCGGGTCGATCAGACGGCCCTGACGGCCCCGCTGCGGGCCCAGGCATCACCCGCGTCATCCACGTCCCGTCGCCGTACCCCCGAACACGCGCCCGGGCGTACCCCGACGGGATCCCGCGGACCGGTGGACCTCGGAGGCGGGTGCCGTGACCGCCGCACGAGGTCCCCTCCTGGTCGCCGTGTCGGGGCCCGCCGACGCCGACCGGTCCGCGCTGGTCGGCAGGCTCGCGGCGCTGCTCCGCGAACGCGGCCTGGCCGTGGTCGTCGTACGAGGTCACGGCTGTCTCCTGTGCCGTCGGCTCCCGGTTCGCACACGCGTGAGGGACGCGGGGGAACCGGGTGGGGACGGGTGGGCACGACGCGCGACGGATCCCGAGCGCCGGGGATCCGCGCCGCGCCGTGTCCACGCGTTCCTGGAGGCGGCCGGGCTCGCCGCCCGGATCGCGGTGGCCGGGACGGTGGCGCGGAAAAAGGCGCGGACGCGTGGCGGACGGGCGGTGGTCGTGACCGAACGGGGGCCGCTGGACGGCCTGGTGACGTTCGATCCGCCGGCCGCCTCCGGCGCGGCGGGAGCCTTCCGCCGGATCGCCGGTCGCTACCACCTGACGCTCCTCGTGGACACCGGCCCGGACAGGCCCCGCGGCCGCGACCGGGCGGACGCCGCCGGTCACCCCGCCCCCTCCTGGGCCCGCTACCGCGACTGGTCGCGCCGACTGCCGCGGATCGCCCGGCTCGACGGCGAGCGGGCCCCGTCCCTGGTCGCGGGCGCGGCCGTGGAGCGGATCGTCGACGCGATACGGGAACGGGAGCGGGCCACCGAACAGGCTCGGGTCCACGCCCTGGAACAGGAACCGGAACGGGAGCAGGCGGTCCTGCACGCTCAGGCCCACGCCCGGCAACGGGAGCAGACCGTCGAGCGGGCTCGGGCCGTTCCCGCGCGAAACCCCGTGCGGGACCCGCGCGACGGCACGCGGCGGCGGCACATCGTGGTGTCCGTCTACGACGGCGACGACCTGCCCGGCCACCGGGGCGGCGGAGCGCTGGTGGCCGCGAAGGTGGCCCGGCGGCTCGCCGAGGACTTCCGGGTCACGGTCGTGACGGCGGGGCGGCACGGGGGCACGGAGGAGCGCGACGGCATCCGGTACGTGCGGCTGCCGGTGTGCAGGGCCGGGCCGCGCGCCGGTCGGCTGCTGTTCCTGGCGCTGCTTCCGCTCGTGTCCCGCCGCATCCGGCACGACCTGTGGCTGGAGAGCTTCACGCCCCCGTTCTCGACGAGCTTCCTGCCGCTGACCACGGCCGCCCCCGTCGTCGGCATCGACCAGGGCCGCCGCGCGGAGGCGCTGTGGCGGCGCTACCGCATCCCGTTCTTCCTGGTGGAGCGGCTGGGGCTGCGCTGCTACCGGCACATCGTGGTGACGAACACGGCGGACGGCGCGGCGGTGCGGCGGCTCAGCCCCCGGGCCGACGTGCAGGTGATCACCGGCGGCGTCGAGCAGCGGGGCCTCGACGAGACGCGGCTCGGGACCGGGCAGTTCATCCTCTTCCTGGGCCGGATCGACAGTTGGGCCGGGGGCCTCGACCTGCTGCTCGACGCGTACGACCGGGTGCGGCCGCCGCTGGACCTGCTGCTCGCGGGGAGCGGCACCCCGGACGAGGAACGCCGGCTCGCCGACCTCCTCGCCGCGCGGCCCCACGGGACGGAGCCGCGGATCCACTGGGTGGGGCCCGCCGAGGACGACCGCAGACTCCAACTCCTGCGCGACAGCGCCTTCCTCGTGCTGCCGTCCCGCCACGAGACCTTCGGCCTGACGGCCCTCGAAGGCATGGCGTACGGCAAGCCCGTTCTCCACTTCGACCTGCCCGCGCTGCGCTGGATGCGCGACGGCGGGAGCGTGGCCGTGCGGCCGTTCGACGTGGCGGCCTTCGGGGAGCGCATGGCCGAGCTGGCGGGCGACGCGGCACTCCGCCGCCGTCTCGGGCGCCGCGCGGGGCTGGCCGCACGGCACTGCACGTGGGACGAGACGACGGGCCGCTATCTGGCCCTCGCCCACCGGCTCCTGGACGCCCCCGCCTTCCCCCGGCGGCCGCGGACGAGAGGGGGCGTCACGGCAGCCGACCCGCCGACGGATTCCGCTTCCGCGTCCGGCGCCCCGCACCGCCGGCGGAGGGGCCGCACCGGTGGAGGTGCGTGATGGCCGTCGCCGAGCGGCGTCCCCGGGTGCTCCTCCTGACCAGCGGCCCGCTGGACGGGGACGGGGGCAGTGACGTGCGCCTCGCCCGGTCCGTCCTCGACGCGCTGCCCGACGTGGACTTCCTCTGGCTCACCCAGTGGCCGCATCCGGGCCGGGCCGGGCCGGGGCGCGGGCGCCCCGTCCGCGTCCTCTCCCGCGGCGAGAGGCCGCACGTCTCCGAACGCGTGCAGGCGACGCTGGCCGCGGCGGCGTTCGCGCGCCGGGTCGACCTGGTGCACGCCGTCCTGACGGTCGGTCGGGCCTTCCCGGTGTTCTCGTGGCTGAGGCCGCTGCTGCTCGGCGGGCGGCCGGTCCTCCACACGGTGCCCTGCGTGGTGGACCCCCGGATCCTGGCGCGCGTCCGGCCGCTGGGGACGACGGTGGCCCTGTCCGAGTCGATGGGGCGCCGGCTGCGGGCCGCCCACTTCGGTGACGTACGGGTCGTCCCGCCCATGATCGCCCTGGAGGACTGGCCGTACCTGCCGCGTCCCGAGGGCTTCCCCACCGTCCTGTTCGCCGGCCACCACGACCCGCACGGCGGCGCGGAGGTGTCCATCGACGCGGCGGCGGAGGCCCGGCGGGCGGGCAGCGAGTTCCGGCTCGTGCTGGCGATGCGCGGCCGGCCGGGCCAGGATCTGGAGGCGCTGAACGAGGCGCTGCGGGAGCGGGCCGGTGCGGCGGGTCTCGTGGACGTGGAGGTGCGCGGGTACGTCGAGGACATGCATGCCCTCCTGGCCTCCGTCCACGTGCTGCTGTTCCCGCCTGTCTCCCTCGGCCGCAAGGCGGACATCCCGTTCACGGTGATGGAGGCCCTGGCCTCGGGCCGGCCGGCCGTCCTCAGCGACCTGCCCCAGTTCGCCGACTTCGGCCACGCCGTGCTGCGGGCCCCCGCCGGTGACGCGCGGCGCACGGGCCAGCAGTTGGCGTGGCTGCTCGACCAGCCGCGGTCGTGGGACATGCTCGCCGACCGGGGGCGGGCGCTGGTCGAGGACCACTTCGGCCCCGAGCGGTTCGCCGCCCGGTACGCGGCCCTCTACCGGGAGTTGCTGTCCTGAGGGTCCTGGGTCCTGTCCGGAGAGTCACGCCTGGCTCTCCGGGCGGACGACGCTACTTTCCGGCCAGGTCCTCGGGGCGCTCCGCCGTCAGGAGGAGCACGCCGGTGTCCCCGTACTCGGGCAGCGTGCGGTCCTTGGCCAGCCGGACGATCCGCAGGCCGGTGGTGCGGGGCGCGAACACGCCCCGCAGGGCCTCCTCGTCGACCGGGCAGGCGGGCCAGACCGGTCCGGTGCCGATGCGGTAGCTCGGCATCCGTTCCATGAAGGAGGCGAGGAGGCGGCCGCCGGGGCGGACGGCCCGGACGAAGGCCGTGCACAGGGCGGTGAACTCGTCGAAGTCCTCGGTGACGCTCTCGGCGACGAAGTTCATGGACGCCAGGTCGTAGCGGCCCGGGGTCAGATCGTCCGCCGTGCCGGGCACGACCCGTACCCGGGAGAGCGCGTCGGCGCAGCTCTCCGGGAGGGCGGGGTCGAGCGAGCGGCAGAGCGCGTAGAAGGGCTGCCAGCTCTCGTCGGCCCCGTGGACGAGCTGGTGGCGGAGGTAGCGGACGTTGGCGGCACTGGGTTCGAGTGCGTCGACGCGGCGGCTGGCGGCGCCCGCCAGCATCAACGGGTACAGGTTGGGCCCGGCGCCCAGTTCCAGCGTGCGGTCCAGTGCGGCGGGGGCGTAGCTCCGGTAGACGGCGGAGTGGTGGTGGATGACGCCGACGTCGCACGGGTGCAGTCGGCGGTAGTTCTCGGCGAGGTAGTCGACGACGGGCCAGGCGTTCCAGTCGGCGTCGCGGTTGCGGCGCGCCCGGCGCTCCGCCCTCGGGCGCGGCCCGGTCCGGTCCATCACTGCTCCGGCGGCCGGAGGGCCGCGACGGGACCGTTGGCGGCGGGCTGGAGGGGGAAGCGGCCGGCGAGTTCGGTGAGGGCCGCGCAGAGTTCGTCGATCTCCTGGTCGGTGTTGGCGGCGGTGACCTGGATGCGGAAGCCCACCCGGTCGCGCGGGACGAGCGGGTAGGAGGCGAGGGTCACGTAGATGCCGTGTTCCCAGAGGAAGAGCGCGACGGCGTCGAGGTCGCCGGCGTCGCCGAGGGGGATCTCGATGATCGGCAGCCCGTCGGTGTTGGGGGTGGCGATCCCGAGGCCGCGGACGTGGGCGAGGACGCGGGCCGTCTTGCGGTACAGGTCGGCGCGGATCTCGTCCCCGCGCTCGTCGTTGACGTCGAGTCCGGCGAGGGCGGTGGCGAGCGAGGCCGTCGGCGAGGGCCCCGAGTAGAGGTAGGGGGCCGCCGCGACCTTGAGGTGGTCCTTGAGCCACTTCGGTACGGCGAGGAAGGCGAGCAGCGAGGAGAACGCCTTGGAGAAGCCGCCGACGAGGACGAGGTCGTCGTAGCTCTCGCCGAGGTGGCGGACGATGCTGTTGCCGCGCGAGCCGTACGGGCTGCTCTCGCCTGGGACGCGTTCCCCGATGACGCCGAAGCCGTGGGCGTCGTCGACGTACAGCAGGGCGCCGTTCTCCCGGCAGATCCTGGCCAGGGCGGGCAGGTCGGGGAAGTTGCCGGTCATGCTGTTGACGCCGTCCATGCAGACGAGCCGGCCGGCGTCGGCGGGCGCGCCGCGCAGCAGGGTTTCCAGCTCCTCGGGCCGTTCGGAGCGGAAGCGGTGGATCTCGGCGCCCTGGCCGCGGGCGGCGACGCAGCCGTCGTACACCGTGCGGTGCGCCTGCGCCTCGACGAAGACCTGGCCGGTGCCGGCGAGCAGCGGGATGACCGACTGGTGGATGAGGGTGATGGTGGGCAGGAGGAGGGTGTCCGAGGCGCCGAGGAGTTCGGTGAGCCGCTCCTCGATCCGGGGGTAGAGCCGGGGGCTGCCGATGAGCCGGGACCAGCTCGGGTGCGTGCCCCACCGTCTCACCTGCGGTTCGATCGCTTCGATGACGGTGGGGTCGAGGTCGAGGCCGAGGTAGTTGCAGGAGGCGAAGTCGACGAGCCAGTCGTCGCCGACCCGGATGCGTCGGCCGTCGATCTCGTCGATGACGGCGTCGCACATGCGGCTGGTCCGCTGGAGGTGTTCCAGGTCCCGCCAGCGGGACGGCCGCGGGGGCCGTCCGGTCGCGGACGTCACGTCGTGGACGGCGGTGTGTCCGGCGATGCGGGCGGCCGGGCCGGGGAGGGGGCGCTCGGCGAGCTTGACGGCCGGCCGGTCCGCGGCGTGCGGGGCGCGGTGCAGGTACGACTCCGCCTGGTGCGCGGTCATGGGGCGGGCGAAGAGGTAGCCCTGCCCGAACCGGCAGCCCATGTCGGCGAGGAGTGCCCGTTGTTCCTCGTGCTCGATGCCCTCGGCGACGACCTGGAGGCCGAGGACGTCGGCGATGCGCACGATGCCCTCGACGAGCGCCACCTGCTGCGGGTCGGTGGTGATGTCGTCGATGAAGGACTTGTCGACCTTCAGGACGTCGATGGGGAACTCGCGGAGGTAGCTGAGCGAGGAGAACCCGGTGCCGAAGTCGTCGATGGCGATGGAGACGCCCATGTCCTTGAGGGCGGACATCGTCGTGCGGATCTGGGCGTCCTGTCGCATGAGGACGGTCTCGGTGAGTTCCAGGACGAGGGAGCCGGGTGCGAGTCCCGACGAGTGGAGGGTGCGCCGTACCTCTTCCAGGAGGCCCGGGTCGCGGAACTGGCGGGCGGAGACGTTGACGTTGGCGTACAGCGGGGTGGTGCGGGGGTGGGCGCGCTGCCAGCGGGCGATGTCGAGCGCCGCGTGTTCGAGGACCCAGGCGCCCAGCGGCATGATGTGGCCGCTCTCCTCCGCGAGGGTGATGAACTGGTCGGGGGGCACCATTCCGCGCCGGGCGTGCGGCCACCGGATGAGTGCTTCGAGGCCGGCCGGGGCGCCCGTGTCCACCTCGACGATGGGCTGGTAGCGCAGGGCGAAGGCGTGGTCGGCGATGGCGGTGTCCATGCCCGCCTGGAGCTCGTGGCGGGCGACGAGCCGGGAGTGGAGCTCGGGGTGGAAGAGCCGCCAGCGCTTCTTGCCGGCCGCCTTGGCCGCGTACAGGGCGAGGTCGGCGTGGCCGAGGAGCTCCTCGGCGTGGGCGCTGTCGAGGACGGTCGCGATGCCGACGCTCGTGGAGACGGAGACGGCTCCGTCGGTGAGGTGGAAGGGCTGGCTCAGGGTGTGCACGATCTCGGCCGCCAGGGCCTCGGCGTCGCGGGGTTCCCGGGCGCCCTCGATGAGGACGGCGAACTCGTCGCCGCCGAGACGGGCGGCGGTGTCGGTCAGCCGCAGGACGGCGGTGAGGCGGCGGGCGACGGCGACGAGGAGTTCGTCGCCGACGGAGTGTCCCATGGTGTCGTTGACGACCTTGAAGTCGTCGAGGTCGACGAAGAGCATGCAGGTCAGGGTGGACTCGCGGCGGCCGCGGAGCAGGGCGCGCTCGATCCGTTCGAGGAGCAGGACCCGGTTGGGGAGGCCGGTGAGGGAGTCGTGGAACGCCCGGTGGGTCAGCTCCCGTTCCAGTTTCCGCTGCTCGGTGACGTCCCGCAGGGTGAGGACGAGGCCGTGCACGGTGCGTTCGTTGCGCAGGTTGCTGCACCGGACCTCGACCTCCAGGTCGGAGGCGTCGCCGTGGAGGAGTTTCCAGTCGTCGCGGGCGTCGACGGCCTCGCGGCCGCGGGCGTCCGCGAGGACGCGCAGGGCGCTGGCGGCGTCGGCGGGGGCGATCAGGTCGGTGAGCGGGGTGCCGGGGAGGAGCGAGTGGCCGAACATGGACTCGGCGGAGGGGCTGGCGTACCGGACGGTGTCGTCGTCGTCGACGATGAGGATGACGTCCGAGGTGTTGTGCACGAGGGTGCGGAAGTAGGCCTCGCTGGTGCGGCGGTTGACCTCCTCGCTGAGCCCGAATCGTTCGAGGGCGAGCGCGGCCTGTGAGGCGAGGGACTGGGCGGGGGCCGCGATCTCGGCGAGTTTCTTCTCGGGTCCGGCGAGCAGCAGCACGCCGAGCAGCGAATCGCGCCCCGCGGGGGTCTGGAGCTCCAGGGGGCAGAGCAGGGCGTGGGTCTCGCCCGCCACCTCGGCGGCGACGGCGGGGTCGAGCCGCAGGACGGGCAGGAGCCGGGCGCCTTCGGCGACGATCTGCGGCCAGGGCGTGTCGGGGTGCCGGGTCAGCACCTCGGTCCGGCAGCTCCAGGGGTGGTTGACGGTGGCCACGGCGTTGAGGCCGCCCGCGCGGTCCCGGGTGAAGAGCAGGACCCGGTGGTCGGCGTCCTGGCCGAAGAGCGTCGCGGACGCCGTCTCCACGGCTCCGGCGACCTCGCGGGGGCTCAGGGCGGCGACGAGGGACGCGGCTGCGGTCCTGAGGCTGCGTTCGCGTGCCTCGGCCCGGTCGTGGTCGTTCATCATGCCCCAGAGCCGGGCGAGGACCAGCAGGAACATCAGCGCCGAGAAGATCGCGATGACGGCGATGTCCTGGTCCCGGTCGTGGCGCAGCGACTGGAGGAGGAGCAGGGCGGGGGCGACGAGGGAGGCCCCGGCGAGCAGCGCGAGCCGTCGCTCCGCCATCTTCGGGGCCGGTTCCGGGGCGCGCTCGGTGAGGCCGGTCATCGAGGGGTGGAGGGCGGCGAGGCCCCAGGCGGTGAAGAAGACGACCCAGCCCAGGTCCCAGGCGGTGCCGACCTGCCAGGTGCCCTTGAGCTGGAGGGTGCCGTAGATGACGTCGGAGGCGAGGATGCCACAGGTGCCGAGGGTGAGGAGCTGTACGGATCGGGAGCGCAGGCCGCCGGGTACGAGGAGCCGGGCGAGCATCGCGAGCATCAGCACGTCGCCGAGGGGATAGGCGATGGAGATCGCCTTCTCGGTCCAGCTCATGTCCTCGCTCCTGGCCAGCGGGGTGATGAGGTTGACCCAGGACAGCAGTGCGAGGCCGGAGGTGAGGATCAGCGCGTCGAGGACGACGCCGAGGTCGCGCCCGACCGCCCGGTAGCGGATGAAGCCGAACAGGCCGACGGCGAAAAGCGGGTAGGTGACCAGGTACAGCGCGTCGGCGATGGACGGGAAGGGTCTGGTCTGGCCGAAGAACGCCTCCAGGGCGTTGTAGGTGGTGTCACCGCCCACGAAGGCCAGGTTGGCGGCGGCGAGGACCAGCCATGGCCAGCGCCGGACGGGCCGGTGCAGATGGACCCCGACGAGGATCGCCGCGACGCCGCTCAGCCCGATGAGGGCCCACAGGACGGTGTGCCGGGCGGGGAAGAGCAGGTAGGCGACGGTGAGGAGCGTCACGGCCAGTAGGTACAGCAGGGTCCATCTGCGCAGTGCCCCGGTCATGGTGAGCGACCGGTCGGGCTGACCCAGCGGCATCTTCGACCGCCCCCTTGTCGGGTCGGACGCGTCGGGAGCGCCCTGGTCGCGGATACGGACCCCGTACGGTGTCCATTCTCCGGGGCCGCCGGAACGGCTGCATCTCGGCGCCGTTGGGCGTCCGTCAGGAGGACGCGCGGACGACGAGTTCGGTGGGGAGCATCCGGCGGGGCTGGTCGTCGGGGTCGCTGGGGTCGGCGATCTCCTGGAGGAGTACGCGGGCCATGGCGCGGCCCATCTCCTCGATGGGCTGGCGGACGCTGGTCAGGGGCGGGTCCATGTGCCGGGCGACGGCGGAGTCGTCGACGCCGACGAGGGCGACGTCCTCGGGGACGCGGCGGCCCGCCTCGCGCAGGACGCCCCGCGCGCCGGCGGCCATCACGTCGGAGGCGGCGAAGACGGCGTCCACATCGGGCCTGCGGTCCAGGAGTTGCCGCATGGCGCGGCGTCCGCCCTCCTCGGTGAAGTCGCCGGTGGCGACGAGGTCCGTGTCGGGGGTGAGCCCCGCCTCGGCCAGGCCCTCGCGGTAGCCGTCGAGCCGGCAGCGGGCCACGTACATGTCGAGCGGTCCGGTGATGGTGGCGATGGAGCGCCGGCCGCGGGCGGCGAGGTGGGCGACGGCGGTCCGGCCCGCGCCGGTGTTGTCGGAGTCGACGAAGGCGACGCGCTCGTCCTCGGTCCGGCGCCCGTTGAGGACGGCGGGCAGGCCGAGTGCCCTGACCTGGTCGGGCAGCGGGTCGGCGCCGTGCACGGAGACGAGGAGGACGCCGTCGACGCGCTGCGCGGCGAGGTACTGCTCGAAGCGCTGCCGCTCCTGTTCGCTGCGGATCAGGGTGAGCAGCAACTGCTTGTCGGCGTCGGCGAGTTCGCTGCTGACACCGCGGATGATGTCGAGGAAGTACGGCTCCGCGAACAGCCGGGCCTCGGTCTCGGGGATGACGAGGGCGACGGCGTCGGTCCGGCTGCCGGCGAGTGCGCGGGCGGCCCGGTTGGGGACGTAGCCGAGTTCGGCGACGGCCCGCTCGACGGCGGCCTTGGCCTGTTCGCTCACCTTGGGAGAGCCGTTGATGACCCGGGAGACCGTTCCGCGGCCGACGCCGGCCCTGGCCGCGACCTCCTCGAGGGTGGGCCTGCCGGTCTGCCGTCCGCTCGCCGCCATGTGCCGCTTCTCCCCTCGGGCCGCCGCCCCGCCTGCGTTTCACGCGAACCTATCAGGCGGGACGGCGTACTCCGGGGGCGTGTGCGGCGGGGCCGCGGACCCGCCTCAGGCGCCGGTCGGCGCGAGCTCGGCCATGGCGCCCCAGCCCTGCTGCGGCACCTCGACGTTGATGATCTCGGGGGTGGTGGCGATGGCTCCGGCCATGGCGGCGAGGCCGGCCGTGAAGTGCGCGGAGGCGACGTGGGCGGCGCCGGCCTCGGCGTCGGCGAAGGCCTCCAGGAGGACGAAGACGTTCGGGTCGTCGACGCTGCGGGACCAGTCGAAGAAGAGGTTGCCGGGCTCCTCGCGGGTGGCGCGGGTGAAGTCGGCGACCAGGTCGAGCCAGCGGTCGGCGTGATCGGGGCGGGCGGTGAATCGCACGGCGATGAAGATCATGCGTCCACTCTGCGACCGCCCGCCGGTCGGTGCGCCCCCGACCGGTCAGAATTCCGGCAGGGCCGGAAAGTCGGGGACGGCCCGCACGAGCGCGACCCTGAGGTCGCCCTGCCGGCGGGCGAAGTCGGCGGTGGGCAGGGAGACCGACAGCGCGTGCACGATCCCGTCGCCGCGTTCCGGCAGCGCCACGGCGAGACAGGTGTACGCCGGGTCCGCCTCCCCCACCGACACGGCGAAGCCCTGGTCGCGGACCCGGGCGGCCTCCGCCTCGAAGCGTTCGGCGCTGGTGATCGTCCGCTCGGTGAAGCGGGCCATGCCGTGCTCCGCCAGGTAGCGGCGGCGCAGCGGCCGCGGCAGTGCGGCGAGCAGCGCCTTGCCGTGGGCGGTGGCGTGCGCCCGGTCCTCGGGGCCCGGCACGAAGGGGTGGGCCGCGTCGGTCACCGGCGCGGTGGTGTCGACGACCGTGATCCGCCCGTCGCGGTAGGCCGTGTGGTACGCCTCCGCTCCCGTGGCGCGCCGCAGCCGGCCGAGCAGCTCGCCGGTCCCCGCGCCGAGGCCGTGATGCCGCTGGTGGGAGCGGTGGAGGGCCGGGACCCGGGGCCCGGGCGCGTACCCCTCGGCGGTGCGCACGAGGTAGCCGCGCGCGAGCAGCGGCCCGGTCAGGTGGTAGACGGTCGACAGCGCGCACCCCAGCCGTCGCGCCAGCGCCTTCGCCGCCACGGGCCGGTCCGCGTCCGCCACCGCGTCGAGGACGGCGAGGGCCCGGTCGACGGACTGGGGCCCGGGGCTGGAGCTCGGCGTGACGGACATCGCTCCAGCTTAGGCGGAAGGCCTCTGCGGGTTCGCGAAACGGACGGGATGCCGTCGGGGCGGTGAAGGATGACCTCACGGAGGCGACTTCACGGGGGCGCTTCACGGGGCGCTTCACGGGGGCGCTTCACGGGGGCGACTTCACGGAGGCGGCCGGAACCGTACGGCGGGGGCACGGCGCGGAGGACGCCGAACGGTCACGACGACCTCGCGGCGATGCTCGCGGAGGGCCCTTCGGGCACGTTCCGTCGCCGTTTCGGTGCGCTTCGTATCACCGCAGGTCAAAAGGTCCTTATGTGCATAAGACACTCTTTCGGCGTACCGTCGTGTGGATCCCCCATCCTCGACGCCACGGGAGAGCGTGTGCCCCGCTCCAGGACCGACCATGCCCCGACGCCCCGCCAGGGGCGCAGTCCGCGCCTCCGGACGGCCGCGATCGCGACGGGCGTGGTCGCCGTCGCCGCGGGCGGCCTGTACGTGGCGGGGCTCGTGGCCGCCGGGGACGACATATCGGCCGGCACCCGGGTCGGCGGCATCGACATCGGCGGGATGAGCCGCGCGGAGGCGCGGGCCAGGCTGGCGGCCGAGGCCCCCGCCTCGTGGACCGCGCCGATACCCGTCCAGGTCGGCGACCGCTCGACCACCGTCGCCCCCGCCGAGGCGGGACTGACCGTGGACGTGGCGAAGACCGCCGACCTGGCCGCCGACCCGGCCCGCGACCCGATCACCGTGATCGGCCGGCTCTTCTCCTCCGGCGAGCGGGAGATCCGTCCGGTGCTCGCGTACGACGAGGGCAAGGCGAAGGCCGCCGTGGCCGGACTCGCCAAGGAGAACGACCGCGCGGTCCGCGAGGGATCCGTCGCCTTCCGCGACGGCAAGGCCGTGGCGACCCAGCCGGTCACGGGCCAGAAGCTGGACGCCGGCCGTGCCGTGGAGACCCTGCGGGCGGCCTACCCCGCCGCGTCGGGCGCCTCCGCGGTGCGCCTCCCCGTCGCCGTGACCGAGCCGAAACTGCCCGCCGCCGAGGTGTCGCGCTTCCTCGACGCGTACGCGAAGCCCGCCGTGTCCGGTCCTGTGACCCTCACCACGGGGAGCGAGCCGCTCCGCATCTCCCCCGCCACGCTCGGCGACCACCTCACCGTGAAGAACGAGGACGGGCGGCTCACGGCCGACCTCGACCCCGAGGCGCTGCTGCGCGACCCCGACGTGGCGCGACCGGTCTCCGCGCTCACCGGCGCGCCGGTGGAGGCTTCCCTCGGCGTGCGGGACGGCAGGGTCGTGGTCGAGTCGGAGGGCCGTCCGGGCCACGAGGTGACCGCGAAGGCGCTCGGCGACGCCGTGCGCCCGCTGCTCACGAAGACCGGCGCGGCGGCCCGTACGGCTCCGGTGGCCACGACGGTCACCCAGCCCCGGCTGACCGCCGGCTCGCTGGCCCGCCTCGGGATCACCGAGCAGATGTCGACGTTCACGGTGGACTTCCCCACCGCCCCGTACCGGACGACGAACATCGGCCGGGCGGCGGAGCTCATCAACGGCTCGCTCGTGCAGCCCGGCGAGGTCTGGAGCTTCAACAGGACCGTCGGTGAGCGCACTCCGGACAACGGCTTCGTCGACGGCACGATGATCCTCGACGGCCAGTACCGGTCGGCCCCCGGCGGCGGTGTGTCGGCCATGGCCACGACCGTGTTCAACGCCATGTTCTTCGCCGGCGTGAAGCCCGTCGAGTACGGCGCCCACTCCTTCTACATCGAGCGCTACCCGGCCGGCCGCGAGGCCACCGTCGCCTGGGGCAGCCTGGACCTGAAGTTCCGCAACGACACCGGCAAGCCGATCTACATCAAGGCGTCCGCGACGGACTCCTCGGTGACCGTGAGCTTCCTCGGGACGAAGAAGTACGACTCCGTGGAGGCGGTCGAGGGACCCCGCACCGACCTCACGAAGCCCACGAAGCGCGAGGGCACCGGCGAGGCCTGCGTGCCGCAGCCGCCCCTCGAAGGGTTCGACATCTCGGTGGACCGGGTCTTCAAGAACGGCGGCGCCGAGGTGAAGCGGGAGACCTTCAAGACCCACTACACCCCGCGCGACGAGGTCACCTGCGAGACGACCGCGGACTGACGGCCCGGGGACGCCCGGGTCACGCGCGGGTGACACCGCGACGGGGACGCCGTCCGGGCGGGACCCGCGCCGCCGGAAGGGTGTCTTCCCGTACGGCCGGGGCATCACTTCGGAGCGGCCCGTCAGCCCCTTCCGACGGACCCGCCCCGTGCGACCCGTCGGAGGCAGCCTTGGCACAGCGCAGCGACCCCTTCGAGCGGATCCTCGACGACGCCGTGTGCGCGGGCGTCACCCCCGGCGCGGCCTGGGCCGTGGGCGACGCCCGCACCACCCTGTCGTCCGGGGCGGCGGGGCTGCTCGACCCGGCGCGCCCCGGTGAACCGGTGCGCGCCGACACCCTCTTCGACGTCGCCAGCCTGACGAAGATCCTCGCGGTGTGGGCCGTCACCGGCGCCCTCGTCGACGCCGGGAAACTGGATCTGACCGCTCCGCTCGGCTCGTACTGGCCGGAGGCGGCAGGGCGGCCGCTGTCCGGAGCGACCGCGCACGACCTGCTCACGCACACCGCGGGCCTCCCGCTCCGCGCCAACCTCCGCCATCTGTACGGCTCCGATCCGCAGGACGTCCGGGACGGCGTCCTCGCCGAACCGCTGCGGCACCGGCCGGGCGAGGCCGTCGCGTACACCGACCGGGCCGCGCTGATCCTCGGCTACCTCGCCGAGCACCTCACACGGCAGCCCCTCCCCCGGCTCGCCGGGGAACGCGTCTGGGACCCCCTCGCCATGACGGAGACCCGGTACGGGCCGCTGGACGCCGCGACACGGGAGCGGTGCGCGCCCACCGAGTACGACGAGGAGAGCGGCACCCGTCTGAGGGGCACCGTCCACGACTTCTCGGCCCGGCTCCTCGGCGGCGCCTGCGGGATCGCCGGGGTCTTCACCACCACCGCCGACATCGGCCGGTTCCTGCGCCATCTGCTCGCCCCGGTGCCCGGCGTCTTCTCCGCGGACTGGACGGCGGCCTCGCTCCGCGTCCGCACCGGCCCGCTCGTCCCGCCGCGCGGACTGTTCTGGCATCCGGCGCCGGGCACGGAGCCGCCGGACGACGTCTGGGCGCACTTCGGCTTCACCGGCACGGCCCTGTGGGTCTCGCCGACGCGCGGCCGCTGGGCCGTCCTGCTCACCAACCGGCTCTACTTCACCCGCGACCCCGGCCCGCTGGCCCGGGTCCGGGACGTCTTCCGGGCCCTCGCCTTTCCGTGACGGCTCCTTCCCCGAGGAAATCGGGTGCTCCCTCGTACGGGCTCTGCCACGCTGCACACCAGCCGGACGATCTTCGCCGGGTTCGACGCGTACGGAGTGCGGATTCATGGGTTTCACGCTGGAAGGGCCGGTTCTGGAAGGCGCGTTCGTGCGTCTGGAGCCGCTGGGGCACCACCACGCCACCGGCCTCGCCGACGCGGCCGAGGAGGAACGGGACTCGTACGGCTTCACCTGGGTGCCGCGCCGGGAGGAGGTCCCGGCGTACGTCGACACGCAGCTGGGCCGCGCCGCGGACGGCAGGCTCGCCCCCTACGTCCAGGTGGACGCGGCGACCGGCCGGATCGTCGGCGCCACCTCCTTCTGGGAGCCGCGCCCCTGGCCGTCCGGGGAGGGACTCTGCGCGATCGAGGTCGGCTTCACCTGGCTCGCGGCCTCCGCCCAGGGCACCGGCATCAACACCGAGGCCAAGTACCTGCTGTTCCGCCACGCCTTCGAGACCTGGGGCGTGGCCCGCGTCGACCTCAAGACCGACTCTCGCAACTCCCGCTCCCGGGCCGCCATCGAGAGCGTCGGCGCCACCTTCGAGGGCGTCCTGCGCAACTCCGCCCGCTCCTGGGCCCCCGGCGAGGACGGCCGCCTCCGCGACTCCGCCGTCTTCTCGATCATCACCGAGGAATGGCCCGCCCGCCGCGCCGCCCTGGAACACCGCCTCGCCGCCCTCCACGAACGCCGCACGGCCGCGACCGCCCCCGGCCGGGCCTGACCGTCCGCGTGCCGGGTGCCGGGCGAGGCGGGCTCACGCGTCGCCCGGCGCCGGACAGGCCCTGGGTCGGACACCCTTAGCGGCGCCGTCCAGCCCAAGAACCGGACGGGCAGGGCAGGGGCGATGTGGCGGGGGTGCGGAGGGCGGGGGTGGGATCGGGGAGGGCGGCGAGGCCTTCCAGGCACTCCTCGATCCGGGTGGGCAGCCGGTGTTCGCGCGCGAGCTCCAGGCAGGTCTCCCAGGTGTCGCGGGCGGCGGCCCACTCGCCGAAGTGGTGGTGGGTCCGGGCGGTGATGACGAGGCAGTCGGCCGTACCGCCGAGGTCGTTCATGCGGTGCCGGATGTCGAGTGCCTCGGCGAGGGCGGTGAACGCCTCGTCGCGGCGCCCGAGGACGCGCAGGTTGTCCGCCTGGTTCGTCAGGGCGGTGGCCAGGAAGACCCCCTGGCCGGCGCCCCGCAGGAGGTCGACGACCCGCCGGTAGTCGGCGGCCGCCAGGTCGGGTTCGCCGCGCAGGTGGCGGATGTCCGCGATCCGGCTGAGGAGCAGCGCCTCCCCGCGGCTGTTCCCCAGGCTGTGGTGGAGGTCGCGGGAGACCTCGGCGTGGACGAGCGCCTCCTCGGCGTCGCCGATCTGGATGTACAGCGCCGACAGGTTGCCGAGGATGGAGGCCCGGGCCGCCGTGTCGCCGCGCGCGGTGAAGAGCTCCAGGGCGATGCGGAGGTGCTCCAGGCAGGCCTCGTTGCGGAAGGCCATGCCGTGGGCGACGGCCATCCGCCGGTGCAGCCAGGCCTGGCCGAGCGTGTCGTCGTGGGCACGGGCGATGTCCATCGCCTGGGCGAGGCAGGTGTCCCACTCCCCCGTCCACCAGTGCGTGCCGGCGTAGCCGAAGAGCCCCACGGCCAGTCGCCACGCCATGTCGGAGCGGCCGAGCTCCCCGGCCCGTTCGAGGGCGTCGCGGACGGCCGGGAGTTCCTTGGCGGACCAGCGGATCGCCTCGTCGTCGTCGGCGAACGCGGGCAGCGACAGGGACGTTCCGGCCTCGGGGTCGAGCGGCGGCGGGGACTGCGTCTCCCGGGTGGCGGTGCGCGTCGCCTCCGACAGGGCCGCGACGTACCAGGTGACGATCCGCAGGGCCGCCGCGGTGTGCCGCTCCTCCGGGTCCTCCTCGTCGCCCCGCTGCGCCGCGTACTCGCCGAGGAGGTCGTGGAGCACGTACCGGTCGGGTTCGGGGTTGAGGACGAGGTGGGCGTCGGCCAGTACGTCGAGGACGGCGGCGGCCCGGGCCTCGGTGAGGTCGAGCAGGGCCGCGGCGGACTGCGGGGTGACCGGGTGCGCCGACCACACCCGGCCCAGGGTCCGGAAGGCGCGGGCGGCCTCGCGTTCCAGGGGACGGTGGCTGTCGCGCATGGCCACGTAGCTCATGGCGAAGGTCCGCTGGACGTCGAAGGTGCCCATCGAGAGGGTCTCCAGGCGGCCCTGGTGGGGCGTCAGCCGGCGGGCGAGGAGTGCGAGGGGCCAGTGGGGCCGGGAGGCCAGCCGGCCGCCGACGATGTGCAGGGCGAGCGGCAGGCCTCCGCAGGCGGCCAGGATGTCGGCGAGGGCCTCGGGCTCGCTCCGTACGCGGTCGGCTCCGGCGAGCCTGGCGAGCAGCGCGTGCTGGTCGGCCGGGGACAGCGGTGCCAGCGGGACGCCGGCGGATCCCGGCAGGTCGGCCAGGAGCTGCCGGCTGGTGATCAGGGCGGCGCTCCGTCCGCCCGCCGGGAGGAGGGGCGCCACGTGGGCGGCGTCGCGCGCGTTGTCGAGGACCAGGAGGACGCGGCGCTCGGCGAGGGCCGCCTGGAGCAGCAGGGCCCGGTCGTCGGTGTCGTCGGGCAGCGCCTCGTGGTGCACGCCCAGGTCGGACAGGAAGCGGGCGAGCAGTTCGTGGGCCGTGCGCGCGCCGTGGGAGCAGTACCCGCGCAGGTCGGCGTAGAGCGCTCCGTCCGGGAACTCCTCGCGGAGCCCGTACGCGACGTGGACGGCGAGCGCGGTCTTGCCCACGCCGCCCATCCCGGAGATCACCACGGGTCTGATCCCGCACCTCCCGGGCGCCCCGTGGTCCGTGGCGTCCTCGGCGAGCAGGGAGCGTACGAGTGCCACCTCGGCCTCCCGGCCGGTGAACGCGTCGCCCTCGTAGGGCAGCTGGAAGGGGGGCCGGGGCGCGGCGGCGGCCGGGGAGGGAGCGGGGGCCGGGCGGGGCGCGGGCTCGCCCGCGAGGAGCTCGCGGTGGGCCTGCTGGACGGTGGCGCCGGGTTCGGTGCCGAGCTCGTCGACCAGGCTGCGGCGCAGGCGCTGGAAGGCGGAGAAGGCCTCCGCCTGGCGGCCGGAGCGGTGCAGGGCCCGTATGAGCAGCGCGTGGAACTCCTCGCGCAGGGGGTGCTCGGCGGCCAGGGTGGCGAGCGGTCCGACGGCTTCGTCGTGCCGGCCGAGGTGGAGCTCGGCGTCGAAGTTCCATTCCAGGGCCTGGAGGCGCGCCTCCGCGAGCCGGTGGATCCGGAGGGCGGCCGCCTCGGTCTCGGAGAAGGGGGCGAGGTCGGCCAGGGGTGTGCCGCGCCACAGCGGCAGGGCGAGCGCGGTCTGCCGCAGGACCTCCTCCCAGTCCTCGCGGCGGTGTGCCTCGCGCACGGCTCCGACCCGCTCCTCGAAGACGTCGGCGTCCAGTTCGCCGTCGTGGACGAGCAGCCGGTAGCCGGGGGCCACGGTCCGCAGGCGCTCCTCGGTGCCGCCGTCGGCGGCGGAGAGGACCCTGCGGAGCCGGGTGAGGTGGTTGGCGAGGGCGGCGTCGGCGCTGGCGGGCACGGACGCGCCCCAGAGGGCCTCCTTGAGGGCGTCCCTGGAGACGGTGCGGTTCGCCTGGAGTAACAGGGCGGCGAGCAGGACGCGGACCTTCGGACCGCTCACCGGTCGTGGCTCCGTCCCGTCGTGGACGACGAGCGGTCCCAGCAGCCCGAACTTCACCACCACCATGCCCCCGCATCAGGTAGGCGGGCCGCCTGCGAGCGGCGGATCCCGACGGCCCCATCGTACGGTTCGGCACCCCTTGATTGATCAAACCGGCCGGGGGTTACCATATGAGCGCCGCCTAGCTCGAAAGATAATCTTGTGACTGTCAATGACGACTCGTTCACCAGTTGGAAGAACCGCGAGGAGATCGCGGAGTCGATGATCCCGATCATCGGGAAGCTGCACCGGGAGCAGGACGTCACCGTCCTGGTCCACAGCCGCTCCCTGGTGAACAAGTCGGTGGTCAGCATCTTGAAGACCCACCGCTTCGCCCGGCAGATCGACGGCGAGGAGCTCTCGGTCACCGAGACGCTCCCGTTCCTCCAGACGCTCACGACCCTCGACCTCGGCCCGTGCCAGATCGACATCGGCGTGCTGGCCGCTGACTACAAGACCGACGACCGCGGGCTCTCCGTGGCCGAGTTCACCGCCGAGGCCGTCGCCGGCGCCACGGGCGAGAACAAGATCGAGCGCCGTGACGGACGCGACGTCGTCCTCTACGGCTTCGGCCGCATCGGCCGCCTCGTCGCCCGCCTCCTCATCGAGAAGGCCGGCTCCGGCAACGGTCTGCGCCTGCGCGCGATCGTCGTGCGCGGCGGCGGCGACCAGGACCTCGTGAAGCGCGCCTCGCTGCTGCGCCGCGACTCCATCCACGGCCAGTTCCAGGGCACGATCACGGTCGACGAGGCGAACAGCACCATCGTCGCCAACGGCAACACGATCAAGGTGATCTACGCCAACGACCCCTCCGAGGTCGACTACACGGCGTACGGCATCGAGAACGCCATCCTCATCGACAACACCGGCAAGTGGCGGGACCGCGAGGGCCTCTCCAAGCACCTGCGCCCCGGCATCGACAAGGTCGTCCTCACCGCGCCCGGCAAGGGCGACGTGCCGAACATCGTGCACGGCGTGAACCACGACACGATCAAGCCGGACGAGCAGGTCATCTCCTGCGCGTCCTGCACCACCAACGCGATCGTCCCGCCGCTGAAGGCCATGGACGACGAGTACGGCGTGCTGCGCGGCCACGTGGAGACGGTCCACTCGTTCACGAACGACCAGAACCTGCTGGACAACTACCACAAGGCCGACCGTCGCGGCCGTTCCGCGCCGCTCAACATGGTGATCACCGAGACCGGTGCCGCCTCGGCCGTCGCGAAGGCCCTGCCGGACCTCAAGGCCCCGATCACCGGCAGCTCGATCCGCGTCCCCGTCCCGGACGTCTCGATCGCGATCCTGAGCCTGCGCCTGGGCCGCGAGACCACCCGCGAAGAGGTCCTCGAGTACCTCCGCGACGTCTCGCTGCACTCGCCGCTGAAGCGCCAGATCGACTTCACCACGGCTCCCGACGCCGTCTCACGACAACGAGTTCGGCTACTCGTGCCAGGTCATCCGGGTCGTCCAGCACGTCTCCGGCGTGGAGTACCCGACCTTCCCGGTCCCGGCGGTCTGATCCCCGCCCCACGGCACCCCAGCACGGCGGCGCGCCGCACCCCCCGTCCCAGGGGGGTGCGGGCCAGCTGCTGCGGTTCGCGGCCCTGGAGGTGCGCTGCTGCGCCTTCGCCGTCGCGCTGGTCGCGGGCATCGCCGCCTCCACCCTGCTGCCCGCACTGCCCGTCGCCCGCTACGACCTGCTCCTCCTCTACGGGATCGGGCTCACCGTGCTGGCGTGGCGACTCGGCTGGGACACCGGCCGGGACATCGCCGTGATCGCCGGCTGCCACGCCATCGGCCTGCTCTTCGAGCTGGTCAAGGTACGGATGGGCTCGTGGAGCTACCCGGAGGACGCCCTGACCAAGTTCGGCGGCGTCCCCCTGTACGGCGGGTTCCTCTACGCCGCCCTCGGCAGCTACGTCTGCCGGGCCTGGCGCCTGTTCGACCTGCGGCTCACCGGCTACCGGCCGCGGGTGACGGCGGTCCTCGCCGGCGCCGTGTACGTGAACTTCTTCAGCCACCACTGGCTGCCCGACGCCCGATGGGTCCTCGCCGCCCTGCTGCTCGCCGCGACGGCCGGCACCTGGGTGCGGTTCCGGGTGGGCGCGGACGACCTCCGGATGCCGCTGGCCCTGTCCTTCGTCCTGATCGGCTTCTTCCTGTGGGTCGCGGAGAACGCGGCCACCTACGTCGGCGCGTGGAGCTACCCCGACCAACTCGACGGCTGGCAGCCGGTGTCCCCCGCGAAGTTCGGCGCGTGGGCCCTCCTCATCACGGTCACCTTCGTCCTGACGGCACACCGGGCGAGAAATCTCTTCCCCGCGGACCCGGTGCGCGAATAGGCAATTCCGCACACCGAGGCGTTCGTGCACCGGGGCGGGTGACGTGCTACAGTCGACAGCAGTTGCAGTTGTGGTTCCCAAAGAACTTATGAGTGCCTTCGACGGTGTATACATCGTCAGGCACTTTATGTGTTTTCGGTGCAGTTTTCCGACGGGGCAATCATCACGGCGACGCCGGGAGCCACACGGTGTGGTTTCCCGGGTTACGCCCCGAAGGAGATTTGACATGGCTACTGGCACCGTGAAGTGGTTCAACAGCGAAAAGGGCTTCGGCTTCATCGAGCAGGAGGGTGGCGGCCCGGACGTGTTCGCCCACTACTCCAACATCGCCACCTCCGGCTTCCGTGAGCTCCAGGAAGGCCAGAAGGTGACCTTCGACGTCACGCAGGGCCAGAAGGGCCCGCAGGCGGAGAACATCCTCCCCGCCTGACGTTGACACGTCCGACGCAGCCGGGGCCCTCACCGTCGTGGTGAGGGCCTCGGCTCGTTGTCTTTTCCGGCATTCTCACGGACCGGACGCCGCTTTCCCCACGTCGGCGTGGCCGGATCCGTACGCAATTGGCGTTCGGTACGTTCTGGTAATTCACGGGCCATGGCCCGTCGCGAATTTCCTCGAAGCGCACCGTTTCGAGGAAGGTCCCCCATGAACAGCACCCCCCGTACGGACCGGGCACGCCGCGGTCCCGCGCCGAAGGACGAATTCACGGCGCCGTCGACCGTCACCCCGGCGCTCCCCGGCGCCACCGCCTTCACCGACCTCGGCCTGCCGGCCGCGGTCCTGGACGTGCTGGCCCGCGAGGGCGTCACGACGCCGTTCCCGATCCAGGCCGCGACCCTGCCCGACGCCCTCGCGGGCCGCGACGTGCTCGGGCGCGGGCGGACCGGCTCCGGCAAGACGCTCGCGTTCGGCCTGCCGCTGCTGACGCGCACGGCCGGGCGCCGGGCGGAGGCCCGCAAGCCGCTGGCCCTCGTCCTGGTCCCCACCCGCGAGCTGGCCCAGCAGGTCACGGACGCGCTCGACCCGTACGCCCGCGCCCTGAAGCTCCGCATGGCCACCGTCGTCGGCGGCATGTCGATCGGCCGGCAGGCCACCGCGCTGCGCGACGGCGCCGAGGTCCTGGTCGCCACGCCCGGGCGACTGATGGACCTGGTGGAGCGCAAGGACTGCCGCCTGGAGCGGGTCACCGTCACCGTCCTGGACGAGGCCGACCAGATGGCCGACATGGGGTTCATGCCCCAGGTCACCGAGATCCTCGACCGGGTGGGTGCCGACGGCCAGCGGATGCTGTTCTCGGCCACGCTCGACCGCAACGTCGACCTCGTCGTGGAGCGCTACCTCACGGACCCGGTCGTCCACTCCGTCGACCCGTCGGCCGCCACCGTCTCCACCATGGAGCACCACGTGCTGCACGTGCACGGCGCCGACAAGTTCGCCACGGCCACGGAGATCGCCGCCCGCGACGGGCGCGTGATCATGTTCCTGCACACCAAGGCCGCCGTCGACCGCTTCGCCCGCCACCTGCTCGGCAGCGGCGTACGGGCGGCGGCGCTGCACGGGGACAAGTCGCAGCCGCTGCGGACCCGCACCCTGGCGCGCTTCAAGAGCGGCGAGGTGCCCGTCCTGGTCGCCACCAACGTCGCGGCGCGCGGCATCCACGTCGACGAGCTCGACCTCGTCGTCAACGTCGATCCGCCCGCCGACCACAAGGACTACCTCCACCGCGGCGGCCGCACCGCGCGCGCCGGCGAGTCCGGCCTCGTCGTCACCCTGGTCACCCCGGAACAACGCCGGGACGTGGCCCGCCTCATGGCGGACGCGGGGATCCGTCCGCAGGTCACCCAGGTCCGCTCGGGCGAGGCCGAGCTGAGCCGCATCACCGGCGCCCGCACCCCCTCGGGCGTGCCCGTCGACGGCGCCGCGCCGACCCAGGAGGGCCCCAAGCGCGGCGGCGCGGCCTTCCGCGGCATCGGCACCGTGCCCGGGCGCCCGGGCCGCGCCAAGAACGAGTCCCGTCGCGCCGCCGAGGCCCGCAAGACCGCCGAGGCCCGCCAGGCCGCCCGCATCCGCCGCGGCGGCTGACCCCTCACGGCGTCGCCCCGCTCCGGCGGGCCGGCGCCGACCCCCAAGACCCTTGCCCGAGGCTCCCGTTGCCGTGGCGGCGTGTCGATCTTCGACACGATTCCGCCACGGTGCAGAGCCTTGCCAGCCATGAGGGGCACCCTTATCGTCGCCGACAGAAAGCGCTTTCTCCATCAGGGAGGCGCACGCGAGAAGGAAGGCGAGGATGAGACGACCAGTCGCACTGCGACTCCACGCGGCGCTGGCGACGATGGCCCTGGCGGCCGTGACCGGCGTGGTGCTGACGATGCCCGAGGCGTCGGCGGCGACCGGCGGCGTCACCGGTTACGCGACCCAGAACGGCGGCACCACGGGCGGCGCGGGCGGCACGACCGTCCGGGCCACCACGGGAACCGCGATCCACGCGGCCCTCTGCGGCCGGGCCAGCAGCAGCACGCCGATCACCATCGAGGTGGAAGGGACGATCAACCACGCGAACACGGCCAAGGTGTCGGGCGACAGCTGCAACACCGCCGCCGGCGTGATCGAACTCAAGCAGATCAGCAACGTCACCCTCGTCGGGGTCGGCAGCGGCGCCGTCTTCGACCAGCTGGGCATCCACCTGCGCGACGCGAGCAACATCATCATCCAGAACGTCACCGTCCGGAACGTCAAGAAGTCGGGCTCGCCCACGTCCAACGGCGGCGACGCCATCGGCATGGAGAGCACCGTCCGCAACGTCTGGGTCGACCACACCACCCTCGAGGCGTCGGGCGGCGAGTCCGAGGGCTTCGACGGCCTCTTCGACATGAAGGACAACACCCAGTACGTGACCCTGTCCTACAGCATTCTGCGTAATTCAGGCCGCGGAGGCCTCGTCGGTTCCAGTGAGACCGACCTGTCGAACAGCTTCGTCACCTACCACCACAACCTGTACCAGAACATCGACTCCCGCGCCCCCCTGCTGCGCGGCGGCGTCGCGCACATGTACAACAACCACTACCTGAGCCTCAACGAGTCCGGCATCAACTCGCGGGCGGGCGCCCGCGCCAGGGTGGACGACAACTACTTCGAGGACTCCAAGGACGTCCTCGGCACCTTCTACACCGACGCCGCCGGGTACTGGCAGGTCAGCGGCAACATCTACGACAACGTCAGCTGGTCGAGCCGCGGCACCGAGAACAACCCGGCCGGCCCCGACCCGCAGTCCAACACCACCGTCACCATCCCGTACGCCTTCAGCCCGGACGCGGCGAGCTGCGTGCCGGGCGTCGTGAGCCGTACGGCGGGCGCGGGCAGGGGCCTCCTCGTGTCGGACGGCTCCTGCTCGCCGCAGACCCCCTCACCGACGCCGACCCCCACGCCCACCCCGACACCCACACCCACACCCACACCCACGACGCCCACCACCCCGCCCTCCACGACCCCGCCCGGCGGGACCAACCTCAGCATCGGCGCCGGGTCCGACGGCTCGAGCAAGGCCGACGGCACGAGCTACGGCAACGTGCGGGACGGCAGCCTGAGCACCTACTGGTCACCGGCCGGCACGACCGGCTCCGTCTCGATCAAGTGGGCCTCCCCCACCGCCGTGTCCACCGTCGTCATCAAGGAGGCCTCGGGCGCCGCGGGCCGCATCGGCTCCTGGCGCGTCCTCAACGCCGACACCGGCGCCGTCCTGACCTCGGGCAGCGGAGCCGGGGTCATCACCTTCGCCCGTACCGCACTGAGCAAGGTCACCTTCGAGATCACCGGCTCGACCGGCACGCCCCAGGTGGCCGAGTTCGAGACCTACGCCTGACCGCCGCACGAAGAACGGCCCCCCCGGCCCGGATTTTTCCCCGCCCCCCCGCGGCGCCCCGCCGAGCCGTTCGCGCGCCTCCGGGTCGGCGACCAGCGCCTCGCGCAGAGCGCTCGCGGAGACGCCGGGAACCTCGATCTCCACGGCGTCGGTCTCCGGTGACGTCCGGGGCAGGCAGCGGAAGGTGAGCACGGCCTCCTGCTCGTACCGCTTGGCGATGACTCCGGCGATGTGGTGGAGCCCGTCGCGGCCCACCCCGTCCACGTCGAACTCTCGTGAGCGCTCGTACGTGGCCTGCCGCAGCTCGCCGGACCAGAAGACGCCGTCCAGGAGCTCCGAGGGACCGGGCCGGGCGCCGTGCGCGCGGATGATCCCGCGCACCTCGTGGCGGAACCGCGTCAGACGGGTGTCGAGCCGGGGATCGTCCGGGTCCGTGATGATCGCGGTGTTGTCGGTGGCGAAGATCTCCGCCGTCGGGCAGTCCTGCGCCTCGGAGTGCGCGTACGTGCTCTGCGCACCCGCGATCGACAGCATCAGGGCGGCCACGGTGGTGCTCAGGAGGCGGAGGCGCCGCCGGGCGATGACATGGTTCATGGCGTGGTCAACGATCCGGGGCGGCGACCGTTGCGCGGCGCGCGCTCAGGGGTGGAGGTGCCCGAGTCCGTGGACCAGGAGGCCGAGGCCGAAGGCGAACTCCTCGTCCACGGGGACCGAGGTGAGGGTCCGGGCGGCTTGGAGGAGCGCGGGGTACGCGGCCGGGTCCAGTCCTCCGTAGAAGGCGGCGAGCCGGGGTCCGTCGTCGGGGGCGGCGGCGGGGCCGTGCTGCTGGGCGGTGAAGCCGATGACGTAGTGCGTGACGGCGGTGAAGGCCCGGGCCGCGAGGTCCACCGGGAGGCCGTGCGCGAGGAGGGCGCTCAGGACGCGCTCGCGCTGGGCGAGTCCGTGGGGGCCGACGGGCACCTGGGCGATGAGGAGCGGCAGGGTGTGGGGGTGGGCGCGCAGGGCGTCGTGGAAGCGGTGCGCGGTGACCGTGAGCACCTCCCGCCAGTCGCCGCGTTCGGCGAGGTCGTCGAGGACGGCCTCGCCGAGGACGCGGTCGACGACGTACGCGAGGATCTCGTCCTTGCCCTCGAAGTGGCGGTAGAGGGTGGCGGTGCCCGAGTTCAGCGCCTCGGCGAGCAGGCGCAGCGAGAACGCCTGCGTGCCGTGCTCGTCGACCAGGCGCAGGGCGGTGTCGACGATGTGCGCGGTGTCGAGCGAGGGGCGGCCGCGCCGGCGCTCCCCGGCGGGAGCCGGGGCGGGGCGTGCGGCCCACCAGGCGGGGCTGCCGGGGGGTGGTGCGGTGGCGGCCATGGGTGGGCTCTCTCTCGCTGCGCGGGGGGCACCGTGAGCCGTGCGCGGCTACCGGCTGCCGTCGGTGGTGCGCTGGCCACCGTACCCGCCGGCGTCGTGCGGCCCGAAGGGGGCGGGGATCCTGACGTCGCCGGTCCGGCCCACCGGGGCGACGGTGCCGACGTGGCCGTCGGGGCGGACGATCAGGACGGTGTCCTCGGTGATGCCGTACGGGGTGAGCAGGGCCGCTTCGGCGGGTGTTCGGGCCGTGGTGCGGGTGAGGACGGTGTGGCGGCGCAGTGGGACGCCGGCGGTGGGCCACGGGAGGCGGTCCAGGGCGGCCGCGGCGCGGGCGCCGAAGGCGAGGGCGGTGAAGTGGGGGCCGCGATACAGGTCGAAGAGGGTGCGCGCGGTGGGGGTGGGGTGGGGCAGGGGCGCGTCGGGGGCGCGGTCGCCGGGGCGGAGGGTGGCGGTGCGGGGCGCGTCGGTCGGGGCGAGGGGGCCGCCGAAGTAGCTGATGGTGAGCTGGTGTTCGTCCTGGCCGCGGGTGAGCTTGCCGGGCCGGGTGCGGCGGAGGCCTTCGTACAGTTCGGTGGAGCGGCCGAGGACCTGGGCGGCGACGGGGCGCCGCTCGCCCTCGTAGCTGTCGAGGAGGGTGTCGTCGGCGCCTGCGAGGACCTGGTGGAGTTTCCAGCCGAGGTTGTGGGCGTCCTGGACGCCGGTGTTGAGGCCCTGGGCACCGGCGGGGGTGTGGACGTGGGCGGCGTCGCCGCACAGCAGGAGCCTGCGGTCGCGGTAGCGCTCGGCGAGGCGGATGTTGGGCCGGAACACCGAGGACCAGCTGATGTCGCGCAGGGTGAGGGAGCGGCCGACCCGGCGGCGGAAGAGGGCGGCGAGGGCCGAGTCGGTGAGGTCGCGGGCGTGGACGGCTTCGCCCGGTCGGACCTTGATCATGACCTGGAAGCGGTCGCCGCCGGGCAGGGGGCAGGCCGCGACGGAGCGTCCCCCGGCGCGCGGCCAGATGTGCCAGTGGTCGCGGGAGAGTCCGTCGACGGCGGCGTCGACGAGGAGCATCCGGTCGGCTTCGTCGGTGGTGCCCTCGAAGGCGATGCCGGCGGCCTTCCGCACGGTGCTCGAACCGCCGTCGGCGCCGACGACGTACCGGGCGGTGAGCCGTCGCCCGTCGTCCAGGCGTACCGCGCAGCCGTCGTCGTCCTGGGTGATCGCGACGGCCCGTGCGCCGAAGTCGACGCGCACGCCCTGCTGTTCGACGGCGGTGTGGAGGAGGGCGGCGGTGGCGTACTGAGGGAGCAGGAGGATGTCGCCGTACGGGGTGCCGGCGCCGTCCGGGGCGGCGGCGTGCATGCGCCAGGTCTTGGTGCAGGGGCCGAGGTGCAGTCCCATCGGGGGGTAGTCGCCGCCTGCCGCGAGGGCGGCCGCGGCCAGGCCGAGGTCGTCGAGGACTTCGAGGGTGCGCGGCTGGACGCCCTTGGCGCGCGAGCCTTCGAAGGTCCCCTGGCCGCGTTCCAGGAGCCGTACCGCGAGGCCGCGCCGGGCCAGGTCGAGGGTGAGGGCGAGCCCGACGGGTCCGGCGCCGACGACGATCACGTCGTTGTCGGCCTTCGTGGTGGCTGCCTGGTCCATGCCGCTCCCCTCGTCGGTTCCCGCTCGGGGGAACGCGCACTTTATTTACGGATACAGCGTAACCGAAATAAAGCACCGAAGGGCATGGCGACTTCTCGCCAACCCGGGACACCCATCGGGCGCGAGGTGGAAAGTGGGACGGATCGCCCGCGGGCCGGTGGACGCCCGCACGAAAGGAGCGTGCCCGTGCTGTCCGATCTCCTCGACCGGCTCCTGCGACGCGGTGCCACGACCGGCCCGGGCGGGACGGCACCCGTCCTGTCCCCGGAGGACCTGGTTCTCGACGCGGACTTCTCCTCCGCCGACCAGTGGGTCGCCGGACGCTCGTGGGCCTATCCCGGCGGCGGTCCGACCAACCACGGGGACAACAAGCTGGACCACCTGGTGGAGGATCCCGCGTACAGCCGCACGGGCGTCTTCCGGGCGACCCGGCGTCCGGACGGCGACTGGGACGCCGGACTCCTCACGACGGAGGGCAGCCGGGAGGCGTTCCTGGTGCGCGCCGGCGACGTCCTCGTGGCGCGGGTGCGCCTGCCGGTGGAGACCGGGGCCTGGCCGGCGATCTGGACCTGGCTCGACGGCGGCCAGGAGGTCGACGTCTTCGAGTACCACCCGGACAACCCGGATCTGCTGGAGCTCTCCAACCGGGTCAAGGGGCGCTACCACTACTTCCGGGACCCGGCCGTCCGGCCGGGCGCCTGGGTCGACCTGCGGGTCGAACTCGGCGCCCGTTCGGTCGTCTGGTGGGTCAACGGCGTGCGGGTCTTCGACGACCGCCGGGGGGTGGGGCGGGCCTGGCAGGCCCATCTGATCGTGAACCTGTCGGTGTGCGCGGGCCGTTACCACCCGGCGCCCGAACCGGGGACGTCGGAGATGTCGTACGAGGTGGCGGAGCTGCGCGTGTACCGGACGCCGTCCGGCCGGGCGCGGACCGTTCCGGCGCAGCCCGGGCGCACGCCCTGAGCCGGGCGCCGGGCGCCGGCGCCCGGGACCGGGTCAGCCGAGGTCCGTGCCCGCCGTGACGAGGACGATCTTGCCGGTGGTGCGGTCCGTCTCGCCGAGGGCATGGGCCTTGGCGGCGTCGGCGAGGGGGAAGACGGCCTCGACGTGGGCCCGCAGGGCGCCGGACTCCGCGAGGGCGGCGACGGCGTTCATGCCGGCGTGGTCGGCCTCGACGAGGAGGGTCTCGACGCGGACGCCGCGGGCCGCGGCCTTCGCCGGCTCGTCGGGGTCGGTGCCGGGGAGGAGGGAGACGAGCGTGCCGCCGGGGCGGAGGACGTCGAGGGAGCGCACGCGGGTGTCGCCGGAGAGGGGGTCGAGGACCATGTCCACGTCCCGGACGGTCCGGGCGAAGTCGGTGGTGCGGTAGTCGATCACCTCGTCCGCGCCGAGAGAGCGCACGAAGTCGTGCTTGGGGGCGCTGGCGGTGCCGATGACGTACGCGCCGCGCTCCTTGGCGATCTGCACGGCGAGGTGGCCGACGCCGCCGGCGGCCGCGTGGATCAGGACGCGCTGCCCGGGCTCGACGCGGGCGGTGTCGACGATCGCCTGGTAGGCGGTGAGCGCGGCGAGCGGAAGGGCGCCGGCCTGGACGTGGTCGATGCCGGCCGGCTTGTGGGCGAAGGCGCGGGCGGGGCCGGTCACGTACTCGGCGTGGGAGCCGACGCCGTACGGGTACGGCAGCATCCCGAAGACCTCGTCGCCCGGCTTGAAGACGGTGACGCCGTAGCCGACGGCCTCGACGACGCCGGAGACGTCCCAGCCGAGGACCAGCGGGAAGCGGTCGCCGAGGAAGAGGCCGGCGGAGCGGTGCTTCCAGTCGGTCGGGTTGACGCCGGCCGCGCGGACGGCGACGAGGATCTGGTTCAGGCCCGGCTCGGGCCGCGGCAGCACGGTCTCCCGGAGCACGTCGGGGGCTCCGTGGACGTCCTGGCTGATGGCGCGCATGGTGCGGTGATTCGTCATGCACACCAGCCTCGCCGGGGGCCGGACCGCGTACCATGGCATGAATGCCATCTTTCGAAGGGATTCTGCCATGAGCCGCCGACCTCATCGTGTCGTCGTCCTCGCCATGGACGGCGTGTACCCCTTCGAGCTGGGCATCCCGAACCGGGTCTTCGGCACCCTCGGCGACCTCTACGAGGTGCTGACCTGCTCGGCGGACGGCGGGCCCGTCCGCACGAACGCCGACTTCTCGGTGACCGTCGAGCACGGGCCCGAGGTGCTGGCCGACGCCGACACGGTGGTGCTGCCGCCCTTCGACCTCGGCCTCCTCACCCGCGAACTGTCCTCCGGGGTCGCCGGAGCGCTCGCCCTCCTGCCGCCGCGGGCCCGTCTGGTGTCCATCTGCACCGGCGCGTTCGTCCTCGCCGCGGCCGGCCTGCTCGACGGCCGCCCCGCCACGACGCACTGGGCGCTCGCCGACACCTTCCGCGCCTGGTACCCGGAGATCGCCCTCGACGCGGACGTCCTCTTCGTCGACGACGGCTCCGTGCTGACCTCCGCGGGCGCCGCGTCGGGCGTGGACGTCTGCCTCCATCTCGTACGCAAGGACCACGGCGTCGCCGTCGCCAACCGGGTGGCGCGGATGTGCGTCGTACCGCCGTGGCGGGACGGCGGGCAGGCGCAGTACATCGAGCAGCCCGTGCCCGAGGCCACGGCGAACGACACCTCCGCGACCCGGCAGTGGGCCCTGGAGAACCTGCACGGGCCGATCACCCTGACCGAGCTCGCCGCGCACGCCCGGATGAGCCTGCGCACCTTCGCCCGCCGGTTCGACGAGGAGGTCGGCATGAGCCCGGGCCGGTGGCTGATCCAGCAGCGGGTGGCGCGGGCCCGGCACCTCCTGGAATCCACCGACCTGCCCGTGGACGACATCGCGGGGCAGGTCGGCTTCGGCACCGGCACCTCGCTGCGCCAGCACCTGCACGCCGCCATCGGCGTGACCCCGCTCGCCTACCGCCGCACCTTCCGGGGCGGGGCCGCGACGGCCACCGACGCCCTGTCGACGACTTCCTGAAACTTGCGGAAACATCTTGCCGAGCCCGGCTCCGGCTGTTTGACTCGCCTGCGACCAACGGAAGTCGGCGCCCCGAGGAGAACAGCGATGAGCAGCGAGTACGACGTCCTCGTCCTCGGAGGGGCGGGCGTCGACACGATCGTGTACGTGCCCGAACTCCCCCTCCCGTACGCCGACAGCTACGCGATCCGGCCGGGCATCGAGACCCGCGCCGGGCAGACCGGGGACTTCGTGGCGCTCGGACTGAGCTCGCTCGGACTGCGGACGCACCACATCGACACGATCGGTGACGACGCCCCGGGCGATCTCGTCCGGGCGTTCCACCGCGACCACGGCATCGGGTTCACCGCGGTGCCCGGCGGCACGAAGCGGGCCGTCAACCTCGTCGGCCCCGACGGCCGGCGGCTCTCGCTCTACGACGACAGCCGCTCCCAGGAGTCCGACCGGCTGCCCGAGGCACTGCTCGGCCCGCTGGCCTCGGCGAGCCGCCACGCGCACGTCTCGATCACCCACCCCTGCGCCTTCGCCCTCCCCCTGCTCCGCGAAGCGGGCCTCACCCTCTCCACGGACCTCCACGACTGGGACGGAGAGAACCCGTACCACGAGCCGTTCGCCTACGGCGCCGACATCGTCTTCGTCTCCTCCACCGCCCTGGCGGACCGGGAGAAGACCATGCACCGGATCCTGGAGCGGGGGCGGGCCGAGGTCGTGGTCGCCACCGCCGGAGCCGAAGGCGCGTACATGCTCAGCGCCGCCGGTCTCGTCCACGTGCCGGCCGTCACGCCCCGGGGGCCGGTCGTCGACTCCAACGGCGCGGGCGACGCCTTCGCAGCCGGTTTCCTCTTCGGCCGCCTGACGGGCGAGGAACCGGACCGGTGCGCCCTCTACGGCGCGGTCGCCGGCGCCCACGCCTGCACCGTGCCGGCGACGGCGGCCGACGCCGTCGACCGCACGACACTCCTCCGGGAGGTCGCGGTCGCCGTTTCCGGTGCTCACGAAGGCAGTTGACGAGTCATCAGTCCGGGGGTGTCCTGCCGCTCAGGCCGGCCCGAGCGGCAGGACACCCCCTAGAGCCGCTTGCCCTCTCGGCCGTCCACGAGCGTCGCCACCACCTCGATGTCGCCGATCCGGGAGGGGTCGACCCGGCGCGGGTCGTCGCCGAGCACCACGAGGTCGGCGCGCTTGCCCGGGGTGAGGCTGCCCGCGCTGTCGTCCCAGCGGCAGGCGTACGCGCCGGCGACGGTGTAGGCGCGGAGGGCCTCGTCGACGGTGACGCCCTCGTCGGGGCCGATCCGCCGGCCGGAGAGGGAGGTGCGTTCGACCATGAACTGGATCGCCCGCAGCGGCGAGCCGTCCGTCACCGGGCGGTCGGAGCTGCCGACGAGGGTGACCCCGTGGTCGAGGAAGCCCCGGCCCCGGTACATCCACGGCGCCCGCGCCTCGCCCATGACGTCCGCGTAGTCGTCGCCGAAGTACCGGAGGAAGTTGGGTTGGACGACGGCGCTGACGCCGAGCCGGGCGAAGCGCGGAAGCTGGTCGGGCCGGATGAGCCCGGCGTGCTCGACGCGGTGCCGGGCGTCCGGGCGGGGCCGTAGCGTCTGGGCGCGCTCCAGGGCGTCGAGCGCGAGGTCGGCGGCGCGGTCGCCGATGGCGTGGACGGCGAGCTGCCAGCCGGCGAGGTGGCCGTCCACGACGAGTTCCGTCAGCCGCTCGGGGTCGTCCTGGAGCTGTCCGGTGTGGGTGGTGCCCTCGTACGGGGCGGTGAGCGCCGCCGTGCGGGCCATCATGCCGCCGTCCGTGTAGATCTTGAGGGCGCCCAGGGACAGCCAGTCGTCGCCGAAGCCGGTGCGCAGTCCGAGGTCGAGGGAGCGCGGGATGCCGTCGTCCGCGTGGGCGCCGACGGGGCGGAGCGTGTCGCCGGCGGCCATGAGCTGGACCCGAAGCGGCAACCTGCCCCGGTCCCTGAGGAGTTGGTAGGCGCCGAGTTCCACCGGGCTGTGCCCCAGGAGGCCGCCGCCGATGCCCGCCTCGGCGCAGGCGGTGATGCCCTCGGCGAGGCAGGCGCGCCCGGCGTGCTCGATCGCGTCGGCCAGTTCCTCCTGGGAGTACGGCAGGCGCAGCCGGCGTACGGCGGTCATCGCGCTCTCGGCGAGGAAGCCGTCCTGGTGGGGCACGTCGGCGGGGAGCAGGGCGAGGACGGCGCTGTTGACGACGCAGGCGTGGCCCGAGTCGTGCATGACGAACACCTTGCGCCCGTGGCTGACCCGGTCGAGTTCGGCGGCGGTCAGATGGCGTCCGAGGGCCCGCTGGTCGTATCCGGCGACGTCGACCCAGTCGCCGGGCGCGGCCTTGCGGGCGGTGGCCTCCGCGACGACGGCGAGCACGTCCTCGACGCGTGCGCACGGGGCGATGCTGGGGGTGGCGGCCTTCAGTCCGGCCCAGGCGAGATGGACGTGGCTGTCGATGAACCCGGGCAGGACGGTGGCGCCCTGGAGGTCGACGACCTCGCGGGCGGGCAGCCCGGTGACGGCCTCGTCGAGGCCGACGACGCGGCCCCGCCAGATGCCGAGGTCGTGGGCGACGGGGTGGTCGGGGTCCATGGTGAGGATGTGCGCGTTCGTCAGCCTCGTGCAGAGCATCGTCGGTCCGTCCGCTTCGTCGTCGTCAGGTGGTCGGGGCCGCCGCGGTGCCGGCGGGGGCGGGGGCGTACCGCCGGGGCGCCGCCGGCACCATCAACGGTGTCCCCGTCTCCGGGTCGTCGATGATCCGGCAGGGCAGTCCGAACACGTCCTCGACGAGTGCGGCGGTCATGACGGTCGACGGGTCGCCCTCGGCCGCGATGACGCCGCCGGGGCGCATCACGACGAGGTGGGTGGCGTAGCGGCACGCCTGGTTGAGGTCGTGCAGGACGGCCACGATCGTGTGCCCGTCGCGGGCGTGCAGTCGGGCGCACAGGTCGAGGACCTCGACCTGGTGCGCGATGTCGAGGTAGGTCGTCGGCTCGTCGAGGAGCAGGATCGGCGTCTGCTGGGCCAGGACCATGGACAGCCAGACGCGCTGGCGCTGGCCGCCGGACAGGTCGTCGACGGGCCGGTCGGCGAGTTCGAGTACGCCGGTCTGCCGCATCGCCTCGACGACGGCCGTGTCGTCGTCGGCGGACCACTGCCTCAGGAGGCCCTGGTGCGGGTACCGGCCGCGCGCCACGAGGTCGCCGACGGTGATGCCGCCGGGCGCGGTCGAGGACTGCGGGAGCAGTCCGAGGCGGCGGGCGACCTCGCGGGAACGGTACGAGGCGATGGCGGCGCCGTCGAGGTAGACCTGTCCCTCACGGGGCTTGAGCATCCGCGCGAGTGCCGTGAGCAGGGTGGACTTGCCGCAGGCGTTAGGTCCGACGATCACGGTGAACGAGTGGTCGGGGATGTCGACGGCGAGGCCGGTCGCGACCGTCCGCTGGTCGTAGCAGAGGGTCAGGTCCTCGGCGCGCAGGCGGGGGCCGGGAGACGGGGGTGCGGTCATGCGCGGCTCTTTCGCGACTCGGTGACGAGGAGACAGACGAGGTAGATCCCGCCGACGCAGCCGGTGGCGGTGCCCACCGGGAGGAGCGCGGGGGCGAAGAGGCGCTGCACGGCGAGGTCGCTCACGGCGAGCATGACCGCGCCCATGAGGGCGGACGGGAGCAGCGCGGGACCTGAGGAGCGGGTGAGCCGGCGGGCCACTTGGGGGGCGGCGAGTGCGACGAACCAGATGGGGCCGGTGACGGCGGTGGCGAACGCGGCGAGCGCGACGCTGATGACGAGCAGGAGGGTGCGGGTGCGCGGCACGTCGACGCCGAGGGCCATGGCGGTGGTGTCGCCCATCTCGACCATGGCGAGGCGGCGGGAGAGGAAGAGGGCGAGCGGCAGCAGGACGGCGACGGCGAGGCCGATGGCCTGGGCGTGCGTCCACAGGCGGTTGCCGAGGCTGCCGATCAGCCAGGCCTGCGCCTCCAGTGCCTCCTGGAAGGTGGCCCTGGTGATCAGGTAGGAGTTCACGGCGAGGAGCAGGGCGCTGACGCCGATGCCGACGACGACCAGCCGGAAGCCCTGGATGCCCCTGCCGAGCATGAGGAGGTGGACGGCGAGGGCGGTGGCGAGGCCGCCGATCAGCGCGCCGATCGCGATCTGGGTCATGCTGCCGTGCAGGAGGACGATGACGACGAGCGCGCCCACGGCCGAGCCGTTGGTGAAGCCGATGATGTCGGGACTGCCGAGCGGGTTGCCCGTGAGGCTCTGCAGGATGGCGCCGCTCACGGCGAGGGCCGCGCCGACGCACAGCGCGGTCACGAGGCGTGGCATGCGCAGGGTGTTGACGACGAAGTCCGCGATCCCGGATCCGTCGCCGGCCAGCGCGCGGGCGACCTCGCCCACGGACAGGTCGAAGTCGCCGGTGGTCAGGGTGACGGCCATGACGGCGACGAGTGCGGCGAGGAGGGCCGCGGTGACGGCGACGGCGCGGCTCCGCACGAGGAGGGAGAGGCTTCCCGAACGGGTGCGGAGGAGGCGTCCGGTGACGACGCGGGGCGCGGTCGGTCCGGGTCCGGGCGTGGGGGTCCCGGTCCCCCGTGCGGCGGTCACAGCATGACCAGCTTCCGTCGACGGCACAGGGCGATGAACAGGGGGGCGCCGAGGAAGGCGGTGACGATGCCGACCTGTACCTCTCCGGGGGCGCCGAGCACCCGGCCGAGGACGTCCGCGCCGAGGAGGAGGACGGGGGCGAGGAGCGCGGAGTACGCGAACACCCAGCGCTGGTCGGGGCCGACGAAGAACCGGGCGACGTGGGGCACGGCGAGTCCGACGAACCCGATGGGTCCGGCGGCCGCGGTGGCGGCGCCGCACAGCAGCATCACGGCCACCGCGCCCAGGGCGCGGGTCCGGCCGACGTTCACGCCGAGGGCCCGCCCCATCCGGTCGCCCATGGCGAGGGCGTTGAGCGAGGGGGCGAGGGCGAGGGCGATGAGCAGGCCCACGCCGATGAACGGCAGGGTCATGAGGACGATGTCGTGGGAGCGGCCGGCGAGGGAGCCCACCGTCCAGAAGCGGAACTGGTCGAAGGCGCGCGGATTCAGCAGCAGGACCGCCCAGTTGAAGGCGTAGAGGACCGCGGTCACGGCGGCGCCCGCGACGACGAGCCGTTCGGGGGAGGCGAGGGTGCGGCCCGAGGAGCCGAGCAGGTACACCCCGACGGAGGCGGCGGCCGCGCCGAGGAAGGCGAACCACACGTATCCGAGCGGCGCGGCGATCCCGAGGAAGGCGAGGGCCACCACGACACCGGCCGAGGCGCCGAGGTTGACGCCGAGCATGCCGGGGTCGGCGAGCGGATTGCGCGTCAGGGCCTGCATCAGGGCGCCGGAGAGGCCGAGGGCGGTGCCGACGAGGGTGCCGAGGACCGTCCGCGGGATGCGGTAGTCGTGGATGATCACCGACGTCTCCGACCCGTCGGGGTGCCAGAGGACGGACCAGGTGGCGGTGAAGGGGATGCCCCGGGTGCCGACCCACACGCTGAGGAGCGCGACGAGGACCAGCGCCCCGGTGGCGGCGAGCAGGCCCAGGCTCCGCAGTGCCGTGCCCGGACGGCCCGCGCGGGGAGGCACGGGCCGCCCGGGCGGGCCGTCGTCGTGCGGTCCTGACATCACCCGGGGTGCACGGGACGGGACGGACAACGACGGCTCCCCTGACGGCAGTTGAGGCGTTGGACCCGACCCGTCCCGGACCACCTGACGGGTCGATACTTAGGTGAGGCTAACCGAACCACGCCGACCGGTCAACGCGCGGAACCGGGTCACGCCGAAGGTGGCGCGGAAGCGCCGCGAACCTCGTTTCGAGCCCGCCTCCAGCGTCCCAAGTGAGAGTAGGCTTACCTAACCAGTCGCTACGTCTCCGTGGAGGAAGCAGATGCCAACGGGCGCACCGACAGGGGGACTTGTCCTCCGACGGGCGATCAGAGGGCAACGCGGCCGCGTCATCGCCGCCTCCCTGCTCGGCATGACCCATCAAGGCTGCGAGGCCCTCGTCCCGGTGGTCGTCGGCGTCGTCATCGACTCGGCCGTGGCCACCGGCTCCTCCGCCTCGCTGCTGCGCTGGCTCCTCGTCCTCGCGGCCCTCTTCCTCGTCCTGTCCACGTGCTACCGCACCAGCGCCCGGATCACCGAGGGCACCGGCGAACTCGCCGCGCACCGGCTCCGGATGGAGCTGGCCGCGCGCGTGCTCGACCCCCGGGGCGGCGCCGAGGCGAACCGGCTCCCCGGCGCCCTCACCAGCATCGCCACCAACGACGCCCGCCGGGTGGGATCGGTCGCGACCGTCCTCTCCTACGGCGTCTCCGCCGTCGCCGCCCTCGTGATCAGCGCCGTCGCACTGCTGAGGATCTCCGTACCGCTCGGCCTCCTCGTGCTCCTCGGCATCCCGCCGCTGCTCTGGCTCGGCCACCTCATCAGCCGGCCCCTCGAACGACGCAGCGAGACCGAACAGGAGCGCGCCGCCCACGCCTCGGGCGTCGCCGCCGACCTCGTGGCCGGCCTGCGCGTCCTCAAGGGCATGGGCGCGGAGTCGGCAGCCGTCGCCCGCTACCGCACCACGAGCCGGGACTCGCTGGCGGCCGCCCTGCGCGCGGCCCGCAGCCGGGCCGGACACGAGGGCGCGATCCTCGCCCTCACCGGCGTGTTCATCGCCGTGATCGGGCTCGTGGGCGCGTACCTCGCCATGGACGGCAGCATCAGCGTGGGCGACCTGGTGGCGGCCGTGGGCCTGGCCCAGTTCCTCCTGGGCCCGTTCCAGCTGCTCACCTACGTCAACGCCGAACTCGCCCAGGGCCGGGCGTCGGCCCGGCGGATCGCCGAGGTCCTGGCCTCGCCCGTCACGGTCGAAGGCGGACGGGCCGCGCCCGCCGCCCCGGCCGCCGGTCACCTCGCCCTGCGCGGGGTGTCGCTCGGCGCGCTGCGGGGCGTGGACCTCGACCTGCCCGCCGGCAGCCTGACCGGGGTCGTCACCGGCGATCCCGCCGCCGCCGCCGACCTGCTCCTGTGCCTGGCCCGGGAACAGGACCCCGCCGAAGGGACCGTCGAACTCGACGGCGTGGCCCTGACCGGGCTCGACCCCGACGCGCTGCGCCGTGCGGTCCTCGTCGCCCACCACGACGCGGACCTGTTCGAGAGCACGCTCCTGGAGAACGTCCGGGCCGGCGCCGACGGCGACACCGCGGCCGTCGACCACGCCCTGACCGCCTCCGCCGCCGACGACGTGGCACGGCTGCTCCCCGACGGCGCGGACACCCTCCTCTCCGAGCGCGGCCGGTCCCTCTCCGGCGGGCAGCGGCAGCGTGTCGCACTCGCCCGGGCCCTCGCCGCCGACCGGCCCGTCCTGGTCCTCCACGACCCGACCACCGCCGTCGACAGCGTGACCGAATCGCGGATCGCGTCCCGGCTGCGCGAACTGCGCCGGGACCGCACCACGGTCCTCGTCACCACCAGCCCCGCCCTCCTCGCCGTCACCGACCGGGTCGTGGTCCTCGACGACGGGGCCGTGCGGGCCGACGGACCCCACGGCGAACTCCTCGCCGCCGACGCGGCCTACCGGGCGACGGTGCTGGCATGACGCCCGGGAAGACCGAAGAGGACCGAGCGACGACGGAGACGGAAGAGACCATGCACGACAGCCGGCGAGACCGCTCGCTCCTGCCGACCGCCACCCGCGCCGAGTCCCTCGCGGCCCTCCGCACCATGCTGCGCGGCCACCGGCTCCTCGCCACCGCCGCGCTCGCCGTCCTGGTCGCCGGGACGGGCATCGGGCTGCTGACCGCCCCGCTCCTCGGACACATCGTCGACCTGGTGGTCGAGCGGCGCGGGGCGGCGGCCCTCACGGCGCCGCTCGTGCTGCTCATCGCCGTCGCGGTCGTCCGGGGCGCGGCCGCCGCCCTCGGCGGAACCCTCGTCGCGCGGCTCGGCGAGACCGTGCTCGCCGCCCTGCGCGAGCAGTTCGTGGAGCGCGCGCTGCGGCTCCCGCTGGAGCGCGTCGAGGCGGCCGGCTCCGGCGACCTCGTGTCACGGGTGACCAGCGACGTGACCGTGATCGCCACGTCCGTGCGCCAGGCGCTGCCCGAGTTCAGCCGCTCCGCGCTGACCATCGTGCTCACCTTCGCCGGACTCGCCGTCCTCGACTGGCGGTTCCTGCTCGCGGCGCTGCTCGCGGCGCCCGTCCAGGTGGCCTCGGTGCGCTGGTACCTGCGCCGCTCCGCCCCCGTGTACGCCGGACAACGCGTCGCCACCGGCGCGTTGCAGCACCAGCTGCTCGACAGCGTCGGCGGCGCGCGGACCGTCCGAGCGTTCCGGCTCGGCACCCCCCACACGGAACTCCTGGAGCGGCGGTCGGAGGCCGCCCGCGATCTGGGCCTGCGGGGCATCCACATCGTCACCGGCTTCTTCTCCCGGCTGAACCTGGCCGAGTTCATCGGTCTCGCCGCGATGCTCGCCACCGGATTCGTGCTCGTCGACCGCGGCTCGGTCAGCATCGGCACGGCCACGGCCGCCGCCCTCTACTTCCACAGCCTCTTCAACCCGGTCAACGCGGCGCTGTACCTCCTGGACGACGCGCAGTCCGCCGGGGCGAGCTTCGCCCGCCTGGTCGGCGTCTCCGCGCTGCCGGCCGAGCGCGCGCCGCAGGGGGCGGACGCCCCCGCCGACGGCTCGGTCGGGGTGACCGGGGTCGGCCACGCCTACGGGACCGGCGCGCCGGTGCTGCACGAGGTCGACCTCCAGGTGCGCGGCGGGGAGCGGGTGGCGCTCGTCGGCGCCAGCGGGGCGGGCAAGACGACCCTCGCCAAGGTGATCGCCGGTGTGCACGAGCCGACGGCCGGGTCGATCACGCTCGGCGGGGTCGACGCCGGGAAGCTGGGCCCGGCCGGGGTCCGCCGCGCGGTGAGCCTCATCAGCCAGGAGGTGCACGTCTTCGCCGGGCCCCTCGCCGAGGACCTGCGCCTCGCCCGGCCCGACGCCGACGACGCGGCGCTGCGCGCGGCCCTCGACCGGGTGGGTGCCCTGGAGTGGGCGGAGGCGCTGCCCGAGGGCCTCGCCACCGTCGTCGGAGAGGGCGGGCACCGGCTGACGGTGACGCAGGCGCAACACCTCGCGCTGGCCCGCCTCGTCCTCGCCGACCCGCCCGTCGCCATCCTCGACGAGGCGACCGCCGACGCGGGCAGCGCCGGAGCGCGGGTCCTGGAGGAAGCCGCGGAACGGGCCCTGTCCGGCCGTACGGGCCTGGTGGTGGCCCACCGCCTCCCCCAGGCGGCGGCCGCCGACCGCGTGGTCGTCCTGGACCGGGGCCGGGTCGTCGAGACCGGCACCCACGCCGAACTGGTCGCCGCCGGAGGGCGGTACGCCGCGCTCTGGGCGGCCTGGTCGGACAGCCGCCGGGAGCCCGCCGAGCGCGTCCCGCGCCCGGCCGCGGACCCCGGCGTCCCGGTGCCACCGGCCTCCTGAGACCGAACGACCGCGCACGGGGCCGCGACCTCCTGAGACCGAACGACCACGCACGAGGCCGCGACCTCCTGAGACCGAACGACCACGCATCGGGCGTGCGGCTCTTCTCGGGCCGAACGGCCGCACGCCCGGCCGGCGGCCGCCCGAGGCGGAACCGTCAGGCCGGACTGCCACACACCGGCAAGCGGGAGGGGGCGGTACGACGAGTCGTCGTACCGCCCCCTCCTTCTGTCGTCCCCTCCCCCGCACACGCGGCCGCCCGCGGGGAGGACTTCCCCGCGGGCGGCCGGCGGTGTGTCGGAGGCGGTCAGGCCTGCCGGGCGACGAGGCTCGCGGGGCGCAGGTCGGTCCAGTGGGACTCGACGTACGCCAGGCAGGCGTCGCGGGTGTCCTCGCCGAAGACGGTCCGCCAGCCGGCGGGCACGGCGGCGAAGGAGGGCCACAGCGAGTGCTGGTTCTCCTCGTTGGCCAGCGCCAGGAAACGGCCCTGGGGGTCCTCGAAGGGGTTGGTCGTCATGCGTTCTCACTCCTCGTGGAAGGGACGGGGAACAGCGCGGAGAGCGGCTGCCCGGGATCGGCCGCCACCGTGCGCAGCAGGGCCTGGAGTTCGTCGGCGAGCCGGCGGGCCTTCGCCTCGCCGAGCCGCCCGGTCGCGTGGATCAGCGCGCAGTGCACGGCTCCCTCGCCGCGCGGCTCGTGGAAGCTCAGCGTGAGCTCAGCCCGTGCAGAGCCGGTCGGGACGGCCTGGAGGGCGCCCACACCACCCTCCAGCGGGCCGAGGTCCGCCTGCTCGTGGTGGATCACCATCACCTGGGGTCCGTCGGGCCGCAATCCGGCGGCCCGGACGACCTCTTCGAAGGGGACGTCCTGCCGGTCGAGGGCGCTCAGCGTGGTCTCCCTCACCCGGGCCAGGAGTTCGGTGAAGCTCGGGTCGCCCGCCGTGTCGGTGCGCAGCAGGACGGTGTTGAGGAAGCAGCCGACGAGATCGGCGAGCCGGTCGTCGGTGCGGCCGGCGACCATCGTGCCGACCGGCAGGTCCGTGCCCGCCCCGTGGGCGGTCAGGAGCGCCGCGAGTGCCGCGTGGAGGACCATGAACATGCTGGTGCCGGTCGTCCCGGCGAGCCGGTCCACGGCCGCGTGCAGTTCCTCGTCGAGGACGAACCCGACGTGCCCGGCGGCCTGGCGGACGCCCCGGGAGGCGGCGTCGGGGTCCGGCGCGTCGGCGGGCAGCGCGAGGTCGCGCGGGGCGCCCTGCAGCGTCCTGCGCCAGTAGGCCAGTTGGCGGCCGCCCCGGCTTTCCGGGTCGGTGGGGTCGCCGAGGACCTCGTGGGCCCAGCGGGTGTAGTCGGCGTACGTCACCGGGAGCGGCGGCCAGTCGGGGGTCCGGCCGGCCGTGCGGGCGCCGTAGGCGGTGGTGAGGTCGCGGAGCAGCGGGACCACCGACCATTCGTCGACGGCCAGGTAGTGCGCGGTCAGGAGCACCGCCTGGGTCCCGTCCGCGCCGGTGAGGAGCCGGACGCGCAGCGGGGCCTCCCGTTCCAGGTCGGGCGCTCCCCCGGCGAGTTCGGCCACCCTGGCGTCGACGTCCTCGCACGACTCCACGGCGAGGGCCGGGGGTGCGGCGGGCCGCGGTACCGGCCTGCCGTCGTGCTCGGCGAACGTCGTGCGCAGCGGTTCGTGGCGGTCGGTCACGTCGGCGAGCGCCGCCGCGAGGGCCCCGGCGTCGAGTCCGCCGGGCGAGCGCAGCACCAGCGCGTGGTCGAAGCCGGGCCGGCGCCGGTACGCCTGCCACTGCCCGCGCTGTACGGGCGCCGCCGGTGCGGCGTCCCCGCCGCCCGGCGCGTCGCCCGGCCGCAGGACGGGTCGTGCGGCGGCCGCTCCGTCGAGCTTGCCGGCGATGCCGGCGACGGTGAGCGCGTCGAAGACGTCCCGGATGGTCAGTTCGACGCCGAACTCGGTCCGGATCCGGCCGAGCAGCCGCATCGAGGCCATCGAGTGGCCGCCGAGCGCGAAGAAGCTGTCGTGCACGCCGACGTCGTCCAGCTTGAGGATCTCGCGGAACAGCCCGGCGATCCGGGCCTGTGCCGCCGTCGCCGGCCGCGCGTCCCCGGTCATCCCGGACCAGTCGGGGGCGGGCAGCGCCGCGCGGTCCAGCTTGCCGTTGGGCGTCAGCGGCAGCGGTCCGTCGAGGGGGACGACGAGCGCGGGGACCATGTACTCGGGCAACCGTGCGGCGACGTGGGCGCGCAGTTCCCGCGGGTCGGGCTCCGGCGGCGCGCCAGGCCCCGTCTCGGGGACGGCGTAGCCGACGAGGCGGACGATGTCGCCGTCGCGGTCGGGCAGGACCGCGGCCTGCGCGACCGACGGGTGGGCGGCGAGCGCGGCCTCGATCTCGCCGAGTTCGATGCGGAAGCCGCGGATCTTCACCTGGGTGTCGACCCGGCCGAGGAAGTCGAGGTTCCCGTCGGCGCGCCAGCGGGCGCGGTCACCGGTGCGGTACATCCGGCTGCCGGGCGCGCCGAACGGGTCGGCGACGAAGCGTTCCGAGCTGAGCCCCGGCTGTCCGAGGTAGCCCCGGGCGAGGCCGCGGCCGGCCACGTACAGCTCGCCGATGACGCCGGGCGGGACGGGCGTCAGGTGCTCGTCGAGGACGTAGCAGCGGGTGTTGGGGTCGGGGCGGCCGATCGGGACGCGGCCGGGGGTGCGGCCGGTGTGCTCGCGGGCCGGCCACAGGGTCGAGTTGACCGTCGCCTCGGTGAGTCCGTACGCGCAGATCAGGTGCGCGGTGGCGCCGAACCGTTCGAAGAGGTCCGGCGGCACGGTCTCGGTGCCGACCAGCACGGTGGAGCCTTCGGGGAGCGCGCAGCCCGGGGGCAGCGCCGACACCAGCGACGGCGGCAGGATCATGTGGGTGATCCGCTGGTCCGCGAGGAAGTCGGTGAGCGCCGGTCCCGCGACCCTGGCCTCGTCGGTGACGAGGACGAGCCGGCCGCCGTGGCAGAGGGCCATGGCCAGTTCGAAGGCGAAGACGTCGAAGCCGATGGACGCGAACTGGAGGACCCGGCTGTCGGGTTGGAGTCCCATCCGGTCGACGGCCGTGGCGACCAGGCTGGCGATGCCCTCGTGCGGGACGACGACCCCCTTGGGGCGGCCGGTCGAGCCGGAGGTGTAGATCACGTACGCGGCCTGGTCGAGGCCGACCGGTCCGGCGGCCGGGGGCGCCTCGGGCAGCGCGTCCAGCTCGGCTTCGGTGTCCGGCGCGTCGAGCAGGACGACGGGCACGCCCGGGACGTCCGGGATCTTGCCGGCGACGGGCTCCGTGCCGACCACGACGGCCGTGCCGGAGTTCTCGATCATGTAGGTGAGCCGGTCGCCGGGGTGGACGAGGTCGAGCGGCAGGAACGCGGCGCCCAGCCCCATCGCGGCGAGCACGGTGGCGACCGTGTCCACCGAGCGCGGCACGGCCACGCCGACGACGCTTTCGGCGCCGACGCCGCGGGCGGCGAGCAGCCGGGCGATGCGGTCGGCACGGGCGGCGAGCCCGGCGTAGGTCACCGAGCGGGAGCGCTCGACGACGGCGACGGCGTCCGGACGCTCGGCGACCCGGCGGGCGAAGAGGGCGGGGAAGGTGGCCTCCTCGACCGCGCGGGGCGGTCCGTTGAAGCCCTCCAGGACCTGGTGGTGCTCCTCGGCGGTGAGGATCGCGGCCTGCGAGAGGGGCTGGTCGGGGGCTTCGACGAGGGCCGTGACCAGCCTGCGGAGGCGTGCGCCGATGAGTTCCGCGGTGTCCCGGTCGAAGAGTTCGGTGGCGAACTCCAGGCGGCAGCCGAGGTACTCGGCGCCGCCGTCGGCGGCTGTCCGTTCCGTGAAGCTGAACACCAGGTCGAACTTGGCGGAGCCGGTACGGAACGGCAGGTAGCGCGCCCGGAGTCCGGGCAGCCGCAGCTCGTCGCCGGTGCGGACGTGGTGGCCGACCATCACCTGGAACAGCGGGTTCCGGGAGAGGGAGCGGGTCGGGTTGAGGGTCTCCACGACCGACTCGAACGGCACGTCGGCGTGCGAGAAGGCGGCCAGGTCGGTCGCGCGCACCCGGGCGAGCAGTTCGGCGAAGGTGGGGTCGCCGTCCAGGTCGGTGCGGAGCACCAGGGTGTTGACGAAGAAGCCGACGAGCTCGTCGAGCGACTCGTCGCCCCGGCCGGCGATGGGCGCGCCGAGCGGGATGTCCGTGCCCGCGCCGAGGCGGTGGAGCAGGGCGGCGACGGCCGCGTGCACGACCATGAACATGCTGGCGCCGCTCTCGCGGGCGAGTCGCCTGAGGCCCTCGTGGACCGCGGGGTCGAACGCGATGTCGAGCTCGTCCCCGGTGAAGGCGGGCCGGGCCGGCCGCGGCCGGTCGGTGGGCAGCTCCAGTTCCTCGGGTGCGCCGGACAGGGCCGTCCGCCAGTGGGCGAGCTGCCGGGCCGCGAGGCTGTCGTCGTCGGCCGGGTCGCCGAGGAGGCGTTGCTGCCAGAGGGCGTAGTCGGCGTACTGGACGGGCAGCGGCTCCCAGTCGGGGGCGGCGCCGCCGAGGCGGGCCGTGTAGGCGGTGGTGAGGTCCCGCAGGAACGGGCGGTCGGACCACTCGTCGGTGGTGATGTGGTGGAGCAGCAGCACGACGACGTGGGTGTGGGGTGCGAGCTCCACGACCGTGGCCCGGACCGGCAGTTCGCGGGCGAGGTCGAACGGCCGCGTGACGGCGGCGTCGACGATGCCGGGCAGCTCGTCCTCGGAGGCGTACAGGTGCTCCACGGCCGGGGTCGCCGATCCGGCGGGCAGGATCCGCTGGTACGCCTGGCCGTCCCGCTCGGCGAAGAGCGTGCGCAGGGCCTCGTGCCGGTCGGTCACGTCGGCGAGGGCGGCGCCCCACGCGGCGCGGTCGAAGGTCCCGTCCAGCCGCAGGACCAGCGGGAAGTTGTACGCGGCCGAGGTGCACTCGATCTGCTGGATGACCCACAGCCGCTGCTGGGCGTGCGACAGCGGCAGTTCGTGCGGGCGTTCGGCCGGGGCGAGGGCCGTCACTGCCGGGCGGGCGGTGCCGCGCGAGGCCGCCACGCGCTCCACGAGGCCGGCGACGGTGGGCGCCTCGAACAGGTCGCGGATCGCCAGTTCGGTGTCGAGCGCGGTGCGGGCGCGGCTGACGAGCCGGGTGGCGAGGAGCGAGTGTCCGCCGAGCTCGAAGAAGTCGCCGTCGATGCCGACGCTGCCGTCCGCGAGGCCCAGGACCTCCGCGAAGAGGGCGCACAGGGTCTCCTCGCGCGGGGTGCGCGGGGCGCGGCTCGTGCCCGCGCCGGTGAGGTCGGGGGCGGGCAGGGCCTTGACGTCGAGCTTGCCGTTGACGGTCAGCGGCAGGGTCGGGACGGTGACCAGCGCGGCCGGGACCATGTAGTCGGGCAGCCGGGACCTGAGGTGGTCGCGCAGCCGCTGGGCCAGCTCGTCGTCCCGGGCCGTGGCGTCCTCCGGCACGACGTACCCGACCAGGCGCTTCGTCCCGGCGGTCTCGTGGACGACGACGGCGGCGTGGGCGACCTCGGGACGGTCGGAGAGGGCCGAGGCGATCTCGCCGAGTTCGACGCGGTAGCCGCGGATCTTGACCTGGTCGTCGGTGCGGCCGAGGAAGTCGAGGAGGCCGTCGGGCCGCTGCCGTACGAGGTCGCCCGTGCGGTACATGCGCTCGCCGGGCTCGCCGAACGGGTCTGCGACGAACCGCTCGGCCGTCAGGCCCGCCCGGTCGTGGTAGCCGCGGGCGAGGCCGGTGCCGGCGATGTACAGCTCGCCTGGGCAGCCCGGCGGCACGGGCCGCAGCATCGCGTCGAGGACGTGGGCGCGGGTGTTGCGGATGGGCCTGCCGACGGTCGGTGTCGCGCTGTCGGCGGTGGAGCCGCCGAGCGTGTTGATCGTGTACTCGGTGGGGCCGTAGAGGTTGTAGCCGTACGTGCCCTCGGTGCGGCGCAGTCGCGTCCAGACGGTGTCGGACACGGCCTCGCCGCCGAGCAGGACGAGGGCCGGCCGGTGCCGGCCCGTGGTCTCGTCACGGTCGAGCAGGCCCTCCTCGATGAGCAGTTGGGCGTAGGTCGGCGTCACGTTGACGACGTCGACGCGGTGCTCGTCGCAGTACGCGACGAGGGCTTCGGCGTCGCGGCGGAGCTCCTCGTCGCAGATGTGGACCTCGTGGCCCTCGACGAGCCAGAGCAGCTCCTCCCACGACATGTCGAAGGCGAAGGAGACGGTGTGCGCGATGCGCAGCCGCCGGCCGCCGGCCGAGGCGATGGCCGGGTCGAAGACCTCCTTCTGATGGTTGAGCTGCATGTTCGTCAGACCCCGGTAGGGGGTGACGACGCCCTTGGGGCGGCCGGTGGAGCCGGAGGTGTAGATGACGTACGCGGGGTGCTCCAGGCGGCCCGGCACCCCGGGGGCGAACGCGGGACGCTCGGCGTCGGTGATCGCGCCGTCGGGCAGCGCGGCCAGCTCGGCGGCCACGGACGGGTCGTCGAGGAGCAGTTCGGAGGCGACGGGACCGTCCGCGCCGCGCAGGGTGGGGGCGACGGCGGCCGTGGACACCAGGCACAGCGGGCCGGTGTCCTCGGCCATCAACCGCAGCCGGTCGGCGGGGTGGTCGAGGTCGAGCGGCAGGTAGGCGGCGCCCGTGCGCAGGACGGCGAAGAGCGCGGTCACCATCTCCAGGGACCGGGGCAGCGCGAGCGCCACCACCTTCTCGGGTCCCGCACCGCGGGCGAGCAGCAGCCGGGCGAGCCGGTCGACCCGGGCGTCGAGTGCGGCGTACGTGAGGGAACGGTCGCCGAAGACCAGTGCCACGGCGTCGGGGGTACGGGCCGCCTGCGCCGTGAGCATGTCGGAGACCGTCTCGTCCGGGACGGGATCGCGGCTGGTCTCCCGGCCGGCGGCCAGCGCGGCGCGTTCCTCCGGCAGGAGCAGGTCCACGCCGACGGTCCGTGCGCCGGCCGCGTCCGGGCCGTCGAGGGCCTCGCCGAGGCGGTCGAGGACGGTCGTGAACCGGGCGAGGACGGTGGTGGCCCGCTCCGCGTCGAACAGGTCGGGCCTCGCCGCGAGCGTCACCCGCAGCCGGGCGCCGGGGGTGACGATGAGGGTGAGCGGGAAGTGGGTGCCGTCCACGTTGGACACGCCGGTGATGCCGTGCCGCCGGCGGAGCGCCGCCGCCCGCTCCTCGCCGTCGGCGGACCTGAGGACGAACAGGGTGTCGAACAGGCGGCGGTGCCCCGTCTCCTGCTGGAGGGTGCCGAGGCCCACGTGTTCGTACGGCATGACGGAGGCGCGCTCGGACTGCATCCGCCGCAGCAGGTCGAGCAGCGGCTCCTCCGGGGTCAGGGCGACCCGGGCGGGGATCGTGTTGAGGAACATGCCGATGATGCCGGCGACCTGCGGCACGTCCGCGGGGCGTCCGGCGACGGCGGTGCCGAAGGCGACGTCGCCGCGGCCCGTCATCGCCGAGAGGACGAGCCCCCAGGCCGCGTTCAGGACGGTGTTCAGGGTGAGTCCGTGCCGCCGGGCGAGGGCGCGCAGCCGGTCGCTGCTCTCGGCGGTGAGGTGGGCGTCGAAGTCCACCGGGATGACCGGGCCGGCGTCGCGGCCGGAGGGCGCGACCAGGGTCGGCTCGTCGAAGCCGGCGAGCGCCCCGCGCCAGGCCGCCAGGGCCGCCGCGGTGTCCTGGGCGTCCAGCCACGACAGGTAGTCGCGGTAGGAGCCGGGCAGCGGCAGCCCGGTGGCGTCGCCGCCCCGCTCGTACAGCGTGAACAGCTCCTCCAGAAACAGCCAGGCCGACCAGCCGTCCCAGAGGATGAGGTGGTGGGTGACGACGAGCCGGTCGCGGCCGTCGCCGAGGCGGATGAGGAGCAGGCGGCACAGCGGTGCCGCCGACAGGTCGAAGCGCTGCCTGCGGTCGGCGGCGAGCAGCTCCTCCGTCCGGGTGCGCTGTTCGTCGGCGGGCAGCCCCGACAGGTCCGCCTCGACGAGCGGGATCTCCGCTCCGTCGGCGATGAACTGCACCGGGCCGGGCAGTCCGCCGCTGGTGAAGCCGGCGCGCAGTCCGGTGTTGCGGTCCAGGAGCGTCCGGCAGGCCGCGCGCAGCCGGTCCGCGTCGACCCGGCGGTCGAAGTCGAGGGTCTCCTGGGACTGGTAGACGTCGAGGGTGTCGCCGGTGTCGTAGGTGGCGTGGAAGTACATGCCCTCCTGGAGCGGCGAGAGCGGCCAGACGTCCGCGACCGGCCGCCCGGCGGCGGCCCGTACCCGCTCGGTCTCCTCGGGCGTGAGGTCGGGGCCGGCCGGCGGGGCGGGCGGCGGGGGCGCGGCGGCGGCCAGTTGGTCGAGCAGTGCCCTCAGGGCGGGGTCGACGGCGGCGCCCGACCGCTCCTGGAGATCGAGGACGGCCTGGAGGGCGGCCGCGGCCTGGCCCGCGTCGCCGACGGATACGGTCACGCCGTCCGACGGCGCCGTCGCCTCGGACGTCCCGGGACGGGCGGGGTCCGCCTCGGCCGCGGCGGCCCGTGCGGCGGTCTCCGCGAGCGCGGCGGGCGTACGGCACTCGAACACGTCGCGCGGGCTGAGGGTCATCCCGTGGTCGCGGGCGCGCGTGGCGACGACGATCGAACCGAGGCTGTCGCCGCCGAGGACGAAGAAGTCGTCGTCCGCGCCGATCCCCGGCACCTTCAGCACGTCGGTGAAGATCTCGCACAGGGCGCGTTCGCGTGCGTCACGGGGCGCGCGTCCCCCTGTCGTGGGCGCGGGGGCGGGCGAGGGCAGGGCGTTCTGGTCCAGCTTGCCGCTGGGGGTCAGCGGCAGTTCGGCGAGGAGCACGAGCGCGTGCGGCACCATCGGGGCGGGCAGCGCGTCGGCGAGTGCCGCGCGCAGGGCCCCGGTGTCCGGTGCGGCGCCGGGCGCGGGGACGGCGTACCCGACGAGGGCCCCGTCGCGTACGGTCACGGCCGCGCGGGCGACGCCGGGCAGGGCGGCGAGGGCGGCCTCGATCTCGCCCGGCTCGACGCGGTTGCCGCGGACCTTGACCTGCCGGTCGGTGCGCCCGAGGTACTCGACGGCCCCGTCCGCGCGGCGCCGCACCAGGTCCCCGGTGCGGTACATGCGCTCTCCCGGCGCCCCGAAGGGGTCGGCCACGAACCGTTCGGCGGTCAGTCCGGGCCGGTCGTGGTAGGCGCGGGCCAGTTGGACGCCCGCGAGGTACAGCTCGCCGGGCACCCCGTCCGGCACCGGGCGCAGGAACGGGTCCAGGACGTGCAGCCGGGTGTTCCACACGGGCCGGCCGATGGGGACCGCCGGCTCGTCTCCGCCCTCGTAGGGGAAGTACGTGACATCCACGGCCGCTTCGGTGGGGCCGTAGAGGTTGTGCAGCGGCACGGGCGTCCGGCCGGAGCGGGCGGTGAGGTCCGCCCAGCGCCGTGCGTCGGCGCCGGTGAGCGCCTCGCCGCTGCAGAACACCCGGCGCAGGCTCGCCGCCCAGTCGGGGGCCCCCGAGGCGGCCTCCATGGCCTGGAGGAACGCGGCCAGCATCGACGGCACGAAGTGCGCGGTGGTGATGCGGCGGTCGTGTACCAGGTGGGCCAGGTAGGACGGGTCGCGGTGGCCGTCGGGGCGGGCGAGGACGACGGTCGCGCCCTCGGTCAGCGCCCAGAAGAACTCCCACACGGACACGTCGAAGCTGGACGGGGTCTTCTGCAGCACCCGGTCGTCGGCGGTCAGCCCGTACTGGCCCTGCATCCAGGCCAGTCGGTTCACGACGGCCCGGTGGGTGACGGCGACGCCCTTGGGGCGGCCGGTGGAGCCGGACGTGTAGATGAGGTAGGCGGGGTGGTCGGGGCCGGCCGGGCGGACGGCGCCGTCGGGCACGGGCCCGTCCTCCGCCGGCGCCCCGGGAGCGGCCCCGGCCTTCCCCGGCGCGCCGGGAACGGTCCGGTCCAGCGCGTCCGGCCCGACGAGCAGGTGGCTCAGGCCCGGCACGGCCGGCAGGCGCCCGGCCGCCTCCCCGGTCGTCACGACGGTCCGGGCCCCCGAGTCGGCGAGCATGAACGCGACCCGGTCGGCCGGGTAGTCGAGGTCGACGGGAAGGTAGGCGGCGCCCGACTTGAGGACGCCGAGCAGCGCGACCATCAGCTCGGCCGAGCGCGGCACCGCGACGGCGACGTACTCCTCCGGTCCTGCCCCGCGTGCCCGCAGGCTCCGGGCCAACGCCTCGGCCCTGCGGTCGAGTTCCGCGTACGTGAGGGTGGTGTCCTCGAAGACGACGGCGGAGGCGTCCGGAGTTTCGGCGACCCGGGCGGCGAAGAGCGCGGCGATCGTCGTGCCGGGCACGGGGCGGGCCGTGGCGTTGAGCTCCGCGAGGCCCTCGCGCTCGCGCTCGGACAGCAGGTCGGTGCGACCCACGGGACGGCCGGGTTCGGCGACGACCGTGCGCAGCAGGGCCGTGAAGCGGCCGGCGAGGAGGGCGACGGCCACCCCGTCGAGCCGGGCGGCGTCGTGCTTGAACCGCAGCAGCAGGCCGTCGGCGGCGGGCTCGACGACGAGCGCGAGGGGGTAGTGGACGGCGTCGAGCACCTCGGCGCCGGCGATGAGGGGCTCCTCGGGCCCTTCCGGCGCCTGACCGTGACCGGTCGGGTGGTTCTCGAGCACGACGAGGGTGTCGAAGAGCTCGCCGCCGCCGGCGGTCCGCTGGATCTCGGCGAGGCCGATGTGCTGGTGGTCGAGAAGGGCGCTGTGCTCGTCCTGGACGCGCCGCAGCAGGTCGGTGAGCGACTCGTCGGGCCGCAGGGTCACCCGGGCCGGAACCGTGTTGGCGAACAGGCCCACGGCTGATTCGAGCCCCGCGACCTCCGTGGTCCGCCCGGACACGGTGGTCCCGAAGACGACGTCCCCGCTGCCCGTCAGGCCGCCGAGGAGCAGGCCCCACAGGCCGTGGAGGACGGTGCCCAGGGTCAGCCCGTGGGTGCGTGCGCAGGCGGCGAGTCCGTCGGCGAGTTCCCGCGGCAGCCGGGTGTCGACGCGCTCGGGTACGGCCGCGAGGGGCTCGGCCGGGGGCGGGCCGGCCAGCCGGGTCGGTCCGGCGAGTCCGTCGAGCGCCCGGCGCCAGGCCTCGCGCGCGGCGTCCCGGTCCCGGTCCGCGAGCCAGGAGAGGTACGCGTCGGGGGCGACGGGTTCCGGCAGCGCCGCGTCCCGGTAGGCGGCGGTCAGTTCGCGCAGCAGGACGGCGACGGACCAGCCGTCGGCGACGATGTGGTGCAGGGTGAGCAGGAGCCGGTGGCGCTGTCCGTCCCTGATCAGGGTGGCGCGCAGGAGCGGCGGACGGTCGAGCGCGAAGGGTTCGGCGCGGTCGGCGCGCAGGAGGGCGTCGAGGCCGGTGACGGCCGTGTCGGCCTCCCGCCACGGCAGGGTCGCGCGGTCGGCGATCCGCTGGACGACTTCGCCGCCGGGCAGTTGACGGAAGGAGGCGCGGAGCAGCGGGTGCCGGTCGAGGAGCCGCTGGAGGCAGCCGCGCAGGCGGCCCGGGTCCACGGGGCAGGTGAGGTCGAGGAGTTCCTGCACGAGGTAGAGGTCCTCGGCCCCGGTGTCGTACCGCGCGTGGAAGAAGAAGCCTTCCTGGAGCGGGGAGACCGGCAGGGCGTCGCGGTCGAGCGGCGCCGGGTGCGCCGGGGCCGCGGTGTCGGGCCCGGTGGCGGGGACGTCGCGCGCGACGCGGGCGAGCGCGGCCACGGTCCGGTGCCGGAACACCTCGCGCGGGGTGATCGCGAGTCCGGCCTCGCGGGCCCGGTTGACCAGGTGGATGGCGACGATGCTGTCGCCGCCCAGTTCGAAGAAGCTGTCGTGGACGCCGACCGAGGGCAGGCCGAGCACGTCGGCGAAGAGCGCGGCGAGCGCGGTCTCGGCGGGGGTGTCCGGGGCGTCGGCGCCGGCCACGGCGGTCCACCGGGGCTCGGGCAGGGCCTTGGCGTCGAGCTTGCCGTTGGGGGTGAGCGGCAGCGGTCCTTCGAGGACGACCACGGCCGACGGCACCATGTGGTCGGGCAGCGCGTCGGCGACGCGGGCGCGTGCCGCCGCCACGACGCCTTGGGTGTCCGCGCCGGCCTTCTCGGTGACGAGGTGGGCGACGAGGCGCTTGACGCCCCGGTGGTCCTCGCGGGCGAGGACGGCGGCCTGGGCGATGCCGGGGCAGGCCATGAACGCGCTCTCGATCTCGCCGGGCTCGATCCGGTGACCTCTGATCTTGAGCTGACCGTCGGCGCGGCCGAGGAACTCCAGGTTGCCGTCGGCGCCCCAGCGGACCCGGTCGCCGGTGCGGTACATGCGGGCACCCGGCTCGCCGTACGGATCGGCGACGAACCGCTCGGAGGTGAGCCCCGGCCGGCCCAGGTAGCCGCGCGCGAGGCCGCGCCCGGCCACGTACAGCTCGCCCTCACGGCCGACGGGGACCGGGCGGAGCGCCGTGTCGAGCACGTAGGCCCGGGTGTTGGGGTCGGGCCGGCCGATGGGCGCGGGGCCCGGGCGGCCGGGATCGGCGGGCCAGAGCGTGGAGTTGACGCTCGCCTCGGTCAGTCCGTACGCGACGACGACCTTGACCCGGCCGTCCCAGCGGGCGATCAGTTCGGCCGGGACCGCCTCGGTGCCGACCACGAGGACGGCGCCTTCCGGGAGTTCGCACTCCTGCGGCAGCGCGGAGACGAGCGACGGCGGCAGGATCATGTGGGTGGCGCGGTGCCGCGCGATGTAGTCGGTGAGCGCGGGGCCCGCGACGCGGCGCTCGGCCGGGACGACGATGATCCGGCCGCCGACGCACAACGACATGATCAGGTCCCAGACCGTCACGTCGAAGCCGACGGAGGCGAACTGCACGACGCGGCTGTCCGCGGTGATGCCGATCCGGTCGGTCGCGGTGGCGACGAGGCTGCCGACGCCGTCGTGCGGGACGACGACGCCCTTGGGGCGACCGGTCGAACCGGAGGTGTAGATGACGTACGCGGCGCGGTCGAGGGCGATCTCCGCACCGGGGTCGGTGTCCGGCCGGGTGGCGCGGTCGGTCGCGGTGGCCGGATCGTCGAGCACCAGGAAGGTGACGTCGGCCGACTCCGGCAGCTCGCTCGCGAGTTCGCGCACGGTCACCACGGTGCGCGCCCCGGCGTCGGACAGCATGTAGGCGATGCGGTCGCGGGGATGGTCGGCGTCCAGCGGCAGGTAGGCGGCGCCGGCCTTCATCACGGCGAGCAGGGCCACCACGAGCTCGGGCGAGCGGGGCAGGGCCACTCCCACCACGTCCTCGGGTCCGACGCCCCGGGCCGCGAGGAGGTGGGCGAGCCGGTTGGCGGCGCGGTTCAGTTCGGCGTACGTCGTCTCCTCGTCCTCGCAGACCAGCGCGACGGCGTCGGGGGTGCGGCGGACCCGGCGCTCGAAGGCGGCCGGCCACGACAGCTCGTCCGTCTCGCGCGGCGCCACGCCGAAGTCCTCCAGCACGAGGGAGCGTTCGGCGTCCGTGGTGACCTCGATGTGGCCGACGGGCCGGTCGGGGTCCTCGCCGAAGGCGTACAGGAGGGCGAGGAAGCGGCGCTCGTGGTCCCGCAGGGTGCCGTCGTCGCAGACGTCCGCGTCCGCGTCGAGGTGGAGGGTGACGCCGCCGCCGCGGGTCTCGGCGAAGCCGAACGCCAGGTCGCTCACCGGGCCGAGCCAGTCGGGGCGCAGTTCGGCCTCGTGGTCCGCGAACCGCAGGTCGTCGGTGCGCGGCAGGATGTTGACGGTGGGGCCGACGAGCTCCGGTACGCCGTCGACGAGGCCGAGGTCCTTGGCCAGGTCCTCGGCGCGGTAGCGCCCGTGGGCGACCGCGTCGGAGATCGCGTCCCGCACCTGGGCCACCAGCTCGGAGACGGTGAGGCCCGGGCGGACGGAAAGCCGCAGCGGGACGATGTTCGACACCATGCCGGGGACGCGCGCGGACACCTCGTCGCGGCGGGCGGTGACCGGCAGCCCGATGACGAGGTCCTGCTCGCCGCCGACCCGGTGGAGGTAGGCGGCGACGGCCGCGACCAGGAGGCGGGACGGCCGGACTCCCGCGGTCCGGGCGGCGGCGTCCAGTCGCCCGACGGTGTTCGCGGACAGGACGGCGGTGCGCCGCAGCCGGCGCGTCATCGGGACGGTGCCCCGCTCGACGAGGCGTACGGGATCGGTCCGGCCCGCCATGCGCTCCGCCCACCAGGCGCGGTCCTCGGCGTGCCGTCCGGACGCGCGGTACTCCCGGTCGGCGGCGACGAGGCCCGCGAGCGACCAGTCGAGGGGCGCGGGTGCCCGCTCCCCCAGGGTGTAGAGCTCGCCGGCCCTGCGCGTGACCAGGGTGACGCCCATGCCGTCGACGGCGATGTGGTGGTGGCGCTGGGACCAGAGGACACGGTCGTCGGCGAGCCGCAGCAGGGCGTGGGCCGTCAGCGGCCCGCGCGCCGGGTCGACCGGGCGGGCGCGGTCGTCCTCGATCCACGCGGCGGCCGCCGCCTCGGGGTCGGTAGCGTCCCGGAGGTCCACGACGCGGACGTCGACCGGGAGGGTCCCGGGGATCTGGCGCGGTCCGTCGGCGCCGGGGACGACGCGCACCCGCAGGCACTCCGCCTCCTCGACGGCCCGGCGGACGGCGTCGGCGAGACGGCCGAGGTCGAGGGCTTCGGGTACGAGGCCTTCGGGGGCGAGGGCTTCGGGTACGAGGCCTTCGGGTGCGAGGGCTTCGGGTACGAGGCCTTCGGGTGCGAGGCCTTCGGGTGCGAGGGCTTCGGGTACGAGGCCTTCGGGTGCGAGGGCTTCGAGGCCGCCGCCGGTCGTCGCGCCCACGCCCGTCGCGTCGACGCCGGTCGAGCCGCCGCCCGTCGAGTCGACGCCGCCCGTCGGGCCGCTGCCGCTCGTCGCGCCGCCGCCCGTCGGGCCGTGGCTCGTCCCGGCTCTGAGGTCGAGCGTGAAGACGATGTTGTAGGCGGCGCTGTCCGGCTCCATCTGCTGGGCCAGCCAGATGCCGGATTGCCCGCCGGTGAGGGCGATCCCGGCGTTCGACACCCGGTCCGACTCGACGTCAAACATCGTACGAAGTGGCCTTTCCCTGATGGTGCGTCGGTGTGGGGGTCCCGTGGGGCGTCCTTCCGCCCCACGGGACCGGTCGTCACTTGATCGCCGTGAGGAGCGGCTCGATCTCGTCGATGGCGTACGGGATCGACAGGACGGTGTTGAAGGAGAACGCGGCGCCGATGTCCGGGTCCTGGTAGGGCACGAAGAGGTCGCGCTTCTCCTGGTTGACCTTCAGCTTCCGGTACAGCGGCTCGGCCTTGACGCGGTCGTTGGCCTCGGCGCTGGAGGTGACCCAGACCAGGCGGTCGACGTCGAGGACGTTCAGCTTCTCGGCGCCCAGTTCGGCGGCGTTCCAGCCCGGCTTGGCCAGGGTGTCGATCTCCGGCTTCAGCTTGAAGCCGAGTTCGGTGAAGAAGATCGCCTTGGGGTCGGTCTTCGTGAACGCCGAGTACTTGCCGGCCTCGAAGCTGTCGGCGACGGCCAGCGTCTTCCCGGCGAACTCGGGGTGCTCGTCCCGGACGGCCTTGAAACGGGCGTCGATGTCCGTGATCAGCTTCTCCGTCTCGGCGTCCTTGCCGAGCGCCTTGCCGATCTGCCGGGTCATGACCTGCCAGGGCGCGCCGTAGTCGGGGTGGTCCGCGGGCTGGGCGACGACCTTGGTGAACTTCGAGAGCGTGTCGTACTGCTCCTTCTTCATCCCCGAGTACTGGGCGATGACGAGGTCCGGCTTCAGTGCCGCGATCTTCTCGATGTTGTACTCGTCGCGCTCGCCGACGATCTCGGGCTTCGTGGTCCCCCACTTGTCCTTCGCCCACGGCCACTTGCCGTACGGCTGCTCCTTGAACCAGTCGACCGCGCCGACGGGCTTCACTCCGAGGGCGAGCACCGCGTCCTGGTCGGAGAGGCCGAGGGTGACGACCCTCTTCGGCTCCGCGTCGATCGTCGTGCTGCCGTACTTGTGGGCGACGGTGACCGGGAAGGAGGCCTTCGCGGCGGACCCGTCGGCCGGGGCGGGGGCCGAGGACGAGGAGGACGGACCGTCCTTCTCCGTACCGCCGCCGCACGCGGCGAGGGTGAGCGCGGCCACGGCGACGACGGCGAGCCGGGGGGCGGATCTGGCGAACCGCGCCAGTACGGGACGTGCGGGAGTGGACACGGACGTTCCTTTCACGGGGATTCACGGTGCGTGCCAGGCCGGCCGGGCACGGCGAAGCCGCCCGGCGGGGCATGACGGTGGGGCGCGGGGGGTGGTGCTGGAGGGGGACGCGCCGGTACGGGCGTCCGCGGGTGCCGCTAGTAGCGGGGGGTGCCGACCCCGTCCGCGACGGGACGGACCTCGTCGGAGGCGGAGACGGAGGCCGTGGCGGAGACCGGGACGGCCGCGGAGACCGCGGCGGGTGCGGAGGCGGGCGTCGCGGCGGAGGCGGGGGACGCCGCGGGGCCGGACGCGGGGGCCCGGCGGCGGTCGATGACCGAGTCGAGGATCTCGCCGACCCTGATCGCGGTGTTGGAGAGCAGCGACGACGTGATGCCGTGGGTGTGCTCGGTGCCGCCCTGGAGGTAGATGCCGCAGCGCAGCCGGGGGTCGGTGGCGAGGCGGTAGTCGCGCTCGACGAGCAGCCGGCCGCTCGCGTCGCGGTGGCAGTGGTCGGCGACGTCGCCGAGGAGGGCCACGGGGTCGGCCGGGCTGTATCCGGTGGCCAGGACGACGACGTCGGCGTCGAGCACGGTCTCCTCGCCGCTGACCAGGGACGTGACGGTGGCGCGGACGCGTTCCGGGCCGTCCTCGACGCCCGTGAGGCGGGAGACGTTGAGGAAGCGGAGGCGCTCGGTGCCGAGGACCTTCTCCTGGTACGACTGCCGGTACAGGTCGTCGATGAGGTCGATGTCCACCACGGAGTAGTTGGTGTTCCCGTGGTAGTCCATCAGTTTGCGCTTGATGTCGTCGGGTGCCGTGAAGTACTCGTCGACCGCCCCCGGGTCGAAGATGCGGTTGGCGAAGCCGCTGTCGTCGGCGGGGCTGTAGCCGTAGCGGGAGAAGACGGCGCAGATCTCCGCGTCGGGGAAGCGGCGGTGCAGGTAGGCCACGTTCTCGGCGGCGCTCTGTCCGGCGCCCACCACGACGAACCGCTCGGGGGCGGTGCCGTCCAGGCCGTCCACCTTGGCGAGCAGGTCGGAGTTGTGCCAGACGCGGTCGCTCCGCTCGACGCCCTCCGGCAGGCGGGGGCGCAGTCCGGTGCCGAGGACGAGGTTGCGGGCGCGGTGCACGACGAGTTCGGTGCCGGAGCGGGCGGTCACCTCCAGGTACTCGACGGCGCCGTCCTGGACCACCGGACGGACGGCGGTGACCTCGTGGCCGTACGAGACCATGTCGTCGACCTTCGCCGCCGCCCACTCGAAGTAGTCGTGGAACTCCACGCGGAGCGGGAAGAGGTTCTTGTGGTTGACGAAGTCGATCAGCCGGCCCTTGCTCTGCAGGTAGCAGAGGAAGCTGTACTCGCTGGACGGGTTCCGCAGCGTCACCAGGTCCTTGAGGAAGGACACCTGCATGGTGGCGTCGTCGATCAGCATGCCGCGGTGCCAGCCGAAGCGGGCCTGCCGCTCGAAGAAGTGGGCGGTGACGGCCTCCTCCCTGCCGACGCGGGCGTTGTGCTCGCTGAGCGCTAACGCCATGGCCACATTGGACGGCCCGAAGCCGACCCCAATGAGGTCGTGGACCAGAGGTGTGTCACCAGGAAGAACCTGCGACATGTCACTCCCATCGTGCAAGCCGTGTACGGGCGTGGGTGGGAACGGGTCTCCGGGCGCGCCGAGAAGGCGGCCGAGCCCGAACTTAGGTAAAGCTAACCTCATCTGGCGGGAGCTGTCGACCGGCTCGAGCGAGTCGAAATCCGGCCAGCGGCCGTGAACACCCTTGAGTATGCGGCCAGTTGCCATGTTAGGTAAGCCTTGCTTTACTTGGCGCCAATCCCACCCCCCTTCCGAGGAGGAAGCCCATGCGGGTCGTCATGTTCGGTTATCAGACCTGGGGCCATCGCACCCTCCGAGCGCTCCTGGACTCCGAACACGACGTCGTCATGGTCGTGACGCACCCCAGGAGCGAGCACGCCTACGAGAAGATCTGGAGCGACTCCGTCGCCGACCTGGCCGCGGAACACGACGTCCCCGTCGTCATCCGCAACCGGCCCGACGACGAGGAGCTGTTCGCCCTCCTCAAGGAGGCCGATCCGGACATCATCGTGGCCAACAACTGGCGTACGTGGATCCCGCCGAGGATCTACACGCTGCCCCGCCACGGCACGCTCAACGTCCACGACTCACTGCTGCCCAAGTACGCCGGCTTCTCGCCGCTGATCTGGGCGCTGATCAACGGCGAGACCGAAGTGGGCGTGACGGCCCACATGATGGACGAGGTGCTCGACGCCGGCGACATCGTCCGGCAGCGGGCGGTCGCCGTCGGACCCACCGACACGGCGACCGACCTCTTCCACAAGACGGTCGACCTCATCGCCCCCGTCACGATCGGCGCCCTCGACCTGATCGCCTCCGGACGGACCGACTTCACCCCGCAGGACAGGTCGCAGGCCAGCTTCTTCCACAAGCGCGCCGAAGAGGACATCCGGATCGACTGGAACTGGCCGGCCGACGTCCTGGAACGCCTGGTCCGCGCCCAGTCGGCGCCGTACCCGGCGGCCTTCACCTACCACCGCGGCAAGCGCCTCGAGGTGCTCTCCGCCGTCGTCTCGACGGGCCGTTACGGAGGCACGCCCGGACGCGTCTTCTACCGCGAGGGGGACGGCGTCGTGATCGTCGCCGGAGCGGACGCCCGCACCGGCCGCAACCACGGCCTCGCCCTCACCCGGGTACGGACCGAGGACGGGCGCGAACTCCCCGCGGCCGAGTACTTCACTTCCATGGGCGGCTACCTCACCGGCCGCCCCTGACCCCGAGGACCCTCACCATGCGTACCGCACGGCCCAGGCACTACCTCATGTGCCGGCCCACCCACTTCGACGTGGTCTACTCCATCAACCCCTGGATGGACCCGGCGAAGCCCGTCGACACCCCCCTGGCCATCGCCCAGTGGGAGAAGCTGCGCGAGGTCTACCTGAGCCTCGGTCACACCGTCGACACCATCGAACCCCTCCCCGGCCTCCCCGACATGGTCTTCGCCGCCAACGGCGCGACGGTGATCGACGGCCGCGCCCTGGTGGCGCGGTTCCGGGACGCCGAACGCATCGCGGAGGGCCCCGCCTACCACGACTGGCTGCGCGACCACGGGTTCCCCGACCTCCGTACGGCCGGCGTCGTCAACGAGGGCGAGGGCGACTACCTGTTGGCCGGCCCATGGCTGCTCGCGGGAACCGGGTTCCGCAGCGACCCGCGCTCGCACGACGAGGCACAGGAGTTCTTCGGACGTCCCGTCATCGGCCTCACGCTCGTCGACCCGGCCTACTACCACCTGGACACCGCGCTCACGGTGCTCGACGAGACGACGATCGCCTACTACCCGGCGGCGTTCTCCCCCGGCAGCCTCGCCGTGCTGCGGCGGCTGTTCCCCGACGCCGTCATCGCCACGGAACAGGACGCGGCGGTCTTCGGCCTCAACGCCACGTCCGACGGCCTGAACGTGGTCCTGCCCCACAACGCCACCGCGCTGACCGAGCAGTTGCGCGAGCGGGGCTTCCGCCCCGTCGGCGTGGACCTCTCGGAGCTCCTCAAGGCCGGCGGCAGCGTCAAGTGCTGCACGCTGGAGCTGCGTACGGCCTCCTGAAACCCCGACGTGCCCCGGACGGTCCCGGGGCACGTCGCCGGGGTGTCTCCGACGCACCGGCCGGACCCCAAGGAAGAGTTGATGGAACAGCCGGTGATCTCGGGTACGGCGCACGACCCGACGGGCAACCGCTTCACCCTCGTCGGCATCTCCAACGTGCCGACCGACTGGGCGCAGGTCTTCAGGTCGCTCGCCGGCGCCGACCTCTCCCTGGTCACGATCCCCGAACCGGCCCCGGCCGACGGCCCCCCGGGCACCGATCGCCCCGGGACGGACGGCAAAGCACCGCTCAGCGTCCTCGGCCTCAACGCCTACCTGATGTCCGCCGTCGGCAAGGCCGCCCGCCGCAGGCTCACCGACACCCTGGCCGCCCGGGGGTTACGCCTCTGGCACCTGACCGTGCTGACCCTGCTCGACGACCTCGGCCCGCAGATGAAGACGGCCCTCGCCGTGCGGCTCGACATCAACGCCAGCGACCTCGTGAAGATCGTCAACGACCTCGTGGCCCGCGGCGACGTCGACTGCGTCCGCGATCCCGCCGACCGGCGCCGCGTCGTCGTCCGCCTGACCCGGCGGGGCAGGGCCTCCCTGGCGAGCCTGAGCGCCGAGATCGCGGCGACGGACGACGAGGTCCTCGCACCGCTCGGCGAGGACGAACGCCGCCAACTCGCCGCCCTCCTCCGCCGCGTGCACCACCACCTCACCTCCGCACCCTCGTGACACCCCCATGACCGCGCGGTACAAGAAAGTGAAAGCATTCGGCAGCAGATACGACAACAGTGGTGGAACCAGCGCGTTATGACGGGCGCCGGTGATCTGCCGGGCTACAGTCCCGTCTCAAGATCCCTATCACCACACCCTCAAGGGGGAGATCTGCCATGGGCAAGACCGAAAGCGGAACGTACGAGGGGTTCTCGGCCGAGGAGCGGGCCGCGATGAAGGACCACGCCAAGGAGCAGAAGACGGCCGCGCGCCGCAGCTCGCGCGCCGACAAGGCGGCCGAAGCGGAACAGGACGTGCTGGCCAAGATCGCCGAGATGAAGGACACCGACCGGGTCCTCGCCGAGCGCGTCCACGCCGTCGTCACGGCCAGCGCCCCGACGCTCGCCCCGAAGCTCTGGTACGGCATGCCCGCCTACGCCCTCGACGGCAAGATCGTCTGTTTCTTCCAGAGCGCCGAGAAGTTCAAGGCCCGCTACGCGACGCTCGGTTTCAGCGACCAGGCGAACCTCGACGAGGGCACGATGTGGCCGGCCGGATTCGCGCTCACCGAGGTGACGCCCGAGGTGGAGGAGCGCATCGGCACCCTCGTGAAGCAGGCGGTGAGCTGACCCGCCCTCGGCGCACGGGTCAGGCGGACAACAGGCGGTGCGCTGACCCGCCGTCGGCGCACGGGTCAGGCGGACAACGGGCGGTGCGCTGACCCGCCCTCGGCGCGCGGGTCAGGCGGACGTCCGGGTCACGGTCTCCCTCGACTCCCCGCGACGCTCGCCCGGGCGGGCCAGCGGCAGGTGGTAGAGGGCGAACGCCTTGCGGATGACGGGCTGGGCGACGTTGCGGACGCGCACCCCGCCCGCCGTCATGCCGTGCTCCGTGCCGAGGTGGGCATGGCCGTGCAGGGCGAGATCGGCGCCGGCCTCGTCGATCGCCTCGGCGAGGAGATAGCTCCCCAGGAAGGGGTAGATCTCCACCGGCTCCCCCGCCAGGGTGTCGGGCACCGGCGCGAAGTGGGTGAGCGCGATCCTCGCCCCGCAGTCGCCGTCCGCCAGACCGGCCAGGGCCCGGTGCAGACCCTCGGCGCCGCGGCGGGTGGTGCGGACGAACTCCTTCATCTCGCGTTCGCCGAACTCCCCGGCGCTGCGGCCGGCGAACCCGCCGCAGAAGCCCTTCACCCCTGCCACGCCCACCTTCGCGCCGCCCACCGGCAGGATCACGCTCTCGCCCTCCAGGACGGTGACGCCCGCGTCGCTGAGGACCCGCGTGACGTCCGCCTCCTGCTCCGAGTGGTAGTCGTGATTGCCCAGGACGGCCACCACGGGCACGCCCAGGTCGCGGACCTCCGCCGCGACGACCTCCGCCTCGGGCACGGTGCCGTGGCGGGTGAGGTCGCCGGCGAGCAGGAGCAGGTCCGCGCAGAGCGGCAGGGTCTCGAACGACGGACGGAGCAGGCCACGGCAGTCCGGGCTCAGATGGATGTCGCCCACGGCCGCCACCCGCACCATCGCTCCGTTCCGTTCTCCCGTGGCGGTCACAGCAACTCCTCGGGCCGGTCGGGCGGGTCGGCGCAGGCGACCAGGAGGTCGTGGCGGACCGGGATGCCGCCCAGCTCCACCTCGGCGATCCGGAGGATCTCGTCGCGACCGGCAGCGGTCGGCACCGTGCCGGTCAGCAGCACGGCCTCGCCGCGCACCTCCACGCGCACGCCGAGCTCGGCCGTGTCCTCGCGCGCGAGCCGGTCCCTGAACCGGGCGATCCTGTACTCGCTCTCGCCGGCGCTCATCGTGTCCCTCCGTCCGTTCCGATCCCCTCCGCCACGTCCTCGCCGGCCCCCGTTCCGCGAAGCACGCGGTGAACGAACAGGCTCAGCGGGAAGCCGAAGAGGATCTGCACCCCGGTCTGCGCGACGCGCGTCTCCTGAAGGACCTCCTGCCACCGTCTGTTGCCCCACTCCCTGGCCCCTTCGGGCCGTCTCTGCGCCCGCGACCGGCGCGGCTCCTCCTCGCGCTCGCCGCGCCACTCGACCGCCGCCGGGCGCCTCGTCATCGCCATGACGTCCTCCTCGGCTGGGCAAACGGCGCTCTGCGAGGTGCAGTGCCCGATGGGGCGACGATCAAACGGAGGGCGCGCGGAGGGGTCACGTCCCGTCCGCCACGAACCGGAAGCCGCTCCGGGGCGCCGTCGGGATCCGCGACAGGGGAATCCGCAGGTCCTGCGGAGGAACGGTCCATTCGAGACGGGCCGGCGCGGTCGACAGGGTGGCCAGGACGGCGACGGTGATGTCCTCGCCGGGGCAGCGGTGACCGGTGCGCGGGTCGCCGCCGCCCTGCGGGATCAGCGTGTCCCGGTGCGGAGGCCGGCCGAGGAAGCGCTCCGGGTCGAAGCGGTACGGGTCCGGCCACAGGTCGGGGTCGTGGTTCTGGCCGTACACGTCGAGCAGGACGAGGCCTCCCTCGGCGATCGGCTCCCCGCGCCACTCCTGGTCGCGGGCGCCGAGCCCCCCGACGAACGGCACGAAGGGATAGAACCGCCGCACCTCGTGGGCGAAGGCCGTCGCGTACGGGCCGGTGCCCCCGCCGGCCCCGTCGTCGCGCAGCCGGTCCCGTGTCCGGGGCCACCGGTGCAGCGCGTGCGCCGCGAACGTCGTGAACCAGGCGATGGCGATCGCCGGGCGGGCGATGTCGAGGAGTTCCACGGCCGCGGTGTGCGGGTCGAGCAGCCCGCCGTCCGCTCCCCGGTGCCGGGCGAACGCCGCGAACGGCGTGTCCTCGCCGACCGCGGCGGTGGTCCGCGCCTCCCTGACCGCCCGGGCGAGCAGTTCCTCCTGGCGGGTCCGGGCCCGGCGGGCCCGAAGGTGACGCGGGCCGGGGGTCGCGAAGCCGTCGACCATGGAGACGCAGTCCCGTGCCATGGCGTGGACCCGCGCGTCGTCGACCGGCAGCCCCGCCCAGTCGCGCACCGCCCGGGCGAGGACGTCCGCCACCTCGTCGAACAGCACCGTCTCGCGCCCGCCGCACGCGGCGGAGGCGGCCCGCCAGCCGGTCTCCACGTGCCGCACCAGGGAGGCGACGGCCCCTGGGTCGGTGAGCCGGCCGAGGAACAGCGCCTTGCGCACGCGGTGGTCGGCGCCGTCCAGGGTGTGCACGACCCCTCTTCCGAAGAGCGTGTCGAGTACGGGACCCGGCAGCGCGTCCGTGCGGCGCACATGGCTTTCGTCGTAGAAGAAGCGGACCGCGTCGGGGCCGTGCAGGGCGACGGCCGGGTGTCCCAGCAGCCGCGTGCGGACGGTCTCGCCGTTCCCGGCGCGGCGGCGCGTGTCGGGCAGCCGGCCATAGCCCTGGAGCAGCAGGCCGACGGTGCGGTCGGCGATGAGTGCGGACATGTCCCGTGCGGTACCCCGCCGGTGCGGAGGCACGCGTGCCTCCGCACCGCGGTCGGTCCCGGACGCGGTTCCCCCGTGCGGCCGCCCGCCGTGCGCGGACGCCCGTACGGGCGGTCTCGCCCCGCGCCGGGACGGCACGCGGCACCATGCGGCGGCGCAGTGGAGGGATGCGGCTCAGGACGAGTGCCACGGACCGGCCGGGCCGGCGGCGGGTCCGCCACGGCCTCACCGCCCTGCTGCGCGAACACGCCCGCTGCACGGCCGGGGCCGTCAGCCTCGACCATCCCGGGAAGTCCGGCCGTCGGCGGACCAGGACGCTCGTGGACGAGCCGACGTACCGGTCGTACGGGCGCCGGCCGTCAGTGTGCCCCGGCCTTGTCCGGTACGGCCGGCACGGCGGCGAAGGGGCTGTCGTGCAGGTGGGCGAGGAGGTCGCCCGGGTCGTCGTGGACCGTGTCGGCGCCCGCTCCGGTGAGGTCGGCGCGGGGGATGCCGCCGCAGAGGAGGCCGACGGGGATCACGTGTGCGCGGCGCGCGGCCTTCATGTCCCAGACGCTGTCACCGACGAACACGGCCCGGTCGGGGCCGACGTCGACGAGCGAGAGGGCTAGCTCGATGGGATCGGGGGCGGGTTTGCCTTCCTCGACGTCGTCGGCGGTGGCGGTGGCCGTGACGGCGTCGTCGGCGTCGAGCGCGCGGCGCAGGGCGGTGAGTTCGCGGTCCTTGGCGGAGGTCACCAGGACGATCCGCCAGCCGTCGCCGGCCAGGGCGCGCAGCAGGTCGGCGGCGCGGTCGAAGGCCTGGAGCCGTTCGAAGAAGGTTCCGTAGAGGGTGTCGTGGGCGGCGCTGAGCCGGTCGTCGTCGCCGTGGTCGTGGTCCTCGCCGAGCAGGTGGTCGAGGAGCCGCTCTCCCGGCAGGCCGATCGCCCGGTGCACGGCGTGCGTGGGCACCCGGTGGCCGCCCTGGCGCAGGGCCTCCCACCAGGCGACCACGTGCAGGTGGTTGGAGTCGACGAGGGTCCCGTCGACGTCGAAGAGCGCGGCGCGGTCCATGGCGGTGCTCCCTACAGGTCGCGGAGGGCGGGCAGCAGGGTGGTCTCCGCCCAGCGGAGGAAGGGCTGTTGGTGGTCGCCGCCGATCTGGACGAGGGCGAGGTCGGTGAACCCGGCCTCGGCGAACGGCCGGACCGCGTCCAGGACGGCACCGACGTCGTCCCCGCAGGGGATGCTCTTGGCCACGTCCTCCGGGCGGGTGTGTTCGGAGGCCTGCTCGAAGCCGGCCGGCAGCGGGATCTCGGCGTTGAGCCGCCAGCCTCCCAGGGCCCACCGGAACTGCTCGTGGGCGCGGGACACCGCCGCTTCGCGGTCGGTGTCGTAGCAGAGGGGCAGTTGTCCGACGCGCGGCTTGCCCGCGCCGCCTTGGGCGTCGAAGGCGTCCAGCAGTTCCCGTTTCGGTTCCGTCGCGATCAGCAGGTCGCCGTGGCGGCCGGCGAGCGCGCAGGAACGGGGGCCCGACACCGCGATGCCGAGGGGCGGCGGGGTGTCGGGGAGGTCCCAGAGCCGGGCGTCGTCCACCTGGAAGTACCGGCCGTGCCGCGTCACGTATCCGCCGGCGAACAGGGCGCGGATGATCTCGGCGGCCTCGTCCAGCATGGCGAGCCGGACCCGTGCCGAGGGCCAGCCCGCGCCGACGACGTGTTCGTTGAGGTTCTCGCCGGAGCCGAGGCCGAGGCGGAAGCGGCCTTCGGACAGCAGCTGGACGGTGGCCGCCTTCTGGGCGATCACCGCCGGGTGGTAGCGGAAGGTCGGACAGGTCACGAAGCTCATCAGCGGGATCTCGGAGGTCGCCTGTGCCGCCGCGCCGAGGACGCTCCACGCGTACGGGGCGTGTCCCTGCGACGCGAGCCACGGGAAGGAGTGGTCCGAGATCACGGAGAAGTCGAACCCCGCCCGTTCCGCCTCGACGAGGTGCCCGACCAGCTCACGGGGGCCTGCCTGCTCGGTCATCATGGTGTACCCGATGTGCATCATGTCCCGCGACTTGCCGCGTGCGGGGTGCCTGAAACGGGTCGTCTCACACGCTCGTGAGGAGCTGCGCCGACAGGTTCTCGACCATCGACTCGGTCCATCGCATCTGTCGCAACGTGCGGGGGTGACAGAAGGACGTCAGTTCGAGGAGCGGGCGGTCCCGGGTGGCGTGCGCGGCCTGGGTCAGCATCTCCCAGTGCAGCGAGTTCCCGGCCGCGCCGAGGTACAGGGCCCGCAGGTCCGCGAGGAGGAGCAAGCCGGGGTCCGGCGGGTCGCCGGCGGCTGCCGTCGTCCGCGGGAGCGGCGTGTGCGGCGGCCCGGTGGGCACGGAACCGGTGACCGGGCCTTCCGCGGGCGGAGCGCCGTGTGCGCGTGCCGCCTCCGCAAGGCGGCGGCAGTGCTCCTCGGACCACTGGGCGAAGACGGTCGCGACGTGGTGGACCTCCTGTTCCGCGCGGTGCCGGTCCGCCGCGGAGGCCAGGTCGAGGGCCAGTCTCCGCTCGCCGTCCCGCAGGGCGTCCAGAGTCAGGGCGATGCCGTTCACGGTCGTTCCTCCTTCCGGCGCCCGGCCTCGCGGGGCCCGTCGTCCCGGGGGCCCGGCTCGGGGGCCTCCTCGACGCGGGCGTCGACGCCTCCCCGCGTACCGCGCACGGAGCCGGTGCGGGAGGGTGCGGGGCGCGGTGGGTGCGGGCGCGGGCGTGCCGTCGCACTTCGCCACGAGCGAGGGGCGGCGGTGCAGGTCCTGTACAGGGGCTGTTCGGAGACCGGGTCCCGATGCGGCGGCGAGTCGGGGGCGCGGGCCGGTCCGGGTGCGGGTGTGGAAGTGGTGGAGGGTGCGGCCCGTGGTCATCTGGAAGGACCCTTCGCCCTCGGGCCGTTGCTCGCGGGGGCAGGTACTCGGCGGGCCGCAGGACGGCCTTGCCCTCACGGGTGTCCCAGGGTTCGGTGACGCGGTCCACGGACGCGGTCACGGTCACCTCCCTGACTACGGCCGCGCGCCGTACCGGCGCCACGCGGCGGGGGCCGCCCCGGGCGGGTCCGCCCGGGGCGGTCGTGAGCGGCTGTACGGGGACGCCCGGGCGGTCCCGCGGCGAGGGGAACGCGGGGTGCGGGGCCGCCCGGCGTCGTCAGCGCAGCCCCGGGTCGCCGGGGCCGGGGGGCAGCGGCCAGGACTCGGTGCCCGAGGACCTGCGTGTCCGGTCGGGGTCGCCCATCGATCCGGGCTCCTCCCTCATCGGACCGGGCCCTTCGCCCATCGGGGCGGTCCCGGCGTCCATCGGGCCGGGTTCCTCGCCCATCGGCGTTCCGGTCGAGGTCCGTGCGGTGTCGGCGTCCTTCGGCCGGATGCGGCCGCGCCAGCCGCCGGTCGCCTGGTCGTGGTCCTCGATGAAGCCCTTGAACCGCTTGAGGTCGCCCTTGACGCGCCGGTCCAGCATGCCGAGGGCGTCGGCGGTCTTCTCCGCCATGCCTTCGGGCTCGACGTCCATGGCGAGGCGTACGCGGGTGTGTCCGGCGTCCAGCGGCTGGAAGCTGACGACGCCCTTCTGCCGGATCCCGTCGCCCGTGCTGCGCCAGGCGATCCGCTCGTCGGGGAGCTGGTCGACGATCTCGGTGTCGAACTCGCGCTGCACCCCGGCGATCTTGGTCCGCCAGTGGCAGTGCCGGTCGTCGAGCTGCCGGACGTCCTCCACGCCCTCCATGAAGCGCGGGAAATCCTCGAACTGCGTCCACTGGTCGTACGCGCTCCGCACCGGAACGTCGACGTCGATCATCTGCTCGACCTTGCTCATGTCCTGCCTCCTCCGTGTCGTGCCGTCACGCACTCTGCGGGATCGCCCCGCGCGTACCCGGCGACGCCCGGCTCATTCACGGCCGGGGTCGGCCGGGGCGGACCGGCGGCCCCTCCCCGGGACGAGGCGCCTCGGTCAGGGGCGCCTCGCGGCCGCGGTCGGTGCGCCCGGTCAGTGGGCGGCGGCCCCGAACTCGGCGTGCTGCGTCCGCAGCGCGAAGTCGGCTTCTCCCCGGGGCGGTTCGCCGAGGTAGTGCCGGCGCGCCTCGGCGCGTGCCTCCCGCATCAGCGTCCGGAACTCCTCGTCACTGAGTCCGCGCCTGTCTCGTACCGTCCTGTGCTCGGCGTTCCCCGGCATCTCCGGGCCTCCTAGGGGTCTTGCCTTCCACCCGGGCCGACTACCCGTCGAGGAGTCGCACATTCGCGGGTCCGGCCCGTTCCCCGCCGGGCTCAGGAATCGGCGCTGGGAACGTCGAGCGGGCCCAGCGGCGCCTCGTTGCGGGCCACTTCCATCCGGTCGCCGAGTTCGCGGAGCCGGTTGCGGCCCATGGCCTTGCGGACGTCGGGGAACCAGTCCTGTTCCTCCTCCTCGACGTGGTGCCGCACGTTCTCCATCAGGACGGTCATCTTCGCGTCGAACCGCTCGTCCGACGGGTCGAGTCCGGCCAGTTCGGCGAGCATCCAGAGCACCACGTGGTGCTCCTCCACGCTTTCGAGGACGTGGTCGGTGGTCTCGGGGGCGGCCTCCCGGGCCGCCGGGTAGAAGACCTGCTCCTCGATCCACGCGTGGGTGGTGAGTTCTCGGATCACCTGCTCGGCGATCTCGCCCTTCTTCGTCCGGTCGTGGTCATCCGCCCGTTCGAACTCCTTGAACAGCTTCTCCACGGTCTTGTGGTCGTCGCGGAGCAGCACGATCCCGTCCATCACGAACCCTTCCTCACGTCGACGTGCCCCGGCCGGCCGGTCGGGGCGGTCCGCCCCCGCGACTGCCCGGTGCGGCGGCACCGAACCGGGCCGTCCGGCCTCCGGGGCCGGGGCACGGGCCGTCACGAGGCGTCCGCCGCGGTGCGCAGGTCGGCGACGAGGCCCGCGTACATCTCGCACGTCCGCGTACATCTCGCGCGGAGGGAAGCGCCTCTCGCGCGGAGGGAAGCGCCTCTCGCGCGGAGGGACGCGCCGAAGCCCTGTCCACAGCGCCGGGTACCGGGACGAAACGGCATGAGGCCGTCGGCAGCGGGTATGGGCCCGCCGAGGCGAGGAGGCGCGATGAAGATCCTGACCATGGGGGTGGAGGAAGAGTTCGTGCTGGTGGACCGTGTGACGCGGACGCCCGTGAACCGGGCGCCGGAGGTCATCCGGCGGGCCCAGCGCGAACTCGGCGAACAGGTGCAGGCCGAGTTCTTCAACGCCCAGATCGAAATATGTACGGCGCCCACCGCGAGCCGCGAGCACCTGCGCGAGGAGCTGTCGTGGCTGCGCACGGTGGTGGGTACGGCGGCGCGGGACGAGCGCTGCATGCCCGTCGCGTGCGGCACGCCCGTACTGTCCCCGGAGGCCCCCCTGACGATCACGGACACGGACCGGTACCGGCTGATGGCCCGCCGCTTCGCCCCGCTGGTGACCCGGCGTGACGGGACGGCCCGGGACGACAGCCTGGTCTGCGGATGTCACGTCCACATCGGGACGCTCGACCGGGAGCGGGCCCTCGCCCTGGCCATGCACATGCGGCCGTGGCTGCCCGTCCTTCAGGCGCTGGCCGGCAACTCGCCGTACGCCGGGTGCCGTGACACCGGGTACGAGAGCTGGCGCTCGGTCGAGCACGCGAGGTGGCCGACCGTCGGGCCGACACCCGTGCTCGACGAGCCGCAGTACCTCGCCCACGTCGCGCGGCTCGTCGCGGACGGGACGCTGCTCGACAACCGGATGGTGTACTGGCACGCCCGGCCCTCGGAGCACGTGCCGACGCTGGAGATCAGGCTGGCGGACACCAACGCGGACCTCGACACGGTGGTCCTGCTGGCGATCCTGGCCCGGGGGCTCGCCGCGACCCTGCTGACGCGCGTCGAGTCCTCCGTGCCGCCGCCCCTGATAGCCGGGGCGAGGCTGCTGCGGGCGCACGGGCTGGCCGCCGTCCAGGGCCTCACCGGGACGGGCCTCGATCCGGTCGACGGCCGGGAGCGGCCCGCCACGGCCCTCCTGGACGAGCTGATCGAGGTCGCCCGCCCGGGTCTCACCGCCGCCGACGACCTCGCGTGGGTACGCGACCAATGGGAACGCATCCGTACGGACGGCGGCGGCGCGGCACGGCAGCGCGCCGTCTACCGCCGGCACGGCCGGCTGAGCGCGGTGGTGGACTCGCTGGCCGCGGCCACGGTCGGGAGCTGATCCGCGTGCGTGCCGCCCTCTTCGACCGTCCGGCCGTCCTCACCGCCGGCCCGCGCCCCGGCAGGTCGTACGCCCCTCGGGTGTGCCGGCTCCCCGGCGTGTACGCGCCCCAGGGCGACACCGGACTCCTCATGGGGCAGCTGCGGCGCGAGGACCTGCGCCCCGGCGCCCGCTCGCTCGACCTGTGCACCGGGACCGGTGTCCTCGCCGTGGCGGCCTCGCTGCGCGGCGCGCGGGCCACCGCCGTCGACGTGTCGCTCGCCGCGATCGCCAGCGCGCGGCTCAACGCGCTGCTGCACGGCTGCCGGGTGCGGGCGCTCCGCGGCGACCTGGACGCCCCGGTGCGGCACGAGCGCTTCGACCTGATCACCGTGAACCCGCCCTACGTGCCGAGCGAGGACGCCGAGGTCCCGGCCCGGGGAGCGCGCCGGAGCTGGGACGCGGGGCTCGACGGCCGGCTGCTCCTCGACCGCGTCTGCGCCCGGGTGCCCCGCCTCCTGACGCCGTCCGGCGTCCTGCTCATCGTGCAGTCGTCGCTGTCCGGCGTCACCGGCACCCTGGACGCGCTCCGGCGCGGCGGGCTGCGGGCCCGTGTCGTCGGGCGTTCCACGCAGCCGTTCGGGCCGGTGATGTCGGCCCGGGCGGACTGGTTCGCGGCCCGGGGACTGGTGGCCCCGGGCACGCGTACCGAGGAGCTGGTCGTCATCCGGGCCTGCCGCCCGTGATTGGGGACGGGGAGCCGGGGCATTCGCGCGATGTCCGCGCAGTCGTATCGGATCGGTGGTGTGTCATGTCTGCTTCCCCTGACGGGAACGCCTCTCGGGCCGGGGCGCGGGAGACGGCCCTTCCGGAGGCACGGCAGGAGAGCCGTGGACCGGCGAGCGCCCCCCGCCCCGCCGGGCGCCGCGCGGCGCCGCCCCGCGTCCAGCCGCTCCTCGAAGGGCCGCTGCTGGTCGAGGGGCCCGCGGAGATCGTCATGCCGGACGGGTCGGTGCTCCACTGCGAGCGGCCCGTGATCGCCCTCTGCACGTGCCGGCGCACCCTGCGGGCACCGTTCTGCGACACGAGCCACCGCCCGCGCCTGAGGCGCCGCGCGCGACCCGAGGCCGGCGCGGCCCGGTCGCGCCCGCCACGGCCGGACCCGCCCGGTCCCGGGGCCGCAACCGAGCCGGCGGGGGAGGTCGATCCGTCATGACCGTCCTCCACGCGCCCGTCACCACGGCGCCCGAACTCCCCGAGGCCCGCGGCACCGTGTCCGACGCGGTACGGAGCCGGCTCCGCGCGGGCCCCGGGCGGCTGCCCGACGAATCGGAGATCGCCCGCTGCGCCTCGTACGGCGAGGATCTGCACCTCTCCCTGTACCTCTGCTACGAACTGCACTACCAGGGTTTCGCCGGGGTCCCCGAGACCCTCGAATGGGACCCCGACCTGCTGAGGGTCCGGGCCCTCCTGGAGCACCGCTTCGAGAGCGCGCTGCGGCACGACTGCCGTGACGCGCCCCCTGTGGACGAGGCACTGTCCGAGCTGCTCATCGAGCCCGTCGACGGGACCGGCGTCTCCCGCTTCCTGCTCGCCCGGGGCGAGTCGTGGCCGGTGCGCGAGTACGCGGCGCTGCGCTCCGTGCACCAGCTCAGGGAGGCCGATCCGCACCTGTGGGTCGTCCCCCGGCTGCGGGGCCGCGCCAAGGCGGCCATGGTCGCCGTCGAGTACGACGAGTACGGCTGCGGGCGGGCGGAGCGCATGCACTCCCGGCTCTACGCGGACCTGATGACCGACCTGGACCTCGACCCGTCGTACGGGCGGTACGTCGACGCGGCCGGCGCCGAGACGCTGGCGGCCTCGAACCTGATGACCCTGTTCGGGCTGCACCGCAGGCTGCGCGGCGCCCTCGTGGGGCACTTCGCCGTCCTGGAGGTGACCTCCCCGCCCGCCGCCTCGCGCCTCGCCGAGGCGATGCGCCGGATCGGCGCGGGACCGGCCGCCGCGCGGTACTACGACGAGCACGTGGAGGCCGACGCCGTCCACGAGCAGCTGGTGCGTCGCGAGGTCGTCGGCGGCCTCCTCGACGACGAACCGGAGCTCGCCCCCGAGGTCGCCTTCGGCATCGCCGCGACCTGCCTCGTGGAGGACCGGCTCGCCCGCCATGTGACGGACGCCTGGTCCCGGGGCGAGAGCGCCCTGCGGACGCCGTCCGGCGGCCCCTCTCCCCTGCCGAGCCGGGCTTGGAAGGGCCGGTGAGCCGTTCCGGGCCAAGCCGTCTGGCCGGGGCCCTGGGGGCGTTCGGCCGGACCCGGGGCGTTCGGCCGGGTCCGGGGGAGCCGTTCCAGGTTCGGGGGAGCCGTTCCAGGTTCGTGGGAGCCGTTCCAGGTTCGTGGGAGCCGTTCCAGGTTCGGGAGCCCTCGGGGTCCGCACCCGTCGACGCGCGGCCGCTCAAGTCCCGGACCCTCGACGCGCCCGGGGTCCTCGCGCACGCCGACGCCCACGCAGGGCGTCGGCCGTGACGGCGCCCGCCCCGGCGACCGCCCGGAGCAGGGCGCGGCATCGGTCCGCGGCGGTAAGGACGACGGTCCGGCCGGCCGGCGGCCGACGCTCCCGCGCGGGAGCGTGGGTGTGGATCACGAAGAGGCCCTCCACGAAGGCGCCGAGGTCCAGGCCCGCGGACTCGCCACCGTCGGATGTCATCGGACTCGTCTCCCGCTCTCGCACCCGTGTCGTCTCCGCCTTCGAGGAGGTGCGAGGCACCTGCCCGGTCCGGCGGCGGGCATTCACGGCGGAGCGGGGCCGGCCGGGCGGGCGGGGACGGAATGACGAGGTCCGTGCGGGGGTAGACGCAGGTCCGCCCCTTTCCGGAGGGGCGTCATGACCGGCGACGAGAACAGGAGCAGGCCATGAACCTGACGGAGGGCCCGGCCCCGCACCGCGCGGCGGACGGAGCGGCACGCTCCGCGCAGTCGCGGTCCGCCCACGAGGCCGTCGGCCGCCCGGTTCCGCCGGAGTCCTGGGAGGCCCCTGGGGACGGGCTGGAGACGACGGGAGAAGGCCGCGCGCAGACGCTGCCCGCCGACCACACCCAGGCGATCCTGGAGACGACGAAGGAGGTCGGCGCCGTGCTCAAGGCGTCGGGCTGCCCGTTCGCCCTGGTCGGCAGTGTCGCCGCGTACGCGCACGGGATCCCGGTCCGGCTCCAGCACGACACGGACTTCGCCGTGCGCCGGGAGGACGCCGAACTGGTCACGCGGTCGCTGCGTGAGCGCGGGATACGCATCGTCGAACCGCCCGAGGACTGGCTCGTCAAGGCCAGGGCGGGCGGCGAGGAGATCGACCTGATCTTCGCGCTCGCCGGCCGGCCCGTCACGACGGAGCTGCTCGCCCGTGCCCCGACCATGCCGGTCGACTCCGTCCACATGCCGGTGCTCGCCCCGACCGACATCATGGTCTCCCGCCTCCTGGCCCTCTCCGAGCACCACTGTGACTTCGGCGCCCTGCTGCCGGTGGCGCGCGGGCTGCGCGAGCGGGTCGAGTGGGCGCGGGTGCGCCAGGAGACCGCCGACGCGCCGATGGCCGTCGCCTTCCTGTACCTGCTGGAACTCCTGGACGTCCTGCCCCGTGGCGACGCCGCGGCCTGAGGACGACTCCCCGGACCGGGTCGAGGGCCCGACCGGTCCGGGGAGCTTCGCCAGGTGCTTCAGGAGGCCGCGCCAGGTGCTTCAGGAGGCCGCGGAGACCGTCCCGACGAGGTCGCCGACCTGCCGGTCGGGCAGGGCCCGCGCGACGTCGGCCTGGGCGATGATGCCGACGAGGACGTGCTCGTCGATGACGGGGACACGGCGGATCATGTGCTCGCTCATGACGGCCAGCACCTGCTCGACGGAATCGTCCGCCTTCACCGTGACGATGGTGTCCTGGGCCAGTTCGCCGGCCGTGCACGCGCTCGGGTCCTTGCCCTGGGCGACGCACTTGAGGACGATGTCGCGGTCGGTGAGCATGCCGTGCAGCTTCTCGTCGGGCCCGCAGATCGGCAGTGCCCCGACGTCGAGTTCGGCCATCTTCCGTGCCGCGTCGACGAGGCTCTCGGACGACCGGACGCAGGTCGCGTCCGAAGTCATGATGTCGCGTGCGGTGGTCATGGATGTCACCTGCGCTCATGTGGGGGTCGGTGTGCGGCTCGCGCCCGCGGGAGCGTGCGTCCCACGGGCGCGTGCCTGGTACGGCTGGTCGGCGAGCTCGTCGCTACAGGTCGCGGCGGGTCTTCTCGGCCTGCTCGCGCGCCTTCTCGGCGACCTCTTGGACCTTGCCCTTCATCTGGTCGCCTTTGCCCTCGGCTTCCAGACGTTCGTTGCCCGTGGCCTTGCCCACGGTCTCCTTGATCTTGCCCTTGCCCTTCTCCATACCGCTCTTGCCACCCATCAGTGATGTCCTTTCTCCGTGGGGTTTCTCGTCGGTCTTCGCGTCAGGCCCTGCCTCCGCCGCCGGCGAGGCTGCGGACGATCGCGGACGCGAAGGCGTCCACGTCGCCCGGCTTGCGGGACGTGATCAGCGGGTGACCTCCGGAGGTGTCGACGACGACCTCGCGATCCACCCATGTGCCGCCCGCGTTCTCCAGGTCGGAGCGGAGCGAGGGGTACGACGTGAGTTCGCGGTCCCGGGCGAGCCCGGTGTCCACGAGCAGCCAGGGTCCGTGACAGATGGCGGCGACCGGTTTGCCGGCGTCGGCGAAGGCCGAGAGCAGGCGCCGCGCGCTGTCGTCGGTGCGCAGCCGGTCGGCGTTCAGCGTGCCTCCCGGCACGATGACGGCGTCGAAGTCGTCGGCGGCCGCGTTCTTCAGTGTCGTGTCCGGCCGGACGACGTCCCCGGGCCGCCGGTCCGAGACCAGGGTCCGGACGTCCTCGTCCTTCTGCGCCGCCACAGTGACGCGTGCGCCGGCCTCGCGCAGGGTCCTGACGGGCTTCTGCAGCTCGTCCTGATCCGTCCCGTAGTTCGTCGTGAGGACGAGTACGGCCTTTCCGGCGAGCGTTCCGTCGGTCTTTGCGTCGACTTCTCCGTCGGGCTTTCCGTCGGGCTTTCCGTCGGGCGACACGATGCGATCCTCTCCGGCGTCGAACCCCCCGCCACTCCTGCGCCTCACCCCGTACGCGCGGCTCAAACGTCGTGGCGCCCGGCTTCGGAACCGTAGTGGCCGATCGCCGTGCATGAACCCGGGGAGAGGGGGCAAGCGCGGACGTACCGAGTGCCCTCGCGCCGAGGACGACCGGCAGGCCTCGGAGGCAGTGGAGGTGCCGCCATGGTTCCCCTTCTTCTCGTACTCCTTCTGATCCTGGTGCTGTTCGGCGCGGGTTTCGCCGTCGAAGTGCTCTGGTACATCGCCATCGCCGTGCTCGTGCTGTGGCTGCTCGGCTTCCTGATGCGGAGCGGCAGCGGCCGCTGGTACCGCTGGTGAGTCGGCCCCCGCTCGAACGCCGGTGAATCGGCCCCCGCTCGAACGACGTGCCCGCGCCCCGGACTTGGTCCGGGGCGCGGGCACGTCGTGGGGTGTGGGCGACCGGGCAGGCCCTCACCCGGCCTTCCGCGAGTCGACGGACCGCCTGCGGGACCACCGGACGACGAGGCTCAGCACGGAGACGAGGGTCAGCACCCAGACGGCCGCGAACAGCCAGATCAGCACCGGGGCCTCGGTGGCCACCGCGAGGACCAGCAGCACGAGGGTCGCGGCTGCCAGCGCGGCGACGCCGAGGGCGCGGACGCGGTGGCGGCCGGTGAGCGAGGGCCGTCTCAGCGTGGGACCTCGTCGCATCGTGCGCAGCCGGCGGGCCAGCGGCTCGTCATGGTCCAGCTGCTCTTCGATCTCCGCCAGAACGCGTCGCTCTCGCGCCGAGAGTCGGGCCTCGTCCATCACGGACACCTCCTCCCGATCCCTGTCCTTCCATGAGAACCGGAATCGACGGCCGACGCCATCGCATCACACCGGTAGGTTCCCCCAGAACTGTGTCAGACCATGCAATAACGGGCATCATGCCTTCAGGCGCTCGACCGACGGACCCCGCCGCCCCTCCATCGACACCGCGGCGCAGGCCCAACGCCACCGTCGAAGGAGCATTCCATGTCCACCGTCGCCGGAAACGGCTCCGTCACGCTCAGCGACCACACCGCCGCACCGGTGGGCGGTCCGGGGGCCGCGACGCGCCGGGCGGCGCTTGGCGGCATCTCCGAACCGATCCGTCCGACGGCCACCTCCACGGGCGACGCCCGGGCCCTCTCCGTCGCGCTCTTCGCACGGCTGCGGGCTCTGGAGGAAGGAACGCCGGAGTACGCGTACGTCCGCAACACCCTGGTGGAGCTCAACCTCAGCCTGGTGAAGTTCGCGGCCCGGCGGTTCCGGAACCGCGCGGAGCCGAAGGAGGACATCGTGCAGGTCGGCACGATCGGCCTGATCAAGGCGATCGACCGCTTCGATCCCGACCGCGCGGTGGACTTCTCGGCGTTCGCCCTGCCGACGATCGTCGGCGAGATGAAGCGGTTCTTCAGGGACACGAGCTGGGCCGTCCGGGTGCCCCGCCGCCTCCAGGAGATGCGGATCGACCTCGCCAAGGCGGCCGACGCCCTGGAACAGGACCTGGGCCGCCGACCCAGCCAGGCGGAACTGGCCGAGCGACTGCACGTCACCGCGGAGGAGGTCGCCGAGGGCCAGCTCGCGGCGCACGGTTACGCCGCCCGCTCCCTGGACGCGCCGGCGGGTGACGAGGACTCCGTCTCCGGTACGAGCGGACGCCACCTGGCCACCACCGAGCCCTCCTACGAGCTCGTCGAGTCACTGACGTCGCTGCGGCCCCTGCTCGCCCGGCTCGACGACCGCGACCGGCGCATCCTCGAACTGCGCTTCGGCGAGGAGCTCACCCAGTCGGAGATAGGCCACCGGATCGGACTGTCCCAGATGCACGTCTCGCGACTCCTCACCCGCATCCTCGGCGAGCTCAGGCAGGGCCTCCTCCAGGACGGCGCCACGGCGGACGGGACGGACGGCTGACCTCCAGCCACACCACCTTGCCCACCGCCCCCGGCGCCTTGTCCTCGGTACCCCAGTCCCCGGCGAGCCGGTCGAGCACCATCAGACCGTGCCCGCCGGGCACACCGGGCGACCGGGGCGCCTGACGACGCGGATGCTCGGGGCTCGCGTCGGCCACCTCGACCCGCAGCAGCCCGTACCCGTGCCGCAGGACCAGCTCCTCGGGGCCTCCGGCGTGCAGGCAGGCGTTGGTGACGACCTCCGACACGAGGAGCAGCACGTCCTCCACCCGCTCCCCCGCCTCTTCGGTCTCCGGGGGGATCCACCCCCAGTCGGCCAGCGCCTCCGCGGTGAAGTCGCGGCAGCGGGCCACCACGCCCCGGGTACCGTTGAGGCCGAGCCTGCGGACCTGGCTCGGGGGGCCCTCAGAGCTCTCTGCCATGACTTCCGCCGCCTTCGTGGCCGCGCTCACGCTCCGACAGTGCCTCACCGACACTTCCGTACATCGGGAACACTCCCCGGGCGCCGGTGATCTCGAACATCCGGTCCACCGGCGCGCGCAGCCCGGCGAGCTCCACGGCCCCGCCGGCCTCCAGCATCCGCAGACGGGATCTGAGCAGCACGTTCAGCCCGGACGAGTCGCAGAACCCCAGGTCGGAGCAGTCGACGACGATCCTTCCGGCCGGCGGACACTCCTCCATCGCGGCCCACAGCCGACCGACCGCGTCGCGGTCGAGTTCGCCCACGAGCACCAGGACGACGGTGTCCGCCCCCGCCACGGGACGGACGGCGACGCTGAAGCGGTCGGGCAGCGGCCCGGAGTCTTCCTCCACCAGCTCTTCGTCCCGCATGGACTCACCATCTCCCTCGTACCCTTCGCTCTTTTTACCCCTTTTCCGAGGAAAACGACCCCGGCACAGAACGCGATCGGACGGAGCGGGCATCGTGGGGCATACCCGATGGCGGCAGGGGCAGGGGCCCCTCGACAGGCCAGTACCGACAGGGACGAGCCATGGCCACACCTCCCCGCGATCCCCCACCTTCCGGCCCCTACCCGGCGCCGGCGAGGCTTGCCGTGGAGAGCCGCCCCGGAGGACGTTCCGACACCGCCGTCCTGCTCCTGAAGGGGGAACTCGACCACGACACGGCCGCGCCCCTGCGGAGCGCCCTGAGGAGGAACGCCGAGGCGACCCGTCTCGTCGTGGACTGCGCCGGGCTGCGGTTCTGCGACTCCACCGGGCTGAACCTGCTGTTGAGGGCCCGGCTCCGACACCTCGCCAGGGGCGGGTCGGTGGACCTGTCCGGCCTGCGCTCTCCGGTGGCCCGCGTCTTCGAGGTCACCGGCGCGCTGCTGATCTTCCGGGTGTACGAGGACGTCGAGGCCGCGCTCGACGACGGCATGACGACATCCGGGCCAGGCAGGCGCATCCCATGACCGGCCGGCCCGTACCGCCCGCTCCCAGCCGTACCCGCCGCTACGCGCTGGGGGAGACCGCCGGGGCGGTGCGGGAGTGCCGTGACCTCACCCGGCAGGCCCTGCGCGAATGGTTCGGGCCGGCGGGCACACCCGGGCACGTCGCCGTCGACGACGCCCTGCTCCTGGTCTCCGAACTCGTCACGAACGCGTACACCCACGGCGGCGTCCCGTACGAACTGTGCCTCGACCGGACCGATGGCCGCTTGTGGGTCCAGGTCAGCGACACGAGCCCGGAGCGGCCGCGGCCGCACGGGCGTCATCGCGCCGGACGCCCCTCGGGGCACGGGCTCTACCTCCTGGAGCGGCTCTCGGCCGCCTGGGGCTGGCTCCCTCGGGGCGAGGGCAAGGCGGTCTGGTTCGAGGTGGTCGTGATCCCCGGGCTCGGAGATGACGACCGACCCACCGTGGAGGGGTGACCCGGGGCCGCCGGGGGATCCACTGCCAGCGGGGGATCCACTGCCAGGCCCACGGCCTCGGCAGTTCCCGCGCCCGCGCCCGCGTGACCGATCCACGAGGGCGCCGCGAGGCGCCCCCGGAAGCCCGCAGAAACGGTCAGGACGGCCTCCGTCTACGCGTGAGAGCCACCCCCATTCGAATGTTCCGGGGCGAAAGGGGCACGCGCCTCTCACAGGCCGATGTGTCCCGCCCCGAAAGGAGAGGCCATGCCCCGCGGATCGAACGCCAAGCGCGAACGGCAGTACGAGCACATCAAGGAGAGCGCACTGGACCGCGGCGAGAGCGAGAAGCGCGCCGAGGAGATCGCGGCACGCACGGTCAACAAGGAACGGGCCCGGGCCGGCGAGTCGAAGACCGCCGGCAAGAGTTCGACCGAGGACATGTCCTCCTCGCGCCGCGGCGGCCTGCGCTCGCACAGCGGCTCGGAAGGTCCGACGTACGACCAGCTCTACGCCGAGGCCCAGCGGCGCAACCTGCACGGGCGCTCCTCGATGAACAAGGCGGAGCTGAAGCGGTCCCTGGGTCACTGAACGGGCGGCCACGGCCCCGGACGGCCGGGGCGCGCCGGCCCGTCGTCGTCCGCTCGGGCACCGTCGTGGGCGCACCGACCGACGGATCGGCCTGATCGCTCCCGGGAGGCGGTCGCGGCCCGCCTCCCACCGCGGCGGCGGTCACGCCCGCGCCTCGCGATGAACCCGATCGGAGGGTCGCTTCACCGCGCCGCGGGCCGCCGGCGGGGATACGGTCGGCGGCATGGTCGGTGATCGTCAGGGGTGGCTCCGGTGTCTGCTCGCCGGGGCCGTGTTCGTGGTGGGAATGACCGGCACGACGCTGCCGACACCTCTGTACCCCCTGTACCAGGAGAAGTTCGGGTTCTCCGAGCTGACGGTGACCGTCGTGTACGCCGTCTACGCGTTCGGGGTCATCGGCGTCCTGCTCCTCGCGGGCAACGCCTCCGACACGATCGGCAGACGGCCGACCCTGCTGTGGGGCCTCGGGTTCGCGGCGGCCAGCGCCCTCTGCTTCCTCTACGCGGAAGGCCTCGGCTGGCTCTACGCGGGCCGGCTCCTGTCGGGTCTCTCGGCCGGCCTGTTCACCGGCGCCGCCACCGCCTACGTCATGGACCTGGCCCCGCCGGGCGGCGCGTCCCGGGCGACGTTCGTGGCGACGGCCGCCAACATGGGCGGTCTGGGCTGCGGACCCCTGCTCGCCGGGGTGCTCGCGGAGTACGCCCCCGAGCCCCTGCTCCTGCCGTTCGCGGTGCACCTCGTCCTGGTGGCCGTGTCGGTCGTCGTCCTGCTGAGGCTGCCCGAGACCGTGCGGGAGCGGCGGCCCCTGACCGCCGTACGGCCGCAGCGGCCGGCCCTGCCCGCACAGGTCCGTCCGGTCTTCGTGCCGGCGGCGATCGCCGCCTTCGCGGGGTTCGCCCTGTTCGGGGTCTTCACCTCGGTCAGCCCCGCGTTCCTCGACCGCTACCTCCACGTCGACAACCACGCCGTGAGCGGTCTGGTCGTCGCGCTGGCCTTCTTCGCCTCCACCGCCGGGCAGCTCGCCGTCGGCCGCGTCGGCGTGGCCCGGTCGCTGCCCCTGGGCTGCGCCGTGCTCTTCGCCGGTCTGGTGTTCCTCGCGGGCGCGCTCGCCACCGACCTCCTGGCGCTCGTCGTCCTGGCCGCCGTCGTCGGCGGAGCCGGCCAGGGCCTCTCCTTCCGCGCCGCGCTCTCGGCCGTCGCCGGAGCCGCGCCTCCGGAGCAGCGCGCGGCCGTCATCTCGACCCTGTTCCTGGTCGCGTACACCGGCATCTCCATCCCGGTGATCGGCGTCGGCCTCCTTGCCGACCCCCTCGGTCTCGAACGGGCCGGTCTGGTCTTCACCGGCACGATGCTCCTGCTCGTCGCCTCGGCCGCCGTGTACCTCCTCCGCCGCCCGGTGCCGACCGGAGCCGCGAAGCAGGGCTGAAGGACCACGATCGGCCGCGCCCGCGCCGGGCCCCGGCGGGGCCGTCGACCGTCAACCCGGCCGCCATCCGGGTGACGGCCGCTGACCTGCCCGTTCCCTGGGCGGACGCATATGCCGCCTGGAGGTTGCGCTAGATACGACGCGTGAACGAACCCCGTCAAAAGGAGCCGCAGCGCGTCATGAAGGACTTCCGCTCGATCCCCACCGCTCCCCGCGGGCTGCCCCTGATCGGGCACGTCGTGCCGCTGCTGCGGGACCCGCTGGCGTTCCTGACGTCGCTGCCCGCCCACGGCGACCTGGTCCGCATCCGGCTCGGTCCCCTCGAGATGATCGTGATCTGCGATCCGGAACTGACCCGGCGGGCCTTGCTGGACGACCGCGTGTTCGACAAGGGCGGCCCGCTGTACGACCGGCTGCGCGAGGTCATCGGCGACGGCGTGGTGTCCTGCCCGCACCAGGCGCACCGCCGGCTGCGGCGGCTGTCGCAGCCCGCCTTCCACCAGGCCCGGCTTCCGGACTACGCACGGGCCATGACCGCCTGCGTCCAGGAGACGACCGACTCCTGGAGGCCCGGTCAGCTCCTCGACGTGCCCGCCGAGATGATGGCGACGAGCTCCCGCATCATCACCGCCACCCTGTTCTCCGACGACCTGCCCACGACCGCGCACGGGCAGCTCGTCGACGACGTCACCACCGTGGTCAAGAGCCTCTACCAGCGCATGTTCCTGATCCCGCCGCTGGACCGCCTGCCCACCCCCGGCAACCGCGCGCACCTCGCCGCCCGCGCCCGCCTCCACGACACCGTCCAGGGCCTCATCGCCCGGCGCCGCGCCGACGGCGCCGACCACGGCGACCTGCTCTCGGCGCTGGTCGCGGCGCAGGACCCCGAGGACGACCGCCCCGGCATGACCGGCGCCGAGATCAGCGACACCGTCGTCTCCTTCGTCCTGGCCGGCATCGAGAGCACGGCGGCCACGCTGTCCTCGGCGCTGGACCTGGTGGCCCGCCACCCCGAGGTCGAGCAGCGCCTGCACGCCGAGGTCGACTCCGTCCTGGACGGCGGACCGGCCGGCTACGCGGACCTGCCGCGCCTGCCGCTGACCGAGCGCGTCGTCAACGAGACGCTGCGGCTGCGCCCGCCGGGCTGGTTCTTCACCCGCGTGGTCACCGCCGACACCCACCTCGGCGAGTACGTGCTGCCGGCCGGCACGAGCGTCGCCTACAGCCCCTACCTCATCCACCACCGGCCCGACCTGCACCACGAACCCGAGTCGTTCGCCCCCGACCGCTGGGCCCCCTCGCACCCCCAGCCGCCCCGCCACGCGTTCCTCCCCTTCGCCTCGGGCGCCCGCAAGTGCATCGGCGACTCCTTCAGCATGGTCGAGTCCACCCTCGCCCTCGCGACCATCGCCTCCCGCTGGCGCCTGGAGCACGTGCCGGGCCACCGGGGCCGCCTCGCCGCCGCCGTGACGCTCGAACTCCGCGACCTCCACATGCGGGCACGGCCACGCACCACGGCATCCGCGTCCCCCGAGCCCGCGGCGGAACCGCTGTCCTGACCAGCGTGCTCCGGCGCCTCCCGTACCGCGGCGCGACTCAGGCGACCGGCACCGCCGGCGCTCTGAGGAGCGGTTCCACCAGACGGAGCTGTGCCGCCGCCAGGACGAGACAGAGTCCCGCGGTACCGGCCCAGAGCGCGCCGACGCCGACGTGCTGGAGCAGCTGGGTGCAGGTGACCGGGGCGGCGACCGTCGCGACGCCCCAGCTGATGCCGTACGCGGCGAGGTAGCGGTCGGCGCCGCCCGGCGGCGCGAGGTCCGCCACCACGGTGAGGACCCGCCCGAGGACGAGGACGTCGCCGAGGCTCCACAGGACCGTGGCCGCCAGGAACGCGGTCATCGTGGACGCCGCCGCGTACCCGGCCAGACCGGCCGCGAGGAGGACGTGACCGAGCGCGATGGCCGCGGAGTCGGACAGCTCGGTGAGGCGGCGCAGCCGCAGGGCCGGCTGGGCGGCGACCACCGTCACCGCCGAGGCGGTGAACAGCAGCCCCGCGTCGGCGGGTTCGAGGCCGTGCCGCGCGAGGGTCAGCGGCAGCCCCATCGTGATCTGGGTGGTCACCAGCGCGAACAGCGTCCCCGAGAGGAACATCGCGCGCAGCGCCCGGTCACGCCAGGGGTGTACGGGCTGGGCCTGTTCGGCGCGGCCCGCGTCGTCGGAGGGCGTGCCTTTGCCGGAGGGGCCGGCGTGGTCGGCGGGCAGTGCGACGCGCAGGACCAGGGCGCACAGGAGACAGGTGACCGCGTCGACGACGAACAGCCAGCGCAGGTCCCAGCGGCCCAGGGCGGCGGCGACGAGTCCCGCGCCGGTGCCGCCCGCCGCGAGGGCGGCGTTGAACAGGCCGTAGGCGCGGACCCGTTCGGAGGGGCCGACCGCGTCGGCGATGAGCGCCTGGCTCGGGGGCTCGTACAGCTCGAAGACGAGGCCGAGGAGCACGGCGAAGACCGCCACCGCGACCAGTGATCCGGCCGTCGCGATGCCCAGCTGGGCGCCCGCGCATCCGGTGAGGCCGAGCACGATCGTGCGACGGCGGCCGAGGCGGCTCGCCAGTCGGCCCCCGGCGAGCCGTGACGGGATCGTCGCGAGCCCGAAGGCGGCGGAGAGGAGACCGGCCGTCGTGACGCCCGCCCCGAAGTCCGTGCTGATCAGCACGGTCAGGAAGGGCAGCGAGAAGGCACCGAGGCGGTTGACCCCGCGCGCCACCACCAGGAGCCATACGGTCCGCGGCATGCCACCACCCCTGCGCGTGACTGTCGAATCGACTATTGTCAGTCACGAACGCTAACCATCGAGGGAGTGACTGGTCAAGTGATGTTCGACAGTCACGTGGCGGTACTGCTGGAACACGCCGTATCGCTCGTGAACACGCTGACCGACGGGGAGTCCCGCGGCCGCCCCTACGCCGTACCCCGCGGCGCCGACCTCCCCGAAGCGGTCGGAGCGGCCGTCTCCGACACCGCGGGCTCACTGCGGCGTACCTTCGACTCCGCCGAGGCGGAGCACCTGGCCGCCACCGCCCGTGCCATGCGCCGGGTCTTCCAGGCCATGCACGACGGCGACCCCGACCTCGCCGCCACCACCGTCAACCGCCTCCTGCGCGACAGCGGCGCCCGCCCGCGCCTGGACCGCGCGCCCGCCGGGAACGAGGACGGCGGCACCCCCTGGCAGCTGCACTTCCACGGCGCCGACGACTCCTTCGCCGCGGGCCACAGCGCCGGCTGCGCCACCGCCCTGGCGCTCGCCGTCGGCGGCAGCCTCGCCGGCCGCCTCGGCGTCTGCCGCGCCGACCGCTGCGACCGCGTCTACGTCGACACGTCCCGCAACACCGCCCGCCAGTTCTGCTCCACCGCCTGCCAGAACCGCACCAAGGCCGCCGCGTTCCGCGCCCGCAAGGGAGGCGGCGGCTGAGACCGGCGGCCCCGTCCCGGAGCGGGTCGGGCCCACGCCCCGCGCGGCCTGGCCGGTCAGGCCCAGGAGGCCAGGACCAACGCGCGTTCGGCGGCGGCCAGGTGGACCGCCGAGGCGAGCCAGGCGCGGGCGTAGCCGTCGGCCGAGGCGTCCGTGAGGCGGCCGAAGGCGTCGCGGGGCCGTCGGTCCGCCTCGGCGGTGAGGGCCGTCGCCAAGTGGGCGGCCCCGCCGAGTCCCGCGCGCCGCAGGGGTACGAGGAGGGCGGCGTCCGTGCCGCGACCGGCCTCGGCGAGGGCGCGGCGCCCACCCGCGACACCGGTCTCGAGCAGCCGGCGCACCCGCCACAGCGGCGCGTCCGCCAGCGCGTCGGGGCCGGCCGTCACCGGTCCGCGCGGGGCGGCTTCCGGCGCCTCGCGCGGGAAGTGGCTGCCCTGGAGCCGGTCGTACCCCAGGTCGGCCCGGCCGAGCCACTCCTCCGGCAGCCTCAGCGTGTACGGGGCTCCCGGCACCGGACCGACCGCCAGCGGCCGGAGGGTGGCGGCCCGGTCCGGATCGGGACGTCCGAGGATCCGCAGGGCGAGCCCCGGATGACCGGAGATCCTGCGCAGGTTGGCCGCGTGCGGCAGCTCCGGGTGGGGGTGGGCCGGGCGCAGCCGCAGGAGCGGCCCCTCGCCGGTGACACGGGCCACGAGGTACTCCCCCGCCGCACCGACCACCTCGACGTCGCAGCCGAGCAGTCCGGGGTCGCGATCCCCGTCCTTCTGGGCGAGGCCGTCCAGCGCGGTGACCACCGCGTCGTGGACCGGGCGGCCGAACAGCGCCGCCACGGGCTCCTCCGACCAGTCCACCCCCCGCAGCGGCGTCGCGCTCACGCCCCGGCCCGCACCGAGCCGCCCGTCCGGGGAGACGGTCGCGCCCACGATCCGCAGGCCCCCGCGGGCGAGCCCCGCGTGGTCGAGGACCGCCCCGCCGAGCGCCACCGACGCCGTGCCGGCGCCCCTGGCCCGGGCCGGACCACCCGGCCGCACGTCGGACACCGTGTAGCGGGAGCCGTCCTGGCCCATGACATGGGTGACCACGCCCCCGTACCCCGTGGCGGACAGCACGGGCTCCCGGCACAGGCCGAACACCCGCAGGCTGCCCCCTTGGCCGTACACCCGCCGGGTCGAACCGACCGCCCCGGGACCGGCCACCCCCGAGGCCGACAGGGCCGCGTCCGCCAGCAACTCCCGGAAGGCAGAGGCGAGGTCGCCCAGGCGCTGCCCCTCCCCCCGCTGCCGCGCGGCCCGCAGCCCCCGGACGACCCGCAGCGCGGCCGCCTCGGCACGGGGCAGCCCGGCCAGCCGTGCGGTGTGCGCCGCCCGCAGCAGCTCCGCCTGCACCACCGCCCCACCGGCCGTCACCCCCGCGGACAGTGCCTCCGCCGCCGCCTCCCACAGCGCGGTCGCGGCCCGGACCTGGACCGCGGTGAGGGCGGTCGGCGCGTTCTCCCCGGCCACGGCAGGACGCACGCCGGCCGCCGCGGAAGCGCCCGTCGTACGCGCCGGAGCGCCGCCGCCGGGCACCGGCCCGCCCTCCGCGCCCGGCGTGCCACCGTTCCCGGTGGCCGGCTCCAGGTCGGCTTCGGCGGCCCGGTCCAGGGCGGCATCGGCCGCCGGCACCAGGTCGTCGCCCGCGGCCGGTGCCGGGTCCTCCTCGGTGGACGACTCCCGGGCAGCGCCCTCCGCTGCTCCCCCGGGCGGCTCCGCCTCCGCGATCGGCGCCGCGCCGAGCACTGCGGCCCTGTGGAGGCAGCGGGGGGCCAGCAGGCAGGTGCAGACGGCCTGTTCGGCGTGGGTGACCGCGCCCGACGGGGCGGGGCGCAGAGTGACCACCGCGTCCTCGCCGAAGGGAACGGTGACGCGGCCGTCGGCGGAGGCGGTGGCGTGCTCGGCGCAGGCCGCGATCGCGGCGTCGAGCTTCTTGCGCAGGCGTGCGCTGAGCTGCTCGACGGCTTCGGCGAGGACGTCGGGGGCGACGGGCGGGAGGTCTTCGGGACTCAACGGGCATCTCCACGGAGGCGGTCGCCCACCCAGCGGGCGAGGGCGAGGGGGCTGAGGGCGGCCACGGGCATGCCGGCGGCGACGAGCCGGCGTGCCACCGGCACCGAATAGCGCGGCGCCCCTTCGTCGTCGAGGGCGGCGCAGCCGAGGAGGTGCGCGCCGGACGAGGCCAGCGCCCTTACCTCGCCGAGGAGTCCGGCGAGCGGTGCGCCCTCCTCGAAGTCGCTGACCACGACGACGAGGGTGCGGCTCGGGACGGTGATCAGCGACCGGGCGTGGGCGAGTCCCGCCGCGATGTGCGTGCCGCCGCCGACCCGGACCTCCAGGAGCAGGGAGAGGGGGTCCTCGACACGGTCGGTGAGGTCCACCACCTGTGTGGAGAACGCCAGGAAGTGCGTGGAGAGGGTCGGGACACCGCCCAGGACGGCGGCGGTCAGCGCCGACCAGATCACCGAGGCCTCCATCGAGCCGGAGACGTCGACCACCAGGATCAGCCGCCAGTCCGCCTCCTTGCTCGCCCGCGTGCTGAACACCGGCCGTTCCGGGACGACCACGACACGGCCGTCGTCCGTCCGCCGGCTGTGCACGAGGTTCGCGCGCAGGGTCCGGGCGAGGTCGAGACGACCACCCGGGCGGCGCGCGGGACGGGGGGTGGCCAGCCCGGAGAGCGCCGGGCGCAGCCGGGTGGCCAGCTCGCGGGCGAGCTCGTCGACGAGCCGCTTCACCAGCGGCCGCAGCCGGGCGAGCCGGGCCTCGGGCAGGCCGCCGGCCAGGGACAGCACCGAGCGCAGCAGCTCCACCGAGGGGCGTACCGCCGCCGGGTCCAGCTGCGCGAGCACGTCGGACCGCCCGGCGTCGGCCGCCTCGGCGAGGACCTCCTCGCGCACCTCCGCCCCGAAGAGCGCTTCCAGCTCCTCGGACCACTCCCGCGCCGTGGGGAAGGACGCGTCCTGTCCCCCGCCCTGCCCGGATCCGCCGCCGTCCGCGTCGCCGGCGCCCTCACCGCGCCCGCTGCCGTACAGCTCGTCCAGCGCCCTGGCGTACCGGCGCGCGTCTCCGGTCAGCCGGTCGTTGTGCCGGCCGAGGAGCAGCCGCCACCGGTCGGCGGGACCGAGCCGCCGGTCGGTCGGATCCGCGGTGTCCGTCGTCGCCGGGGCCGTCGGATCCGCCTCCGTCGGTACGGCCGCGCCCGTCATCGCCGTGGCACCGGGAGTCGCACCCTCAGGGGCCGTCCCCGTCGGTCCGGCGTCGGGCGACTCCTCCGGGACGGCGTCCGCCGCGGAGGCCTCGCGTGCCGGGGTGTCGGGCGCTCCGAAGGCGTCCGGGCCGGTCAGGGCCAGGGTCTTCAGAGCGGCGAGCCCGGCGGCGTCCGCCGCTGTCCAGAGGGCGAGCAGCTCGGGTGGCACGTCGAGGGAGAGGTCGGGGCGGTCGCCGAGCCGGTCCGTGACGGTGCCGAGGAGCCGGTCGCGGGCGGCCGGGGCGAGCGCGTCGAATCCTCCCCGAAGGGCGGGGAGCCGGTCGAGGAACTCCTGGTCGGCCAGGCCGTCGACGCGGTCGAGGAGGGGCGTGAGCGCGTCCGGGGAGGCCTGGAGCAGCGGGCCGGCGGCGGTGAGGAGGCCCGCGAGGCGCTTCGTCAGGGCCCGTCGGGCTTCGGGGGTGGTCGCCCCGTCGATCCAGCCGGCCGTGCGTTCGCCGAGCCCGGCCGCCGGGTCCAGGTCGAGCATGACGCGTACGGCCAGGGCGGCGCCCTGCATCAGGGGGGAGGCCTGGGAGGCGAGTTCGGCGAGGGCCCGGTCCAGCCGGAGGCCCAGCCGGCGGGCGGCCGTCCGGTCCGCGAGGGCCACCAGCGCCCCGGCGTCCGCGGCGGTGTCGCTGCCGGCCAGGCCGGGCAGCGACCGTACGGCGGCGTCGAGCAGCTCACCGCCGAGTGCGCCGGCGAAGGCGCGGGCGTCCTCCGTGGTGCCGGGGTGGTGGCCGCGCCGGATGCCCTCCAGAAGGTCGAGGGCCGTGAGGAGTTCGGGCAGGTCCGCGGTGTCGGGCAGGACGGCGGAGGCCTCGCGCAGCCGCGCGTCGACCAGTTCGGGCAGGTCGCAGCGGGCGGCGGCGGCCAGCCCCGCCAGGATCCCGGCCGGGGTGGGGCCGCCGTCGGCCGCCTCGCGGCGCGCGGTCTCGGCGAGAGTGCCGGCGGCCGCCTGCGCGGCGGTGACTCCGCGCACGCCGGCGAGGTCGAGCCGCGCCGGTACGGACGGGGTCCACGCCAGCCGCCACTTGGTGCCGAGCGCGGTGCCGTCGCCGGTGCCGGCCACCGCGACGGGCTCCCCGTACGAGGCGCCGACGACCAGCAGGCGCTGCAGCAGCACCTCGCGGCGGCCGTCCAGCGCGGAACGCAGCGGGTCGAGCCTGACCTCCCTGGCCTCGGGCTCGTCCGGGCGCGGCAGCCGCAGCGCGGTGAGCTCCTCCTCGACGGACGGGCCCAGTCCCGAGCGCGGCGCGTGCGGGCTGATCCGTCCGCGCGCGGTGCCGACGAACACGACCTCCAGGGCACGGGCCAACGCCCGCCCTCTGCCGAGGGGTTCGCCCTGCCCCATCACCGTGGTCACGGCCTCGAGCAGCTCCCCCCGCCCGGGCGCGGGCAGCCCCCGCAACGCCGCCAGGTCGCACGCCAGCCGCAGCGTCTCGGCCGCCTCACCGGTGCCGGCCGTGTGCCCCGCTCGCCGCAGCTCCCTGCACAGCCCGGTCACCGCGGCGGCGGCCGCCTCCCGGATCCTCTCCGGATCACCCGCCGCCGCCAGCACGGCCTGCTGCCACAGCGGGTCCCGGATTCCGGCGGGGTACCCGGACCGCGAGTCGAGCAGGTCGTAGGAGTAGGGGACGAAGGACGTGACCGCAGCCTCCGGAGCGGCCGCGGCGCCACGCCCCCGCCGAGCCGCACCGGGGCCGGGCGCGGCGGGGCGGTCCGTGGCGGGGCGGTCCGTGGCGGGGCCGGGCGCGGCGGAGGTGCCCGGGCCCGAAGCACCCGTGGCGGAGCCAGGTGTGGTCGGTTCGTCCGCTGCCGAACCGCCCGCGGCCGAACCGCTCGTGGCCGGGCGGTCCGTAGCGGGCACGTCCGTCCCCGACGTCGTGTCGGACAGCCCGTCGGGTGACGCGTCCGCACCCGCCGTCGCGGGCTCCGTCCCGGGGGCCGGGTCCGCAGCCGTGAGCAGGGCGGGTGCGTGGAAGGCGCCGATCACGGCGGCGACCCGGCGGCCGCCGACGGCGGCTTCGGCCAGGACCTGTCGCATGCGGGCCTCGCGGGCGAGGTCGGTGGCCGGTACGGCGGCGTCGGCGCGCAGGGCCCAGCCGACGCCCAGGGCGGCGCGGCGCACGGCCTCCGGGGAGCAGCCGGGGGCCAGGACCTCGACGGCGCGGTCCCACAGGTCGTCGCCGTCGCGGCCGGTGCCGGCGGCGGCGAGCGCGTCGGCGAAGGAGCGGCGTGCCCGACCGGCGTCGGCGAAGGTGTCGCGGGCGTCCGCCGGGGCGTCGGCGCCGTCGTCGGCCTCCTCGTCGGGGCCGGTGCCGGGGAGGGACCATCCGGGGTCGGTCAGGGGGAGGTCGCAGCAGACGACCTCCGCCCCGTGGGCCCGGGCCCAGCGCACCGCGGCGAGCTCCGGGGAGAAGTCGGCGAAGGGGTAGAAGGAGAGGCGTCCGCCGTCGCCCGCGCCGGCCAGGGCGACGGGGGTGACGGTCTCGGGGTCGGCCAGGTGCCCGAGCCAGGGTTGGAAGTCGGCCGGGAGTTCCACGCACACCACTTGGGCGCGCGCTTCGTCGAGGAGTGCGGGCACGACCGCGGCGAGCGCGGGGCTGTGGTGCCGTACGCCGAGCAGGTACGGCGCGCGCGACGCGGCGAGCGCCTCGACGGCCGACCGGGGGTCGAGGGTCGTCACCGCAGGCTCCCGCGCAGGTCCCAGAGCCGGCGCCACATCGCGGAGCCGTTCTCGGCGCGGCGGCGGACGGGGCCGTCCCAGTAGCCGAGGAGCCGGGCGTGATCGGCCGGGTCGTCCTTGCGGACGACGCCGAGGAGGTGGCCGGGCAGCAGGTCGAGGACGTCCCCGCCGGGCAGGTACGCGGCCGCGACCCCCAGCGACGCCGCCACCTGGACCGCCTCGGCCGTGGACATGACCGTGCCGGGCCGCTCGACGTCCCAGCCCTCGGTGGAGCGGCCGGAGCGCAGGTCGCGGAAGACGGTGACGAGGGCGTCCAGGACGGCGTCGTCGACCCCGAAGGCCGCGCCCGCCCGCTGCACGGCGGCGACGGCCTGGCGGCGGATCAGGACGGCCTCCGCGTCGGCGTCGGCGATCGGGTCCACCGTCTCGAAGTTGAACCGGCGCTTCAGCGCGGCGGACATCTCCGAGACGCCCCGGTCCCGGAGGTTGGCGGTGGCGATGACGGTGAAGCCGGGTACCGCGCCGACCACCGCGTCCTCGGTCGCGGTCAGTTCGGGCACGGTGATCCGGCGGTCGGACAGGATGGAGACCAGGGCGTCCTGCACCTCGGGCAGGCAGCGGGTGATCTCCTCCACCCGGACCACACGGCCGGTCCGCATGGCGGCCAGCACCGGCGAGTCGACCAGGGCCTGCGGGGTGGGCCCCTGGGCGAGCAGCAGGGCGTAGTTCCAGCCGTACCGGAACGCGTCCTCCGTGGTGCCCGCCGTGCCCTGCACGGTCAGCGCGCTGGTCCCGCTGACGGCTGCCGCGAGCAGCTCCGACAGCATCGACTTGGCGGTGCCGGGCTCTCCGGTGAGCAGCAGTCCGCGCTCTCCGGCCAGGGTGACCACGCACCGCTCCACCAGCGCGCGCTCTCCGACGAACTTCGGCGCGATCTCCAGCTTCGACGGCAGACCCGCCCGCTTCCCGGGCAGGGCCAGTTCCACCCCGTCGCTGCCGCAGACGAACGTGACCACCGCGCGCGGCGTCAGCGCCCAGCCGGGCGGGCGCGGGCCCGGGTCCTGCGCGGCCAGGAAGGCGAGCTCGGCGGCGTGACGCTCCTCGGCAGGCTGGACCTGCCGGGCGGGCACGGACTGTTCGGTGACGGACATGCGGGGTTTCCTCCAGGATGAGGCACGGGTCGGGGTGTGCGGGGACGGGGTGTGCGGGGACGGGGTGTGCGGGGACGGGGTGTGCGGGGACAGTGCCGGTACGCGTACCGGCGTGGACGACTACGGGTGCACGGGTGAGGCCGCGCGAGCGCGGGGCGAGCGGCAGGCGGATGGTTCCTGGCGCTGCCCGAGCGGGGCGGCCGCGCGAGCGCGGGGCGAGCCGGCGCCGGGGCTTTCGGGGCCGGCGCAGGGCCCGCAGGACCGGCGCGGCGCGCCCGCCTTCGGGGTTGCCGCGACGGACCGCGCCGGGCCGCAGCGGGCTGCGAAGGCTGCCCGTCGGCGGCCCGTCGCAGCCCGCGGCGGCCGGCTGTCAGCGGCGGCGTCTGGTGCGCCGGACCTTCAGCTCCTCGAAGCGCGGGACGTCTCCGTCGAGGATCCGCTGCCAGGCGCGGGCGAAGAGTTCCGTGACCGGTTCGGTGGGCAGGAGTGCGCCGAGGACCGGACGGGTGCCGGACACCGTCCCGTACATGGGCAGCTTCCACTGTTCGACCGGAAGGACCGGCGCGGACTGCTCCGCCCAGGCGCCGGGGAGGAACAGCGAGCGTCCGGCCCGGGCCCGTACGGCCGTCACCACGAGCTCGCCGGCGGCGAGTTCGGCGCGGGCCGCCTTGAGGCGGGCCGGCTTCCATCCGGTCCAGCGCGCGGTGTTGCGGTCGGTGGGGTCGGGCAGGGCGAGGAGCATCAGGTAGAGCGCGGCCGCGTCGGCTCCCAGGCCGTGGGACCGGGAGACCTCCTGCACGAGCTCGGGGACCGAGCGCGAGGGGTCCTGCGGCCACCAGGTGCCGTCCTGGCCGGGCTCGCCGGCCGCGGGCGCGCCGGGGTCGGCGAGGAGCCGTGCGAACGCCGGGTCGTGGGCGCGCCGCAGGGCCGACTCGACGGCGCCGGGCAGCTGGTCCGGGCCGCGCAGGGCCGCCAGGTAGGGGTCCGAACCGGTGGAGTCGAGGAGGGCGGGCCGCAGCGCCGGCTGGGGCTGCTCGTCGTGTGTGGCCATGAGCACCGCGCCGTACCGCTCGTGGTCCGGTGCGGTCTCCGTCGGGGTTCCGGCGACCTTGCGGAAGTCCGGGAGGGAGACGAAGTGGCCCACGGTGAGCAGCAGTTCGGGCGAGGCGAGGCGTTGACGCACGGCGTCGAGCGCCCCGGGAAGCCTCGCTCGCAGGGGGTCGCCGGCGGGCAGCCGGTAGGCCAGCCAGGCCGTCAGGCTCATCGCGCCCGTGAGCACGGACGCGTTGAAGGGGTCCTCGGCGGGGGCGACGGTCGTCGGCCGGTCGCGCTCGATGTGCCAGGCCACGTCGGCGCCGAGTTCCGGTGACGACTCCGGGTCGAGGAGCGCGGGCAGGGCCTTGTGGACGGGCCAGCCGCTGCGGGCGGCTCGGGCGGCCTCCGCGGCGAGCCAGTCGGGCACCGGGACGCGTCGTCCGACGCGTGCGTTCCACTCGGCCGCGGCCGACGTCACGTCGGGTCCTTCGGTCCAGAGCCGGGCCGGGTCGCCGGGCAGGAGTGCGGCCACGACGGCCCGGCGCGTCTCGACGGGGAGTGCGCGCAGTTGGTCGCGGGCCTGCGCCGCCTCGGCCACCTTCAGGCCGAGGGTCTTGCGGAGCTCGGCGGGCAGGAAGTTGTTCTCCCACCTGTCGGTGCCGGGCATGCCCACGAGGACGAGGCGGGCCAGCGCGCCGGAGGAGCCGGTGAGCCGGCTGAACTCGTCGGCCGCCGCCGGCAGGAAGGGTGCCTCCGCACGGGTGGTCGCCTCCCGCAGGAAGGCCGTCAGCCAGTCGGTGCCGCGGGTGCGGTCGCCGACCGGCGCGGCGCCGCGCACGGTGTAGGGGCCGGGCACGTCGAAGCGTCCGCTGGGGTCGTGGAGCAGCGCCCCGAACTCGCGCCCGCCGTCGACGTCCGCGTGGTGTTCGGTCATCCCGAGCGCCGCCCCGCCGCCCAGCGGAAGGACGCAGCGGTGCCAGGAGCCGCGCGGGAGGCCGTCGGGGGTGTGCAGGTGCGGGGTGCCGAGGTGGACCAGGACGCGGCGCCAGTGGCCGGCCGAGCCCGTCGCCGAGGCCAGTCCCAGGGCGTCGACCTGTCCGAGGAGGCCGAGCAGCGCGGTCCGGTGCTCGTCACCGCTGCCGGGTGCGACGGCCCGGTAGGCGAGGGCGGCCGGTTCGTCGAGGAGGGCGGCGAAGGGCAGGGCGGAGTACGGCAGCGACGGCAGGTCGAAGTGCAGGCGGCCCGGCTTCGCCGTGGCGGCGGTGTCGGCGCGTGCCGCCGCGAGCTCGGCGAGGAAGCGGTGGGCCACGTCCTCGTCGGCGCCCGCCCGGTAGTAGCCGGTGCCCGCGAGGCCGTTCAGCGCCTCGGCGAGGAGCCGGTCGGCCGGACCCTGGACGCGGGTCTCGGCGGGTTCGGCGGTCGGGTCGAGGCGCGCGGCGACGGCGTCCAGCGCCTTCTGCTGGCGCAGCGCGAAGCGGAGCACCCGCACCACGCCCGCGACGAGTTCGGGCGCGGTGACCGCCGGCAGCGCGGCGCCGACCAGGGCCGGCAGGTCCGCCTCGCGCTCCGCGAGGGCGGCCGCCTTCAGCAGGGTGCCGGCCGTCTCGGCGTCGGCGGCGCGGAGCGCGGCGGAGCCTTCCGCGTCGCGGGCGCGGAGCGCGTACAGGTGGGAGAGCGGGGGCAGGGTCGTGCTCGCGGTGCCGTACAGCTCGTTCCGGTCGCCGTCGCTCGTCGTCGTGACGACGCCGTCCGGGTCGATGAGGGACAGCTTCCGCCACTGCTGGGTGAGGGCCCTCGGCCTGTCGTCGCCGGGGAACGTCAGGGCGGCGAGCGGCATGTCGGAGCCCTCGGGCAGGGTGACGGCGCGCCCGGTGGTGTCCTCGCCGTGCCAGCCGTTGCCGGGGAGGCGTACGACGCGCCAGCCGAGCAGTCCGTCCGCGGGGGCTCCCAGGGCCGAGCCCTGGACCGCCGGTGCGGGCCTGAGCCACGAGGAACGCGCGTTCAGCTCGGCGCCGGTGGCGTGCTGGCGGAGCGCGTCGGCGAGGAAGCCGGGCTGGGAGCGCCGGCCGTGGGCGCCCTCGGCGGGGTCGTACTCGGTCCAGCCGCCCTCGTCGTGCCGCTCGCCCGCCTCCCACACCCAGTACGAGGTGCCGTCGGACAGCAGGGGGCGTTCCTTCGGCAGCCTGGTGTCGCCGCGGTGCAGGACGCCGCCGCCGGTGGCGCGGCCGCCGCCGGGCAGTGGCAGGGTCGGGCCCGGCGTGCGCAGGGACCAGTAGTCGACGTCGCCGGTCAGGGTGAACACCGTGTCGGGCGCGGTGTGCCAGTAGGCCTGGAGTTCGGCGCCGCGGCCGTAGTCGCTCCAGAAGACGAGCAGGGCGCCGTCCACGTAGTGGAAGCCGTACCGGTGGGAGCGCCCGGTGGGCACGCGCAGGTCGTGGGTGAGCACGGTGGTGTCGGCGTCGATGACCCGCACCTGGGTCGTACTGGCCACGATCAGGTGGGGCCAGGCCTCGACGACGGTGAGGCCTTCGCGGTGGTCGCGGGTCGGGGTGAGTTCCCTGAGTGCCTCTTCCCAGGCCGGCCAGCGGAGTTCCTCCCAGAGGCCGCCGCGCAGGGTGCGTGCCAGGGTCTCGCCGAGGTCGGCGGCGGCCGCGGCCGCGACCTCCTCGGGCGCGAGCGCGAGGGCTTCGGCGGGGAGCCACGACAGGCGCTCGATCGCCTGCGGCAGTCCGGGCAGCCCCGCGGCCACCGAGCCGCGGGCGACCTCGCGCATCCATTCGGCGAGCATGGGGCGACCGCCGGTGGCGCCGGCGAGCCGGAGCATCACGTCCGAGCCGGTGGACGCGCCGTTGTAGGCGTACGCGGCGCGCTTGAAGGCGGGGTGGAAGCGCGGGTCGGCGGCGAGGGCGGCGAGGTCCCGGGGCTGTTCGCCGCGTGCCCAGTCCGACAGGTTCAGGGAGTCGCCGCGCCGGTTCGGGGTGTCCTGGCGCGGGTCGGCGACCGGAAGGTCGAGGGACAGGAGCAGGTCGAGGAGGTTCGCGTCCTCGACGCCGATCCGCAGGGACGTCTCGCCGTCGGGCCGGGCCGTCAGGTCGGCGCGCAGCCGCTCGGCGGCCCGGTTCACCAGGTCGAGGAGGGCGGGCGGCGTGGGGCGGGGGCCCCAGCCCTTGTGCCGGGCGGCGTGGAAGCGCTCCAGCCAGCCCGCCGTGCCGTCGGGGCAGCGCTCCGCGGGCGGTGCGTCCGCGTCGGTGAGGCCCGCGTCCGCTCCGGATTCCGCCAGGATGCCGAGCCACAGGTCGCTCAGTTCGCCGTCGTCGCCGGGCGGCGTCATCGACAGGAGCGTGCCGCGCACCTCGGGGACGCGGCGGGCCAGTGCGACCAGTGCGGCGCGGTGCGCCTTCCACCAGCCGCTCGCCGCACGCAGGGTGGCGGGCAGCGGCAGGAGTTCGGCGAGGTACTCCTGTTCCGCCTCGTTGCCGGAGAGGCCGGCGGCGCGGGCCAGGCGCCTCAGTTCGACGGCGGCCTGGGCGGACGGGGCGAGGCCGCCGGCGGTCCGCCGCACGCACAGGCGCCGGAAGCGCTCGTACGCCTCGGCGGGGGTGAGCCGGGCCGCGAGCTCCTTGCCGTAGCCGGCGAGGACCTTCACCGGGAGTGCCCCGGCGAGGGCGAACTCGAGGAAGACGGCGTCGAGCCGGTCCTCGTCGACCGGGAGGCCGTGCTGGGCCTCGCTGGTGCGGGCGCGGCCGAACAGCTGGCCGGCGTAGGTGGGGTTCTCGACGCCGAGGAAGACCCGCGCGGACTGCTCGTAGAAGACGGGCAGGAAGTGCGGCACGGCCGAGGCGAGCCGCCCGGCCAGTTCGTGGCAGGCGTCGAGGGCGGCCTTGGGCTTGGTCTTCGCCTGCCGGGCCAGCCGGTCCAGTTCGGGCACGACCGCCAGCGCGTGGTGCCCGTCCTCCGGATGGTGCACGAGCACCCATTCCGGGAAGCCCAGCTCCTTGCGCCGGCCGAGGCCCACCACGGCCGGTTCCCCCTGGGGTTCGAGTCCGAGGAAGCCGGCGGCGAGGTCCTCGGCGGGGCCGAGCTCGTCGGCGGTCAGCCGGACGACGACCCGGTCCTCCCCGAGCACCGGGTGGCGGTAGGTCCGCGCGGTCATGGCGACGGCCGAGGCGCCGGCGCCTTCGGCGTCGGCCGGGAGCACCGCTCCGGCCTTGAGCAGCTCCGTGTTGTCGGCAGCGGTCGTGCTGGTCACGCGTTCCCACCCTCTTCGATCGTGCGGCCGGCGTACAGCGCCGCGGCCATGCGCATCCCCTCGGACCAGGCCACCGGCCCGACCTCGGTCAGCCGCACCGCGCGGCCGTTCTCGTCGTGCCAGGTCAGCCCGCCGGTCTCCGACTCGCCGTCCCAGTACGGTTCACCGATCCACACCGACGCCTCCGTGCTCCGGCCGCCGTCGCGCACCTTGCACGTGGCGTAGCCGCCGGAGACCCGGTAGCCGAGGCTTGTGGCGCGGGCCGCGAGGCCGAAGCGGGAGGCGAACTTGCCGCCCGCGTAGTCCCGTACCTCCGTCGCGCTCTCCTTGCGCCCGGTGCCGGGCCGCTCCCAGGTGGCGCGGTGGATCTGCTCCACGCGCTGGGTGATGCCGAGCTCGGCGGCGAAGTCCCGTACGTCGTCGAGGTCGGGCAGGAGCACCGGGTGCGGGAGGGTGACGGTGCGCGGGGAGAGCCGTACGGTCTCGCCGTCGAGGTCGACGACCTTGAGCTCGCCGTCGGCGGTGACGTCCCGCAGGAAGCCGACCTCGTCCGGGTCGTCGCCGACCACGGCCATGTCGCGCAGCGCGGACTGCCACGCCTCGTCCGGCCACACCCGGGCGATCAGCTCGGTGGGCACCGGGAGCGAGGACACCATCCAGGTGTCCACCTGGGCCACGCACGCGGCCGCGTGCCGGTCCAGCCACTCGGCGAGCCGGCGCAGCCGGTCGACCTCGGGCTCGTCCCGCAGCGCCTTCGGCAGGGTCTTCAGCTGCCGTCCTCCGGCGCGCCGTGCCACCACGCGCCCGTCCTCAAGGGTGATCTCGTACCCCTCACCCGCTGTCAGCCACGCCATCGGCCGTGCCCCTCCGCCTGTCCCGTCGGTTTCCGCGCAGCTCGAACCACGGGGTCCAGGCCCCGGAGCTGCGGTATGCGGGGAGACTATCCAGGGCCACTGACAACGCCCGCGGGGCCGTCGCCGTGGTGCGGCGACGGCCCCGCGTTCGGGCGGTGAGCGGGCGTCAGGAGGTGCGTCGCAGGGCGGCGGACGGAAGGTCAGGCCGCCGGGACCGCCCGCTGGATGGCGGTGATGACGCGGTCGAGGGCGTCCTTGCTGTGCGGGTCGGTGAGGTTGGCCCAGAGTTTGAACATGAAGCGTTGCAGTACGGGCCGGCTGAGGCTCCTGGTGGCGACGAGCTTCATGATCCGCGGCTGGTTGAGGGCGTGGACGACGAGGCGTCCCACGGTGAAGTAGCGGCCGTAGGCGGCGCGGACGGCTTCGGGATAGCCCTGCAGTGCCTCCTCGCGGGCGGCGGCGGTGGGTCGTCCGAGGGCGCGGGAGACGGTGTCGGCGGCGAGGCGGCCGGACTCCATCGCGTAGTCGATGCCCTCGCCGCTGAGCGGGTTGATCATTCCTCCGGCGTCCCCGGTCAGGAGCAGGCCTCGGGTGTACTGGGGCCGCCGGTTGAAGCCGGCGGGCAGGGGGGCGCCGCGCAGCGGGCCGGTGGCGTGGTCGTCGTCGAACAAGCGGGCCGGGGACAGGCGCGCGGTCCACTCCCTGAAGAGCTGCCGGTGGTCGACGTCGGGCTTGCGTCCGACGTGGAAGGTGCCGAGGCCGACGTTGAAGGTGCCGCCGCCGACGGGGAAGACCCATCCGTAGCCGAAGGGCATGTAGGTGCGGCCGCGCGCGTCGCGGGTCTCGAGGTCGAGCCAGGCCTCCAGGTGGTCCTGGTCGCGGCTCGGCACGGTGTAGTAGCGGCGCACTGCCACGCCCATCGGCCGGTCAGCGCGCTGGTGCAGGCCGAGGGCGACGGCCAGCCGGCTCGACGCTCCGTCGGCGGCGACCACCAGCGGCGCGCGGTGGGTCCGGGTCTCCCCGTCGCGCACCGCGGTCACCCCGCAGACGTGCCCGGTGGCCGGGTCGATGACCGGACCGGTGACCTTGGTCCCCTCCAGGAGCCGTGCGCCGGCCGCCACGGCCTTGCGGGCGAGCAGTTCGTCGAGGTCCATCCGGCTGCGTACGAGACCGAAGTCGGGGAAGGACGCCACGCTGGGCCAGGGCATCTCCACGGTGGTGCCGGAGGCGTGGGCCCGCAGGCCCCGCGTCCTGACCCAGCCGTCCCCTCCGATGTCCACGCCCATGCCGACGAGTTCCTTCACGGCGCGCGGGGTGAGGCCGTCGCCGCAGATCTTGTCCCGTGGGAAGGTCGCCTTCTCGATCAGCAGGACGTCGTGCCCCGCCAACGCCAGGCGGTACGCGGCGGCGCAGCCGGCGGGTCCTGCGCCGACGACGATGACGTCCGCCGAGTCGCGGTGGGGAGACAGGTCCATGGGATCTTCCTCTGCTGCGGCCTGTGTGGGCTGTGGGGAACGGCTCCCCATCCGTACCCGCGTACGACGGCTTTGATCACGCGTCACGGGAGGCATCTCCGTGGCGGCCGGGACACGTCAGCCTTCGACGCCGGTGGCGTCGTGCGGGGCGCCGACGGGCTCGGACTCCGGTGAACCGCGCCGGCGCAGGTAGGCGGAGAGGACGGCCATCGTCGCCGGATACGCTGCTCGCGTTCGCTCTCCGCCCCCGCCTTGTGCGGTTCCTTGGCCTGCGAGGAACCGCGCTGGAGCAGGTGGACGGTGCATCAGTCCGATCGCCGAGGCCTCCCACCACGGTCACCACGCACGCCACGAACAGGGCTCTCACCTCATGCCCCCTTCAGGACGCGGCGGTACGGCTCGTCGCCCGGTTCGGGCACGCATCCGGCGGCGGTGACCCGCCACCCGTCGTCGAACTGCGACAGGAACAGGGTCTCGTCGCGGAACCTGAGCAGTGCCTGTCTGCCGTACACGTCCACGCTCCGCACGGCGCCGCCCCTCGGCGGCTCCTGTGACGGCGGCGTCTCCTCGCACGGCTTCTTCTCGTCCTCTTCGAGCCGCTCTCGGCTCCCGGGAGCGAGGAGTCCGCACGCCGCGCGGAAGTCGCCGGCCGCGAGAGCCGCCTCGAACGTCCGGCCCGCGGTGCCCGCCCCGTCCTGGCGGGCCTGCGGCGCGCCGCACGCGGACAGGACGATCGCGGCCGTCGCCGCTCCGAGCGGCAGGGGGACTCTCACGCGTCCAGCGTGCCCCTCCGCGCGGCCGCGGCACGGGCCGCGAGGCCGAATCGCCCCGCTCCCCACCCGTTCGGGTCACGCGGCGACGTGCGCGCGCCGGTGGCCCACGGGACCATGGAGGCAGAGAAAGAGGTGTCGCCATGAGTGAGTCCGAGCTCTGGGACCACCGTCCGGGCAGCGGCTACCCGCAGGGTCTCGACCTCATCGGCTACGAGGTCGAGGCCGTCGACGGCTCCATCGGCAAGATCGACAAGCACTCCGCGGACGTCGGCTCCTCCTACCTCGTCGTCGACACCGGCCCCTGGATCTTCGGCCGGCGCGTCCTCCTCCCGGCCGGGACCATCACCCGCGTCGACACCTCCGAGGAGAAGGTCTACGTCGACCGCACCAAGGACCGGATCAAGGACGCCCCCGCCTTCGACGAGGCCAAGTACGCCGCGGAGCCCACCTACCTCGAACAGTTCGCCCGCTATTACGGCCAGCCCCACATGTGACCACGCGCCGCCCGGTCCATGGGGCGCCCGTCGGGTGGCCCCGTCGTCGGGGCGGCGGGGAGGTCCGTCCGGCCGCGCTCAGCGGCCGTCGTCCGGGCCCGTGCGGACGACGGCCTGGTCGCCGTGGGGGCCGAAGAGGTGGAGGATCTCGACGGGGTCGGGGCCAGCGGGCCCGAACCAGTGGGGTTCGGTGGTGTCGAACTCGGCCACTTCGCCCGGCCGGAGGGTGACCTCGCGTTCGCCGAGGATGAGGCGGAGCTCGCCGGCGAGCACGTAGAGCCATTCGTAGCCGGAGTGGGTGACGAGGCGGGGTTCGCGGTACGCGAGGACCTGTTTGAAGACCTGTACCCGGCCGGGGTACTGCGTCAGGGGCACGAGGACGCTGCCGCGCGCGCGGCTGCGCGGTGTGAGGTGGACGCGCGGGTCGCCGGTGGCCGGGGCCGCCACGAGCTGGTCGAGGGCGACGCGGTGCGCCCTGGCGAGCGGGATCAGCAGGTCGAGCGTCGGCCGCCGGAGGCCGGACTCCAGGCGTGACAGGGTGCTCACGGAGATCCCGGTGTCGGCCGCGAGGGTTTCGAGGGTGAGGCCGCGGTCGCGGCGCAGGGCGCGCAGGCGGGGCCCGATGCCGTCGATGAGCGCGGCGAGTTCGCTGTCCATGCGGCCATTTTGCGGTCTTCGCAAAGTTCCTGGTCCCGGGGTCTCCCCCGGCCCGAGCCTGGACGGCGTCCGATCCCCGCCCAGGGGATCCGTCGAAGGGGGAACGCCCGTGCTCACGACGTCCTTGCCCACTCCACCCGCCCCGCTGAGCGTGCGCGGGCGCTGGACGGTCCTGGCGGTCTGCGCGCTCAGCATGTTCCTGGTGGGGGTGGACACCACCATCGTCAACGTGGGGCTGCCCGAGATCGGGCGGGGCCTCGGCGCCGGCACCCGCGGTCTCGAGTGGGTCGTGGACGCCTACACCGTGGTGATGGCCAGCCTGCTCATCGTCTCCGGCGCCCTCGCGGACCGCTTCGGGCGCCGCCGGGTCTTCCGGTGCGGGCTGGTCGTCTTCGGCCTGGCCTCCCTCGCGTGCGCCCTGGCGCCGTCCCTGGGCGTGCTCGTCGCCGCCCGGGCCGTCCAGGGCGTCGGGGCCTCGATGCTGAGCCCCGTCGCGCTGGCGATCGTGGTGAACGCGTTGCCCGATCCACGGGAGCGGGCCCGGGCGATCGGCGTGTGGGCCTCGGTCTTCGGGCTCAGCATGGCGGCGGGTCCGGTCACCGGCGGGGCGCTGATCGCCGCGTTCGGCTGGCGTTCGGTGTTCTGGATCAACGCGCCGGTGGTCGTCGCCGCCCTCGTCCTGGTCGCCGTGTTCGTGCCGGAGTCGCGCGGAGGGCGCGCCCGCCGCCTCGACCTTCCCGGCCAGGTGCTCCTGACCGCGGTTCTCTGCCTCTCCGTCGGGCTCCTCATCGAGGGCCCCCGCGTCGGCTGGACGTCGCCCGCGGCGCTCGTCGGCTACGCGCTGACCGCGGCGGGCACGGCCGGCTTCGTCCTGGTCGAACTGCGCCGCGACGAACCCCTGATGGACCTCGGCCTGTTCCGGCGGCCGTCGTTCGCCACGGCGGTGCTCGGCGCGACGGCGGTGTTCGTCGCGCTGAACACGACCCTGCTGCTCAACACCCTCTACCTCCAGCACACCCGCGGCTGGACACCGCTCGCGACCGGCGCCGCGACCCTGCCGATGGCGCTCGGCGCCACGCTGTGCGCGCCCTGGTCCGGCAGCCTCGTGGGCCGCCTGGGTCCCCGGCGGCCGCTCGTCCTGGCCGGCGGGTTCATCGCGGCGGGCGGCCTGTGCCTGGTGGGCCTCGACCGGGACACGAGCGTGCCGCTGATCCTGTTCGCCCTCCTGGCGATCGGCATCGGATTCGGATTCGCCAACGCTCCTCTGACCAACACCGCGGTCAGCGGTCTCCCGCCGTCGCGGTCCGGGGTGGCGGGCGCGATCACCTCCACCGCCCGCCAGGTCGGCGCCGCGGTCGGCATCGCCGTCGCCGGCGGCCTCCTCGCGGACACCCTCCCCGCCGGCCTCGCCGCCGCGACCCGTCCGGGGTGGCTGCTCGTGGCGGCCTGCGGCCTCTTCCTGCTCGTCGTGGCGCGCGCCGCGGGCCCCGGCCCGGTGGCGAAGACCGGCGGGTGACGACCCGGGCCCGGGTCAGGGCGTGGCGGTGCGGCGCGCGTACACCTCGATCTCGATCTTCATCCGGGGGTCGGCGAGTCCGCACACGAGCATGGTGGCGGCCGGCCGGACCTCGCCGAAGGCACGGCGCAGGACCGGCCAGCAGGGCTCGAAGTCGTCCCGGTCGGGCAGCAGGTAGCGCACGCGCACGACGTCGGCGAAGGTGCACCCGGCCTCGGCCAGGGCTGCTTCGATGTTGCGCAGGACCTGCTCGGCCTGCTCGACCACGTCGTCGGAGATCGTCATGGCGGCGTAGTCGAACCCGGTGGTGCCGGACACGTGCACCCGGTCGCCGTCCACCACGGCGCGGGCGTACCCGATCTGCTCCTCGAACGTCGAGCCGCTGAGGATGGAGCGTCGCTCTGTCATGCGCCGAACGCTAGGTGCCCGTCAGGCATACGTCTAATACTTCCGTGGGCGCCGTGTGATATCTCTGGGCGTATGGAGCGCCCCGAACTTCCCCTCGCGCAGCTGCACGCGTTCGTCGTCCTCGCCGAGGAGCTCCACTTCGGCCACGCCGCCGCCCGCCTGGGGATCGCCCAGCCGCCGCTGAGCCAGCAGATCCGGCGCCTGGAGGACAAGGTCGGCCATCCGCTGTTCAGCCGCGATCCGGGGCGGGTCGCCCTCACCCCGGCGGGACGGGAACTGCTCCCGGCCGCCCGGCACGCCCTCACCGGGCTCGCGGACGGTCTGGCGGCGGCCCGCGAGGCCGGCAGCGGCAGGGCCGGCCGACTGCGGATCGGTTTCGCCGCGTCGCTCGCCCTGACCGTACTGCCCGGCCTGCTGCGGGACTTCCGGGAGCGGTTTCCCGCCGTGCGGCTGGACATCCACGAGATGACCACCACTCCGCAGCTGGCGGCGCTGCGCGACCGGACCGTCGACGTCGGCCTGCTGCGCGAGCCGCCCACCGACGACGCGGAGCTCGCCTTCGAGACCGTGCTGACCGAGCCGTTCGTGGCGGTCCTGCCGTCCGGACACCCGCTCGCGGCCCGACGGACTGTCGGGGTGGGGCAGTTGGCGGATTCCCCGTTCATCCTGCTGCCCCGCGCCGTCGGTCCCCGGTTGTACGACCGGATCACCGGGCTGTGCACCACGGCGGGCTTCACCCCCCGGGTGGTGCAGCACGCCGTCGAATGGCAGACGGTCTGCGCCCTGGTGGAGGCCGGCCTCGGCGTGTCGCTCGCCCCGGAGAGCATCCGCCGCATCCGGCTCGAAGGCGTCGCGTTCCGCGGGATCGGGCCGGGTTCCCCTCGCACGAGCGTCGCCGCCGCCTGGCGCGCGAACGACCCGAATCCGCTGGTCGCCCGCCTTCTGGCGACGCTCGGTCAACGGCCGTCGGGGACGCCGTAGTCGACGCCTCGGGGGTCGGAAGGTCGCCCGGCCGGGCGGGCTCGCCCTGGCTCGTGCGCTGTGGTCGACGCCGCGGGACGGCAGGCCGCTCAGCCGGCGGGGGCCCGCCACGGCTCGAACCAGGGGTTCGGCCACTGTTCGGCGGCCGCGAGGAGGGGGAACAGGGTGGCGCCGTCGATGGACTCGCGGATGATGTCGGCGTGACCGCCGTGCCGGGCGGTCTCCTCGATGAGGTGGAGCAGTACCCAGCGGACCGACCAGGCCGGCACGTCGGCGGGGAACCAGGGCAGCCCCTGCGGGACGGGCACGGCCTGACCGAGGTCGGCTATGCCGGCGATGACCGCGTCCGTCTCGCGGGCCGCGGCCTCGTACTGGTCCAGTACGTCCGCCAGGGTCTCCTCCGGGGTGAGACGGAACTCCGCCGAGTCGCTCTCGTCCGCCGTCCGCTGCGGGCCGCGCTGCCGCTGGAGGATCAGGTCGGTCCAGCCCGCCTCGCAGCGGGCGGCGTGCTTGATGAGGCCCCCGATGCTCAGTTCGCCGGCCGTGGGCGTCCGCCTGGCCTGATCGTCCGTCAGGCCGTGGGCGGTGACGCGCAGGGCCTGACGCTGCTGGGCGAGGTAGGCGAGGAGGCCGTCGCGCTCGTCGGCGACCGGCGGTACGTGTGCGGGCATGGGACGACCCTCTCGCCCGGGCGGAGCGACGGTCAACCCTTTCCTGCAATTTCTTTCAGCATCTTTCGCAAGTCAGGTCGGGGGCCGTCGCGCTCCGCGGTGCGGCGGACCCGTGGAACTCAGACGTCGAGTTCGACGTCGGTGAGCGGGTAGGCGACACACGCGTGGGTGTAGCCGAACCTCACCTGCCTGCTGGCCTGCTCGTGGCGGCGCCTGGTGCTCTCGGCGCCCCACCTGGAGCCGGGCACAGTGGACTGGAAGGCGTACACGTTCTGCGTGCTGGATCAGCTGCACCGGATGCTGCGCAGCAAGCAGGTGTTCGCGAAGACCTCCTCGAAGTGGGGCGACCCGCGGGCGAAGCTGCTGGACGGCGAGGCGTGGGAGCAGGCCCGACCGACCGTGCCGGCCTCGCTCGGACTGCCCGGGGAGGCGGGCGAGCACCTGGCGGCGCGGGCCGCGCTGCTGGACGGCACATACCGGAAGGTCGCCGGGCGGCTGCCGGACAACACGCAGATCGCCTTCGACGACGGCCGACTGCACTTCGCCGCGCTGGAGCCGGAGCCCGAACCGGCCTCCCTACTGGACCTACGGGCGGCGGTGAACGCGACGCCGCCCCGGGTGGATCTGTCCGAGGTGCCGCTGGAGGTGTTCCCCTGGACCGGCGCCGACCAGGCGTTCACCTCGGTCACCGGCGCCGGACCCCGCCTGAGGGACCCGCACGTCACGATCGCCGCGCTCCTGGTCGCGCACGGCCGCAACGTCGGCTACACCCCCGTGATCGGCGGGGTGGACGCGCTGAAGTACGGGCGGCTGTCCCACGTCGACCAGACCTATCCGCGACTCGCGACCTACCGGGCCGCGAACGCCACGTTGATCGAGCACCAGGAGTCCATCGACCTCGCGAGCGCGTGCGGCGGCGGCCTCGTCGCCTCGGTCGACGGGATGCGGTTCGTCGTTCCGGTCCCCTCGGTGTACGCGCGACCGAACCCGAAGTACTTCGGGCGCCGAGGCGGGGCAACTTGGCTCAACATGATCAACGACCAAGCTGCCGGGCTGGGCAGGAAGGTCGTGGCCGGCACCCCGCGCGACTCCCTGTACGTGCCGGACGTCCTCCACGACCGCGACGGCGGCCGCCGCCCGGAGATGATCGTCACTGACACCGCGAGCTACTCCGGCATCGTGTTCGGTCTGCTCACGCTCGCCGGGTTCGCGTACGCCCCGCAGCTCGCCGACCTGCCGGACCAGAAGATGTGGCGCATCGACCGCGCCGCCGACTACGGCGCCTCCAGAACGCGGCACGCGGCCGGGTCGACCTCGCCAGGATCGAGCGGCACTGGGAGGACATCCTGAGGATCATCGGCTCCATCCACACCGGAGCCGTCCGCGCGTACGACGTGATCCGGATGCTCTCCCGCGACGGGCGCCCGACCCCGCTCGGCGACGCGATCGCCCACTGCGGGCGGATCGCGAAGACCCTGCACATCCTGCGCCTGGCCGACGAGCCCGGCTACCGAAGGCAGATCAAGGTGCAGGCCGACCTCCAGGAAGACCGCCACGCGCTCGCCCGGAAGATCTTCCACGGCCGCGCCGGTCAGCTCCACCAGCGCTACCAGGACGGGATGGAAGACCAGATCGGCGCCCTCGGACTCGTCCTCAACGCCCTGGTCCTCTTCAACACCCGGTACATGGACGCCGCCGTCACCCAGCTTCCCTCCGATGGTCACGACGTCCGCGACGAGGATGTCGTCCGCCTCTCCCGTTCGTCCGGCACCACGTCAACATGCTCGGCCGGTACTCCTTCCAGCTCCCAGACCTGCCCGGCGGCCTGCGGCCCCTGCGGGACAAACAACCGCCGACGACGAGTAGGGCGGGCAGCCGTCGGGCCACGGTACAGCTGGGAATCCCACCTGCACCCGGGAATCCCACCCGAAGACCTTACGCTCAAGGGGTTGAAGGTATCCGGGCGGTTCCGACAGGACGCCGATAGATGGCAGGGCAAGGCACCCTGGGTATCCACCTATTGGGGGCAGGTTTGATTCACATCGCTCTCAGCAAGATTCAGTATGTCGACCCGGAGGTAGACCAGCTGGGCCGTGATCACGTCGGCTGGGACGAGAAAATGGGCGACGAAGCGCTCTTCCGCGCCAACCGGGGCTGCTGGGTCCTCGGTGAGCGGGCGGAGAAGGAACAGTACGCGCTGCTCTCCTACGACCGGGAAGTGCGCATGGCCATCGAGATCGACAGGCTGGTTCCAGTAGCCGGAGGCCGCAAGGCGATCGAGGGCAGGTTCCTCAAGGCCGGCGACGCGGTCTACGACGCCTACGTGAACAAGAAGACCCCCGCAGAGCCGGCCCGGAACCCGGTCACCTACTTCGACTCGCTGCACGACACCCGCCTGTGCGGGTGCGGCTGCGGCGAACCGGTCGCCGGCGGCTGGTTCCTGGCCGGCCACGACCAGAAGGCACTGCACGCCCGGGTCGCCAAGATCGGAACCGTCCGCGAGTTCCTTCACTGGTTCGACAACACCTACGTCGAGCCGACGGCCGAGTAACAGCTGAGCACACTCACCGCGTACCCCGGAATCGCCTGAGGCCCGTGTGACGGGCCTCAGGCGATTCCTCTGCACCAGCACAACAAGCACAAGGACCGCCATCGGCCGGCTCGGCCCCACTCTCGTATAGCTCCGGCGAGCAGACACGCAGCATCGAGTGACGGTCGAGGCTGGATTCAGCGCGAGGGCCAACGGTGCAGTGACTGACGGTAGCGATCGCGCCCGCCTGTATGCTCCGCCTGCCGCAGAGCAGAACCCAAGAAGGGCCTTCCATGAACAGACCGGCAGGAGCAACACTCTTCGGTCTCACCGCTGTTCTGATATCGACGTCCGCTTGCACCAGCAGCAGCGTCGAGAGGAACGGCTCGTCCACATCCCACGCACCTCGCCAGGTCCGGGGCGAGATCGAGACATCCCTCCACAAGGGGTTGTACGGCGATACCCAGGGGGCATCGTGTGGCGATTCCCCGGGGTACTCCTGGGTTGCCGTCGGTCAGCCGGTCAAGGTGAGCGACGAACAGGGCAAGACCCTTGGTGTCGGGCGGATCGAGAATGGCTACATCAGGGGCGGATACTGCATCCTCAAGTTTCAGGTGCGGGTTCCCGCAGGGCCCCAGTTCTACAACTTGACCATCGCGAGCTTTCCCACGATGCCCTACCAGGCCGACGAGCTCGACACCGCGCTCAACTTCTCTGACTACGGTGGTTCATTGACCCCTGTCCAGGGCTAGCAGCGGTCAGCGTGGGCTGAGCCGCCCCGGGCCAGCTCAGCGCGCAGTGCCTGCCGGGGCGAGCAGACTGGTGAGCTCGGCGATCGCTTCCGGGGACGGCTTGAAGCAGCGGCGGACGTTCTCCGGCTTCTTGTGCCTCGACTTCGCCATCAGCATCAGCAAGGAGGCGCCCTGCTCACCGAGGTGGGTCAGGGAGGAGTGGCGGTACTCGTGCAGATCCCAGCCTGTCCCGGGTCCGCGTACGGCCGTGTGCTCGTCGAGCAGGGCCCGGGCCTGCCCGTACGACAGCCGGGCGAAACCGGTGTCCGGGCAGACGTCGCGTGGGCTGACGACCTTGCCGGGCCCCGGGCGGCGGTGGGTGACGAACACCGGTCCGCGGGTGCGGCCCCTCAGCAGGCGGGGCAGGAGCCGGGCGGTGCCGGCGTCCCGGTACACGATCTCCAGCACGTAGTCCTCGCGGGCCTGGCCCCGGCGGCGGGTCTTGGTCCGGGCGCCCTTCGCCTAGACCGGGCAGAGGCGCCCGGCGAAGTCCAGATCCTCGATGTTCACGCCCAGGATCTCCTCCGCCCGACCCGAGGTCTCGAAGAACATCCGCCACAGCGTCTTCTCCCTCAGGTGGACCTCGCGGCGGGCGATCAGCCGGTCGACGGCCATCTTCGAGCGGGCCGGGGTCTCGGAGTCCGGTACCGCCAGCCGCTTCGCCCAGGCCGGGACGTCGGACCCTCGTACCCGCGCTCGGAGCACCAGCCCGTCCAGGACAGCACGGCGCCGCGTCGGGCGTTCCAGGTGTTCACCGCCGAGCGGCCCCACAGCAGCTTCAGCGCCTCGCCGATCTCGGCGTCCTCCACCGAGGCCAGCGGCCGGCCCTCACCGAGTCGCTCGGCGGTCTTCCCCACGGCGATGCCGTAGTTCCGGACGGTGTTCGGGTTGCCGAGCGAGTCGAGGAACAGGTCGGCCGCAGTCCGGACGGTCACTGCCTTTCCGATCGGCAGCTGAAGGAGTGTGGGCACTGAATCCTCGGCGAGCAGGCCATGGCCACCTTGAAGGGCTGGCGCCTCCTACGAAAGCTCCGTTGCGGCACCAACCGCATCACCGCGATCGTCCAGGCTGTCCTCGTCCTTCATCACGCCTCGGCGTGATGTTGGAAAAGGCGCACTGATCCTCGCCCCGGGCACCGGTCGAACGCAGCATCGCGCGGCTCGAGTCCTGGCGAATCCTCCGCAGAGCCCGCTGCAGCCCCACCGCATGACCACCATCGCCGCAGCCATCCTCACCCTGGAACGCCAACGCTGAGAATGCCCACTGGTCCACGCCACACGGGAGGCTCCTGGCACCTACTCCCTGGTCAGCTCGTCGCTTCCGCAGCAACGCCCGGCTGCGGCCGGGTCCGCATGCCCCAGCGGGCAAGAGATGGGCCAGCAGCACCCAGCATCGCGAAGAACAACGCCAGCAGCAGCCAGCCCGCCGTGCCGAGGCCGAGCACCACCGTGGTGAGGATCGCGGGGGCAAGAGCCTGGCCCGCGTTGAAGCCGAGGCCGAGGACACCTTGGTACTGGCCCTGGGCATGGTCAGGGGCAAGACCGAAACCCAGGGCGAAACACGCCGAGGACTCCCAGACCTCTGCCAGGCTATGGACGAAGATCGCGGCCAGGACCAGTCCTGCTGCCGCCCAGACCGGGGTGTACGCCGCCAGCGCCATCATCGGGCAGCTGACGAGGAAGAGCAGTCCCGCAGTGCGAAACGCCCTGCCGCCGTCGTACGGGGTCTCGATACGGGAGCCGATCCTGGTCTGCATCAGTACGCAGAAGGCGGAATTGACTGCGAACAGCGCGGCCACCGTCCAGCGCGGCGTTTCGGTGTGCTCGGAGATCCAGATCGGCAGGAGCAGGGAGACCACCGGGTACTGCAGTCCCATGGCCCCGTAGAGGGCGGTGAACGTCAGGAACGGACGGTCCGCGAAGACGAGCCAGCGCCTCTGCCGCGGCGGCGCTGGCAGCGCCGGATAGCGGGGCAGCAGAAGCAGAAGCACCGCGCACAGGGCGAAGCTCGCCGCGTTGCCGAGAATCAGCGTGACATAGGCGCCACGGGTGTCCGCGGCCAGCGCCAGCCCGGCACCCACCGTTCCCAGGATGACGCCCAGGTTGACGAAGGTGCGCAGCTTCGCCCGGAACATGGCCGGTCGCTCACCCCCGACCCGGGCCACCAGAGCCCCCCACGCCGCCCCTCCGACCGCCGCGGCGATCTGGTCGACCGTCGCGATGATCGTGAGCGCGGCCCAGCTCTCGACGAGGACGAGTGCCGCCATTGATACCGCCTGGACCGTGAGGGCCAGCATCATGATCACGCGTGCGCCGCGCCGGTCAGCGAGATGACCCCCAGGTATCCCCGCGCACAAGCCGATCACTCCGGCGATGGTGAGCGCGGCGCCGACCTGCACCGCAGGCAGGCCCACGACCAAGGTGAAATAGAGCGCCGACGCCGCGTTGAACAGACCATTGCCGACCCGGTTGACGAAACTGGCGGCGACCAGCACGCGCTCCGGCCCACTGTCCCCCGCCATCCGGCCTATTCGGCCTGCTAAACCGCCCTTGATCATGGACCGTAGGCTAACAGCGCCGCAGAACCCGCCGCAGTCGTACGACGTGCCTCCACGATCACATGATCATCCGTGGGTGGTGCGTTGACCACTTGAGGGTGCCGGTGTCGACCGACCGGCAAAACCTCGTCCTGGCCGAGGCCGGGATCGAAGGCCCGGTCGTCTTCGAGGAACAGGCCGGCACCTCCAGCCGCCTCCATCCCCTTGAGCGGCCGAAGTTCGGCGAACTGCTCGCCTACGCCCGGCCGGGCGACACCGTGCACATCTCCGAGATGCTCCGCCTCGTACGCGGCACCGGGCACATCCTCGACGTGCTCGACGTCCTCCACCGCGACCAGGTCGCGCTGCGCATCCACGACGGCGCGTTCTCCGCCCTGGACCTCACCGCCCGCCACCCCCGCACCGGCGAACTGCTGTCCACCGTGAAGTTCATGGTGCAGACCCTCGCCGCCGCCGGCGAACTCCAGCGCGGCCTCCAGCGCGAGCTGACCTACGACGGACTGCGGGCCGCCGAGGCCAAGGGCAGCAAAGGCGGACGCCGCCCGGCCGTCCCGGCCGACAGGACCGACGCCGTGCGCACCGCGTACCTGGAGGGCCTCTCCATCGCCGCCCTCGCCCGCGACCACGGCGTCAGCCGCGGCGCCATCCGCACCGCCGTCGCCGATCTCCTGCCCGACCACACCGCCACCGAGGAGGACGCCCCGGTCCCGGAGCTGTCGGTCGTCCTCGACATGCCCGGCAAGGTCGCCGACTTCCTCCGGGCCGCCGACTTGGAACCTGCCGAGCGTGTCGCGCTCGACCAAGGGGTGGCCGTACGACGCGGCCAGGGCTACACCCTGCGCGTCAGCGCCGTCCCGGCCGTGCACCGACAGCTCCTCGCCCGCTGCCAGCCGCTCGACGGCAGCCAGGGTCTCCCCGCAGTCCCGGCCCAGCGCAAGGCCCGCCGCGAGTACGAGAACCGCGTCAGCACCCTCGCGCCGACCGGACCATAATCGTTCTCGCCGGGATTTCCTGTACCCCGACTACTCACACCCGAAGGCCCAGCACTAGATACCAATCCCACCAAGCCCGAGCGGGGGCAGGTCGTTGACCTGCCCCCGCTCGGCTGCGGTACGACGCCTACCGCCGAGGACTGTCAGATGCGCCTGGCACGATGCCCGGCATGAGCCCGACACCAGAGTTGACACAGAGGACCCTGACCGCACGTGGCTTCCGCGGCTTCGTACCGTTCCGTGAACTGCCCGGCAGCAACGTCCCCACCGGGCACGGAATCTACGTGGTGATGCGCACGGACACCTCGCCCCCGTCGTTCCTTCCCACCAGCCCTGCCGGGCACCTCAAGGGCCGCGACCCGTCCGTGACCGCCGACAAGCTCGGCGATGCCTGGGTGGACGGAGCAACGGTCGTGTACATCGGCAAGGCCGCGGGTCAGGACGGACTGAACCAGAGGCTTGCCGACTACCGCCGCCACGGCACCGGTCTGCTGGCCGGCCACTGGGGCGGACGCTACATCTGGCAGCTGGCCGACTCGGACGCACTGCTCGTCGCCTGGCGGCCGATGACCGAGGAAGACCCGGGTGAGGCCGAGCAGGACCTGATCGACGAGTTCAAAGAACTCCACGGAGGAGCTCTGCCCTTCGCCAACCTCAGGAACAACGCCCGAAAGACTCCGGAGACAGGCGCCGGCATCGACTAATCCCGGTCTCCCTGTACCGCTCAGGGGCCGCGCGCCACCGGCCGCGACCCATGGGTGGCACAGGGAGATGATCATGGCCCCGCCGAGCAGCACTCTGATTCACCAAGATCATCCCGTGCGGACTCGCCTCGTCGGCACCCCTGCTACACGTGCACCAGGCGTTACGAAGCGGGAGGCGTGCGCAGCGGTGTGCGGCCAACCTGCCCGTCGGCGAGTCGGACCCCGCGCACCCGGCCGCGTCCGGTCAGGATCCCGGTGACCGCCGTGTGGAAGCGGACCTCGCCGCCGGCGGCGAGGAACGAGTCGGGGAGCGCGCTGGACATGGCCTGCGAACCGCCCCTGACGTGCCAGGGCTTGAACTCCAGGTAGGCGAAGAGCGTGATGGCCAGGTCCTGGAAGGCGAGCCGGGACGGCGGTTGTCCGAGGTACGTCCAGTAGGTGGCGAGGACCGACTTGAGGCCCGGGTCGTCGAAGTGCTCGTCGAGGACGTCCCCGAGCGGGCGCAGGCCCTGCCGGAAGAGGACCGGGGCGATGTCGTCGCCCGGCATCCCGCGCATCGCCGCGATCTGCCAGAAGGCGACGTCCCGCAGCAGCCGGAAGAAGCGCTCGACGCGGTCCCGGTTGCTGGGAACGCCTCCTCCAGCGCGTCGGCGGCCCCGGCCCAGTCCGCCGGGACGGTCACGTCGTGGCGGCCGGGGACGACGGCCCGGTAGAGGTCCTCCTCCTGGACGAAGTCGATCCGGTCGGAGACGCCCGGCTTGTCGGAGAGCCCCCGCAGGGTGAACCCTGGCCTTCCAGGCCGACCCCGGACAGCTGGTGCAGGGCGACCTCGAACTCGTACCGGCCGCGCCGGAAGGAGGTGGCGCAGCCGCCCGGCACGTTGTGCCGCTCGACGAGCAGGGTGCGGATCCCGGCCCGCTGGAGCGTGGCGGCGGCGGTGAGTCCGGCGTTGCCGGCGCCGATCACGACGACATCGACGTCGGTCACGCGCCGGCGGCCTCCGCGGTGTCGGTCGCCTCCGTGGCGGCGGGGGTGTCGGCCGCCTGCGCGGCACCCGCGGCCTCGCGGGCGATCCGGTCGAACTGGGCCCCCATGGCCGCGGCGAGCGCCTGGGCGGCGGAGAGCGGCCGGACCATGACGGTGAAGTCGTCGATCCTGCCGTCCTCGTCGAAGTGGAGGAAGTCGCAGCCCTGGATCCGCTTGCCGTCCACGGTGGCCGTGAAGACGAAGGCGTGGTCGCGGCCGTCCGGGTTCGCGATCTCCCGCTCGTAGGCGAAGTCCTCGAAGACGCGCATCACGCCTCGGAGGATCGCCGCGGTGATCGCCTTGCCGGGGTACGGCTTGAAGGCGACGGGGCTGGTGAAGACGACGTCGTCGGCGAGGAGGGCCTCGATCGCGGCCTCGTCGCGGTTCTCCACGGCCTTGCGGAAGGGATGCACGGGAACACCTCTAGTCAATTAATTGAATAGACGCATCGGAGGGTACGAGCAATCCGGCCAGGTGTCTATACTCGCTTCCGCGACTAATCAAGAATGCGACCCTCAAGGGACGGGAAGCCCGCACGGCTCCAGGAAAGAGGCCCTGCCCATGACCGCCACACCCGTTCGCTTCGCGCGCTTCGTGGCCCTCGGCGACAGCCAGACGGAGGGCGTCGGCGACGGCGACGACACCACGGGCCTGCGCGGCTGGGCCGACCGCCTCGCCGAGCACCTGGCACGGCACGAGCCCGGTCTGCACTACGCCAACCTGGCCGTCCGGGGTCGCGTCGCACGCCAGGTCCACGCCGAACAGCTCGCGCCGGCGCTCGCGCTGCGACCCGACCTGGCGACCGTGGTGGCCGGGGTCAACGACCTGCTGCGGCCCCGCTTCGACGCCGACGAGGTCGCCGGCCACCTGGAGGCGATGTTCGCGGCGCTCACCGCCGGCGGAGCGCGCGTCGCCACCCTCACCTTCCCCGACGTCACCCGCCTCATGCCCCTGGCCAGGCCCGTACGCCACCGCGTCACCGCCCTCAACGACCGCATCCGCGCGGCCGCGCGACGGCACGGCGTGATCGTCGTGGAGACCGGTCACCACGAGGTCGTGACCGACCCCCGGCTGTGGAGCCGGGACCGGCTGCACGCCAGTCCGATCGGCCACGAGCGCATCGCCGCCGCCGTCGCCCACACCCTCGCCCTGCCCGACAGCGACGACTCCTGGGCGCACCCCCTGCCCACCCCGCCCGGCCCCGGCGACGTCACCGGCGAACTGCGCTGGGCCGCCGAGTTCCTGGGCCCCTGGCTCGGACGCCGACTGCGCGGCCACTCCTCCGGCGACGACCGCACCGCCAAGCGCCCCGACCTCACCCCGCTCCGCGCCTAGGGCCTGTCCGGCGGATCAGGGCCGGCCCGATCGGCCCTCAGGGCATCGGACGGCTGTGCCGCGTCCACCGGCGTACGGGGACACCCGGGGAGACAAGCAGGCTACCGGTGCGTAACCTCTTGGCCTCGCCCGTGCCGGACGGGCGGGGCACGCCCCGCCCGAGCCGCCCGAGCCGCTCGAGACGGAGTCACAGCGATGGTGTCACCCCACGAGTCGTTCGCCCGTGAGCCGTGGTACGAACTCCCCGCGGAGCCGGCCGCCTTGATCCGGCCGCGGATCGACGGGATCGCCACCGACATGGTCGACGCCATCCGCGCGGAGGTCGCCGTGTACCGCCGCCCCGTCGACTCCGCCGTCGACCGGGACCTGCCGAGTCGATCCGGCGGGCGATGCACCAGTTCGCCGAGCTCACCGAGCGCCCCGACAGCCCGCAGGACCACCACAGCCGCCACTTCCGGCGCACCTGGGCCGCGTCGAGTTCCTCAACGGCCGTACGACCGGCGGACTCCAGGCCGCGTTCCGGGTGGGCGCCCGCGTGGGCGGCCGCCGGTACGCCGAACTCGTACACGCCGCGGCCCTGCCTCCCGACCTCGTCCTGCCCCTCCACGAGGCCGTGCTGGTCCACATCAACGCGCTGTCCAACGAGTCCGTCAAAGGGTTCCTCGCGGCGCAGCTGCGCTCCGAGGGCGAGCGGAAACGGGCTCGCCGCGCGCTCGTCGAGCGACTGCTCGAAACGCCGTGGAGCGGCCGGCGTCCCCCGCTCGCCGCGCTCACCTCCCTCGCGGGGCCGGCGGGTTGGGCGCTGCCGCGGACCGTCGCGGTCGCCCTCGTCCGGCCGGGCGGGCGGGCGTCCCCGGAACGGACGACGACCTCCTCGTGTCGCACCGGGGGAACGACGCCGTGGTGATCGTCCCGGAGCCGGACACCAGCGGCCTCGTGGAGCGGCTGCGGCTCGCCGTCCACGCCCGGGCCGCCGCGCTCGGCCCAGCCGTCGGCCTCCGGGAGGCGTGGCTCTCGCTGCAGTGCGCCAGGCTCGCCCTCGACCGCCGGGCGAAGGACGAGCACGGCCTCTTCGTACGCGCCGAGGACGAACTGGCGGAGCTCCACCTGCTCCGGGGCGCGCCGATCGGACGCCTCCTCGACCGGCGTGTGCTCGCCGCCTTCGCCGGACTGCCCCGGGGGCGGGCGACCCGCCTCGCCGAGACGCTGGAGGCCCTGCCGGCGTCCTGGGTCCGGACGGCGCCGGAGGTGGCACAGGCCCTGGGCATCCACCCCCAGACCGCACGGCAGCGGCTCCGCCGTCTCGACGCGCTGTTCGGCGACCGCCTCAGCGACTCCGACTTCCGCTTCGAGGCCTTGTTGGCCCTCCGCACAAGGGCCTTGAGCCCGGAACCGAACCGAGCCGAGCCGAGGGTGGCACCCCCAGGGGTCTCACCCCGCCCACGGAGTTGTGTCAGGCACGTGAGGCGTCGTCGCCGGAACCTGTCACCGCCGTGCGCGGTCCCCGCGCGGGCGGCGGCGGCTCCTGGTGCGCGTCGGGTTCAGGACGCCAGTCCGGCCGGGACGTCACGCGCCGGTAGCGTCCGCGTCTTCGCCTCGACGGAAAGGGGTGGACGCGCCGCCGCGCCCCCACGAGAGCACAGCGGAGAACCCACCTCATGCGCAGCCTCAGTACCCGCTTCACCTCGGCCGTCGCGGGCCTGGCGGTCGCCGCCGGTCTCGCCCTCGCCGGCACCGGCACGGCGGCGGCCGCCGCGCCGGTCGCCACGGCTCCGGCGCTGTTCGGCTCCGGGGACCACGCAGGCCCGCCCCAGCGCGCCTTCGCGTCGGCATACGGCTACTCGGTCCTCGCCCCCCACGGCCGTCCCGAGCGGGGCCGACGACCGGTTCTGTCGTCCGACCGCCGCCCACCCCCGCCCCGTCGTCCTCGTGCACGGCACGTTCGAGAACCGGTACGCCGACTGGGCCGGCCTCGCGCCCGAGCTCAAGAGACAGGGCCACTGCGTCTACGCGCTCGACTACGGCGGGGTCGTCGGCCCGGTCACCGGCCTCGGCGACATCCGCGACTCGGCACGCGAACCGGCGGCGTTCGTCGAGCGCGTCCGCGCCGCGACGGGCGCGGCGAAGGTCGACCTCGTCGGCCACTCCCAGGGCGGCATGACGCCCCGCCACCACCTGAAGAACCTGGGCGGCACCACGAAGGTCGACAAGCTCGTCGCGCTCTCCCCGACCAACCACGGCACCGGCCTCCTCGGCCTGGGAACGATGACCCGCGTGGTCCCGCTCGGCGACGAGTTCCTGGGCCTCCTCTGCACGGCGTGCAGCCGGCAGATCACCGGCTCCGGCTTCGTCACCGCCCTCAACTCCCCTGGCGAGCCCCACCCCGCGTCACGTACACGCTGATCGCCACCCGCTACGACGAGGTCGTCACCCCGTACACCTCGTCCTTCCTGGCCGCCGCCCCGAACGTCACCGACCAGCGCATCCAGGACTTCTGCCCCGACGACTCCACCGAGCACCTGGGCATCAGCTACGACCCGGTCGCCACCCGCCTCGTCCTCGACGCCCTCGACCCCGCGCACGCCCGGCGCCCCGCCTGCTGAACCCCGCCCCACCGCAGGCCCCGTGGCCTGCCGGGCCGCGGGGCGCGCCGCACGCGCCGGAGACCGTCGGACGGCTCTCGGATGCCCCCGGACGGCGTCCGCCATCCGCCACGCGGCACCCCGGCCGGATGCCATCATGTGCTCTTCGGAGGGGATACCGAGGGGGTCGGGTGTGGCTGGTGCACGTCGTGTGGCGCTCTTGATCGGTGTGCGGGACAACCCCGGTGTCGCGCGGCACCTCCCCCCGCTGGGGGCCACCGTCGACGCCGACCTCGCGGCGATGGAAGCGGCGCTGCGGGGCAGCGACTACGCCGTCGAGACGCTGCGCGATCCCACGCGCAACGAGATCACCGAACGGATCACCGCGCTGGCGCTCGGCGCGGCCCCCGGCGGCACGCTGCTGCTCCACTTCACCGGGCACGGCGTGCGCGTCGGGGACACCGACTACCTGGTGCCCGCCGACGCCCAGGCGCCCGCGGGGAGCGCCGGGACGGCGGACGGGCGGTCCCGGCACGGTGACGCGGGGGGCGGCCCGGACCGGCACGGCGGTGCGGGTGAGGGCCGGGGCCGCGGCGGGTGGGACCAGCCGCACGTGCGCGAGTCCCTGCTCGAAGCCGACATCAGCAGGTACCTGACCGGCTGCGCCGCCGACACGGTCCTGTGGATCGTCGACGCCTGCCGCTCGGCCGAGGACGCGGGAGCCGCCGCGTTCGGGAGCCGCATCGTCGCGGGGCCGCCCCGCTCCGGCTTCGCCGTGCTGACCGGCTGCGGGCCCAACGAACTGAGCGGCGCCACGGACGCGGGCAGCTTCTTCTCGCTCGCGCTCGCGAGGGCCCTCGGCCCGCTCACCGAGGCCACCACGGTGGAGCAGGTGTACGAGGCGGCCCGCCGTGAGACGCGGAACCTGGCCCGGCGCGCGGGGGCCCCACCGCAACGGGCCCTGATCCACTACGGCACCGACCGGGAGGCCGAGACCCGGTCGTGGGAGGTCGCCAGGGGCAGGCGCCTGCTGGAGGAGTGGCAGGACGCGGTGCGCGTACCGGCGCTCTGGGACCACGTGCCGGCCGCCGACGACGCGGTGGTCGCCGGCTTCCAGGACTGTCTGGCCGGCCTCGCCGCGGACGTGGCCCGGCACGTGCACCACGCGCAGGAGCGGCTCGGCGACCCGTGGGCCGACGACGAGTTCCCCGTACGGGTGCTGCGCGACGTGCTCCCGACGCTGCTGCCCAAGGGCGCCGAGCTGTCCGCCCTCGAGGTCACGGCGCTGATCGCCGGCGTCCTGCTGCACGAGGCGGCCTGGGCCGACCGGCTGGGCCAGGCCGCCGGGATCCGTCCGCGTTCGGTGCGCCGCCGCCCCGACGCCGACGACCCGCGGCGGCACTACGAGCAGATCACCGAGCAGCATCCCCAGATCACCGAGAAGCTGACGGACTGGTACTGGTGGGACTCCGCCCCGTCGGACGACCGCCATGCCGTCGTGCTGTGGCTGGTCCACCGGTGGATCGCCGAACGGTTCGCCACCGACGAGGAGGCCGTGTCCGAGGTGTGGTCCGCCGGGTTCGTGACCCGGCTCCTCGAAGGGACGGATCAGCCGGCGCGCGGTCAGGGCACGGCGCCGAGCAGCCGAGCGGCCCGGCTCTCGGCCGCGCTGCGGACGGTCGCCACGGGCCTCGCCCTCGGCGAGCCGCCGGAGGGCCGGCGGAACCCGCTCCCCGACCGTCATGTCGTACGCAAGACCCCGCAGCGGCTGCGGACCGGCCCGCTGGCGGCGCTGCTCCGGCTGGCGGGGCTCCTCGCCTTCGACGCCCGGCGGATGCCGGAGGTGGTCGCCGAGCACTTGGCGGTCTCCGATCCGGTGGTGCCGGACGAGCTGATCACGGTGCTCCGCGATGCCGTGTGGGACCTCGACCGGACCGGCGAGGCCCCCGCGTACCTGCATCTCGACGCCGTCTGCCCGCACCCCGCGATCCATGCGGCGCTCACCGCGACCGTCGAGGACGCCGACGAACTCGTCCACGCGCTGGCCGAGACGGCCAAGGGGCTCCCCACCGACGAGGGCGCGCTGCTGAGCGGCCTGCCCACCCGCCTCACGGTCCACCGGCTGCGTCCCGCCGAGCAGGGCGGCCTCGACGCGTACGACGTGCCCCTCACCCGCTTCACCCTGGCCCAGACGGAGATCCGCCGGCTGCTCATGGGCGAGGAGCTGTACGACGGGAAGCCCACGCTCGCCCTGCGGGAGCTGTACCAGAACGCCCTGGACGCCTGCCGCTACCGGGACATGCGCGTCCGCTACCTGCGGAGCTGCGGGAAGGAGCCCCGCCCCTGGGCGGGCGGGATCCGCATCCGGACCGGCCGGGACGAGCGCGGCCCCTACGTCGAATGCCTCGACAACGGCGTCGGCATGACCGAGAAGCAGCTCAGGAGCACCTTCACGCAGGCCGGCCGGCGTTTCGACCAGTCCCAGGCGTTCCGACGCGAGCAGGCGGCCTGGCTCCGCCAGGACACGGCGCTGCGCCTCTACCCCAACAGCCGCTTCGGCATCGGCGTCTTCAGCTACTTCATGCTGGCCGACGAGATGGTCATCGTCACCCGCCCGGTCGGCCCCGACGGCAGGCCCGCCGAGAAGGCTCTGCGCGTGGAGATCCCCGTCAGCGGCAGTCTGTTCCGGGTCCGCGAGGTGGACGAGCGGGGCACCGCGGTCCTCCCGGACGGCGGCACCCGCGTACGGCTCTACCTGCGCGACGACCGCCGTCTGACGGGCGATTCCTGCCTGTCGGCCCTGCGTTCCCAGGTCCTGGTGAGCGAGTTCACCCTGGACGTACGGGACGAGGACGGCCGGGGGGCCACCTGGGAGGCCGGCGTCCTCCAGTCGGGCGAGGGGAAGTTCACGGTCGCCGCGGAGTCGGCCGTGGAGGCGGTGCCCGGCATCCTGTGGTGGGTCAAGGGCAGGGGTGCGATCGTCTGCGACGGCATCGTCACCGACAAGGGCACGGTCGGTCACGTCCTCAACCTGTCGGGCGAGTACCGGGGCAGACTCAGCGTCAACCGCAACAAGCTGGAGGACTTCGACATCCGGTGGGCCCACGAGCAGATCCGCCTGGGGGCTCGCGCGCTGCCCGGGTGGCCAGGACTGACCCTCGCATGGCTCTGGTCCATGGAGACCCGCAACCACGCCATCGCCCGGATCCTGTGGCAGGAGTGGCGGGGCAAGGGCGTGCGGGTGGCGGCCGAGTACGGCCGTACGGTCGACCTCGACGAGGTCGGCTGGTTCAGGCTGGACACGCACGTGGAGGGACGGTCCACGCCCACGGGCAAGGACGGCCGGCTCCACGACGCCATCCGCCCCTGGCGGACCGCCGCCCTCGGGCACAGACTCGGCAGGCAGCGCGAAGCGGCTCCGTCCTCCCTCGAAGGGCATCCGGTGCCGGAGCCGGGCTGGTCGCACATCGCCGACGACGTCGAAGGGGACTGGCGCAACGCCGTCAAGGTCGCCTACAGCCAGGGGATCGAGGTCTCGGAGGTGCTCCGCACGGCCCGCTCCCTGCGCGTCGCCCATCCGCGTCTGGCCGCCCCACCGGTCTTCGGCGCCGGCGACCTCGACTGGAAGCCCGACCACACCGACCTGCACGTCGTCTCCGGGCTCCTGGGACCCGAGAGGGACCCTTACGCCAACTTCGCGATCAGCTTCGGGGGCGGCGGCACGTACGCCGGGAAGGACCGCCAGAGGAACGAGTTCGTCCATCGGCACCCGCCGCGGGACCTGAGCGGGGTCGTCCGCGCGTCCGCCGAATACCGCACGCCGCTCGGCGAGTTGCTCGGCACGTGCGCCAAGTACGCGCCCTTCCTGGACGCCCCGGTCCCCTCCGTGCCCGATCACCACCGCGACCACGTGTGCACCCGGGACGAGCTGTCGCTGCTGTACGTCCGGGAGAACGAGGACAGTTGGCGGCCGACGACCACTCCCTGGGACCTCCGGGCGGCGGCGCTCGACGCGGGCTGCGCCACTCGCGAAGCCCTGTGGAGGGTCGCCCTCTTCGGCTGGCTCCGCCCGGTTCCCGATCCGGCGTCCGTGGAACGCTGGGCCTCGGTTCCGTCCGACCTCTTCCACCTCCTGCGGCGCTACGTCGTGGACGAGGGCGACGGAAGCGCGGTGCTGCCGTGGGCCGCCACCCTCGACCTCGCCGCCGAGTGGGAGATCCCGCTGCACAAGGCGGAGCGCGTCCTCGCCCTCCACGCGCGGGAACTCGGTCTGGTCCACCGCCGCCGGTACACGAAGGGGTCGGCGGGACGGGCGGTCGTTCCGTCACTCGGGACCGGGCAGCTCGTCGGCTGGCTGCACGACGTGGACGTCCGGCTCGAACAAGGGGTGTCCCTCCGGGACCTCGCCTACGTCCGGCCGCACACGACCAGTTGGGAGGAGCTCTCCTGGACCCTCGACGAACTGCGCTCCGTCGGGGTGTCCCTGCCGGATGCCGCGCCGCTGCTGCGGGCCTGGGACGAACTGCCGATCCCCAGCCGGTTCGCGTTCTCCGGTCCGGATCCCTCCTGGGACTCGGCGAACTACCCGGTCCCCGCCACTTCGGCCGTCCTGTTCACCGCGAGCCAGGAGCTCCGCGAGAAGCTGTCGTACCTGTGGAAGACGGCGGGCCGCGAGGCGGAGCGCCTGAAGCTCGGGCCGGACCTCGTGGCGGCGGAACTCCCCAAGGAACTGCGGAAGTTCCGCCCGTCGGCGGACGAGACGATGGCACTGCTCACCTACGGGGTCGACGACGACGATGACAACGGCGAGTGGTGCGAGACCCCCCGGTGGGACCCGCTCACCCCGAAGAAGCTCGTCGTCTACGCGAGCAAGCACCGCCAGGGCGTCCGGGAGGCCTACGCCGCACTCGTACCGCTGCGCGCGATCGGGGCCCTCGTCCCGCCGCTCGACGCCGAGGCCGTGGCCGGCCTCCCCGCCGGCGTGCCCGACGCGTACACCGCCGCGACCGTCGACCCGGCCCATCGGGTCTCCCCCGCCGGATCGCCGCTGGTGCCGCTCGACCTCGTCAGTGTCGCGGGCCGCCTCGGCGAGCCGGTCGGTCGCACCTGGGAGCGGATCAGGCCCTACCTGGCCCTGGAAGGAGGAGCTCCACCGATCGCCGACGTGCCCGAGGTCGTACCCCGCTGGCAGGATCTGGTGATCCTCTCCGAACGACTCGACGGGATGCTGCCCGCGCTGGGCGGGACGGTGAGCCGGGCTCGGGTCGCCGTCCGCGCCGAGGCGGTCGGGGAGTCGCCCGCTTGGGTGCGGGAGCGGCTGGAGGTCTACGCGGGGATGTTCGGGCTGGAAGTGGAGCCCGGGGACACGGCCGAGCCCGACGGCGCATGACGACCGCGGTCAGCGGACGCCCTCCCAGAGGAGTCGTTCCCGGGCGCGTGGGTCGCCGACCACGGTCGGTGTGGTGGTGAAGGTCATCGTCGCGCGGGTGTCCTCGTCGTACGCGGGCCAACCCGGGTCGCCGGTCGTCGCGAAGGAGACCCAGGCGCCGTGCATCGCGTCCGCGAGTGCCTGGGGCGGGTGGGCGCCGAGCAGCGGTGCGTACGCCGGGTCGTGGAGGCGGTCGAAGACGAAGGGCAGCTCCAGGGCGTGGCAGGCGCCGAGGGCGCCGTCGAATCGGGGGGAGCGCCAGGCGAATTCGTAGAGGTACGAGCCCGGGACGGATTCGGCCAGGCGGACGGCGGGGATCCGGTAGAACCAGTCGGTGGCCACCGCGTCGAGGAGTTCGCCCGGCGTGGCGCCGGGGCGGGCGGCCCGGTAGACGGGCAGGGCTTCGGCCGGGTCGAGGCCGTATCCCGCGGTCATGGCGTGGAGCGAGGATTCGGGAAAGACGTCGAGTCGCCCCGTCGGGACCAGGAACAGGCGGTACTCCTCGCGGTTGCTGCCGACGAGGAGGTCGACGTCGCAGTCCGGGCCGGGGAGGGTAGGACCCGGCTGGACCGGTTCGAAGGGCATCATGTTGAGGACGGCCTCGCCCCATCTCTCCGGGTCCGGATCAGCAGCCACCTCGGCCCGCAGCTCGGCCTGGGCCGGAAGGAGTTCCTTCAAGGGGACGGCTTCGAAGGCATTCGGGGTCGGTTCGACGCCCAGTTTCTCCGCGAGGCGCGCCGCGATCAGTCGCGCCGACGACGGGCGCAGGTGGTGGTGGCAGGCTCCGCTCTGCAGGATCGCGCGCCGGAACAGTCCGCGGGCCGCTTCGGTGGTCAGCAGCGCGCCGATGCTCATCGCGCCCGCCGACTCGCCGAAGACCGTCACCTGGTCCGGGTCGCCGCCGAAGGAGGCGATGTTGTCCCGGACCCAGCGGAGTGCCGCGATCTGGTCGAGGAGGCCGCGGTTGTCGGGCCGGTCGGGCAGGTGCAGGAAGCCGTCGGCTCCCAGGCGGTAGTTGGGCGTGACGCAGACGACGCCGTCCCGGGCGAAGGCGCTTCCGTCGTACCCGGACGCCGAGCCCGAACCGTTGGTGAACGCCCCTCCGTGCAGCCAGACCATCACGGGGAGGCCCGCGCCCGGCTCCGGGGCGGGGGTCCGGACGTCGAGGTTCAGGCAGTCCTCGCCGGGGATGTCGTTCTCCGGGATGAGCGCGTCGAAGGGCGGGGCGTAGGGGGCGTGCGGCGCCGTAGGTCCGTGGGCGGTGGCGTCGCGCACGCCCGTCCAGGGCTCGGGCGGGGCGGGCTCACGGAACCGCAGGGCGCCGAAGGGCGGAGCGGCGTAGGGGATGCCGAGGAAGGACGTCACCCCGTCGGGGGAGGTCCGGCCGCGGACCTCCCCCTGCCGGGTGCGGCACACCGTCATGCCGACAGCACCTCCAGGAGTGCCTTGCCGAACTCCTCGGGGCGTTCGAGGTGGACGGCGTGCCCGGCGTCGGCCACGGCGACCTCCCGTACGGTGCCGCCGGCCTCCGCGTAGCGGTCCAGGACGTGCCGCGTCTGCGCCAGCATCGGCTGCGCCGGCGTGCCGTCCCAGCCCGGCACCGCGCCGAGCGCGCCCAGGTGTGCCAGGTCGAACATGGAGGTGTCCGAGACGATGACGTCGTCCTCGCCCCGGATCCACAGGACGGGCGGCTTCGGGTCGATCAGATGCAGGTCGTCGACACGGAAGTGGACCGGGGCGAGGCAGTTGAGCACGCCGCGGGTGCCCGGCGCGATCCCGGGCCAGGCGGTGGACGGCGTGCTGTCGCCCGGATAGTGGTCGTCGCCGAGGCGTGTGGTGAGCATGGAGTCGACGTACGCGTCCTCGTGCTCGGGGCGCAGGGGCGGTTTGACGTAGCAGGCCGCCAGGACGGAGCGCGGCGAGAGCGGGGAGTCCTCGCCGCGGTCGCCCTCGGCGAGCAACCGGACGAAGTCCGCGTTGGCGGTGCCGCCGCCGGATCCGGCGCCGTCCTCGGAGTTGAGGGTGCCGTCCGCCCCGTGGGTGCCGCCGAAGCCGTACGGGGAGACCGGGTTGACCAGGGTCAGGGAGCGCACCGCGGCCGGGTGGTCGCGCAGGAACTGCAGGGCGATGCCGCCCCCCATGGACCAGCCGACCAGGTGTGCCCGGTCGATGTCGAGCGCCGCGAGGAGGTCGGCGAGGTCGTCGGCGTAGTCGCGCAGGCCGCGGGTGGCGTCGACGGGGAGCGGGTCGGTGCCGCCGAAGCCGCGCAGGTCGACGGCGAGGGCGCGGTAGGGGTCCGGCAGCGTGGTCAGGGTGGTGTGCCAGAACGCGGAGGAGGAGACGTTGCCGTGGAGGAAGACGACCGGTTCGCCCTCGGTCCTGGCTTCGGTGATCTGCTGGGTCAGCCGGCCGGTGGCGACGCGGCGGGTGTGGAGCGTGGTCATCTGCGGGTCCTTCAGGAGAGCCAGGTGGCGACCTGGGCGGCGGCGGAGCCGTGCCAGCCCAGTTCGAGGTGGTTGGCGGCGGCGATGGTGGCCTTGCCGCCGACGGTGGGGATGCCCGTGGTGTCGAGCGCGCTGGAGATGAAGACGACTCCGTCGCTGGGTCCGCGGTTCTCGTTGAAGATGCCGACGATGTCGGCGGAGCCGCCGGCGAGGAGGTAGGTGGTGACGGAGGCCGGCACCCCGGCGGCGTGCAGGGGGGCGATCAGCGATCCGGCGTCGATGGCGGCCTGGATGCCGCCGCCGGCGGTGTAGAAGCCCTGGCCGCCGTAGTACGTCGTGTACCAGTCCTGGGCGGCGCCGTCGACGCCGTACACCCCGTCCCAGCGGGCCAGCATCTGGCGCTGTCCGGGGTAGTTGTCGTAGCCGCCGGAGGGGGTCATGGAGAACTCGGGGCGTGCGGTGTACGTGCCGTAGCACGTCATGTGGGAGTGCGGGGAGGGGGCGTTGACCTGGCCGCCGCACGCGGGCCAGATGGAGAAGTCGTGGGCCCAGCCGTGGGCGTACGGGTAGTCGTAGCCGCCGTTCGGGCCGCCGACGGTGATCAGCCGGCGCACGTCGCCGGCGTACGCCCGTCCCCAGCTCGGCTTCAGCGACGACACGTACGCGCGGGTCGACATCTCGCCCTTGCTCCAGCCGACCAGGTCCACCTTGTCGACGCCGAGCTTCGCCTTGACGGCGGCGATGGCGTCGCCGACGATCTGCGCCTGCATCAGGTTGTCGCCCTGCTTGTGGGCGAAGCCGACGGCGAACACGCGGTGGCCGCGCTGGGAGAGGTACTGCATGAGCCCGGTGGACGGGCAGGAGGCCGCGCCGCAGCCGTAGCCGCCGGATTCGCCGGGGTTGGCCCAGGCGCGGTCCGCGGTGTCGTTGGCGCCGTGGACGAGGAGGACGGGGGTGGTGCGGCTTCCGGTGTTCCACCCGGGGGCCGAGTAGAGCAGGAACCGGCCCGAGGAAGGCCGGGAGACACCGCCGAAGTACGTGACCCGCTTGCCGTCCTGGTCACCCCTGCCGTCCGGCGCAAAGCCCTCGGTACGGAAGCCGGTGGTCGTGTCGAGATAGCGCTCGACACGCTCCCAGCCGTTGGTGACGGTCCCGGCCCCGTAACTCGCCTCCAGGGTGAGGTACGGGGGCGGGGCGGCGGCCGTCGCGCCGCTCGCGGCGGCCGGTGGCGTCACCAACGCGGCCGCGACGACCCCCGCCACCGCGATCACACGGGCGGCGCGCAGTCGCCACCGGCCCCCAGGACTCCGTCTGTCGGCCATGTTCCGGCCCCTCCCGCTCGTGCGCTCGTGGCGCGTCCACCCGATGGCCGCCCCGGCACCGGGTCCGCACACGGTAGGCGGACGCGCACGCACGGGGCATGTGACCGAACCACACAATGGAAGCCGTGCAAGTGGTGCCGAAGACTCAGCAGTCCGGGATCACGGTGCCGTTGTCGTCCCTGGCCTGGTCGTTGCCCCAGGAGTACGGGGTGCCGATCTGCCGGCACGCGGAGTCGACCGCCGCGACCGCCTGGGACGCGGCGCCGCCGGAGAGCACCCCGCGGGGGGCGGCCTGGGCCGGCGCGGCGGCTCCCGGCGCGAACAGGACGAGCGAGGCCACCGCGCCCATCAGTGCGGCCACCCGCAGGACCGCAAGGGCCACCTGAGGACTCCAAGGCGCTTTGTCCACGAGCCCGGCCCGTCGGCGGTGGCAGGATCGTGCACGGTGCGGAGGCAGGAGCATGCCAACGGGGAGTCCTGTGGAGGAGGGGGTTCGCTGCGATGCTTCTGATGTGGTCGGGGATCTCGTCCCGGGCACCTCTGAGGAAACGGCGCCGGGCGCCGGGAGGGGAAGAACCATGATGCGTACCGCCACCAGCAAGGCTGCCCGAGGGATCGCGGCGGCGATGCTGACCGCACTGGCGACGACGGGGGCGTTCACCGCCCTCGCGGGGAGTGTCGCACCGGCGGGCGGTGACGCCGTCGTCGTGGCGGGCGGCTGTCTCGACCCCCTGAACGCGTGTTGGGTCAACGGCTGGCAGGAGAAGCCGGGCACCTGATCCTGTGCGGCAAGCCCGCCACGGGGGGTGGGTCCAGCGGTCCGGGTGCCGAGCACGACGCGCGGCCCGCCGCCTTTCCAGTACCTCGTCACCGACCGACCGTGGAGCACCGCCGATGCACCGCATGCAGATCCTGGGAATCACCCCGGCCGAGGAGCAGACGTACCGCCACCTGCTGAGGCATCCCGGCAGCGCCGTCGCCGAGATCGTCGCCGCGCCTTGGCACCCGCCCGGGGCCGGCGCGGCTGCCGTGGGGCGACTGAAGGCCCTGGGCGCCGTGGTCGAGAGCGACGGCGCGCTGTGGCCGGAGGAGCCGCAGGCGGTGGTGGGCCTGCTGGCCGAGCGGCTGCTCGCCGAGCTGCACACCATCACCCGCGGCCTTGCCCAGGTCTACACGGTGGTGCGCTCCCTGGAGGACGAGGCGGCCGCCGCCGGCCGGCCCGAGGAGGGTGACACGCCTCCGCAGGACAGCCGGCTGGTGGAGCGGATCACCGGTCCCTCCGCGTTGCGGGCGAGGGTGGAGGCCCTCGCCCTGAGCACCCGCTCCGAGGTGCTGGCGGGCGGGCTCTGCGAGGAGGTCGACCCCCGCGTCCTACGGATGACCCTGCCGCTGGGCCTGCGGATGCTGGCGCGCGGCGTCACCGTGCGGCTCCTGGTGTGGCAGTCCATGCTCGCCGACCCGATGGCCGTCGCCCACCTGCGCCGGCTGGCCGAAGCGGGCGCCCGGGTGCGGGTGCTGTCCTCATCGGACAGCCCGATGGCCGTGTGCGACGGCGGGACCGCGCTGGTGCCGGTCGAGCCCTCGGACATCACCAAGGGCGCGTTCGTCACGGCTGAACCCGGCATGGTGAGCACGGTCGTCAACCACTTCGAGCGGCTTTGGGCGGACGCCCGGGAATTCGGGGATGGCTGACGGCCGGGTCACACCCCGGCTGTCAGATCCACCGACTGTCAGACCCACCCTCGTTCTCGGGCCAGCAACGCCGCATGGGCGCGGTTCTCCGCGCCGAGGAGCCGCATCAGCTCCGATATGTGGCGGCGGTACGTACGCAGTGCGGTGCCCACCTGACGGGCGCCGGTCTCGTCCTTGCCGACCGTGCACATCGCCCGCAGCACCTGTACCTGCAGATCGGTCAGTTCGGGATCGCTCGACGAGTCGTCCCCCTGCCCGACCAGGTCGGTGAACTCCTCGGCCCCCGCCCACAGACGCTCGAAATTGTTGACGACGGTGGTGACGATCCCCTCCTCGCTCGAGCAGAGGGCGCCCTTGGAGGTGTTCTTCGGGTCCACCGGCACCAGCGCGGTGTGGTGGTCGTACACGATCATCAGCTCGCTCAGGTCCTCGACCACCCGGATCCGGGCCCCCGCGGCGGTCAGTTCCTGGAGGTAGGCCCGTGTGGTGTCGTCCGCCACCGCGGAGGCGCGGACCAGGTTGCGCAGGACGACGCCACGGCGCAGACAGCGCAGGTCGAGCGGGCGGGAGTGCTTGATGTTCTCCAGGGTGAGCGCGTCGTAGGGCTCGGAGGCCAGAACCTCCGCACGGGCGAAGAACGCCAGTTCGTCCAGACGTTCACGGATGGCCGATAACCCCATCAGCCGTTCCACCGGGGCGTGTTCGGAGTTCGGACCCTGGTCGCGCGCGTCACGCGCCAGGGAGTCCACGATGGGTTTCAGGTCGGACAGCGTGCGGATGGTGCTGTAGAACTCCTCCAGGCGCTGCTGGGCCAGCCGGTTGACCACCAGGTCCGGCTTGTGCGGCCACGCCTTGCCGTCGTCCTCGCGGATGACGTGCAGTTCCCGCAGCCGACGCACCGCCGCTTCCAGGCAGAGGGGTTCCTGCCTCAACAGGACGTGCACTTCGTCGAGTTCGACTCCGGGGTTGCGCAGCAGGTGCCGGTAGAGCTCCTCTTCCGCCGCAGTGAGACCAAGGACCGCCATGTGGTGCACGAGCAAGAGGCACTCCCGTGGGAGAGGACGTCGGGAAGGATCCGGCCGGCGTGTGCTGCAGGAATTGTAGAAGGGAGGTGCCCGAAGGGTAAAGGTTTCCCCAGGAGCCCCTGGTGACTCAGCAGTAGGATCTCCGGCCCAGAAGCGATCAGGCCGGATCCTGCATCGGGTTGGCCGTATCTGGCCAACAGGCCTTGTTCCTCGCCGCCTTGGGCGCTGCCATATTCGGTCGTGAGGGAGGTGTGGTGCTGACCACACGACGCGAGGGGGACACGATGCCGCCGCCGGCGGCCCCTGCGGCCCGGGGCCGGTACCTGCCTCAGCACTTCACACGAGAGGTGGCAGAGCCAGATGCTTTTCCGACTGCTGGGACCTGTGAGGATCGCGGGCGGTGCCGAGACGCAGTCGGCAGCCCGCCGCGCGCTGCTCACCGCGCTGCTCCTGCGCCGGGGACAGTTCGTCGGCATGGGCGAGCTGACCGAGCTGTTGTGGGACGACCCGCCGAGCTCGGCGGTGGCCAACATCAGGAGCCACCTCACCGGGCTCCGCCGCGGCCTGGACTCCGCGCTGCCGGGACTGAGCAAGCGGCTGACCACCAGCCGCGGCGCGGAGACCGGGTACGCCCTCAGCGTCGACGCGGACGAACTCGATCTGTCCTGCTTCCTGAAGCTCGCCCGGAAGGGCAAGGAACTGCTCGCCGCGGGCGACCACCGGGCCGCGGTCAGCCACCTGGACGAGGCCCTCGCCCTCTGGCGCGGCCCGTTCGGCCAACGGCTCCCGGCCACCCGGTGGTTCCACGCGCATACCGTGGGCCTCAGCAACACCCGCTTCGAGGCCTGTCAGGACTTCTTCACCGCCTGCCTGCTGACCCATCGGACCGAGATGCTCTCGTACCGCATCGAGACCGTGCTGGCCGAGGCCCCCTACCGGCAGCGGCTGTGGCAGTTGCTCGCCGCCACCTACTGCGCGCAGGGCGACGTGGCCGGCGCGCTGGGCGTGATCGAGCGATGTCGGACCGTCTTCGCCGACGAGCTGGGCCTGGACGTCCCTCCCGGCGTCGAGGCCATCCGGGCCGCCGCGCTGACCTGGGACACGGAGCGGGCGCACCGCCTGGTGGCCGAGATGGCGCGCCAGTGACGGCGGGCATCCGGTCGGCCGGGTCCCGGGTCCGACGGCGACTTCGGTCGCTCGCGGTAGGGGAACTGGTCAACGTCCCGTTGCAGACGGCCATCTGGTTCGGCGTGGTCGGCGTGCCGGCGACGGCCGCCAACCTCTTCGGGTTCGCACTGGTCACGCTGCTCCTGCTGGAGGGCGCCGCGTACTGGACGGTCAAGCTCCGTGCCCTGTCCGCCGGCAGCGGCGCGCCGCTGCCCGGGGCTGCGGTGTTCGCCGCCGCTCGGGTGGTCAACCTCGTGCTGCTCGGGCTCGGCGTGCCGCTCACCGTTCTCGCGGTGGCCGACTCCCCCGGGACCGGGAGCATCCCGGGCCTGCTCTTCGCGCTCTTCGCCGTCCTGGAGCACGTCAACTATTTCCACACCCAGCTGATGTACGACACTGCCGAGGACCGGCGCAGCCGCCGCAGGAACGGGCGGCGCCGGGCACATCTGGCCCGTGACCTGGAGCGGGCTCGGAAGCTCGGGAGCGGGCAACCGTCCGCCGACGAGGTCGGTCGCTCCTGACGTCCCGGGCGGACAGTGACCGGCCCGGTCACGGTGCGGCCTTCAGGATCTCGTAGAGGTCGGACGCGGCGGCGCGGGGTCCGTGCACCGCGCCGACCCCGGTGACGTTGAGGACCACCTCGTCCACGCCGAGCGCCCGGTAGGCGTCCAGCCGCTGGTGGATCTCCTCGGCCGTCCCGTAGAGGAAGATCCCGCCGTCCACCAGGGCGCGGACGTCGTCGGGCCCGCCGTCGCCGGTGATCCTGATCCCGGCCCGCCGCAGGACGGCCTGGTAGTGGGGGAACTGGATGTGCCCCCCGCAGGTCGCCCGCAGCAGTTTCGCCATGTCCCGGTCGGGGCCGGCCAGTGCCACCGGAACGTAGGCGGTGACCTTGACCGGCTCCTCCGGACGCCGCTCCTTCGCGCTCCGCAGAGCCGGGATCAGGAACTTCTCCAGGTACGCCGCCGAGGCCATCCAGGTGATGGCCACATCCGCGAGTTCTCCCGCGAGTTCGGCCATCCGCTCCCGCAGGACGCCGAGGCCCAGCGACACCTCCGGCTTGTGGAACGGCATGAGCTGCGCCTTGGCGGAGAAGATCTCCCCCTCGCGGTCGCTGATCCCGCCGTCCAGCAGGTCCCGGACGATGGTGACGTACTCCCGGCAGGCGGTGAGCTGACTTGGGTAGGGCCGTCCCATGGCGCAGGTCTGCGCGGCGAGCGAGCCCGGACCGTAGCCGGCCACCACCTCGTGCCCGGTGGCCAGCGCCACGGACCGGGCCTCGATCGCCGCGTTGTACGGCGAGCGGTAGGGCATCAGCGACACCCCGAACCCGGCGGGCACCCTGATTCCGGAGCCGGCCAACCAGCTCACGATGTGATGGCTGTCCAGAACGAGACCCTGGCCCTGCCACAGTCGGGCCGCGCCACCCCATTTGACGAGATTGGCGAAGGGGATCACCTGCTCGGGGCGGGTGGCGTTGACGGGGAGGAGGATCGAGTGCCGCATCCCGGCAGCCCTTTCGACGAGTGGTGGAGCGGATGACAGGCGGGCGGTCAGCTCCGGGAAGGCGCGGACAGTTCCAGCGGGAGGCGCAGACCGGCCGGGTCCGCGCCGCTGAGCAGGGCGTCGACCATCAGGTCGGTGTCGCCCACGCCGGCCCAGCCGAGCATGTAGCCGATCAGTGAGGTCCGGCCGGCCGCGCCGGTGAAGTAGCCGTCCTCGCGGATCCGGCCGAGGACCTCGGTCTGATGGGCGGCGGCCCGCTCGAACAGGTCCGCGCGTCCCAGGGTGCGGCCCGCGCCGATCAGGCACTGGACGACGCCGCTGCTGCCGTGGCAGACGGAGAGGTCCACCGCGCGGCCGGGCGCCAGGGCGGTCGCCCGGCCGACCAGATCGGCCAGCCGGGACTCGGTCAGCCAGTCCTCCCGGCCCGCCGCGACGAGGATCTCCGAGCCGGCGAGCAGGAGGCCGGCAGCGCCCTTGCACCAGCCGTGCTCCGCCGGGACGCCGTCCCGCTCCCAGCGGCCGATCAGCCAGTCCGCCGCCTCCTTGGCGGTGCGCTCCAGTCCCAGAACGGATCCGGTCCGGGCGGCCGCCCAGCGCAGTCCCAGTTCGCCGTGGGCCAGGTCCGACCAGTGGGTGTCCCGCTCCCTGCCCAGGTGGGACAGGGTCAGGTCGGTGAGCCGCTCGACCGTCGCGGCGTCGGCGGGGAAGGAGGAGCCGTCGCGGCGGAGACGGTCGAGCAGGACCATCAGCAGCCCGGCCGGGCCGTTGGAGAGGTCGGTCTCCAGCTCGCCTTCCGCCGCGCGGTCCTGGAGGGCCTGGAGCAGGCCGGCCATCCGGGCGGACGCGGTCTCCGGGTCCTCGGGTCGGACCAGCAGGAGCGAGGCGGCCCCGGTGAACACCGACTCGGGGCGCTGGAGCAGCGCCTCGCCGTACTCGGCGAGCAGGGTGGTGAGCCCCCGGTCGGCGCTGCCGGCCGGGCCGGCCAGGCTCCCGTCGCGGGCGGCGGCGCGGTTGAGGAAGGAGACCACGCCGGCCGAGTCGTGGAAGGAGACGAAGTTGCCCGGGGTGATGGTGGAGGCGTCGCGGTCCGGGCCGATGCCGCCGACCCAGCCGCACTCCTCCTGTCCGCCGGGACCGGTGACCGGCACCCGCACCTCGGCGATCCGGCCGGCGATCGCCCGCCACCAGGCGCCGGGACGGGCCCCGGCCAGCAGGTGCCCCCCGAAGACCCCGGAGGCCGAGAGCCCGCCGGGCGTGTCCTCGCCGCACAGCTCGCCGAAGCACTCCTCGAGCAGGAAGTGGTGGTAGGCGTCGGTGCGGGCCGCGTTGTGGGCGACGCCGCGCCGGGCGAAGTCCAGCGCGGTCGCCGAATACACCCCGGGTGTCGACCCGTTGACCGTGCCGAGCGCGTCGGAGTCGCCCCGGGTGACGAAGTACGGCACGTTGCCGCCGTGCAGCGAGGCGCGCTCCGCTTCCGCCGCGAAGCGCTCCGCCTCCGGGGACAGGTAGTCCTGGTGCATCTTCAGGAGTCCGAACAGCCGCTCGGCCTCCTTGGGGTCCACCAGGTACTTCGGGTGGGTGGAGGCGTCGATGAAGCGACCGTAGATCATGGTGGAGCGCAGCAGCAGCCGCACCGGCACCCCGGGGTGGGCCTCCAGGACGCGGGTGACGACGCCGTCCCGCAGAGCCGTCAGGGCCGCACGGCAGCCGGCCAGGATGGCGTCGAACCAGTCGGTGGCGATCAGGTGCGTCTCGCCCAGCCGGGGCACGTTGTCGCCCTGCCGGTAGTTGAAGGGCTCCCGTGACACCGAGATGGCGTCCGTTCCCGGGTCGCGGATCACGGCGCTGGTCATGGACGACGGCTGGTCGCCCGCCACTCCGACGCCCGCCATGATGAAGTCGACCGGCGAGGTCGGGTTCACCATCGGCACCAGCATCGTGGAGGCGACGGACAGCTTGGTGTGGTTCATCAGCGCGTCGGGGAGCGACTCGTCGCCCACCCCGGCGTCCGGCCGGAGCATGGTCTCGGTGTCGATGACGCACGGGTGTTCGCCGCAGGCCAGCAGGTTCTCGTCGTGCAGGTCGGTGGCGCCGATGGAGCCGAACAGCACCGCCAGCGCGCCGATCCGGTAGAAGTAGCGGGCGGGCTGGTCCGCCTGCTCCATGGCGGCCGGCACGGTGAACTCCTGCCAGCCGTGCGTGCCCACGGTGAACGACCGGGGGACGCAGCGGGACAGCGGGTGCTCCAGGTACGGGCCGACCGCCCGGTACAGGTCGCGGACGAAGTCGTCCGCGGTGAGCGGCCGCGGCTTGAACACCAGTCCGGTCCCGTTGGCCAGGTGGAGAATGTGTACCTGACGGCTGTCGTTGTGCAGGTCGGAGCCGCTGGGCGAGATCGCGGACAGCAGCCGGCCCTCGTCGCCCGGCTCGCCGAGCAGTCCGGCCTCCGCCAGCAGCGGGTGGTCGTCGGCGAAGGCGGTGAGGAACTCGCAGTAGGCGTCCAGGGAGTGGGACAGCATCGCGGTCAGTCGCAGCCGCAGCACCGGGTACTTCTCCAGCAGGGCGTCCGGGGTGCCGGGCTCCTCCAGACGGGCCGTGAAGCGGCGCAGGGCGGTGTCGCCGCCGGACTCCATCGGTAGGCCCAGCTGCTCGCGGAAGGCGTGGAACTCGCCGATGAGCATCCGGTAGGACTGCGTCTCCACCGTTTTCAGCAGGGCCTCGTGGGCCTGGTCCAGCACGCTGTCGCGGCGGTCCGGGACGGCAGCCCGCAGCAACGGCTCGCGCAGCTCCTTCTCGACCGCGGACCGGGGGACCACATGGGAGTAGAAGGGGAGGAAGGCCTCGATGGCCACCATGTTCTCGCTCATGCCCCGGCACCTTCCACCAGCAGTTCGGCCGTCCGGCCGGCCCCATCGGCTGTCGCCGCGTACAGGTCCCGGTACACGCTGCCTCCGTCCATGAGTTCTGAATGTGTTCCCTGCTCGACGATCCGGCCCTGGTCGAACACGTAGATGAGGTCGGCGGACTCGATCGTCGACAGGCGGTGCGCGATGACGATCTGGGTGGCGCCGATTCCCTCGATCAGCCGGGTCACCCGGCGTTCGTTGACCGTGTCCAGGGAGGCGGTGGCCTCGTCCATGACGAGGATGGACGGCCGTTGCAGGAGGGTGCGCACGATCGCCAGCCGCTGCCGCTGCCCCCCGGAGAAGTTGGAGCCCATCTCGGCGACCAAGGTCTGCAGACCCATCGGCAGGTCGTCGAGGAAGTCCAGGATGCCGGCCTCGCGGCAGAACTCCCGGACGGTCTCCTCGGGGATGTCCTGGCCCAGGGTGAGGTTCTCCAGGATCGACCGGTTGTGCAGGTGGACCTCCTGCGGGATGTAGCCGATCACTCGGCGCAGGGAGTCCCGGTCGTACTCGCCGGCGTCCCGGCCGCCGAAGCGGACCGAGCCGGAGGTGGGTTCGTGCAGGCCGCAGACGATCCGGGCCAGGGTGCTCTTGCCCGACCCGGAGGCGCCGACCAGGGCGACCCGGGCGCCGGCCGGGATGTCCATGGTGACGTCGCGGACCACCGGTTCGCTGTGCCGGGTGTAGCGGAAGGACACCTGGTCCAGTTGGACGGAGGCGGACTCCAGCTCCTTGCGGTCGCCGCCATGGCCCTCGGGCTCGGTGCGGGTGATGTCGCTCAGGCGGGACATGTAGCGGCTGGTCTCGGTGAACTCCGCGTACGCCTGGAACACCGAGGTGGAGATCGCGAAGTAGGTGGCGGCGACGGTCTGCACCGCGATCGCCCCGCCGATGCTGATGGTTCCCCGGCCGACGAAGTAGAGGCTGGCGAGCAGCAGCAACAGCGGCCCGAACATCTGGATGGTGGCCGCCACACCGGTCACCTGGCCCTGCTGCAGCCGCATCCGCGCTTTCATCGCGTCGAGGGAGGCGGCGTAGGTCTCGCGCCAGGTGTCCAGGTACTGGTCGGCGTAGCCGCCCATCTTGATGGTCGGGATGGAGACGATGGCGTCCAGCTGCAGCGACTGGCTCCTGCCCAGGTGGGTGATCTCCATGTCGACCGCCTCGAGCACCCGCAGTCGGGTGGCGGCCAGATAGCCGGCGTTGCCCAGCACCAGGGCGAGCGCCATCAGCCCGAGCCGCCACTCCACGTGCAGCAGGTAGCCGCTGACGCAGACCATGGTGCCGACGTCCAGCACGCCCTGGGCGACCCGGGAGGAGAGCATGTCGCGGACGGCGTTGACGCTGCCGAGCCGGAAGAGCAGCTCGCCTGGCTGACGGGTGGTGAAGAACCGGTACGGCAGCAACAGCAGCCGGGTGAAGGCGTGGTCCATCAGATGCCGCCCGAGCACCGACACCAGCGAGGACAGCAGCAGGATCCTCAGGAGATGCAGCAGGTAGTAGCCGACGGCGGCGCCGACCACCATGCCGATGACCCACAGGTGGTCGCCGAGCTCCGTCCAGCCGGAGAACCGGTCCACGGACCATTCGGTGAGCAGCGGGATCCCCAGCACCGCGGCGTAGGCGGCCAGCGACAGCGCGCCCACACCGGCCATCCGGCGCCCCGCGCCCTCGGGCAGCAGGGGCATCGTCCGCCAGTCGGCGAAGGGCCGGCGGCGCAGCCGGCGGAACGCGGGCCCGGGCTCGGCGGTGAGGACCACGCCGCTGAAGTGCCGGGCGAGTTCGTCCGAGGTCATCCGGCGACGGCCGACGGCCGGGTCCATGACGACGGCCTGATCGCCGTCGAAGCTCTCCAGGACCACGAAGTGGTGATCGTCCCAGAAGAGGATCACGGGCGAGTCGAACCGGGTGAGCGCTGCGACGCTCCGGGCGCTCAGCAGCCGGCTGCGCATGCCGCGGGACTCCAGGAACCGCGCGAGCTGCCGGGCGCTCAGGCCGTCCCGTCCCGCGTCCATGTCCTCGCGGACCTCGGAGATGCCTTCGTCCCGCCCGTAGTAACGGAGCAGGGACACGCAGCAGCACAGACCGCACTCGGTCTGGGCGACCTGGGTGACGGCCGGCACGCGTCGCGCGGTCCGACGTGATTCCGGGCGAGCGCCCATGGCTACCGCACCTCCGGGTTGTTGGACATCGGGCAAGGAGAGGGGCTTGCGTTGACGGGGCGTCGGACGGGGCGGGAGACCGGGAATCCCGGCGCGGGCAGTCGGACCTCGGTCCGGCCCGTCCCCACCCCGTCCGTCGCGACCGACGCGGCGGTCCGGTTCAGCGGGCCGCGCGTATCAGAGCCGTCAAGGGCTTCAGCACTGGCTGGTGCACTTGGTGGTCGGGCAGGCGGAGGCGGACACCAGGGTCGCCACGGCGGTGACGATGGCGCAGCTCCAGGTGGTACCGCCGTACACGTCCGCCTCGCCCATCTCGACGAGCTCGAACTCGTCGTAGCCGCCGAGGACGTCGGCCTGAATCTTCTCCATGGTCTTCTCCTTTTCGAATTTCTTCCGACATGCGCCCGCAACTCGTCTTGCGAAATGCGGAACGCATGCCCTCCGTCTTCGGAGGACGCCTCCAAGTCTGTCCGCCCCCAATTCGCCGAACGCATAGACCTGGCACCCTTGTACGCACACGCTGAAATGCACCGGAAAACGCGCCGGGCCCCCACGCATTCGCGTGGGGGCCCATTCACGGGGTGCGAGGTTCGTCGACCCCTCAGACATCCCGCCGGACGGTCGTCCAATGCCCGAGCGCCACCGCCCCCACCGTCCACACGGTGAGCACGCCAAGACCGGACCACGCTCCCAGCACCTCGTCGCCCCCTGAGCCGCGCAGCACCATCCCCCCCGCCACATCCGGCAGGAACCGTGCCACCTCCCCGACCCCCGGTATGTTGCTCAGGATCGTGGAGAGCATGAAGAACAGCGGAAGCAGAATGGACAGCGCCGCCGCCCCCGACCGCAGCAGCGTCGCCACTCCCATGGAGAACGCCACCAGCAGCGCCGTGTAGAGCACCGCCCCCGCCACATGCCCCGCCGTGGCGAGTCCCGCCGGCGCCCGGTGCTCCCCGATGCCGCTCTGCACGATCAGGAAGGCCGGCACCACGCCCACCACCGCCAGCACCCCGCTGACCAGGCTGACAAGACCCACCTTGGCGTAGTAGAACCGGGCCCGGTCGGGGACGGCCAGCAGACTGCTCCTGATCGACCCCGACGCGTACTCGCCCGTCACCGCGAGAATCCCCATGATCACCAGAACGATCATCCCGAGCGGTACGGCCGACAGGCCGAGCCCGACCGGGTCGAACCCCGGCGCCGTCAACTGCTTCTCGCCGGGAACCATCCCGTAGACGAAGGCCAGTCCGATCATCAGGACGAGATAAACCGCCGGGGACCATTTCGGAGAGCGCAGCGTCGTCAACTTGACCCATTCCGCGGCCAGGGCATGCCTCATCAGAACCCTCCCGTCGAAGCCCGGTATTCAGCGTGTTCCTGGGTCAGCTTCATAAACGCCTCCTCCAGCGAACCGGATGAAGCGGTCAGCTCGAAGACGGCGATACTCTCCGCGCTCGCGACGAGCCCCACCTTCTCCACGGACACCCCGCTCACCGCCAGCGTCGCGTCGTCCTGCCGCACGGACTCGATGCCCTGCTCCCGCAGTGCCCGCCGCATCCCCTCCGGATCGGCCACCCGGGCCAGCACGGTCCTGTCCGAGTTCGCGGCGATGAACGCGTCCACGGGGGTGTCCGCGAGCAGCCGGCCCCGGGCGACGACCACCAGATGGTCTGCGGTCACCGCCATCTCGTTCATCAGGTGGGAGGAGACCAGCACCGTCCGCCCCTCCGCGGCCAGCCCCCGCATCAGCTCCCGGATCCACCGGACACCCTCGGGGTCGAGCCCGTTGACCGGCTCGTCGAACAGCAGCACCTCAGGGTCGCCGAGCAGCGCCGCCGCGACGCCGAGCCGCTGCCCCATGCCGAGGGAGAACCCGCGCACCCTCTGCCGGGCCACCGCGAGCAGGCCGACCCGGTCCAGTACCTCGTCCGCCCGGGTGGCGGGCAGGCCGTGGGAGGCTGCCAGCACCCGCAGGTGGTTCCGGGCACTGCGGCCCGGGTGCACGGCCCTGGTGTCGAGCAGCGCTCCCACCCGGGTCAGCGGGCGCGCCAGGCTCCGGTAGGGGACGCCGAGGACGGTGGCCCGGCCCGCGGTGGGCTCGTCCAGACCGAGGATCATGCGCAGGGTGGTGGACTTGCCGGCGCCGTTGGGGCCGAGGAATCCGGTGACCTTCCCCGGCGTCACGGAGAACGACAGACCGTCCACGGCGACCTTCGCGCCGTACCGTTTGGTGAGGTTCTCGACCTCGATCATCACAGCACCTCTCGTCCATGAACAGTCGTGACCGTCATGCCATGCCCACCGGCCCTCATACGGCCCCGGCCACCGGCTCCGCGTACAGCCCCGCGTACACCCCGCCCAGGGCCAGCAACTCCTCGTGCGTCCCCCGCTCCACGATCCGGCCGCGGTCCAGTACGTGGATCAGGTCCGCGTCCTGGATCGTCGCCAGCCGGTGCGCGATGACGATCTGCGTGGCGCCGGTCTCCGCGATGATCCGGGAGACCCGCCGCTCGTTGGCGGTGTCCAGCGAGGCGGTCGCCTCGTCCAGGACGATGACCCGCGGCCGCTGCAGCAGTGTCCGCACGATGGCCAGCCGCTGCCGTTGCCCGCCGGAGAAGTTGGAGCCCATCTCGGACACCAGGGTCCGCAGCCCCATCGGCAGTTCCTCGACGAAGTCGAGGATCCCCACGGCCGCGCAGTACTCCCGGACGGTGGCCTCGTCGATGTCCTGGCCCAGGGTCAGGTTCTCGAGGATGGTGCGGTTGTGCAGGTGCACCTCCTGCGGGACGTACCCGATCTGCCCGCGCAGGAAGTCGGTCCGGTAGGCGCTCATGGGGTGGCCGCAGAACTCCACCGCCCCTCCGGTCGGCTGGTGGAGCCCGCAGACGACGCGCCCGACGGTGGACTTGCCCGAACCCGACGCGCCGACGAACGCCACCTTCGCACCGGCCGGGATCTCCAGCGACACGTCCTCCAGCACCGGCCTGCTGTGCCGGGTGTAGCGGAACGACACCTCCCTCAGCCGTATCGAGGTGTCGTGGAGTTCCGTGAGGGGCCCGCCCTCCGGCTCGCTCTCGTGCGCCGTGATGTCGCTCAGCCGGCTCACGTAGCGGGAGGTCTCCGTGATCTCCGTCAGCATCTGGAAGACGGACGTGCTCAGGGCGAAGAAGGTGCCCGCCACGGCCTGCACGGCGATGGCCGAGCCGATGGTCACCGTCCCCCGCGACACGAAGTGCAGGCCGGCGAGCAGCAGCGCCAGCGGGCCGAACATCTGCGTGGTGGCGGCGATTCCGGAGATCCAGCCCTGCTGGATCCGCATCCGGGTGCGCATCGCGTCCAGCGAGGCGCCGTAGGTCGCCTCCCATTCGTCGGCGAACCGGCCGGCGTAGCCGCCCATCTTGATGGTGGGGACGGACACGATGGCGTCGAGCTGCGTGGACTGGGAGCGGGAGAGCAGCGCGAGCTCGGTGTCCGTCACCTCTTTCACCCGGTGCCGGCTCAGCCACAGGAAGCCGGCGTTCAGCAGGAACAGCGCGAGCGCCAGTAGGCCGATGCGCCACTCGGTGACGAACAGGTAGACGCCGATGCAGGCCAGGGTCCCCACGTCCAGGACGCCCTGGGCGATCCGCGAGGAGAGCAGGTCCCGGACGCTGTTGACGGTGTTCAGGCGGAACAGCAGCTCGCCGGGCTGCCGGGTGGCGAAGAACTTGTACGGCAGGGAGAGCAGTCTCCTGAAGACATGGCTCATCAGGTGATGGCCCGTCACGGCGATCAGCCCCGCCAGCGCGGCGGTGCGCAGCATCCACAGCAGCAGGTAGCCGATCGCGGCCGCCGCCACCGCCCCCGCTATCAGCCCCGTCTGGGACAGGTCGCTCCAGGCGTCGTCCCGGTCGACGGCCCATTTGGTCAGCGCCGGTATGCCCAGCACCGCCGCGTAGGAGCCCAGCGACAGCAGGGCGACCAGCGCGATCCGGCGGCCCGCCCGGGCCGGGACCAGCGGCAGCGACCGCCAGTGCCGGAAAGCGGGGAGGGACTGCCGGGTGAAGTCCGGGCCGGGGGAGGCCGCGATGACCACCTGGGAGAAGCCGGCCTCCAGCTCGTCGCGGGTGAGGCGCTTGCGGCCCACGGCCGGGTCCATCACCCAGGCCGTCGTGCCGTCGAAGCGCTCCAGGACCAGGAAGTGGTAGTCCTCCCAGAAGAGGATCACCGGCTCGGTGAAGCCCCGCAGTGCCTCCACGCTCCGGGCCCGGAACGCCTTGACCTCCATGCCCCTCGAGCGCAGGAAGTCCACGAGCTGCTTGGCACCGAGTCCGTCCCGGCCGGCCTCCAGGTCCTCCCGCACGGTCCGGAAGTCCTCGGTGCGGCCGTGGTACCCGAGCACCGCGACGCAGCAGCACAGCCCGCACTCCGTCTGGGTGACCTGGGTGACGGAGGGAACCCGGTGGCCCATCAGAGGGCTCCGTGCCAGATCGGCGACACCCGGGGCCGCGCGTCGTCGAGGCGGCCGAGCAGGTGCAGCAGCACACCCGAGGAGCCCACCATGGCGCTGTCGGTGTGCGCGTAGCGGGAGCCGGTGTCGGCGAGCTTCTCCGCGACCACGTCAGGTCCCAGCCGGCGCGCCTCGACGGCGGCGGCCCGCTCCGACAGCTCCTGGTCGTCGCCGGCGATCCGGCGGACCACGTCGATGTTGCCGAGGTCGCCGTGGCACCAGGTGAGGTTGCGTCCGAAGCCCTGCCGGAAGGTGTTGTCGAGGGCCGCCTCCAGGCGCTCGGCGGCCCGTTCGTCCGCTGTCCGGGCGGTCACGGCGGACAGCGCCATGGCGATGCCGGCGGCGCCGTGACACCAGCCGGTCGAGAACCGGCCCGGGAAGGCGGAGTTGGTGGACCAGTTCCGCTCCCGGGGCACGTAGAAGGACTCCAGACGGTCCGTCAGGACGCCGATGGCGGCGTCGACGCGGTGTCCGGGGTGGTCGGGCAGCGTGGCGAGGGCGTGCAGGACTCCCGCGACGCCGTGCGCGAAGCCCGACTGCTCCCACCAGGAGCCCGACGGTTCCTCCACATGGGCCAGCAGCCGGCCGGTGAGCCCGTCCAGGGCGTCGAGGCTGTGGTCGCCGCCGATCGAGGCGATCATCGTGGCGATGCCGGAGATCCCGGAGATCACCTCCGGGGTGTTCTCGGGGCCGATCTGTTCCACGACCAGCGGCACGGCGTCCTGTGCCGCCTTGACCCAGCCCGGCTCCCGCAGGATTCGCCCGGCCTCGCACAGGGCGAACAGCAGGCCGGTGGTTCCGGTGTAGGCGCCGGCGCCGCTCTGCCGGATGCTGCGCAGCTCGTAGACGCCGTCGGTGAGGATGCCGGCGCTGCGCTCGAAGACCTGGCGTGCCACCCGCTCGTAGCGTTCGTCGCCGAAGTGGGCCGCGGCCGCGGCCAGGGCCAGCGCGGGGCCGGTGCGTCCGGTGTACAGGTCGTACCCCAGGACGCCGGAGGGCCAGGGCCGGGCGGCCTGCGCGGAGGCCAGCGGGCCGATCCAGGTGGCGGGGAGATGACCGTACTGGTCGGGGAGGCTGCCCGCGGTCAGGGCGTCGGCCAGCGACCGGGCGAGCCGCTCCAGGCCGGTGCGGTCTCCGGTGGAGGTCCGGCCGTTCCAGGCGGTCCCGCCGGAGAGGTGGTTGTCGGGGAAGCGGGAGCAGAAGGCCGAGTGGAGCAGCCGTAGCTGCCGCCTGACCGCCTGCTCGTCGAGCGCCGCGGCCTTGGCCAGCGCCCGGGAGAGCGGGGTGCGGTCGAGCCGGACGCCGGTGTCCTCGCCGTCGCAGTCGTGGACGGTGGTGCCGGTGGCGGGCACGGTGAAGTAGGGGACGTCGCGTTCGGCCATCTGCCGCAGTTCCGAGCCGACCAGCCTGCGGTCGGAGAACCGGGAGGGGATGGCGATCCTGTGGAGCAGGGCCTGGGCGAGGGCCGGGTCGGCCATCGCGGCGGCGGAGGCCGCCATCCGCAGGATCTGCGCGTACTGCGACGTCGGGTTGTGGATGTAGCGGAGGCGCATGGCCGGAGCGAGCTCCTCCAGCAGGGTGGTCCACCAGGAGGGCCGGCGCATCACCGCCTCGCAGACCTGCCGGAACCCGTCGGCCATCTGTCCGGCGAGCCCGTGGATCTCCTGTTCGGTGCTCTCCCGGACCACGGTGGAGCGCTGCTCGGACGGGCGGGCCTGGAGGTGCACCCGGATCCGGTCGGTGAAGGGGTGCTCGAAGACCATGGTCTTGAAGGGGGAGACGCCCTGGTTGTCGCCGCCGAGGAAACCGAGGTCGACGTAGCCGGAGTCCTCGTTCTTGCCGGCCAGGACCAACGGGAGGATCCCGATGCCGTAGACGCTGCGGCCGATCTCGTCGTACGCGTTGCCCTCGGCCTCCGGGGTGGGGCCGGTGTGCACCCGGGAGGGGTGCAGCAGCGTCTCGAGGTCGATGGCCACCGGGCCCCGGCGGGTGGGCAGGATGTTCTCGAAGTGCATGTCCCGCGCGTCCAGCAGGTAGAACACGGCGGCCAACTGGCCGCAGGCCCGCATGAACGGCACGCTGAATCCGCCGATGTCCTCCTGTTCGACGTACTCGACGTACCCGTACCCGTCGCGCACCAGGGTGCGGGCGGCGGGCAGTGCGCAGTCGGCCTCCGCGTTGACGCGCTCGACGACGGTCTCGAAGGCCGCCTCGCAGGAGACGTCCCGGGGCTTGTGGACCAGGCGGGCCCCCGAGGCGAACGTCAGGATGCTCACCGCCCTGCCGTGGGCGTGCGAGTCGCCGTCGGCCCCGCCGATGGACAGCAGCGGGTCGCCGGGGGCGATGCCGGAGAACCGGAACACCTCGTCCCGGTCGGCGTGGAGGCGCCGGACCAGTTCGCGCGCGGCCTCGCGGGCGTTGCGCACCACATGGCCGGCCGCGGAGCGGAGCACCGGGAAGGGCTCCAGGGCGTCTCTCCACACCCGGGTGACGAAGTCCTGGTAGCGCTCCTGCGGGGTCGCTCCCCGCAGCAGCCCGTCGGTGGAGGCCTTGTTGACCGCCGCGACCAAGGTACGGGTCGCCACGTCGCGGAGCCGGGCCTCGGCCCGGCCGAGCACCTGGAGCGTGAAGGCGTCCAGGTCGGCGACGGCCTCCGTGAGGTCCTCGGGGAGGAGCCCGCCGGCGGTCGGCAGTGCCAGCTGCCGGATCACGCGCTGGAACGGATACTCCTCCGGCTCCAGCGACCAGGCGAGCGCGGCCGGCGAGGGGACCTCTGGAGCGACGTCGGACGGAGCCGAGAGCTTGACGTGGACGGCGGGCGCGAAAACTCCGAGGGGCTCGATGGTTTCGCGGATTTCGACGCTGTCGAGTTCTGGGTAAAGATTCGCGGGCGAGATCAATGCTCCGGCTCCCTGCGCGGAAGGTGATAGATTGCCACGTTGCGCCGGGGGCGGGGAGCATGAGCCGCTCCCCGCCCCCGGTCACTGCCAAGCCCTTCGGGCTCAGTTGCAGTTGGGCTGGCACTCCTTGGTCAGCGTGCACCAGCCGCCCTGGTTGCCGAGGAAGTCGGACAGCGAGAACGTGTTGGTCGAGCACGCGCCGTAGGCGACGCCGTCGAAGTCCTGCTCCGCGATCTCCTCGATGAGCGAGATGTCACCGTCGAAGTTGTTCATGTGAATTCACATCCAATCCGACCGCATATAACCAATGGGCCATTCTGCGGAAAAATTTGACCCACGGCCCGTCGCCCGGCTGAGCGACGAGGGAAAGCTATGCGCGTCGATAGCCAGTCCACAACCCGTCGATTGCCCGGCGGGTCACCGGAATACGTTTCCGGTGATGCTGCGCGAGCCATCGGTGACGCCGTTGACCTGCGGCTTCGATGCCATGTGGCCGAATCCTGCCAGGGTGCTGGCAACTTGGTGCAGTTCATTTCCCCACGGATTCGTGCACGGCCGTATGCGCGACCGGATGCACTGGATATGCGCGGCGAATAGGGGGCCGAATGCGATCGGCCAATTTCCGCTCGCGACACTTCCGCGGCCGTAGATCATCCCCGTGACACGGCCGGCCGGTCCGCGCCCGGCAGGAAGCGATCCGGCAGCCATGGCTGCCGGCCGCACTCGACGGCCCCGAACTATGGGGTCCCACCACATACGCCGGTGACCAGCGCGTTCCTACGGTGTGGCGACACCCAAACGTCCCCGCAACCCGCCCGGAAGTGGTGCTCATGGCCGCCGCAACAACCGCTCCCACGCCGCCCGGTTCCCTCAAGCGCATCGTCGCCGCGAGCCTGATCGGGACCACCATCGAGTGGTACGACTTCTTCCTGTACGGGTCGGCCGCCGCGCTGGTGTTCAACAAGCTGTTCTTCCCCGAGTCCGATCCGCTGGTCGGAACGCTGCTGTCCTTCCTGACGTACGCCGTCGGCTTCGCCGCCCGCCCGCTCGGAGCGCTCGTCTTCGGCCACTACGGCGACCGGCTCGGCCGCAAGAAGCTCCTGGTGCTCAGCCTGCTCCTGATGGGCGGGGCGACCTTCGCCATCGGCCTGCTGCCGACGCACGCCACGGTCGGCTCCGCGGCTCCGGTCCTCCTCACGGTGCTGCGCCTCGTCCAGGGGTTCGCGCTCGGCGGCGAGTGGGGCGGCGCCGTCCTCCTGGTGTCCGAGCACGGGGACGCGAAGCGGCGCGGGTTCTGGGCCTCCTGGCCGCAGACCGGGGCGCCGGCGGGGCAGTTGCTCGCGACCGGCGTGCTGTCCGCGCTGACCGCGCTCCTGTCGGACGCCGCGTTCACCTCGTGGGGCTGGCGCGTGCCGTTCCTCCTCTCCGGCGTCCTGGTGATCGTCGGCCTGTGGATCCGCCTCTCGGTCGACGAGTCGCCGGTGTTCAAGGCGGCGCTCGCCGCCGCCGAGGAGCGCAAGGCGACCGCCGGGCAGGTCGAGAAGATGCCGCTGGTCGCCGTCCTGAAGCACCACTGGCGGGACGTGCTGATCGCGATGGGCGCGCGGATGGCGGAGAACATCTCGTACTACGTGATCACCGCGTTCATCCTCGTGTACGCGACCACCGAGGTCGGCCTGACCAAGCAGACCGCCCTGAACGCCGTCCTCGTCGCCTCGGCCGTCCACTTCGCCGTGATCCCCGCCTGGGGCGCGCTGTCGGACCGGATCGGCCGCCGGCCCGTGTACCTGATCGGCGCGGTCGGCGTCGGTGCCTGGATGTTCCCGTTCTTCGCCCTGATCGACCGGGGCGGCTTCGGCTCGCTGCTGCTCGCCGTCACGGTCGGCCTGGTCCTGCACGGGGCGATGTACGCGCCGCAGGCGGCCTTCTTCTCGGAGATGTTCGCGACCCGGATGCGCTACTCCGGCGCCTCCATCGGAGCCCAGTTCTCCTCCGTGGCCGCCGGCGCCCCCGCCCCGCTCATCGCGACCGCGCTCCTCGCCGACTACGGCGGTTCGACGCCGATCGCCCTGTACGTGATCGCCGCCGCGCTGCTCACCGTCGTCGCCGTCGCCTGCGCCCGCGAGACCCGGGACCGGGACCTCGGCGAGATCGCCGAGGACGCCGTGCCGCACTCCCGCGTCCGCGCCGACGCCTGACGTCCACCGCGTCCCCGTGCCCCGCTCACGAGGAGCGGGGCACGGGGACGTCCTCGTCACCTTCCGGCGACCGCGGCCGACATCGCGTGCAGGCGCAGCGCAAGCTGGATCTCCAGGGCGCGGGCCGGGGACTGCCAGTCCGGGCCGAGGAGCCGGCCCACCCGCTCCAGGCGCTGGGCCACCGTGTTGACGTGCACGTGCAGCTCGTCCTTGGTGCGGGCGGGGCTCATGCCGCTGGCGAAGTACGCCTCGAGGGTGCGGACCAGGTCGGTCCCGCGGCGCAGGTCGTACGCGACGACCTGGCCGACGGTCCGGTCGACGAAGCCGTCGATGTCACGGCTGTCGGCGAGCAGGAGGCCCAGGAAGCCGAGGTCCTCGGCGGCCGCGCCCTGGCCCGAGCGGTGGAGCAGGACCAGCGCGTCGAGGCAGCGCCGGGCCTCCTGGTACGCCACGGCCACCCGGTCGGGTCGGTCGAGGAACGCGCGCACCGGGGCGGAGGCGCCGACGGTGACCGGCTCGCGCAGGGTGCCGCCGAGGTTCCTCGCGGTCTGCCGGGCCAGGTCGGCGGCGCTCTCGCCGGGACCGAGCGGCAGCAGCAGGACCGTACCGCCGTCGCGTGCGGAGGCGAGTCCGTGGCGGGTGGCGGCCAGGTGCGAGGCGGCCGACCACAGGCGCTGGCGGTCGGCGCTCTCGCGACGGCCTCCGTCGCCGTCGGGGTCGCCTCCGGCCCGGTCGATGCGCGCGGCGAGCACGACGTGCGGCGCCTCGCCGTCGGTACGGAGCCGGGCGGCGCGCTCGCGCAGGAGGCGGCGGTCGCGGTCGGGGGCGTCGAGGAGGTCGTCGAGGAGTTCGCCGCGTACCCGCTGCTCGGCCTCGCCGGCCGAGCGGCGGGCGAGCAGCAGCAGGGAGGTGACCAGGGCGGCGCGCTCCAGGGTGCGCTGGTCGACCGGGTCGAGCTCGGGCTGCCCGTGGAGGACGAGGGCGCCCAGGGTCTCGCCTCCGGCGGAGACGGCGGCCACCCAGTCGTCGCCGTCGCGGACGGCGTGGCCGTCGGCGCGGCGGGCCGAGCCGGCGTGCGTCTCGGTGAACTCCACGGTGCCGCCGAGGACCTCGGAGACGGCGTCGGCCACGTCGTGGACGCCGCCGCCGTGGAGGACCAGTTCGGAGAGGCGGTCGTGCACCTCGGAGGCCCGTTCTATGACGGCGCTGTGCTCCCGGATGATGTCGTTGGCCCGTTCCAGCTCCGCGAGCGCGGTGCGGGTCTCGGCGAGGAGGTTGGCCGTGTCGATGGCGACGGCGGCGTGCGCGGCGAACGAGGCGAGCAGCGCGACCTGTTCGCGTTCGAAGACCCTGGCCCTGCGGTCGGCGGCGAACAGGACGCCGATGACCTGGCTGCCGAGGCTGAGCGGGACGCCGAGGATGGCGACGAGGCCCTCGTCGCGCACCGCCGCGTCGATGGTGCGGGTGTGCTGGAAGCGCGGGTCCCGGAAGTAGTCGTCGGTGACGTACGGGCGGGCGGTCTGGGCGACGAGGCCGCCGAGCCCCTCGCCCATGCCGAGCCGGACCTGCTGGAACCGGGCGGAGACCGAGCCCTCGGTGACCCTCATGTACGTGTCGCCGGCGGCCGGGTCGTTGAGGCTCAGGTAGGCGACCTCGGTGCCGAGGAGCGAGCGGGCGCGCTGCACGATGGCGCGCAGCACCGCGTCGAGGTCGCGGAGTCCCGCGAGGTCGTGGGCGGTGGCGAAGAGCGCGGACAGTTCCGCCTCGCGCCGCCGCCGCCCCTCCAGCTCGGCCCGGACGCGCAGGGCGAGCTGTTTGGCCTCTTCGAGTCCGGCCAGCGCCTCGGGGCCCGCGCCGCTCGCGCGGGCGAGCAGCACCGGCCGGTCGTAGGCCTCCGTCGCGGCTCCTCGGGCGAGGAGTTCCAGGTAGGAGACGTGTTCGTGGGACATGGACACAGGGATACCTGCCGTACCTGTGGTCGCACCACCCCTGTGGACGACCTTCACGGGGCCGCGCTCAGTGGGCGGTCCATCCGCCGTCGAGGGTGAGGGAGGTGCCGGTGATGAACGAGGCCTGCGGGGTGCAGAGGTAGAGGACGGCCTCGGCGACCTCGTCCGGTTCGATGAGGCGCTTGAGGGCGGCGTCCTTGAGCAGGACCTCGGAGAGCACCCGCTCGGGCGGGATGCCGTGGGCGGCGGCCTGGTCGGCGATCTGCCGTTCGACGAGCGGGGTGCGGACGTAGCCGGGGCTGACGCAGTTGGAGGTGACCCCGTGCGGCGCGCCTTCGAGCGCGGCGGTCTTGGAGAGGCCCTCCAGGCCGTGCTTGGCGGCCACGTAGGCGGACTTGAAGGCGGAGGCGCGCAGCCCGTGGACCGAGGAGATGTTGACGACGCGGCCCCAGCCCTGGCCGTACATGTGCGGCAGCGCGCCCCTGATGAGCCGGAACGGCGCTTCGAGCATCACCGTGAGCACCGTGTGGAAGACGTCCGGCGGGAACTCCTCGATGGGGCGGACGAACTGCAGTCCCGCGTTGTTCACGAGGATGTCGGCGCCGGCGGCGGACGCCTCGGCGGCGTCCAGGTCGGTGAGGTCGAGCAGCCGGGGTTCGAGGTCTCCCCGGAGCGCGGCGGCCTCGCCTGCCAGGGTCTCCAGGCCTTCGGCGGCCCGGTCGACGGCCCTGACCCGGGCGCCGGCGGCGGCGAGTCGCAGGGCGCAGGCGCGCCCGATGCCGCCGGCCGCGCCGGTGACGAGCGCGGTGCGGCCGGTGAGGTCGAGGGCGAGCCCGGCCGCGCGGGGCAGCGGCTCGGCGGAGTCGGGACCGAGGGCAGTGAGGGGTGCGCTCATGCTCCGCACCCTACGAAGGGCCCACTCCCCCACCGATGTGCGTCGAGCCCATAGTTCAGCCGGACGCTGTGGTGCGGAACCATGTGGGCTCGTCGGCGAGCGCCTTCTCGATCCGGAGGTAGGAGAAGCGCTTCATCTCCGGCAGGTCGTCCACCTCGAACCAGCCGACCTCGGTGGACTCGTCGTCGTTGACCCGTGCCTCGCCGCCGACGGCCCGGCAGCGGAAGGAGACGTCCATGAACTGACACACGTCGCCGTTCGGGTACACGACCGGCTTGCGGAGGGTCTCGACCAGCACGATCCGCTCGACCTCGCAGCGCACCGCCGTCTCCTCGTACACCTCGCGGACCGCGCAGTCGGCGGGCTGCTCACCCGGGTCGACGATGCCTCCGATGATCGCCCAGAGGCCGCTGTCGGCCCGCCGGCCGAGCAGCACCCGGCCCCGGTCGTCGAACACGACGGCGCTCACCCCGGGCAGGAAGAGGAGCTGGTGACCGGCGGTCTCGCGCAGGGCACGGATGAAGTCAGGGGTAGCCATGGACCGACCCTAGATCATCTACGGCCGGGGGCCGGCGGACCCGGCCCCCGCCCCGGGTCACTCCGCCGGGGTGCGCCGGGCCCGCACCGAGCGGAACGCCGACCAGCCGAGACCGGCGGCCGCCAGGGCCGCGAGCAGGGCCTCGGGCAGGGTGCCCATCCGGGTCGCCGGGGTGAGCGAGGAGCGCAGCGGCACCTTCTCGACCAGGACGTCCGGGGTGAACATCTTCGTCTGCGCGACGATCTCGCCGTCGGGGCGGATGACCGCGCTGACCCCGCTGGTGACGGGCACGACCACCGACCGGCTGTGCTCGACGGCCCGCACCCTGGACATCGCGAGCTGCTGGTAGGTCATCTCGCTGCGGCCGAAGGTGGCGTTGTTGCTGGGCACGGAGATGAGCTGTGCGCCGTGGGTGACGGTGTCGCGCACCGCCCAGTCGAAGGCGGCCTCGTAGCAGGTGGCGAGGCCGACCCTGGTGCCGGCGAGGTCGAAGACGCCGACCTTCGTGCCGGGGCCGAAGTCGCGGCTCACCCGGTCGACGTTGCTGTTGAAGATCCGGACGATCGACCGCATCGGGATGTACTCGCCGAACGGCTGGACGTGCCGCTTGTCGTACGTCGCGACCGGTCCGCGGTCGGGGTCCCACTCGATGAGGGTGTTGCGGAGCTTTCCGGTCTCGGGCGCGACGACGGCGCCGATCACGGTGGGCACGCCGATGGCCCGGACGGCGCCGTCGATGACGTCGGCCGCGTCGGCGTTCGCGTACGGGTCGATGTCGGAGGAGTTCTCCGGCCACAGCACGAAGTCGGGCTGGGGCTCGCGGCCCGCCTTCACGTCCTCGGCGAGCTCGCGGGTGCGGGCGACGTGGTTGTCGAGGACGGCGCGGCGCTGCGCGTTGAAGTCGAGGCCGAGCCGGGGCACGTTGCCCTGGACCGCGGCGACGGTGGCGGTGCCGTCCTCGGCGGAGTCGTCGACGAGCGGCAGGGCGGCGAGCGCGCCGGTGACCGGCAGGAGCACGGAGAGCGCGGCGGCGGCGAGCGGGCCCCGCGGGACGGTTCCGGTGGCACGGTAGGCGCGGACCCGGCGGAACGCCTCGTACAGGCCGAAGCCGCAGAGGGCGACGGCGAAGCCGAGCACCGGTGTGCCGCCGACGGCGGCGAGCGGCAGGAAGACGCCGTCCGCCTGCCCGAAGGCGATCTTCCCCCAGGGGAAGCCGCCGAACGGCACGCGCGCGCGTGCCCCCTCCGCGAGGATCCACACCCCGGCGGCGAAGAACGGCCACCAGGGAAGCCGGGAGACGACCGCGATGCCGAGCCCCGCGGCGGCCACGAAGAGCGCCTCGACGGCGGCGAGCGCGAGCCACGGGCCGGGGCCCACCTCCTCGCCGGTCCAGACGAGGAGCGGAAGCAGGAAGCCGAGGCCCGCGAGGTACCCGAGGCCGAAGCCGGCGCGCGGCCTGCGGCCGCGCAGGGCCCAGCCGAGCAGGGCGAAGGCGGGCAGCGCGAGCCACCACAGGGGGCGCGGCGGGAAGCTCAGGAAGAGCAGCAGCCCGGACAGCAGGGCCGCTCCGGGTCGCGCGAACCGCCGCAGCCGGGATCCCGGCGTGGGTGCGGTGTCGGCTCCGGACGCGTCGACGGGGGTGATGGTGGTGCTCACCTTGCGGAGTCTACGGGTCGTCCCTGTCCGTCAGGCGCCTGGTCCGACCTGCGGCGGAGTCGGTCGCCCGGTCCCGCGCGGGGCCTCAGACGCCGGTGGGGGCGGGCGGGGTCGGCGGGGTCGGCTGGTGGAGGTGGCCGCGGATGACACGGACCGCGGATTCGGCGTCGTCGACGGTGACGGTGAAGGTGCGTCCGTCGCCGAGGCGCACGACCAGGCCCTCGCCGCGTCGGACGACGACGGCCGTGCCCTTCTCGGGGCGCCAGCGGTAGCCCCAGCCGCCCCACTGGCGCGGGGTGACGCTCGGGGCGAAGTCGGCGCCGACGATGTGGGACAGGGGGATGCGCCGGCGCGGCAGGCCGATGTGCCCGCAGCGGACCTCCATGGCGAGGTCGTCGACCTTCACGGCCACGTGGACGAAGGCGAGGGTGCCGAAGAGGACGAGCAGCCCGGCCGCGACGCAGCCGATCACCGCCATGAGGAGCGGCGCGACGCCGGAGGTCCAGGGCGATTCGACGGCCAGGGTGATGCCGAGGGCCATGCAGGCGGCGCCGCCCGCGGCCGCGAGCCACTGGAGTCGGTTGGTGGCGCGGCCGGTCCAGACGACGGGCGACCCGTCGTCGGCCTGCCGGGGCCGGTGGTGCTCCCTCATACAGGGAGAGTACCCAGCTTCGCCGGACACAGCGCGTCGGAGCGGGGTCGTCCGCTCACGCTCAGTGAGCGGGGGCGGTCGCGGCGAGGAGTCGGCCCTCGGCGTAGGTGAGGGCGGTGGCGGGGAGCTGTCCGGGCCGGCCGCTGAGCAGGACGGAGAGGGTGCCGGTGGGGTCCGCGTCGGGTGCGGGCTCGGCGCCGATGCGGCGCAGCGCCTGGGCGGCGACGGCGTCGGCGGAGCCGTGGAAGACGAGCGGCGGCAGTCCGGGCAGGCGGCGGGCCGCCAGGGCGGCGAGGACGTGCTCCTCGACCAGTTCGTAGTGGGTGCAGCCGAGGACGACGGCGCGGACGTCGGTGGGGGTGAGGTCGGCGGCGGCGGCGACGGCGCGGTCCACGGCGTCCTGGTCGGCGTGCTCCACGGCGTCGGCGAGGCCGGGGCAGGGCACCTCGGTGACGTCGGCGCCGTCGGCGAAGTCTCGGATCAGTCCGCGCTGGTAGGCGCTGCCGGTGGTGGCCGGGGTGGCCCAGATGGCGACCTTGCCGCCGCCGGTGGCCGCGGGCTTGATCGCGGGGACGGTGCCGATGACCGGGATGTGGGGTTCGAGGGCGGCACGCAGGGCGGGCAGGGCGTGCACGGTGGCGGTGTTGCAGGCCACGATCAGCGCCTGCGGCCGGTGCTCGGCGGCGGCGAGGGCGACGGCGAGCGCGCGCTCCGTGAGGTCCTCGGGCGTACGCGGGCCCCACGGCATGCCGTCGGGGTCGTTGGAGAGGAGCAGATCCGCGTCCGGCCGGAGTCTGCGTACCGCGGTCGCCGCCGGGAGCAGGCCGATTCCGGAGTCCATGAGCGCGATCTTCACCCGGTCACCCTAGCCGATGAGCACCTTCCACCCCTCGATCTGGGGCAGACTGCCGCGAATGAGCACCCTCGCCTGGTTCGCGATCGGCTCCCTCGCCGTCTGGGTCTGGCTGCTGCTGGGCCAGGGCTTCTTCTGGCGCACGGACCAACGGCTTCCCCCCGCGGCCGCGCGGCTTGCGGCGACGGGCGGGCGGCTTCCCCCGACGGCTCCGCCGCTTCCGGCGGCGGGCGGACGGGAGCCTGCGTCCGCCCGGCGCCGGGACGCGGACGACTCCCCCGGCGCCGGGCCGCCGGAGCGGTGGCCGCGGGTGGCGGTCGTGGTCCCGGCGCGGGACGAGGCGGCGGTGCTGCCGCTGAGCCTGCCGTCGCTGCTCGCGCAGGACTATCCGGGCCGGGCCGAGGTCTTCCTCGTCGACGACGGGAGTACGGACGGCACGGGGCGTCTCGCGGGCGAGCTGGCCGGCCGGCTCGGCGGGCTTCCCCTCACGGTCGTCTCCCCCGGGGAGCCGGAGCCCGGGTGGACCGGGAAGCTGTGGGCGCTGCGGCACGGCATGGCCCTGGCACGCGCGCGTGAGCCCGCGCCGGAGTTCCTGCTCCTGACGGACGCGGACATCGCCCATGATCCGCGGAGTCTGCGGCTGCTCGTGTCCGCGGCGGTGGAGCACGATCTGGACCTGGTGTCGCAGATGGCCCGGCTCCAGGTCGTGAGCGTGTGGGAGCGCCTCGTCGTGCCGGCGTTCGTGTACTTCTTCGCCCAGCTCTACCCCTTCCGCTGGATCAACCGCGCCCGGCCGCTGGCGACGGCGGCCGCGGGCGGCTGCGTGCTGCTGCGGACGGAGACCGCGGTCGCGGCGGCCGTTCCGGATTCGATCCGGCGGGCGGTGATCGACGACGTGTCGCTGGCGCGCGCGGTACGGCGCACGGGCGGCAGGATCTGGCTGGGCCTCGCGGACCACGTCGACAGCGTCCGTCCGTACCCCGGGCTGGGCGAGCTGTGGCGGATGGTGTCGCGGAGCGCGTACACGCAGCTGCGGAACAGTCCGCTGCTCCTCGCGGGCACGGTGGCGGGGCTCGTCGTGGTCTACGTGGTGCCGCCGGTGGCCCTGCTCGCGGGGGCGGCGGCCGGGGACGGCGCGGCCGCCTGGGCCGGCGGCACGGCGTGGGCGGTGATGGCGGGGACGTACCTCCCGATGCTCCGCTACTACCGGCAGCCGCCATGGCTCGCCCCGCTCCTGCCCTTCACCGCCGTCCTCTACCTGCTGATGACCGTGGACTCCGCCGTGCAGCACTACCGGGGCCGGGGCGCGGCGTGGAAGGGGCGCACGTACAGCGCCGACCACGTCTCCCGGCAAGAGGGGTAGCGGGGGGGGAGAGCGGGGGGAGCGCACTCGTCGGGCGGACCGCCGCCCCGCCCCACGGACCGCGACCGCGCGTGTCCGTGGGGCGTTCGCGTGGGTCCTCAGCCGGCGCTGGGGTCCTCGTCGGCGACCGACAGCACCGCGTAGTCGTACATCCCGTAGGCCGGGGACATCGTGACGTTGGCCGCCCGCGGGCCCCTGAACACGACCGACTTCACGTACATGTAGGGGCACATGACGGCCTCGTCCATGGCGGCGCGGTCCACTGCGGCCCAGATCCGGGCGCGCTCCTTGTCGTCGCGCGTCGCCGCCCCGGTGTCGAGGAGGGCGTCGATCTGCGGTGAGGCCAGCTCTCCGAGGTTCTGGTTCCCCGTCTCCTTGATCGCCCGCGAGTCGGCGATCTGCTGGAGGAAGCCGTAGCCGTCGGGGAAGTCGGCGGCCCAGCCGAACATCACGATCCCGATCCCGTGCTCCCGCACGTACGCGGGAACGCCTGCCGCCTTGGTGAAGTAGTCACCGGAGGTGAACGGAACCACCTCGGCCTGGATGCCGACGCGCGCCAGTCCGCGGGAGAGGGCGAGCGCGGCGTTCCACTCCTTCCTGCGGTCCTCCCGGGCGGCGATCCTGGTGGTGAAGCCGTCCGGGAGGCCGGCCAGGGCGAGCTCGCGGCGGGCCGCCTCCAGGTCGCCGGTGCCCTCCGGGCCGACCGGGTAGCGGTCGAAGGGGTCGTACCCCACCACGGACGCGGGCAGCAGGGTGGTGGCGATCTCGCCGGCGGGGTCGCCCCCGTAGGCGGCGAGCATCGCCGCCTTGTCGGTGGCGTACTGCACGGCGCGCCGGGCGTGCAGGCTCGTCAACGGGCCGACGTTCTGGTTGAGGCAGTAGAGCCAGACGAATCCCGTGCGCGGATTGTCCACGTGCTGCCGGAGTTCCGGATCGGCCAGCAGCCGCTCCTGGGTCTCGGGCTGCACCCCGACGCCGGCGAGGTCGATGTCCGCCTCGCCGGCGACCAGGATGCGGTCGACCTCCGGACCGCTCACGCCGAGCCGGACCGTGATCCGGTCCGGCCGGGCCGTCCGTACGGGATCGGTCTCGGCCGCCCAGTGCGGGTTGCGGTCGAGCGTGAGTTCGGCGCCCGGCGCGTAGGTGTCGATGCGGTACGGGCCCGAGGACAGCGGGCGGCGGTGGTACTCGGGGAAGGTGTCGTGGTCGCGCGGCACCGGGATGGTGGTGGGCAGCGCGGCGAGGTAGTCGAAGGCCGCGAAGGGCCGGCGCAGGCGGAAGACGAGGGTGCGGTCGTCCGGGGTCTCGATGCCCTCCGGGCCCGTGAGGTACTGGCGGAAGTACGCGGGGCCGCCGCGGGTGACCGCCGCGTCGTAGACCTCTTCGGGGTACGCGGCCCGCAGCACCGCGTACTTCACGTCCCGGGACGTGACGGGCGTGCCGTCCTCGAACCGGACTCCCTCGCGCAGCCGGTAGGTCCAGGTGCGCGAGTCCTCGGATGCCTGGCCGAGTGCCTCCGCCAGGTCCGGTACGAGGCTCGGGGCGCCCTCCGCGTCGGTCGTGTAGCCGACGAGCGGCCGCCCGATGAGCCGGATGAAGTTCCAGGTGTACGCGTAGTACGTGTCGGCGGGGTCGAGGGAGTCGAAGTCGTCGGTGCGGACGTACCGGAGCGTCCCGCCCCGGTGGTCGGACGGGTTCACGGTGCCGCGTGCTTCAGCGTTCAGTGCCACGGGTGTTCCCAGCGCCTCTCTCGTTGTGCGGATGGTGCGGACGGCTCGTGCGTCCGGCGACATCGGTCGGTGACCGCGCGTCAGGACAGGCCGGATGTCAGGGGACGCGGCAGGTCGCTCCCCGTGCGCGCCGGCGAACGGCGGGCGCTCAGTTCCCACATGCTGCGGGTGCCGGCGCGGGTGAACCCGAAGCCGGTGTTGATGCGGATCATGTGCGTGTTGTCCGACGCGTTCCAGGTGTCCACGACGGTGAGCCGCGGCTCGGCGGCCCGGCACGCGGCCAGGTTGTGCGCCTTCACCAGCAGTCCCAGACCCTGCCCCCGGTAGGCGGGGTCGACCACGGTGACGGCCTGGAGGGCGTTGTCCGGGTTGGCCCGCGTCATGGACAGCGCCGTCCAGGCGGCCATCCGCCCCGTGCGGACGTCGACGACGCCGCACTGGTAGGCGCGCCGGCCGCGGGCGATGCGCATGCGCTCGAAGTCACGGATCCGGGACACCGCGTTCGGCTGGGGTTCCCAGGAGGCCTGTCCGGCGGGGGCGTCGGCGGAGAGGGTGGCCTCCAGCCGGGCGGCCTGCGTGACCAGTTCCTCGGGAACCGTCGATCCCCAGAAGCGCAGTCGCAGGGATTCCGGGGGCGGGGTGGGGCGGGGCGCGTCGTCCGCATGGAGCCGGAGGTGTTCGTAGCGCACCAGGGCTCGGGCCCTCAGCCGGGCGGCGAAGCGGTGCCCGGGGGTCGCCGCGGGGTCTCCCGGTCCGGCGTCCGCGACCAGCAGGACGCGTGAGCGGCGGCGGCGGGCGGCGCGGTCCCGGGAGAATTCCGTGATCCGCTTCCCCACCCCCTGCCGGCGGAAGGCGGGATGCACGAGGAGGACGCTCGCGGTGACGGCGTCGGAGTTCTCCTCCAGCGGGAACTCCAGGCGCACGGAGGCGACGCACCGCCCGCCCGCGCTGTAGGCCGCCCACTCCTCGATCTCGGTGGCCGGAGGTGCGACGGTGAGGGAGCCCTCCAGGTCGGCGGGGCAGGGCCGGGGCAGGTGGGGGACGTCGGCGGCGTGGCCGGCCAGGCGCAGGTCGTACACGTCACCGACGACGTCCCGGTCGCCGGGGTCGACGGCGGTGAGGAAGACCGTCACCGAGCCAGCCCCATCGCCTGGATGTCGTACAGTCCGAACGCGGGGTGCACGTACACGTCGGTGACGTCGGGGTGCCGGTAGTGCAGCGTGCGGTCGTGGGCGATCGGGAGGATGACGGCCCGTTCCATGACCGTCTCCTCGACCCGCTGCCAGAGCCGCTGCCGGGCCTCGGGGTCGTCGAGGGCCTGGGCCTCGTCGACGAGGCGCCGGACGACGGGGTCGTCGAGCTCCGCGAAGTTGAAGTTGCCGCCGCCGGGCTTGATCTGCCGTCCGTCGACCAGCGGGGCCAGGAAGCCGTACTCGGTGGGGTAGTCGGCTCCCCAGTCGGACACTCCGAGGCCGAGGCCGAGCGCCCGCACCGTGTCGGGGTGACCCAGGCCGGAACGGTAGTACGAGGCGGTGTCCAGGACTTCGACGTGCACGCGGATGCCGACCCGGGCGACGGCGTCCGCGAGGGTCCGCGCGACCAGCTCGAACTTGCCCGGCTGGGTGGCGATCCTGGTCTCGAAGCCGTCGGGCAGACCCGCGGCCTCCAGTTCGGCGCGGGCGGCCTTCAGGTCGCCGGTGAGGTCCGCGCCGGAGGGATAGCGGTCATGGCCGGTGTGGGACGGCAGGGTGGGCGGGATCAGGCTGGTGGCGAGCGATCCACCGACTCCGTCACCGCCCCGTGCCTCCAGGAGCGCGGCCTTGTCCGCCGCGTAGAACACGGCGCGTCGCGCGTGGACGTTGTCGAAGGGGGGCACGCACGTCTGCACGGTGATGTACTGCAGGAAGCCGGTGGCGGGGTTGTCGGACCGGGCCCGCAGGGCGGGGTCGGCGAGGATCACGTCGCGCGCCGAGTGCTGGATGCCGCGGCCCTCGACGTCGATGTGGAACTCGCCGGCCATGAGGCGGCGGTCCAGCTCGTTGACGTCCACGCCGAAGGTGACGGTCATGTCGTCCGGCAGGGCGGAGCGGAGGGGGTCGGTGGCGCGGTCCCACATCGGGTTGCGGACGAGGTGGAGGGAGTGTCCCGCGCGGTAGCTGCCGATGCGGTACGGCCCGGAGCACACCGGTGCCTTCTCGTAGTCCTCGCGGGTGTCGTGGTGGGCGGCGACGGGGGCCGTGTTGGGCTGCGCCATCAGGAAGTCGAAGTCCGCGAAGGGCCGCTTGAGGCGGAAGCGGAGGGTGTGGTCGTCGGGGCATTCGACGGCCCGGCAGCGCTGCCCGCCGTAGGGACCCCGGTAGTCGCCGTGGTCGAGCAGGTCGAGCAGGTAGGTGGGACCGCCGGGGAGGACGTCCTGCGCGAAGATCCGTTCCACGGCGTGGGCGACGTCCTGGGCGCGGATCACCTCGCCGGTCTCGAACCTGACGCCGTCGCGTATCCGGTACGTCCACGTCAGGCCGGAGTCCGAGACCTCGCCGGGACCGGTCGCCAGGTCCGGCACCACCGTGGGGGTGGCCGGGTCGGTGCCGAAGGCCATGAGCGTGCGGTGCATGGTCCGCTGCAGCAGCCACGACCACACGTAGTACGTACGGGCCGGGTCGAGCGAGTCGACGTCGGCCGAGGCCACCATGGCCAGCGTCCCCCCGGGCGAGCCGCCGGGGTTCGCCACGCTCTTGACTGCTCCGTTCCAGCCGGACATCAGCCGATCTCCTTCACGTACAGGTATTGCGCGGACAGGGAGCACCCGCGGGACACCTTGGCGTCCGTGGAACCGATGCCGTAGTGGACCGTCTTGACGCCGTGTCGCGGGGCGTGGTCGGCGAGCGTGTAATAGAGCAGCTCGTAGTACAGCGGCAGCTTGCCCACGGCCTCGTAGTCGAAGCCGGCGCGGTGGGCGAACCAGCTGTCGCCGTGGGCGAGGACCAGGCCGAAGCCCACGATGCTTCCGTCGAGCACGGCCTTCGCCACGAGCGCGCGGTCGCCGAGGCGTTCGGCGGCGGCCGTCAGGACGGCCTCGGAGCGCTTGGGGTCCCAGCTCGTCATGCCGTACTTGGCGAACAGCCGGGTCTCCAGGGCGCCGAGCCGCGGGATGTCGGCGGGGTCGAGGGGGGCGAGGGTGATCCGTACGTCCGAGGCCTCGATGTGGCGCCGCTCGGAGCGGACGCGGCGTGAGCGCCGGGCGGGGAGCGCCAGGGCGTAGTCCATGAAGCCCTCGCCGGGCAGGGTGAGGGAGGCGAACTGGCCGGACTCGTGGGCGAGGTAGCCGCGCTCATGGAGCACGGCGCGCTGGACGCCGTCGGTCGCGTCCACGTACGGGAGGCAGACCGATCGGCACCCCTCGGCGGCCGCGACGCGCTCGGCCTCCTCCAGGATCCGGTGCGCCGTCTCCGGTCCGGCGCCGGGGCTCAGCATGAGGCGGGTGCGGCCCAGGTGCCGGCCGCCGCCCATCATCGACGGCATGAGGCGCTCCATGTCGCCGAACCCGGCGAGGACCTCCGCGGCGCCGTCCATGCCTTCGTCGGCGCAGTGCCGGACCAGCAGGTCGGTGCGGCCCAGCGACCACGGGGAGTCGAGGGTGGCCCGCACCATCGGCAGGGCCGCCTGCAACCCGTCGTCCGTCCGGGCGGTGAGATAGCCCATCCACGCTCCGGCGGAATCCTGCAGGACGCGCATCCAGTCGGGGCTGAGGAAGAAGTCCTCCGCCCCCACGAGCGCGTTCCAGCCGGCCTCACGCGCGTCCTCGGGCGTCTGCCATTGGTTGATCACCACTCGACTGGTCACGGGGCCGATCCTCTGTCGAGTCGGTCTCTGCCCGCTCTCGACCCACTCCCTGATAGCGGCTTGAGAGAACCACGAGAGAGCGCCGCCGCAGGGTGTGTCCTGATCCCGTCATCCCGTGAACAGGAGAACCGTTCCATGTCCCGTGTATCCACCGGCCCCAGTGAGCAGCCGACCACCGCGCACGCCCTGCTCAAGCGCCTGCGCGAGCACGGAGTAGAGAAGGTGTTCGGCGTCGTCGGCCGCGAAGCCGCCTCGATCCTGTTCGACGAGCAGGACGGCATCGAGTTCGTCCTGACCCGCCACGAGTTCACCGCCGGCGTCGCCGCCGACGTGCTGGCCCGCATCACCGGCCGCCCGCAGGCGTGCTGGGCCACGCTGGGCCCCGGCATGACCAACCTGGCCACCGGCATGGCGACCAGCGCCCTCGACCGCTCGCCGGTCATCGCGATGGCGGCCCAGTCGGAGTCGCACGACATCTTCCCGAACGACACGCACCAGTGCCTCGACCTGGTCAAGATCGCCGAGCCGATCTCGAAGTACGCCGTCGAGCTGGAGCGCCCGCACGAGATCACCGACCTCGTCGACTCGGCCGTCTCGGCCGCGATGACGGAGCCGGTCGGCCCGTCCTTCATCAGCCTCCCGGTCGACCTGCTGGGTTCCTCCGAGGGCATCGACCTCGACAAGGACCACGGTCCGGCGCTCACCCCCGAGAAGCCGATCACGGCGATCCAGCCCGGCTGGGAGCTGCGCGCGGACCAGGCCGTCGCCCTCGTCCGCGAGGCCGCCAACCCCGTGTTCGTCGTCGGTGCCGCCGCGATCCGCGCCGGAGCGGTCCCCGCGATCCGCGCGCTCGCCGAGCGCCTGAACATCCCCGTGATCACGACGTACATCGCCAAGGGCGTCCTGCCGCACAAGCACGAGCTGAACTACGGCGCCGTCACCGGCTACATGGACGGCATCCTGTCGTTCCCGGCCCTGGAGTCCCTCTTCGGCCCGGCCGACGTCATCCTCACCCTGGGCTACGACTACGCCGAGGACCTGCGCCCCTCGATGTGGGAGCGTGGCGGCGAGAAGAAGACCGTCCGCGTCTCCCCGACCGCCAACCCGGTGCCGCGGATCTACCGCCCGACGGTGGACGTCGTCACGGACGTGCTCGCCTTCGTCAACCACCTGGACGCCGGCACCGCGGACGTCGAGGCGAAGGACCGCCACGAGATCTCGGCCGTGCGGGAGCGGATCGCCGAGCTGCTGTCCGACCCCGAGTCGTACGACGACGGCATGCGCGTCCACCAGGTCATCGACTGCATGAACTCCGTCATGGGCGAGACCGCCGAGGACGGCGAGGGCACGATCGTCTCGGACATCGGCTTCTTCCGTCACTACGGTGTGCTCTTCGCCCGCGCCGACCAGCCGTACGGCTTCCTCACCTCGGCCGGCTGCTCCAGCTTCGGCTACGGCATCCCCGCCGCCATCGGCGCCCAGATGGCCCGCCCCGGCCAGCCGACGTTCCTGATCGCCGGCGACGGCGGTTTCCACTCCAACAGCGCCGACCTGGAGACCATCGCGCGGCTCAACCTGCCGATCGTCACGGTCGTCGTGAACAACGACACCAACGGCCTGATCGAGCTGTACCAGAACATCGGTCACCACCGCAGCCACGACCCGGCGATCAAGTTCACCGGCGTGGACTTCGTGCAGCTGGCCGCGGCCAACGGCGTCGAGGGTGCCCGGGCGACCACGCGCGAGGAGCTGCTCGCCGCGCTGCGCAAGGGTGTCGAGCTGGGCCGCCCGTACCTGATCGAGGTGCCGGTGAACTACGAGTTCACCGCGGGTGGCTTCGGAGCGCTGAAGATCTGACATGACGCAGACCGACCTTCCCGCAGCATTCGGCTTCCTGGCCTCCGCCCACACCGGCGGGGGCTCGATCCCCGCGGCGGTGTTCGCCACGCGCGGCCGGCACACCCGGCTGTCCGAGCGGCTGCGCACGCTGAGCGTGGACGCAGTCCTGGTCCATCCCGATGCCGGTCCGTCCGGTGCGCACGCCTCCGACGCGGACACCCTGGTGTTGTTCGCCGGGGAGATCTACAACCGTGACGAGATCGACGACACCCTGGACTCACCGGCGAACGCCTCGGACGCCGAGCGGGTCTCCGGTCTGTTCGAGAAGTACGACCTCCACGCGTTCCGGCTGATCAACGGCCGGTACGCGGCCCTGCTGGTGACGGGCACCCGCGTACTCGCGGCGACGGACCACGCCGGTTCGGTCCCGCTGTACGTACGCCCCGACCCGGGGCACGTCCTGGCCGCCACCGAGGTGAAGGGACTGGCGGCGGCCGGGGCGGCGGTCCGCGGCGCCCCGGTCGCGGGGGCCCGCCGCGTCCGGCGGACTCCCGGGGTCCACCAGGTTCCCGCCGGGGCGGTGCTCGACATCCGCGTGGACACCGGTGACGCGACGGTGCACCGCACCTGGGTGCCGCCCGTGCACCGGCTCCTGACGGGGGAGAACGAGGCCCTCAACAACGTGCGCGCCGCGCTGGAGAGGGCCGTGGTCCGGCGTCTTCCCGACGGTGGCAGGCCGCTCGTGGTCCTGTCCGGCGGGATCGACTCCTCCGCGGTGGCCGCGCTGTCCGCCAGCGTGGCCACCGCGGGGATGGACACCCTGTCGATGGGCACGGACGTCGCGGACGAGTTCCCGCAGGCCCGGGTGGTCGCGGAGCACCTGGCCTCGCGGCATCGGGAGTTCACCGTCGACACGCGGGATCTGCTGGCCCTGCTCCCGCACACCGTGTACGCCGCCGAGTCGCTCGACCCCGCGGTCATCGAGTACCTGCTGCCGCTCACCGCGCTGTACCGCCGCATCGACGGTCCGCCGCGGCGCATCCTCACCGGGTACGGGGCCGACATCCCCCTGGGCGGCATGCACCGGGAGGACCGGCTGCCGAACCTGGACACCGTGGTGGCCTTCGACATGGACACCTTCGACGGGCTGAACGAGATGAGCCCGGTGCTGTCGACGGTGGCCGGCCACTGGTCCACCCATCCCTACTGGGACCGCGAGGTCCTGGAGCTGCTGACCGTCCTGGAGGCCGGTCTGAAGCGCAGGTACGGGCGGGACAAGTGGGTGCTGCGCGCCGCCATGTCCGACCTGTTGCCCGCCGAGACCGTCGCCCGCCCCAAGCTGGGTGTGCACGAGGGGTCCGGGACGACCGCGTCCTTCTCGCTGCTGATCCGTCAGGCCGGCGCGGCGGAGGACGACGTGGCCGCCGTCAAGGCGCGGGTCGTCCAGGAACTGTTCGACCTGACCGTGGTGGGCGGTGTCGACCCGGACGAGATCGTGGTCGAGGAGATCATCGGGAAGATCGTGGCCGAGGGCAGGCGATGACCACATACGAGGGGTTCCAGGGCAAGCGGCTCGCCGTCGTCGAGTCGATGCTGCACGACGCGTTCTACTCCGGCATCCACCGCGCGCGGGACTTCGGCTGCGAGGTGTGGCTGCTGGTGCAGGGCGAGGAGTGGTACACCGGCGGCGGTCCGTTGGCCGAGCATCCGCTGGGCAAGGTCGACCGCGTGCTGCACGTCGACACGCACGACTGGCGTGCCGTGGTCGACGTCCTCACCGACGACGACGGGAAGCCCCTGGTGGACGGGGTGCTGTCGTTCTCCGACTACCACACGGAGGCGACCGCCCGCGCGGCCGAGGCCCTGGGGCTGCCCTCCCAGGGGCTGGAGGCGGTCCGCGCCGCGAACCACAAGCACCTGCTGCGGTCCGCGCTGGGCGAGGACCCGGCCAATGTGCGGTGGCGGCTGGTCACCTGCGCCGATGAACTGGACGAGGCGATCGCCCACGTCGGGCTGCCGCTGATCGCGAAACCGCCGTCCGAGGCCATCTCCTACGGGGTCCGCAAGTGCGAGACCCGGGCGGAGGCGGTCGACGCGTGGCGGGAGCTGTCGGGCATCCGACAGTCCCTGAGGGGGCAGCCGCGTCCCGGCTACGTGCTCCTCGAGGAGTTCGTGCGGGGCACCGAGATCAGCGTCGAGTCGATGACGGTGGACGGCGTCACGCACTTCTTCGGGGCCACCTCCAAGTACCTGCACAAGCAGACCATGCTGGAGGAGGCGCACTCCTTCCCGCTCGCGCTCGACCCCGACGTCTGGGAGGCGGTCCGGTCCTGCGTGGACCGGACCCTGCGGGCCGTCGACTACCGGCAGGGCCCGGCCCACACCGAGGTGATGCTCACCGAGGACGGGCCGCGCGTCGTCGAGGTGAACCCGCGGCTGCCGGCCCACATGATCTCCACGATGGTCACCGACGTCTGCGGGACCAACCCCCATCTGGACGCGAAGCTGCTGGCCCTCGGTCTGGGGCACGTACCGGACGGAAAGCCGGGTCAGGGGGTGGCGGGGGGCGCCGCCGTAGTGGTGCTGTTCCCGGAGGAGAGCGGCGAGTTCACCCACATCGACGGCATCGACGAGGCCGAACGGCTCGGTGTGTCGGTCCGCCTCCACCACGAACCGGGCGACCTGGTCGCCGAGAGGCTGGACAACTCGGCCTCCGTCGGCTTCGTGTACGCCCACGGCAGCACCGCCGAGGACGCGCTCGACAAGGCGCGGCGCGCGGCGGCACGCATCCACATCCACACCCGGAGGACGGCACCGTGAGCGATCAGATCAACTCGAGCGTCTCGCCGCGGTACGCGCAGATCCCCACGTTCATGCGGCTTCCGCACGATCCGGCGCCCCGGGGGGCCGACGTCGTGGTGATCGGAGCGCCCTACGACGGCGGCACCAGCTACCGTCCCGGCGCGCGATTCGGCCCGCAGCAGATCCGCACCGAATCCGGGCTCATCCACGGCGTCGGCATCGACCGCGGCCCCGGCGTCTTCGACCTGATCAGGGTGGTCGACGGCGGTGACATCGACCTGACGCCGTTCAACCAGCACATCGCCATCCAGACGGCGCAGGAGCGCCTGTCCGCGCTGCTCGCGGACAACTCGGCCTTCCTCATGCTCGGCGGCGACCACTCGCTCACGCTGTCGGCGCTGCGCGCCGTGCACGGCCGCCACGGACCGGTGGCCGTGCTCCACCTGGACGCCCATTCGGACACCAACCCCGCCATGATCGGTGGGGAGTTCCACCACGGGACGCCGTTCCGACACGGCATCGACGAAGGGCTGATCCAGGCGGACGCCATGATCCAGCTCGGCATCCGCGGGCACAATCCCAAGCCCGACAGCCTCGACTACGCACGCGGTCACGGGGTGCGCATCGTCACCGCGGACGAGTTCGCCGAGCTGGGCGTGAAGGCCACGGCGGACCTGATCAAGGAACGGCTCGGAGACCGCCCGGTGTACGTCTCGGTGGACATCGACGTCTTCGACCCCGCGTTCGCCCCGGGCACGGGCACTCCGGCCCCGGGCGGCCCGACCAGCCGGGAGGTGCTCGCCCTGCTGCGCACGGTCGGTGAGCTGAACCCGGTCGGATTCGACGTGATGGAGGTGTCGCCCGTGTACGACCACGCCGGCATCACCAGCCTGCTGGCCACCGAAGTCAGTGCGGAGCTGCTCTTCCAGTACGCCCGCGCGCATCAGACGAAGAAGAGGGAAGAGGAGAGTTAGCATGGCCATTCTGGACGTGACCGAGCACCAGGACCTTCTGCTGTCGCTGACGTCGCGGCTTCCCGCCGTGCCCCGTCAGGACCTGTACGGCTTCCTGGACGCGGCGCACAAGCTCGCACAGGAGCTGCCGTACGAGGTCAGCGACACGCTGGACGCCTTCAACCAGGTCGGCAACGAAGACGGCTACCTGCTGCTGCGCGGGCTTCCGGTCGAGCCGGAGGACGAGCTGCCCACGACGCCGACGAGCACCCCGGCGCCCGTCGAGCGGGGCCGCCTCAACATGGAGGCGTTCCTCGCGATCATCGGCCGGCGCCTCGGCCTGCACACCGGGTACGCGGAACTGCGTTCGGGGACGGTCTACCACGACGTGTACCCCTCGCCGGGCGCGCACCACCTGTCGTCGGAGACCAGCGAGACCCTCTTGGAGTTCCACACCGAGATGGCCTACCACACGCTGCAGCCCAACTACGTGCTGCTGGCGTGCTCCAGGGCCGACCACGAGCGCAAGGCCCAGACGCTGGTGGGCTCGATACGCAAGGCCCTCCGGCTCCTGGACAAGGAGACGATCGACCGGCTCTACGACGCGAAGCAGCCCTGCGAGGTCGACGTGGCGTTCCGCGGCGGGATCGAGGACCCGGGGGCCATCGCCAAGGTGAAGCCGCTGTACGGTCCCCAGGACGACCCGCTCCTGGGCTACGACCGCGAGTTGCTCAAGCCCCACGAAGGCGCGGACGCCGAGGCCGTGGCGAAGCTGTCCCAGGCGCTCGACGATGTCACCGAGGGTGTCTTCCTGACGCCGGGAGACCTCCTGATCATCGACAACTTCCGCACCACGCACGCGCGTACGCCGTTCTCGCCGCGCTGGGACGGCAAGGACCGCTGGCTGCACCGGGTGTACATCCGCACCAACTCCCAGGGGCAGCTCCCCACCGGGGGCGAGCGCGCGGGTGACGTCATCACCTTCACCCCGCGCCGGTAGTCCGGCACGCAGGACGTCCCGTCCGGGGCAGGCCGCGCCTGCCCCGGACGGGACTCCGCCGGGTGAGTCCGGCCCCTCGCTCCGGCGGCTCGGTCAGGAGCCGCTGGGTGCGGGCGTCGCGCCGGCGATCGCCGTGGCCGACGTCCGGTGCAGGCTCAGCATTCCGAGGGACAGCGCCACCGTCATGGCCGTGAGCAGCCACCACAGACCGGCGGCCGTGTGGGTGAGGAGGAAGGCCACCAGCAGCGGCACGATGGCCAGCGAGAGGCCGACGAGCACCTGGTTGAAGGCCTGGTAGACCCCGATCTCGCGTTCGGGAGCGAGCTTCACGAGCAGGACCGACAACGCCTGCGTGGCCAGGATCTCCCCCAGCGTGTAGATCGACACTCCCAGGAGCAGCAGCGGAAGCAGTGCCGCGAAGGAGAGCACGCCCGCCAGGCCGAGCACCGCGAGCAGGGCGGCGTGCAGCACGCTGCCGAGCGCGATGACGCGCAGCGGCGCCCGTCCTTCGACGCGCCCGGTGATGGGGAGCTGGAACAGCACCATCAGCACGGTGTTCACGGCGAAGACCAGCCCCACCGTCCAGCTGGGTGCGCGCAACTCCTCGATCAGATAGACCGGAAGCCCCACCTCGGTGGCGACGATGACCGTGATGAGCGCGAAGTTCGCCAGGGCGAGCCGCAGGAAGAGCCCGTCGCGCCAGGGGCCCCCGGTTCTCCCGGTCTTCTGGGAGCTCGCCGGCCGCACCGCCGCGAGGGGCAGGTACAGCAACGCCGCCAGGGCGAAGCTCGCCGCGTTCAGCAGACCCATCACGGTGTAACCCGAACCGTCGTCGACGCCCACGAACACGAATCCCGCCAGCAGGCCGCCGAAGCCCATGCCGAGGTTGAACGACACCCGCGTCAGGGCGAGCCAGAGGCCGACCTCCTCCGCGGGGGCGGTCCCGGCGGCGAGCACCGGCATGGAGATCTGTTCGGCGCGCTGCGCCACCGCGGCGACCACCGCGAGGGCGATGAAGGTCGCGATGTGGTGGATGAAGAGGTATCCCACGAAGACGCCCGCCCGCACGAGCGCGGCCACGATCAGCACGGTCCTCGGTCCCCAGCGCTGCACCAGCCGCCCCACCATGAAGACGGCGGGCAGGGCGATCAGGGTGGCGGCCGTCAGGCCGGCGCCCACGGTGGTGAGCGAGAGGTCCGTGACGGCGACGAAGAACAACAGCTGGTACGGGTAGAAGAATCCGGTGCCTATCGCGTTGACCAGGGCAGCGGTGCCGAACCAGCCGACCCCTTCGCCCCGGGGGATCGATCGGGGGCGCTTCGCCTCCCCCGTGCCCGAGGGGGGCACCCGTGCGCTGTCGTCGGTCTTGCGCCCGGTGCTCACAGCGGATCTCCTCCGGAAAACGACGACGCGTGCGCGGACAGCGCCGCGTGCAAGGGTGGCTGACTTGCCGCCGGGCGTGGTGTTAGCCTGCTGTCCTGACAGAGAATCGCCTGCGCCAGTGTGCGCAATCCGGGCCCTGGGTCGATCCCCAGCTCGTCCGCGAGTGTCTGTCGCACGCCGTGGAAGACCTCCAGGGCATCCGCCTGGCGGCCCGAGCGGTAGAGCGCGAGCATGAGGTCGGCGTGGAGACTCTCTCGTAACGGGTAGTTGTCGACCAGCTCGAAGAGTTCGGGAATCACCTCTTCGTGCCGCCCCAGCTGCAGTTCGAGGGATGCCCGGTACTGCAGCGCGACGATGTGTTCCTCGTCGAGGCGGGTGGACCAGCTGCGCAGGCCCTGATGGGTGAGGTCCGCGAGGGCGGGACCGCGCCACAACTCGTGTGCGGAGCGCACCAGTCGGGCCGCTTCGTCGAGCCGGCCGCGCCGGTGCATGGCGCGGGCCTCGGCGACCTTCGCCCGGTAGCTCGCCACGTCGACCGAGCACACGTCGCCGTTCAGCCGGTATCCGGTGGCACACGACTGGACGACGTCCGCCGGGGCTCCGGCGTTGATGAGGGTCGTCCGGAGCATCCAGATGCCGGTCTGCACCTGCCCCATGACGGTTCTCGGGGGCTTGTCGAACCACACGGACTTGATCAGATGGCCGGCGGCGACGACGCGTCCCGCCTGAAGCGCCAGCGCGGCCAGGATCCCCCGCTGCCGGTGGCCGGGCACGGTCACGAGGTCCGATCCGACCCTGACTTCGAGCGGTCCCAACACGGCGATGCGAACAGGCCGGGATGTGCCGTCCCCGACATCCCTGACTTCTGTCCTGTCTCTGTCATCGGTGAACATCCTGAGACCCTTCACGTCGTGACGCGCGTCGACTGCCGGTCGAACTGTGCGTGAGAAGTAGACGGAAGGTGCGAGGGGCGTGTCAATGGACGCCCGGACCAGCGCATTGATTGGCTGATTTCGTTCAGAGACGATCAGCCCCCGCGCGGGACTCCGGATGCCGGACACCGCACACACGAGAGCGAACGGTCTGCCGCGGGAGCGGGCCGTGCCTGCCGACGTCACGAAGCCGGCGGGCGCGGCCCCCTCCACGCGCCGGGCCGGGCCGTCGTCGCGAGCGCGTGGCGAACACGGCGTTGCCGGCGTGATCGCGCAACGCCCGCCGAGCTGCGCCCCGCTGGACGGTCGGACGCGCCGGTCACCCGCGTCCGAGACGCGACTCGGCCAAGCGGCATATGCCAGGAGATAGTGCACTTCGCTCCCGAGAACGCTCGCGGGCGCGGGGAGGCCACCAATCCGGATTGCCTGCCATCGCGGGCGGCAAGGCGACGTCGCACCTTCGAGGAGACGCGCGGCCTGCTCCGTACGCCCTCCGCAGAGACGCCGAACGTCTCGACGGCGGCCCTCGCGGCCGCCGACCGCGCGCCTCCGCGGCTCCGCTTTCCCACCGGAACGGGCGGCGTGAGGCGCAGCATCGTTTGAGCCACCCGACCTGACGACCTATGGCGTCGAGGCACGACCGGACCCATGGGGGCGCGGCTCCCCGCCTCGCCGTACAGCCCATATGACCGGAATGAACGACTGCGCCCCATAATCTGGGTACCTCCCTGGTCGCCGTACGTCACCGATGGAGGGTGCATGTTCCTGCAGTGGCTCGGGGTCGCGGGCTGGGAAATCCGCTGTGGGGATGCCGGGTTGCTCTTCGATCCCTACCTGAGCCGCATGCCCTTCCAGGCGTCCGACGGATCGCTCGACCCGTCCCTGCCCCTGCGGTGGGACCGGAAGGCCGTCGCGTCCGTGGCCGATCGCCACCTCTCGGGCCCTCCCGATCTGATCCTGCTCAGCCACGGCCACTTCGACCACGTGGCGGACGTACCGCAGCTGCTGGCCCGTCGCGAATGGTCCGGCCACCGCATCCGCACGCTCTGCGACGAGACGTCCCACCACCTCCTCGCCGCCATGGGCACCCCGGACGCCCGGCTGGCCGACGTGATCCGGGTCCGGGGCGGGGAGCACCTCCGGTTCCCCGGCTTCACCGTCGAGGTGCTGCGCAGTCTGCACAGCCAGTTCGCCGACCACGGCTACTTCGCACCCGGGACACTCGTCCGCCGACCTCGGGCACCGCGGACGATCGGGGACCTGGTCGAGGGCCTGACCCTGGCCTACGTGGTCTCCTTCGACGACGGACCGTCGGTGTACCTCTCCGGCACGAGCAATCTCGCCGAGCGGGAACTCACCGGCTCGCGACCGGATGTCGCCCTCGTCGGCATGACCTCGCACAGCGCCGTCCACCGGTACCTGGACCGACTGCAGAGCGCCTTGGGCGAGCCGGCGGTCCTGGTGCCGAGTCACCACGACGACATGGTCTCCCCGCTCCTCCTGACGGACGAAGCGCGGCGCGCGGGCGGCAGCCCCGGGCGGTCGGCCGCGGCGCTCGCGCTGGAGGAAGCGGCCGCGGAGCGCGGAGCGCACGGAACGAGGGTCGTCGACCCCACTCCGCTGCGACCGTTCGAGCTGACCACTCCCGACAGAGTGAAGTGACGCATCGTCAGATCCCTGTGACAGTCGACGCCTCGTACCGAGACGGTTCCCCGTGCGGTCTCCCGTCGAGCGCGCCGACGGGTCGGCGGAGCCGCGCCGTGGCACACCCCCGCCGCCGCGACGCGCTCCGAACGGCCTCTTGCCGGGCTCTTCGCCTGCTCTCCCTTCGGCGGGGCCGAGGCGGGGCACGTCACTCGGCCCAGGGCGGTGACCTGCACGGACGTCTGGAGCGGCGCTGCGGCCGGCTCGCGGGAGCGTTGCGGGGGACGTGCGGAGCGCATAGCTTCTGCACGTCCTGAGGCCTCCCGCTCCACGACGCCCGACGCCCAGACGACTTCACGGCGGTGCCATGCAGCTCAGCAAGTTCCGCGGCGGCGTGACCCGGACGACCGGAACGCCCGGGCGATTCGCGGGTCTTCGCCGGTTGTTGTGGGCGCAGTCGCTCAGCCAGGGCGGTTTCGTGGTGCTCAACCTCGCGATGCCGCTGCTCGCCGCGACCAGCCTGCACGCCACTCCCTTTCAGGTGAGCCTGGTCGCCGCCTCGCAGACCGTCGCCTTCCTGCTGATCGGACTGCCCGTCGGCGTGTGGGTCGACCGGATGCGCAAACGGCCGATCATGATCGTGGCCGACCTCGCCCGGGCGGTGGCGCTCGGCGCGGTACCCGTGCTGTGGGCGCTGGACGCGCTCACCGTCGCCCATCTGTGCGCGGTGGCGTTCGTGATCGGTGTCGCCACCGTGTTCTTCGATGTCGCCGACCAGAGCTATCTGCCCCATCTGGTCGGCTCCGAAGGGCTGGTGACGGCCAACGCGCGCCTCGTCGTCGTGGACCAGACGGCCGCCGTGGCCGGTCCGGGGATCGCCGGTCTGATCGTGCAGGCGGTCACGGCGCCCGCGGCCGTGCTGGTGTCGGCGGTCGCCTACGTGGGGTCGGCCCTCTGCGTGGCCCGCATCAAGGACCCGCACCCCGAACCGGTGGACCGGACGCCGCGCGACCGCCTCGGGCGTTCGATCCTGCAGGGCATCCGATACCTGTGGGGTCACCCGGTGCTCCGCTGGCTGCTGGCCTGCTCCACGACCATGACCTTCTTCTGGAGCATGGGCTACGGCATGCTCCTGGTCCTGCTGGCACAGGACCTGGGGGTGCCGGCCGTCACCCTCGGGCTGCTGTTCACGGCGGGAGGCGTGGGAGGCCTGTGCGCGACCGCGGTCGTCCGGCGCGTCGTCGATCGGCTCGGTGACGGCCGGGCCGTCGTCCTGAGCGTGACCCTGGCCGCTCCGTGCACCCTGCTGGCGGGATTCGCGGGCTCCGGAGCACGGCTCGCGTTCGTGGTCTGTGCGCAGTTCGCCTTCGCGGCGGGACTGGTCGTCTACAACGTCGCCCAGGTGAGCTACCGCCAACGAACGGTGCCCACAAACCTGTTGGGCCGCGTCAACGCGACCGTCCGCTTCTTCGCCTGGGGCGCGCGACCCCTCGGCGTGGTCCTGGGCGGAGTCCTCGCCGAGTTCTACGGCACCCGGTCCGCCGTCTGGGCGGGAGCCGCCGGGACGGCCCTCGCCTCGCTCTGGCTCCTCTGTACCCCCCTTCGCGGCATGCGCGTGCTCGCGCAGCCCTCGTCCGAGTCGTCCGTCACCAAGGAAGCGCTGTGAACGACAACTTCACCGACCCTTCCACGCCGCCGAGACTGGTGTGGATCACCTCCCCCGACAACTACGACCCGCGGGTGCAGGAGCGGCTGCGGCGCGAGGGCTCCGAGCGCGTCGACATGCTGCGCGCGGCGGGCTTCGACGTGCGCATCGCCCACTCCTGCGACATCGTCCCCGTCTGGAACGGTTCGCCGCGCCTCCTCTGGCAGAAGGAGGACCTGCTCGCGGAGTACGCGGGATTCCTCGTCACCTCCTGGTCCTGGGACCCGGCCATCGCCCGGCACCTCGAGGCCATCACCCGGACCATCCGGGCATCCGACTGCCCCCTCCTCACGGACGGGACCCTGGACCCCGAGGTCCTCGGCCTCGACAAGCTGGCGATGTACCACCACGCGGCCGCGCTGGGAGCCCCCGTGCTGCCGACCGTGTCGGTCCCCTTCGGGCGCTACGCCCGGCGCGCCCTGGACGCCGTGCACACGGAGCTGCCGGACGGACCGTACGTCGTGAAGCCGCGCTCCATGGCCATGGGCTTCGGCGTGCTCAAGGCCGACACGACCCAGCACCTCTCCTCGGCGATCGACCTGCTGACGCCCGGCGGTCTCGGCTGCCTCATCCAGCCCCACGTGCCCAACGACGGCGACGTGCGGGTGTACGTGCACGAAGGCAAGGTCATCGCCGCCCTGCTGCGCGAGCCGGACGACGAGGCCTACCTGGCCAACGTGAGTCAGGGAGGAAGCGGTTCCGGCTACGAGCCGCCGGCCGAGGTGGTCGAGCTCAGCGAGCGGCTGGCCCGCAGCCTGGAATCCGACTACCTGTGCGTGGACTGGCTGGTCACCGAGAACGGCTACGTGTTCAACGAGTGGATGACCGTCTCCGCCGCCTACGAGGACCTGCCCGACCGGGACCGCCGGCGCGTCGCCGACGCACTCGTGCGGTACATCCGTCACCGCCTCGACGCGGGGGCGCCTCGCCCGCGCTGACCCCCGTCGCGTGGAGCGACGCTCCGAGCACACGCAGCACCGACCGACCCCGGCATCGCGCCGGGGTCGGTCTCTTTTTCGCCCACGGGGCCCGCGCCGGCTCCATGGCGGAGCGACCCTCTCCCCCGCACGGGATCACCAGCACCCCGACCGCGCCAGTTATCTGCGTTTGCACTTATCGCGCGTCTGCAATTATTGTGGGAGCTCGCTAGGAGCTCACTCAAGCAAACCAAGGAAGGGTCGGGCTCATGCCTCTCGCACTCATCGCCCTGGCCGTCGGGGCCTTCGGGATCGGCACCACGGAATTCGTGATCATGGGCCTGCTGCCCGAGATCGCCGCCGACTACGGCGTCACCATCCCCACGGCGGGCCTGCTGGTCACCGGTTACGCGCTCGGCGTCGTCATCGGCGCGCCGGTGCTGACCGTGCTCGGCAACAAGGTGAGCCGCAAGCGGATGCTCATGGTGCTGATGGGCCTGTTCGTGCTCGGCAACGTGGTCTCGGCCCTGGCCCCGTCCTTCGGGGTGATGCTGGCCGGGCGCGTGGTCGCCTCGCTCGCGCACGGCTCGTTCTTCGGCATCGGGTCCGTCGTCGCCGCCGGCCTGGTCGCGCCGGACAAGAAGGCCGGCGCCATCGCCACCATGTTCACCGGGCTGACGATCGCCAACATCGTGGGCGTGCCGCTCGGCACCTTCATCGGGCAGGCGGTCGGCTGGCGCACCACCTTCGCCGTCGTCGCCGCGCTCGGCGTGGTCGGCCTGCTCGGCATCGCCCGCCTCGTGCCGGCCATGCCCCGCCCGGAGGGCGCCCGCCTGCGCGGGGAGCTGACCGCGTTCCGCAACCCGCAGGTGCTGCTCGCGATGGCGATGACCGTCCTCGGCTTCGGCGGGGTCTTCGCCGCCATCACCTACATCGCGCCGATGATGACCGAGGTGACCGGGTACTCCGAGGGCGCCGTCACCTGGCTGCTGGTCCTCTTCGGGGTCGGCATGTTCCTCGGCAACCTCCTCGGCGGGCGGTACGCCGACCGTGCCCTGATGCCCCTGCTGTACGCCACCCTCGGCGGGCTCGCGGTCGTCCTGGCGCTGTTCCCCGTGCTCGCGCACGACAAGATCCTCGCGGCCGTCGCCATCCTGCTGGTCGGCGCGCTCGGCTTCGCCACCGTGCCGCCCCTGCAGAAGCGCGTGCTGGACCAGGCGCACGGGGCGCCGACGCTGGCCTCCGCCGTCAACATCGGCGCCTTCAACCTCGGCAACGCGCTGGCCGCCTGGCTGGGCGGACTCGTCATCGCCGCCGGCTTCGGCTACACCTCCCCGAACTGGGTCGGCGCCGCCCTCGCCGCCGCCGCCCTGGGCCTCGCGTTCTGGTCCGCGGCCCTGGAGCGCCGTCCCCCCGCCGCTCCCACCGCGGACACCGCCGACGGGGACGCCGCCGCCGTCCGCACCCCCGTACTCCACTGAGCTCCCCTCCCCCGGCCCGTCCCCCCGACCCGCACCCGCACCCCACTTCCAGGAGAAGCGCCATGAGCACGACCACCCTCACCCCGCTGACCACCGCCGACGCCGAGACGCTGATCTCCGCCGCGCGGAACGCGGCCGAGGCCGCCGGAGTGACGGTCAGCGTCACCGTCCTCGACGCCGGCGGGCACCTGCTGGCCTTCCGCCGGGACGACCGGGCGGTCCTGATATCGGGCGAGACCAGCACCCGCAAGGCGTACACCGCGCTCCAGCTCGACGCCCCGACCACCGACCTGGTCGACCTGGTCAAGCCCGACGGCCCCTTCCACACCCTCACCACCGCCCTCGACCGGCCGCTGCTCTTCATCGCCGGCGGCGTCCCCGTCCACCGCGACGGCCGTCTCGTGGGCGCCATCGGGGTCGGCGGCGGCGCCCCCGACCAGGACGACTCCTTCGCCCGCGCCGCGCTCGCGGAACTGTCCCGATGACCCGCACCCCTCGCACCGAGTCCCCGCGCACCACACAAGGAAGCACCGCACCATGGCTCCCTCCACCGTCCCCACCGTCACGCTGAACAACGGCGTCGAGATCCCCCAGCTCGGCTTCGGCGTCTTCCAGGTCCCCGACGACGAGACGGCCGCCGCCGTCACCGCCGCGCTCGAGACCGGCTACCGCAGCATCGACACCGCCGCCGTCTACGGCAACGAGACGGGCGTCGGCCGCGCGCTGGCCGCGTCCGGGCTGCCCCGCGACGAACTCTTCGTCACCACCAAGCTGTGGAACGCGGACCAGGGGTACGACGCCACGCTCCGCGCGTTCGACGCCGGCCTCGCCAAGCTCGGCCTCGACCACGTCGACCTGTACCTGATCCACTGGCCGACGCCCGCCCGCGACCTGTACCGCGAGTCCTGGCGGGCCCTGGAGCGCCTCGCCGGCGAAGGGTGCGTCCGCGCCGCCGGTGTCTCCAACTTCCAGCCCGGCCACCTGCGGCGCCTGACGGAGGACGCGACGCTCACCCCCGCCGTCAACCAGATCGAGCTGCACCCCGGTCTGCAGCAGGCCGAGCTGCGCGCCTTCCACGCCGAGCGCGGGATCGTCACCGAGGCGTGGAGCCCGCTCGCCCAGGGCGCCGTCCTCGGCGAGCGCGCCATCGCCGACCTGGCCGCCCGCCACGGCAAGTCCCCCGCCCAGGTCGTGCTGCGCTGGCACCTCCAGCTCGGCAACGTCGTCATCCCCAAGTCGGTCACTCCGGCGCGCATCCGGGAGAACTTCGACGTCTTCGACTTCGCACTGACCGACGAGGAGATGCGGACCGTGTCCGCACTCGACCGCGGCATGCGCACCGGCCCGCACCCGGACGAGCTCGACTGAACCACCGCGCTCCCCACCCCGCGGGGCTCCGCCCCGGGCAGAACGCCCGGCGCGGGGCCCCGTGCCCGTCGCCCGGCCCCCTTCCGCCGAGCCGGTAAGCACGGGCAAAGCGGAGAAGCGGGGATCGGGCACTCTCTAATGGGAGTTGGGCGCCAGGGGGACAGAACACGGGGTCGGGACGCGGCGGCGCAGTGGATTGCCGATTTTCCGAGCGGGCATTCACCTGCGTCTAAACACGATTTTCTGTTACTCCTCGAAGAAGGCGGTGTGAAGGATGTGGATGTCGTCCCGAGAACCGGTGAACGGCGGCGCCGCCCTCGTTCGGTCCGGGGTCGCCGGGCGCTCGGAGTCCCGTTTCCGGCGAATGCCGAGCAGGTGTCGCCCTTTGTAGCGCGTCCGTCACTTCTCGTTGACCGGCGAACCCCCTGGAAACCGCGATGTTAACGCGTTCTTTAACGAGGTTTTGGCAGGTCAGGCGGACAAAACCAGCGTAAATCGGATGACCGCAAGAAGGGGGCTCCCCAACCAGCACATCGTGGGCTTAACTTATGTGCCATGACCTCCCCCCGCTCCACCTATGGAGGCGGTTACTACACCGCGCCGTCCTTCCCGGACACCCCGATCTACGACTCCCTGGTCGCGGAGCGGGGCACGCCTCAGATCGCCCCGATCCGAGTGCCCGCCGCCTACGACACCGGCAGCAGCTTCTCCGGAGGCGGCTCTTACCTGCCGGCGCTCCCCGCGGCCCTGCCCGCCCTGCCGGCGGCGCCCAGCCCGCACCCCGCCCCCTCGTACGGCGGCGGTTACGGCTACCCCCAGCCCTCGCCGCAGATGGCCCCCGTACCCCTGCAGCACGCGCCGACCCCGTACATCCCGCAGCAGCCGGTGGCCCCGCGCGGCTACCAGACGGGCTCGTACCCGCAGCAGGCCCGCCAGGCCCCCGCGGGATACGAGGCGATGCGTCCGGCGGCACCCCGGCCCGCGCCGGTCCCGGCCCCCGCGCCCTACGACGACCCGTACAACCGTCCCTACCAGGGCGGGGGTTACTGACCGGCTCCGGGCACCGGCCGATGTCGGGCCGGAGCGGCTGGCAGGATGACGTCATGTCCAATCCTGTTCTCCGCTCCGTCCACGTCCACCCGGTGAAGGCCATGCGCGCGCTGGCGCTCACGGAGGCCGAGGTACAACCCTGGGGGCTGGCCGGGGACCGCCGCTGGGCCGTCGTCGACGCCACGGGCAAGGTCGTGACCCAGCGCCGTCACCCCCGGATGGCACTGGCCACCGCCGGGCTGTCGCCCGATGGCGCGATCACGCTGTCCGCGCCCGGCCACCCGCCGCTGACGGTCGAGGTCCCGCACCCCTCGGCCACGGTCACGGTGGAGATCTTCGACAAGTACGTGGAGGCGGTGCCGGCCGGCGCCGCGGCCGCCGCCTGGCTGTCGGCGTACCTGGAGTGCGAGGCCACCCTCGTGCACATGGACGCGCCCGAACACCGGCGCCCGGTCGATCCCGCGTACGCGCTGCCCGGCGAGACGGTGAGCTTCGCCGACGGGTATCCCCTGCTCGTCGCCGCCGCGTCCTCGCTCGACGCGCTCAACTCCCTCATCGCGCAGGGCGACCACGCCGACGAGGGTCCGCTGCCGATGAACCGGTTCCGGCCGAACCTCGTGATCGAGGGGACCGCGCCCTGGGCGGAGGACGGCTGGACGCGGCTCGCGGTCGGCGAGGTCACCTTCCGCGTCGCCCGGCCCTGCGGCCGCTGCGTCGTCACCACGACGAACCAGCTCACCGCCGCGCGGGGCAAGGAGCCCCTGTGGACCCTCGCCCGGCACCGCAAGAACGACGGCCGGGTGATCTTCGGCCAGAACCTCGTCCCCGAGCACACCGGCACGGTCCGGGTCGGCGACGCCGTGAAGATCATCGACTGAGTCGGCCGTCCGACAGGCGGGGAAACCTCCCCCGGGGCACACTCGTTGGAGCAGCGGCGAACAACGAGGGGGTTCCGACGTGCGCGCAGCCACCGGAGTCTGGCGCTGGCGGCACAATCCCCTGCGGCGGACCACGGACCTCGTCGAGGCGTGGCTGGCGTTCGCCGCCGTCGTCCTGCTCTGCGTCGCGGTGCCGCTGACCGGCTGGACCGCCGGCTCCTCCGCGTACGGTTCGCTCCAGCGCGCGGTCCGTACCCAGCAGGAACAGCGGGTGCCGACCACCGCCCGGGTGGTGCGCCCGGCCGACGGGCCCGCCACCGGTCCGCGGACCGCCGACGCGGCCGGGGAGGACCGGCTGCGCCGCTCCGTGGTGGCCCGCTGGACCGCCCCCGACGGCTCGGCCCGTACGGGAACGGTGACGACGGCCCGGCGGCACTCTGCGCCCGGCGACACCTTCCCGCTCTGGACGGACCGCGACGGGCACCAGGTGGCGCCGCCCATGCGGGCGGGCACGGCCCGCGCGCACGCGGCGGTCGCCGGTCTGATGGCCGCGCTCCTCGTCGGCCTCCTGGTGGAGGCCGCCCGCCGCCTCGCGGTGCGCCGCCTGACGCTCACCCGGTACGCCCGCCTCGACCGCGCGTGGGCGGCGGCCGGCCCCGACTGGGGTCGCACGGGCACCGGCAGCTGAACCCCCGCCGGGCGGCGGGGGCGCGGTGGCGAACGGTTTCCGAACGGGCCGACCGACCCCGACCGTCCCGGACCGCTGCCGACCGTGCCCGACCACCTCGGACCGGCCCCACGACCCGTCAGCCCCGTGCCGCCGCGCGCGCTACGGTGGGGCATCGGATCAGCGGCGAGGCATGAGGCGGGGGCAGGACACACCCATGGCACAGGGCACGGTCCAGGTGACGCACACCGGCACATCGCGGTGGCGGCGCCGCACGGGTGAGTACCCCTCCCTCGCCGCCGCCCTGGAGGCCGCGGGCGACGGCGACGTCCTCACCGTCGCGCCCGGCACGTACCGGGAGAACCTCGTGGTGCGGCGGGCCGTCACACTGCGCGGCCCCGAGGGCGGGGTCGGTTCGGTGCGGATCGCGCCGCCGGACGGGGTGCCGCTGACGCTGCGCGCCTCCGTCACGGTGCAGGACCTGCACATCGAGGGGCAGGACGTGGCCGCGCCCGCGCTGCTGATCGAGGACGGCACGCCCGAACTGCTCGATCTGCGGATCATGACCCGCTCGGCCGCCGGGATCGAGGTGCGGGGCGCCTCCCGGCCGACGGCACGGCGCTGCACGATCGACAACCCGGCCGGCGTCGGCATCGCCGTGCTCGACGGGGCGGGCGGGGTGTTCGAGGAGTGCGAGGTGGTCTCCGCCGGGCAGGCGGGCGTCTCGGTGCGCGGCGGGGCCCATCCGCGCCTGGAGCGCTGCCGGATCCACCACGCCTCGGGGGCCGGGATCGCCGTCACCGGCGAGGGCAGCGGCCTGGAGGGCGTCGGCTGCGAGGTGTACGAGATCAAGGGCGCCGGCCTCCAGATCGCGGCCCGCGCCGCGGCCCACCTCACGGACTCCTCGGTGCACCGCACGTCGGGGGACGGCATCACGCTCGACACCGACGCGGTGCTCACGCTCTCGGACTGCGACATCCACGACGTCCCGGAGAACGCGGTGGACCTGCGGTCCCGCTCGGTCCTCACGCTGACCCGCTCGACCGTCCGCCGCTTCGGCCGCAACGGCCTGTCGGTGTGGGATCCGGGGACCCGGGTGGACGCCAACCAGTGCGAGATCCACGACAGCACGGGCGACTACCCGGCGGTGTGGGTGAGCGACGGGGCGACCGCGGTCCTGGACGCCTGCCGGGTGCACGACGTGCCGGACGCCCTGTTCGTCCTCGACCGCGGGTCGCGGGTGGACGTCGTCGACAGCGACCTGTCGCAGGTGCGGAACACGGCGGTGTCGGTGAGCGACGGGGCGACCGCCCAGCTCGACGACTGCCGGATCCGGGAGGCCTCCACGGGTGCCTGGTTCCGGGACCACGGCAGCGGCGGGACCCTCAGCGGCTGCACGATCGACGCCGTGCAGACCGGGGTCATCGTCACCAAGGGCGCCGACCCCACGATCGACCGGTGCACGGTCACCTCGCCCGCCGAGGCCGGTTTCTACGTGTCGGCGGAGGGCCGGGGCTCCTTCCACGGCTGCCGGGTGACGGGCAGCGGCGGATACGGCTTCCACGTCACGGACGGCTGCCGGACCGTGCTGCGCAAGTGCCGTACGGAAAGGTGCGCGCGCGGCGGTTACGAGTTCCCGGAGGAGGGTGCCAGCGCCGAGGAGTGCACCAGCGACGAGAGCGCGGTCCGTTCCTCCGTACCGGACGGCGGCACGGTCCTGACGGCCACGCAGTCGCCGGGGCTGCTCGGGACGGTGCCCGTGCCGCGCGCTCAGCCGCCGGCCGCGGCACCCGCGGAGCCCGCGCCGGAGGCGCGCTCGTCGCAGGACGTGCTGGGGGAGCTGGACGCCCTGGTGGGTCTGGACAGCGTCAAGCTGGAGGTGCGGACCCTCACCAACATGATCGAGGTGGGGCGCAGGCGCCAGGAGGCGGGGCTCAAGGCGGCCTCGGTCCGCCGCCATCTGGTCTTCACCGGGAACCCGGGCACGGGCAAGACGACGGTGGCCCGCTTGTACGGCGCGATCCTCCACTCGCTCGGTGTCCTGGAGCGCGGGCATCTGGTGGAGGTCTCCCGGGTGGACCTGGTCGGCGAGCACATCGGCTCGACCGCGATCCGTACGCAGGAGGCCTTCGACCGGGCGCGCGGCGGCGTGCTGTTCGTCGACGAGGCGTACGCGCTGTCGCCCGAGGACTCGGGGCGGGACTTCGGCCGGGAGGCGATCGACACCCTGGTGAAGCTGATGGAGGACCACCGGGACGCGGTGGTGGTCATCGTCGCCGGGTACACGGCGGAGATGGAGCGGTTCCTCACCGTCAACCCGGGTGTGGCGTCCCGTTTCTCACGGACGATCACCTTCGGCGACTACGACCCGGACGAGCTCCTGCGGATCGTGGGCCAGCAGGCGGACGAGCACGAGTACCGGCTCGCCGAGGGCACGGACGAGGCGCTGCTCGCGTACTTCACGAAGCTGCCCAAGGGGCCGGCGTTCGGCAACGGCCGCACGGCGCGGCAGACGTTCGAGTCGATGGTGGAGCGGCACGCGGGCCGGGTCGCCGCGCTCGCCGACGCGAGCACGGACGACCTGACGCTGCTCTACCCGGACGACCTGCCCGAACTCCCCTGATCCGACGCCTCGTTCGTCCCGCGCTGATGGGGCAGGGCGGGCGGCAGCCGGTCGAGGAGCGCCGCGCGCCGCTCGGCGAACGCCGGGTCGGCCTGGTAGTCGGAGTGCCCCAGGATCGGTTCCGGCAGGGGATGGCGGCGGGTGCGGCCGTAGGCGACCGGGTCGAGGAGGACCGCCGCGTCGACGGCGGGGCGGCCGTCCTCGGCGGGCACCCGGACGGGGCCGCCGATGGGGTCGGTGGCGCGGTGGAGGTTGCTCCAGCAGTGCACCGTGCGGTGCAGGGCGCGGAGCGCCTCGGGGCCGAAGTAGGCGGGGAACCAGCGTCCGTAGAGCCGCTCCAGGGGTGACCCGTACGTGAGCAGCGCGACCCGGCCCCGGGTGGCGGGCGGCAGCTGCCAGACGGCGGCCGCGGCGAGCACGCTGCCCTGTGAGTGGCCCGAGATCACGAGGCGGCCGCCGGTGCTCCCGGTCCAGGAGCTCATCCGCCAGGTGAGGTCGGGGACGGCCCGTTCGGCGTAGCAGGGCGGCGCGAACGGGTGGGCCGCGCGCGGCCAGAAGGTGCCGACGTCCCAGAGGATGCCGATCGTGCGGCGCGCCGAGGCGTCCCGGTAGGCGCGCCGGCCCCAGGTGACGAAGAGCAGGAAGCCGAAGCCGATCATCCAGGAGCCGAGTGCCTGGGTCGCGGAGGCGAGGGAGGCGATCGCGGGATGTGCCCCGTCGAAGGCCCGGCCGGGTACGTTGCCGCTGGCCCAGGCGCCGGCGACGGAGGCGGCCCCGAGGAGCAGGGTGGCGCCCGAGACGACGCCGACGAGGACCGGTGCGGAGTCGGTGAGCCCCGCGCGGGCCCGGCCGGACGCGATCTGTCCGGTGCGGACCGGGTCGCGCTCGGCGGCCGCCGCGTAGTCGTCCTCGACCGCCTGCCGCAGCCGCCGGGCGGTGAGCACGGTCCGTACGGCGAGGAGGGCCGCCGGGACGAGCAGCAGCAGGAGCAGGAGGGGGATGACGGACGCCTGCCAGCTGAGGAGCACGGGCGGCCCGATCCGGGGCCCTTCGCCCATGCCGGGGGTGGCCGGGCCGTCGAGCCAGTCGGCGACGCGCTGCGCCACCCCGCCGGACATCACTCCGGCGAGCGCGCAGGCGAGCATGGCGACGGCGGGGCCGCCGAGTCCGCGCAGGGCGGTCCGGGGGTCGCGGCGGGGGCGCTGGAGGAGCAGGGCGACCACGCCGAGGGCGACGACCAGGCCGCCTTGGACGAGGGTGAGGGCGCCGAACACGGCGTCGCCCGGAAGGGTCCCGGTGGAGGCCCAGCCGGGCCGGGACCAGCCGGTGTGCAGGGCCGCCAGCACGAGCAGGACCAGGGAGACGCCCGGCAGCCAGGAGACCACGGCGTGCTCGACGCGCAGGTCGAGCCGGCTCTCGCTGCGCCCCCGGCGGCAGACGACCCAGACGACGAGGACGGCGAGCACGGCGACGGCGGCCCGGAGGACCCAGCCGAGGAACGGGCGCGGTCCCGGCGCCCCCGCGTCATGGCGGGCGGTGGCCGAGGCGAGAGCGGCCGCGACGGTCAGGAAGCCGGCGGCGGTGTGGGCGGCCCTGAGGCGGGCGACGAGCCGGCGGCCGTACCAGAAGCCGGGGCGGCCGAGAGCGGGCCTGAGCTCGACCGGTGTCGGCGCGGTCTCCGCGCCCTCGCCGCTGTCGGCGGTCTCGGTGTCGGCCCGCGGTTCCGGCACGGGCGCGTCGTAGCCGGTGGGCGGGCGCTGGGCCTCGTAGGCGCTCCAGGTCCGGTTGGAGAGGTACCAGAGGAGGCCGACGAGGACGACGGGCACCAGGGCCGCGAGGACCAGGCGCCGGCCCGGCACGGACCACCAGCCGCCGCGCCCGGCGGACAGGAAGCCGAGCCAGGAGTGCGCGTCGGCGCAGGTGGCGGTCCCCGCGCACTGCCACGCCGTGAGGTCGAGCGCGACCTCGCAGGCCGCGGCGGTGAGCAGCACGGTGAGGGTGAGGGCGACGAGCCGGACGAGGACGCCGTAGAGCCGGACGAGCCCGGGTCTGTTCCGGGCCGGAGGGCGCATCCAGTGCGCCAGGTTGGCCACCATGAACGGCAGGAGCAGCAGCCAGAGCGCGCGGGCGCCGTCGCCCGAGGTCAGGTTGGACCAGCAGTACGCCTCCGGGACGGGGCGGGCCGCGTACCGCTCCGGGTGGTCCTCGGCGTCGAGGTCCACGCCGCGCCGGTACACGGCGGCGGTCCGGTCCCCGGTGATCCGTACGGTCCTGGGGTCGTCGAGCATGTCCTCGGGGGTGGCTCCGCCGACTCCGTGGACGAGGAGTTCGAGCGCCGCGCCCCCGCTCTCCGGGGCGGGTGTGGCAGGGGACACTGAGGCGACTTCCTCTCGGAGTGGGAAGATGCGACGTCGGCAACAGGATCGCGGACGGTCGTGCGACTGCGCACCGTCTCTCACCGAATCCGACACCCATCCTCTTGTCTTCTGCGGAAGGACCGGCCCCGGCGGTGACTGACAACCAGAACCTCCTCGCGGAGCAGCGGCGCGCCCTGATCCTCGACGAGGTCCGGCGGCGCGGCGGTGTCCGGGTCAACGAGCTGACCCGGCGGCTGAACGTCTCGGACATGACGATCCGTCGCGACCTGGACGCCCTGGCGCGTCAGGGCATGGTGGCGAAGGTGCACGGCGGGGCCGTGCCGGTCGTCGAGGCGAGCACCCACGAGCCGGGGTTCGCGGCCAAGTCGGTGCTCGAACCGAGCGCCAAGGACGACATCGCGCGGGCGGCGGCGGCCCTGGTCGCCCCGGGCACGGCGATCGCGCTGTCCGGTGGCACGACCACCTTCGCCCTGGCCCGGCACCTGCTCGACGTGCCGGACCTGACGGTGGTGACGAACTCCGTGCGGGTGGCGGACGTCTTCCACGAGGCGCAGTCGGCGGGTGCCGGCGGCGAGTCGCGGCGCGGGGCCGCGACGGTGGTCCTGACCGGTGGCGTGCGCACGCCCTCCGACGCCCTCGTGGGTCCCGTCGCCGACCGGGCGGTCCGGTCGCTCCACTTCGACCTGTTGTTCCTCGGCGTGCACGGCGTGTCGGTGGAGGCGGGTCTGTCGACGCCGAACCTGGCGGAGGCGGAGACCAACCGCTGTCTGATGCGTTCGGCGCGCCGGGTCGTCCTCGTCGCCGACCACACCAAGTGGGGCACGGTCGGCCTCAGTTCGTTCGGCGACCTCGGCGAGGTCGACACCTGGGTCACGGACCGGGGCCTGCCCGCCGAGGTGCGCGCCGAGGTGGCGGAGCATCTGCCGGGCGTCGTGGTGGCCGGCGAGGAACCTGCGTGAGCCTGTTCCGGATCGAGCGGACGGTGCCCCTCGCGCCGGAGGAGGTGTGGCGCCGGCTGACGGACTGGCCGGCGCACGGCCGCCAGGTGCCGCTGACCCGGACGAGGGTGCTGACGCCGGGGCCGAACGGGTTGGGGACGCGGTTCGCCGCGCGGACGGGCGTCGGCCGGCTGTCCTTCGACGACCCGATGGAGGTCGTGCGCTGGGAGCCGCCGGCCCCGGGCGTGCCCGGGGCGTGCCGGCTGGCGAAGTCCGGTCGCGTCGTCCTGGGTTGGGCGCTGGTCGAGGTCGCGGAGGCGCCCGCCGGGTGCCGGGTGGTGTGGACGGAGGAGCTGGCGGTGCGGGGAGTGCCGCGGTTCTTCGATCCGGTACTGGGCCGGGCCGGGCGGGTGTTGTTCGGCCGGGCCCTGGACGCCCTGCTGCGGACTGCCTGAGGCGTCGGCCACACCGCCTTCCCCTTTGCCGCTGACATTCCGTCAGCTAGGGTGCTCTTCCGTTTTCCGTCCTGGGAGGTCCGGTCCATGGCACGCCGACTGAGGCCGGTGGAGCTCGACTTCACCGCGTCCGCGCCCGTCCGCCTGGTCTTCACGGCGGCCCTCGCCGCCCCGCCCCCGGCCGTCTACCGTTCGTTGGCCCTGGAGGTGGGGAGCATGCCGGCCTGGTTCACCGCCGTCACCTCCGCCGTCCCCACGGGCGACGGGGCGGGCCGGACGGTCCGGCTGCGCGGCGGGATCGCCTTCGAGGAGACGATCCTCGCCGCCGAGCCCGACGTCCGCTACGCCTACCGGATCGACGAGACGAACGCGCCCGGAGTGACGGCCATGGCGGAGGAGTGGTCCCTCTCCCCCGCCGGGAAGGGCACCCGGCTGCGCTGGACCATGGCCCTCGACGGCCCGGCCGCGTTCCGTCTGGCGCTGCGCGCCGCCGGGCCGGGCGTCGGGCTGTCCTTCCGGGACGCGGCGCGCCGGCTCGACCGGCGGCTCACTCCGGCCAGGACCCCGTCGCCAGGAAGCGCTCGATAGCGCCGGTGTACGGGGTGATGTCGAGGCCCTGGGCGGCCAGCCAGTCGTCGGAGTAGTACTTGTCGAGGTAGCGTTCGCCGCCGTCGCAGATCAGGGTGACGACGCTGCCGGTGCGCTCCTGCGCGACCATCTCGGCGACGATCTTGAGGGCGCTCCACAGGCCGGTGCCGGTGGAACCGCCCGCCTTGCGGCCGATCGCGCCTTCCAGGGCGCGGACGGCGGCGACGCTCGCCGCGTCGGGCACCTTCATCATGCGGTCGACGGCGCCGGGCACGAAGCTGGGCTCCATGCGGGGGCGGCCGATGCCCTCGATGCGGGAGCCGCAGTCGGCGGTGGCGTCCGGGTCGTTGTGCGTCCAGCCGTCGAAGAAACAGGAGTTCTCGGGGTCGGCGACGCAGATCCGGGTGTCGTGCTGCATGTAGTGGACGTAGCGGGCGATGGTCGCCGAGGTGCCGCCCGTCCCGGCGGTGGCCACGATCCAGGCGGGCTCCGGGTAGCGCTCCAGCCTCAGCTGCTGGTAAATCGATTCTGCGATGTTGTTGTTGCCGCGCCAGTCGGTGGCCCGCTCCGCGTACGTGAACTGGTCCATGTAGTGGCCGCCGGTGCGCTCGGCGAGGGCCGCGGCCTCCTCGTACATCGTGCGCGAGTCGTCGACGAAGTGGCACCGGCCGCCGTGGAACTCGATGAGCCGGCACTTCTCCGGGCTGGTGGTGCGGGGCATGACGGCGATGAAGGGGACGCCGATGAGCTTGGCGAAGTACGCCTCGGAGACGGCGGTCGAGCCGCTGGAGGCCTCGATGACGGGCTTGCCGGGCCGGATCCAGCCGTTGCAGAGGCCGTAGAGGAAGAGGGAGCGCGCGAGCCGGTGCTTGAGGCTGCCGGTGGGGTGGGTGGACTCGTCCTTGAGGTAGAGGTCGATGCCCCACTTCTCGGGGAGCGGGAAGCGCAGCAGGTGGGTGTCGGCGGAGCGGTTGGCATCGGCCTGGACCTTGCGGACGGCCTCCTTGAGCCAGGTCCGGTACGCCGGGTCGCTGCGGTCGACGTCGACGGTCACCTCCGCGGCGGTGACTCTGCTTCCCGCGCTGTTCTCCGTGGTGCTCATCCGTGTCTCTCCTCAGTCGCTTCCAGAGGTGCCCCACTGCCGACGATACCCCTCTCACCTGGGCAAACGTTCCCTTTGGGGATCCATAGGGATGCCTTGCGGGAGGGCTACTGGTGCGCTCGCGGACGGCCCGGCACACTGGTAGCGGCAACAGGGTGAAAGGGGCGGATCGGCATGGCGGAACCCGAGTTCACGGCGCGGGGCGTGCGGATCGCACGCTGGCCCCGCTCGCTGACCCGCGCGGGCGAGGTGCGGATCGAGGACGGGCGGCTCGCCCTCCTCACGAGTTACGGCAGCGAGATCGACAGCGCCCCGGTGGGGGCGGTCCGGGCGGGGCGGCCGTGGTTCGCGAAGTCCGACGAGGCGGTGGCCACCGTGAACGGCACCCGGTACCGGCTGACGCTGCACCGGGACGGCGACCACGGCGGGGAGACGGCCGAGTCCGGGCGCTTCCTGGCGGCGCTCGAACGGGCCGCCGGGCGCCGCTGAGGCGCGCGCACACCCCTGACCTGGACCGGGTGGCCGCGAGTTGCGGGCCGCTCACCGCTGGTTCACGCTGGAACCCGATTCACCATGAGTCATCGGCGGTGACGTCGTGTTCCGGTCGCCGCCCTGCTGTACCGCATGAGAAATCGGGATCTTCGTCTTCTTCCGGACTACTTCGGGGAGTCGCAGCCGTGATCAGCGAGCCGAGCAGGTATTACGCGGTGGAGCTCCAGGCCCTGCCGTCGCGGATCGGTCAGGTCCGCAGGATCGTCTCCGCCCATTTGCGCCACTGGCATCTCGACGCCCTGGTCGACCATGCCGTGCTCGGTGTCACCGAGCTCCTGAGCAACGTCCACCGGCACGCGCAGCCGGACAAGCGGTGCACCGTCGAGGTCGAGCTGCTGCTCGACCGGCTGACGGTCTCGGTCCGGGACCACGACCCCCGCATACCGGAGGCCGCCGCCCCGGAACCGTTCGACGGGGTGGACGGCCTCGACACGTTCGAGCGGCTCGCGACCTCCGGCCGCGGTCTCGCCATCGTCGGTGCCGTCAGCGAGAGTTGGGGCGTGCGCCCCTGCGGGGCCGACGGCAAGGTCGTGTGGTTCACCCTCACGGCACCGCCGTGCGCCGCCCCGGTCGAGGCGCGCGCGCACGCGGTGCACGACGCCACCACCGAGGGCCCCCTCGCCGGTTACGGACGCTTCCCGGTCGGGGCGCCGCTCAGCACGCCGATCGCCCCGGTCCTGACACCGCTCACGGCCCGCTCGGTCCTGGTGGGCTGAGCGGGCCGGGCGCGGCGGGTCAGCGCACCGGACGGTAGGTCGCGATGATCACGCCGCTGCTGGTCGGGCGGGCGCTGACGAGTTCCAGCTTCTTGAGGGCGGAGTCGTCGGCGAACAGCTTCTTGCGGCCCTCGCCGGCCACCACCGGATGGATCAGCAGGACCAGTTCGTCCAGCAGGTCCCGCTCGAGGAGCGAGCGCACCAGGGTCGGGCTGCCCGCGACGGTGATGTCCTTGCCCTCGCCCGCCTTGAGCTTCTCGACGGCTGCCGTCAGGTCCCCGCCGATCAGGGTGCTGTTGGCCCAGTCGTCCACGCTGTCCAGCGTGGAGGAGACGACGTACTTCGGCGACTCGTTGATCCACCGGGCGAAGCCGGCGTCCTCCCCGCTGGTGACCGTCGGCCAGTAGCCGGCCCACTCGGTGAACGTCACCCGGCCCAGCAGGATCGTGTCGGCCGTCTCCAGCGTCTGCGCCAGCGCGGCGCCCATCTCCTCGTCGAAGTCGAACTGCCACTCGTTCGGCGACTGGGCGACACCGTCGAGCGAGACGAACAGACCGGATACGACCTTGCGCATGATTCCTCCGTGCCGAGTGCGGGGCTTGTCGCTACGTCAGGAACACTATGCGGGCGACGGGGGCGAGGGCTTGTACAGAAGCGACAGCGCGCCCGTCCGTGCCGGATCGCCGAGCTGGGTGGCGGTCCGGCCGATGTACCGGGTCAGGGACCGCGCCAGGTGCGGCTGGTCGAAGTAGCCGAGCCGGTGCACCACGTCCTGGGCCGGGACGCCCTCCTGGATGAGGACCGCTGCCTCGCGGGCCCGGCGGATCTGCCGGACGGCGCCCTGGGTGAGGCCCGTCGCCGCGACGAAGCGCCGCTGGAGGGTGCGCGCGGAGACGTCGGGGGCGGCGCCGCCGAGCACGGCGGGCACGATCGGGTCACGGTCCACGATGCCCTCGCGCACCATGCGCCGTACGAACGCCTCGGCGTTGTCGTAGTCGGGCACGTGCCAGGCGGAGCCCTTGAGCCAGAAGGACCGCCGCGTCACGTCCGGGATCTCCGCGCTGCCGCCCACGAGCCGGTCGACCGGCACGTGCGGCATGGAGGTGCCCAGGGCGAAGCTGATGCCGAAGAACGTGGCGTCCTCCGGGACGGGCGCCTGGCTCGCCCGGGGCTCCGGGCCGAGGACCGCCGCCTGCGTCCGCCCCTCGTGCTCCCAGAAGACCAGCTCCCAGTGCGAGGTCGCGACGGACGTCATCCGCCCCACGTCGTCGCTGCGGCTGCGCCAGACCCGCTCGATGTGCGGCAGCTCCGACGGCCGGCTCTCGATCTCGAGCCCCAACCGGATCATCCCCCTGTTCGATGACACCCGCGCGGCCAGTGTGGCACGGGCGCACCGGAGTTCCGGGGCCGTCGAGGACGCCCGGGTCCCCCGGTCACGCCCGGAGTCCCCCGCCGGTCACGTCCGACGCCCCTTGTCGGTCGCGGCGCGGCCGAACTGCTCCTCCAGGACGGTCAGCCGGCGCCAGTACTCGTCCTCGTCGATCTCGCCGGCGGCGAACCGGTGGCCGAGCAGGGCGATCGGCGAGCGCTCGTCGGGCCCGCCGTCATGGCCGTGCCGGAAGCCGCGTCCCCGGCCCAGGCCCGCGCGGCGGGCGACGGTCACGACGCCGATGACGACGGCGGCCCAGACGAGGGGGACGAAGAGGATCCACGGGCCGGGTCCCGCGTAGGCGAGTGTGTTCATGACGGTTCAGCTCCTCGGTGTGCTGCGGTGTTGTCCGTGGTTCGAGGGTCCCTCCGTGCAGGGGTCCGGGTCGTCGTACGGGCAGCGGCTTCGCGCGTACGACGACGGGAGTACGGCGGGCGTGGCGCGGGCGCGGAGCGGTGGCGGGCACCGGCGCGACCGTCTCCTCCCCTTCTGTACCTACAGGTATGTACAGTGCGGGCATGAGCATGAGCACCTCCGAGCGGCTGATCGAGGCGACCCGCGAGCTGCTGTGGGAGCGCGGCTACGTGGGCACCAGCCCCAAGGCCGTCCAGCAGGCGGCGGGCGCGGGCCAGGGAAGCATGTACCACCACTTCGCGGGGAAGCCCGATCTGGCCCTCGCGGCGATCCGGCGCACCGCCGAGGAGATGGGCGCGGCGGCCGAGGCGCTGCTCGGCGGCGAGGGGTCGGCGTACGACCGGATCGAGGCCTATCTGCTCCACGAGCGGGACGTCCTGCGCGGCTGCCCGGTGGGGCGCCTGACGATGGACCCGGAGGTGATCGCCCGGCCGGAACTGCGCGCCCCGGTCGAGGAGGTGCTCGGCCGGCTGCGCGCCAGGCTCGCCGCGGTCGTCCAGGAGGGCCTGGACGAGGGCGAGTTGAACTGCCCCCTCGATCCGGCCGAGATCGCGGCGACCGTGGTCGCCACCCTCCAGGGCGGCTATGTGCTGGCCCGCGCGACGGATTCGCGCGCGCCCTTCGACAGCGCGGTACGGGGCCTCCTCGCGCTCCTCGCCCCTCGGGCCGCCCAGGGCTGACCCCCGTCCTCCGGCCCGCCTGATCCCCGTAACCCGCACCCTTCACCACGAGAGAAGCGGAGTCCGTCCCTTGCACGCGATGCAGTACGAGATCACCCTGCCCGCCGACTACGACATGGAGATCATCCGCAAGCGGGTGGCGACCAGGGGCCACCTGCTCGACGCCTTCCCCGGGCTCGGCCTCAAGGCGTACCTGATCCGGGAGCGGGAGGCCGGATCGCCCGTGAACCAGTACGCGCCCTTCTACCTGTGGCGCACCCCCGAGGGCATGAACTCGTTCCTCTGGGGCCCGGGTTTTCAGGGCATCGTGAACGACTTCGGCCGGCCGGTCGTGCAGCACTGGACGGGTCTGTCGTACGAGGAGGGGCCGGCGTCCGGGGCGGTGCCGAACGCGGCCACGCGCCACCGGATCCCGCTCGGGGAGGCGGTCGCGCCGGGCGAGGCGGTGACGGAGGCGGTCGCCCGGCACGCGCGGGAGTCCCGGCGGGACGGGGTGGTGGCCTCCGCGCTCGCCGTCGATCCGCGCCACTGGGAGCTGCTCTCCCTCACCCTGTGGGCGGACGCGGAAGCGCCCGCCGGCGAGGGCGAGCGCTTCCGGGTGCTGCACCTCTCCGCGCCGGACCGCGCGGAGCTGGGAGCCGGGCGGCGGTGGTGAGGCGGGCACCCGTCGGTCCCCGGAGCGGGGCCCCGCGGGCGGCGGTCAGGCGACGGCGACGAGCGTGAGGTAGGTGATGCCGAGGATGCCCCGGTAGCCGTTCACCCAGGTCGAACGCTGACGGTCCACGCGCTCGAGGGTCTCGGCGGCGAGCGGGTGGTCGGGGTGTGCGGCGAGCCAGACCTCGGTGTCGTACCGGTAGCCGGACTCGAACTCCTCCCATTCCTCGGCGCTCGCCGTCTCGATCCACGCGGGCCGGAAGCCCGCCTCGATCGCGAGGTCGACGAGCCCGCCGAGGGTGAAGTGGTCCTCGACCCGGGCGCCGGGCCACATCCCGGCCAGGTCGGCCTCGGTGGGAACGCGCTCCCAGAAGCCCTCGCCCAGCACGACCCGTCCGCCCGGCCGTACGAGACGGCGCAGTTCCCGCAGGGCGACGGCGGGGTCGTGCGGCAGCTCGGGGTCGCACAGCGCGTGGCTCGACCCGAGGCACAGGATCGCGTCGACCGGACCCCGGTCGGTGCCGAGCGCCGACTCCTCGACGAACGCCACGCGGTCCGCGAGCCCGCGCTCCTCGGCGAGGGCGCGCCCGCGGGCCAGGTCCTCGGCGTTGATGTCGAGGCCGGCGCCCTTGGCCGCCGGGGCGGCCTCCAGGACGCGCAGCAGCAACTCGCCCCAGCCGCAGCCGATGTCGAGCACGTCCGCGGGTTCCGCTGCGGCGAGGCGCTCGATCATGCGGGTGGCGCGGGCCTCGGAGAGCGGCCCGTGGAAGGTGAGGCTGCCGAGACGCGGCGGGAGGTCGGATTCGTTGGTGATCATGAGGCCGAACGGTACGGCGTACGCCCGCCCCCGCCAACCCATTTCCGGCGGCAGCCGTCACCGCGTTCCCCCGGCCCCCCCTTCCGGCGAGGGGCGGCGACCCGCCCCCCCTGCGGGCGGTCCACCTGCCGTCGGGCTCCACGCGTCCTAGCCTGGAGGGGTGTACACCTCACGCGCGTCCCGCCACGTCGACGCCCCGCCGTCGGCCGTCTATCGCTCGCTGCTCGACGCCGACACGGTCGCGCGGTGGCGGGTGCCGTACGGGATGACCTGCGAGGTGCACTCCTTCGACGTGCGCGAAGGGGGCGAGTTCCGGGTCTCGCTGCACTACGACACGATCGAAGGCACCGGGAAGTCGGGCGCGCGCACGGACACCTACCACGGTCGCTTCGTGGAGCTGGTGCCGGACGAACGGGTCGTCGAGATCATCGAGTTCGAGTCCGCGGACCCCCGGATGCGGGGCGCGATGACCCTCACGACGACGCTGATCCCGGACGGGGAGGGCACCGAGGTGCGGCTCGTCCACGAGGGGGTGCCCGACGCCGTTCCCGCGGCCGACAACGAGACCGGCACGCGCATGGCGCTGGACCGGCTCGCCGCGGTGGCCGAGGGCCGCCCGGATCGCGGGAAGTGACCGTCGGCCCCACCGGGCGCCCCGGTCCACGGGAGTGATCACCGGCCCGGCGGGGCGTCACGGCCGGGGTGCCGCGGTCAGCCGCCCTCCTTCGCGATCGCCTCGCGGACGGCGGGGACGATCTCGCGGCCCCAGCGGGCGAGGGCGTCGATGTCCTGCGCGCCATGGCCCTCGGCGAAGAGGACGAAGCCCGACGCGTCGTGCCCGAGGACGGCGCCGGTCAGCTCCTCGACCCACTGGTCCACGGAGCCGCCGATCCAGCGGCCGTCCTCGTCGCGGGTGGCGGACAGGGGCTGCTCGGTGATCCGCCCGGGGAGGTTGTAGATCGTACGGATCTCCCGGGGGTCGCGGCCGACGGCCGCCGCCGCCTCGTCGATGACCGGCCGCGAGGTGCGGTAGCGCTCGCTCAGCCAGTCCGCCGCGTGGCCGGGGATCCAGCCGTCGGCCACCCGGCCGGTGGCGGCGAGGGACTTGCGGCCGTTGGACCCGGTCCACACGGGAGGCGCGGCCACGGGCGAGGGCTCGATCCGGTTCACCTGGTAGTGGCGACCCCGGTACGTGACCGGCGCCCCGCCGCCCGACAGCTCCTTGATCAGGACGATCGCCTCTTCGAACGCCTCCACGGCCTCGCCCGGGGACAGTTTCGGCACGCCCATGTCGGCGATCCGGTCCCACAAGCCCGCCGGCGCCCATGCCGAGCACGACGCGGCCGCCGGTGAGCGCCGAGAGCGTGGTCACCGTGCGGGCCAGCATCGGGGCGGGCCGGGTGGGCAGGTTGGTGACGTTGGCGAAGCCCGAGATCCGCCGCGTTCCGCCGAGCAGGAAGCCGAGGGTGGCGTACGCGTCCAGGCGGCCGCCGAGGTACGGGTGGTCGGAGAGCGAGAACAGGTCCAGCCCGTCGGCGTCCGCCTGCTGGACCCTGCGCACCAGCTCGGGACCGTCGTCGATCCCGCTGTGCGCGCCGAAGCCGAAGACCACTTGTCGTCCGGTCATTGCCCCCGTCCTTCCCCGTGAAGCCGGCGAAGTCGCCGAACCCGCATACGAAGTTCGCACCACGAACATTATTAGTTCGTGGTGCGAACCGCAAGCGGGGACCGGGGCGACGGGCCACGGCTGAGCCTCGGCGGCGCACGGCCGCCACGGGTCAGACCGACTCGCGCCCCAGCGCGGCCAGCGGGTCGTCGAGCACCGGCTGCCAGGCCAGTTCGGCGGCTCCGACGAGGCTGTTGTGGTCGAGGGTGCAGGGCAGGATCGGCACACCGCCGCTGCGGCCCCAGAGGCTGCGGTCGGCGACGACCGCGCGCAGGCGCTCGGGGTCGGCGTCGAGGAGCTCGCGGTGCAGACCGCCGAGGATGATCCGGTCCGGGTTGAGGATGTTCACCAGACCGGCGAGGCCGAGGCCGAGGCGGTCGATCAGCTCCCCCACGGCGACCCGGACGCCCGGGTCGTCGCGGCTCGTCCTCAGCAGGTCGCGGGCCTGCTGGAGCAGGGAGACCTCGGGGCCCGGGGCACGGCCGGCGACCGTGAGGAACGCGAGCGGGTCGGTCTCGACGTCGAGGCAGCCCCGGCTGCCGCAGTGACAGGGCCGCCCCTCCGGGTTGACCGTCAGGTGGCCGACCTCCAGGGCGAGGCCCGAGCTGCCGGTGTGCAGGCGGCCGTCGAGGACGAGCGCGCCGCCGACGCCCCGGTGGCCGGTGGCCACGCAGAGCAGGTCGCGGGCGCCGCGCCCCGCGCCGTGACGGTGCTCGGCGAGGGCGGCGAGGTTCACGTCGTTGCCGGTGAAGGCGGGGCCTTCGATGCCGGCGGCGCGCACCCGCTCGGCGAAGATCTCCCGGACGGGCGCCCCGGCCGGCCAGGCGAGGTGGAGCGGGTTGAGCGCGGTGCCCTCGGGTTCGGCCACGGCCGAGGGGGCCGCGAGTCCGGCGCCGACGCACCGGCGGCCGCTCTCCCGGAGCAGGGCGGCTCCCGCGTCGACGACGGCCCCGAGGACCTGGGCGGGGTCGGCGGAGACCGTGACGCAGCCGGGGGCGGTGGCGACGATCGTGCCGCCGAGCCCCACGAGGGCGGCGCGGAAGCCGTCGGCGTGGACCTGGGCGGCGAGGGCGACGGGGCCCTTCTCGTCGACGGCGAGCCGGTGCGAGGGGCGCCCCTGGGAGCCGGCGGCGGCGCCCGGGTTGGAGTCGACCCGGATGAGGCCGAGGGCCTCCAGCTCGGCGGCGACCGCGCCGGCGGTGGCCCGGGTGACGCCGAGTTCAGCGGTGAGGACGGCCCGTGTCGGCGCCCTGCCGGTGTGCACCAGCTCCAGCGCGGGGCCGAGCGCGTTGCGCCCCCTGTCCAGCCGTGTCCGGATCGTCGTCGCCTTGCCGTTCATGGGGGCGAGTCTCCCATGATCGGGCCGCCTCGGGGCCCCGCACCCCATGGCACCCCGGCCCCTGCGCCGTCGGCGCGGTTGATTCCACGGGCGGCCGCCCCCTATCCTGAGTTTGTGCCGCTACTAAACAAAGTACGGACGGCCGTATCGGGGGGCCCCGGCGGAGACACCGCCACCCACTCCCTGTCCCGCCTCCGCTCCGCCCTGACCCTCTTCTTCGCCCTCGACGGCTTCCTGTTCGCCGGCTGGGTGGTCCGCATCCCCGCCGTCAAGCAGCAGACCGGCGCCTCGGCCGGCGACCTCGGCCTCGCCCTGCTCGGCGTCTCCGCGGGCGCCGTGATCACGATGACCCTGACGGGCCGGCTCTGCCGGCGCCACGGCTCCCACCCGGTCACCGTCGCCACCGCCGTCCTCCTCTCCCTCTCCGTCGCCCTGCCGGCGCTCACCCGCTCACCGCTCGCGCTCGGCCTCGTCCTGCTGGTCTTCGGCGCCGCGTACGGCGGGATCAACGTCGCCATGAACAGCGCGGCCGTCGACCTGGTGACCGCCCTGCGCCGCCCGGTGATGCCGAGCTTCCACGCCGCGTTCAGCCTCGGCGGCATGCTCGGCGCCGGCATCGGCGGGCTGCTCGCCGGCAGCCTCTCCCCCGCCACCCACCTCCTGGGACTCACCGTCGTCGGCCTGGCCCTGACGGCGGCCGCCGGACCCGTACTCCTGCGCCACCCCTCGCCCACCCTGCCCGAGGCCATCGCGTCCTCCGACCGCGAGCCGACCGGCCCGCGCACGCGCGCGTCCCGCCGCGCGGTCGTCGTCTTCGGCGTGATCGCGCTCTGCACGGCGTACGGCGAGGGGGCGCTCGCCGACTGGGGCGCCCTCCACCTCGAACAGGACCTCCACGCCCACCCCGGAGTCGCGGCCGCCGGCTACTCCGTCTTCGCGCTGACCATGACCGCCGGACGGCTCTCCGGCACCGCACTGCTCGAACGGCTCGGCCAGACCCGCACCCTCGTGGCGGGCGGGGCGACCGCCGCCGTCGGCATGCTCGTCGGCGCCCTCGCGCCGACCGTCTGGGCCACCCTCCTCGGCTTCGCGATCACGGGTCTCGGCCTCGCCAACATCTTCCCCGTAGCCGTGGCCCGCGCGGGCGCGCTCGCCGGCCCCGGCGGCGTGGCGACGGCGTCCACCCTCGGATACGGCGGCATGCTGCTCGGCCCGCCCTCCATCGGCTTCCTCGCCGACTGGTTCTCCCTGCCGGTGGCGCTCACCACGGTCGCGGTACTCGCCGCCGGCGCGGCGGCGATGGGCTACTGGGCGCGCAACGCGGGAAATCACGCGGCGAGTTGAGCACGAAGGGCGGCGCCGGCCCCATCGGCGCCACCGCCCCGCCGGACTGCTCGGACCTGCCAGAATCCACCCCATGGACGCGATCACCGCACACCCGATGAAGATCACGGAACACATCGACGCGCTGGAGGCGGCGGGCCACGCCCTCGCGGAGGCGGCAGCCGAGGCAGGACCCGACGCGGAGGTGCCGACCTGCCCGGGGTGGCGGATCCGCGACCTCCTGCGGCACACGACGACGGTGCACCGCTGGGCCACCGCCTTCGTCGTCGAGGGACACACCGCGTACCACCCCGAGGGCGGCGAACCAGCCCTCGACGGCGACGAGTTGCTCGCCCACTACCGCGAGGGGCACGCACGGCTCGTCGCCGCCCTGCGCGCGGCGCCGGAGACCCTGGAGTGCTGGACCTTCCTGCCCGCACCCTCGCCGCTCGCCTTCTGGGCGCGGCGCCAGGCCCACGAGACGGCTGTCCACCGCGCGGACGCCGAGTCGGCCCTCGCGACCGGCCCGGCTCCGGTGGACGCGACCTTCGCCGCCGACGGCATCGACGAGCTGCTGTGCGGCTTCCACGCCCGTGACCGCAGCAGGGTGCGCACCCCCGAGCTCCGCACCCTGCGCGTCCGCGCCACGGACACCGGCGACGTCTGGACCGTGCGCCTGTCGGCGACGCAGCCGCCCCGGACGGAGCGCGGCACCCCGTCCGCCGAGGCCGTCGCCGACACGGAACTGAGCGGCCCCGCCCACCGGTTGTACCTCACCCTCTGGAACCGGCTGCCCGGCGACGCCGTGACCGTCACCGGGGACGCCGCCCTCGCCCTGCTCTGGCGCGAGAACTCCGGGATCGTCTGATCCCGGGGCCGGGGCCGGGGCCGCGCGGGCGGTGGCCTACGAGCCGCCCGCCCGCTCCCGTGAGCAGCCGGCGTCACCGGTGCGGTGGACCGCAGCCGCGCCGCCTGCCCGGTCAGCCCAGCCAGCCCGGTCGCACGAGCCCCGACTCGTACGCCATGACGACGAGTTGGGCGCGGTCCCGGGCGCCCAGCTTCACCATGGCACGGCTGACGTGCGTCTTGGCGGTGAGCGGGCTGACGACCAGCCTGCGGGCGATCTCCTCGTTCGAGAGGCCGATCCCCACCAGGGCCATCACCTCCCGCTCGCGCTCGGTCAGCGCGCCGAGGGCGCCGGTGGCGGCCGGCGCCTTGGAACGGGCGGCGAACTCCTCGATCAGGCGGCGCGTCACGCCCGGGGAGAGCAGCGCGTCCCCGTGGACGACGGCGCGCACGGCCCGCAGCAGTTCCTCCGGCTCGGTGTCCTTGACGAGGAAGCCGGAGGCGCCGGCACGGATCGCCTCGAAGACGTACTCGTCGAGCTCGAACGTGGTCAGCATGACGACCCGGACCCCGTCGAGGCCCGGGTCGTCCTTGATGCGCCGGGTGGCCTCCAGGCCGTCGAGCCGCGGCATCCGGATGTCCATGAGGACGACGTCCGGCCGCAGCGCCCCGACCAGCTCCACGGTCTCGACCCCGTCCGCCGCCTCCCCCGCCACCTCGATGTCCGGCTGGGCGTCGAGCAGCGCGCGGAAGCCCGCCCTGACCAGCGACTGGTCGTCGGCGAGCAGCACACGGATCACGGGGGCTCCGCCGGTTCCGGGGGCCGCGCCGCCGCCGGGGGCCACGCCTGTCACGGGGTCTGCGCCGGTCACGGTGTCTCCTCCGGGGGGAGCGGGAGTACGGCGTGGACGCGGAAGCCGCCGTCGGGCCGGACGCCCGCCTCGATGGTGCCACCGAGGGCGCCGGCCCGCTCCCGCATGCCGGCGAGTCCGTTGCCGCTGCCGCCGGCCTCGGTGCCGGTGGCGGGGCCGTCGTCGTCCACGCGCAGGTCCAGGCGCCGGGGGCCGCGGGCGATCTCGACCCGGGCGGTACGGGAGCCGGAGTGGCGCACCACGTTGGTGAGGGCCTCCTGCACGATCCGGAAGGCGGCGAGGTCGGCGCCGGGCGGCAGGGCCGTACGCGGGCCGCTCGTCGTCACGGTGACGGTCAGGCCCGCCGCGCCGGCCTGTTCGACCAGCTCGGGGAGCCTGCCGAGGCCGGGGGCCGGGGCGCGCGGGGCGTCACCGGGGGTGCGCAGGGTGTCGAGGACCTGCCGCACCTCGCCGAGCGCCTCCTTGCTGGCCGCCTTGATGGTGGTCAGCGCCGTGCGGGCCTGTTCGGGGTCGGAGTCCAGGAGGGCGAGGCCCACCCCCGCCTGGACGTTGATCACGGAGATCGAGTGGGCGAGCACGTCGTGCAGCTCCCGGGCGATCCGGAGCCGCTCCTCGCCGGCGCGCCGCCGCTCGGCCGCGGCCCGCTCGGCCCGCAGCTGGGCCCACTGCTCGCGCCGGACCCGTACCAGCTCGGACGCGGCGAGCACGGCCACGGCGAACGCGGCGGCCGACAGTTCCTGCCCCCAGGGGGCGGGGCCGTCGCCGGCCGGCGGGAGGACGCGGTAGAGCCAGTGCGCGAGCGCCAGGTGTCCGGCCCACAACAGGCCGACGGCCCACCAGGCGGCGGTGCGGTGCCCGTGGACGACGGCGGCGAAGCAGGCGACGGCCACCAGGGCGAAGACCGGGCCGTACGGGTAACCGGCCGCCAGATAGCCGAGGGTGACGGCCGCGACGCCGAACACCACCGGCACGGGCCGGCGGTGCCGGAACAGCAGCGGCGCGGCCGCGAGCAGCAGCAGGACCCGCCCGAGCGCGTCGAGGGCCTCCCGGTCGGGCTGGTTCCGCGCGGCGAGCCCGGTGCCCACCATGACCAGTACGGCGATCAGCAGCGTCGAACGCCAGGGCAGGCCCCGGCCGCCGGGCGTCCCGCCCCACCGCCCGAAGGGCCCGCCGCCGCTCCCGCCCGTCCACGCCTCGTCCATACCGGCCACGCTAGCCCCGCGCCGTGCGCGGGGACGTCGGCCCGGCGGGGTGGTCACGCCTACTCCCGCCGGAGTAGCCGGGGCTCCGCCGCCCCAACCCTCCCGGCCGGTTCCGACGTGCCGCCGGGCCTTGGGCGCGGGCACCGGGTGCGGGCCGCGAGCTCGGACACCGGACACCGGGCATCGGGCGGTTCAGCCGCGCGGCAGGAGGCCCACGTCCTGACCCAGGCGGCGGGCTGCCGTGGCGAAGAAGGTGTCGCGGTCCTCGACGACCCGGTGGAACTGGCCGAAGACCTCGAAGGAGACGAGGCCGAAGAGCTGCGACCAGGCGGCGACCAGGGCGACGGCCAGGGCCGGGGGCAGGTCCGGGGCGATGTCGGCGGCGATGCGCTCGGCCTCGGGACGCAGGTCGTCGGGGAGCGGCGGGAGGGCGACGCCCTCGCCGTCGTGGGCGCGGCGGGTGATGTCGATGAGGACGAGGCCGACCCGGGCGGCGGGGGCGATCGTGTCCTGGGGCGCGGTGTAGCCGGGGACCGGGGAGCCGTAGATCAGGGCGTACTCGTGCGGGTGGGCGACGGCCCAGGCGCGGACGGCCCGGCAGACGGCGGTCCAGCGGGCGAGGGGGCGCTGCGCCGCGGTGTCGGCGGCGGCCTGTTCGGCGGCGGCGCCGACGGCGTCGTACGCGTCGACGATGAGGGCGGTGAGCAGGTCGTCGCGGCTGGGGAAGTAGCGGTAGAGCGCGGAGGACACCATGCCGAGCTCGCGGGCGACGGCCCGCAGGGACAGCTTGGCGGCGCCTTCGGCGGCGAGCTGGGTGCGCGCCTCGTCCTTGATGGCTGCGGTGATCTCGATGCGGGCGCGGGCGCGGGCTCCTCGAACGGTCGTCATGGAGAGCAGTGTGCCATTTCCGGAGCACCGCAACGAAACGAGAGCACCGCTCTTGATTACGAGCGCCGATCCGTGCACACTGATCTCAAGCGAGAGCAGTGCTCACACTTTGACTCCCCAGGAGGACCCCATGTCCGCTCGGCCCACCACCCCCGCCACCCCCGCCACGCACGTCATGAAGCCCGGCTGGTTCACCGTGAACGTCCTCAACCGCGCGGTCGCCTGGATGACCCGCCGCGGCATCAGCGTCTGGGGCTCCCGGGTGCTCGCCGTCCGCGGCCGCAAGAGCGGCGAATGGCGCCGCACCCCCGTCAACCTCCTGACGGTGGACGGCGACCGCTACCTGGTGGCCCCCCGCGGCCACGTCCAGTGGACCCACAACATGCGGGCAGCCGGCGGCGGGCAGCTGCACCTCGGCAAGCACGTGCAGGAGTTCACCGCCGTCGAGGTGGCCGACGACGACAAGCCCGTGCTGCTCCGCGCCTACCTCAAGCGCTGGAAGGCCGAGGTCGGCGTCTTCTTCGCCGGTGTCGGCCCCGACTCCTCCACCGAGGAACTGCGCGCCGTCGCGCCCAAGCACCCCGTCTTCCGCATCACGACGACGGGCCCCGTCACCCCGGCCGCATGACAGCGGCCGGGACGGCGGAGCCCGTAGCGGAGCCCGTACCCGTCCCCGGCGACCGACGCCGGGGAACGAGGAGCTCAGAGCTCCTCGGCAGCCTCACCGTCCGTCGGATCGGACGCCGTCCGATCCCGCTGCGTGACGCCCCGGCCCGCGGGGCCGACCCCGGACGACGTGTCCATCCGCCGGTCCAGGGCCTCCAGCGCGCGCCTGGCCAGGCCGTTCGAGCGGACCATGCCGCCGAGGGTGGCCGAGCCGCGCGTGATGTCGGCGAAGGCGTTCCACGCCGGCCGCAGACCGGTGATCGCCGCGTGCAGCAGCCCCGGGCGGCGCTCGAAGACGGCGAGCATCCGGCGCCCGACCGCCATCTCGACGCCGAGCCCCGCCTTGATGGCGAAGGCGTAGTTCAGGGCCTGACGCCGGGCGTCCACCGCGTCGTTCGCCTCCGCGACCCGTACCGCCCACTCGCCCGCGAGGCGTCCCGAGCGGAGCGCGTACGAGATGCCCTCGCGCGTCCAGGGCTCCAGGAGTCCGGCCGCGTCGCCGCAGACGAGGACCCGGCCGCGGGAGAGCGGCGAGTCGTCGGTGCGGCAGCGGGTGAGATGGCCGGAGGAGATCGTGGGCTCGAAGCCGGAGAGGCCGAGCCGGGCGACGAAGTCCTCCATGTACCGCTTGGTGGCGGCGCCCTCGCCACGCGCCGAGATGACGCCGACGGTCAGCGTGTCGCCCTTGGGGAAGACCCAGCCGTAACTGCCGGGCATCGGGCCCCAGTCGATGAGGACGCGACCCTTCCAGTCCTCGGCGACGGACGGCGGCACGGGGATCTCCGCTTCCAGGCCCAGGTCGACCTGGCCGAGCCTCACCCCGACATGAGCGCCTATCCGGCTGGCGCTGCCGTCGGCACCGACGACCGCGCGGGCGAGGACGGTCTCGCCGCCGCCCAGGACGACGGCGACGGTCCGCCGGTCCGGCACGGCCGGGCCGTGCTGCTCCACCCGGACCACCGTGGCACCGGTCCGCAGTTCGGCGCCGGCCTTCTGCGCGTGCTCGACGAGCTGCGCGTCGAACTCGGGGCGGTTGATGAGCCCGAAGAGCATCCGGCGCGAGCGGCGGGTGCGGGCGAAGCGTCCGTCCAGCGAGAAGGTGACGGCGTGCACCCGGTCCTGGAGGGGCAGTTCGAAGCCCGGCGGGAGCGAGTCGCGGGAGGGGCCGATGATGCCGCCGCCGCAGGTCTTGTAGCGGGGCAGCTCGGACTTCTCCAGGAGCAGCACCCGGCGCCCGGCCACCGCCGCCGCGTAGGCCGCGGAGGCTCCGGCAGGTCCCGCGCCGACGACGACCACGTCCCAGACGTCCGCGGACTCGTCCGCCGCGTCGTCGTCCGCCCCGTGCGCCGCCTCGTCGCCGGCCGCGTCCCGGTCCGCATCGACCGACGTGTCGCCGTCCGCCTCGACCGACGTCGCCGCGGCGTCCCGGTTCGGGTCCTGGTCCGCTTCCTTCGCCGCCTCCGCACCGGTGCCCTCGGGAGCCGCCTCGGCGGGCTCGGTGTGCTCCGGACCGGCGTTCTCTCCGTGCTCGCTGCTCACGATGTTCTTCTGCTCCTGATCCGACCGGTGGTCTGCTCCTGACGCATCCTACGGCGCGGTAGCCAGGCCACAGAGCCGTAGGATCGACGGTGCGTTCGCCGTACCACGACCTACGCCGAACGCCGTCCCTCCGTCGTAACGTCGCACCCACCAGGAGCGTGCCCATGTCCTCCAATCCGATCGCCGAGACCGTCCGGTCCCTGATGCCCACGGCCAAGGCCGAGCTGGCCGCTCTGGTGGCCTTCGAGTCGGTGGCGGACGAGGCCGTGGCGCCGCGCAGCGAGTGCGAGGCCGCGGCGAACTGGGTCGCGGACGCCCTGCGCGCCGAGGACTTCCAGGACGTCGCGCTGCTCGACACCCCGGACGGCTCCCAGTCCGTGTACGGCGTCCTGCCCGGCCCGGCCGGCGCGCCGACCGTCCTGCTGTACGCGCACTACGACGTCCAGCCGAAGCTCGACGAGTCCGCCTGGCTCACCCCGCCGTTCGAGCTGACCGAGCGCGACGGACGCTGGTACGGGCGCGGCGCCGCCGACTGCAAGGGCGGCTTCGTCATGCACCTCCTCGCGCTGCGCGCCCTGAAGGCGAACGGCGGCGTCCCGGTCACGGTCAAGGTGATCGTGGAGGGTTCGGAGGAGCAGGGCACCGGTGGTCTGGAGCGGTACGCGGAGCAGCACCCCGAACTGCTCGCGGCCGACGCGATCGTGATCGGCGACGCGGGCAACTTCCGCGTGGGCCTGCCGACCGTGACGGCGACGCTGCGCGGCATGACGATGATCCGCGTGCAGATCGACACCCTGGAAGGCAACCTGCACTCCGGTCAGTTCGGCGGCGCCGCCCCGGACGCGCTGGCCGCGCTGATCCGCGTCCTGGACTCGCTGCGCGCCGAGGACGGCTCGACCGTCGTCGACGGTCTGCCGGGCGACCAGGTGTGGGAGGGGCTGCAGTACCCGGAGGAAGACTTCCGTCAGGACGCCAAGGTCCTGACGGGCGTGTCCCTGCCGGGCTCCGGTACGGTCGCCGACCGCATCTGGGCCCGTCCGGCCGTCACCGTGGTCGGCATCGACTGCCACCCGGTGGCCGGGGCGACCCCGTCGATCCCGAAGTCGGCCCGCGCCCAGCTGAGCCTGCGGGTGCCGCCGGGCCAGGACGCGGCCGAGGCGACGAAGCTGCTCTACGCCCACATCGAGAAGCACACCCCGTGGAACGCGCGGGTGTCCCTGGAGCAGGTCGGTCAGGGCCAGGCCTTCCAGGCGGACACGTCGAGCCCGGCGTACGCGTCGATGGCCGACGCGATGCGGATCGCGTACCCGGGTGAGGAGATGCAGACGGCGGGCATGGGCGGCTCGATCCCGCTGTGCAACACGCTGGCCTCGCTGTACCCGGAGTCGGAGATCCTGCTGATCGGCCTGAGCGAGCCCGAGGCGCAGATCCACGCGCCCAACGAGTCCGTCTCGCCGGAGGAGCTGGAGCGCCTCTCGGTGGCCGAGGCCCACTTCCTGCTCAACTACGCCCGCTCGAAGCAGGGCTGACCCCGGTTCGGCGTCCGCGCTCGGCGAACCTCGCCGAGAGCGTAGAGGCATACGGCGGACCTGCGCGGATGCGTAGGTTCGCCGTATGGCATCCATCGGACTCACCCGGATCACCCCGCGGCTGCACCTCCTCGACTTCTCCATCGGCCAGGCCTACCTCTGGCGGGACGGGGAGGAGCTGACCCTGATCGACGCCGGCTGGGTCGGCTCGGCGCCCGCGATCGCCGAGGCGATACGGACGGCGGGCCTCGATCCGGCCGGTCTGCGCCGGATCGTGCTCACGCACTGCCACCGCGACCACGTGGGTGCGGCGGGCGAGCTGGCGGAGCTGTACGGCGCCGAGATCATCGCGCACCGCCTCGACGCGCCGGTCGTCCGGGGCGAGGCGCCCGTGCCCGATCCCGACCTCCTCGAATGGGAGGTCCCGCTGTTCGAGCACGGCCTGACCGTGCCGGAGGCGCCGCCGACGCGGGTGGACCGCGAGGTCGAGGACGGCGAGGAGTTCGGGTTCGGCGACGGCACGGTGGTCGTCCACACCCCCGGTCACACCCCCGGCTCGATCGCCGTCCATCTGCCGCGCCACGGCGTGCTGTTCACCGGGGACACGGTGGCGACGGTGCAGGGTGTGACCTTCGGCGTCTTCCATGTCGACCGCGCGCTCGCGATGGACTCGATGCGGACGCTGGCGAAGCTCCGCCCGTCGGTGCTCTGCTGCGGGCACGGCGCCCCGGTGGTCACGGACGCGGCGGACCTGCTGGCCGGCGCGGTCGCGTAGACGCGGGGATCACCCCACCGGGACCCCGGCCTCCAGGTTGAGGACCGTGCCGCGTTCGCGGGCGCGGAGGGCCCAGCGGAGGCGGCGGTAGCGGACGGGGGGCAGCAGTTCGGCGGCCTCCTCCTCGGTGACGAAACGCCAGTCGCGGAGTTCGGCGCCGGGGAGGTGCAGGCGCGCGGTGTCGTCGCCGCGGAGGGTGCCGCCGTCGAAGAGGAGGCGCAGCCCGCCGTAGCCGGGCGGCTGGGCGCGTTCCCAGTCGACGAGCAGCAGGCGGGGTACGGCGTCGAGTTCGAGGCCGATCTCCTCGGCGACCTCGCGCATGCCGGCCCGGGCGGGCGGTTCGCCGGGCTCGACGACGCCGCCGGGAAACTCCCAGCCGGGCTTGTAGGTGGGGTCGACGAGCAGGAAGCGGTCCTGTTCGTCGAAGAGCAGGACACCGGCCGCGAGGGTCTCGCCGGTGGGCTCGGGGGTCTGGACGATGCCGCAGGGGGCGGCCCGGCCGGCCATGACCGCGTCGGCGACGGTCCGGGCGGCCTCGGTCACGGTGAGGCCCGAGGTGTCGACGGTGTACGCGTCGGCGGCGAGCCAGTCCAGGGCGGCGCGGTACGGCGGGAGGTGCGCGTGGCACCACTCGCGGACGCGTGCGTCGATCTCGGGGTCGCCGTATTCCGACCGGCCGTCGATCCGTTGCCGCAGGATCGTTTCCTCCGGTGCGAGCAGGACATGGCGCACCTCGATCCGGCGCGCCGCGAGGCCGCCGAAGATCTCGTCCCGGTACTCCTGCCGGAGCAGCGTCATGGGGACGACCAGCACGCCGCCGACCTCCGCGAGCAGCGCGGCGGCGGTGTCGACGACCAGGCGGCGCCAGATCGGCAGGTCCTGGTAGTCCTCGACCTCGGCGAGCCGCTTGGCCGGCAGGAGGCGGCGCAGTCCCCCGCCGGTGACCTCGGGGTCGTACAGGGTGCTGTGCGGGATCAGATCGACCAGCTCGCGCGCGGTGCTGGACTTCCCCGCGCCGAACGTCCCGTTGATCCAGACGATCACGATTCCCCCTCATCGGTAGCCCACTGTGGCTTGCCCTCAACACCCTGCCACGGAAACCACGAACACATGTCCGACCGATGGGGCGCCCCGATCGGACGTCCTCCCGGGCGTACGGGGGTGGGTGACGGGACGCCATGCGCGGCGCGCGCCGTCGCCGGGCGACCCGCCTCAGGAACCGCCCCAGGCGCCCTCTCCACCGCCGGAAGCCGCCCACGCTCCGCCGTCACGCGCGCGCGTGGCGGCCGCCGCGGCGCCGAGGAGGCCGGCGTCGGTGCCGGTGAGGGCCGGCACGACGGTGAGGTCGCGGACGAAGGAGAGGGTGGCGTAGGCGCCGAGGCCGCGCCGGAGCGGGGCGAAGAGGACTTCGCCGGCGCCCGCGACGCCACCGCCGACGACGGCGATGTCGATCTCGACGAGGGCGGCTGTGGCGGCGATGCCCGCCGCGAGCGCCTGGGCCGCGCGTTCGAACGAGGCGAGGGCGATCGGGTCCCCGGCGTGGGCGGAGGCGGCCACCGCGGCGGCGGACACGTCGCCGTCGGGCCCCGGCCGCCAGCCGTTCTCCAGGGCGCGGCGGGCGAGGTGGGGGCCGCTGGCGATGCGTTCGACGCAGCCCCGCGCGCCGCAGGCGCAGACGTCGCCGTCCAGGTCCACCACGACGTGGCCGATGTGGCCGGCGTTTCCGGTGGGGCCGGGGTGGATCCGTCCGCCGAGGACGAGGCCGCCGCCGACACCCGTGGAGACCACGAGGCACAGGGCGTTGTCGTGGCCCCTGGCCGCCCCGACCCAATGTTCGGCCGCCGTCATGGCGACGCCGTCGCCGACGAGGGTGACGGCCCGTCCGCCCGTGACCCGACGGACGCGTTCGACGAGCGGGTAGTCGCGCCAGCCGGGCACGTTCACCGGGCTCACGGTCCCCCGTGAGGCGTCGACGGGGCCGGCGCTGCCGATGCCGACCGCCCCGGCGGCGTCCCACAGCGGCGAGGCGGCGAGGGCGGCGAGCACCTCCTCGACCGCGCGCATCACCGTTTCGCCGGACTCACGCGCGGGCGTGGGCCGCTGGGTCCGGTGCAGGACGCGACCCGCCGCGTCGACCAGGGCCCCGGCGATCTTGGTTCCGCCGATGTCGAGCGCGGCGACGAGACCCGCGGCGAAGTCGGTGTGCATGTACGTGGAGTCTCCAGTCGGCGGCCGGGAGCGAGGGGTCGTTCCATCCAGTCTCCCAGGGCCTTGACAACGTTGTCCAGGCCCTATGCTCGACCTGAGACCAGGATCTCGCCAGGATCCCGACACGACGGAGGAACCGCGCACCGTGGCCGACACCGCCCGCCACCCCGAGAACCGCTACGGCAATCGGCCCACGATGAAGGACGTCGCCGCCCGGGCGGGCGTCGGCCTCAAGACGGTGTCCCGGGTCGTGAACGGCGAACCGGGAGTCACCCCCGACACCGAGCGCCGGGTGCGGGAGGCCATCGAGATACTCGGCTTCCGCCGCAACGACAGCGCGCGGGTCCTGCGCAAGGGCCGGACCGCGACCGTCGGACTGGTCCTCGAGGACCTCGCCGACCCTTTCTACGGGCCGCTCAGCCGCGCGGTCGAGGAGGTCGCGCGGGCGCACGGGGCGCTCCTCATCAACGGGTCGAGCGCCGAGGACCCGGAGCGTGAGCAGGAGTTGGCGCTCGCGCTGTGCGCGCGCCGGGTCGACGGCCTCATCGTCATTCCCTCCGGCGACGACCACCGCTACCTGGAACCGGAGATCAGGGCGGGCGTCGCCACGGTCTTCGTCGACCGTCCGGCCGGCCGCATCGACGCCGACGCCGTCCTGTCCGACAGCTTCGGCGGGGCCCGGGACGGCGTGGCCCACCTCATCGCCCACGGCCACCGCCGGATCGGCTTCATCGGCGACCGGCCCCGCATCCACACCTCGGCCGAACGCCTGCGCGGCTACCGCGCGGCGATGGAGGACGCGGGCCTGCCGGTCAGGGACGAGTGGGTCTCGCTCGGCTCCACCGACCCGGGGCGGGTGAGCACGGCGGTACGCGAGCTGCTGACCGCGCCCGAGCCGGTGACGGCACTGTTCGCCGGCAACAACCGGGTCACGGTCACCGTGGTCCGCGCCCTCGCCGACCACCCGCGTCCCGTCGCCCTCGTCGGCTTCGACGACATCGAACTGGCCGACCTGCTCGGCGTGACGGTCATCGCGCAGGACGCCGCCGCGCTCGGCCGTACGGCGGCGGAGCGGCTCTTCCGCCGCCTCGACGGCGCCGACGAGGCGCCGGCGCGCGTCGTCCTCGGCACGACCCTCCTCGCCCGCGGCTCGGGCGAGACGCCGCCGGCCGCCTGAGACCCCATGTTCCGGGCGCCCGGAGCGGCGTCTTCCCTCGCCGGCCGCTCGGGTCCGCCTCAGCAGATGCGGAGGCCCGCCACGGAGCCGCCGCCCGCTCCACCCGAGAGGTGGAGGACGCTGAGGTACACGTTGGTGTTGCCGCTGTCGTCGTCGGTGCGGGCGAACCAGCGGCTGGTGCGGCCGCCGTACGACTCCGTGCGGTCGAGGTCGACCTGGCAGAAGAAGGCGTGCGGGCCGGCGCCGACCGTGCCCATCTCGCCGCCGTCGTAGCGGGTGGTCGTGGCACTCCGCAGGACCTGGCAGGTGGCGGAGGAGCCGGACGCGGCGCAGCCCGTGGCGGCGGGCGGCGGGGCCTGGGTGGTGGGCGCGGTCGTGGCGCCGCCGCCCTGGTCGCCGGTCGCGTTCGTGTCGCCCGTCGGAGCGGGGCCGCCGGGAACGCCCGGGGCCGTCGTGCCGCCCCCGGACGGGGCTCGCGTCCCGGAGCCGCCCGCCGCCGCGTCGCCGGACGCCGCGCCCGGGTCGGACCCACCGGCGCCGGCGCCGCCGCCCGCGTCCGCGCCGGGCGCCGGGCCGGAGGCCGACGGGCCCCCGGGGCCCGTCCCGACGGACGGCGAGGCCGTGCCGCTCGGCTTCCCCGAGGGCGGCGCGCTGCTGGTCCCCGGGGCCGGCACGCGCCCGGTGTCACCGCCGGACGCGGCGCCCCGCCCCCCGTCCTGCGAGGTGTCACCGGCCGCCCGGGCCCCGGGGTCGCCGTCCATGAGGGCGTACGTGATCCCCCCGCCCGCCAGCAGGACGGCGGCCACGGAGGCCGCCACCAGCACGCTCCCCCGGCGCGGCTTCGGCCCCGCGCGCCGCGCGGCCCGCCGGCCCGTACCCGGACCTTCGGAGGACCCGGTCCCGGGTACGGACGCGATCCCGGGTGCGGATGACGCGGCCCCTGGGACGGACACCGGCTCGGGCACGGGCACAGGAGGACCGAACCCCCCGCCGAGCGCCGCCGCACCGCCCGGAGGGGTGGGTACGGGAGCCGGGGGCGGGGTCTGCGCGGCCCCGGCTCCGGGGAACGGCTCGACGGAACCCGCGCCGGGGAACGACTCCACCGGGCCCGTGTACGGATCTCCGAAGCCCGCCACCGGCGCGGCGGCAGGTGCCGGGACCTCGGACGCCGGACCCGCCGGTACCGGACCTGCCTCCGGTGCCGGGACTCCCGGCGCCGGAGCCGCCGGTGCCGCGACTGCCGACTCCGGGCCCGCCAGTACGGCCGCCGCTGCTCCGGGTGCCGCGTCGGCCACCGCGCCGAGGAGCCGGGCCGCCTCGCGGGCGGTCGGGCGGAGGGCGGGGTCCTTGTCGAGGAGACGGAGCAGGACGGGGGCGAGGGGTCCGGCACGGCGGGGTTCCGGGAGCGGCTCGGTGACGATGGCCGCGAGCGTCGACCAGGTCGACGTACGGCGGAAGGGCGAGGCGCCCTCGACCGCCGCGTAGAGCGTGGCGCCCACGGCCCAGACGTCGGAGGCGGGGCCGGGGTCCTGCCCGCGGGCCCGCTCGGGGGCGAGGAAGTCGAGGGACCCGACGATCTCGCCGCTGCGGGTGAGGCGGGTCGCGGACCCGTCTCCCGGGTCCTCCATGGTCGCGATCCCGAAGTCGGTGAGGACGATGCGGCCGGAGCGGTCGAGCAGGATGTTGCCGGGCTTCACGTCCCGGTGGAGCACGCCGACGTCGTGTGCGGCGGCCAGCGCCTCCAGGACGCCGGCGCCGATCCGGGCGGCGTCGGCGGCGTCGAGGGGGCCTTGTTCGCCGAGGACGTCGTCGAGGGAGGGCCCGTCGACGAGTTCCATGACGATGACCGGCCGGCCCTCGTGCTCGGTGACGTCGTGGACGGCGACCACTCCGGGGTGCCGGACCCGGGCGGCGGCGCGGGCCTCACGGGTCATCCGCAGGTGCAGGTCGGCCAGTTCGGGCGCGCCCGTGTCCGTGTAGGTACGGAGTTCCTTGACGGCCACCTCACGGCCGAGGACCTCGTCGACGGCCCTCCAGACGACTCCCATGCCTCCGCGCCCGAGTCGGCGCACGATTCTGTAGCGGCCGGCGAGCCGCCCGTTCTCCCCCGATGACACCGCTGCCCCGTTCCCCTGTCGAGCATGTGCGCGAGTGCGCGTGAACTCGTACAGGGTACGGGGCAGTTGGCTGGATCGTGTCCCTTATCTGATCTTCGTGCCTACTCGGCGGAGGCGGTGAGGTCGCCGCGCCGCGGGGCGGCGAAGCGGTCGAGGGCGGCGCGGGTCATGCCGGTGAGGGCGTCGACCTCGGCGGTGTCGAGGGCGCCGCAGTCGATGCCGCGCAGCAGGTAGGAGCTGAGGGCCTTGGCGGTGGCGGGCTCGTCCATGACGTCGCCGCCGGCGTGGTTGGCGTAGGCGGAGAGGCGCTTGGCGGCGGCCTCGAAGCCCTCGCGGTAGAAGGCGAAGACGGCGGCGTAGCGGGTGGGGATGTGGCCGGGGTGCATGTCCCAGCCCTGGTAGTACGCGCGGGCGAGGGCGCGGCGGGTGAGGCCGTAGTGCAGGCGCCAGGCCTCGTGGACGTGCTCGGTGGAGCCGACGGGGAGGACGTTGGTGGAGCCGTCGGAGACGCGGACGCCGGTGCCGGCGGCGGCGACCTGCATGATCGCCTTGGCGTGGTCCGCGGCCGGGTGGTCGCTCGCCTGGTAGGCGGCGGAGACGCCGAGGCAGGCGCTGTAGTCGAAGGTGCCGTAGTGCAGTCCGGTGGCGCGGCCCTCGGCGGCACCGATCATGCGGGCGACGGCGGCGGTGCCGTCGGTGGCGAGGATGGACTGGCTGGTCTCGATCTGGATCTCGAAGCCCAGGCGTCCGGCGTCGAGGCCGTGGGCCTTCTCGAAGGCCTCCAGCAGGCGGACGAAGGCGGAGACCTGCTCGGGGTAGGTCACCTTGGGCAGGGTGAGGACGAGGCCGTCGGGGAGGCCGCCGTTCTCCAGGAGGCCGGTGAGGAAGACGTCGGTGGTGCGGATGCCGCGGTCGCGTACGGCGGACTCCATGCACTTCATGCGGATGCCCATGTAGGGGGCCGCGGTTCCGTTCGCGTACGCCTCCGAGATCAGGCGGGCGGCGCGGGCCGCGTCCTGGTCCTCGTCCTGACCGGCGTAGCCGTCCTCGAAGTCGACGCGGAGGTCTTCGACGGGTTCGCGCTCCAGCTTGGCCCGTACGCGGCCGTAGACGTCCTCGGCGAGGTCGTCGGAGAGGCCGAGGACGGCGGCGAAGGAGGCGGCGTCCGGGGCGTGCTCGTCGAGGGCGGCGAGGGCCTGGTCGCCCCAGGAGCGGATCGTTCCGGCGTCGAAGACGTTGCCGGGGACGTAGACGGTGTGGACGGGCTGCCGGGTGCCGGGGTCTCCCGGGTAGCGCCGGTCCAGCTCGGCGTCCACCGCCGCGAGGGAGGCGCTGATGCCCTCGCTGACCGCGCCCGCGAGGCTCGTCGACACCTTCTCCTGCTGACCCATCCTGCATCCTCCTGTTTTCCGCTGCACGGAATCAACAATCCGTATAGCGAAGTTAGTAGGCGGTCGGGACCTGAGTCAATGGTTGTCCGAAACGGCCGGGGGCCGCACGGCGACAGATCGCCGTGCGGCCCCCGGGACCGACAGAACCGCAGGTCATCAGCCCTTGCGGGTCTTGACCTCTTCGGTGAGCTGCGGGACGACGTCGAAGAGGTCGCCGACGACGCCGTAGTCGACGAGGTCGAAGATCGGGGCCTCGGCGTCCTTGTTGATGGCGACGATGGTCTTCGAGGTCTGCATGCCCGCGCGGTGCTGGATCGCGCCGGAGATGCCGGAGGCGATGTACAGCTGCGGCGAGACCGACTTGCCGGTCTGGCCGACCTGGTTGGAGTGCGGGTACCAGCCGGCGTCGACCGCGGCGCGGGAGGCGCCGACGGCGGCACCGAGCGAGTCGGCGAGCGCCTCGATGATCGCGAAGTTCTCGGCGCCGTTGACGCCGCGGCCGCCGGAGACCACGATCGCGGCCTCGGTCAGCTCCGGGCGGCCGGTCGACTCGCGCGGGGTGCGCGAGGTGACCTTGGTGCCGTGGGCCTTCTCCGAGAAGGAGACGGACAGCGCCTCGACGGCGCCGGCGGCCGGGGCGGCCTCGACGGGAGCCGAGTTCGGCTTGACCGTGATGACCGGGGTGCCCTTGGAGACACGGGACTTGGTGGTGAAGGAGGCGGCGAACGCGGACTGCGTCGCGACCGGGCCCTCGTCACCGGCCTCCAGGTCCACGGCGTCGGTGATGATGCCGGAGCCGATGCGGACCGCGAGGCGGGCCGCGATCTCCTTGTTCTCGGCGGAGGACGGGACGAGCACGGCGGCCGGGGACACAGCCTCGTACGCGGCCTGCAGGGCCTCGACCTTCGGGACGACGAGGTACTCGGCGAACTCGGGGGCGTCGGCGGTGAGGACCTTCACGGCGCCGTGCTCGGCGAGCGCGGCGGCGGTGTCGGCGGCGCCGTTGCCGAGGGCGACGGCGACCGGCTCGCCGAGGCGGCGGGCGAGGGTCAGCAGCTCCAGGGTGGGCTTGCGGACGGCTCCGTCGACGTGGTCGACGTAGACGAGAATCTCAGCCATGGGACTTCAATCTCCTGCGAACGGAAAGGGGACGGCCTGAGGGGACAGAGCGGCTCGCGGGAGCCTTAGATGAACTTCTGGCTCGCGAGGAACTCGGCGAGCTGCTTGCCGCCCTCGCCCTCGTCCTTGACGATCGTGCCCGCGGTACGCGCCGGACGCTCGGCGGCGGAGTCGACGGCGGTCCACGCGCCGGCCAGGCCGACCTCGTCCGCGTCGATGTCCAGGTCGTCGAGCTCCAGGGACTCCACCGGCTTCTTCTTGGCGGCCATGATGCCCTTGAAGGACGGGTAGCGCGCCTCGCCCGACTGGTCGGTCACGGACACGACGGCCGGGAGGGACGCCTCGAGCTGCTCGGAGGCGCTGTCGCCGTCGCGACGGCCCTTCACGACGCCGTCCTCGATCGAGACCTCGGAGAGCAGGGTGACCTGCGGGACGCCCAGACGCTCGGCGAGGATGGCCGGGAGGACACCCATGGTGCCGTCGGTGGAGGCCATGCCGGCGATGACGACGTCGTAGCCGGTCTTCTCGATCGCCTTGGCCAGCACGAGCGAGGTGCCCATGACGTCGGTGCCGTGCAGGTCGTCGTCCTCGACGTGGACGGCCTTGTCGGCGCCCATGGAGAGCGCCTTGCGGAGCGCGTCCTTGGCGTCCTCGGGGCCGACCGTGAGGACGGTGACCTCGGCGTCGTCGGCCTCTTCGGCGATCTGCAGGGCCTGCTCGACCGCGTACTCGTCGAGCTCCGACAGCAGGCCGTCGACGTCGTCGCGGTCGACGGTCAGGTCATCGGCGAAGTGCCGGTCGCCGGTGGCGTCGGGCACGTACTTCACACAGACAACGATCCTCAAGCTCACGCCGGCTCTCCTACTGCATCGTGATAACTGGGCTGCTGCTCGCAGCATAGGCGCCTGAAGGGCGGGTTTCCGGTCGGGGCGCCGGGCGCCCCGACCGAAATATTACTCGTCAGTACACCCAGTCCGTTACCAGTAAGCAAGCGCTCAGCTATGTGATCTGGCCAACGCACGGTGAAGAGGCGGGTACGGAACCCTCAGTCGCGCAGCGCGTTGAAGCGCCCGTGGTGGTACAGGAGCGGCCGGCCCGCCCCGTCGGGGTCCCCGGCGACGGCCTGCGCGATCACGATCCGGTGGTCCCCGGCCGGCACCCGGGCCACGACCCGGCACACCAGCCAGGCGAGTACGCCGTCGAGCACCGGCACGCCCTCGGGACCGATGCTCCAGCGGGTCCCCTCGCCGAACCGGTCGGCGCCGCTCCGGGCGAAGGTGGAGGCCAGCTCCTGCTGGTGCTCGCCGAGTATGTGGACGCCGACGAACTCGGCCTCGGAGAGCACGGGCCAGCTGGACGAGGAGGTGCCCACGCCGAAGGAGACCAGCGGGGGTTCGGCGGCGACGGAGTTGAGCGAGGTCGCGGTGAAGCCGACGGGACGCTCACCGTGCGCGGTGATCACCGCCACACCGGCGGCGTGCCTGCGGAAGACGGAGCGGAGCAGATCGGGAGAGGCCTGCCGGGGTGCGCCGATCGTGGGCACCGCGCGGAGCTCGGGCGAAACCGTCATGGAGTTGTCCTTCTGCGAGGGCGGCATGAGGGAGGTCCTTGGGTGGTCAGACACCCGGACAGCGCGCACTCGCGTTGCGGGCCAGGTCCACGTGGACGCGGCCGTAGAGAAGGAGTTCTATGGGCACCCCGTCAGGGTGACGATCGTTGGCGGGTGCAGTCAAGTGCGTACCGCAATATGGGAGAAGCGTCACCGCGTCAGATGAGGCATGGCCCCGGTCCCCTCGAAGCGGGCGACGGAGCCCTCCGAACGCGTGGCGGCGCGTCAGACCGCCTGCCCCAGCGCGGCGATGACGTCCACCCTGCGGGGCTGGCCGGAGGCCCGGCGGACCACGCGGCCCGCCCCGTCGAGGACGAGCACGGTGGGGGTCCTGGCGATGCCCAGCTCGCGCACGAGATCGAGCCGTTCCTCGGCGTCGATCTCCACGTGCCCCACGCCGGGCACCATCGCGGCGACCTCGGCGAGGGTGCGGCGGGTGGCCCGGCAGGGCTGGCAGAAGGCGGTCGAGAACTGGACGAGCGTGGCCCGCTCCCCCAGTTCGGCGCCGAGCGCCTCCGGCCCCAGGATCTCGCCCATCGTCTCTTCCCTTCCGTCCCCGTCACCGGGTGCAGCGTCGCACGGCGGCGTTCGATTCCCGCCACGGCCACCGCGAGTGACGAGAATCTCCCTGTACGAAGCCGCCTGGACTGGTCACGGGGCCCCACATGGGGCACGATCTGCCCAAAGCCGAAAACCTACGGCCGCGTAACTTCGCCGGGAGCACCCGCTCCGGGCACACGAAGAAGAGGTTCCTCTCCGATGGCAGAACTCGTCTATCGACCGGTCGTCGGCGCCGCTCTGACCCTGTTCAAGGCGCTCGACCTGAAGATCGACACCCAGGGTTCGGAGCACATCCCCCGGACGGGAGGCGCCGTGCTCGTGAGCAATCACATCAGCTACCTGGACTTCATCTTCACCGGCCTCGCGGCCCTGCCGCAGAAGCGTCTGGTCCGCTTCATGGCGAAGGACTCCGTCTTCCGGCACAAGGTCTCGGGTCCGCTCATGCGCGGCATGAAGCACATCCCCGTCGACCGCTCGCAGGGCGAGCACGCCTACCAGCACGCCCTCGAGTCCCTCCGGGCCGGCGAGATCGTCGGCGTCTTCCCCGAGGCGACCATCTCCCAGTCGTTCACGCTCAAGGGCTTCAAGACGGGCGCCGCGCGCCTCGCCCAGGAGGCCGGCGTGCCGCTGATCCCGATGGCGCTGTGGGGCACCCAGCGGGTGTGGACCAAGGGCCGTCCGCGGAACTTCAAGCGCAGCCACATCCCCGTGACGATCCGCGTCGGCGAGCCCCTCGAGGCCCCTGCCGACCAGTACGCCGGCGCCATCACCCGGCGCCTGCGCGAGCGCGTCCAGGAGCTCCTCGAGGCCGCCCAGCGCGCCTACCCGGTCCGCCCCAAGGACGCGAGCGACACCTGGTGGGTCCCCGCCCACCTCGGCGGGACGGCTCCGACGCCGGAGCAGGTCAAGGCCACCGAGAAGTAGGCCCGGGGCGGGCGCGAGACGGCCCCGGCGTTCGGGCCCGAGGCGGGCGCGAGACGACCCCGGCGTTCAGAGCTCCGTCGGGAGCGTCCGCCACAGGTGCGGGCGGTCCCTGGCGGCCTTCAGGGCGGCCAGGACCGCCGGGTGCGGCGCGGTGAGGAGTTCCGGGTAGTCCACCTCGCCGAGCTCCGGCCGTACGGTCCAGGCGAGCTGCTCCTTCTCCACCGAGAACCGGGCGTCGACGCCCGGCTTGTTGCCCCGCGCGTCCTGGCGGACCCAGCCGGTCGTGCCGGGCAGCAGGACGGCGACGAGGCCGTGGACGGCCGGGGCGGAGCCGTCGTCGTCGGCGAGCCGCTGGTAGCAGAGGGCGGCCGGGATGCCGCGGGCCCGCAGGAGCGCGGCGTACGCGATCGACTTGGCGTAGCAGATCCCGGTGCGCCGCTCCAGGACGTCGGAGGCGCGCCAGGTGACGCGGAGGTCCCCGGAATCGGCGGAGTGCGGGATGGTGTCGCGCACGAACTCGAAGGCGGCTTCGGCGTATGAGTATGCGTCGGGGTGATCACGGGAGAGCCGCTCGGCCACGTCCCGGACCAGCGGGTGGTCATGGTCGACGGCCTCGCTCGCGGCGAGGTACGCGTGGATGTCCGGGTCTTGCTGGATGAGTTCCATGCGGGACGACCTTATGAAGACGACCGGACGGAGTCAATGACTTTCCGTCCGGTCGTATATTCATGCACGATTCCCGGTTACCGGGCCATCTCTTCCTTCAGCGCCTGGAGGAAGGCGTCGACGTCGTCCTCCGTGGTGTCGAAGGCGCACATCCACCGGACATCGCCGGCGGACTCGTCCCAGAAGTAGAAGCGGAACCGTTCCTGCAGCCGCCTGGTCACCTCGTGCGGGAGACGGGCGAAGACGGCGTTGGCCTGCACCGGGTAGAGGATCTCCACCCCGTCGACCTCGCGCACCCCGGCCGCCAGGCGCTGGGCCATCGCGTTGCCGTGGCGCGCGTTGCGCAGCCAGAGGTCCTTCGCGAGGAGCGCCTCCAGCTGCACCGACACGAAGCGCATCTTCGAGGCGAGCTGCATGGACAGCTTGCGCAGGTGCTTCATGTGGCTGACCGCGTCGGGGTTGAGGACGACGACGGCCTCGCCGAAGAGCATGCCGTTCTTCGTGCCGCCGTACGAGATCACGTCCACGCCCACGGCGTTGGTGAACGCGCGCATCGGCACGTCGAGCGACGCGGCGGCGTTGGCGATCCGGGCGCCGTCGAGATGCACCTTCATGCCCTTGGAGTGGGCGTGCTCGACGATCGCGCGGATCTCCTCGACCGTGTAGACCGTGCCCAGCTCGGTGTTCTGGGTGATCGAGACGACCTGCGGCATCGCGCGGTGCTCGTCCTCCCAGCCCCAGGCCTGCCGGTCGATCAGCTCGGGGGTGAGCTTGCCGTCCGGGGTGGGCACGGTGAGCAGCTTGAGGCCGCCCATGCGCTCGGGCGCACCGCCCTCGTCCACGTTGATGTGCGCGGACTCGGCGCAGATCACGGCGCCCCAGCGGTCGGTGAGCGCCTGGAGGGCGGTCACGTTCGCCCCGGTGCCGTTGAACACCGGGAAGGCTTCAGCGGTGGGGCCGAAGTGGCTGTGCATGATCCGCTGGAGGTGCTCGGTGTACTGGTCCTCGCCGTAGGCGACCTGGTGGCCGTCGTTGGCGAGGGCGAGGGCGGCGAGCACCTCGGGGTGGGCGCCGGCGTAGTTGTCGCTGGCGAAGCCCCGGACCGACGGGTCGTGGTGACGACGTGCGTCGGTCCTGGGGCCGAGGGCCGCTGTCACGGCTTGGGGGTCAGCCACAGACGCTGTCCATTCACTTCCTGGGCGGGCTTGTCCCACAGACCGGCGATCTCGTCGGCCAGATCCTTGACGTCGGTGAAGCCCGCGAACTTCGCGTTGGGGCGTTCGGCGCGCATGGCGTCGTGCACCAATGCCTTGATCACCAGGATCGCAGCCGCCGCCTGCGGGCCGTCATCGCCCCCCAGCTTGCGGAACGAGTCCGCCATCGCGAGGGTCCAGGCCTCGGCGGCCGCCTTGCCGGCGTTGTACGCGGCGTTGTTGGCGAGCGGCTTGTGCGCGCCCACCTGGCTGATCAGGGCGTAGCGCCCGCGGCCGCCGGCACGCAGCAGCCCGTCGTGGAAGGCCAGCGAGGTGTGCTGGACGGTGCGGATCAGGAGCTTCTCCAGGAAGTCCCAGTCGCCGAGGTCGGTCTCGGTGAAGGAGGCGCTGCCGCGCCAGCCGCCGACGAGGTGGACCAGGCCGTCGATCCGGCCGAACTCCTTCTCGGTCTTCGCCGCCCAGTCGCGGGTGGCGTCGAGGTCGAGGAGGTCGACGGTGTCGCCGATGACCTTGGCGCCGCCGTGGGCGTAGCGGGCGGCGTCGACGGCCTCCGCGAGGCGCGCCGGGTCGGCGTCGGAGCCGACGACGGTGGCGCCCGCCTCGGCGAGGCGGATCAGCGTGGCGCGGCCCGCGGGGCCGGCCGCGCCGGCGACCGCGATGACGGCGCCGTCGAGCGGCCCGCCGTTTCCGTTGGCGTTCATGGGCGACGCCTCCTCCGTGCGCTCGGTGAGGTCGCTCACGCGGCGGCCCGCACGGTGCTCGGGACGTCGGCGGCGGTGATCCCCTTGGTGTCGGCGATCACGCCCTTCAGCTTCTTCGAGAGGGCCTCAAAGAACATGCTGAGCGGAAACTCGTCCGGAAGCACGTCGTCGACGAGCTTGCGCGGCGGGAGGGAGAGGTCCAGGGCGTCGGGGCCCTTGGCCCACTTGGATCCCGGGTGCGGGGCGAGGTAGGCGGAGACGAACTCGTACGCCTTGAACCAGTGCACCAGCTTCGGGCGGTCGATGCCCTCGCGGTAGAGGGTCTCGATCTCGGAGCAGAGGCGGTTGGTGACCTCGGGAGCGCGGTCCCAGTCGATGGTCAGGACGTTGTCCGTCCAGCGCACCACGTCGTTCTTGTGGAGGTACGCGAAGAGGAGCTGGCCGCCGAGGCCGTCGTAGTTCCGGTTGCGGTCGCCGGTGAGCGGGAAGCGGAACATCCGGTCGAAGAGGACCGCGTACTGCACGTCGCGGCCGTGGCCGTTGCCCTCGGCCTCCAGCTTCACGGCCTCCTTGAAGGCGGTGAGGTCGCAGCGGAGCTCCTCGAGCCCGTACATCCAGAAGGGCTGGCGCTGCTTGATCATGAAGGGGTCGAACGGCAGGTCGCCGCGGCTGTGGGCGCGGTCGTGGACCAGGTCCCACAGCGCGAAGGCCTGCTGGCAGCGCTGCTGGTCGCCGAGCATGACGGCGATGTCCTCGGGCAGCTTGACGCCGAGGGTGTCGACCGCGGCCTCGGTGACCTTGCGGAAGCGCGCGGCCTCGCGGTCGCAGAAGATGCCGCCCCAGGTGAAGCGCTCCGGGACCTCGCGGACGGCGACGGTCTCCGGGAAGAGGACGGCCGAGTTGGTGTCGTACCCGGCGGTGAAGTCCTCGAAGGTGATGCCGCAGAAGCCGGGGTTGTCGTAGCGGGTGCGCTCCAGCTCGGAGAGCCACTCCGGCCAGACCATGCGCAGCACGACGGCCTCGAAGTTGCGGTCCGGGTTGCCGTTCTGCGTGTACATCGGGAAGAGCACGAGGTGCTGCAGCCCGTCGGCACGGCCGGCGGCCGGGTGGAACTCCATCAGGGAGTCCAGGAAGTCCGGCACCGTGAAGCCGCTCTCGACCCACTTGCGCAGGTCGGAGACGAGCGCGCGGTGGTAGGCGCCGTCGTGCGGGACCAGCGGGGAGAGCTGCTCGACCGCGGCGACGACGCGGTCGACGGTCAGCTCGACGAGGGAGCGGGCGGGGGCACCCTCGGCCTCGAAGTCGATGGAACCGTCAGCGCTCTGCCAGACGCGGAACTCCTCCACGGCATTCTTGAGCTGGGTCCAGGCCGGGTGGTCGATCACCCGGGCGTCGGTGGCTATGCCCCCACCGGTCACGTCCTGCACAAGAATTTCCGTCATTCCTCTTCCTCCACAGGAGAACCTCGCGTTAAGACACCGTAACCATCGACGGTTCCTCTCCACAAGGGGGAGCAAGAGAAATTATCCTGCGCGACCCCCATTGCGACCGAAGTTTTTCCTGTCGGTTGGGGAGGAAGCGGCTCTTCCGCCGGACGATCAGTCCAGCGGCTTGATCAGCAGCTCGAACTCCAGGTCGTCCCGCTGGGGCACCCCGAAACGCTCGTCGCCGTACGGGAACGGGGTCGTCCGCCCGGTCCGCCGGTAGCCGCGCCGCTCGTACCAGGCGATGAGCTCCTCGCGCACGGAGATCACCGTCATCTGCATCTCGCGGACGTCCCACAGCTCGCGCACCCGGCGCTCGGCCTCCGCGATGATCTGCTTGCCGAGACCGCCGCCCTGGAGCTCGGGGCGGACCGCGAACATGCCGAAGTAGGCGACCTCCCCGCGGTGCTCCAGCTGGCAGCAGGCCACGATGCCGCCGTCGCGCTCCACGACCATGAGCCGGCTGCCGGCGGCGGTGATGACGGCGGCGACGCCGTCGGGGTCGGTCCGCTGCCCCTGGAGGATGTCCGCCTCCGTGGTCCAGCCGCCCCTGCTCGCGTCGCCCCGGTAGGCCGACTCGACGAGCGGGACCAGCACGGGAACGTCGTCGAGGACAGCCTCCCGGTACGTGATCCGGCCGGTCTCCTGGGGAATGGCGGTGTCCATACGAGCGTGGCTCCCTCGGGCGCAGACGTGCGGGCGCTGCCGACGGCGCACGCCTCGGGCGCGCGCGATCGGTGCGCGATCGTCGACGAGCCTAACGCGCGCGCCTTCCCCCTCCCCTCTCGTACGCCTGTGCGCGCCCGTGCGCCCGCGTGCGGGCCTCGGGCCTCGGGCATGTCTCCCTCGACGGGACGGCGTCGAGGGGGAGGTGTGCCGTGTGGGAACCGGCTCTGTCCGGGTGGCTGCTGTGCGCGCTCTGCGCGGTGACGGGCCTGTCCTGCCTGCTCCGGATGCGGGCCTCGGCCGGTGAGGAGCGGCGCGGGGCGGGCGCCGAGGCGGTCATGGGGTTCGGGATGGCGGTCATGGCGCTGCCCGCCGCCGTCCTCACACAGCCCGGCTGGAGCTGGGCGGTGTACGCGGCGGTGTTCGGCGGTGCGACCCTGCACGCCCTGCCGGCGCTCCGGCGCGGCGGCCACCATCTGCACCATCTGATCGGCTCGCTCGCGATGCTGTACATGGCGGTGGCGATGGGCGCGCCGGGGGCGCACGCGGGACACCCGGCGGCCGTGGCCGGCCCGGCCGGCGGCATACCCGTCCTGACGGGCGCCCTGCTCCTCTACTACGTCGGGTACGTGCTGCACGCGGGGACGCGGCTCGTCCCGGTGGCGGCGACGGCAGGAGGACCGGCGACCGCAGGAGGGCCGGCGGCGGCCGGAGGATCCGCGACGGGCTGGGCGGCCCGGCCGGAGCTGGCGCTCGCGTGCCGGCTCGCGATGGCGCTCGCCATGCTGGCCATGCTCGTGACGCTGTGAGGTCCCGATGCCGGTGAGACGGCGAGGGCGGGAGGCGCCGCCCGGCACGCGCAACGAAACCGTGGCGTACGTCACTTGCCCTCCGAGCCCATACCCCCGATCCGTACCGCGCTCATAGGCTGACGCCCATGTGGGTCTCCCTCGCACTGCTCCTGCTCGGCGTTCTGACCGCCCTCGCGGCACCTCGGCTGCTGGCCCGGGCCGACTGGGTGGAGCGAGAACCCGTGGTGGCGCTGTGGGTGTGGCAGTGCGTGGTCGCCGGAGTGCTCCTCAGCTTCGCCCTCTCCATGACGCTCAGCGCCTCGACCGCCTGGCAGGCCGTACGCGGGCAGCTCTTCGCGCCCGCGCCGCGCGCGGTGGTCGACGCCTACGAACTCGGCACGACGGGGCCGTGGTCGGCGGTGCTCGCGGTCGTCCTGGCGGCGGGCGGGGTCTGGTCCGGGGCGATGCTGGGCCGCGAGATCGGCCGGGCCCGCGCCCGGCGGGGGCAGCGCCGCCGCGACCTCCTCGTGCGCTCGCCCCTGCTGCCCGGCGAGCAGCCGGGCAGCGAGCGGCTCGTCGTCCTGGAGGGCGAGCGGGCCGGCGCCTGGTGGATGGCGGGCACCGCGCCCCGGCTGGTCATCACCACGGCGGCACTGCGGCGGTTGAAGGGCCGTCAGCTGGACGCGGTCCTGGCCCACGAACAGGGCCACGCCCGGGCCCGGCACGACTGGCTGCGGCACTGCTCGGCGGCGCTGGCCGACGGGTTTCCCGGGATCCCGGTCTTCACCAAGTTCCGCGAGGAGATGCACCGGCTGGTGGAGCTGGCCGCCGACGACGTCGCCTCGCGCCGGTTCGGCCGCCTGACGATCGCGCTCGCCCTCGTCGAACTGAACGAGGACCGCGGAGTGTTCGGCCCCGGCCCCGCCCCGGACGCGGATCTGCCGCAGCGGGTGAACCGGCTGCTGACCGCCGCCCCCCGGCTCACGGCGGGACGCCGGCTGCGGCTGACCGCGGCCGCCTCCCTGGTGCCCGTGATCCCGGTGCTCATCGCCTTCGTCCCGGCCCTCAGCGCACTCGGATAGCGGCCGGTGACGGCCGGCGCCGCGGCAGCGGCGGCGCGCGGAGGGCGCGCGGACGGCCGCGCGGACCGGTTCGTCGGGCAGGATCGGCGCATGCGCACCTCCGCCGTGGTCTCCGGAGTCCTGGCCGTACTGCTGCTCGTGCTCGTCGCCGCGGCTTGGTCGCCACTGGTCTCCTTCGACCGGTGGGTCGCCGAGGCACTCCACCGAAGCGCCCTGGCCCACCCCGGATTCACCCGCGTCAACCGGGTGCTGAGCGACTGGGTGTGGGACCCGTGGACGATGCGCGCCCTGGCCGCCGCCGCCGTGGTGCTGCTGTGCGCGCGTCGGGAGCTGCGGGCGGCCCTGTGGGTGGCGGGGACGAGCCTGCTGGCCGTCGGACTCCAGCAGGGACTCAAGGCCCTGGTCGGACGGGACCGGCCGGAGTGGCCCGATCCGGTCGACTCGGCCCGGTACGACGCCTTCCCGTCCGGGCACGCGATGACGGCGACGGTGACCTGCGGACTGCTGCTCTGGGTGCTCGCGCTGCACTGGCGGGCGGAGTGGCGCGGTTGGGCCGCCCTCGCCTGCGCCGCGGTCGTCTCGGTGGTCGGCGTGGGCTGGACCCGGGTCTACCTCGGGGTGCACTGGCCCTCGGACGTCCTCGGCGGATGGCTCCTCGGCTGGTTCTGCGTGGCCCTGGCGATCCTGACGTACCGGTGGAGCGAGCGGAGGCCGGCGCGGACCGCGACGGCGGCACCCGACGGCGGCACGCCGGGGCGCAGAATGGGAGAGGAACGATGAAGCCGCCTGTTCTGGACGATCCCCCGTGTCGCCCAGAACAGACGGCATGCCGGACGACCCACCACGCAGGCGTGCCGACCGGATGCGCCGAGTATATTGGCTGGCAGCCAGTCAACGCAGGAGCCCAGCATGTCCCCGCGTAGCCCATCGGTCAATGAAGAGCTCCGACGCCGGTCGCGAGAGCGTATTCTGCAGGCCACCGTGGAGCTCGTCGACACGAACGGCTACGAGTCGACCACCCTTGGCGACATCGCGGAGCGGGCAGGAACGGCGCGCGGACTGATCTCGTACTACTTCCCCGGCAAGCGCGAGCTCCTCCAGTCGGCGGTGCACCGGCTCATGCACCTGACGCTGGAGGAGGGGCTGGAGCGCGAGCCGCGCACGGAGGACGGGCGCGAGCGGCTGGCCCGTGCGATCGACGCGATCCTGGGGCTCGCGGCGGCGCGCCCCACGCTGATGCGCACCCACATGGCGGGCATCCTCCAGGCCGAGGGGTTCGTGCAGTGCCAGGAGCAGCAGCGCCTCGCCTTCCTGCTGCGCGACACGGTCACCCGGTACGGCTCGCAGGACGTGGACACGGACTATCCGCTGCTCCGCGCCCTGCTGATGGGCACGGTGGTGGCGGTGCTGCTGCCGGGGGCGCCGATGCCCCTCGCGCGGCTGCGCGCGGAGCTGTTCCACCGCTACGGCCTCGACTGGGACATGGGTGTGCCGCCGGACGGCGGTCCGCCCGGCGGCACTCAGGCGCTCGGGCCGTCAGCCGGCCGTCACGCTTCCCGTCAGTCGTCGAAGTCGAAGTAGTCCGGCTGGGTCTGGACGTTGAGTTCGTCCATCCGGATCCGCTTCGCGGGGTCGGTACGGGGGTCGGAGAGCTTCAGGACGTCGAAGCCCTTGGCCATGTCGTTCGAGTAGATGTGGCCGTTGTAGTAGTACGCGGACCACGAGCCGGCCGTGGAGAGGGTGGTCGCGGAGAGCGGGCCGCGCTCGAAGTAGGCGATCTCCTTCGGCTTGGCCGAGTCGGTGAAGTCCCAGACGGAGATGCCGCCCTGGTACCAGGCCTGGACCATGAGGTCCTTGCCCTTGACCGGGATCAGCGAGCCGTTGTGGGCGACGCAGTTCTCGGTGGCGGCCTGGTGGCGCGGGATCTTGAAGTAGCTGCGGAAGACGAGCTTGCGGTTCTTGCCCTTGCCGACGATGTCGTAGATGCCGTCGGCACCGCGGTTCGGGCCGATGACGGCGTTGCAGGTGGCCCCGCTGCCGCCGCCGAGCTCGTCGGTGAAGACGACCTTGTTCGCCCGCTGGTTGAAGGTGGCGGAGTGCCAGAAGGCGAAGTTGACGTTGTCCTGGACGCGGTCGATCACCCGCGGGTGCTCGGGGTCCTCGATGTCGAAGAGGATGCCGTCGCCCATGCACGCGCCGGCCGCGAGGTCCTTCTCCGGCAGCACGGTGATGTCGTGGCAGCCGGTGGTCTTGGAGACGCCCGGGTTGGTCGGTCCGCCCGGGTTTCCGCCGCCGTCCGGGCCATCGCCCGGGAAGAGGACCGGGAAGTCGACGACGGCGGCCTGTTCGGGCGCCTTGCGGGGCACCTTGATGACCGAGATGCCGTCGTGCGGGGGCTGACAGTCGGGGAAGGCGACGTTGGGCGAGTACGAGGAGACGTAGACGTACACGTCCCTGCGCTGGGGCACGAGCGTGTGGGTGTGCGAGCCGCAGGCGGTCTCGACGGCGGCGACGTACTTCGGGTTGGCGATGTCGCTGATGTCGAAGATCTTCATGCCCTCCCAGGATTCCTTGACCGAGGCGGGCTGCGTGGTGCTGGCGCAGGAGTCGTCGCTCCGGGAGGAGTCGGTGGAGAGGAAGACGAGGTTCCCGGAGACCGAGATGTCGTTCTGGGAGCCCGGGCAGAGGACCTGGACGACCGACTTCGGGGCCTTGGGGTCGCTGATGTCGAAGATCCGGAAGCCGTCGTAGTTGCCGGCGAAGGCGTAATTTCCCTGGAAGGCGAGATCCGAGTTGGAGCCCTTGAGGGCGTCCTTGGGGATGTTGGCGAGGTGCTCGATGTTGCCGCTGTGGACGATCTCGTCCACGCCGGGTATCTCACCGCTCTGGATGGCGGCCCGCGCGTCGGCCGCCTGCTCCGCGGAGACCGTGCCGCCCACCGGGGCGTCCCCGGGATCGGGCGTGGCGGCCGCGGGGCTCACCGCCAGCAGTGTGGCCAACAGTCCGGCCGCGGCGGATGCCACGCCCATGTGTCTGATCCGTGCACGGGGGTTGCGCGTGTCCGAAGCGGTACGCGAGGTACGCAACGACGTCACTCTGTCCTCCCTTGTAGCCGTTCGACATGGAACAAGTGCTGGACCCCGGCAGTATCCGCCTTGCCGTGCACATATCAACAGACGGCAACACAGACGTAATGAAGGTTTCTGATCGGTCGCTTCGAGAAAGGTGCTAGGAACGGTCCTTGCCCACCTCGCAAGAACGCCTGGAGGCCGTTTTGTTGATCTACCGTCAGCGTCTCTTCTCCGCCGTGGCACTCGCCGTCGGCGCCGTACTCGCCCTGGGCGCCTGCGAGTCGGAGCCGGAGGCCGCCGCGCCGCAGGGCGAGGGCTCGGCCGGAGCCTCGGTGGTGGCGCCCGGCAGGCCCGGGGAGCCGGCTCGACGGATATCCCCCGAGGAGGCCGCCCGGCTGCTGCCCGACGAGAGCCCGAACAGCGCGGACTTCCGCTACGCGCAGATGATGATCGCCCACCACCGGCAGGCGCTGACGATGACGGCCCTGGCCCCGCAGCGGGCGGGTTCCCCCCAGGTCAGGAAGGTGGCCGAGCGCATCGCGGCGGCCCAGCAGCCGGAGATCGACGCGATGGAGGGCTGGCTGAAGAACAACGGCGGACCACGCGAACAGAGCGGCCACGACCATCACTCGATGCCGGGGATGGCGACCGAGGCCCAGCTGGCACAGCTCGGGAAGGCGACGGGCAAGGCCTTCGACGAGCTGTTCCTGAAGCTCATGATCACGCACCACGAGGGCGCCGTGACGATGGCGGCCGAGGTCCTCGGCGACGGCAACAACGTCCTCGTGGAGGAGATGGCCAACGACGTGATCGCACAGCAGACCGCCGAGATCAGCCGGATGCGGTCGCTGTAGGGGCCGGCCGGGCCCGGGGCGTCACGACACCCCGTCGCCGCCTCCGCGACCGCCTTCGCCCTCCCGCCCGGCCTGGGCGCCGGCCGCCGCGAGGACGGCGTCCAGAAGGCCGGGGAAGAGGGCGTCCAGGTCGTCGCCGCGCAGGGCGTTGAGCTTCGCCGTGCCGCGGTACATCTGCTGGATCACGCCGCTTTCGCGGAGCACCCGGAAGTGGTGCGTCGTCGTCGACTTGGTCACCGGGAGGTCGAAGTACGAGCAGCTCAGCTCGGTGCCCTCGCGCGCCATGTCGCACACGATCCGCAGCCGCACCGGATCCGCGAGCGCGTGCAGCACCGCCTCCAGACGGATCTGGTCGCGCGTGGGGTGTTCGAGGGCGCGGGGGCTGGTCGTGGTCGTCACGGCGGCGGCTCCACTTCATCCGGGATGACGCCCATTGTACGAGACCTCTCGTAGTTTGACAGGTGCCGTACTACGATGCGTATCGTACGAGCATCTTCGAGGCCCCCCGAAACGGAGTCCGTCATGAGCGTCGCCCTGTTCCAGCCCTACGCCCTGCGTTCGCTGACCGTGCCCAACCGGGTCTGGATGGCGCCCATGTGCCAGTACTCCGCGGAGACGACCGGCCCGAACGCGGGCGTCGCCGGCGACTGGCACTTCGCCCACTACGCCGCCCGGGCCACCGGCGGCGCGGGCCTGATCCTCGTCGAGGCGACCGCCGTCGCCCCCGAGGGCCGGATCAGCCCGGCGGACCTCGGCCTCTGGAACGACGACCAGATCGAGGGGCTGCGCCGGATCGCCGGCTTCGTCAAGGAGCACGGCACCGTGCCCGGCATCCAGATCGGGCACGCCGGCCGCAAGGCCTCCACCAACCGCCCCTGGGAAGGCCGCGGCCCCGTGGCGCCCGGCGGACCGGGCTGGCAGCCCGTCGCCCCCAGCCCGGTCGAGTTCGCCGAGGGCTACCCGGTGCCGACCGAGCTCACCGTGGAGCGGATCCGGGAGATCACCGGCCAGTTCGCGGACGCGGCCCGCCGGGCCCTCGCGGCGGGCTTCGAGGTGGTCGAGGTGCACGGCGCCCACGGCTACCTCATCGGCGAGTTCCTCTCCCCGCACAGCAACAAGCGCACGGACGCGTACGGCGGCTCCTTCGAGAACCGCACCCGGCTCGCACTGGAGGTCGTCGACGCCGTGCGGGCCGTGTGGCCCGAGGAACTGCCCGTCTTCTTCCGCGTCTCCGCCACCGACTGGCTGGAGGAGCAGGGCTGGACGGCCGACGAGACCGTGCGCTTCGCCGCGCTCCTGCGCGAGCACGGCGTCGACCTCCTCGACGTGTCCAGCGGCGGCAACGGCGGCCCCGCCGACATCCCGGTCGGCCCCGGCTACCAGGTGCCCTTCGCCGCCCGCGTCAAGGCGGAGACCGGGCTGCCGGTGGCCGCCGTCGGCCTGATCACCGACAGTCGGCAGGCCGAGAAGATCCTCGCCAACGGCGAGGCCGACGCGGTCCTCCTCGGCCGGGAACTGCTGCGCGACGCCTCCTGGCCGCGCCGCGCCGCCCGGGAGCTCGGCGCCGAGACCCACGCCCCGGCGCCGTACGCCTGGGCGATCTGACCGCCCGGCGCCCCGGGGACGGGTGTGTTCCGGGGGGCGTTGTCAGTACGCGGGTGCAGACTGGCCCGTATCCGCGACAACGGCGTCCTGGAGGTGGCAGCCATGCCCGACGTACTCCTCACCGTAGGCACCCGGAAGGGCCTCTTCATCGGCCGCAGGCACGACGACCGGTGGGAGTTCGACGAACCGGCCTTCCCCGCCCAGGCGGTCTACTCGGTCGCCATCGACACCCGGCGGCCGACCCCGCGGCTGCTCGCCGGCGGGGACAGCGCCCACTGGGGCCCCTCCGTCTTCCATTCCGACGACCTCGGCAAGACCTGGACCGAGCCGGCCAGGCCCGCCGTGAAGTTCCCCGAGGACACCGGGGCCTCCCTGGAGCGGGTCTGGCAGCTGCACCCGGCACCCGACCACTCCCCCGACGTCGTGTACGCGGGGACCGAGCCGGCCGCGCTCTTCCGCTCGGCCGACGGCGGGGAGTCCTTCGAGCTCGTCCGCCCGCTGTGGGAGCACCCGACCCGCTCGCAATGGGTGCCCGGTGGCGGCGGCGAGGCGGTCCACACCGTCGTCACCGACCCGCGCGACCCGGAGGCGCTGACGGTCGCGGTGTCCACCGCGGGCGTGTTCCGCTCCCGGGACGGCGGCGCCGCCTGGGCGCCCTCCAACCACGGGGTGTCCGCCGCCTTCCTGCCCGAGCCGAACCCCGAGTTCGGGCAGTGCGTCCACAAGATCGCCCAGGACGCGGGCGACAAGGACCGGCTCTACCTCCAGAACCACTGGGGCGTCTTCCGCAGCGACGACGCCGGCGCCCACTGGTCCGACATCGGCTCCGGCCTGCCCTCCGACTTCGGCTTCGCGGTCGCCGCCCACCCCCACCGCCCCGGCACGGCCTACGTCTTCCCCATCACCGCCGACTCAGACCGCGTCCCGGCCGGCCACCGCTGCCGCGTCTACCGCACCACCGACGCCGGATCCACCTGGGAACCGCTGACCCGGGGCCTGCCCGAAGGCGACCACTACGGCACCGTGCTCCGCGACGCCCTCTGCACGGACGACGCGGACCCCGCCGGCGTCTACTTCGGCAACCGCAACGGCGAGCTGTACGCGAGCGCCGACGACGGCGAGACCTGGCGCCTGCTCGCCGAGCACCTCCCGGACGTCCTCTGTGTGCGGGCGGCGGTGCTCTGAGCACACCTCCCCGCCGGACACTCCCGGGCGCCTTCCCGCCGCGGGCGGCGGCGCTCCGAGCACGCCGCCGCACGGGATCAGGGCAGGCGCCAGTCCACGGGCTGTGCGCCCTGCTTCAGGAGCAGGTCGTTCGCACGGCTGAAGGGACGGGAGCCGAAGAAGCCGCGGTCCGCCGACATCGGGGACGGGTGCACGGACTCGACCGCCGGCAGGTCGCCCAGGAGCGGGCGGGCCCTGCGGGCGTCGCTGCCCCACAGGATCGACACCAGCGGCTTGCCCCGGGCGGCCAGGGCCCGGATGGCCTGCTCGGTGACCTCTTCCCAGCCCTTGCCGCGGTGCGCGGCCGGCTTGCGCGGAGCCGTCGTCAGCGCCCTGTTGAGGAGCAGGACACCCTGCCGGGTCCACGGCGTCAGGTCGCCGTTCGACGGCCGGGGCAGGCCCAGGTCCGTGTGCAGCTCCCGGAAGATGTTCTCCAGGCTGCCCGGGAGCGAACGGACCTCGGGCGCGACCGAGAAGCTCAGCCCCATCGCCATCCCCGGCGTAGGGTAAGGGTCCTGACCCACGATCAGCACACGGACGTCGTCGAAGGGCTGCTGAAACGCCCGCAGGACGTTCGCCCCCGACGGCAGGTACGTGCGGCCCGCGGCGATCTCCGCCCGCAGGAAGTCGCCCATCTCCGCCACACGTCCGGCGACGGGACGCAGAGCCTCCGCCCAGCCGGGCTCCACCAGTTCGTTCAAGGGTCGCGCTGTCACGGTCCGTCACTCTACCGGCCTACAGTGACAGCGAACCTTCTTCCGCTCCACCCGCAGTGAGGACGGTGCACGTGGATCCCGTGAACGAACGGTCCGAGGGCTTGGTCGTCGGCGTCGACTCCGGTGGGTCGGGGCTCCGGATCGCGCTGGCCGGAGCGGGGGGCGGGGCGGTGCTCGGGACCGTGGTCTCGCGTGAACCGGTGCGGACCGGGGCCGGTGGGATCTCCGCCGCGCACTTCCTCGAGCAGGTGCTTCCGGCGGTCCGTGGGCTGGCGGAGCCGTACGCGTCGCGTCCGGTGGTCGCGGTCGCGGTGGGCGCCGCCGGCATGGCGACCCTCGGGGACGAGCTGCGGGCCGAGCTGCCGGGCGCGTTCGCCGGGGCGTGGGGGGTGAGGCGGGTCGCGCTCGCGGCCGACGGGGTCACCGCGTACGCCGGGGCGCTCGGGCAGCGGCCGGGGGCGGTCGTCGCGGGCGGGACGGGCATGATCGCGCTCGGCACCGACCTGACGGCATGGCGGCGCGCCGACGGCTGGGGGCACCTCCTCGGCGACTGCGGGGGCGGCGCCTGGATCGGGCGGGCCGGTCTTGAGGCGGCGATGCGCGCGTACGACGGGCGGCGGGGCGGTTCGGTGCCGCTCCTGGCCCGGGCCGAGAAGCTGTTCGGCCCGGCGGCCGGGGTGCCGGGCGCGCTGTACCCCCGTACGGACAGGGCCGCCGTGCTCGCCTCGTTCGCCCCCGAGGTGGGGCGGTGCGCCGGAGAGGACCCGGTGGCGGCGGACATCCTGGCGCGGGCCGCCGGCCACGTCGCCGAGGCCGCCGCGGCCGCCTGCCCCGGCGGGCCGGGGGCCGTGGTGGCGCTGACCGGCGGGCTGTTCGGGATGGGCGACGCGCTGCTCGTCCCGCTGCGGGCGGCGCTCGGGGAGCTGGTTCCGCACGCGCGTGAGGTGCCGCCCGCCGGTGATCCGCTCGCCGGGGCGGTCGGCCTCGCCACGGCGCTGGCCGGTGGCACTCTGCGGCTTCCCGAGGACCCGGCACTGCTGCGCGTCTTCGGGGGCCGGGCGGCGTAGGCCGGGGCATCCGCCCAGGTGGGGGGCGGTACGCGCGGCCGAGAGGGCCGCGGCGGACCTCCGGACCGGACATAGAGGGGCAGAAGGCGCGCGACCGCACCTCAGCCGACGGCGCCGTGGACGAAACCAGTAGCATGCGGCGCCATGAGCTCCCCCAATGGGCCTGCTTCCGGCCTGCCTGTACGAATGCCTCGACCCCGCCAGTCCGGGCGGCACCGTCGCCCCGAACCCGCGGCGGCGCCCGAGGGCGCTCCCGCACTGGTTCTCGCCGTTCCCGGCGTTCCGTCCGCCGCTGTTCGCTCGCTGGCCGAAGAGGTCGTGAGCATCGCCCGTTCCGAGCTGCCCGGCCTGGAGGCCGCGATCGGCTTCCTGGAGGGCGACGACACCGAGTACCCCGCACTGGCGACCGTGCTGACGTCGGCCGCCGCGCTGCGCACCGAGCGGTACGAGCTGGCCGTGGCCGCCGGCCGTGAGGTCAGCGCCCCGACCGGTCCGGCCACGGTCGTGGTCCCGCTGCTCGCGGGTCCGGACAGCGCCCAGATGCGCCTGGTGCGCCAGGCCGTCATGGACGGCGGCAACACGGCCGAGCTGACCGACGTGCTCGGTCCGCACCCGCTGCTCGCGGAGGCGCTCCACGTGCGCCTGTCCGAGGCGGGTCTGGCGCGGGCCGACCGCGCCCGGCTGTTCACGGTCGCCACGGCCGCCGACGGCATCATCCTGGCCACGGTCGGTGGCGAGGAGGCCGTGCAGGCCGCCGGGATCACCGGCATGCTGCTCGCCGCGCGCCTCGCCGTGCCGGTGATGGCCGCCGCGCTCGACCAGGAGGGCTCCATCGCCTCCATCGCCGACCAGCTGCGCGCCGCCGGCTCGGAGCAGCTGGCCCTCGCCCCGTACCTGATCGGCCCCGAGCTGGCCGACGGCCTCCTGGACGTCGCCTCGAAGGAGGCCGGGTGCGCCGCCGCCGAGCCGCTGGGCGCCTACCCGGCCATCGGCAAGCTGGTGCTCACGCAGTACACGGCCGCGCTGGGCATCCCGCCGCAGCAGCCGCAGGACGCGCCCTCGCTCTGAGGTCCCCGGTCCCGCGTCGCAGTCGTACGGGAGGGCCCGCTCCGGAATCGTCCGGGGCGGGCCCCTCGCCGTGCCGCGCCCCCGTGTGAGGGCCGCCCGCGGCGCGGGGACGGGCCCTTCGTGGCACCTGCCCCCGCGAAGGGACGCTGCCCTCAGCCGAAGACGACGCAGGAGGCCGCGGGTGCCTCGACGGCGCCCGCGCGGGACGGGATCCCGGTCACCGGGTCGAGGGTGAACCAGGTGACGTCGCCGGAACGCTCGTTGGCGGCGTACAGGCGCCGCCCGGAGGGGTCGAGGGTCAGGTCGCGCGGCCAGCGGCCCCCGCAGGGCACGGTGGCGACGAGGCGCGCCCCGGCGCCGTCCGCGTCGAGGGCGAGCACGGCGACGGTGTCGTCGCCGCGCACGGCGGCCCACAGGAAGCGGCCGTCGGGGGCGACGACGACCTCGGAGGGGTGGCTGGGGCCGGTGGCGCCCTCGGGGACGACGGAGGTCTCCCCGACGGGTTCGAGCACGCCCGCCACGGCGTCCCAGCGGCAGACGGTGAGGGTGGGCTCCAGCTCGTTCAGGACGTACGCGTACGTGCCCGCCGGGTGGAACGCGAGGTGGCGCGGTCCCGTACCCGGCCGCAGCGCCGTCTCGCCGTGCAGGGTGAGCGCCCCGGTGTCGCCGTCGAGCGCGCAGATCCGTACGGAGTCGGTGCCGAGGTCCACGCTGACGACCCACCGGCCGCTGGGATCGGGAAGCACCTGGTGGGCGTGGGGGGCGCGCTGGCGGTCGGCGACGGGGCCGCTTCCCTCGTGCGCCAGGACGGCCGTGGCGGCGCGCGCGGTGCCGTCCTCGGCCAGGGGCAGGGCCGTGACGCTGCCGGAGGTGTAGTTGGCCGTGAGGAGGTGGCCGTCGGCGACCGCGAGATGGGTGGGAGCCGCGCCACCGACGGGCACGGGCGGGCCGAGCGGCCGCGGTACGGGCCCGGTGACGTCGAACGCGGCCACCGCCCCCGCCTCGGTCTCCGACACGGCGTGCAGCACCGGGCCCGCGAGCGCGAGGAACGAGGGATCGGCGACGGCATCGCTCCCGCCGGTCACCGTCAGCGCGCCCGTCTCCGGGTCCACCTCCGCGGCGAGCACCCCGCGCCCGCCCGCCGACGTGAACGATCCGATGTACGCCCGCGCCCCGCCCGGTGCCGCCCCTGTGCCGCCCATGGCCCCTCCCCTGCCCCGTGGCCGGTCACGGTGGACCGGCCGTCGTCGTCCGTCGGCCCGACGGTAGCAGGCGGTCTAGACCAAAGCGTGAGCGTGGGACGGGCCGGACGAGACGCCGGGCCCTGTCCGGAAAGCAGCGCCGTCTGCCCGGAGGGCAGGGCTCGCGGTGTCCGGTGGGTACGAGCGCAAGGCCCGGACAGGGCCCAGCCGCCGGCCCGAATGGGACGACCGGACGTCGCGCCCTGGCGGGCGGGCGGCGCGCTCAGGCCGCCGGCACCAGGGGGGCGCGCGGCGACGTGCGCAGCGGTGCGGCCAGGTCCACCAGCGCCTGCTCCAGGCCGTGCAGGTGACCGAGGGCCGTCTCGGCCCCGGGGTGGTGCTGCGGGACGCCGTCGGCCTCGGCGGCCACCGCCCCCGCGGGACGCGCCTGCGGCACCAGGGCGCGGACGGCGGCCTCGACCCGCCAGGCCGCCGCCGCCAGCCGGGCGTCGTGGGAGGCGTCCGGGTCGGCGGCCACCACGGTCAGCCCCCTGATCTCCCGTGCGCAGTCGTCGAGGAGGGCCAGCACCCGGCGCGCCCTCGCCTTCCGCGCCCGCAACGGGCTCAGCGGGTGCACCAACGGCGCCAGGGACAGCCGCACCCGCCCCAGCAGCAGCTCCAGCTCCTGCGCGTGCCGCGCCGGATCCGCGGCGGGGTCCCCCGCCAGCCGCCGCGCCGCGGCCGTCGTGCACGTGTGCACACACGTCACCGCACGCTCGATCCAGGCGTTGGTCGCCGCGTGCGTGGTCACCGGCAGCAGTGCCACCCCGATCGCAGCCCCGATCGCCCCGACGGCCGTCTCCTGGAAGCGGAGCAGCAGCAGCCCGGGGTGCAGCACGCCGAGCAGCCCGTACAGGAGCCCGGCCATGACGGTCACGAAGAACATCATCCAGCTGTACGAGAGGGGCGCGGTGTAGAAGATCCCGAACACGCACACGGCAACCAGGAGGGCGGTGGGGCCGGCGGCGCCGCCGAGGGGGACGGCGATCAGGAGTCCGGCCGCGATGCCCGCGACCGTGCCGAGGACGCGGCGGAAGCCCCGTACGAGCGTCTCGCCGCGGGAGGCGGTGTTGACGAAGATCCACCAGGCCGTGCCGACGGCCCAGTACCAGCGTTCGTGGGAGATCATCTGGCCGGCCGCGAGCGCGATGGCGCAGGCCGCCGTGGCCTGGACGGCCTGCCGGGTGGTCGCGCGGGCCAGGCCCGACCCCGGCAGCGGGGCGGGCGCGGTCGGCGGCGGGACGCGGCGCTCGATGCACCAGGCCCCGAAGCGAACCGCTCCCACGACGAGCAGCGCGAGGGCGACGGCCGCGTACAGCTCGGGAAGCTGGGCGGGCAGCGCGTGCAGGAACTGGGTGACGAAGAACTGCATGAAGGCGAAGATGCCGAGGGCGTGGCCGCGCGGGCCCCAGCGGCGGGCGTACACGCCGGCGAAGACGACGAGCAGCCAGGCCGCGTCGCGGGCGAGCGGCACGTCGTGCAGGAGGGTCGCCAGGGCGAGCACGGGGAAGCCGACCGTCGGCAGCAGGGCTGTGGTGACGGCCTGGCGGCGGACCGTGGGGTCGGCCACCGTGAAGAGCGCGAGCAGCGCGGCGAGACCGGCGGTGATGGACGCGACGAGGGAGAGGCCGAGCATCTCGGCCAGGGCGACCGCGAGCGCGATGCCGAGGACGGCACGCAGCGAGACCCTGAGCCTGACCCGGCCCGGATCCGGTGCCATGAAGTACTTCCGCACGGCGGCCAATCCCGCCCCCCTTGATCTGTCCTCACCGCGCGCGAGGCTCCCCTGGGGTGGTGGGGGCTCGGACACGACGAAAGCACCGCGGGCCGGTCCGGCCTCGTCGCCGGACGGCGCTGCGCGGCGCCGAAGGTATGTGTTGCCTACAAGGATAGACCGAAAGGGGCATAGCGGCTCAACCGCCGGGCGAAACGCTGAGCCAATGGCTCACCTCCGGCGCGGTGAGAGTGACCGGATGAAAGCCATTGGCCCATGTCGACGAGCCCGCACGCCGTCCGCGCGGTCCGCCGACCGTGCTCAGCCCTCCATCGCTCCGAGCTGCTTCATCAGGCCGAGGTCGTCGAAGTTCCACCAGCTCTCCGCGATCTTGCCGCCCGCACAGCGGAAGGTCGCGTGGGCCGTTCCGGTCACCTCGCGGCCCGTGGCCTCCATGCCCTGGTACGCGCCCGTGTGACGCCCCTTGAACGATGCGCGTACACACACCGTGTCGCCCTCGGCGACCATGCTCTCGATGGTCGCCACGGGCTCGAACGCGGCCATGATCTCCTGGTTCTCGACCTTGGCCTGTTCGAGCCCGATGTCGTACGAGGACAGGGACGGGTCGTGCTCGCGGTAGTCGGCCGTACAGATCGCGTCCGCCGCGTCGACGTTCCCCGCGTTGATCACGTCGTCGAAGAAGCTCCGGACCACGGCCTTGTTGAGCTGCTCGTCACGCACCACGTCGAGGTCCGTGAACGACGGCTCCCTGTCGCACAGCGCGACCATCTCCCGGAAGATCCGGTCGGTCTCGGGCAGGTGCGAGTTCTTCATCGCCTCCTCGTAGGAGGGGAACTCCACGATCTCCACCACGTGGGTGGAGTCGGCGCGGTCGCGCCCCACGATCGAGTGGGTCGCCGTCCGCTTGCCCCGGGTCGCCTCGACCCAGGAATCCATCAGCTGGTTCAACTCATCGACCCTGCTCGTCGTGCAGTCGATGACCTGTACGAACGTCATCACGGCTCCCATCATCCGACGCGGCCCACGACAGCTTCAGGCTATGCCCGGCCCGCGGTCGGTGCCCCCGGACCGCCCGACCGGAACGGATCCGAGCCGGTGGCGGCCCGGGTCGCGCCGAGTCGCCTGCCGCCCAGGTGCGAGCCGATTCCCAGGAGTTGAAGCCGAGTGGGCGGCGTACGAGAATCGAAGGAGATTCGGCTCGGCAGCGCCGTCGTCGTCCTCGCGGCGTTCCTCTCCCGCGCGAGCGAGGAAGGATCGATCGAGATGGAGTTGTTCACCGGGGCGTACGGCGACAACCTCCAGGCCGAGGGGGCGGCCGACCGCAACCGGAGCATGCAGAACGCTCTCGACGGTTTCATGAACGGGCTGACCGGGGCCGACCGCGCCGCACTCGAACGGGTCGCCCTCACCGTGGTGGCCCTGGAGGACACCCAGGAACGCGCGTGGGCGGGTCACCGGCAGAACGAGGTCCACTACTCCGGCAGCATGGTCAAACTCCTGGCCATGTACGCGGCGCACACCCTGCGCTTCTTCTCCCGCCAACTGATCCTGGAACAGCATCCGCCGTCTTCGGACGCCTTCTTCCTCGGTCTTGAGAGCGCCTTCAACGGCAAGATCAGACAGAAGACCCCGAGCAAGATCACCCTCCAGCACGGGAGCGACGACGCCAAGATCGTGCCGGACTACCGGACGGTCCTCGAACCCCAACTCGACGCGTCGGGGCGGCCCGTCGGCGTCGAGTTCACCTTCGGCTACCGCACCCAGCTCAGGGAGATGCTCCTCCAGCAGCAGAACGCCGGCGCGGCGGCCAGCATCCACGGCGTCGCGTTCGGCTTCATGAACGCCAAGGCCGGGGACGACGGCTTCTTCCGGGAGCCGGCCCAGCAGGGAATCTGGCTCGCCGGCGACTACCTGGGGCAGTGGACCGCGGTGCGCATCGCGTCCACGAACGACGGGCAGGTCGCCCAGGCGACCACGACCGTGGACATGGCGAGACTCGTCACCCGGATGTTCGACGGCAGCCTGGAGAGCGGCAGCCCGACCGATCTCGTCCAGATGCTCGCGGGCGGCGGGCGCAGCTGGTTCCACCGCGAACTCCTGTGGCCGAACGGCGGGCTCTCCGCCACGCACTCCAAGATCGGCATCGGCCCCCTCAAGCCCAACAGCGCCGGCGTCGTCCACAAAGTGGTCTCGGAGGCGCTCAAGGTGCACGACGGCAACCGGGACCTCGACTTCGTGGTCGTGTGGCAGAACCTCAAGGTCCCCGCCGACCCGACCAGAGCCGAACTCGAGCGGGTCTCCCGCATGGTCGAGGCCACCGTCAACGGCTTCCTGCCCACCGTGTGAGGGCACGCGCATACGGACGTCTGCCGCCCCCGGCGGGCGACCGGGTCCGACTGTCCCTCGCCGCGGACACGGAGCACGCCGGGGGACGGGTCGGCGACGTGCCCCGGTCAGGCCGGGGAGGCGTAGGGGTCGACGGAGGCCCAGCCCTTGGTCGTGGCGGCGTAGACGATTCCGCCGGCGACGAGGAAGGTGGCGGCGCGGTCCGAGGGGGTGACGGCCGGGGAGGGGAGGGCGAAGCGGTGGCTGACGCGGTGTTGGACGAGGTCCACGACGGCGCCGGAGGTGCCGCAGAGCACGTAGGCGCGCTGTCCCGTCACGACGGCCGGTGAAGCGCCGGGAGGGCACGACAGGGCGAGGGGGACCCGCCAGACGGCCCCGCCGAGTTGGCCGATCTCGGAGAAGTCGGAGGAGGCGCCGTCACCGCCGGTGACGCCGAACCAGCCTCGCTCGGACACCGTGAGGGAGAAGGCGTCGCGCAGGCTGCTCGTCGTGCCGCCGTGCGCGTCGAAGTAGGACTGCGTCAGGTAGCCGCCTTCGGGGGTCCGGTGGGAGATCTCGCAGAGGAAGCGATGGTTCCAGCGGTACTCCCCTTGTGCGGGGACGATTCTCAGGCTCCACGGCTCGCACTCCTTGTCGAGGCGCGTCGTGTCGACGACCTTGCCGTCGGACGCCGCCAGGCTCGTGATGCGCTTGCCGTCACCGGTCCCCCCGGCCTCCGGCGTGAGGACGTGGACGAACCCGTCCGCCACCCTCACCCGGGGGTACGCGATGCCGCGGGAGCCCACGTCACGCCGCCACAGGGCCTTGCCGTCCACCGCGCCGACGGCGACGACGCGGCCGTTGAACGTGGCGCCGTAGAGCCGGGAACCGTCCACGGTCAGCTTGTCGACGGACCCGTCGGCGGTGTGGCTCCACAGCCGCCGCCCGTCCTCGACCGCGAAGCCCTGGATGCCTCCGGACACGGCGAGGGCGACGGTGTCTCCGACGACGGCCGGCGGATCGCCGCCTCCCCATGCGGCGCCCACGCGCCAGATCTCGGCCCCGGTGGCGGCGTCGACGCGGACGAGGCCCCGCTCGTCTCTTCGCTCGTCCACCGTCACGCAGACCAGCGACGCGGCCGCGTAGACGCAGGGGCCCGAGACCTTCTCGGTCACCCAGGAGCGCCACGCCTTCGGCCGGCGCTCCGGAGAGTCCGCGTACGCGTCCAGGTTGCCGGCGTCCCCTCCCAGGGTGGGGCTGTACGGCGTGTCGGCGGCCAGCACCGCGGCGTCCGGCACCCGGGAGCCCCCGTCGGGCGACCGGCCGTTCGCCGACGGCCCCGCGGCCGGGGCCTGGCCACGGCCGCCGATGCCGCCCCAGACCCCGTAGCCCGCCGCACCGGCCGTGAGGGCCACGGCGACGGCCAGGGCGATGAGAAGCGGACGACGTCGACGGCGGCCCGTGGGGACGGAAGGGCCCTCGGTCGCCGGCTTCGTCGCCCGGGGCGGAACGGAAGCGCAGGTTCCCCACTCGTCCTCGGCGACGGTCTTGAACGCGGCGATGAGGTCGTCGGGGCTGGGCCTCTCCCCCGCGTCCTTCGCCAGGCACCACCGGACGATCTCGCGGACCGTGCCGGAGAGCTCCGCCATGCGCGGCGGCTCGTGGACGACGCTGTAGGCGGTCATGTACGCGCTGCCCGCGTCGAACGGGCCCCGGCCGATGCTCGCGTAGGCCAGCACGGATCCCAGGGAGAAGACGTCGGACGCGGAGGTCACCCGGTGCGGGGCGTTGACCTGCTCCGGGGACATGAACGGCGGCGTACCGAGCATGCGGCCGGTCACCGTCATGGTCTGGTGGTCGGCGGCGCGGGAGATGCCGAAGTCGATGACGAGGGGGCCGTCGTCGGTGAGGAGGACGTTGTCCGGCTTCAGGTCGCGGTGGATGACGCCGACCGTGTGCATGTCCCTGAGGGCCTCGGCCAGTCCGACCGCGAGCAGCCGCAGGTCGGCTCCCCGGAGCGGGCCTTCCGCCTCCACCCGGCCGCGCAGGGTCGTCCCCGGGACGTACGCGGTGGCCATCCACGGCCGGGCCGCCTCCGGGTCGGCGTCGACGACGGGCGCGGTGAACGCGCCGCTGACCCGGCGTGCGGCGCGGACCTCCTGGACGAAGCGCGTACGGAACTCCGCGTCGGCGGCGAACTGTTCGTGGACGAGCTTGAGCGCGACCGACCGTCCGGACTCGGCCCGGGCCAGATACACCGTGCCCATGCCCCCGACCCCCAGCCGGTCGACCAGCACGTACCCGCCGACCTGGCGCGGATCACTCTCCGAGAGCCCCACGCCCCACCCCCTGATTCTGCGTGTACGCCGCAGAGACTACCCAGGCCACCGGGGCGGGGATCACCCGCGGCCCCCGGACCGGCGCCTCCGTGCCGGCGAGAGGAGCCCGGCTGGGGTGTCAGACCGCTGAAGTATTCTTCCGGCCACCGCACACCGACCGTGAGGAACAAGAGAATTGACCGGCTCGTCCGCCTTCCCGCTGCCCTTCCAGTCCTCCCGTTCCCTGGCGTTCGCGACGCCCCGGACGCTTCGGGAACTCGAGATGATGGAGTGCAGCGCGCACATCCGGGCGAAGCCGGGATGGTTCGACAAGAGGAACGACGCGGACATCGTCGCCAAGTGGACGCGGGAAGCGGTCGCCCAGGGCCTCACCGAGGCGCAGGTGCGTCACGTGCTCGCCGAACTCGACCACTACGCCGGGCTGCGGGACGGACGCACCGGTGTCGAGGTGTCCGCCGTCGACGGTGTGTGGCAGTCGGACGCGCTGATCGACGACGGGCTCAGGTCCCGGCTGAGCGAGGCGGTCCGGGTGCTGGAGCAGGTCCCCGACGCGGAGCGGGACTGGCATCCCGGATCGGACGGCCAGGTGCTGGATCTCGTACACCCCTCCCTGTTCTGCCTGGTGAGAGATGTGAGCGGCGCGCCCGAGCAGGCTTGGGAGAACCCGACGGACCGCTACTCGAAGTACGAGTTCTCGGAGAGGTTCCAGTGGTTGCCCACGGACGTCGAGGTCGGTGACGAAGGCGACGTCGCCTTCCGTTCGTACGTCAACAACGTCCATCCCGAGAAGCATCGCGCGCTGGCCTCGGTCCTGCCGGACCTGTTCGCGCGCATGCGTCCGCTGCTGGAGAACGTGCTCACCGACCTGCGCCATCCGCGGCCCCTGCGGATCGAGGCGGATCCCTACGGGTGGTACGGAGCGGCGCCGACGTACCCCGCCAAGTCCTCGTTCAGCGAGGACGCGGCCTTCAACGAAGCCGTCCTCGCATGGCGGGACGCTCACGACGAGTGGTGGGAGAACCGCCGCCCGGTCGTCCCGGACGCCCCGGTCTTCACCCCGCCCGAGTCGCCCGACGACGCCGCCCGGGTGGACCTGCGCGGTCGCCGTCTCCAGGTCATCGTGAAGCTCGCCACCATCCACCTCACCCCGGACAGGCCCGAGTACCCCGGCGGTTCCTGGCACGTCGAGGGGATGCTGAACGAGCGGATCGTCTCGACGGGCATCTACTACTGGGACAGCGAGAACATCACCGAAAGCCGGCTGAGCTTCCGGGCGGCGCTCGACGATCCGGAGTACGAGCAGAGCGACGACGACGGCATGCGCGAGGTCTACGGCCTGGAGAACGAGGACGCGCTGAACCAGGTGCTGGGATCGGCGTCGACCCCGGCGGGCCGCTGCCTGGCGTTCCCGAACATCCTGCAGCACCGCGTCGGCTCGTTCCGCCTCGCGGACGCCGACCGCCCGGGGCATCGCAAGATCCTGGCGTTCTTCCTGGTCGACCCGGAGCGGAGGATCGTCTCGACGTCCGACGTGCCTCCGCAGCAGCCGTGGTCCGACACCTCGACCATGACGCTCGAACAGGCCGAGGAGTACCGCGAACAGCTCATGCAGGAACGCAAGTTCTTCGTCGACGAACACAACGAGCAGCTCTACGAACGGGAATTCTCGCTCTGCGAGCACTGAACCTTCGCCGGAACCCTCCCAGGCGCGGCTACTCACGAGTAGGGTCTGACGCCGGCACTTCCCTGCCGGCCCCTGCCGGACGACAGCCAGGAGGACACGTGACGGACGACGGGCTGACCGACTTCACCCGCGAACGCTTCCGTCACGAGGGCCGGTCGCACACGGTGCTGCGGTCCGGGAAGGGTCCGGCGGTCATCGTCATGGCCGAGATCCCGGGGATCACTCCGAAGGTGGCGCGGTTCGCGCGGCGGGTGCGCGACATCGGCTGCACCGTGATCATGCCGGACCTCTTCGGGGTCGCCGGACGGGACCCCGATCCGGCGGCCCACGGCCGGACGGGGACCGTGGTGACGGGTTTGCGAGCCGTCGCCGACATCTGCGTGAGCCGGGAGTTCACCGTGCTCGCGGCCGGGCGCACCTCTCCCGTCGTCGGCTGGCTGCGGGCGCTCGCCGCCCGGGAGCACGAACGGTGCGGAGGCCCGGGTGTCGGCGCCGTCGGCATGTGCTTCACCGGCGGCTACGCCCTCGCGATGGCGACCGACGAGCGCCTCCTCGCGCCGGTCCTCTGCCAGCCGTCGCTGCCGCTCGCGGTCAGCGCGCGCAACCGCCGCTCCCTCGACATCTCCCCGGCCGACCTGCACACGGTCCAACGACGCTGCGAGGCCGGCCTGACCGTCCTCGGACTCCGCTTCCGGGGCGACCGGCTCGTCCCCGCCGAACGGTTCGCGCTGCTGAGGGCGAGGCTCGGCGACGCGTTCATCGGGATCGAACTCGACGACGGCGCGGCGAACCCCCACGCCCTGACCCCTCCGCACTCCACCGTCACCGAGCACCTCGTCGACGAACCCGGTCAGCCCACCCGCGAGGCCCTCGACCGGGTCCTGGATCATCTCCGAGCCCGACTGCTGACCTCTGACACGTGAGCGTCCCGCCGGCGCCGTGTCGCGCTGGGCGAGGCCGAGGACGAGGAGGGCGGCGGCGCGTCCCCGGGGGCGTCGGCGGAGTGGGTGTCGGTAGGCTCCGGCCGTATGACCGTCGCCCGTTCCGCCGCTCTGTTCGCCGTGGCCGCCCTGTTCGAGATCGGCGGCGCGTGGCTCGTCTGGCAGGGCATCCGCGAACACCGGGGGTGGGCCTGGGTCGGTGCCGGCGTCGTCGCCCTCGGCCTGTACGGCGTCGTCGCCACGTTCCAGTCGGACGAGCACTTCGGGCGCATCCTCGCCGCGTACGGCGGCGTGTTCGTGGCCGGGTCGATCGCCTGGGGCATGGTCGCCGACGGCTACCGGCCCGACCGGTGGGACGTCGTCGGCGCCGTGATCTGCCTCGTCGGCATGGGCGTGATCATGTACGCCCCCCGCGGCCACTGACCTCGCCCACGACGCGCCCCTGCCGCACCGGGTGCCCGACGCGCCGGCGCGTCGGGCCGGCCGTCGCCGCTACGCCTGCTTCAGGCAGTAGTCGGTGTGGCTGGTCTCGGTCCACGGAAGACTCTCCGGCTCGAGGGTGTATGCCGGGCCGCACTCCACCCTGTTGTAGACGGACTCCGCGACCCCGGTCACCCTCAGCTGGAGGAACGGGCCCCCGTCCGCGCAGGGGTGCGCCGTCCAGAGCAGGTCCGCGGGCAGGAGGCCCGCGAAGCCCTTCGACGTGTCGAGGCAGTCCCCTTCGCGGACGTACGGGCTGACACAGAGGTTCCGCGTCCGGAAGCGCTCGGTCGGCCGGCCGTCGGACGGGCAGGCGCCGTCGGCCCCTGGCACGGCCGTGACGGTGAACCGTGCGGTGGACGCCGAGCAGTCGACCTCGCGCGCTTCCCCGGGGCTGTAGGCCGCCGGAGCCGTACGGGTGTTGGAGAGGCAGGCGCCGACCTCCACCGGCTTTTCCTCACCGAGTCGGTCATAGGCGACGTAGCCGCCGACGAGTACGGCGGCCGTGAGCGCGGCGGCCGTGGGGATCCACACCCGGCGGGTACGGAGGACCGCGCCCGCCCGAGGACGCGCCCTCGGGGGTGAGGCCGGGAGCGGGGGTGGGGACGGAACCACGGCCGGTGCCACGGCCGGTGCCGGAACCGGGACGCGCTGCGGGCGGGCCGTCCGTGTGGTGGCGTGGTGCACCGCGCTGATGCCGTCGGCCACTTGGGCGCGGTCGGACCGGAGGCCATCGGGCCGGCCGTCGGGGCGGGGGACGTCGGGTCGGCCGTCGGGGCGGGGTACGTCGGGCATGCCGTCAGGCCTGAGGTCGGCGGGCCGGCTGCCGTCGGCCTTGAGGTCGGCGGGCCGGCTGCCGTCGGCCTTGAGGTCGGCGGGCCGGCTGCCGTCGGCCTTGAGGTCGGCGGGCCGGCTGCCCCGTGGTCGGCGGGGCTGACCGGGGGGACGTAGTCGTGGTGGGAGCGGATCAGTGATGTCCAGGCGGTGGGGAGGAGTTCGCTGCCGCCGGTGGGTCGGCGTTCGAAGGCGGCGAGCAGGTCGGCGGGGGTGGGGCGGGCCGCCGGGTCGAGGTGGAGGAGGGGCCTGATCAGGTCGTCGACGTCCGGGGGCAGGCCGGTGAGGGAGACCTCGGCCTGCTGGACCCGTGCGAGGAGGCGGAAGGCGTCCGCACCGGGCTCGTACGGCGGCCGTCCGGTGGCGAGGTGGAAGAGCGTCGCGCCCGTGGAGTAGACGTCGGAGGCCGGTGTGGATCCCTCGCCGCGGGCCTGTTCGGGCGAGGTGAACGCGATCGTGCCGAGCGTGAGGGACGTGCGGGTCAGGTCCAGGGCGTGCGAGATGCCGAAGTCGATGAGCCGCGGCCCGGTGAGCGGCAGGAGGACGTTGCCCGGCTTCACGTCCCGGTGCACGATCTCCGCCCGGTGGAGGTCGACCAGCGCCTCGGCCATTCCGGCGGCGATCCAGCGCACGGCCGCCGGGGACAGGGCGCCGCCGTCGCGGACCAGTTCGGCGAGGGAGGGGGCGGGGACGTACTCCGTGGCCATCCAGGGCCGGGGACCGTCCGCGTCCGCGTCGAGGACGGACACGGTGAACACCCCGGTGACCCGGCGGGCCAGCGCCACCTCGCGGGCGAACCGACGCCGGTCGGACTCCGCGACCTCGCCCTCCGCGAGGAGGGTCTTGACCGCGACGAGACGGCCGCTGACGGTGCGGCCGAGGTAGACCCGGCCCATCCCGCCGGCCCCGACCCGGCCGATCAACCGGTATGAGCCGAGCCGCTCCGGGTCGTCTCCCTGAAGCGGCCGCACCTGCGGCGTTCCCGTCATTTCTCTCCCGTTCCCCCCGGTCCGATGGCACCGACCGTACGGGATGCGGCGAGTGCCCATCGGTACAGTCGTGAATCGGGTGCGTTCACACGCGTTCGGACGGGGTTCGGACCATGTGGGCGGTTGGGAACGGTTCGGTCGAGGCGACCGGGGACAGAGGAGGCCGACGGAGCATGGCGGTGGACGAGCTCGACACCAGGATCCTGCGGTTGCTCATCGAGCAGCCGCGGACGAGCGTGCGCGAGTACGCGCGGATCCTGGGGGTGGCGCGGGGCACCGTGCAGGCCCGCATCGACCGCCTGGAGCGGGACGGGGTGATCACGGCTACCGGGCCGGTCCTCTCCCCGGCCGCACTCGGGCACCCGGTGCTCGCCTTCGTCCACGTCGAGGTGACCCAGGGGCGTCTGGACGAGGTGGGCGACGCGCTCGCGGGCGTGCCCGAGATCGTCGAGGCCTTCTCCATCACCGGCGGCGGCGATCTGCTGACGCGGGTGGTGGCGCGGGACGCCGGGCACCTGGAGGACGTCATCCAGCGGCTCATCCGGCTGCCGGGGGTGGTCCGCACCCGCACCGAGATCGCGCTGCGCGAGCGGGTGGCGCACCGGCTGCTGCCGCTCGTCGAGGCGGTCGGGCGGAGGTCGGGGAGCAGCCGGCCGTGAGCCGCGAAATTCACGGGCGGGCGGCGACGGCCTGTGGCAGGGTACGAGCCCTTGTCCCTTGATCCGGAGTGACCGATGCCCGTACCCGCCCGACTCGCCCCTCTGCTCGCCCAGTTCGACTTCGCCCGGCAGCGGCTCGGCGACCGGATGGCGGGCCCGCTGATGGACAGCGGGAACGGCACGGAGGTGCAGGTCGGTCCGATGACCGACGCGGAGTACCTCTGGGAGCCGGGGCCGGGCTGCTGGTCGGTGCGTCGGCACGCGGACGGACCGGGGCCGGGCGCCACCGTCCTCGTGGGCGCGGGCGAGTTCGGCCGGGACACGACGCCGCCGCCGCACCCGGAGCCGGCGCCGTTCACCACGATCGCCTGGCGCCTCAGCCACCTCGCCGAACTGCTCGCGCTGCGCGCCGACCACACCAACGGCAGCCACTCCCTGACCCGCGACGACTACCGGGTCAGCGGGGACGTCGCCACCGCCGTCAAGGCCTTCTCCGCCGCCGCCGACGCCTGGCGGGACGCCCTGCTCTCCGCCGACGACGAGGCCCTGGACACGGTGGGCCATTGCACCTACCCGCACGGCAGCGACCCCGAGGAGCTCTTCCTCGACGTCGTCTGGTGGGTGAACCAGGAAATCCTGCACCACGGCGCGGAGATCGCCCTCCTCAGGGACCTGTACCGGCTGGGGAACGCGGCGTCCTGACGCCGCACGGTGCCCGGCCGCCCGGGTCGGCCTCGCCACGGCCGGCCTGGTCGACGGGCCGCCTCCCTTCGCCGGTACGGGAGTTCAGCGGGTCGTACGGGCGAGCAGCATCGCCACGTCGTCCTGGGCGGGGCCCGCGAGGAGCTGCCCGAGGACCTCGTCGCAGAGCGTGTCGAGGGGCCGGTCGAGGGGCCGGAGCGCCTGGGCGAGCTGGCGCATGCCCTCGTCGAGGTCGCGGTCGCGGGCCTCGATCAGGCCGTCGGTGTAGAGGACGAGGAGGCCTCCCTCGGGCAGTGCGACCTCCTCCGTGCCGAAGTCGTGGGCGCCGGTGCCCAGCGGGGTGCCCGGCGGGCCTTCGAGGAAGGTGACGGTCCCGTCGGCGGTGGCCACGGCCGGTGGCGGGTGGCCCGCGCGGGCGATGACCCAGCTGCCGGTGGCCGGGTCGTGGACCGCGTACACGCAGGTCGCCATCTCGTCCTCGCCCAGGTCGGCGACGACCGCGTCGAGCGAACTCAGCATTCTGGCCGGCGGGATGTCGTGGCGGGCCAGGGTCCTCACGGCGGTGCGGAGTTGGCCCATGACGGCCGCCGCGTGGATGCCGTGCCCCATGACGTCGCCGATGACCAGGCCCGTCCTGCCGCCGGGCAGGGCGATCGCGTCGAACCAGTCGCCTCCGACGTCGTGCGCGCTCGCGGGCAGGTAGCGGCCGGTGAGTTCGAGGCCGGCGACGGAGGGGAGCTCGTTGTTGGTGAGGCTGCGCTGGAGGGTGATCGCCGCCTCCCGCTGGGTGGTGTAGAGGCGGGCGTTGTCGATGTTGAGGGCGGCGCGGGCCACCACCTCGTCGATGAGGACGCAGTCCTGCGCGTCGAACGGCTCCCGGGTCCGCAACCGGGTCACCGTCACCGCGCCGAGCACCTGCCCCCGGGCCACCAGGGGGACCAGGCGCGCCGAGCCGATGCGGGTGGCGAGGTAGGTGCGGAGTGCCTCGGTGCGGGGGTCCTTGAAGAGCTCCCGGATGTCGGACGTGTAGAGGTTCGTGGGCCGCCCGTGGACGACGACCTGTTCGTACACCGAGTCGAGGGGGATCTGGAAGGTCTGTCCGGGGGCGAGCAGGGACGTCGGCGCGGTGGGGTCGGGGAAGCGGGCCGCGAGCCGCCGGAGGACCCCCCGGGTGGAGGCGGCCGGATCGTCCGGTTCGAGGACCGACTCCAGCATCTGTACGTCCGCGGAGTCCGCGAGCTGGGGCACGAGGAAGCGGACCGCCTCCTCGGCGGTCTGCTTCAGGTCGAGCGTCGTGCCGATCCGGGCGCCCGCCTCGGCGAGCAGCGCGAAGCGGTGGCGGGCCCGCTCGACCTCGGTGTGGGCCTCCTGGCTCTCGGTGATGTCCACGAGGGAGGCGATGAGCCCGAGGGACCGGCTCTCGGTGCGGTCGACGAGCGGCGCGTACGAGCAGGACCAGATGTGGTCCCGGTCGGGGTCCGCCGGGGTGCGGCCGACCCGGCGGGCGTCGACGACGGCGTTCCCGCTGTCGAGGACCTGCCGCATCAGCGACTCGAGCGAGGCGGCGTTGACGCCCGGCACGACCTCGGTGAGGCGGCGGCCCACGTGTTCCGCCGCCGGCATGCCGTTCATCCGGGCGAGGGCGTCGTTGACGCGCAGGAAGCGCAGGTCGGGGCCGAGGAGCGCGAGGCCGATCGGCGACTGGGTGAAGAGGCTCTCCATCGCCGCCAGGTTCTCCCGCATCCGCAGGACCTCGGAGGTCTCCACCGCGATGAGCATCGCCCCCGGCCGGCCCTCCGGGTCGGCGGCCGGCACGATCCACATCTCCATGGCGACGGTGTGCCCGTCGCGATGGCGCACGGGGAGCGTTCCGACCATGGTCTCGCCCGCCTGGACGCGGTCGGTCAGCCGCTCGGCGAGTTCGCGGTTGGCATCGGGGACGAGCAGCGGCGTCGCCAGCCGTCCCAGCACGTGCTCGGGGCGGTGTCCGAGGAGGTCCTGGGCCGCGAGCGACCACTCGACGATCCGGCCGTCGGCGTCCTCCCGCCACAGGGCGATCGGCAGCAGCTCGCGGAGCACGCCCGCGTCCCCGACGGCCGCCCTGGGCGGCTGCGGAACCCTGCTCGACGACTGATCTGTCTCCAACGCATCGACCTACGCATCGGCCCGGCCCCAGGGGGCGCAATCCCTACCGATTCACCCTAGCCGAGTCGCCGACGGCAGGCCCTGCGCGGTGCGGCCGATCGAGGACCGCCGGTTCCGTAGTTCTACGGATGCGCGGAGCGGAGCGGGCCTGCGAGAGTCGGTCCGACCCCTGCGTACATCGTCCGTGCCGACCTCGGTCACCACGGGCGTGGCCGCGTGCCCCGCCCCTGCCGTCCCCTGCCCGCGTCACCGCCGGCTTCGCCCACCGTCCGTGCTGTCCCTGCCCGACTCCTCCCCCGCCCGCCTCCTCCCCCGCCCGCCTCCTTCCGCGCCCGCCTCCTTCCGCGCCCGCCTCCTTCCGCGCCCGCTGCCGACCCGCTCCCGCGCCCGGCCTCCGCGCCCGGCCTCCGCGCCCTGTCCCCGCTCGCCCGTCACCGTCGTCCTCTTCCTGTTCGCCCCCCGTTTCCCGCTCGCCACCTCTTCCCGGAGCACTTCGCATGCGCAGCCGCTCGCCCGACGAGTTCTGCCTCGGCGTGCCGTCGTACGGCGGCACGCCGGGCGCGGGCGATGAGCCGGTGGAGGCTCGCGAGCAGCTGCACCGGGCCCGCCGGTTCACCGCCGAAGGGCACCCGGCGGCGGGCGGGGCGTGGGAGCGGGCCGCGACGGCCTTGCGGCGCGCCGGCGGGACGATCACGCCGGGGGATCACGCGGACGCGCTGGACTCGACCGCGCTCGACTGCCGGGGAAGGGCACGCGCCGCCGCCGGGCCGCTCTTCGCGCGGGCCGCCGATCTGCACGAGCGGGCGGGGCAGCACGGCAAGGCGCTGGTCTCCCGGATGCGGGCGGTGCTGGCAGGCGAGGACGCCGGGGGCACGGCCCGCTTCCAGCTCGGGGAGCTGTGCGAACGGGCCGCCGTCCTCTACCGGACCGGGCGGGCCACGGCCGGGCAGGCGACGACGGTTCTCCTGCTCCACGCCCGGGCGCGGGCCGATCGCCTCGACACCCTCCCCGACCCGGCCGCCGGGGCCGCCGGGCTGCGCGAGGAACTCGGGCGGCTGATCACCTCCGCCGCACCGCACCGCGCGGACCCCGCCGTGCTCTGTCCGCTCGCCGACGCCCGCGCACTCCTCGGCCGGATCAGCGCGCCGGACGACCCGGCCCGGGCCCTGGTCCACCTGAGGGCCGCCGTGGCGGGCCACCGGGCCGCGGGGCGGCCGTGGGGAGCCGCGGAGCACGAGTTGGTGCTCGCCGGACTGCTCCGTTCCAGCGGTGCCCACGAGGAGGCGGCGGCGCTGCTCCGTGCCGCCCTCCCTTCCGACGGCTCCGCCGCCTCGCTCCGCCGCGGCGACCGGGCCCGGCTCTGCCTCGCGCTCGCACGGGCCGTCGCGGGCCCGCACGCGGCCGGTCGCGGACGGGGCGGTTGGCGCGTCGGGACCGGGGAGGGGTCCGCTGGCTCGCGCGGACCCGGTCGTGGAACGGACGGGCGGCGGCGTGTCGAGGCCGAGGAGGTGGCGCTGCTCGTGGAAGCCGTCCGGCTGACCGGCGGGGCGGCCGTGGATCCGTGCCTGGGAGCGCTGGCCCGGCTGCGGCTCGGCTCCGCGTACGCCGAGCTCGGCCGGTGCCGGGAGGCCGTCGGGCTGCTCGAGGAAGCCCTGCGGGGGTTCGCGGAGGACGGCGACGAGGCGGGGCTCGTACGGGCCGGGGCCTGGCTCGCGCACAGCGCGCAGTGCCTGGGCGATGCCGGTCGGGCCGGGCGGGAGTACACGCGCGCGGCGGCGCGGGCCGGGCAGTGGGAGGATCCTCGGCACGCCGAGGCCCTGGGCCGTGTGGCGGCGCGAGCGCGCGCCGCCGCCGGCTCGCCGGAGCGGACCGACCGGGCCGGGGCCGGTTGCGCCGGTCCGCGGTCGGAGTTGCGCGGGCTGCCGGAGCCGTACGGGCAGCCTGGGCGGTACCAGGTGAACGTGTACGGCGACGTGGGCGGGACCGGGCGGAACACCGTCGCGGTCCCGAGGACCCGAGTGCAGGGGTGCGTGTGAACAGAGTGATCGACGGCCGCTTCGAACTGGTGGAGCGGCTGGGCGGCGGCGGCATGGGAACGGTCTGGCGCGCCCGCGACCTGGCCCTCCACCGCGACGTGGCGCTCAAGGAGGTCAGGCCGCCCGATCCCGCGCTTGCCGAGCACGACACCGAGAGCGCCCGGACACTGCGCGCCCGGGTGCTGCGCGAGGCACGGGCGCTGGCCAGGATCGACCACCCCAACGTGGTGACGATCCATCACATCGTGGACGCGGGCGAGGGAACGTACCCGTGGCTCGTGATGGAGCTCGTCACGGGCGGCTCGCTCCAGGACCGGCTGGACCGGGGCACGATGACCCCCGCCGAGGCCGCCTCGATCGGCCGCGGGCTGCTGTCGGCCCTGCGCGCCGCCCACGAGTTGGGCATCGAGCACCGCGACGTGAAGCCCGCCAACGTCCTGCTGCGCCCGGACGGCAGGCCGGTGCTGACCGACTTCGGCATCGCGGCGATCCGCGAGTCCACCGTCCTGACCGCGTCCGGCTCGATCATCGGGTCCCCGGACTACATGGCCCCCGAGCGGATCCGCGGCGGTGCGAGCGGACCGGCCGCCGACCTGTGGTCCCTCGCCATGCTCCTGTACGTCGCCGTCGAGGGCCGTCACCCGCTGCGCCGCGAGAACACCCTCGCCACCCTGGCGGCCGTCCTCTCCGACGACGTGCCGCCGCCGCTGCGGGCCGGCCCCCTCACCGGCGTCCTCACCCGCCTCCTGGTGCACGACCCCTCCGCCCGCCCCGGCACGGAGGAGCTCGACCGCGCCCTCGCGGCCGTGGCGACGGCGGAACCGACGGGGCATCAGGACACGGGCGGGGTACGGGACACGGCGCGGCCACCGCTGGAGGACGAGCGCCGGCCCGGAGCGGCGGGGCCGCGGATGGCGGGCGGCGGCACGGCCGGTGGCGGAACCACGGCCGGCGGCCCGGCGGAGACGACCTCGTTCCACCTGGCGCCCCCGTCACAGGCACTGTCCGCAGCGGCGTCGGCCACGCCTTCGGCCTCGTCCGCGTCCGCCTCGGGCGCCTTCGCTCCCTCGGGCCCGGCTTACGCGCCCGGCGCGGGTACGGGACCCGTACCCGCCACGGCCGCCTCTCCGGCACGGGTCGCCGGCGGGCGGCGGGGTGGGCGTGCCCGGCGGTTGCTCGGTTTCGTCGCCGTGGTGGTCCTCGCGGTCGGCATCCCCGTCGGCGTGATGGCCTGGGACTGGCGGCCCGGCGAGCCCGGAGGGGATCCGACCGCCGCTCCTCCGGCACAGCGGGGCCCGACCGCCGGACGGTCCTCCGCCTCCGCCTCCACCGCGCCGGTGGAGGAGTCGACGACGCCGGCGCGGCGCGATCTGCTGACCCCCGACGGGGTGCGGGCGGCCGTGGCCGCGGTGCACGCGGCCACGGGCGGCGCCAAGGTGTCGGGCTTCGTCGTCTACCCGGACTACGCGGTGGCCGAGTCGCTCGTCAAGGGCAGCACGAAGCGGTACGACCGGTACATGTACCGGGGCGAGGACGTGGCCGTCCGGCAGGGCCCCGGCGGCACCGTCTTCCCCGGAACGGTGCCGACCGACCTGGACGCCTTCGACTGGGACGTCCTGCCGGCGCTCATGAAACGCGCGGACAAGGAGCTGGGAGTCGCCGAACCGACCAGCCGCTACCTCGTCGTCAACCCGGGCTCCACGCTCCTCGGCAGCGGTCCCGGACTGAGCGTCTACCTCTCCGACACGTACGGCTCCGCGTACCTCAAGACCGACGCCAAGGGCCGGGTGATCGCCACCTATCCGCGCGAGAACTGACCTCCGCCGGCCCCGGCCCGGACCACGAGCGAGGCGAGTCCGGCTCTCGTCTCCACGCCGGTCTTGCGGTAGACCCGGGCGACATGGCTCTCGACCGTGCGCGGGCTGAGACAGAGCCGGTCGGCGACGGCCTGGTTGGTGAGCCCCTCGGCGACGAGGGCCGAGATCTCCCGCTCGCGCGGGGTCAGCACGGCGAGCCGCCCCCCTGCCGCGCTTTCCGGCGGGGCCGGTCTGGTCCGGTCGGCCAGGTCCACCAGCATCCGGGAGCCGGCCTCGGCTGCCAGCCGGCGCCCTCTTCGCCACACCGCGGCGGCCTGCGCTCCGTCGCCCGACGCGTGCAGTTGGGGGGCCGCGAGGAGCAGGCTGTGGGCCTCCCGCACGGCAGCGCCCGAGCGGGCGCTGTCCATGGCCGCCTCGACGAACGTCCGGGCCGCCGCGGCCGGTTCACCCCGCTGCGCCAGGATCTGTCCCTCGGCACGCAGCGCCGCACCCCGCTGGACGGGCAGGCCGAGGGCGTCCGCCTCGGCCCGGGCGAGTTCCGCCCCCCGCTCGGCCTCGGCGAGGTCGCCCGCGGCGAGGGCCGCGCCGACGAGCAGTTCGAGATAGCCGGGGCGCAGTGAGGGCTGCACCCTCGGCAGGTCCCGGTCCCCTCCCGCCCGGACCAGCACCTCCCGCACCCGGTGCGGGTCCTGGGTCAGCGGGATGCCGTAGCCGAGCAGGCAGCGGGCCTGGGTGGCCCACCACCCCTCCGCCGTCCCCACCGTCGCCGCCGCCTCCGCGGCGGCGGCCGGCGCCTCGGGGTCCCCGAGGGGGCGTGCGTGGAGCAGGACCATGGCCCGGATGGCCCGGCTGAATCCCAGGAGTTCGGCGCCGCCGAGTGCGCCGGCCACGGATACGGACTCGTCCGCCAGATCGAGGGCGGCCCTCATCCGGCCGGTGAGGAAGTGGACGTACGCGCCGCAGAGGAGGAGCTGGGAGAGCGCGAAGGGCCGGCCGTGCCGGCGGGCCATCTCGACGCCGCGGGTGGCGTGGCGCCCGGCGGCCCCGTACTGCTCCAGGAAGACCTCACACCAGCCGAGGCGCACCAGCGACTCGGCGTGGTCGGCCAGTTCGCCGTCGGTGAAGGCGTCCGTGAGCGCCGCCGCCTCCGTCGCGTACGCGCGTGCGGTCGCGGTGTCCCCCTCGTACGCCTCGCCGAGCGCCGCGAGCGTCAGGACCTCGGCCGTCCCCGGCTCGTCACCCCGCCGTCTCGCCTCGTCGAGCGCCTCCGCGACGACGGAGCGCACCTCGGGGTACCGGGCGGCGAAGAGGGCCCTGCACCCCCATTCCACGACGAGCCATGTCCTCAGGTCGGGCCGAGGCCCGGGGGTCCGCTCCAGCTCGCGCCGGAGCAGCACGTCGGCCTCCGGATACCGGCCGAGGTGACGCTCCATGAAGGCGCAGAGGAGTACGGCGGAGGTCCGCAGTTCCGCCGTGGCTGCGGGATCGTCGGCCTCGCCATCGGGTATGGCGTCGGCGTGTCCGACACCGGGTCCCGCGTCGCCGCGCCGGTCGGGGCCGCAGTCGTCGATGAGCCGGTGGAGGAGGTCGCGGCTTTCCGCGACGCGGCCCGCGGATCCCAGGGCGCGGGCCCGTCGGAGCATCAGGTCCCGCCGGGTGGCGCGGTGGCCGGGGGCGTCGGGGAGCAGGTCGAGGACGACCGCGAGCCACTCCGCGGCGCGGGCGGGGTCGGCCGCGCCGACGAGTTCGGCGGCCCGGACCAGTTCGGCGGCGGTGTGCGGGTCCCAGGCGGTCGTGGCCCGCACGAGGTGGGGGGCGCGCTCGGTCAGGGGTGCTCCGGCCTCGGCGAGGGCCGCCGCGGCCCGCCGGTGCAGTTCCTGGCGCCGCCACGGGTCGAGGGCGCCGCGCACGAGTTCCGGCAGGGCGGGGTGGCGCAGTCCGAGGAGGCGTCCCCGCCCGTCGGGCCGGACGAGGTCACGGCGGGCGAGGGCGCTCAGGGTTTTGTCGACGTCCTCCCGTTCCATGCGGTGGGGAGCGGTGGGGGCGACGCGCGCGACCAGTTCGGGTGTCGCCCGCTCGCCGAGCACGGCGATCGCCTCGACGACGCCCCGCTCGGCCGCGTGCAGCGGGCTGAGTTCGTCGAGCAGCACCGCCACCGGCCCGATGCCGACCGGCTCGCCCCGGCCGGTGCGCGCGAGCGCGAGGGCCCGGTAGTAGAGCGGGACGCCCAGGCTGGCCCGGTGGACCTCCAGAGCCGCTGGGGGCGGGAGTTCGGGGGCGAGCCCCGCCGCGCACTCCTGCTCCCCCAACGGCCCGAGGGCCAGCGGTGACACGGCCCCCGAGTCGACGGCGCGGGCCAGGGCCGCCGCGAGGTCGGGCGTCGTCTGGCGTTCCCGGCGGGCCAGTACGAGCAGGACGGGCGCCCGGCGGGGGTGCCGCAGCAGGTGGTCGACGAGTTCCACGGACACCGGGTCCGCTTCGTGCAGATCGTCGAGGACGATCACGAGTCCGCGGTCCGTGACCCTCCCCAGGGCAGCGGCGATCCGGCGCACGTGGCCGGCCCGTCCGGCCGCCTGGATCGCAGGTCCGGTCCGTCCCGCCGTGGGGTCACCGGTCCCGCCGGCTTCGGGGTCCTCGGACTCGATCCCTCCGGCCCCGAGGACCGCGGGTCCGGTCCGTCCGGCCGCGTATGCGCCGGCGGCCGGCCCTTCCTCCGGCTCCGGGAGCGGGGGCGACTCCACGAGGTCCGCGAGCTCGGCGAGGGCCGGGGTCGTGGCGCGGTCGCGGTCGTCGAGGTCGGCGAGGGCGTCGGCGAAGACGTGGAAGGGGGTGCCGTGGTCCGTGCCGGCGGGGCGGGAGCGGCCGTGCAGGACGACGGTGCCACGTCGGCGGGCGCGTACGGCGAACTCGGCGAGGAGCCGGGTCTTGCCGATGCCCGGCTCTCCCGTGACGTCGACGGCGACCGGCCCCGTGCCCCCGGACCTGAGGCGCAGCAGCGCGTCGAGTCGGTCGAGTTCGCGGGCCCGCCCGACGAGGGGCGCGCGGTCGGCGCACCCCCGGTCCCCGAACGTCTCCATGTGCCAGCCCCCCTCGTACGGCCGTACGTCATGCGGCGTACCGTCCTGCTTTTTCCCGGTTCCCAGTTGTACGGCACGCCACCGACAACGGCGCCCGCAACCCCTGGTGAGGGGGCACGCGGTCGGTTTCGGCGCCGCCGTCAGGGGTGCATGCGGGCGCCCTTGAGGACCTTGTCGACCGCGTTGCGCGGCCCGTGGACGGCGAGGCCGACCAGGTCCAGGCGGGCGGTGCCGACGGCACGTACGGCCGCCCGGTTGTCACGGTCGTTGCCGGTGGCGAAGAGGTCGGTGGTGAAGAGGGACCGGGGCAGGGAGCGGGAGAGGGCGCGGGCGTGCGCGGCGGTCAGCGTCTCCTTCGTGCCCTCGAAGACCAGGACGGGCTGACGGAACATGGGCAGGTACGGGACGCCGTCGGCGTCGGCGTACGGTTCGCCGATCACCTCGGGGATCTGCGAGCCCAGGCCGCTGACCAGGAACGCGGTGACGTTGAGGCGTTGCCAGGTCTCCAGGTCCTCACGGAGCAGTACGGCGATCTTGGTGTCGAATCGGACGGGTGCGGTGTCGGTGGTCGTCATGCTCCGAGAGTGCCGACCGGGCCTCGGCGGCGTCTTGTACATTCTTTGCATGCCCGCCCGGCAAGAGGTCTCGGCGTGGCGGCCGCACGTACCGGGGGTCGTGGAGGTCTTCCACGCGCACTTCACGGAGCACGCGTATCCGATGCACGTCCATGACGTGTGGACCTTGCTGATCGTCGACGACGGGGCCGTCCGCTACGACCTGGACCGCCGTGAGCGCGGCACTCCGGACGACACGGTGTCCCTGCTGCCGCCGCAGGTCCCGCACAACGGTTCCCCCGCCACCTCGCGCGGTTTCCGCAAGCGGGTGCTCTACCTGGACCTGTCCCAGCTGGACGAGAGCTTCATCGGCCCGGCGGTCGACGGGCCCGACCTCGTCGATCCGCTGCTGCGCCGACGCGTCGGGCAGCTGCACACCGCGCTCGCGGATCCGGGCGGGGCGTTGGAGGCGCAGAGCCGGCTCGCGCTCATCGGCGAACGGCTGCGCGACCACCTGCGGCCCCGGCTGGTGACCCGCTCACGGCCCGCCGATCCCGGTGTGGCCCACGACCTGCGGGACCTGCTCGACGAGCGGCTGCCGCAGGGGCTGTCCCTGGACGAGGCGGCAGGGCTGCTGCATGCCCATCCCGCGCATCTGGTGCGGGCGTTCAGCGGTGCTTTCGGCATCGCGCCCCACCAGTACCTGACGGCCCGGCGCCTCGACCGCGCCCGGCGGCTGCTGCTCGACGGGCAGGCGCCCGGCGAGGTCGCCGCCGCGACCGGCTTCTACGACCAGTCGCATCTGACGCGCGCCTTCAAACGGCTCGTGGGCACCACTCCCGGACGCTTCGTCCGGGAGAACGCCGGCCGGGTGCCGGGGCCCGCCTCGGCGACCGGCGAGACGCCCTCGTCGGCGACCGGCGGCCCGCCCGTGTCGACGACTGGCCACGCCGCACCGGGTGGGAGCGCCGCGAACGGCCCCCGGCCGTGGCGGGTCGACGCCATCGGCGTCAACTCCGGCGAGCGGCGCGGCGCCGGAGCGTGATGATCCGGCCGGGCCGTGCTGACGGGGTCCTGCCTGGCCGCCCCGCCGGGCCCGCCCCGCCGACGGAGCGACCGGGTGATCGCCGTGGTGGTCGGCGTCGACTGCGAACCGATCGTGCCCGCGGGGAATGGGACGGCCTCGTCCCGGGTTGTCGGAACGTACGTCGACGGAAGCCGGTCCGAGGCAGCCCGCCAGGACGACCGGCCGGACAGAAGGAAGCACCATGAAGATCGGCATCATCGGCGCCGGCAACATCGGCGGCAACCTCACCCGCCGTCTCACCGCCCTCGGACACGACGTGTCCGTGGCCAACTCCCGTGGCCCCGAGAGCCTCGGCGCGCTCGCCGAGGAGACGGGTGCCACGCCGGTCGTGGCCGCCGAGGCCGCCCGGGGCGCCGAGGTCGTGGTCGTGACCGTCCCTCTGAAGAACGTCCCCGACCTGCCGTCCGGCCTGTTCGACGGAGCCGCGGACGGCTTCGTCGTCATCGACACCGGCAACTACTACCCCAGGGAGCGCGACGGCCGCATCGCCGCCATCGAGGACGAGGGGCTGACGGAGAGCCGCTGGACCGAGCGCCAGATCGGCCACCCGGTGGTCAAGGCGTTCAACGGCACCTACGCGCAGGACATCCTGGAGCGGCCGCTCCCGGCGGGCGACCCGGCACGGCTGGCGCTGCCGGTGGCCGGGGACGACGCGGCGGCGAAGGAGCGGGTCCGGCGCCTCATCGACGAGCTCGGTTTCGACACCGTGGACGCGGGCGGCATCGACGAATCCTGGCGCCAGCAGCCGGACACCCCGGTGTACGGGCTCCGCGAGGGCGTGGACGCGGTGACGAAGGCCCTCGCCGAGGCCTCGCCCGAGCGGCCCGCGGGCTTCCGCGGCTGATTCCGCGTCACTGGGGAACGTCCGGCCGTTACTGGAATCCGCGTCCAATTACGGGGAGTCACTGCTGCATTAGGGTGTCCGGCATGTCCCCCAAGCAGCAGCGTGGCGAGGCCACGGTCGAGCGCCTGCTGACGACGGCTCTGCGGGTGTACGCGGACTCCGGCCAGCAGGGCTTCACGGTGAACGCGGTCTCGGCGGCCAGCGGCGTCAGCCTCGGCAGTCTGTACCACCACTTCGGCAGCTTCGACGGCCTCGCCGCGGCCCTGTACATCCGGTGCATGGAGCAGTTGTGCGGCGAGGTCGTCGCCGCACTGACCCGTACCAGGACCGGCCGCACCGGGGTGCGCGCGGTGATCACGGCGTACCTCCGGTTCACCGAGGAGCACCCGGACGCGGCCCTGTTCATCCACGCCTCCGCGTACTCCGGTCACCTCGTCGCCCACGCCGACCGCATCCGGGCGGCCAAGGAGCCGCTGCTGTCGGCGATCGGGGACTGGATCCGGCCGCTCGTCGAGGCGGGCGAGATCGCCCCGACCCCCGGGCCGGTGATCGAGGCACTGGTCATCGGCCCGGCGGCGGAGACCGCCCGCCGCTGGCTCTCCAGCACGTACGACGTCGATCTCACCGAGGCGGCGCGCGTCCTGCCGGACCGCGTCTGGCGTTCGCTCAGCCCGGAGTGAGCTCCGGGGACTTCGGGCGCGCCCGTCGGTCAGGCGCCACGCTCAGTCGGCCGCGGGTGCGGTGAAGGTGACCGCGGCGGCGGGCACGGTGACCTCCGCGTCGCTCCCCAGGGCGTAGGCGGCGACGCGGGAGACGATCGCCGCCGGGACCGGCTCGCTGACCCCCGGGACGGCCGGGCAGTCCTGGGTGGCGTGCGCGTCGTGCGGCACGACGACCCGGTAGCCGCGCTCCAGGGCCGTACGGGCCGTCGCCTGGACGCACATCTCCGACATCACTCCGCACACGGCGAGCGCCCGCACCCCCGCGTCGGCGAGCACGCCGCCGAGCGGGGTCGCGTGGAAGCCGTCGTCGCGGGGCTTGCGGATCACCACTTCGCGGGGGCCGCGCTCGACCGGGTGGTGGAGTTCCCAGCCCGGCGTGTGCGGTTCGTCCTCGGACCCGGGCGGGCCGTCGTTCTGGAGGTGGACGACGAGCGCCCCGCCGCTGCGGGCCCGGGCGATCAGATCCGCCGTACGGTCGACGAGGCGGGCGGCCGCGGGCACGGCCCCGTCTCCGGTGACGAACGCCGACTGCACGTCCACGACGATCAGGGCGTCCACGGGCTGCACGAGCTGAGTCATCCCGCCATCATCACGCCCCCGGGCCCGCCCACGCGACGGAATTCCACCGCCGGGCCCTGCCTGACGGCCCGTTGTGCTCCGGGCCGTCGGGCCGGCCCGGTTCAGCCGGGGGTGCTCCGGCGCTCGGCCCGGGACAGGAGCCACCGGCCCGAGACCCCGGTCACGAACAGGCCGGTGACCAGGGCCACCAGGGAGACGCCGGGGCCCGAGGCCCAGTCGACGGAGCCGGCGCGCACGGCGAGCACGACGGAGAGGGCGAGGGCGACCGCGGGGACGGCCCGGAGAGCGGGGCGGGTGCGGGCGAGGTCGTCCTCTGCGAGGGAGGCGAGGACGCCGACGCCGAGGGACAGCGCCCAGACGCCGAGGCCCTGCGCGTCGGCGCGGTTCACCGTCCAGGGGACCAACGGGCCCCAGAAGCCGGGGAAGGCGAGCAGCCCGGCCCCGATGCCGAGCCAGCCCGATCCGAGGACCGCGAGCAGGGGCTTGGACCAGCCGGGCAGCGGCGCGACCGGCCGGTGCGGCGCGCCGCCCGCACCGTGCCCCGCGTGCCCGTCGTGGTCGCCCTCGCTGTCGCCGTTGCCGTCACCGTCGCCGTCGCCGTCGCCGTCACCGTCGCCGTCGTCGGCCGGGCGTACGGCTCTGACCGGCCTGCGGTACTGCGCGGCGAGGCAGCCGACGGCGGCGAGGGCGAGGACGCCGAGGGTGGCGACCCAGCCGAGGCTGAACAGGGCGAGGAAGATCGGGCCGCCGTGGAAGGCCTGGAGGCTGCCGGCGTTCAGCAGGCTCACGGCGAAGAGGCCGACGAGCACGGTCACGAGCGGCAGCGCGAGGCTCCGCACGTCCTCCCAGACGCGCGCCCGGCCGATGGTGAACAACGCGGGTGCCACGCCCAGCATCGCCGCGCCGACGAGCCCCGGGCTCAGCGCCTCCGGGGACACCCAGGCCCCCGCCCGGTAGCCGAACAGGCCCGTCACGGCCAGCAGACCGCCGACGGCGAGGCTGATCCCGCCGACGACGCCGCTCAGGACCACGACGGCGGGCGAGAGTTCCCGCCCTTCCGGCGCACCCGGGCCCTCCACGGTGCTCCGTCGTCCGGTGTCGCTCATGCCCGGCGTCCTTCCGTCGCGGTGGCGGGGGCCGCCCCGAGGCCCTCGGCCGGGCGGGTCGGCAGGTCGGCGAACGCCGCCCGCCGCTTGACGAGTTCGCGGGCGTACAGGACGCGCAGGCTGACGACGGTGACGGCGGCGTAGGCGAGCATGCCGCCGCCGATGCCGACGCCCGCGAGCAGGGCCGTGGGCCGGTCGAGGCCCATGGACCGTTCCAGCACGGGCACGGTCACGGCCGAGAACGCGGGGGCCAGGCAGAGGGCGGCGAGGTGCAGCCGCCACTCCTCGCGCGCCCACTCGGCGCCGCGGGCGCCGGACCGTACGGCGCGCACGGCGATGACGGCGTACGTCACGGCGTACGGGACGAGGTAGGCGACGAGCAGCCGCCGCCCCGCGGTCCCCTGGTCGAGGAAGGCCGCCGTGATCCAGGCGAGGCCGGCGGCCCCCGCGAGGTGGGCCGCCACCCGCACCGGCGCGGAGCACCAGGTGCCGGTCAGGCCGGGGACGGTGTCGCGCCGGTCGAGGGCGCGGGAGGCGAGGAGGGCGCCGAAGGCCACGAGGGAGCCGAGGTGCATGATCGCGACGCGGTTGATGTCGAGGATGCCGAGGCCGGGGTAGAGGGAGGGCAGGAAGCCCCATTCGAGCCGGAGGAGCGGCGCGGTCATGAGGAAGCCGTAGCAGAGCAGCATCCAGCGCTGGTGCAGGTCGGGGAAGCCGCGGACGGCGGCGAGGATGCCGAAGGTCACGCTGCCGACGGTGCCGACGAGGATCACGGCGAGGACGATCCAGAACGCGGCGCCGCTGAAGGCCCGTTCCGGCGGGGTGCGGACGAGGTAGAGCGCGGCGCCGGCCATCGACACGTACACGGTGACCGCGAACACGGTGCCGGTCACGCGGTGGAGCCGGACGCGGCGGCGCACGGCCGAGAGCAGCTGCACCGGGCCGAGCAGCATGAGCAGGCCGCCCAGGACCGAGTGCACGATCAGCGGGAGCAGGCTGCGCCCGTACGGTTCCATCCGGTCGCGGACGGCCTCGGCCACGAACTCCGGGGAGACGGACCGGCCGAGGATCCACTCGCCGATGGCCGGGGCCCCGGGACTCGCGTACGGCCACAGTTCCGTCATGGCGATCGGCGCGTACGCCAGGCAGACCACCGTCACCGCGACGGTGGCGGCCCGCCCCCGTCTCGTGCTTGTCGGACGCCCCACGGCGGCCCCCTCCTCCATAGTCCTGTCTGGACTATGGAGGAAGGTAGGGCGGGGCCCGGGAGAGGTCAACCGGTCGGTAACAGAATCAGGGCTCGCGACTCTCTACCCACTGCCAGAAATCGACCATCATCCGCTCATAACGGATGCCGAACTCCAGCGCCTCGCGCTGCCCCCTGGTCAGCAACTCGCCGACGTCCCCGGCCAGTTCCTCGTAGCCGTCGAGGGTCCTGCGGTGCTCCTCGATCTGGACCGGCGCGTGGACCCGCGGGCTCGCACCGAACCACAGCTTGAGGATGCCCCGTTCGCGGGCCTCGACCGGGACGAAGGCGGGGTCGGCGAGCCAGCCGCGCAGGGCCGCCGCCCCCTCGTCGGTCAGCCGCATCAGGCGCCGGTTCCGGCCGCCCGACTGTCGGACCTCCGACAGGAGGCCCGCCTCCAGGAGCCGGTCGCACTGGGCGTAGACCTGCGCGTGCGGCATCGACCAGAACGGCGCCACCGTCCGCGCCGCCTCGACCTTCACGTCGTACGGGCTGGCCTCACCCAGCTTGTCGATGATGCCGAGCACGAGGAAGGAGGGTGTGGTCAACCGGACTTCAGACATGCGGCGACCGTACCGCGCGATCCGGCCGAAGTCCCTGGTGAGGCGGCCATCCGCCACACCCCCGGTCCGGAACCCGCCACGCCCCGACGCGACCGGCGCCGGTCATTCCACCGCGAGGCCGCCGGGTGGCGTGGACTCGGGGCGAAGGAGGTCGCCGAGTGCGGTGAGGCGGATCAGACGCAGGATCCAGGGCTGGTCGCAGAGGAGCCGCCAGCGGGCGCCGCGCCGGTGCGCGTCCCCGGCGCAGTGGGCGAGGAGGCCGAGCCCGGTGGCGTCGCAGAAGGTCAGGCGCCGGGCGTCGACGGTGAGGGCGTCGGACTCCCGGACCAGGGCGTCGAGATCGGGCCGCAGGTGCCGCACCAGGACGAGGTCGAGCTCGCCGCTGAGCACGGCGACGGTGACGCCGCCGGTCGATCGGACGACGAGATACGGGTCGTGACGGGGGATCATCTGCATCGGACGCTCCACAGGGCGGCTCCATGTGTCCCTTCGAGCGTGGCCGTGCCGCCCAGGGCAGGGACGTTTCGCCTTCGCCGCTGTCACCTGAATCGGTGAAACCGCGCCCGGCCCCCGTCCGCTCCCGCAACCGGATTCCGAACGGGCGCGCTACGGGCGCGGCCCGACCGCGTCGATCGTCGTCCGCCGGAACTCCACGGCCTCGTACGCGCTCGACGTCCCGGTCTCGTACAGGAGTCCCACCGTTCGCTCGTCCAGCCGCACCAGGTCCGAGTAGGCGGCCTTCCGCCGGGAGACGGTGAGGGCCGGGCGGAACGTCCGGCCGCCGTCCGTGCTGCTCCACAGGGCGAGGTCCGCGCGTTCGGTCGGCACCGAGGGGGCCGAGAAGAGCAGGGTGCCGTCCGGCCCTCCGACGTACAGGAGGCTGCCTTGCACGACGGGGACCCGGTCCAGGGCGCGCTGGGGTGCGAAGGGGCGTGCCAGGGTGGCGCCGCCGTCGGCCGACACGGCGTCCGCGCGGTTGCCCGGGCTGCTGCCCAGCTGGTCGCGGGCGCTGAAGTAGAGGCGGCCGTCGGGGAGTTCCACGGCGGTGGACTCGTTCGCGTTGACGAACCCGTCGTAGGTGTCGTCGACGAAGCCGAGGCGCCAGCTCCGTCCGCCGTCGTCGCTGTAGAGGGCGTGGGCCCCGTAGTGGCGGGGCTCGCGGCCGGTGTCAGGGGAGCCGGCGGGCGGCGCGGCCGAGTGGTTGGCGGGGACGACGAGGCGTCCGGCGTGCGGGCCGCGGGCGAGGGCCAGGGCGTGGCCGGGTCCGGTGGCGTACCACCGCCACCCGGGTCTCTTGACGGCCGCCGTGATCTCGTGGGGCGCGGAGAAGGTCCGGCCGTCGTCGGAGCTGCGCTGCACGAAGACCCGGCGGCCGCGCGCGGCCGGGACGTCGCCGCCGAGGATCCGGCCTTCGGTGGCCTCGGCGCCGTTGTACGAGCTGACGAGGACCACGTCGCCGGAGCGCGGGTCCACGACCGGGGCCGGGTTGCCGCGCGTGTCCCCGTGCCCGTCGGCGGCGACCCTCGCGGGCTGCCAGGTGCAGCCGCCGTCCAGCGACCGCCGCACCACGATGTCGATGTCGCCGCTGTCCCCGACGCCGCCGGTCCGTCCCTCGGCGAACGCGAGCACGGTGCCGGCGCGGGTCCGGACGACCGCCGGGATGCGGTAGCTCGCGTAGCCACCGGTCCCGGCGGTGTACGGGACGGACACCGGGCAGCCGACGGCGGGCCCCGCACGGCCCCGCGTCGGCTGCCCCGGCGCCGGCGGGCCGAGCGGCCCGGCGGCGAGCAGCCAGGTGACCGTCATGGCGAGGAGCGCCGCACCGCCCCACGCCACGCGCCGCACGGGTCCCCCCGCCGCTCCGCCCCACCCCACACGGGTCCCCTTGCCGCTCCGCCGCCGCACCCGCGGTGCGGCTCACCGGCCGAAGATCGCCGCCGAAGGAGGCGGCGGTCTGAACGCGGGGCCGACGCCGGGTTCCGCGCGGAGGAATCCCGTGTGCGTACGGGAGGTCAGCCGGCGAACCGGGCCATCCAGGCCTCGACGTCGGCCGAGGAGCGCGGCAGGCCCGCCGACAGGTTCTCGTGGCCGTCGCCGGTGACGAGGAGGTCGTCCTCGATCCGGACGCCGATGCCGCGCCACTCCTCGGGCACGGTCAGGTCGTCCGGCTGGAAGTACAGGCCTGGCTCGACGGTGAGCACCATGCCGGGTTCGAGGACGCCGTCGACGTACTCCTCGGTGCGGGCCTGCGCGCAGTCGTGGACGTCGAGGCCGAGCATGTGGCCGGTGCCCGCCATGGTGAAGCGGCGCTGGAGGCCGAGCTCGTAGGCGCGGTCGACGGGGCCCTCGATGAAGCCCCACTCGACCAGCCGGGCGGCCAGGTGGCGCTGGGACGCCTCGTGGAAGGCGCGGTAGGGGACGCCGGGCTTCACCGCCGCCATGCCGGCTTCCTGGGCCTCGTACACCGCGTCGTACACCTGGCGCTGCACGGGGCTGAAGGTGCCGCTGATGGGAAGGGTGCGGGTGACGTCGGCGGTGTAGAGGGAGTGGGTCTCCACGCCGGCGTCGAGCAGGAGCAGCTCGCCGGGGCGCACCGGGCCGTCGTTGTCGGTCCAGTGCATGATCGTGGCGTGCTCGCCGGCGGCGCAGATCGAGCCGTAGCCGACGTGATTGCCCTCCAGGCGGGCCCGGCGGAAGAAGGTGCCCTCGATCCACCGCTCGGACGAGGCGACGGCCCGGGACAGCTCGCCGACGCAGTCGGTGAAGCCGCGCACGGTGGAGTCGACGGCCTTGCGCATCTCGCCGATCTCCCACTCGTCCTTGACGAGCCGGAGGTCGCTGAGCGTCCCGTCGAGTTCGGCGTCGCGCTCCTCGTCGGTGGTGACGGCGGCTTCGAGGGCCGGGTCGATCCCGCGGACGATCCGGGTGGGCACGGCGGAGCCGGCGGCCAGGTCCTCCGCGATGGTGCGGACGTCACGGCAGGCGAGGCCGAGGACGACCTCGGACTCCGCGAGGGTGCGGCGGCGGCCCATCCACAGTTCGGCCGTGTAGCCGATCCAGAACTCGTCGGTGTCCCGGCCGTCGCGCGGCAGCTGGTAGCAGTAGGCGTCGTGGCCGCCGTCCGCACGGGGTTCCAGGACGAGGGCGCCGTCGCGGGCCTGGTCGCCGGTCATGTGCACGTAGCCGGAGTACGCGCGGAAGGGGTACGTGTCGTCGTTGGAGCGGGTCTTGAGGTTGCCCGACGGGATCACCAGGCGCTCGCCGGGGAAGCGGGCGGAGAGCGCCGCGCGGCGGCGGGCCGCGTACGGGGCCTGCTCGTCCGGTTCGAGACCGTGCCGCTCGGTGTCCGCCCAGCCGGTCCTCATGAGGGCGGAGAGCTCCTCGGAGACGCCGTTGTAGAGGCCGTTCTTGCGACCCTTCGCCACGTCCTGCACCTTCTTCCGGGTGGAGTTTCCAGGCCACCGGTCGTCGGTGGCATCCGGACGGTACTGCGCCGCGCGGCCGCCGGGTGCCCAGGAGCGCCAGTGGCACTGATCGGCCACATCCCGGGGCGGCGGGCGGCGATAATGCGTTCCATGGCGAACGCGAAGCTCGGTGAGGCGCTCCGGATCCTGGGGATCGGCGACGAGGCCGTCCGGGTCTATCTGAGGCTCCTGGAGCTCGGTCCCGCGCCGCTGAGCGCGATCGGGTCCGCGGCCGGTCTGGCGGGCGCCGAGCTGGCGGCGGCGTACGGGGAGCTGGTCGACGCGGGTCTGGCGAGCACCGCCGACGAGGGGTCCGAGGTGGTGGCGCCGGTGCCGCCGGCCGCCGGTCTGGAGATCCTCGGCCGGCACCGGGCGGCCGAGCTCGACGAGTCCCGGATCACCGTCGGCGGCGCGTTCGAGACCTTCCGGCGCCGGCGGCTCGCCACCCACGGCGACGCCCTCGTGGAGGTCGTCACCGGCGACGCCGTGGGGCTCCGGATGCGTCAGGCGTGGGCGAGCGCGCGCGAGCAGATCCGGCAGCTCGACTCACCGCCGTACTTCCCCCTGCCGGGGGCGACCGAGGACGCCCTGGCCACGCTCGCCCGCGGGGTGACGCAGCGGGTCGTGTACTCGCGGGAGTCGCTGGAGCATCCGGGGAACCTGGAGTCGGCCATCGAGCCGTGCATCGAGGCCGGCGAGCAGGCCCGGGTCCTGCCGTCGGTGCCGGTGAAGCTCGTGATCATCGACGAGGCGTACGCGATGGTGTCCCTGTCCATCAAGGAGGCGGACGTCCACCACACCATGCTGGTGGTGCAGCCGTGCGGGCTGCTCTCCGCGCTCGTCGCCCTCTTCGAGCAGGCCTGGCAGAGCGCGCTGCCCTTCCACGGCCGCGCCACGCGGCCGGCCGGACTCCTTCCGGCCGACCGGCGCCTGCTGCGGCTGCTCGCCGGCGGCGCGGCCGACGAGGTCATCGCCCGCGAGCTCGGCGTCAGCCGCCGTACGCTCTTCCGCCGCATCCAGGTCCTGATGGCCCGGCTCGGCGCGACGAACCGGTTCCAGCTGGCGCTCCAGTCCCAGCGTTCGGGCTGGCTGTGATCCGGGGCCCGGCCCGGCCGGGTCCCCGCCGCCCGGGTCCCGGATCACCGGGGCCCGGGCCGCTGCGGTCGTGTCAGGCCAGGTGCCGCCGCAGGAAGGTGTACATCAGGGCGCTGTTGTGCGCGGCCTGCTCGTTGTCGCCGGCGCCCGCGTGGCCGCCGCCGGTGTTCTCGTGGAACAGCACCGGATGGCCGAGTTCCCGCAGCCGCGCCGCCGTCTTCCGGGCGTGGCCGGGGTGGACGCGGTCGTCACGGGTCGAGGTCATGAGCAGGACCGGCGGATAGGTCCGGTCCGCTTCGAGCCGGTGGTACGGCGAGAGGTCGAGCAGGTGCGGCAGGTCGGCCTCGACGTCCGGATCACCGTACTCGGCGATCCAGGACGCGCCCGCGAGCAGCTTGTGGAAGCGGGTCATGTCGAGCAGCGGCACCTGGGCGACGAGGGCGCCGAACAGCTCCGGGTAGCGGGTGAGCATCGCGCCCATCAGCAGGCCGCCGTTGCTGCCGCCCGCCGCGCCGAGCGCGGCCGGCGTGGTGATGCCGCGGGCGACGAGGTCCTCCGCGACGGCCGCGAAGTCCTCGAAGGCCCGCGGCCGTTCCGCACGCAGGGCGGACTGGTGCCAGTCCGGCCCGTACTCGCCGCCGCCCCGGATGTTCGCGATGACATAGGTGCCGCCCTGTTCCAGCCACGCCCGGCCGGTCACCGCTCCGTAGTAGGGGGTGAGGGAGACCTCGAAGCCGCCGTAGCCGTAGAGCAGGGTCGGGCCGGGACCGGTGGCGGCGTGGTCGGGGCCGATGACGAAGTACGGCACGCGGGTGCCGTCGCGGGAGGTCGCGAAGTGCTGCCGCACGGCGAGGCCGGCCGTGTCGAAGCGGTCCGGGGCCTGCTTGAGTGTCTCGGTGTCGCCGCCGATCCGCCCGCGGTACAGCGCGGACGGCTGGAGGAAGCCCGACACGTCGAGGAAGTACTCGTCGGAGACGTCCGGATCGGTGTCCACCACGCTGACGGCGGACAGTTCGGGGACCCCGACGAGGGGTTCCCGGGTCCATCCGCCCGCGGGGGCCGGGGTGAGGACCTCGATCCGGGTGCTGACGTCCCGCAGCGTCTCCAGGATCAGGTGACCGCGCGTCCAGGCGTGCCCGGCCAGGGCGGTCCGCTCGTCGGGCGTGAACAGCACCTCGTGGGTGCGGTCGCCCGCCAGGAAGGCGTCGAAGTCGAAGGCGAGCAGGGAACCGGTCGGCCGGCCCAGCCACTCGGACTTGAGGGTGACGATCAGGTGCCTGCGGTGCGCGTAGGCGAGCGCGTCGTCCGGTACGTCGAGGCGGACGAGCGTGCCGTCCGGCCTGAGCAGGTGGGTCTCGCTGCGGAAGAAGTCCAGCGAACGGCCCACGAAGTCCCGTTCGAAGCCCGGCGTGCTGTCGTGCTGTCCCCAGGCCGACACGTCCTCCTGTCCGGCCTCGAAGACGAGTTCGGCGTCCGCCACCGGGGTGCCGCGGCGCCAGCGGCACACCTGGCGCGGATAGCCGGAGTCGGTCAGCGAGCCGGGGCCGGTGTCCGTGCCGACGAAGACGGTGTCGGCGTCGATCCACCCGATCCGCGTCTTCGCCTCCGGCAGCCGGAACCCGTCCTCGACGAACTGCCTCGTCTCGAGGTCGAACTCGCGCACCACGACGGCGTCACCGCCGTCCCGGGACAGCCGCACCAGCGCCAGGTCGTGATCGGGGCGGCGCACCCGCGCCCCGTCCCACACCCACTTCTCCCCCTCGGCGTCGGCGAGCGCGTCGAGGTCGAGGAGGACGTCCCATTCGGGGGCGTCCTTGCGGTACTGCTCCAGGGTCGTGCGCCGCCACAGGCCCCGCACGTGCTCGGCGTCCCGCCAGAAGTTGTAGAGGTGCGGGCCGCGCCGGACGGTGTACGGGATGCGGTCCGAGGCGTCCAGCACCTCCCGGAGCCGCTTCTTCAGCGGGTCGAAGCCGGGGTCGGCGGACAGCGCGTCGGCCGTCTCGGCGTTCCGCTCGGCCACCCACGCGAGCGCGGCCTCGCCCTCCACCTCCTCCAGCCACAGGTACGGGTCGTCTCCGGTCACGTCTCCCATGTGCTACTTCCCGTCCTCACGTCGCAGGCGAGCCGAAAGGTGGTGTCCCAGCAGCTGCCCGACCGCCGCGAGGTCGTGGAGGAAGTCGAGCGTGCCGTCGTCCGCGAGCGTATAGCGGCGGCGGGTCGCCTGGACGTCCTTCGCCGTGGGAGCGAGGGCGACCGCGTGCGTGGCGAGGTCGATCGTGCCGTCCTCGGCCCGGCCGACCATGATCTCCGCGATGCCCGTCGGCTGCGTGATCAGCGCCTCCACACCGCCGTCGGGCTTCATCCGCCACCAGCCGCTCTCCCGCGCCGCGGGCCGCAGCGGCGTACCGTCCCCGTCGACCAGCCAGGCGCGCGCCTCGTAGTGGAGGAAGGGCCGGCCGTCATGGCTGAACGTCACCTCCTGCTCGTACGCGAACTCCTCGGGGAGCGTCGGGTACTGGCCCCTCCCCCGGCCGACCCACGTCCCGAGCAGCCCGGTCACCGGCGCGAGCAGCTCGTGCGGCGCGGGCGACTCGTCCGGCCGCAGCGCGTCGGGGTAGGGGTGGTGCCGGTCGCGGTCGATCATGAGGTGCGCTCCTGGTTCGTGGTCGGTGCCGGATCGCAGCTTAGGTCGTACCCCCTCCTGACCGGCGCCGGAGACGAGGGAACGCTCCGGCCGTCCGGCTACGTCGGCGGGAGGGTCGGCGAGACGGGTACGTCCGGGCTCCGAGACGGTCGTTGACCCGGCAGGTGGCGGCGGTTACGTTCGCGCCATGTCGCGTTCAGCCCTGCTCACCTCGCGCGGTCACATCGACCTGCTGCGGGTGGCCTCCGCCGCGTGTCGCCGCGGTCGCTGACGCCCCCTCACCCGCACCACCCTTCCTGACGCCCTGACCGCCGTGCGCGCGCGTTCCCTCCGTGCCCACGGGCGCCGAGGCGTACCCCTGACCGCGCCTCCCGGCCCCCGGTGGCCGCGGCACTCCCACGGAAAGGCCCCTCATGACGGTTCACCTGCACTGGTTCCTGCCCACCGGCGGCGACGGCCGGACGCTCGTCGACCGGCACGCCTACGCGGACGGGGGGATCAGCCGGGACCAGGCCGGGCACGGTGTGCGCGCGCCCGACGTCGACTACCTGGTCCAGATCGCCAAGGCGGCCGAACGCCTCGGCTTCGAAGCGGTGTTGACGCCCACCGGAACGTGGTGCGAGGACGCCTGGCTGACCACGGTGGCCCTCGCCCAGCACACCGAGCGGCTGAAGTTCCTGGTCGCGTTCCGGCCGGGTGTGATCTCCCCGGTCCTCGCGGCCCAGATGGCGGCCACGTACCAGCGGATCACCCGCGGGCGACTGCTGCTCAACGTGGTGACCGGCGGTGACGCGGCCGAGCAGCGGCGGTTCGGCGACCATCTCGACCACGACCGGCGGTACGCGCGCACGGCCGAGTTCCTGTCGGTGGTGCGGGGGGTCTGGAGCGGCCGGCCGTTCGACTTCGAGGGCGACCACTTCCGGATCGACGGCGGGCTCACCGCACTGCCGCCGGACCCGCTGCCCGAGATCTTCTTCGGCGGCTCGTCCGGGGCGGCCGGTCCCGTGGCGGCGGAGCACGCGGACGTCTACCTCACCTGGGGCGAACCGCCGTGGCAGGTGAAGGAGAAGATCGACTGGATCCGCGGGCTCGCGGAGCGGCGCGGCCGGACGGTCCGGTTCGGGATCCGACTGCACTCCATCTCGCGGGACTCGGCGCGCGAGGCCTGGGCCACGGCCGACCGGCTGCTCGCCGACCTCGACGCCGACACGGTCGCCTCCGCGCAGGAGCTCCTCGGTCGCAGCGAGTCCGTCGGCCAGCAGCGGATGCTGGCCCTCCACCGCGGTGGCTCGCTCGACCGGGACGAGCTGGAGATCGCGCCGAACCTGTGGGCGGGGGTCGGTCTGGTGCGGGGTGGCGCCGGGACCGCCCTCGTCGGCAGCCACGCCGACGTCGCCGACCGGATCGAGGAGTACCACGACCTGGGCGTGGAGCACTTCGTGCTCTCCGGATACCCGCACCTGGAGGAGGCGTACTGGTTCGGCGAGGGCGTGACGCCCGAGCTCGCCTCGCGCGGGCTGCTGCCGTCGGCGGCGAAGGCCGCCGAGCCGCCCGTGCCCGGCGCGCGGTAGGGGGTGTCTTGTCGGTCAGGCCGGATCGGGGACGGGGGCGGAGGCGCGGAACCGGCGCGGGAAGATCCGCGCCCCCGCCCCGGTTGGTAGAAACGTGAACGATTTCGAGGTCGCAGAGGCCGCAGCCGTGGCAGGGGCCCACGAGGCCCGCACGGTGGACGTCGTCGTGATCGGCGCCGGACAGGCGGGGCTCTCGGCCGCCTTCCACCTGCGGCGCAGCGGTCTGGAACCGGACCGGGACTTCGTCGTCCTCGACCACGCCCCGCGCGCGGGCGGCGCCTGGCAGTTCCGGTGGCCGTCCCTCACGTACGGCAAGGTCCACGGGATGCACGCGCTGCCCGGCATGGAGCTGACCGGCGCCGACCCCGCCCGCCCCTCCTCGGAGGTGATCGGCGCGTACTTCGACGCGTACGAGCGGACCTTCGACCTGCGGGTCCACCGGCCCGTGGACGTCACCGCCGTCCGGGAGGGCGAGGACGGGCGGCTGCGGGTGGAGACCTCGGAGGGCTTGTACGCGACCCGTGCCCTGATCAACGCCACCGGCACCTGGGACCGGCCCTTCTGGCCGCGCTACCCCGGCCAGGAGACCTTCCGCGGGCGCCAGCTGCACACCTCCGGCTACCCCGGCCCCGAGGAATTCGCGGGGAAGCGGGTGCTCGTCGTCGGCGGCGGCGCCTCCGGCACACAGCACCTGATGGAGATCGCCGACGTCGCCGCCGAGACGTTCTGGGTGACCCGGCGCGAGCCCGTCTACCGCGAAGGCCCCTTCGGGGAGGCGGAGGGACGGGCCGCCGTGGCGCTCGTCGAGGAGCGGGTGCGTCAGGGGCTGCCCCCGCGCAGCGTCGTCTCGGTCACCGGGCTTCCCCTCAACGACGCGATCCGCGACGCGCGCGAGCGCGGGATCCTGGACCGTCTGCCGATGTTCGACCGGATCACTCCGACCGGGGTGGCCTGGGACGACGGCCGGACCGCCGACGTGGACGTGATCCTGTGGGCGACCGGCTTCCGGGCGGCGATCGACCACCTGACCCCGCTGCGGCTGCGGGAGCCCGGCGGCGGCGTCCGGGTCGAGGGGACCCGCGCGGTACGCGACGAACGCGTCCACCTCGTCGGTTACGGCCCGTCGGCCTCGACGATCGGCGCCAACCGCGCCGGCCGCGCGGCGGTCTCCGAGATCCGCCGCCTCCTCACCCGCGAGCGCACCGGCGTCGCCACCGGCTGAGGCCGGAACGCGACGGCCGGGGCTGCGGCGCCTCACTGCCTGGCTGCGCTCCGGTTGGCGTTGAACTCGGCCACGTTCGCCCGGTGGGCCTCGTAGTCGGCGGTGAAGCGGGTGTCACCGGGCGCGACCGTGACGAAGTAGAGCCAGTCGCCGTCCGCCGGGCGGATCACGGCGTCGAGGGCCTGGTCCCCCGGATTGCCGATGGGGGTCGGTGGCAGGCCCTTGCGCTCGTAGGTGTTGTACGGGCTGGTGGTCCTCGTGTCCTCGTACGTCGTGTCCACGGTGTTGCGGCCCAGCGCGTAGTTGAGGGTCGAGTCCATCTGGAGGGCCATGCCCCGGGCGAGTCGGTTGTGGACGACCCGCGCGACCTTGGCCATGTCCTCCGGGTTGTCCGCCTCCGCCTGGACGATGCTGGCCGCGATCACCGTCTGGTAGACGCTCAGGCCGTGGGCCCGCGCGCCCTCGGCGACCCTCGCGGTCCCGAAGCGCTTCCCTGCGGTGTCCACCATGAAGCGCAGCAGCCCTTCGGGCGAGGTCGCGGTGAGCACCGGATAGGTCGCGGGGAAGAGGTAGCCCTCGGGGTTGCCGCCGGCCTCGGCGGGCAACGGAAGGGCGGTGCCGGGAGCGGTCGCGGTCTTCCGCGCGGTTCCCTGCGGCAGGCCGAGGGCACGGTCGACCGCCGTGTAGACCTGGCCCGTCCGCCAGCCCTCGGGGACGAGCAGGCCGCGGGGCTGCTCGACGGCCGGTTCGTCGTGGCCGAGCAGCAGCGGGACGGAGACCGTGGCGGCCACGGTGAGCAGCGCTCCGAGGAGCAGGGCGAGGCGGCCGCGCCGGGTGAGCCGGGTCCGGCGGGGAGACCGGACCGGCGCGGGGCTGCGGGGGCCCAGCACGGGCAGCGCGGGGCGGCGGGGACGGCGTGGGGGTGCGTACGGGGACGGCGACCGGTAGGTCATGGCCGCACGCTAACCCGGCCGGTACGGGAATCCCGGGAACCAGCGCACGCGGCGGCGCCGCCGGTCCCCTGGGACGGGGGACCGACGGCGCCGGGCACTGCGATCGTCAGACGAGCCAGCCCAGGAAGTGGAGGACGCCGGCGAGCAGGTTGGTGATGACGTTCATGGTGGTGCTTCTCCTCGTACAGGTGCATCAGTGGGACGGTGCGATCGCGGTCTGCAGCACGTCGCTCGCACTCCGTAATCTTCCGATGCCGCACGGGAGCGGGGCAACGATTCCCGGAACGATCACACGTTCTGGGGAACAACCGATCCCACGTTCGCCTGTTCGGTACGGGCGTCCCGGCGAACCAGGGCCGCGTACCGCCCGTCCAGGGCGAGCAGCTCCTCGTGCGTGCCGCGCTCGGCGATCCGGCCCGCCTCCAGGACGACGATCTGGTCGGCGTCGCGGACGGTGGAGAGCCGGTGGGCGATGGTGATGGTGGTGCGTCCCTCGGACAGCGAGTCGATGGCCCGCTGCACCGCGTGCTCCGTCCGGGTGTCGAGGGCGCTGGTCGCCTCGTCGAGGATGAGCACGGGCGGGTCGCGCAGGATGGTGCGGGCGATGGCCAGGCGCTGCTTCTCGCCGCCGGAGAACCGGTAGCCGCGCTCGCCGACGAGGGTGTCGTACCCCTCGGGGAGCGAGGCGATGTGGTCGTGGATCTGGGCGGCGCGCGCGGCGGCCTCGATCTCCTCGTCGGTGGCGTCCGGCTTGGCGAAGCGGAGGTTGTCGGCGACGGAGGCGTGGAAGAGGTACGTCTCCTGGGAGACCACGCCGACCGCGCGGGCGAGCGTGTCGAAGTCCAGGTCGCGCACGTCGACGCCGTCCAGGGCGACCCGGCCGCCGGTCACGTCGTACAGCCGGGGCACCAGGTAGCTGAGGGTGGACTTGCCGGAGCCGGTGGGGCCCACGACGGCCAGGCTGCCGCCGGCCGGGACGGTCAGGTCGATGGCGTCGAGGGTCGGGCGGCCCGTCCCCTCGGGGTCGTAGCGGAACTCGACCTTCTCGAAGGAGACCTCGCCGCGGACCTGCGCGAGCTCGACCGGCTCGGCGGGCTCGTCGATGTCGACGGGCAGGTCGAGGTACTCGAAGATGCGCTGGAACAGGGCGAGGGAGGTCTGCATCTGCACGCCGGTCGAGAGCAGGCTCACGGCGGGCCGGAAGAGGCCCTGCTGGAGCGTGACGAAGGCGACGAGCGTGCCGAGCGAGATCGTGGCCCCGCCCGGGCCGAGCGCGATGCCCGCGGCCCAGTAGACGAGGGCGGGCATGGCGGCCATGACGATGCTGATGGTGGACATGCGCCACCGTCCGGCCATGGAGGAGCGCACTTCGAGGTCGACGAGGCGCTCGGACTCCTCGGAGAAGGACTTCGTCAGCGAGTCGGCGCGGCCCATGGTGCGGCCGAGCAGGATGCCGCTGACCGAGAGGGACTCGGTGACGGTCGCGGCCATGGCGGCCATCTGCTTCTGACGCTGGGTGGTGATCCGCTTGCGCTCGCGGCCGACCCGCCGGCTGATCCAGACGAAGACGGGCAGCAGGAGCAGCGATACGAGGGTGAGGCGCCAGTCGAGGGCGAGCATGGCGACCACGGTCGCGACGACGGCGGTGAGGTTGGAGACGAGCGAGGTGGCCGTCGAGGTGACGGTGGCCTGCATGCCGCCGATGTCGTTGGCGATGCGGGACTGGACCTCGCCGGTGCGGGTGCGGGTGAAGAAGGCGAGCGGCATCCGCTGGAGCTGCTCGTACACCCCGGTGCGCAGGTCGTGCATGACGCGCTGGCCGACCGTGGTGGAGATCAGGGTCTGGAGCACGCCGAACACGCCGTTCAGCACGGCGGTGGCGATCATGCCGAGGGTGAGCAGGCTGAGCAGCCCGGTGCGGCCCTGCGGGATCGCGGTGTCCAGGACCTCCTTCAGGAGGAACGGCGAGGCGACCGAGACGAGCGAGGCGGCGCCGACCAGGAGGCCGACGAGCGCGAGGCGCGCGCGGTACGGACGGAAGAGCCGCAGGATGCGCCGCACCTGGGCGGGCTCCTTCGGCCGGGTGGAGTCACGGGACGGGGGCGTCCAGTCGGACTGGTCGTGGGGGCGCATGGGCTCCTTCGGAGTATTCGACGATTCCAGCAGAGCATAGCTCATTGTTACCTATGCTCACAATGAACCAGGTCCTGATATTGTTCCCACATGACCACCTCCGACCGTACGAGCGCGCCCGACCGTACGAGCGACGGGCCGGGCGCGCCCGACGCCGACGGGCTCCTCGCCGAGCAGCTGCTGCGGCTCACCCGCCGTCTGCACCGCATCCAGAAGCACCACCTGGAGCCGGTCGGCATCACTCCCGCCCAGTCCCGGCTCCTGCGCACGGTCGCGCACTTCGGCGAGCCGCCCCGGATGGCCGACCTCGCCGCCCGCCTCGAAGTCGTCCCCAGGGCCGTGACCAGTCTCGTCGACGGTCTGGAAGCGGGCGACCGGGTGCGCCGGGTGCCCGACCCGAGCAACCGCCGGGTGATACGGATCGAGCTCACCGACGCGGGGCGCGCCACGCTGCGCGAGCTGCGCAGCGCGCGCCGGGCGGCGGCAGAGGACATCCTTGCTCCATTGACCGTCGACCAGCGCGAGGTGCTCGGAGGTCTGCTGTCCGCCCTGGTCGACCGCGGCCCGGAGAGCGGCTGCTGATCCGCCCGGGCCGGGGTGCGCGCCGAAGGGTAGACCTGACATGCCGCTGCTCGAGCCGAAGCCGCAGGCCCTCCGTCCCAAGGCGAAGCGGAGTCCGGCGCCGGACCGGGTGCCGGAACTCCAGGCGCGGGGCACGCCCCGGCGACTGCGCGAGGAGCTGACCGAGCTCCTCGGCCCGGAGAAGGTCCTGTCGAAGATCTCCGACCTGGTGCGCTACGCCTCGGACGCCAGCCCGTACCGCTTCGTGCCGCAGGTCGTCGTGGTCGCCGAGGACATCGACGACATCTCCACGATCCTGTCGTACGCGCACGGCAAGGGGCGCGAGGTGGTCTTCCGGGCCGCCGGGACCAGCCTCAACGGGCAGGCACAGGGCGAGGACGTCCTCGTCGACGTCCGCCGGCACTGGGCGGGCGTCGAGGTCCTGGACGGCGGCGCCCGCGCCCGGATCCGTCCCGGCACCACCGTCGTACGGGCGAACGCCGCGCTCGCCCCCTACGGGCGGGTCCTCGGACCCGATCCGGCGAGCGCGGTCGCCTGCACGATCGGCGGGGTCGTCGCCAACAACGCCTCGGGCATGACGGCCGGGACGACCCGGAACTCGTACCGGACCGTCTCCTCCCTCACCTTCGTGCTGCCCAGCGGCACGGTCGTGGACACCGGCGCCCCGGACGCCGACGAGGAGCTGGCTCGCGCCGAACCGCGGCTGTGCGCGGAGCTCCTGGCGCTGAAGGCCGAGATCGAGGCCGACGCCGAACTCACCGCCCGGATCCGGGCCAAGTACGCCATCAAGAACACCAACGGCTACCGGCTCGACGCCTTCCTCGACGGCGCCACGCCCGCGGAGATCCTGCGCGGCCTCATGGTCGGCTCCGAGGGCACCTTCGGCTTCATCTCCGAGGTCGTGTTCGACACCCTGCCACTGGACCGCGAGGTCTGCACGGGCCTGCTCTTCTTCCCCTCGCTGCCGGCCGCCGCCGAAGCCGTGCCGCTGTTCAACGAGGCGGGCGCGCTCGCCGTCGAGCTGATGGACGGCAACACCCTGCGGGCCTCGGTGAACGTCGCGGGCGTGCCCGCCGACTGGGCAGGACTGCCCAAGGAGGCGGCGGCGCTCCTGGTCGAGTTCCGTGCCCCGGACCCGGCGGCCCTCGACGCGTACGAGCGGGCGGCCGGGACCGTCCTCGACGGGCTCGACCTGGTCGCTCCGGTGGCGTCCGTGGAGAACGCGTTCACCCGGGACCCGAAGCGGATCTCCGGATACTGGAAGGCCCGCAAGGCGTTCGTGACGGCGGTCGGCGGCTCGCGGCCGTCCGGTACGACGCTGATCACCGAGGACTTCGCGGTGCCGCCGGACCGTCTCGCCGAGGCCTGCGCCTCGCTGCTCGACCTCCAGTCGCGGCACGGCTTCGACGCGGCCGTCGCCGGTCACGCCGCCCACGGCAACCTCCACTTCCTCCTCGCCTTCGACGCAGCCGATCCCTCGGACGTCGAGCGGTACGCGGCCTTCATGGACGAGTTCTGCAAGCTGACCGTGGAGCGCTTCGACGGCTCCCTGAAGGCGGAGCACGCCACCGGCCGCAACATCGCGCCGTTCCTGGAGCTGGAGTGGGGGACGCGGGCGACCGAACTCATGTGGCGGGTCAAGGAGGCCCTCGACCCCGGCGGGGTGCTGGCCCCGCGCATCGTCCTCGACCGCGACCCGCAGGCCCATCTGCGCGGCCTGAAGACGATCCCGTCCGTGGAGCCGATCGCCGACCCCTGCATCGAGTGCGGCTTCTGCGAACCGACCTGCCCCAGCCAGGACCTGACGACCACTCCCCGCCAGAGGATCGTGCTGCGCCGCGAGATGATGCGCCAGGCCCACGGCTCCCCGGTCGAGGCGCGCCTCCTGGAGTCGTACGGCTACGACGCCGTCGACACCTGCGCGGGCGACTCCACCTGCAAGCTGGCCTGCCCGGTCGGGATCGACACCGGTGCGCTGATGAAGGAGTTCCGCCACGAGCGGCACTCGCCGCGCGAGGAGCGGATCGCCGCGCTCGCCGCGCGGAACTTCCGCGCGGTGGAGGCCTCCGCTCGGCTCGCGGTCGCCGCGGCGGACCGGATCGGCGACCGGGTCCTGGAGGCGGCGACGGGCCTGGCGCGCCGCGTGGTGCGGCCCGACCTCGTACCGGAGTGGCTGCCGGAGATCCCCGGCGCGGCGGCCCGGCGGCTGCCCCGCACCCACCGCCCGGCGGCCGCCGCCGTCTACTACCCGGCCTGTGTGAACCGCGTCTTCGGCGGACCCGACGGCCACACCGGCCCGTCGCTTCCGGAGGCCGTCGTCGCGGTGTCGGCGCGGGCCGGGAAGCCCGTGTGGATCCCGGACGACGTGGCCGGTACGTGCTGCGCCACGATCTGGCACTCCAAGGGGTACGCGCGGGGCAACGAGGTGATGGCGAACCGGATCGTCGAGGCGGCCTGGGGGTGGACGGCCGGCGGCAGGCTGCCGCTCGTGGTCGACGCCTCCTCGTGCACGCTCGGCATCGCGCACGAGGTGGTGCCGTACCTGACGGACGACAACCGGGAGCTGCACGGCGAGCTGACGGTCGTGGACTCGCTGGTGTGGGCGGCGGACGAGCTGCTCCCCCGGCTGGAGGTCCGCCGCCGGGTCGCCTCCGCCGTGGTCCATCCGACGTGCTCGATGCGGCACCTCGGCGACGAGGACCGGCTGACGGCACTCGCCGGGGCCTGCGCGGAGGAGGTCGTGGTTCCCTCCGACGCGGGCTGCTGCGCCTTCGCGGGCGACCGGGGGATGCTGCATCCGGAGTTGACGGCGTCGGCGACGGCCCGCGAGGCGGCCGAGGTCACGTCCCGCCCGTTCGACGCGCACCTCTCGGCCAACCGGATGTGCGAGATCGGGATGGACCGGGCGACGGGCCGGAGCTACCGGTCGGTGCTGCTGGCGCTCGAGCGCGCGACCCGTCCCTGACCGACCGTCGTCTTCCGGCCGTCAGGGCCGGGCCGAAGGACCCCTCACCCCAGGTGGTGAGGGGTCCTTCGTACGTTCGAGTGACGGTCGCCGTTCGCTTCGGCCCGGTGCGATATCCGGAACAGTAAAGTCCAACTACCCGTCGCAAGAGTCCTATCGGCGCCCTTGCGCACCATCGGCCACCGGGGCCAGGGTCCTGTGCGGGATTCATGAAACAGCCGTGCACACAGCTCCGGGAGGTTCCATGAACGAGCAGAAACCGCCTACTCCGAGCCGCCGCAAGGTGCTCAGGAGCACCGCGGCGGCCGGCGCGGGAATCGGCATCACCGCCGCCGGTGCCCAGGGCGCCGCCGCGTCCGCCGCCTCCGCCCCGACAACGACCACCGCGCCCCCGGGGACCGCGGCCGAGCCGCGCCGGCTCGGCGCCACCATGGCCGGGGTCCCCTTCGAGAGCCGCTCCACGGTCCGCGTGGGTCTCATCGGCCTCGGCAACCGCGGCAACGCCATGATCGGCCTCTACCTCGCCCTCCCCTGGGTGCGGGTGGTCGCCGTCTGCGACCCGGTGCGCGAGAAGGCCGAGCGGGCCACCGCGAAGGTCGTCGCCGCCGGCCAGCCCGCGCCGGCCGTCTACACCAACGGCGAGGAGGACTACGAGAACCTCTGCGCCCGCACGGACATCGACTTCGTGCACGTGGCCACGCCGTGGGACAGCCACTACGCGATCGCCCGCGCGGCGATGCTGAACGGCAAGCACGTCGGCGTGGAGTGCCCCGTCGCGATGCGGCTCGACGAACTGTGGTCCCTGGTCGACCTGTCGGAGCAGACCCGTCGGCACTGCATGCAGCTGGAGAACTGCTGCTACGGGCGCAACGAGATGCGGGTCCTGCGGATGGCGCACGCCGGGAAGTTCGGCGACCTCCTGCACGGAGCCGGCGCCTACAACCACGACCTGCGGGCCCTGATGTTCTCCCCGACGTACTACGAGGGTCCCTGGCGGCGGCGGTGGCACACCCGGCTGCGCGGCGACCTCTACCCCAACCACGGCTTCGGGCCCGTCGCCAACTACATGGACGTCAACCGCGGCGACCGGGTGGTGAGCATCAGCAGCTTCGGCACTCCGGCGCTCGGTCTCGCCGAGTACCGCGCGGAGCACATGCCGCCGGGCGACCCGAGCTGGAAGGAGACGTACATCGAGAGCGACCGGACGATCAGTCTGGTCCAGACGGCCAAGGGCCGGGTGATCCGGCTCGAACACGACGTCTCCACCCCGCACCCCTACAGCCGGATCAACAGCCTGGGCGGTACGCGGGGCGTCTTCGAGGACTATCCGGCCCGCGTCTACCTGGAGCCGGACCACAAGGACGACCAGTGGCACGACTTCGCGGCCTACGCGGACGAGTTCGACCACTGGCTCTGGAAGGACCACGCCAACCCGCCGGGCGGACACGGCGGCATGGACTACATCATGGTCTACCGGCTGATGCAGTGCGTCCGGCTGGGGCTCGTCCCCGACTTCGACGTGTACGACGCCGCCACCTGGACCGCCCCGGTGCCGCTGAGCCACGAGTCGATCAAGGCCAAGGGCGCGCCGCAGGAGATCCCCGACTTCACCCGCGGCGAGTGGCGCAAGGCCCGCTCGGGCGTGGACTCGGTCAAACCGGCCTGAGGACGCGGTGCCCGGCCCCCACGGACGGGGGCCGGGCACCGTCGCCGGTTCAGCAGCGGCGCAGGTCCTCCGTGAGGGTGCCCTGAACGGTCGTCAGGGTCCGGTCGTGGCAGCCCGCGGAGCCGTACAGGCGGTAGCGCTCGGTCGTGGTGCCGACCGCGTGCCGCTGGTCCCGCGGGACGCCGGAGGTGTAGGTGGCGTCCCCGGTGTACGTGTCGTCGAGGCGCGACCAGGAGACGCGGCGCCCGTCGCGTACGACGAGGGTGTCGGCGCGGTCCCCGAGCGTGAGGACCGTCCGGAGCCGGTCGCCGGCGCCGATCGTCGTCTCGCCGTCCATGGTGTAGGCACGGCGGACGCGGGTGACGGTCCGGCCGGTGGTCACGGTCTCGTCGTCGGTCCAGCGGCCGGTGAACGCGTCCGGGTTCTCGCCCTCGCCCCACCGGTGGACGGAGGTGTGGGCGACGGCCCGGACGACGGTGGTGTCGACGCGGCCGTGCGAGGTGTTCAGGTGGCCTGCGACGGTGAGCCGGTGCGCGGCGTCCGTGTCGAGCCGGTGCGGGGTCGCGCCCCCGGCGTCCGCGGTGTACGCGGAGGTGTTGCGCGGGGTGCCCTCCTCGTGCCGGTCGAGGCCGCCGGTGACGACGCGGCTGCCCTCGTCCTGCCAGAGCAGCATGTTGGTGGGGGTGGACCAGCCGGCCAGGCCGGCCGGGACCCCGGCGACGGTGACCTCCACGCGGTGGGCGCGGCCGTCGTTGAGGAGACCGGCGAAGGGCGTCAGGTCGTAGACGATCGGCTGGACGTCGAAGGCGCGGGGCGCGGGGGTGACGTACCAGAGGAACGGGTTGGACCAGCCGCCGGTCCAGACCGTGGGGAAGGGCGCGGCGATGCCCGCGAGCCTGCCGTCCACGGCGACGCGGACCTCGCGGTGCGGGCCGTCGGTCGCCCGGCAGGAGTACGGGGCGGCGTCGGGGACCGAGAGGTACCAGTACTCCTCGCAACCGCCGCCCGAGCCGGTGGCGTACACCTCGGCGAGGAGGCGTTCGGTGTTGCGCGGGGTGGTGAGGGTGGAGTCGGTGAGGGGGATCACCCGGTCGGGGGTGCCGGTGGCGGGTTTCACCCGGCCCTCCGCGGTGTGGAAGGTGAGGGTGACGCGGACGTCGAGCACGCCGGTGTACGTCTCGTTCACGACATTGCCGATGAGCATCTCGACCGGCTGCGGGCGGCTCAGGGTGTCCCGGTAGCGGGTGACGTCCTTCTCGACGGACCAGGTGATGCCGTCGGGCGAGGGCTGCGGCGTGGACGTGCGGAGGATCTCCACGCCGCCGACGGTGAGGTAGCCGAGCCGGTCGTACTGACGGCCCTTCACGCTTCCTTCGAGGCGCAGGACGATCTTGTTCCAGCGCGTGCCGCACTCCTCTGGCGGGGTGTAACTCCCCTGGTACGGGGTGAAGTCGCGGAACTGCGCGGCGGCGAGGGACACCTCGCAGGTGGGGGTGCCGGGGGTGGCGACGGGCGGGGCGGCGGTGACCGGGTCGTGCCAGTCGGTGGTGAACTCGGCCGGGGGCGTCGGGCCGTTCGGGCCGTCGGCGGCGGCCGGCTGGGCGGTGAGCAGCGCTCCGGCGGCCAGGATCAAGCCGCTGATCATGCTCATGATCTTGAGTGATCTCATGGGGCAGGAGTGAAGCGCGACCACCACCGCACGGTCCAGAGGACGATGAGCGGACATGGCGCGATCTGTTCCCTCATGGTGAAAATCGATTGCCGCCTCCGGGCGAAAAAGCGAACCTTGCACGGTTTCCCCCGCCCGCACCGCCGTCGAACAACCCCCGGCGCGCGGTGCCCCAGACACACCCGGAGACCCTGGGACGCCATGCAGATTCGAGATCTTCCCTACGCCGACCCAGGGGTCCCCGACATCCGCTCGGGTCCCCGGTTCCTCTTCTGGCTCGGCCGCAGTCAACTGGGCGGGCAGGTGAAGTCCCTGCTCTGGGGGCTGCTGCACCACCTGGGCATCGCCGGCCTGCCGCTCGGCACCGGCATCGCCGTGCAGGCGGTCGTGGACCGCGACGGCGGGCGGCTCGCGCTGGCCGGCGGCCTGCTCGCCGTCCTCGGCGCCGCGATCGCCATCGGCGACGTGATGCTCCACCGCACCGCCGTCACCAACTGGATCACGGCGGCCGCCCGGGTCCAGCAGCTCCTCTCCCGCAAGACCGCCGAGCTCGGCTCCGTCCTGACCCGGCGGGTCGCCGCGGGCGAGGTCGTCGCGGTCTCCACCGGCGACGTCGAGAAGATCGGCTGGTTCGTGGAGGCGCTCTCCCGGTTCGCCGCCGGCGCCGTCGCCCTGGTGGTCATCTGCGTGGGCCTCACCGTCTACCAGCCCGCCCTGGGCGTCGTGGTGGCGGTCGGCGTACCGGTGCTCGCCCTCGCCGTGCTGCCGCTCCTCCCCCGGGCCACCCGCCGGGCGGACGTCCAGCGCGAGAAGGCCGGCAAGGCCACGGAGCTCGCCTCCGACACCGTCGCCGGACTGCGCGTGCTGCGCGGCATCGGCGGCGAGGACCTGTTCCTCGGCCGCTACCGCGCCGCCTCCCAGGAGGTCCGCAAGGCCGCCGTGCACAGCGCCCGGATGTGGGCGCTGATCTCCGCCGTCCAGGTCGTGCTGCCCGGCGTCCTGCTCATCGTGGTGGTGGCGTACGGGACGCGGCTCGCGCTCGACGGGCGGATCACGGTCGGCGAACTCGTCACCGTGTACAGCGCCGTGGCCCTCACCTACCACCCCCTGCGCAACTTCGAGGAGATCGCCATGGCGTACTCCTTCTCCCGACCGTCCGCGAAGCGGGCGGCCCGGGTCCTCGCCCTGACCCGCACCACGACGGCCACGGCCGCCGGCGGCGAGGAGCGCGCGGCCACCGGCGACCTGTACGACCCGCTGACCGGCCTGCTCGCGCCGGCCGGCCGATTCACCGCCGTCGTCTGCGGCGACCCGGACGTCGCCGGACGGCTCGCGGACCGGCTCGGCGGCCACCCGGCGGAACCCGGCGCCGACCACACCTCGGTGCTCCTCGGCGGGGTGCCGCTCGACGAACTCCCGCTGGAGTCGGCCCGGACCGCCGTCCTGGTCCAGGACAAGGATCCGGTGCTGCTGTCGGGCGCCCTGCGCGACCTGCTCGACGTGCCCTCATCGGGCGCGGTGCCGGCCGCGGACGCGCTGACCGCCGCCCAGTGCGACGACGTCCTCGACGCGCTGGCGCAGGCCTCCGTGGACACCGGCGGGGACCCGATGCGCACCCGCATCACCGAGCGGGGCCGGTCGCTCTCCGGCGGCCAGCGCCAGCGGCTCGCCCTCGCCCGGTCCCTGCTGGCCGACCCGGAGGTGCTCGTCCTGGACGAGCCCACCTCGGCGGTCGACGCGCACACCGAGTCGCGCGTCGCGGCGGGCGTCCGGGAGCTGCGGAAGGCCAGGACCACCGTGGTCCTCGCCTCCTCGCCGCTGCTCCTGGACCGCGCCGACCGGGTCGTCCTGGTCCACGAGGGCCAGGCGGTCGCCGTCGGCACCCACCGCGAGCTGCTCGCCACGGAGCCCCGCTACCGCGCGGTGGTCACCCGCGAGACCGACGAGGAGCTCGCCACGGCCGTCGGCCTCGCCGACGAACTCGAAGCACTGGAAGGGGAAACGGCATGATCGGCCTGGCGCCGCCGGAGTACGACCCGGCGGCCCCGAAGACGGCGACGACACTGCCCGTCGCCGCCACCGCGACCGTCCGCGGTTACGTCCGCGAGCTGCTCCGCCGGCACCGCAGGGCGTTCGCGCTGCTCATCGGGGTGAACGCGGTCGCCGTGATCGCCTCGATGGCGGGCCCGTACCTGCTCGGCTCGGTGGTGGACGGGCTCGCGGACGGGGCACGGGAACTGCACCTGGAGCGTACGGTCGCGCTGTTCGCGGTCGCGCTCCTCGTCCAGACCGTCTTCGTGCGGCTCGTCCGGCTGCGCGGGGCGATGCTCGGCGAGGAGATGCTCGCCGACCTGCGCGAGGACTTCCTCGTCCGGGCGGTCGGCCTGCCGCCCGGCGTGCTCGAACGGGCCGGGACCGGCGACCTGCTCTCCCGGATCACCACGGACGTCGACCGGCTCTCCAACGCGATGCGCGAGGCCGTGCCCCAGCTGGCGATCGGTGTCGTCTGGGCGGGGCTGCTGCTCGGCGGCCTCGCGGTGACGTCGCCGCCGCTGGCGCTCGCCGCGCTGCTCGCGGCGCCGCTCCTGATCGTCGGCTGCCGCTGGTACTTCAAGCGGGCGCCGGCCGCCTACCGCTCGGAGTCCGCGGGGTACGCGGCGGTCGCCGCCTCGCTGGCCGAGACGGTCGACGCGGGCCGCACCGTCGAGGCGCACCGGCTGGGCGCGCGCCGGATCGCCCTGTCGGACCGGCGCATCTCCGAGTGGGTGGCCTGGGAGCGGTACACGCTCTTCCTGCGCTCGGTCCTCTTCCCCGTCGTCAACCTCACCCACATGACGGTGCTGTGCTCGGTGCTCCTGCTCGGCGGGGTGTTCGTGCTCCAGGGCTGGATCGACGTCGGTCAGCTGACGACGGGCGCGCTCCTGTCGCAGATGCTGGTCGACCCGATCGGCATCGTGCTGCGCTGGTACGACGAGCTCCAGGTCGCGCAGGTGTCACTGGCTCGGCTCGTCGGCGTCCGGGACATCGAGCCGGACGCGGGCGACCGGGACGTACGGCCCGAGGGCCGTGCCGTCCGGGCCGACGACGTCCGGTTCGGCTACCGCGAGGGCGTCGACGTGCTGCACGAGGTGTCACTGAAGGTGGCGCCCGGCACCCGGATCGCCCTCGTCGGCCCGTCCGGCGCGGGCAAGTCCACGCTCGGGCGGCTGCTCGCCGGCATCTACGCCCCCAGGACCGGATCCGTCACCCTCGGCGCCGCCGAGCTGGCCCGGATGCCCGCCGAACAGGTCCGTGAGCACGTGGCCCTGGTCAACCAGGAGCACCACGTCTTCGTGGGCTCCCTGCGGGACAACCTGCGCCTCGCCAGGGCCGGGGCCGACGACACCGAACTGTGGGCCGCCCTGACGGCGGTCGACGCGGACGGCTGGGCGCGCGGCCTGGACGCGGGCCTGGACACCGAGGTCGGCTCGGGCGGCCATGCGCTGACCCCGGCACAGGCGCAGCAGATCGCCCTGGCCCGGCTCGTCCTCGCGGACCCGCACACCCTCGTCCTGGACGAGGCGACCTCGCTCCTCGACCCCCGCGCGGCCCGGCACCTGGAGCGCTCCCTCGGCCGCGTCCTCGACGGACGCACGGTCGTGGCCATCGCGCACCGGCTGCACACCGCCCACGACGCCGATCTGATCGCGGTCGTCGAGGCGGGCCGGATCAGCGAGCTCGGCAGTCACGACGAACTGGTCGCGGCGGACGGCGCGTACGCGGCCCTGTGGAGGTCGTGGCACGGCTGACCCGTGACGAGGGGGCCCGTGCCGGAGTCACGGTGCGGGCCCTTTCCCGTCTCCCCGTACGGGACAGGCCCTAGCCGCGGAGTCCGGCGAGCGGCGCGCCGCGGCGTGGCAGGTGCATCCAGCCCTCGATCGCGGCGGCGGCCCGCTCCTCGTCGGTCTCCGGCGGATCAGTGAGGCCCAGCGCCGCGGCCCGCGCGACGACGGCGGAGACGAGGGCGTCGAGGTCGTGGTCGCTGCGGACACAGCGGCCGCGCACGGCCTCGGGCAGTGCGAAGCCCAGGCCGTCTTCCAGCGCCTTGACGATCACCGCCCGGGCGGGAGCCCCGTCCTTCCCCTTGTACGTCCCCGCCGGAAGCAGCCCCCACTGGAGCAGCGCGTAGGCGGGGTACACCTCCAGGACCGGCCCGGAGCCGTCCCGGGGCAGTGCCGGGCCGCCGTCCGCGAGCCGTTCCATCAGGTCGGCGGCGCGCATCGCCACGACGCCCAGCTTGTCCGCCGAGACGGACAGGGGCCGCTGCGTGCCCGCTCCGGTCCGCTTCCAGGCCACATCGTCGGTGAGGCGGTGGGTGAACCTGTTGCCGAGGCCGGGCCTGCCGTCCTCGCGGGCCCCGTAGCCACTCCGCACGGGCAGCGCGGCGCCCGTCTGGTGCGCGCCGAGCAGGGCGGCGAAGGCGACGGGCCAGCCGAGCGGCGAGTCGAGTCCGGTCCTGTCCGCGGAGCGCATCGCGGTCAGCAGGTCCTCGTCGTTCCTCGCGGGGAGGAGCTCGACCACGGGCTCGTCGGACCACGTCACGCGGCACGCGCCGGTGGTGCTCGTGTAGCCGGCGAGGTCGATGCCCACGGTGACCATGTCGCCGTCGCCCCGGCCCGCCGTCCCGCTACGGGCTGCGTCCATCGCCGTCCCTCCTCCGGGCATCTAGAAGAAGCCGAGCGCCGAGGCGCCGCCGACCCCGCCCAGGAGCATGAAGGCGGGCATGAGGACCTTCAGCTCGATCCAGCTGCCGGCGCGGAAGCGCATGGGCTTGGGAGGGCCGATGGGGTACCAGCGCTTGCGGCCGACGGGGATGGGCCAGAGGATCGGGCAGCCCGAGACGGTGAGGGCGTCGCCGATGTCGTGGACGAGGGCGCCGAGGACGATCGGCAGGCCGAGCCACAGGTACTCCTGCCCGGGGCCGGTGAAGAACCAGTCCGAGCCGTTGCCGGGCTTGTCGAGGACGCCCGCGAGGATCCAGGCGCTGGTGGCGCCGAGCAGCCACACCAGGACGTCGCTGGACATCCGGGCGGCCCGCCACAGCAGGCCTTCCACGGCGAGGACCAGGTGGACGAAGAGGATGGCGAGGACGGCCCACCGGCCGCCGGTGACGGCCGCGACGGAGGCCCCGGCGCCGATCAGGACCGCCCAGAGCCAGGTGTGGGTGAGGGTCCGGTGTCCCCCGGACCTGCGCGGGTCGGCGCTGGAGCGGGTGGCCTTGTAGACGGCGTACGACAGCTTGTCGACGACCTCGCAGAGGCCCCGGGAGACGGGGCCGAAGGCGCGCGAGATGGTCGCGGACTTGTGGTCGAGGTCGGGGGCGAGGGCCGCGCCCGCGCAGATGAGCGCTCCGACGACGAGGACCGGCCAGGGCATCGGGTGGTCGAAGGCGGCCGCGGCCGCTCCCACACCCAGCCAGGCCGCCGCTCCGGACAGTGAGTGCGCCGGTCCCATCATGGTCGCTGCCGCCCCGTTTCTCCTACGCCGGCGCTCAGTTGACGACCGGTCGACGGACGAGCCTATCGTCCGCGATCAAGGCGGCCGGTGGCCGGTTCCCTCATCCGAACGGAATCCAGGCAAGATGGGGTCGTGACCCTTATCGATCAGCTGCCGCCGACCGCCGACCCCGACGCCCTCTTCGAGGCCTTCTCCTCCTGGGCCGAGGACCGGGGCATCACGCTCTACCCGGCCCAGGAAGAGGCGCTGATCGAGGTCGTCTCCGGCGCCAACGTGATCTTGTCCACACCCACCGGGTCCGGAAAGTCGCTGGTCGCGGCGGGGGCGCACTTCACCGCGCTCGCGAACGACCAGGTGACCTTCTACACCGCGCCGATCAAGGCGCTGGTGTCGGAGAAGTTCTTCGACCTGTGCAAGCTCTTCGGCACGGAGAACGTCGGCATGCTGACCGGCGACGCGTCCGTGAACGCGGACGCGCCGGTGATCTGCTGTACGGCGGAGGTGCTGGCCTCCATCGCGCTGCGGGACGGCAAGTACGCCGACATCGGCCAGGTCGTGATGGACGAGTTCCACTTCTACGCCGAGCAGGACCGCGGCTGGGCGTGGCAGATCCCGCTGCTCGAACTTCCGCAGGCCCAGTTCGTCCTCATGTCGGCGACGCTCGGCGACGTGTCGATGTTCGAGAAGGACCTGACCCGGCGCACGGGCCGGCCGACGTCCGTGGTCCGCTCGGCGACCCGCCCGGTGCCGCTGTCGTACGAGTACCGGCTGACCCCGATCACGGACACGCTGACCGAGCTCCTGGAGACCAAGCAGGCGCCGGTCTACATCGTGCACTTCACGCAGGCGCAGGCCGTCGAGCGCGCGCAGTCGCTGATGAGCATCAACATGTGCACGCGCGAGGAGAAGGACAAGATCGCCGAGCTGATCGGCAACTTCCGCTTCACCACCAAGTTCGGCCAGAACCTCTCGCGTTACGTCCGCCACGGCATCGGCGTGCACCACGCGGGGATGCTGCCGAAGTACCGGCGGCTCGTCGAGAAGCTGGCCCAGGCGGGCCTCCTGAAGGTGATCTGCGGAACGGACACCCTCGGCGTGGGCGTGAACGTGCCGATCCGCACGGTGCTGTTCACGGCCCTGACGAAGTACGACGGCAACCGCGTCCGGACCCTGCGCGCCCGTGAGTTCCACCAGATCGCGGGCCGGGCCGGGCGGGCCGGGTTCGACACCGCGGGGCTGGTCGTGGCGCAGGCCCCCGAGCACGTCATCGAGAACGAGAAGGCGCTCGCGAAGGCCGGCGACGACCCCAAGAAGCGGCGCAAGGTCGTCCGCAAGAAGGCCCCCGAGGGTTTCGTCGCCTGGAGCGACACCACGTTCGAGAAGCTGATCGGCGCCGAGCCGGAGCCGCTGACCTCCCGCTTCAAGGTCACCAACATCATGCTGCTGTCGGTGATCGCCCGGCCGGGCAACGCCTTCGAGGCGATGCGCAAGCTGCTCGAGGACAACCACGAGCCGCGCAAGGCCCAGCTGCGGCACATCCGCCGGGCCATCGCGATCTACCGCTCGCTGCTCGACGGCGGCGTCGTGGAGCAGCTGGACGAGCCGGACGCCGAGGGGCGCACGATCCGTCTCACGGTCGACCTCCAGCAGGACTTCGCGCTCAACCAGCCGCTGTCGACGTTCGCGCTCGCCGCCTTCGACCTGCTGGACCCCGAGTCGCCCTCGTACGCCCTGGACATGGTCTCCGTGGTCGAGTCGACGCTCGACGACCCGCGCCAGATCCTCGCCGCCATGCAGAACAAGGCGCGCGGCGAGGCCGTGGGGCGGATGAAGGCGGACGGCGTCGAGTACGAGGAGCGGATGGAGCGGCTCCAGGAGATCTCGTACCCGAAGCCGCTGGAGGAGCTCCTGTGGCACGCGTACAACGTCTACCGGAAGTCGCACCCGTGGGTCGGCGACCACCCGGTGTCGCCGAAGTCGGTCATCCGTGACATGTACGAACGCGCGCTGACCTTCACGGAGTTCACCTCGTGGTACGAGCTGGCGCGGACCGAGGGCATCGTCCTGCGGTACCTCGCGAGCGCGTACAAGGCGCTCGACCACACCATCCCGGACGACCTGAAGACCGAGGACCTGGAGGACCTGATCGCCTGGCTGGGCGAGATGGTGCGCCAGGTCGACTCCTCGCTCCTCGACGAGTGGGAGCAGCTCGCCAACCCGGAGGTCCAGACGGCCGAGGAGGCCCAGGAGAAGGCCGACCAGGTCAAGCCGGTCACGGCCAACGCCCGCGCCTTCCGGGTCCTGGTGCGCAACGCCATGTTCCGCCGGGTGGAGCTGGCCGCCCTCGACAACGTCGACGCGCTGGGCGAGCTGGACGCCGAGGCGGGCTGGGACGCGGACGCCTGGGGCGAGGCGATGGACGCGTACTGGGACGAGTACGACGACCTCGGTACGGGTCCCGACGCGCGCGGCCCGAAGCTGCTCGCCATCGAGGAGGACGCGGCGCACGGCCTGTGGCGCGTCCGGCAGACCTTCGCCGACCCCAACGGCGACCATGACTGGGGCATCAGCGCGGAGGTGGATCTCGCGGCCTCCGACGAGGAGGGCCGCGCGGTGGTCCGCGTGACGTCCGTCGGACAGCTGTAGCCACCGCCAGCAGAAGGAGTCGCCACCGTGACCAATCCCGCCGACAGGCTCGTGGATCTGCTCGACCTGGAGCAGATCGAGGTCAACATCTTCCGCGGGCGCAGCCCGCAGGAGTCGCTGCAGCGGGTCTTCGGCGGGCAGGTCGCCGGGCAGGCCCTGGTGGCGGCCGGCCGCACCACCGAGGGCGACCGGCCGGTGCACTCGCTGCACGCCTACTTCCTGCGCCCGGGCAGGCCGGGCGTGCCGATCGTGTACCAGGTGGAGCGGGTGCGCGACGGCCGGTCGTTCACGACCCGCCGGGTCACCGCGATCCAGGAGGGGCGGACGATCTTCAATCTGACGGCCTCCTTCCACAAGCCGGAGGAGTCGGGCCTCGAGCACCAGCTGCCGCCGCGCCACCTGACCGACCCGGAGACCCTGCCGAACCTCGCGGACGAGATCCGCGAGCACCTGGGCGCGCTGCCGGAGGCGCTGGAGCGGATGGCCCGCCGCCAGCCCTTCGACATCCGCTATGTGGACCGGCTGCGCTGGACCCAGGAGGAGGTCAAGGACGCGGACCCGCGCTCCGCGGTGTGGATGCGGGCCGTGGGGCCGCTGGGCGACGACCCGCTGGTCCACACCTGCGCCCTGACCTACGCCTCGGACATGACCCTCCTGGACGCGGTGCGCATCCCGGTCGAGCCGCTGTGGGGGCCGCGGGGCTTCGACATGGCCTCGCTCGACCACGCGATGTGGTTCCACCGCCCGTTCCGCGCGGACGAGTGGTTCCTCTACGACCAGGAGTCCCCGATCGCCACGGGCGGCCGGGGACTCGCGCGGGGCCGGATCTACGACCGTGAGGGCCGGCTCCTGGTGTCGGTGGTCCAGGAGGGCCTGTTCAGGAAGCTGTAGCCCTTCCGGTCACTCGTACTCGGTGGCGCCCTTGCGGGTCAGGTAGGCCGGGCTGACCGCCTTGGCGATGGCGCGGCCGCCGGTGACCGGGCTGTACCGCTCGGTCACCGGCCGGATGACGACGCCCTCTCGCAGGTGCGCCTCCCGGCCCGAGACGGTCTCCCGTCCGCTCGCGTGGGCGAGGACCGTGTCCAGGTCGTACGGGCCCGTGTACAGCCGCGGTACGAGCGGCACCTCACCCGGCTCCAGGACCTCGGCCGGGTCCAGCCAGCGGACCTCGCCGTCGATCTCGGCGGACACGTCGAAGAGCGCGTATCCGACGCTCTCGGAGCGGGCGTCGGCGCCGTAGGCGAGGTCCTGGACCCCGGAGCCGTACACCTCGCCGAAGAGACCGACCCGGCGCGCCCCGAGGCGTTTCGCCAGCCGCTCGGCGACGGCGGCCAGGCCGTGCCCGTGGACGGCGCGCCAGTACAGGTTGCGCGGGTCCTCCTGGAGGGCGAGGCCCTTGGACCCGAACCCCTTGGAGGACACCTGCACGCGGCCGTCCTCGGCGCCGTAGGTGAGCAGGCAGGCGGTGCCGTGGAGCTTCTCGGTGAGGACGACGGGTTCGCCGGGCTCGAAGACGTGCGGGTAGCGCTGGAGGTTCTCGATGTCGACCCAGGGCAGCAGGTCGGGCGCGACCTCCACGTCGCCGCTCATGGTCGGCGGTATCGGCGGCACCCACTTCACGATCCCGAGCCGCTCCGCGAAGTCGGTGCCCTCGGCCGCCGCCCGCTCCAGGTCGTCTCCCGCGAGCGCCCCCGGGCGGCAGACGATCCCCTGCGACAGCTCCCCGCGGAGCCGTACCGCCTTGACCCGGTCCGCGTTCCCGCCGGCGAGCCGTCCGGTCAGTCCCAGCTCCTCGATCAGACCCGCGGGCAGCACGGCCTGCTCGGGGATGTAGACGGCCGCATCGCCCGTCTTGTAGGCCCCCTTGGCCACGACGGCCCGGTAGAGCCCCACCTGCGCCAGCTCCAGTGCGTCGGCGTTGGGGTGCGGATGGACGGTCAGGACTTCGGCGGTCACGCGCAGGGTCGACATGTTCAGGACTCCGGTTGCTCGGGTTTCGATCTCATCGCGGCCCACTGTGCCGACCCGAATTTCCCCTGGGCGATCGAATTGTCGCCTGGTAGCGTCGTGATCTTCGCCGGGCGCCGATCCGGTGGAGTCCCTGTCAGGACCGATGCCATGTCCTCCTCGGCCCCGCCCTCTCCCACGCTCGCCGCGGCACTTCGCCGGGTGGAGACCGTCTTCGGCGGTATGACCGCGAGTCCCGACGGGTGCCTCCGGTGCTACCGCGAGGAGGAACTGGCGCTGCTCGCGGTCCCTCGCGCGCCTCTCGGTGACGAGCTGGTGCGAACGCTGTTCCACAAGGCCCCCGATCACTTCCCGGACCATCCCGCCGTGCTCCGGCGGCTCCTGCCCGAGTTCTTCACGTTCGTCGCCGGCGGCCGCTTCTCCGGGATGGGGTACCTGCCCACCGGACTCGGTCGCACCGCCTGGCGGGATTGGCCGTCCGAGCAGGCGGAGGCGATCGAGGGCTTCCTCGACGCGTGGTGGCGGGAGACGCTCGCCAACCCGAAGCCCGTGTACGGCGTCGGGGCCGTCTGGGAGCTGTGCGTGGACGTCCACGGTTCGACGGGGCCCTTGCTGGACGTCTGGGCGGCCGCGCCCCGGGGCGGGACCGAGGACGCGCACCTCGGCGACTGGGTGGCGTACCGGATCGACGAACTGCTCCGGGACGATCCCTGCGTCCTGCCCTGGAACACGGACGGCGAGGCGCTCCTGCCCGGCCTTCAGGCCTGGCTCGTCGAGCACGCGGTGGACCGGGTCGCCGGGCATGCCGACCCGCTCCTGGCGCCCAAGGTGGCTCTGCTCGCCCTCACGCCCGAGGAGCGGTGGGTGGCGTACTCCGAGCTGGTCGCGTCAGCCGGCTGACGGGTCCAGGCCCGGCAGCGGGTCCTGCGCCACCTCGTGGCGGCGGGTGCGGATGTCCTGGGCCGGAGGGTGCAGTTTGGCGTCGCACGTGGGGCCCAGGCCCGTACGGCGGGAGTCCGCGCCGGTGAGGGTGCGGCCGCAGAGCCTGCAGTGGACCCGGCGCGGTCCCTCCTCCGGTGCGGAATCGATGTCGATTGCCAGTGGTTCGTCTCCCATGTTGAGATCAAACCTCATTCCGACGAGGAGCAGTCCATGAGTCTGTACGACATTCCGCTGAAGAGCCTGACCGGCGAGCCGGTCTCCCTCGCCGACTACCGGGACCGCGCGGTCCTGGTCGTGAACGTGGCCTCCAAGTGCGGCCTGACCCCGCAGTACGCGGGTCTGGAGCGGCTGCAGAAGGAGTACGGCGAGCGCGGCTTCACCGTGCTCGGTGTGCCCTGCAACCAGTTCGCGGGCCAGGAGCCCGGCAGCGCCGACGAGATCGCCACCTTCTGCTCGGCGACGTACGGCGTCTCCTTCCCGCTCCTGGAGAAGACGGACGTCAACGGCGACGGCCGCCACCCCCTCTACTCGGAGCTGGTGAAGATCGCCGACGCCGAGGGCGAGGCCGGCGACGTGCAGTGGAACTTCGAGAAGTTCCTCATCGGCCGCGACGGCGCGGTCACCCGCTTCCGCCCGCGCACCGAGCCGGACGCCCCGGAGGTCGTGGCGGCGATCGAGGCCCAGCTTGTCTGACACGGGGACCGGCACGGGGGTCGTCGAGCGGCTGCGGGCCGCGGGCTGCGTCTTCGCCGAGGAGGAGGCGGAGATGCTGCTCGCGGCGGCGGCAGACCCCGCCGAGCTCGACGCGATGGTCGAGCGGCGGGCCGCGGGCCTGCCGCTGGAGCACATCGTGGGCTGGGCCGAGTTCGCCGGGCTGCGGATCGAGGTCGACGGCGGCGTCTTCGTGCCCCGGCGCCGTACGGAGTTCCTCGTCGGCCACGCGGTGGAGCTGGCCCGGCCGGGGGCCGTCTGCGTCGACCTGTGCTGCGGCTCGGGCGCGGCGGGCGCCGTGCTCCTCGACCGGGTGCCGGGCGCGGAGGTGCACGCCTCGGACATCGAGCCGGCGGCCGTGCGCTGCGCCCGGCGGAACGTCGAGCCGCGCGGTGGCCGGGTGTACGAGGGCGACCTCTTCGCACCGCTGCCCGGGGAGCTGAGGGGCCGGGTCGGGATCCTGGTCGCCAACGTGCCGTACGTACCGACGGAGGAGATCGGGCTGCTGCCGCCCGAGGCCCGTGACCACGAGCCGCACATCACGCTGGACGGCGGTTCGGACGGCCTCGACGTGCTGCGGCGGGTCGCCGCCGAGGCGCCGGAGTGGCTGGCGCCGGGCGGGCACCTGTTCGTGGAGACGAGCGAGCGGCAGGCGGAGTCGGCCGTCGCGGTGATGTCCGCGGCGGGCCTGGTGCCGAAGGTCGTCACCTCGGACGAGTGGTGGGCGACGGCGGTCGTCGCGACCCGGCCGTAGCGGAACACGAGCGGCCCGGCCCCCGTACGCGGTGGGGCCGGGCCGCTGTCGTCCCCGGGGGCTACACCGTCCTGGGCACCAGGCGGCAGCGGACCGGACCCTTCGCGAAGAGCGTGATCGCGGAGCCGACGGGCACCTCGGTGTCGACCGCCTCGAAGTCGTACTTCTGGAGCATCATCGCCAGGGCGATCACCGACTCCAGCATCGAGAAGTGCTGTCCGATGCAGGCGCGCGGGCCGCCGCCGAAGGGGTACCAGGCGTACCGGGGGCGGGCCGCCTCCGCCTCGGGCGTGAAGCGGTCCGGGTCGAAGCGCTCCGCGTCCTCCCAGTAGGCGGGGTGCCGGTGGGTGACGTAGGAGGCGACGATGACGTCCGCGCCGGCCGGGATGGTGACGCCGTCGACGACGGTGGTGGCGACGGCGCGGCGCCCGACGGCCGGGGCCGCGGGGAAGAGCCGCATGGTCTCCTTGAGGACCCGGGTGACGTAGGGCAGCGCGTCCAGATCGGCGGCGTCGGGGACCCGGCCGGCGAGGACCCGGTCGACCTCCTCGTGGGCCCGCTTCAGGGCCTCCGGGTGCTTGCCGAGCAGGTGGAGGGCGAAGCCGAGGGAGGTGGCGGTGGTCTCGTGCCCGGCGAGCAGGAAGACGAGGACCTGCTCGCGGAGCTCGGTGGCGTCGAAGCTGCCGTCCTCGGCGCTCTCCGCCTCGACGAGGAGGGTGAGCAGGTCGTCGCCGTCGCCGGGGGCCCGGTCCGAGGCGCGCCGCTCGGCGATGATGCGGTCGCAGACCTGGTAGAGCGCCTCGTGGACGGTGGCCGCCTTGCGGTTGGCGGGGGTGGGCCAGTCGCGGGGGACCTTGACCGGGGCGTAGCCGCGGCTCAGCACGTAGGCGGCGAGCTCGGGGAAGCTGCGCTCGACGATCTCGACGGCCGCGTCGACGTCCGTGCCGAAGAGGATGCGGGCGACGGCACGCAGCGCGAGCCTGGTCATCTCGTGGAGGACGTCGACGGTTCCGGCCCCGCGGTCCCGCCACTCGTCGGTGAGGGTGGCGACCTCGGTGGCGACGGCCGCGGCGTAGCCGTCGACGCGGCGCTTGGTGAAGAGAGGCTGGACGAGCCGGCGCTGGCGGAGGTAGTCCTCGTCCTGGCTGGTGAGCAGGCCGTTGCCGAAGGACTCGCGGATCTCCTGGTAGAAGGCGTTGTCCTTGCGGAAGTTGGCCGATTCCCCGGCGAGGACCTGCTGTGCCCCTTCGGCGGAGAAGACGCCGTAGACGTTGGCGCGGAGCCCGGGCGGGCCGGCGGTGATCCGGACGACGTCGCCGAGTTCGCGCTGGGCGCGCAGGAAGGTGCCCAGCGCGTCGTTCTTGAGGTCGAACATGGAGCCGAGCAGCGGGTTTCCCGGCAGTACGGGCGCGTCGGTACCGGTGGTGGTGGCCATGATCGGTTCCCCCTTGATCGTCACTGGCCTGGTGATTGTTCCTCAGGAAGCAACGCACGGGTAGCCGGGGTCGAACAGCAGACCGGATCTGGCCTGTTGGCGCGAAACCGCCTGCTCTCGCACCCTCCGCGCCGTTGTCGGTGGCGTCTGCGAGGCTCGCCGCATGGAGCGACCCGAGCTGACCCTGCAGCTGACCATCGACTGCGCCGATCCCCAGCGGCTGGTGCCCTTCTGGCTGGACGCCCTGCGGTACGTCCCCGACCCCCCGCCCGCCGGGCACGCGACCTGGCGGGCGTACTGGGAGGCCGTCGGCGTTCCCGAGGAGGAGCTCGGCGAGGACGCCGGAGAGCTCCCGGAGTCCATCGTCGACCCGAAGGGCGTGGGCCCCCGCGTCTGGTTCCAGCGCGTCCCGGAGCCCAAGACGGTCAAGAACCGCGTCCACCTCGACCTCAAGGTCGGCGGCGGCCGCGAGGCCCCCCTCGCCCTCCGCCGCGCACGCGTGGACGGCGAGGTGGCCCGCCTGACGGCCCTCGGCGCCACCGTGCTGTACACGATGGACGAGCCGAACGGCATGGACTACTACGCGGTCGTCCTCCAGGACCCGGAGGGAAACGAGTTCTGCGTCGTGTGAGCCGGCGGCTACTTGGCCAGCGCGCGGCTGATCACCATGCGCTGGATCTCGCTGGTGCCCTCGAAGATCGTGTAGATGGCGGCGTCGCGGTGCATCCGCTCGACCGGGTACTCACGGGTGTAGCCGTTGCCGCCGAGGATCTGGATGGCCTGGGCGGTGACCGTCTTGGCGACCTCGCTGGCGTACAGCTTGGACATGGAGCCCTCGGCGGCCGTGAAGGGCTTGCCGGCGGTGGCCATCCAGGAGGCGCGCCAGACGAGGAGGCGGGCGGCGTCGATCTGGGTGGCCATGTCGGCGAGCTGGAAGGCGACGCCCTGGTTCTCGATGATCGGGCGGCCGAACTGGACGCGGGTCTTGGCGTAGTCGAGTGCGACCTCGTACGCGGCGCGGGCCGTGCCGACGGCCATGGCGCCGACGGCCGGGCGGGAGGCCTCGAAGGTGGCCATGGCGGCGTTCTTGACCCGCTCGCCGCTCTTCGCCTTCTCGCGGGCCCGGGCGAGGCGGTCGTCCAGCTTCTCCTTGCCGCCGAGGAGGCAGTGGCCGGGGACGCGGACGTCCTCCAGGACGACCTCGGCGGTGTGGGAGGCGCGGATGCCGTGCTTCTGGAACTTCTGGCCCTGGGACAGACCGGGGGTGTTCGGCGGCACGATGAAGGAGGCGTGGCCCTTGGAGCCGAGCTCCGGGTCGACCACGGCGACGACGACGTGGACGTTGGCGATGCCGCCGTTGGTCGCCCAGGTCTTGGTGCCGTTGAGCACCCACTCGTCCTTGGCCTCGTCGTAGACGGCCCGGGTGCGCATCGAGGCGACGTCCGAGCCGGCGTCGGGCTCGGAGGAGCAGAAGGCGGCGACCTTGACGTCGTTCGCGTCGCCGTACATCTGCGGGACCCAGGTGCCGATCTGCTCCTCGGTACCGTTGGCGAGGACGCCGACGGCGGCGAGGCCGGTGCCGACGATGGAGAGGGCGATGCCGGCGTCGCCCCAGAAGAGCTCCTCCATCGCCATCGGGATGCCGAGGCCGGTGGGGTCGAAGAACTGCTGGGCGTAGAAGTCCAGGGAGTAGATGCCGAGCTTCGCCGCTTCCTGGATGATCGGCCAGGGAGTCTCCTCACGCTCGTCCCATTCGGCGGCCGCGGGGCGCATCACATCGGCGGCGAAGCCGTGCAGCCAGTCGCGGACCTGCTTCTGGTCCTCGTTGAGTTCGAGCGTGAACTCGCCCATGTGCCCTCCCAGCGGTACGTTACTTGCGGTAACAGCAGTCTGTTACCGACGGGTAGGGGCTGTCAACCAGCAGCGGAGCACTTCGGCCCGACCGACACCGGATCCCGGCCGGGTGTTACGTTGCGACAGCCTCACGGAATCGCACGGGCGGGGAGACACGCTTATGGACATCGCACACCGGACCACCGACCGGCAGGCGCCCGCCGAACAGCGGCGCCGCGAACTGCTGGAGGCGGCGGACCGGGTGGTGCTCCGCGACGGCCCCAAGGCGTCCATGAACGCGATCGCGGCGGAGGCCGGCATCACCAAGCCCATCCTCTACCGCCACTTCGGCGACAAGGGCGGCCTGTACCGCGCCCTCGCCACCCGGCACACGGACGCGCTGCTCGCCTCGCTCCGGGCCTCGCTCGACGCCCCCGCCGACCGCCGTCGCCGCGTCGAGGCCACCCTCGACACCTACCTCGCCTCCATCGAGGCGATGCCCCAGGTCTACCGCTTCCTCATGCACCCGGCGGACGAGTCGCACCAGGCCGAGCAGGGCTTCGACGTCGGCCGCCACTCGGCCCCGCTGCTGCGCCGCATGGGCGAGGAGCTCGGCCAGGTCATCGCCGAGCGCGTCGACCTCGGCCCCGCCGCCGAGGTCCAGGCCCGCATCTGGGGCCACGGCATCGTCGGCATGATGCACGCCGCCGGCGACTGGTGGCTCGGCGAGCGCCCCTGCTCCCGCGCGGACCTGGTCAAGAGCCTGGCCGCCTTGCTGTGGGGCCGCCTGGCCGAAGCCGACGACCTCCCGGGCGGGCCGGGCTTCTGACCGCTCCGAGCGGCACGAGATGACGAACGGCCGGCCTCCCGGCCGCTCCGGCGGACCCTGGACCTGACGTACGGGCCGGGCTCCGGCCGTGCCTCCCCCGGGCTCCGGCCGCGCCTCCCCGGGCACGGTCGGGCCGGTCAGGCCTCCAGCACGGACGCCTTGCCGCCCCACGACTGCTTGCGGATCGTGCGCAGCAGACGTGACTTCCGCCACCCCGTGACGTGGTCGGCGTAGACCCCGCCGTCGAGGTGGTCGGTCTCGTGCTGGAGGCAGCGGGCGAAGAACCCCGTGCCCTCGACGCGTATCGGGGTCCCGTCGAGGCGTACGCCCTCCACCACTGCGCGGTCGTACCGAGGCGTCGGCGCCTCGAGGCCGGGGAGCGAGAGGCAGCCCTCCGGCCCCCTGATCACGTCGCCGTCCGCCTCGACCAGGCGCGGGTTCACCACGTGGCCGAGGTGGCGGGTCTCCTCGTCGTCGGGGCAGTCGTACACGAAGACCCGCAGGCCCACGCCGACCTGGTTCGCCGCCAGGCCCACGCCGTTCGCCGCGTACATCGTGGCGAACATGTCCTCCACGAGCCGGGCCAGTTCGGGTCCGAAGTCGGTGACGGGCGCGCAGGGAGAGTGCAGCACGGGGTCGCCGAGGAGAGTCATCGCTCGGACGAGGCCGGAACTGCCGGGGATGGGCCGGTTTCGCATGGCCGTAAGGGTACGGTCCCCGTGACCTCCCGGTTTCGGGCGGCCGCTCGACGGTGCCGCTGTTCGGGCTGCTGGCCGGATCTCGATAGGCTGAGCCCGGACCGACGCAAGGAGGAACAAGAACGATGTCAGGACACCCCGGTAATCCAGAGCCGCTGTCGCCGCGTGCCAAGCTGGCCGTGACGGCGGGCAGGGCCGCGGCCGCGGTGTCGCGTGCGGCGGGACGCGGCAGCGGATCGGTGATCGGCGGCAAGGTGGCGCTGAAGCTCGACCCGGACCTGCTCGGTCGGCTCGCACAGCATCTGGACGTCGTCCTGGTGTCGGCGACCAACGGCAAGACGACCACGACCCGGCTGATCGCGGAGGCCCTGCGGGCCGCCGGACCCGTGGTCTCCAACGCCCTCGGCGCCAACATGCCCGCGGGCATCACCTCGGCGCTGGCCGGCGGCTCGGAGTCCAAGTACGGAGTCATCGAGGTCGACGAGAAGTACCTCGCCGGCGTCGCCCGGGACACCACGCCCAAGGTGATCGCACTGCTCAACCTCTCGCGCGACCAGCTCGACCGCGCCGCCGAGACCCGGATGCTCGCCGAGAAGTGGCGCGAGGGCCTCAACGGCACCAAGGCCGTGGTCGTCGCCAACGCCGACGACCCGCTCATCGTGTGGGCCGCCTCCTCCTCCCCGAACGTGGTGTGGGTCGCCGCGGGCCAGGAGTGGAAGGACGACGCCTGGTCGTGCCCCGCCTGCGGCGGTGTGATGCAGCGCCCCGGCGACGACTGGTTCTGCGGCGAGTGCGGCTTCCGCCGCCCCGCGCCCAGCTGGGCGCTCAGCGGCGACCACGTCCTCGACCCGCACGGTTCGGCCTGGCCGATCCGCCTCCAGCTGCCCGGCCGCGCCAACAAGGCGAATGCCGCCACCTCGGCCGCCGTCGCCGCCGTCTTCGGCGTGCCGCCGCAGGTCGCGCTGGAGCGGATGTACCAGGTGCAGGCCGTCGCCGGACGCTACGACGTGGTCTCCTTCCAGGGCCGCGACCTGCGTCTGCTGCTCGCGAAGAACCCGGCGGGCTGGCTCGAAACGTTTTCCCTCATCGACGGGCCGCCCGCCCCGGTGATCCTCTCCGTCAACGCCCGCGGCGCCGACGGCACGGACACCTCCTGGCTGTGGGACGTGGACTACGGCCGGCTCGCCGGCCACCCGATCATGGTGATCGGCGACCGCCGGCTCGACCTGGCGGTCCGCCTGGAGGTCGCGGGTGTCGACTTCCGCGTCTGCGAGACGCTGGACGAGGCCGTCACCATGGCCCCGCCCGGGCAGATCGAGCTGATCGCCAACTACACCGCGTTCCAGGACGTCCGCCGCCGCGTCGGCAACTGACCCGTAGAGGACTTGCAGCATGAGTGACAGCAGCCTGCGCCTGGTCTGGGTCTACCCGGACCTGCTCAGCACCTACGGCGACCAGGGCAACGTCCTCGTCGTCCAGCGCCGCGCCGAGCAGCGCGGTCTCCACGTCGAGCGCGTCGACGTCCGCAGCGACCAGCCGATCCCGACCTCCGGCGACATCTATCTGATCGGTGGCGGCGAGGACCGGCCGCAGCGGCTCGCGGCCGAGCGGCTGCTCCGCGACGGCGGTCTGCCCCGGGCCGCCTCCAACGGCGCGATCATCTTCTCGGTCTGCGCCGGCTACCAGATCCTGGGCCACGAGTTCATCAACGACGTCGGCGAGCGGCAGCCGGGCCTCGGCCTGCTCGACGTCACCACCACCCGCGGCGAGGGCGCCCGCTGCGTCGGCGACGTCCTCGCGGACATCGACCCGCGCCTGGGCCTCCCCCAGCTGACGGGCTTCGAGAACCACCAGGGCATCACCCATCTCGGCCCGACGGCCAGGCCGTTCGCCCGGACCGTCTTCGGCAACGGCAACGGCACCGGCGACGGCACCGAGGGCGCGTACAACGACACCGTCTTCGGTACGTACATGCACGGCCCCGTCATGGCGAGGAACCCGCAGATCGCGGACCTGCTCCTGAAGCTGGCCCTCGACGTGAACGCGCTGCCGCCGACCGACGACCGGTGGTACGAGGCGCTGCGCGCCGAGCGCATCGCGGCGGCGACCCAGCCCGCCTGAGTCACCGCGAGCGCCGCACGGGGTCCCTCGTACGAAGGTACGTTGTCCACTGTGCGGACATCCGGTTCGGCCCCGCCATCCCGCGGCGATAGGGTGGCGGGGATCCAGCCGGACGACGTGGTCCGGGAGTCGGCCCACGTTGCAAAGGTTTTTGGGCTATGCGCATTGGCGTGCTCACCTCCGGCGGAGACTGCCCCGGTCTGAACGCTGTCATCCGTTCCGTCGTGCACCGCGCCGTCGTCGACCACGGCGACGAGGTCATCGGCTTCCACGACGGGTGGCGGGGCCTCCTGGAATGCGACTACCGGAAGCTCGACCTCGACGCGGTCGGCGGCATCCTCGCCCGGGGCGGCACCATACTGGGCTCCTCGCGGGTCCAGCCCGCGCACCTGGTCGGCGGCGTCGAGCGCGCCAAGGGGCACGTCGCGGACCTGGGACTCGACGCGATCATCCCGATCGGCGGCGAGGGCACCCTGAAGGCGGCGAACCTGCTCTCCGAGGCCGGTCTCCCGATCGTCGGCGTCCCGAAGACCATCGACAACGACATCGCCTCCACCGACGTCACCTTCGGCTTCGACACCGCCGTCACCGTGGCCACCGAGGCCCTCGACCGGCTGAAGACCACCGCCGAGTCGCACCAGCGGGTCCTCGTCGTCGAGGTCATGGGCCGCCACACCGGCTGGATAGCGCTGCACTCCGGCATGGCCGCCGGCGCGCACGCCGTGGTCGTCCCCGAACGCCCCTTCGACATCGACGAGCTGACCGCCCGGGTCGGCGAGCGCTTCGAGGCCGGCAAGCGGTTCGCGATCGTGGTCGTCGCCGAGGGCGCGAAGCCGCGTGAGGGCTCGATGGACTTCAAGACCGCGGGTACCGACATCTACGGCCACGAGCGCTTCACCGGGATCGCCAACCAGCTCTCCGTGGAGCTGGAGCGGCGCCTCGGCAAGGAGGCCCGCCCGGTGATCCTGGGTCACGTCCAGCGCGGCGGCACCCCCACCGCGTACGACCGCGTCCTCGCGACCCGCTTCGGCTGGCACGCGGTCGAGGCGGCGCACCGCGGCGAGTTCGGCATGCTGACCGCACTGCGCGGCACCGAGATCACGATGGTTCCGCTGGCCCAGGCCGTGGAGACCCTCAAGACGGTCCCGGCCGACCGGTACGCCGAGGCCGAGTGCGTGCTCTGAGCGACGCCACCGCGTGACACCCGCCCCCGGTCGCGGCCGCGACCGGGGGCGGTTCTAGTCTGGTGCGGACAACAAGCGCGAATCGGGCTCCAGGAGTGCACACGATGGATCACAGCGGACACGGCATGACCACGGACATGCCGCCGTTCACGCTGGGGCGGGGCCTGGAGTTCTCTCCCGACCTCTTCTTCCTGATCGGCTGCCTGACGGCACTCGGTCTGTACGGCTGGGCGGTGGCGCGGCTGCGGCGGCGCGGGGACGCGTGGCCGGTGAGCCGGACCGTGTTCTTCGTCGTCGGCGTGCTGACCGTCGCCCTCGTCATGTGCACCAAGCTCAACGACTACGGCATGGTCATGTTCAGTGTGCACATGGTGCAGCACATGGTCATCTCCATGCTGTCGCCGATCCTGCTGCTGCTCGGCGCGCCGGTGACGCTCGCGCTGCGCGCGCTCCCGGTGGCCGGCCGCGGCTCGCTCGGGCCGCGCGAGCTGCTCCTGAAGTTGCTGCACAGCCGGTACATGAAGGTGATCACGCACCCGGCGTTCACGATCTCGATGTTCATCGCGAGCCTGTACGCGCTGTACTTCTCGCCGCTCTTCGACTTCCTGATGGGTTCGAAGGCCGGGCACATCGGCATGATGGTGCACTTCCTGATGGTGGGCCTGGTCTTCTTCTGGCCGATCATGGGCGTCGACCCCGGCCCGCACCGGCCGGGCTACGTGATGCGGATGCTGGAGCTCTTCGCAGGCATGCCGTTCCACGCGTTCTTCGGCATCGCGATGATGATGGCCTCCGAGCCGCTGGTGAAGGCGTACAGCAACCCGCCGGCCTCGCTCGGCATCGACGCGCTCGCCGACCAGAACGCGGCGGGCGGCATCGCCTGGGCGTTCAGCGAGATCCCGTCGGTGATCGTCCTGATCGCCCTGGTCTACCAGTGGTACCACTCCGAGCAGCGGCAGGCCGTCCGCAAGGACCGGGCCGCCGACCGTGACGGGGACAAGGAGCTGGAGGCGTACAACGCGTACCTGGCCTCGCTCCGGAGCCGCTGACCCCGTCACCGACTCCCCCGCGGACCGCTTCCGGGTCCGGTGCCGTCTCCGGCGCCGGACCCGGTTCGCGTCTCCGGCTGGATGTCCGCACGGGGAGGGTTCGCTTTTCAGCGCACGCCGGCGCGTCCGGGGAGTAGCGCGCGCCCCTCTCACGGGGTCACGATGGCAGGGACGGCTTCCACGGCCCGGGTCGGGAGGAGGCGGATCGATGACCGGTCCCACGAAGACGATGGCGGTGCTCACCTGCGCGGCGCTGGTGCTCACGACGGCCTACACGGTGGCGCTCGGCAGCAGCGGCTGGCTCTGGTTCGGTGTGGTGGTGCTGATCGTGGCCACGATCGGGATGACCGCGTCGGACAGCGCGGTGCCGTCCGCGCCCCGCCCCCGGCCCCGCCCACCGGAACGCCCCGGCGGCCCGACGCGGCCCTGACCGTCCAGGGGTGTCTCCGTCGCCGCGAGCCCGCCCGACCGGCGGGACACCCCTCAGGCGCGCGGTGCGAGCAGCACCCATACCTGGCCTGGGGCGAAGGCGAGCGGTGCGCCGGACGGGGTGGTGAAGGCAGTGCCGGAGGCGGCCGTGGGGCGGGACCAGCGGGCCTCGTGCGCGCGGCCGTCGCGCAGGACGAGCGCGGTGCCGCTGCCGACGGTCTCGCTGTACGGCGAGACCGCGCCGAACCGGTCATGGAAGCGGGACGGGCGGACGGTGACGCGCTGGACGACGACGGTGGCGGGCCTCACGGGTCCGGTGTCGGTGGCGCGGGCCTCGCGGCCGTCCATGGCCACGCGCCAGGCGCGGTCGGCGGCGGACCAGGTGAAGGTGTAGCGGGCCGCCGGGTAGCGGACGGTCGAGGACTCGACCGTGGTGCCGCCGGCCGGCGCGGGCCCGAAGCGGAATCCGATGTCCCGGGCGTCGGCGGCCCCCGGAGCGGCGGCGAGGGCGCGTGCCGGACGCAGGTAGAGGTTGTGCGGGGCGGGGCGGTCCGCGGAGCGCCGGAAGGCCTGGGGCGCGCTGCCCTCCGTGACGAGGTCGAGGGGCGCGGCTTCCAGGAGGGGGTTCAGGGCTGACTGGGCTCCCGAGTAGGCGAGGGCGGGCCGTCCGAAGTCGCCCAGCAGCGCGATGTCCGACTCGCGGGCGCTGCGGACGGGTCCGGTGAGGTCGGGAAGGCGGGAGGAGTAGACGACCAGGAGCCGGGTGACACCGCCTTCGACCTGTTCGACGTAGACGAGGTCGGCGGCGCCGAGGCCCGTGTGGGGGCGGGCGGCCGGCACGTTGTCGAGCTTCACGGCGAGGACGGGCGCGGGGCGCGCGGGCAGCCCGGTGAAGGGCGAGCGGCCGGTGGGTGCGGCGGACGTCGTGGCGGGCGCGGACGTCGTGGCGGGCGCGGTAGTCGGCACGGGGCTCGGCTCCGGCGGGCCGGAGTCGGAGCAGCCGTACAGCCCGGCCGCCGTCACCGCGCACAGGAGCGCCGTGAGGGCGCGGCCGGGGCGCCCGGCTCCGCGCTCGCCTGTCATGTGACGCTCCCCCACCAGTGGACCACGGGCGCGCGCACGGATACAACGGGCTTGACGGACGACGAACGGGGGTCACGGATGTTCTACCACCTGATGAAGCACGTACTGCTCGGACCGCTCCTCAAGCTGCTGTTCCGGCCGCGGATCGAGGGGCTCGAGCACATCCCGGAGGAGGGCGCGGCGATCGTCGCGGGCAATCACCTCTCCTTCTCCGACCACTTCCTGATGCCGGTGGTACTCGACCGGCGGATCACCTTCCTCGCGAAGCAGGAGTACTTCACGGGCCCGGGGCTCAAGGGGCGGTTGACAGCCGCGTTCTTCCGGGCCGCCGGGCAGATCCCGGTGGACCGGTCCGGGAAGGAGGCCGGCCAGGCGGCGATCCGCGAGGGGCTCGGCGTGCTGGCGAAGGGCGAGCTGCTCGGCATCTATCCGGAGGGGACCCGCTCGCACGACGGGCGGCTCTACAAGGGGAAGGTGGGGGTGGCCGTGATGGCGCTGACGGCCGGTGTTCCGGTGGTGCCGTGCGCGATGGTCGGCACGTTCGAGATCCAGCCTCCGGGCAAGGTCGTGCCGAGGATCCGCCGGGTCACCATCCGGTTCGGGGCGCCGCTGGACTTCTCCCGCTTCGCGGGTTCGGCGGACGAGCGGGCGGTGGTCCGCGCGGTGACGGACGAGATCATGTACGAGATCCTGCGCCTGTCGGGGCAGGAGTACGTCGACGACTACGCGGCGGTGGTGAAGGCCGCGGAGGCCTCCGACGGCGGAGCCCCGCGAAAGTTCCCCCGCCGGGAACGCTGACGGCGGATCCGCGCACGGCGCAATCGCCTGGGCCGCCGGTCCCGGCGGCCGTAGCGTCGCACCCATGACCAAGGGAAACGCTTTCGTGCTGGGTGCGTCGGGACAGGTGGGGCGGGCGGCCGTGCGGGCCCTCGCCGCGGACGGGTGGGAGGTGACGGCCGCCTCGCGGGGCGGCGGCAGGGACGCGAGGTGGCCCGAGGAGGTCCGGACGGCTCGGCTCGACCGGACCGAGGAGGGGGCGCTCGCGGCGGCGCTCGGCGACGGCTGTGACGTGCTCGTGGACATCGTCGCCTACGACGGCGCGCACGGGCGGCAGTTGACCGGGCTCGCCGGCCGGATCGGTTCGGCGGTCGTGGTGTCGAGCGGCGCGGTCTACGAGGACGCCGAGGGCCGCAGCTTCGACACCCAGGACCGGCCGGACGGCTTCCCCGCGTTCCCGGTGCCGGTGGCGGAGGACTGGCGGACGGTCGCGCCCGGCGACGGCACGTACAGCACGCGGAAGGTGGCCCTGGAGCGGGAGTTGCTCGCCGCGGGCGACGCGCTGCCGGCGACGCTGCTGCGGGCGGGCGCCATCCACGGGCCGTACTGTCCGGGGCCGCGCGAGCTGTGGTTCGTCAAGCGGGCGCTCGACGGGCGCTCGGTGCGCCCGCTGGCGTACGACGGTGCCTCGCGGTTCCACCCGGTCCACGTGGACAACCTCGCCGAGCTCGTCCGCCTCGCCGCGTCGAATCCGGGCAGCCGGGTGCTGAACGGCGCCGACCCCGAGGCGCCGACGGTGGCCGGGATCGGGGCCGCGATCGACGCGGTCATGGGCGTGGAGAGCGAGACGGTGCTGATCGGGGGCGCGCCGCCGGAGGGCCTCGTCGGGCTCACCCCGTGGACCGCGGAGCACCCCGTCGTCTACGACATGACGGCCGCGGAGCGGGAGTTGGGGTACCGGCCGGTGGTGTCGTACGCCGGGTCGCTGCCGGAGACGGTCGAGTGGCTGGCAGGTCATCTGGCGGACCGGGACTGGCGGGAGGCGTTCCCGGGTCTCGCGAAGTACGGGGTGGACTTCTTCGACTACGCGGCGGAGGACGCCTGGCTGGCGTCCTCCGCGCGGTAGCCGGGACGACGGGAGGGGCGGCCGTCGGACGGCCGCCCCTCCCTCATCCCGCTGTGCCGGGTACTACGGCTGCGGGGTGGCGTGCGGGGCGCACGTCTGGTCCGTGGCGTCGAGCCTGCCGGTCAGCAGGTAGTCCTCGACCTTGGGGTTCAGGCACGGGTTGACCAGGCTGGTGATGCCGTGCGAACCGGCGTCCTTCTCCGTGATCAGGCGCGAGCCCTTGAAGCGCTTGTGCAGCTCGACGGCGCCCTCGTACGGGGTGGCCGCGTCGCGCTCGGACTGGGTGATGAGCACGGGCGGAAGGCCCTTGTTCGTCTTCACCACGGTCGGGCGCTGGCGCGGGGCCGACCAGGTCGCGCAGGGCAGGTTCATCCACGCGTTGGCCCAGGTCATGAACGGGTACTGCTCGTGGAGGCGGGAGTTGTCCCGGTCCCACTTCTTCCAGCTGGTCGGCCAGGGGGCGTCGGCGCACTCGACCGCGGTGTAGACGGCGTTGCCGTTCTCCGAGGCGATGTTGCCGGCGGTGTCCGTGAGGTCCGCGGCCGCGTTGTCGATCAGCGGCTGCGGGTCGCCCGCGGCGTACGCGCTCCACGCCTCGGCCACCGGGGCCCACATGGAGTCGTAGTACGGGGCGTTCTGGAAGAAGCCGATGAGTTCGGCGGGGCCGACCTTGCCTCCGAGGGGCGCCTTCTTGGCGTCGGCGCGGAGGGTGTTCCACTGCTGCCGGACCTCGTCGAGGGTGTCGCCGAGGTGGTAGGTGGCGTCGTGCTGGGCGACCCAGGTCATCCAGTCCGTCAGCCGGCCCTCGAAGGCGATGTCCTGGCCGAGGTTGGCCTCGTACCAGATGGAGCGGGTCGACGGGTTCACGACGCTGTCCAGGACCATGCGGCGGACGTGCGTCGGGAACAGGGTGCCGTAGACCGCGCCGAGGTAGGTGCCGTACGAGACGCCGACGAAGTTCAGCTTCTTCTCGCCGAGGGCGGCCCGGATGACGTCGAGGTCACGCGCGGTGTTGGGCGTGGTCATGAAGGGCAGCATGTCGCCGCTCTTCTCGGCGCAGCCCTTGGCGTACTCGGCGGCGAGCTTGCGCTGCGCCAGCTTGTCGGCCTCGCTGTCCGGGACCGGGTCGAGCTTGGGGCCCTTGACGAACTCGGTCGGGTCGACACAGGAGATGGGGGCCGAGTGGCCGACACCGCGCGGGTCGAAGCCCACGAAGTCGTAGGCCTTGGCGGCGCCCGCCCAGATCTTGTTCTTGGTGGTGACCCGGCGCGGGAAGCGCATGCCGGAGCCGCCGGGGCCGCCCGGGTTGTAGAGCAGGGCGCCCTGACGCTCGGCGGGAGTGCCGGTGGCGTTGATGCGGTCGACCGCGATCTTGATCTTCTTGCCGTTGGGCTTGGCGTAGTCGACCGGGACGGTGACCCAGCCGCACTGGATCGGCTTCTCCAGGCCCCAGTCGGCGGGGCAGTCCTGCCAGTCGATGCCCGCCTGGGCGGCACGCGCGGCGGCGACGGCGACGCCGATCGACTCCGCGTCGCGCAGGTGCCGGCTGTCGGCGTTCGCCGCCGGGGCGGCGATCGCGCCCGCGACCAGCGTGCCGGCTATCAGCGTGCCCGCCGAGCCGAGCATGGCTGTACGTCTCAAAGGTCCTCCCCCAGGGTGGGCGCCACCCCCGTGGCGGCGCCGCGTATCGGGTTGTCCGCTGGATCCTTTCGTTCCTGGGGCACACGATGAAAGACCGAACGTGTGTTTCTTTGCCGAACCAATAACCGGAGAGGTGTGTACCGCTGAGCGGTGCGGTGTCGGAGCCGGTCAGCAGGGGGCGAGGTCGGCCAGGGCCGCGTCGAGCAGCCTGCGGAGCACGAGGGCGTCGGGAGCGACGGCCGTGACGAGGGCCGCGGGCCCGGCGAGCGGGGTGACCACGGCGTGCTCCCCGATCGGCCGGGCGTCCACCGGCTTCACCGCGAACGCGGGATCGACGACGAGGAGTTGACCGGTGGCCCGGTGGCCGCCGAGGACCGCGCCGCCGTCCCAGCCGCCGGGGGCACCCGGGCCGAAGGCCAGCTCCTGGTCGAGCAGCGGACGTCCGGCGCGGCGGACGGTGAGCCGGGTGACGAGGGTGCCGGACGGTTCGCCGTGCCGGCCGAGGATCTGCTCCTCGCGCAGGACGAGCCGGGCCGTGGCGGCGAGTTCGACCGTCGTCCGCATCCGCAGCTCCGAACCGTGGACGGAGACCAGCTGCTCGGGCAGCCAGCGGAGCACGCCCTCCTCGCCGACGGAGATCCGGACGTCGTACGCGGCGGGCTCGGTGCTCCGGCCCGGCAGGGCGAGGGTGGCGGCGGCCGCGTCGACCAGGAGCCGGGCCCCGTCCCGTACTTCGGCCTCGATCGCGAGCCGGTCACCGCCGAGCGGGGCGCTCATCGCCCCGACGACGGTGACCCTGGTGTACGGCCCCTGGGCCCGGGTGCGGCGCAGGGCGAGGGGGCCGTCGCCGACGAGCAGCGGCAGTCCCCCGTCGGCGTCGGCGGTGATCCGGGCGGTGGCGCGCAGGCTCACGCGGTCCAGGCCCCGAGTCGGGCCAGGACCCAGTCGGCGACGGGGCCGATGCCGTTCTCCGCGCGCAGCGACGTGAAGGCGACGGGGAGTTCGCCCCGCTGCTCCTCGGCGTCGCGGGCCATCCGTTCCAGGTCGGAGCCGACGTGCGGGGCGAGGTCGGTCTTGTTGACGACGAGGAGGTCGGCGGTGGTGACGCCGGGACCGCCCTTGCGCGGGATGTCGTCGCCGCCGGCCACGTCGATGACGAAGATCTGTGCGTCGACGAGCCCCTTGGAGAAGGTGGCGGTGAGGTTGTCGCCGCCGGACTCGACGAGGATCAGGTCGAGCGGGCCGACGGCGTCCTCCAGTTCCTCGACGGCCTCGAGGTTGGCGGAGATGTCGTCGCGGATGGCCGTGTGCGGGCAGGCTCCGGTCTCCACGGCCCTGATCCGCTCCGGGGGCAGGACCGCGTTGCGGAGCAGGAACTCGGCGTCCTCTCGGGTGTAGATGTCGTTGGTGACGACGGCGAGGGAGAACGCGTCGCGCAGCACCCGGCACAGGGCGGCGACGGTCGCGGTCTTGCCGGAGCCGACGGGGCCGCCGAGCCCGATGCGCAGGGCGCGGCGGGTGCCGTCGGGGCGGTGGGCGTCGGCGGAGACGGCGCCGTGGTGGGTGTGGCCGTGGTCGAGGTGCATGGGTCGGCTCCGGTCGGTCGGGGCTGGGGGCGGTGGTCAGGACGCGAAGAGGCGGACGGGCCAGGCGGCGTGCTGTTCTGCCGTGATGTCGAGCAGCGGGGCGGACGCGGCGGGCAGCGCGTCGACGCCCTGCCGGGCGGCGGCGGCCGCGCGCTCGGCGACCCGGTCCATCTCGGGTGCGAGGCGGGCGAGGACGGCGGTGGCCTGGTAGGGGTCGAGGCCGAGGAGGCGTACGACGGCGGTCGCCGGTCCGCCGACGGTCTCGTACGCGACGCAGTGCGCGGCGTCCTCGGGCCCGAGTCCGGCGGCCCGGGCCGCGGCGCCGAGGACGACGGGCTGGTGGGCGCCGCGCGGGAAGGCGGCCGCGAGCGCGTCCAGTTCGGGGCACGGCCAGGTGGCGCGGGCGGCCCGCATCAGCTGGCGGCCGAGCCTGCGGGCGGCATCGCGCAGGGCGGGTGAGGGGGTGCGGGCGTCGGCGGCCGCGTCGAGTCCGTGCGGGTCGAGTCCGTGCGCGGCCCCGGCGGCGAGGGCGGCCGAGGTCAGGCCCGTGGTGTGCAGCCTGCCCCGGCAGAAGGACTCGAGGCCGGCGGCGTCCGTGATGCGGCCGGCGCGCACGGCGGCCTCGGCGCCGCCGGAGTGGGCGTGCCCGCCGGCGGGGAACCGCCCGTCGGCGAGCACGAGAAGGGCCGAGCGTGACATCAGAAGAGGAAGTAACGCTGGGCCATGGGCAGTTCGACGGCGGGTGCCGGTTCGACCGGCTCGCCGTCGATGGTCACCGAGAAGGTGTCGGCGTCGACCTCGACCCGGGGCAGGGCGTCGTTCTCGCGCATGTCGGCCTTGGTGACGCGCCGGGTCGAGCGGATGGCGCTGAACTCCTTGTGCAGCCCGAGCCTGCGGGGCAGGTCGTCCTCGATCGCCGCCTCGGCGACGAAGTTGACCGAGCCGGCCGCGGCGGCGCGGCCGAGCGCGCCGAACATCGGGCGGGGCAGGACCGGCTGGGGCGTCGGAATGGAGGCGTTGGCGTCGCCCATCTGCGCGTACGCGATCTGGCCGCCCTTGACGACGACGAGCGGCTTCACTCCGAAGAAGGCCGGCTCCCACAGCACGAGGTCGGCGAGTTTGCCGGGCTCGACCGAGCCGATGAGGTGGTCCATGCCCTGGGCGACGGCCGGGTTGATCGTGTACTTGGCGACGTAGCGGCGGGCCCGGTGGTTGTCGGCGCGGCCGTCGCCGGGCAGGGCGCCGCGCCGCTTCTTCATGACGTGGGCGGTCTGCCAGGTGCGCATGATCACCTCGCCGATCCGACCCATGGCCTGGGAGTCGGAGGAGATGATCGAGATGGCGCCCAGGTCGTGGAGGACGTCCTCGGCGGCGATGGTCGAGGGCCGGATGCGCGACTCCGCGAAGGCGAGGTCCTCGGGGACGGCCGGGTTGAGGTGGTGGCAGACCATCAGCATGTCGAGGTGTTCCTCGATGGTGTTGACGGTGTGCGGCCGGGTCGGGTTGGTCGAGCTCGGCAGGATGTACGGCTCCGAGACGACCGTGATGATGTCGGGGGCGTGCCCGCCGCCGGCACCCTCCGTGTGGTACGCGTGGACGGTGCGGCCCGCGATGGCGGCGAGGGTGTCGCCGACGAAACCGGCCTCGTTCAGGGTGTCGGTGTGGATGGCGAGTTGGGCGCCGGTCTCCTCGCAGACGGCCAGGCAGGCGTCGATGACGGCGGGGGTGGCCCCCCAGTCCTCGTGGATCTTGAACCCGAGTGCGCCGCCCCGCAGTTGGGAGCGCATGGCCTCCCGGGACATCGTGTTGCCCTTGCCGAGCAGGCCGATGTTGACGGGGAAGGTGTCCAGGGCCTCGAACATCCGGGCCGTGTGCCAGGGGCCGGGTGTGATCGTGGTCGCCTTGGTGCCCTCGGCCGGTCCGGTGCCGCCGCCGACGAGGGTGGTGACGCCGGTGGCGAGGGCCTGTTCGACGACGGTCGGCGAGATGAAGTGGACGTGGGCGTCGACGGCTCCGGCGGTGACGATCCGTCCGTTGCCGACGATGATCTCGGTCTCGGGACCGATGACGAGGCCGGGGTGGACGCCGTCCATGGTGTCGGGGTTGCCGGCCTTGCCGAGGGCGGTGATCCGGCCGTCCCTGATGCCGATGTCGGCCTTGACGACGCCCCAGTGGTCGATGACCACCGCGCCGGTGATCACCGTGTCGGGGGCGCCTTCGGCGCGGGTGGTCCGCGCCTGACCCATCGATTCCCGTACGACCTTGCCGCCGCCGAAGACGGCCTCCTCGCCGGCGCGGCCGGGGCCGCCGCAGCGGTCCTCCTCGATCTCGACGAGGAGGTCGGTGTCGGCGAGGCGGATGCGGTCGCCGGTCGTGGGGCCGAACAGGTCCGCGTATACGGCGCGGTGGAGGTCAGGCACGGTCGCCGTCCTTGTCCGGTGCGGTGGCGTCGAGGGGGCCGGCGGTCTCGCCGCGCAGGCCGGGCACGATCCGCCGGCCGGCCAGGGGCACGAGCTCGACCTCGACGGGAATGCCGGGCTCGAAGCGGACGGCGGTTCCGGCGGCGATGTGCAGCCGCTGCCCGTGCGCGGCGGCACGGTCGAACGCGAGGCCGGGGTTGACCTCGGCGAAGTGGTAGTGGGAGCCGACCTGGACGGGCCGGTCGGCGGCGTTGAGCACGGTGAGGCGGGTGACGGGGCGTCCCTCGTTGAGGGTCACGGGGCCGTCCCCGTACAGGATCTCTCCGGGGATCATCCGCGGCCGCCCGTCAGACGATGGGGTCGTGGACGGTGACGAGCTTGGTGCCGTCCGGGAAGGTGGCCTCGACCTGGACGTCGTGGATCATCTCCGGGATGCCGTCCATGACCTCGTCGCGGGTGAGCACCTTGCGTCCTGAGGCCATCAGCTCCGCGACGGTCCGACCGTCCCTGGCGCCCTCCAGGATGTGGGAGGTCAGGAGCGCGACGGCCTCGGGGTGGTTGAGGCGGACGCCCCTGGCCCTGCGCTTCTCGGCCACGTCGGCCGCCACATGGATGAGCAGGCGTTCCTGCTCGTGCGGGCTGAGTTGCACTCTTCCACCTCACAGTCGTCGACCGGGACGGCGCCCGGACAGCTGCGGACCCTACCGACCGTCAACACGGTGCTGAACCGGGGAGATGCGGTGCGCGGTCAGAGATTGCACGTTAGGGCGGAAGTTTTTCAGGCTCGTTAACTGGGGCTTTGCGTTGTCATGATCATCCGACCGGACGGGTGCCCCACGGGGTGGGACCCGTCCGGGTCTCCGAGGCCTGCCGCGGCGACACGTCTCGCCCCGGATCCCCTACACCTCCCACGGCGACACGGCTTGCGCCGGATCTCCTACGCCTCCCACGGCGACACGGCTTGCGCCGGATCTCCTACGCCTCCCACGGCGACACGACTTGCGCCGGATCTCCTACGCCTCCCGCGGCGACACGTCCCCCGTCGGGGACGCGGTCGACGGCACGGACATGGACATGAGCCCGCGCAGGCCGTCCTCCAGGACCTCGACGGCCACGTCGCCGAAGAGCGCCTGCTGGGCGATGAATCCCTGGGCGGTGGCGATGAGGGTACGGGCCACGTGGTCGGCGGGGACGTCGGCGTGCAGCAGACCGCTCTCGCGGTAGGCGTTCACGAGCGCGGTCCAGGCCTCCCGCATGCCGTTGTAGCCGTGGGCGAGGGTCTCGGCCAGCTGCTCGTTGCGCAGGGTCTCCGTCCACACCTGGATGATCAGACGGGCGAAGGCCTGCCGGTCGGCGCCCTTGATCCGCTCCTCCAGGAAGAGCCGGAGCACCGCCCCGAGGAGGACGTCGGGGGTGGGCGGCGGAGTGGCGCGGGACGCCTCCTCGAAGGCGGCCCGGATCGCCGTGAAGGCCTCGGTCGCGATGGCCGCGATCAGCTCCTCCTTGCCGCGGAAGTAACGGTAGACCGCGCCGGCGGACAGCCCGACCTCGGCGAGCACGTCCTGCATCGACGTGGCGTGGAAGCCGGTGCGGGCGAAGCAGCGCGCGGCGCCGTCGAGGATCTGCCGCCGCCGGGCGTCGAGGTGTTCCTGGGAGACACGTGCCATGCCCCGAAACCTAAAACGAATATTCATTCTTGACAACCGTCCGAGGTCGCCGCAGAGTGACCGACGTAAAACGAACGATCCTTCTCTTTGAATCGAGTCCGTCATGCCCACCGCCACCGCCCCCTCAGCCACCGCGGGGCGCAGGACCCTCGCGGTGCTCGTGCTGATACCGACCGTCGCGGCCCTGGCCCTGTGGATCTTCGCCTGGCCTGCCGCCCGGATCGCCCCCCGCGACCTGCCGATCGGCGTGGCCGGGCCCGCCACCGCGGCCGACGCCGTGGAGCGGGAGCTCGGCCGGCACGAGGGCGCCTTCGAGGTCCACCGCTACGACGACGCCGACGCCGCCCGGTCCGCCGTCGAAGCCCGCGAGGTGTACGGCGCCGTGGTCGTCATGCCCGGGGGCACGCAGCTCCTGACCGCTTCGGCGGGAAGCCCCGTCGTGGCCGGCCTGCTGCGCGAGGCGGTGGCCGGACAGGCACCCGCGGACGCCCCGGTCCAGGTCACGGACGTGGTCGCCGCCCCGGCGGGCGACCCGCGCGGCGCCGTCTTCGGGGCGAGCCTGCTCCCCCTCGCCCTCGTCGGGGCGGCCACCGGGGTCGCCACCGTCCTGCTCGGCCTGCGCGGGTCCAGGGCGGTCGCCACCCTGGCGGGCGCGGCCGCGCTCGCGGGGATGGTGGGCGCGGCGCTCGCCGACAGCTGGCTCGGCGTACTGGCCGGCGACTGGTGGGCCGAGGCCGGGGTGCTCGGCCTGACGGTCCTCGCGATCGGGGCGACCTTCGCGGGACTCGCGACCCTCCTCGGCAAGCCCGGCTTCGGCCTCTCGGCCGTGCTCACGATCCTGCTCGGCAACGCGTTCTCGGGCATGTCGAGCGCGCCGGAGATGCTGCCCAGCGGCATCGGCGCGCTCGGCCAGTGGCTGCCGCCGGGCGCCGGGGGTTCGGCCCTCCGCTCGGTGTCCGCCTTCGACGGGGCGGCGGCCGGCGGCCCCCTGCTCACCCTCTCCCTCTGGGCGGCGGCAGGCCTGGCCGCGACCGCGCTCGGCGCCCGTCGGAGCCGGGCCGCGGCACCCTCCGTACCGACGCCCGCGCCGGCGCTCGCGGGCTGAGCCCCGCCGGACGAAACGCCGCGTGCCCCCCGACCGTCACGGTCGGGGGGCACGCGGTCTTCTCGCGGCGCGCTTCAGGAAACGCCCGGGTCGCGATGGTGGGCGGCGATGCCGAAGCGGCGCTGTTCGCCGGGAGCGGAGTCGACCGGGTGGAGGCCGGAGACCGAGCGGACCACCTGCTCGTCGGCGGGCTTCTCCGCCGCTTCGAGTTCCTCCAGGTCAGCGGCGGAGACGAGGGCCACGAGCGGCTTTCCGTGGCGGGTGACGACGACGCGCTCACCGCCGTACACGACGCGGTTGATGAGGTCGGCGAGCTCGGCCCGGGCTTGCGTCACCGGGATCTCGTAGGTCATGCTCCTCATCTTACGGTCTGTACGTCCTGTACATTTTTTACAGATGGAGGTGCCCGTCATGGACGCCCGCTACGTCCTGCCCGAGTTCACCGAGCGGACCAGCTCCGGAAGCCGCACCCTCGACCCGTACTCCAAGCTCCTCGAATCCCGGATCGTCTTCCTCGGCACCCCGATCGACGAGACCTCGGCCAACGACGTCATCGCCCAGCTCCTGCACCTCGACTACGCGGCACCCGGCCAGGACATCTCGCTGTACATCAACTCGCCCGGCGGGTCGATCAGCGCGATGACCGCTGTCTACGACACGATGCGGACGCTCGCCAGCGACGTGGAGACCACCTGCCTCGGGCAGGCCGTGTTCACCGCCGCCGTACTCCTCGCCGCCGGCACCCCGGGCAAGCGCATGATGCTGCCCGGCGCCCGCGTCACCCTCGAACAGCCCACCCTGGACGAACCGCTGCGAGGCCAGCCGAGCGACCTCGACCTCCAGGCCCGCGAACTGCTCCGACTGCGCGCACTGGTGGCCGGGATGCTCACCGAACACACCGGCCGGAGCCGGGACCGGATCGACGCCGACATCGACCGCCTCACGGTCCTGGACGCGCCGGCGGCCGTCGCGTACGGGCTGGTCGACCACGTCCTCACGAACCGGCGGGCGTCCGCCGGCGGCACGGCCCGGTGAGCGGGCCGTGGTCCCGGAACTTCCGCCACTGCCCGCCCTGACGCGCGCCGAGGGTGAGTTCGTCGACGCGTACCTCGAAGTCGTCGACCTCCTGGGGAAGATCAACCCATCCAGGGGCTCGCATACTTATGGGGCGCTACGCGCGGCACAAGCCCTGGTGGGACGCGCCGAGGCCTTGCGCGAGGCCCTGACGCTCATGCATATGCGGGGCGAGAGCGAGGTCCACGCGGACACATTGGCGCGTGCCCTACGGGTGTTGGACGGCGAGCGCCGGGCCGACCGCGTCACCGTCCCACGCACTCGGGCGAGTTGACATTCCCGCGTGTCGTGTCGAGGTCCGGTCGGCCGACGCGCGCCGCAGAAATCCTCCCCCGTTCGGCGTAGTCGACGAATCGACAGAGGAAGCGGGTGAGTTGCGCAACAGATGTACACATCTGGCGGAATCGGACGTTCCATCGCAGGTACGGGACTCGTCGACCAAACCTCCGAAGATCACAAAGGCGCGCTGTCCACCTGAATGGATCAGTCGTGATGAGCCTCACATATCGCCGTTTCAGCTCGGTTTTCGCCCATGTCGTGAGTCAAGATCCCTGACGACGACAAGCCCCCGCCGCCGCGGCGGGGCGGTCCGGGCGGACGCCGAGTCCTGCCGCTGTCCCGGACGTCTGGTCGACAGGATTGGATCGGCAGGAGTGGAGGACCCGATTTTTACGGGGCGAACGCGCTGTTCCGGCAGCGAGGCCGTTCCTTGGGGTGAAGCCGCATCCGCGGCCGGGCATCTTCGCCAGCCCGAACCCGACAGGTCATCCTTCGCAGGCGGCTGACGAAGGGTTGCGCATGACTGCGCAGATGCACGTCCCGTCCCTGCTGTCCCGGGCCGGAGCCGTCTCGGCTCTCACCCTCGCCGCCGTCGGCGGCACGCTGCTCGCACCAGGAGCGGCGCCGGAGGCCCAGGCAGCGACCGCACACGCGAACAAGGCACTGAGCGTCGCCGCGGCCAAGAAAGGATCGCCGTACGGGTACGGAGCCACCGGACCCACCAGGTTCGACTGCTCCGGTCTGACGCTCTACGCGTACAAGAAGGCGGGCAAGTGGCTGCCCCGCACCGCGCAGCAGCAGTACAACAAGACCCGGCACATCTCCGCGTCCAGCAGACAACAGGGGGACCTGGTCTTCTTCCACTCCGGTGGAAGGGTCTACCACGTGGGCATCTACGCCGGCGGCGGCAAGATCTGGCACTCGCCCAAGACGGGCTCCTGGGTGAAGCTCGACAAGATCTGGTCGTCGAAGGTCTACTACGGCCGCGTCCGCTGACGGCGCCCGGCCGCAGAGCCGGGCCCTCGGACCGCGCTGAGGAGTGGGGTGGCGCCGCCCCACTCATCCGCCGGACCGCTCCCGTACGGTCCTCGCTCGGACCGCTCCCGCCGCCGGACAGCTCCCTTACCGTCCCACCCGGACCGCTCCCTCACCTTCCCACCCGGACCGCTCCATACCGTCCCCACCTCGGACCGCTCCCGCCGCCGGACCGCTCCGTACCGCGCTCGCCCGGACCGCTCCCGCCGCCGGGCCGCATGTCCGCCGCCCCGCCCCTCCGCCGGACGGCTCTTCGCTCCGTTGCCCTGCGACCGCCCGACAGCGCGTGCGACGATGCCGCGCTGAAACTCGATCAAGCTCTCGTCGACGCGGCGATCGCCCAGATGGAGACCCGCTGGACGCCGGACGAACCCGGTGGCGCCGCCGCCGTCCACCTCGACGACGGACGGATCCTCACCAGCGTCGCCCTCGACAACATCAACGCCGGCGTGACCCTCTGCCAGGAGACCGGGGCCTTCTGCCAGGCGTACACCCTCGACCGGCGGGTCACCGCCTCCGTCTGCGTCTTCCGCGCGCCGGACGACGGCCGATTCGTCGTCCTGCCGCCGTGCGGCATCTGCCAGGAGCGGCTCGCCCTCTGGGGCCCGGACGTCGAGGTGGGCGTCCCCGACCCCGACGACCCCACGCGCCGGCAGGCCCGCACCCTGGCCGAGATGAACCCCTCCTACTGGGCCCGCCACTTCGCGAACGGCGCGTGGCCCTCACAGGAACTCCACGCCGGCTGAGCCGCCTCCGTACTCCCCTAGCAGCTGGGTACGGGCGCCGGCGTCCAGGGAAGGGTGATCCACACCGTCTTGCCGCCGTCCTCGGTCGGGGTGACGGACAGACGGCCGCCGGCCTCGGCCGCGAGCGAGCGGATGATGACGAGGCCGCGCCCGTTGTCCTGCTGCACCGCGGCGGGAAGGCGGCGGGGGCGGCGGGGATGGCTGTCGGTCACTCCGACGTGGAGGAGTTCCTCGCGGACCAGCCGGACGTCGACCGTGAAGTTCGGCGACTGGCCGAAGGTGTGGAGGACGGCGTTGGTGGCCAGTTCCGAGACGATCAGGCGGATCGCGTCGGCGGTGTCGCCGCCGTCGTCGAGGCCCCAGCCGGTGAGCACGTCGACGACGTACCGCCGGGCCGTGGGGACCGAGGCGGGTTCGCTCGGCAGCGTGACGGATGATTCCTGGTGATCTGCCATGGCGACGCTGTCCCTTTCCCGCCGGGAACATGCCCCGGATTGCGCTTCGCGTCAGAGTGCCACCGATCGTGCCGCCCCGAGCGGGGTTCCACCAAGATATGTCCCCATCTGTCGCCCGAAGCGGTGAACTCTGCGGTCTGCGAACGCGCTTGGGCCCTCGGGCCCGTCCGGCGGGAGGCGTCGGGCGAACGGTCGACGCCGTCCGCTCAGCGCGGTCGGTGCCGATCCGCTCAGCGCGGTCGGTGCCGATCCGCTAAGCCGGTCGGCGTCGTCCGCTCAGCCGATCGGCGTCATCCGCTCAGCCGGTCGGTGCCGTCCGCAGGATCGTGGCCACCGCACGATCGATCTGCGCGTCGGTCAGGTCCGCGCGGGCCGTGAGGCGCAGTCGCGAGATGCCGTCGGGCACCGAGGGGGGCCGGAAGCAGCCGACCAGCAGACCCTGTGCGCGGCAGTCCGCCGCCCAGGCGAGTGCCGCCTCCGGGGAGGGCGCGCGGACCGAGACGACGGCCGCGTCGGGCCGGGCCGAGGTGAGCCCGGCGTCGGTGAGCAGCCGGTGAAGGGTGGTCGCGACGGTACGGGCCCGCTCGGCGAGTCCCGGTTCGGCGGCGATCAGCCGCAGACTGGCGAGCGCGCCGCCCGCGGCGGCCGGGGCGAGCCCGGTGTCGAAGATGAAGGTGCGGGCGGCGTTCACCAGGTGCTCGATCACCCGGGCGGGGCCGAGGACGGCGCCGCCCTGGCTGCCCAGGGACTTGGAGAGCGTGAGGGTGGCGACGACGTCCTCCGCGCCGGCGAGCCCGGCCTCGTGCAGGGCGCCCCTGCCTCCCGTGCCGAGGACGCCGAAGCCGTGGGCGTCGTCCACCACGAGCCCGGCACCGTGCGCGCGGCACGCCTCGGCGAGCGCGGGCAGCGGGGCCTTGTCCCCGTCGACGGAGAAGACGGAGTCGCTGACGACCAGGGCGCGACGCCCGGGATGCGCGTCGAGGGTCTTGCGTACGGCCTCGGGGTCGGTGTGCGGGACGACGGCCGTCTCGGCGCGCGCGAGGCGGCAGCCGTCGACGATCGAGGCGTGGTTGGCGGCGTCGGAGACGATCAGGGAGCCCAAGCCGCCGAGCGCGGTGAGCGCCGCCAGGTTGGCGGTGTAGCCGGAGGAGAAGACCAGGGCCGCCTCGAAGCCGCAGAAGTCGGCGAGTTCGCGCTCCAGGCGGGTGTGCAGCCGGGTGGTGCCGGTGACGAGTCGCGAGCCGGTGGAGCCGGCGCCCCAGCGCCGTGCCGCGTCGGCCGCCGCCTCGGTGACCTCCGTGCGGCGGGTGAGCCCGAGGTAGTCGTTGCTCGCCAGGTCGAGGAGCTCCGACTCCGCCGCCCGGGGCCGCAGCGTACGGACGAGACCGGCCTCCGCCCGGCGGCGCGCCTCGGCGTCGGTCCAGTCGAACGCGGTCCGGCGCGGGCCCGCGGCCCGTGCGTCGTCGGCCTGTGGCATACGGCGATCCTTTTGTAGGCAGCGGACAGACCCTAACCGGAGTATGCCGAGGTCGGGATGTGGTCATCCACACACCTCTATCGGGGGCGTTTGTTCGGATCCTCCTTGGCCCGGAGGCGGGCGGTAAGCAAGGATCTGCGGTTATGGACCTGCTGAACACGCTGGTGGAAAAGGGGCTGCGGCGCGAGCTGCCGACCCGTGAAGAAGCTCTCGCCGTGCTGGCGACCTCCGACGACGAACTGCTCGATGTGGTGGCGGCGGCCGGCAAGGTGCGGCGCCAGTGGTTCGGGCGCCGGGTGAAGCTCAACTATCTGGTCAACCTGAAGTCCGGGCTGTGCCCCGAGGACTGCTCGTACTGCTCGCAGCGGCTCGGCTCCAAGGCCGAGATCCTCAAGTACACGTGGCTGAAGCCGGACGAGGCGTCCCAGGCCGCCGCGGCGGGCGTCGCGGGCGGGGCCAAGCGGGTCTGCCTGGTGGCGAGCGGCCGGGGGCCGACGGACCGGGACGTCGAGCGGGTCGGCAAGACCATCGAGGCCATCAAGGAGCAGAACGAGGGCGTCGAGGTGTGCGCCTGTCTCGGCCTTCTCTCGGACGGCCAGGCGGAGCGGCTGCGGGAGGCCGGCGCCGACGCGTACAACCACAACCTGAACACGTCCGAGGCGACGTACGGGGACATCACCAAGACCCACACCTACGCCGACCGGGTGGACACCGTGCAGAAGGCGCACGCCGCCGGTCTGTCGGCGTGCTCGGGCCTGATCGCGGGCATGGGCGAGAGCGACGAGGACCTGGTCGACGTCGTGTACGCGCTGCGCGACCTGGACTCGGACTCGGTGCCGGTCAACTTCCTGATCCCGTTCGAGGGGACCCCGCTCGCCAAGGAGTGGAACCTCACCCCGCAGCGTTGCCTGCGGATCCTGGCGATGGTCCGGTTCGTCTGCCCCGACGTCGAGGTGCGGATCGCCGGCGGCCGTGAGGTGCACCTGCGCTCCATGCAGCCGCTGGCCCTGAACATCGCGAACTCGATCTTCCTCGGCGACTACCTGACCAGCGAGGGCCAGGCCGGCCAGGCCGACCTGGACATGATCGCGGACGCCGGCTTCGAGGTGGAGGGCGCCGGTACGACCACGCTGCCCGCTCACCGCGCGGACGCGCTCGCCGCGGCGTCCGGCGGCTGCGGCTCGCACGCTGCGGCCGAGGGCTCGGGCTGTGGCTCGCAGGCTCCCGCCGAGGGCGCCGGCTGCGGCTCGCACGCCGGTGGCGGCTGCGGTCCCTGCGGCGGACACGCCGAGGCTCCGGCGGAGGCCCCCGCCGCCGAGGCCGCGTCGAACACCGCCCGGACCGACCTGGTCGCGGTACGCCGCCGGGGTGCCGGCACGGACCTGGCGCCGAATGCGTAACGACGAACTCCTCGCCCTGGACCGGGCGCACGTCTGGCACCCGTACGGCCCCATGCCGGGACGTGCGGAGCCGCTGGTCGTCGCGTCCGCGTCCGGCGTGCGCCTCCGGCTCGCCGAGCCGGTCGAGGGTCAGGCCGAGCTGGTCGACGGCATGTCCTCGTGGTGGTCGGCCATCCACGGCTACAACCACCCCGTGCTCAACGAGGCGGTGCGCGGGCAGCTGGAGAAGATGAGCCACGTCATGTTCGGCGGGCTCACCCACGAACCGGCCGTCCGGCTCGCCGCCCGGCTCGTCGAGATCACCCCCGAGCCGCTGCGGCACGTCTTCCTCAGCGACTCGGGCTCCGTCTCCGTCGAGGTGGCGGCCAAGATGTGCCTGCAGTACTGGCGCTCCCTCGGCCGCCCCGAGAAGCAGCGGCTCTTCACCTGGCGCGGCGGCTACCACGGGGACACCTGGCAGCCGATGTCGGTCTGCGACCCGCAGGGCGGCATGCACGAGCTGTGGACGGGCGTGCTCCAGCGGCAGGTGTTCGTGGACTCCCCGCCGGCTGCGTACGAGGAGTCCTACGCCGAACTGCTGCGGACGGAGATCGGGCGCCACGCGCACGAGCTGGCCGCCGTGGTCGTGGAGCCCGTGGTCCAGGGCGCCGGCGGCATGCGCTTCCACGACCCGGGCTACCTGCGGGTGCTCCGCGAGGCATGCGACGCGCACGACGTGCTGCTGGTCTTCGACGAGATCGCGACCGGCTTCGGCCGGACGGGCAAGCTGTTCGCCGCCGATCAGGCGGGGGTCTCCCCCGACGTGATGTGCGTGGGCAAGGCGCTGACCGGCGGCTACCTGTCGATGGCGGCGACGCTCTGCACGAGCAGGGTCGCCGACGGGATCTCCCAGGGCGAGGTGCCGATCCTGGCCCACGGACCGACGTTCATGGGCAACCCGCTCGCCTCGGCCGTCGCCCTCGCCTCGCTCGACCTGCTGCTCTCCCAGGACTGGGAGGTCGAGGTCAAGCGGATCGAGACCGGTCTGCGGGAGGGCCTCGCCGCAGCCGCCGACCTCCCGGGCGTCCGCGAGGTGCGGGTGCTCGGCGCGATCGGAGTCGTCCAGCTCGACCACGAGGTCGACATGGCGGCCGCGACGCGCGCGGCGGTCCGGGAGGGCGTGTGGCTGCGCCCCTTCCGCGACCTGATCTACACGATGCCGCCGTACGTGACCGGCGACGAGGACCTGGCCCGCATCTGCGCGGCGGTCCGCGCGGCCGCGTCGGCGGGCTGAACCGGCCGAACGGCCGAACGGAAGGACTGGGCAGCAGTGGGAATCATCGTCGTCAGCGGTACGGGGACGGAGATCGGCAAGACGGTCGTGACCGCCGCGGTGGCCGCCGCGGCAACGGCGGCGGGCCGGTCCGTCGCCATCCTGAAGCCGGCGCAGACGGGTGTCGGGCCGGACGAGCGGGGCGACGCCGACGAGGTCGTCCGGTTGTCCGGAGCCGCCACCTCCGCCGAGCTGGGCCGTTTTCCGGAGCCGCTGGCTCCCAACACGTCCGCGCGCCGGGCCGGGCTCGCCCCGGTCGGGCCCCGGGAGGTCGCCGAGGCCGCCCGCAAGCTCGCCGCCGACCACGATCTGGTGCTGGTGGAAGGCGCGGGCGGGCTCCTCGTCCGCTTCGACGAGGAGGGCGGCACGCTCGCCGACGTGGCCTCGCTCCTCGACGCACCCGTCCTCGTCGTGGTCCCGGCCGGTCTCGGAACCCTCAACACGACCGCCCTGACCGGCGAGGCACTCCGGGCCCGCGGGATCGAACAGCTCGGTGTCGTGGTCGGCAGCTGGCCGGCCGTGCCCGACCTCGCGGCGCGCTGCAACCTCGCGGACCTGCCGGAATCCGCGGCCGCCCCCCTCCTCGGCGCGGTGCCGGAAGGCTCGGGGTCCCTCACCCCGGCCGAGTTCCGGAGCGCGGCGAGCAGCTGGCTCGCCCCGGCCCTCGGCGGCACCTGGGACGCAGCGGCCTTCGCGGAGGCGGCCGGAGCCTGAGGGTCGGGCCTGCGGGCACCTGAGGGTTGGTGCCGGAGTCGGGTGCCTGAGTCGGGTGCCTGAGGGTGGGTGCCTGAGGGCGCCTGAGGGTGGGTGCCTGAGGGTGGGTGCCTGAGGGCGCCTGAGGGTGGGTGCCTGACGGGTGGGGCCTGCGGGTCCCCGGGCCGGGTGTCCGAGGAGGTGTCTGGCGATCACGCCGCGAGCGCGGCCTGATCGCCAAGGCGCCCCCTGGGGCCGTGGACTCCGTAGGCTGAGTCCATGCGTGCTCGCGTTCAGGAGATCGTCTTCGACTGTGCAGTTCCGTCCGCACTCGTCCGGTTCTGGTCCGGGCTCCTCGGCGGCGAACCGGTCGACCGCAGTGACGACTGGTCGTACGTCGACCCGCCGGAGTTCGTCAGGCTCGCGTTCCAGCGCGTCCCCGAAGGCAAGGCGGCGAAGAACCGGGTCCATCTCGACCTGGAGGTCCCGGACCCGGCCCGCGCCGCCGACGCGGCGCTGCCCGTCGGCGCGGTCAGGGTCGGTGGCCTCGTGACGGACGAACAGGGCTCCTTCCAGGTCATGCGTGACCCGGAGGGCAACGAGTTCTGCTTCGTGACCGGTTGAGGGGGCCGAAGTGACTCCGACTCCACAACGCCCCTCGGCCGCCCGGGGGCCCCACGTACGTCACCCCCTGTTCGCCCGGTTCTACGCACGCGTCAGCGTGACGGCCGACGCCCGCGGCGGGCTCGGTGCCCTGCGCACGGAACTCCTCTCCGGGCTCTCCGGCCGTGTGGTCGAGGTCGGCGCCGGCAACGGACTGAACTTCGCGCACTATCCGGCCGGCGTCACCGAGGTCCTGGCCGTCGAGCCCGAACCCCACCTGCGGCGCCTCGCCGAGAAGGCCGCACGCCAGGCGCCTGTCCCGGTGACCGTGGTGGCGGGCACGGCGGAGGCACTGCCGGTGGAGAGCGGTTCCTTCGACGCCGCCGTCGCCTCGCTCGTCCTGTGCACTGTACGGAGCGTGCCCGAGGCCCTCGCGGAGCTGCGCCGGGTCCTGCGCCCCGACGGTGAACTCCGCTTCTTCGAGCACGGGGCAGCGGACTCGCCCGGACTGGCCCGGGTCCAACGCGGCCTCGACCGCACGGTCTGGCCCCTCCTCTTCGGCGGCTGCCACACCGCCCGCGCCCCACTCTCCGAGATCACGACAGCCGGTTTCACCCTCACCTCGTACCGCTCCTTCGACCTGCCGGACAAGGGCCCACGCCTCCCTTCCTCACCCTGCGTCCTGGGCGTGGCACGACGCTAGGACGGATCGGCAGCAGCGCTCGTTCAGGTCCTTCGTCCGCACGGGTCGAAGGTGGTCAGGCCGGGGTGACGAAGCCGGACTCGTAGGCGGTGATGACGGCTTGAGTGCGGTCCCGCGCCCCCAGCTTGGCCAGGATCGCGCTGACGTGAGACTTCACGGTCTCGGCGCCGACGATCAGCTCCCGGGCGATCTCGACGTTGGTCATGCCCCTCGCCATCAGGCGCAGGACGGCCTGCTCCCGTTGCGTCAGGGCGGCCCGCTCCAGTGTCTCGCGGGCCTGCCGGTTCCCGTACTCGGCGGCGAGGGCCCGGACCGTCGCGGGGTACAGCAGCGTCTCGCCCTCCGCCACCAGCCTGACCGCGTGCACGATCTCCGAGGGACGCGCCCGCTTCAGCAGGAATCCGTCCGCGCCGGCCCGCAGCGCCTGATAGACGTACTCGTCGTTCTCGAAGGTGGTGACCACGAGGATCTTCGGCGGCGAGTCCACGCTCCGCAGGACCGCTTTGGTCGCTTCGATCCCGTCGAGCAGCGGCATCCGGACGTCCATCGCGACCACGTCCGGGCGCAGTTGTCGCACGAGCGGCACCACTGCGGCGCCGTCGGCGGCCTCGCCGACCACCTCGATGTCCGGCTGGGCCTCCAGGACGGCACGCAACCCCATGCGGACCAGGGGTTCGTCGTCGACGAGGAGCACAGTGACTGGCATCCGGTCAGCGTATGGGTTGCAGGGGCAGCCGCGCGTGCACCCTCCAGCCGCCCCCGTGCGGGCCGGTGTCGACCTGACCACCGAGCAGGGCGGCACGTTCCCGTATTCCGCGCAGTCCGCTGCCGCTGCCGCCACGGCCGCCGATCGTCAGGGAAGTGCCGTCCGGCAGCGGATTCGTCACCTCCAGGTCGAGTCGGTCGGCGACCATCCCGATCCGGACCCGCACCGGCACCGGGCCGCAGTGCCGCAGCACGTTCGTGAGCGCCTCCTGGAGGATCCGGTACCCCTCCTGGGTGACCGGGCCCGTCAACTTCTCCAAGGGGCCCGCCAGTTCCGCGTCCACGCTGGCTCCGGAGGCCCTGGCCGAGGCCAGGAGACGCTCGGCCTCCGCCAGCGTCGGCCGTTGGGACGGCCGCTGACCCGACTCCCGCAGAACGAGCAGAACCCGTTCGAGGTCCTCCAGTGCCGCTCGGCCGGTCTCCTCGATCGCTCTCAGCGCGCGGTCGGTGAACTCCGGGTCGCCGGCCGCCCGCGCGGCCCCGGCCTGGACCACCGCCACGGTCAGGGCGTGGCCGATCGAATCGTGCAGCTCCCGCGCGATGCGGGTGCGCTCCAGCAGCTGCTCGGTGCGTGCTTCCAGCGCCGTGAGCCGCTCCGCCGACGAAGGACCCAGCAACAGCCTGGCGATGGAGGTGACCAGCTCGCCGAACAGGATCACGATGACGATCAGCAGCACCAGGGGCACGGGAGCCAGCAGCCACGCCGCCCAGGTGGGCGGAGTGAAGGGCAGGATGCTGTCGTCGACGGGCCCGCCGGCTGCCGCGACGCGGACCAGGTCGACCGTCGAGACGGGCAGCACCACACTCGCGCACACGGTGACCGCCGAGAGGACGAGTCGTATCTCCAGCCACAACAGGGTCCGCCAGCGGTCGCCCCATCGCCGGGACGTCACGGTGCTGAACCCGCCCGCCCCGTTGTCCCGGTCGTGCGGTGCCAGCAGGAACCGCGCCTGGTGCCCCTCGGCAAGCCGCATCCAGGGCAACAGTGCCAGCGGTATGACGAGGAGCAGCGGCATCCACGGAGTCTCGCGCTCGATGAACATCCACACGGCCAGCATGAGCACGGGCACACACAGGTGCACCCAGCGTGAGTAGGTGACGGGTCGGAGAGCTGCACGGAACAGTCGCTGCATGGCCTCATCGTGGCAGCTCACGGTCCTGTGGCGACTCCCCTGTACGGGGGAGAGAGAACCCTCGCTCGGGGGAAGTCGGCAGGTGGGGCCGGTGGCGAACCTTGAGGCATGAACAGCATCGAGATCCGAGAACTGACCAAGGAGTTCGGTCGCACCCGGGCCGTCGACCGCCTCACCTTCGACGTCGCGCCCGGGCGGGTGACCGGGTTCCTCGGCCCCAACGGCGCGGGGAAGTCCACCACGATGCGGCTCCTCCTCGGCCTCGACCGGATCACGTCGGGTACCGCCACCATCGGGGGCCGTCGCTTCACCGAACTCCCCGATCCCCTCCAGCAGGTGGGCGCACTGCTCGACGCGCAGTCGGCGCACGGCGGCCGGACGGCCAGGGACCACCTCCGCCTTCTCGCGGCGACGGCCCGCGTTCCGGTGAGGCGTGTGGAGGACGTCCTGGAGCAGGCGGGGATCGCCGCGGCGGCCGGACGGAGGATCAAGACCTTCTCGCTGGGCATGCGCCAGCGCCTCGGCATAGCGGCCGCGCTGCTGGGCGACCCCGGAGTGCTGCTCCTGGACGAGCCGACCAACGGGCTGGATCCCGAGGGCATCGTCTGGATCCGCGAGCTCATGCGGTCACTGGCCGCCGAAGGGCGGACGGTGCTCGTCTCCAGCCATCTGATGACCGAGACAGCTGCCCTCGCCGACCACTTGGTGGTCCTGGGGCAGGGGAGGCTGCTGGCCGACACCTCGATGGAGGAGTTCATCGAGGCCCGCAGCGCCCCGAGGGCCCGGTTGCGCACGACCGACCCGATAGGGCTGCGGTCGGCGCTCGCCCACCGCGGCCTCGCGTTGGTCCCCTCCGAGGGCGGGCGGTGGACCGTGGCGGACATACGGGCCGAGGAACTCGGCGCCATGGCCGCCCGCGAGGGCATCCCGCTGCTGGAACTCGTCGACGAGCGGGCGTCGCTGGAAGAGGCCTACCTCGATCTCACCGCCGAGCACGCCCCCTTCGCCGCCACCCACTGACCCGAACCGTTCAAGGAGGATTCCGCATGCGCTCCGCTCTGCCCACCGCCCCCGTCCTGCACTCGGAATGGATCAAAATACGGTCCCTGCGCGGCACCTTCGTGGCGCTGTCGGCCGTATGCGTGGTCACCGCGGGAATACAGATGCTGATGGCGGCCCTGCTCAGCGCGGAGGATGCCGCCGGCATGGGGGCCGATCCGCTTCTCGCGGCCTTCTACGGAGTCAACTTCGGCACGATCGCCGCCTTCGCCTTCGGCGCGACGGCGCTGGCCTCCGAATTCCACAACGGCGCCCTGCGCACCTCGTTGACCGCCGTGCCGAACCGCGCGCGGTTCTATCTGTCGAAGATGGCGATGGTGGCCGGCCTCGCCTTCGTGGCCGGGGAGTTCGCCGGCCTGGCGACGTTCATCGGAGGACAGGCGTTCATGGGGCCCGGCGCCCTGGAGCTGGGCAGCCCGGGCACCTACCGCGCGATCTTCGGCTGCGGCCTGTACCTGATGCTGATGGCGCTGCTGGCCGCGGGCCTGACGGCGGTGCTGCACAGCACGACGGTCGTACTCAGCCTGCTCATACCCTTCGTGCTGCTGGTGCCGTTCGTGCTCGGCTCCGCTTCCGACGGCGCTGCCCGGTTCCTGCCGGACCGGGCCGGCTGGATGGTCATGCGGATGGAACCGCACGACGGCCTCGGCCCGTGGACCGGTACCGGCGTCCTGGCCCTGTGGGCACTGGTCGCGGTGACCGGCGGATGGCTCGCGGTCCGGCGCCGGGACGCCTGACCCCGACCCGATCCGACCCGGCCGGGTGGGGCGGGCCGGGCGGGCCCCACCCTTACGGCCTCGGAGATCGTGGCCTCCCGAGGGTCAACGCCCGATAGCTGGCACCCGACAGTCGGCGCCCGGCGGTCGGGTGCCCGGCGGTTCGGTGATCGACATCCGGCAGGTCATCAGGGCGGTGGGTCCGGTCTTCGGAACTCGATGGCAGTACCGCGGCGCCGCGTGATGGGATCCGCGCATGGTCGAACCGGAGATACGTGCAGCCACGCCCGCCGACGCCGAGGACGTCCTGACCTTCTGGAAGGAGTCGGCCAAGGGGACGTCGGTCTCGGACGACGTGAACGGGGTGACCCGGCTCGTCGAGCGTGACCCCGAGGCGCTCATCCTCGCCGTGGCCGACGGGCGGATCGTGGGGTCCGTGATCGCCGGCTGGGACGGCTGGCGCGCCTCGCTCTACCGACTCGCCGTCCTGCCCTCCCATCGCAGACGGGGCGTCTCCACGATGCTCCTGCGTGCGGCGGAGGAGCGTTTCGCCGCACTCGGCGGACGGCGTGTGGACGCGATGGTGCTCGAGGAGAATGAGACGGGCAGGCTGGTGTGGACCGCCGCGGGGTACGAGCGTCAGAACCAGTGGCGCCGGTGGGTGAAGCCGCTCACGGACTGAGGGACGGGATCGGCCGCCACCCGGCCGGCAGCCGACCGCGAGGGACCGGATTGCCCATCGCCCAGCCGCCACCCGGCCGTCACCCGCCCACCATGACGCTTTGCCCATCCTTTACCATGGTGCCTCATCCCGACTACCGAACTACCGAAAGGTGTGAGCGTCCGCCCATGGGCGAGCCTCCCAGTAGCACTGGTCCCGACAGCTCCGGCTTCGACGGCCGACACCGAGCGATCCTCCTCCCCCTGACTGATCATGGGACGGAGGTGAACCGATGACCGAAGTGCTTCTGCTCCTCCTGGCGCTCCTCCTCTCACTCGCGTGCGGTGCCTTCGTCGCGGCGGAGTTCTCGTTGACGACCGTCGAGCGCGGCGAGCTCGAATCCGCGGCGGAGCGCGGCGAGCGCGGGGCGGCGAGCGCCCTGAAGGCCGTGCGGTCGCTGACCTTCCAGCTCTCCGGCGCGCAGCTGGGCATCACCGTCACCAACCTCGTGGTCGGCATGCTCGCCGAGCCGTCGGTGGCCAAGCTCATCCGCGGCCCGGTCGAGGCCCTCGGCCTCTCCCCCTCGGTCGCGTCTTCCGTGGCGCTGGTGCTGGGTACGGCCCTGTCGACCGTCGTCCTGATGGTCGTCGGCGAGCTGGTACCCAAGAACTGGGCGATCTCCTCGCCCCTCGCGGTGGCGAAGGTGGTGGCCACCCCCCAGCGGGTGTTCACGGCCGCCTTCAAGCCGCTGATCAGCCACCTCAACAACACCGCGAACCGGATCCTGCGCCGACTCGGCATGGAGCCGACCGAGGAGCTGGCCTCGGCGCGGTCCCCGCAGGAGCTGGTGGCGCTGGCCCGGCACTCGGCGAAGGAGGGCGCTCTCGAAGCGGACACGGCCGAGCTGTTCGTCCGGACGCTCAACCTGGCCGAGCTGACCGCCGAGAACGTGATGACGCCCCGCGTGCAGGTCACCGCGCTCGAGGTGCAGGCCACCGCCGAGGACGTGGCGAACGCGACCCGGGCCACGGGCCTCTCCCGCTTCCCGGTCTATCGCGGCAGCCTCGACTCGGTCGTCGGCATCGCGCACATCAAGGACGTGCTGGCCATACCGGCCGCCGAACGGCCGCGCCGCCGCATCGGCGAGATGGTGCGCGAGCCGCTGCTCGTGCCCGAGACCCTGACGGTGGACCGTCTCCTCGACCGGCTCTCCGGCAAGCAGACGATGGCCGTCGTCATCGACGAGTACGGCGGTACGGCCGGCGTCGTCACACTGGAGGACATCGTCGAGGAGGTCGTGGGCGAGGTCCGCGACGAGCACGACCCGCACGAGACGCCGGACCTGGCGCGGGCGGGCGAGGACGCTGACGGGCGTGAGCTCTGGTCGGCCGACGGCGCCGCCCGTACGGACCAGGTGGGGGCGATCGGCCTCCGGGTGCCCGACGGCCCTTACGAGACGCTCGCGGGTGTCCTGGCCACCAAGCTGGGCCGTATCCCGGCCGTCGGCGACAGCGTGGAGCTGGCCGGCTGGCGGCTCGACGTCGTGGACGCCTCCGGTCGGCGCGCCGCGCGCGTGCTGATGCACGCCCCCGCGCACGACACCGGGGACGAGACCGGCAACGAGTCCGGGGAGGCCCGCCGATGATCGTGATCCAGTTGTTGATCGGCCTGCTCACGCTGGTCGTCAACGCGTTCTTCGTCGGCGCCGAGTTCGCCTTGATCTCGGTTCGCCGCAGTCAGATCGAGCCTCTGGCCGAGTCCGGGAACCGGCGGGCGCGGAGCGTCATCTGGGGTCTGGAGCACGTGTCCGCGATGCTCGCCGCGGCGCAGCTGGGCATCACGCTGTGCACCCTGGTGCTCGGCATCGTCGCCGAGCCGGCCATCGCGCACCTGCTGGAGCCGGTGTTCGACGCGGTCGGCGTCCCGCACGGCCTGGTGCACCCGATCTCGTTCGTGATCGCCCTGTCGCTCGCGACCTACCTGCACATGCTGCTGGGCGAGATGGTGCCGAAGAACATCGCGCTCGCCGAGCCGACGCGCACCGCGCTGCTGCTCGGGCCGCCGCTGGTGACGCTCGCGCGGGCCCTGCGACCGGTGATCTTCGCGATCAACGCCCTCGCCAACGCGCTGCTCAAGCTGCTCCGCGTGGAGGTCAAGGACGAGGTCTCGGCGACCTTCTCGGACGACGAGCTGGCCCGGATGGTCACCGACTCGGGTGACGCCGGACTCCTCGACGACCGGGCCGCCGAGCGGCTGCACGACGCCCTCGAGCTGGGCAGGCGTCCCGTGCGGGACGTCGTCATGCCGGCGGAGAAGGTGGTGTACGCGCAGGTCGGCACGACCCCCGAGGAGCTGGAGGCGCTGTCGGCGCGGACGGGCTTCTCGCGCTTCCCGGTGGTCGACTCGGAGCGTCGGATCCTGGGCTATCTGCACGTCAAGGACGCGCTGGACGTGTCGCCGCGCGACCTGCCGTTCCCGGTGTCGTCGCTGCGGCCGATCGCCCGGGTCCGGGCGGCCACGCCGCTGGACGACGTCCTCACGGCGATGCGCCGCAGCCGGACGCACCTGGCGGCGGTTCTCGACGAGGACGGCAAGCCGGCCGGTCTCGTGACGATGGAGGACGTGCTGCGCGAGTTGGTGGGGCGCCCCGCGGCGCCGTGACGCACGGAGACGGACGGAACCTGACGGAGGGCCCCGGGAGTGATCCCGGGGCCCTCCGGCCCGTCAGAGTGCGGTGGCCGCCAGCCAGTCGTCGAGCAGGTCCCGGTCACCGGTGTGCGTGAAGCGCGGGTCGTCGGCCTCGTACCTGCGGTGCAGGAGCAGCAGCAGCTCCCCGGCGTCCGCCTCGACGCCGGCGGTCGGCTCCGCGCCGCCGCTCCCCCGGCTCCAGGTGAAGCCGCCCCCGCCGAGGGCGAGGGTCCAGACGGCGCCGGTGTCGCGGGCGGTGAGGCGCAGGACGGCGCCGTCGCGGTCGAGGTGGGCGAGCGGTTCGGCGACCCAGGGGATGTACGGGGCGTCCCCGAGGAAATGGTCGACCGCGTCCGCCGCCGTGCCGGGATGGAGCGGTCCCGCCGTCCCGGCGACGGCGAGCTCGGCGTCCGCGAGGTGGACCAGCGTCTCGAAGAGCACATGGCGGGGGTAGTGGCGCACGTGCGGGTCGGCTCCCGGCGACCAGACCGGGGCGTCCGGGTCGGCCTCGCGCGCGGTGGCGGCGAACCGCTCGGCTCCGGCGGCGAGCCAGCCGGGGTACGCGGCGGGGTCGGCCGGCAGGTCGAGGGGGACGTCACGAGTCAGGACACGGACGGTCGCGCGGGTCCGTACGAGGTGTTCGGCCCAACGGTGGACAGTGCCCACGTGTCGGGTGAGGTCGGCGAGGGTCCAGCCGGGGCAGGTGGGGACCGGGGTCGCGGGGTCGGCCGCACGGACGGTCGCGGCGAAGCGGCGGGCGGTGTCGGCGACGGCCTCGCAGGCGGCGGCGTGGGTGTCCTCGGTGAGCCCGAAGCCTTCGGAGACCTTGAGGAGCTCCTCGCGCCAGGGGCCGGGCGGCTGCCGCAGCGCGGCCGCCCGGAACAGCCCGTCGAGGGCGCGGCGGTCGGCCGGGCCGAGTCCGCCCAGGGTGTGCGCGGTGCCCTCCAGCCACCTCACGGCCGTGTCGGGGTCGAGGACCTCGTCGTCCGAGGTGTCGACCGTCGCCACGAGTTCGGCGAGGGCCTCGGCCAGGGCGCTCAGCAGCGCGTCGCTCATCGGGTTTCCCCTCCCGGGTTCTGCACGGCATCCGTCGCATACCGCGCGGTATGATCACTCCGCCATGCAGATCAATGCCACGTACAACAGTCTCGTCGCCATCGGCGACAGCTTCACCGAGGGTATGTCGGACCTGAAGCCCGACGGCTCCTACCGGGGGTGGGCCGACGTCCTCGCGGGCCGGCTCGCGGCCCGTTCGCCCGGCTTCCGCTACGCCAACCTGGCTGTGCGCGGGAAGCTCATCGGACAGATCGTCGAGGAGCAAGTCGGCCTGGCAGCAGCCATGCAGGCCGATGTGGTGACCCTCGTCGGGGGGCTCAACGACACCCTGCGCCCCAAGGTCGACATGGTGCGCGTGCGGGACCTGCTCACCGAGGCAGTGGAACGCCTCACACCGGCCTGCGGGCAGCTGGTGCTGATGCGCAGTCCCGGACGCAACGGCCCGGTGATGGAGCGCTTCCGGCCCCGCATGGAGGAGCTGTTCGCGCACATCGACGGACTGGCCTCCCGGCACGGCGCCCTGGTCGTCGACCTGTACGGGGCCGAGTCCCTCGGCGACCCCCGGCTGTGGGACGTGGACCGGCTCCATCTGACCGCCGACGGGCACCGGCGGGTGGCCGAGGCCGTGTGGCAGACCCTCGGCCTGGGACCCGAGGAGGACTGGCGGACCCCGCTGCCGCCGTCCGGGCGGCCGGGCTGGGCGAGCCGCCGGATCGCGGACGCCCGGTTCGCGAAGGAGCACCTGGGACCCTGGATCGGGCGGCGGCTGACCGGCCGCTCATCGGGTGACGGCCGCCCGCCCAAGCGCCCCGAGCTGCTGCCGTACGAGTCCCCCGCCGGTCCGTGAGCCGGCGGCGGGCCGCCTCCGTGACCTGGGTCTCGTAGCAAGCTCCACATCGGAGGGTGGCGCTGGCCTGCAGAAACCGCCAGTAGAATCTGTCCACGTGACTGCTGTGACTGCGAAGCCCCGCATCCCCAACGTTCTGGCCGGCCGCTACGCCTCCGCGGAGCTCGCCGTCCTCTGGTCCCCCGAGCAGAAGGTGAAGCTGGAGCGTCAGCTGTGGCTCGCCGTGCTCCGTGCGCAGAAGGACCTCGGGATCGAGGTTCCGGACGCCGCCCTCGCCGACTACGAGCGCGTTCTCGACCAGGTCGACCTCGGTTCCATCGCCGAGCGCGAGAAGGTCACCCGGCACGACGTGAAGGCCCGGATCGAGGAGTTCAACGCCCTCGCCGGCCACGAGCACGTCCACAAGGGCATGACCTCGCGCGACCTCACCGAGAACGTCGAGCAGCTCCAGATCCGCCTCTCCCTCGAGCTGATGCGGGACCGCACGGTCGCCGTCCTCGGACGTCTCGGCAAGCTCTCCGCCGAGTACGCGGAGCTGGTCATGGCCGGCCGCTCGCACAACGTCGCCGCCCAGGCGACCACCCTCGGCAAGCGCTTCGCGACCGCGGCGGACGAGCTGCTCGTGGCCTACGCCCGCCTGGAGGAGCTGCTGGGCCGCTACCCGCTGCGCGGCATCAAGGGCCCGGTCGGCACCGCGCAGGACATGCTGGACCTGCTCGGCGGCGACGCCGGCAAGCTGGCCGACCTCGAGCAGCGGATCGCCGGTCACCTCGGCTTCGCCAACGCCTTCACCTCGGTCGGCCAGGTCTACCCGCGCTCGCTCGACTACGACGTGGTGACGTCGCTGGTGCAGCTGGCCGCCGCCCCGTCGTCGATCGCCAAGACGATCCGCTTGATGGCGGGCCACGAGCTGGTCACCGAGGGCTTCAAGCCCGGCCAGGTCGGCTCCTCGGCGATGCCGCACAAGATGAACACGCGGTCCTGCGAGCGCGTGAACGGCCTCATGGTCATCCTGCGCGGCTACGCGTCGATGACCGGCGAGCTGGCCGGCGACCAGTGGAACGAGGGCGACGTGTCCTGCTCCGTGGTCCGCCGCGTCGCGCTGCCGGACGCCTTCTTCGCGCTCGACGGCCTCCTGGAGACCTTCCTCACCGTGCTCGACGAGTTCGGCGCCTTCCCGGCCGTCGTCGCCCGCGAGCTCGACCGCTACCTGCCGTTCCTGGCGACGACCAAGGTCCTCATGGGCGCCGTGCGCGCCGGCGTGGGCCGCGAGGTCGCCCACGAGGCCATCAAGGAGAACGCCGTCGCCTCCGCCCTCGCCATGCGCGAGCAGGGCGCCGAGCGCAACGAGCTCCTCGACAAGCTGGCCGCCGACGAGCGGATCCCGCTGGACCGGGCCCAGCTCGACGAGCTGATGGCGGACAAGCTGTCCTTCACGGGCGCCGCCGCCGACCAGGTCGCGGTCGTGGTCTCCCGCATCGAGGAGATCCTCAAGCAGCACCCCGAGGCCGCCGCCTACGCCCCCGGGGCGATCCTCTGACCCGGACTCCCCGGTTCACCCCGCAGGAGCTGGAGGCCGCTCGTGACCGCGTCGTTCCCGACGTGGTCGCGGGCGGCCTTTCCGTGCTGTTCTGCGGGATCAATCCGGGTCTGATGACGGCGGCGACGGGCCACCACTTCGCCCGTCCCGGCAACCGGTTCTGGCCGGTGCTGCACCTGTCCGGGTTCACTCCGCGGCAGCTGCGGCCGGACGAGCAGGAGGAGCTCCTCACGTACGGGCTCGGGATCACGAACGTGGTGGCGCGGGCGACCGCGCGGGCCGACGAGCTGAGCCGGGAGGAGTACGTCGAGGGCGGGCGGATCCTGACCGGGAAGGTGGAGCGGCTCGCACCGCGCTGGCTCGCGGTGGTCGGTGTCACCGCGTACCGCACGGCCTTCGGCGAGCCGAAGGCGGCGATCGGCCCGCAACCGCGCATGATCGGATCCACCCGGGTCTGGGCGCTGCCCAATCCGAGCGGCCTCAACGCGCACTGGACGGCGGCGACGATGGCCGAGGAGTACGCCCGTCTCCGGGAGGCCGCCGAGGCACCCGGCGCGTAGCCAAGGAGTGCCCGTGGAGTGGGGTGACTACCGGCCGTTCCAGCCCCTGGAGGACGGGCCGGTGGGGGACCTGTCCCCGGCTGCCGCCCTCCGGGAGTACGAGCACCGGATGGCGACGAAGGACGAGCGGCTGACGGCCCTCGCCGACCTGGTCGGGGCGAACGGGCTGCGGCTCGGCGCGTCGGACGAGGACCTCGACGCGCTGGAGGGCTGGTACCTCGCCGAGGTCGAGCCGGAGGCGGAGGGGTCCACGCGGCCGCGCCCGCTGTGGATCGCCGTCGCCTACGACCTGGGCCTTCACATCGGGGACACGATCGTCGCGCGGGCCCCGGGGCTTTCCTGGACCTTCTACCGGTCCCGGGCAGGAGCGCGCGACGTCTCCCACCAGAATCCGGTGATCATGGGTTTCACCGGGGTCCGGAACAAGCGCTACAACGTCGACCCGTTCCTCTTCGCGGTCGGGGTCGGCGGCAGCCGGCTCGACGGCCGCGGCACGGGCGGCGCGTTCCGTACCTTCGTCGGCTCGGCGGTCGGCTACGCCTGAGGGGGCCGGCCGGGAACGTCTCCACCGGTGGGTCGACCGTCGTGACCACGGCGTCGATCGTCGCCAGGTGGTGAGCCGTGGTGGTCATGGAGCCAGTAAAGCCCGCGGCACTGACAGTTGGCGTCGCGTCAGGCGTCCTGGAGGGGCGGGCCGGGGGCGGCGCTCGCCGCGACCCTGCCCATTGAGTACCATCCGCCGAAGAGGTGTACGAGCTGGGAGGACACACTGTGGGGCGGCTGACCGGCGGGGATCCGTCTCTGCTGAGGCGGATCAACTCCGCGGTGGTACTCCATGCGCTGCGGGGCGCCGACGCTCCCACGCTCACGGACCTGACCCGGATCACGGGACTTTCCCGGCCCACGGTCGAGGGGGTCGTCGAGGGGCTCATGGAGGGCGGACTCGTCGTCGAGTCGGCGCCCGAGGAGGGCGAGGCCCGTCGGCAGGGACGTCCGGCGCGGAGGTTCCGCTTCCGCGCGGAGGCCGGCCATCTCCTCGGCATCGAGATCGGCCCGCACCGCGTGGCCGCGCTGCTCTCCGGTCTGGACGGGCGGATCATCGGCGCGGGGTCCCGCGAGGTGTCGGAGACGGCGCCCGAGGACGAACGCCTGGACAAGGTGCGTACGGTCGTCGCCGACGTGCTGCGCAGGGCCGGGGTCGCCCGGTCCAATCTGCGGGCGGTCGGCGTCGGCACCCCCGGCATCGTGGAGGCCGACGGCACGGTGCGGCTCGGCACCGCGCTTCCGGGCTGGACGGGTCTCGCGCTGGGCGAGCGGCTGCGGCGTTCCTTCCGCTGCCCGGTGATCGTGGAGAACGACGCGAACGCGGCGGCCGTCGCCGAGCACTGGAAGGGTGCGGCGACCGACTCCGACGACATCGTGTTCGTGCTCGCCGGGCTGAGCCCGGGCGCCGGGTCGCTGATCGGCGGCCGACTGCACCGGGGGTACGGCGGGGCGGCCGGGGAGATCGGCGCCCTGCACCTGCTGGGCCGGGGGGTCACCCCCGAGCACCTGCTGTCGACCACCGACGAGCCGCTGCACCCGCTGGACGAGCAGGCCGTCGCCGAGGTCTTCGCACTGGCCCGCAAGGGCGACGCGCGCGCGGAGGCGGCGGTGGAGCGGTTCATCCAGCGTCTCGTGCACGACGTGGCGGCGCTGGTCCTGGCGATCGACCCCGAGCTGGTCGTGGTCGGCGGCTGGGCCGCCGGCCTCGACGGCGTGCTCCCGCCGCTGCGCGAGGAGCTCTCCCGGTTCTGCCTGCGGCCTCCCCGCGTGGTGCTCTCCCTGCTCGGCGAGGCAGCGGTGGGCACCGGCGCGCTGCGCCTCGCCCTCGACCACGTCGAGGAACAGCTCTTCGCGGTCGAGGGAACGGTGACGGCCCGCCGCTAGGAGGTGTCCTGGCGACGGGCCGGTACGCGTCGGGTGCTGCGGTGCGGGTGTTACGAGGCCATGACCAGGTCGCCGGAGTCGCCGAAGGTGAGGCGGCAGGTGTCGGCGCGGTAGGTGGCGACGGAGACGGCGGCGGTGCGGCCCGCGGAGAGGTAGCGGGTGGTCACGACGAGGACGGGGGCGCCGGGCAGCCGGTCGAGCTCCTTGGCGTCGTCGGCGCGGGCGGAACCAAGCTCGACGGAGCGGTCCTGGCCGTCGAGGGCGAGGTGCTGGAGCTCGCGCAGCACGGCGCGGGCGCGGGCCGGGCCGGCGGGCGCGTCGATGGCGCTGAGGCCGGGGACCGAGTCCACGGGCACGTAGAGCAGTTCGGCGGCGACCGGCTGGCCCTGGGAGATGCGCAGGCGGCGGACGACGTGCACCTGGTCCTCCGCACCGGTCTCCAGGACGCGCGCGACGGCGGTGGGGGCCACGTCGGCGGCGGAGTCGAGCGACTGCCACGAGTCGTCGGCGACGCCGGGCCAGGCGTGCTGGGTGGTGGAGACGTCCACGCCTACGCGCGGCGGGGCGACCGTGGTGCCGACGCCGCGGCGGCGCTGGAGCCTGCCTTCCAGCTCCAGCTGCTCCAGTGCCTGGCGCAGCGTGGCGCGGGCGACGCCGAAGCGCGCCGCGAGCTCGCGCTCGTTGGGGAGGATCTCCCCGACGGCGAAGTCGGAGTCGAGCGCTTCGCCGATCACTGTCTTGAGGTGCTGGTACTTCGGTTCCGGTACCGATGCCAGCTGCGTGGTCCCCACCCTGATCCTCCGCAATTCGCCGTGTCCCGCGGCGTTTTTCCGCGCCCTTGTTTATTAAAGGTTCCTGCACTAACTCTGCGACCATAAGGCGAGCCAACCCCTTGGTCAAGACCAATCCTCCGTCGAACGCCCCTGAATGTGACCCTCTGACCTAGATCGTTCACAGGACGTTCGCGTCCGTGTGTGCCGCGCGCAGCACTGTGCCCCGTCTCCCGGGGTCGGGGGACGGGGCACGGGTGGTGCGGTCAGAGGCCGGCGAGGCCTTCGAGCTTGTCGGGGTTGCGGAGGATGTAGACGCACTGGACGCGTCCGTCGCGCACTTCGATCTGGAAGACGGAGTCGGGCCGTCCGTCGGCGAGGACGATCGCGGCGGGGCCGCCGTTCAGCTCGACCAGGCGGACCTGGTACAGGCTCTCCGCTCCTTCGGCCACGGCCTTGAGGAAGCGGCCGACCTTGTCGGCGCCGTCCATGATCCGCAGCGGGGCCTTGGACTTGCCGCCGCTGTCGCCGACGAGACGCACGTCGGGGGCGAGCAGGGCGAGGAGCTCGCCGAGGTCGCCGCCGGCCGCGGCGGCGAGGAAGCGCTCGGTGAGGTCGCGGCGCTCGGCCGGGTCGACGTCGTAGCGCGGTCTGCCCTCGTCGACGTGGCGGCGGGCCCGGCCGGCGAGCTGGCGCACGGCCGTCTCGGAGCGGTCGAGGGCGCCGGCGATCTCCGCGTACGGGAAGCCGAAGGCCTCGCGCAGCACGAAGACGGCCCGTTCCAGGGGCGAGAGGGATTCGAGGACGACGAGGACGGCGAGCGAGACGGAGTCGGCGAGCAGGGCGCGCTCGGCGGTGTCGGGGGCGGTCGCGCCGAAGTCGGTGACGACGGGTTCGGGCAGCCAGGGTCCGACGTAGGACTCGCGGCGGCTCTGGACCTGGCGGAGCCGGTCGATGGCGAGCCGGGTGGTGATGCGCACGAGGAAGGCGCGCGGCTCGCGGACGGCCGTCCGGTCCTCCGCGGTCCAGCGCAGCCAGGCCTCCTGGACGACGTCCTCCGCGTCGGCCGCGCGGCCGAGCATCCGGTAGGCGACGCCGATGAGCATCGGGCGGTGCTCTTCGAAGAGATCGGTCAGGGTGTCGGTCGGAGTATCGGTGGGCACCCGTCCATCCCAGCCGACGGCCACCCCCCTGTCCAGTTTCGGACGTGGTCTTGAACTACTGGCTACCGAACGGTAATGCTCTTGCTGACAAGCCGTCTAAGGGACTTCGCACACCAGGTGTTCAGGACAGGGAGCCGGTATGCCCGCACGGATCGCGTTCACGATCGAGACCCCCACGGGTCCCCGCACGACGTCGATGACGTACGAGCGGCGGGGCGCGGGGGAACCCCTGCTGCTGCTCCACGGCATCGGGCACCACTGGCAGGCGTGGGAGCCCGTCCTCGACGTGCTGGCCGCCGAGCGTGACGTGATCGCCGTCGACCTGCCCGGATTCGGCGCGTCGGACGGGCTGCCGGACGGCTCGCCGTACGACCTGTCCACCGTCGTCCCGGTGCTCGACGCCTTCTGCGGGGCCGTCGGCGTCGAGCACCCGCACGTGGCGGGGAACTCCCTCGGCGGGCTGCTCGCCCTGGAGCTCGGCCGGGAGAAGCGGGTCCGCTCGGTCACCGCCCTCTCCCCCGCCGGCTTCTGGTCCGAGGGAGAGCGGAGGTACGCCTTCGGGACGCTGCGGGCCATGCGGGTCGCGGCGCGCTCGCTGCCGGTGCCGGTGATCGAGCGCCTCTCCCGTACGCCCGCCGGGCGCACCGCCCTCACCAGCACCATCTACGCGCGGCCCGGCCGCAGGTCACCCGAGGCGGTCGTCGCCGAGACGCTCGCGCTGCGCGGGGCCACCGGCTTCCACCAGACCCTGGCCTCTGGCCGGACCGTACTGTTCCGCGACGACGTGCCCACGGTCCCGGTCACGATCGCCTGGGGCACCCGCGACCGGCTGCTCCTGCGGCGCCAGGGCGTCCGCGCCAAGCACACCCTGCCGGGGGCGCGGCTGGTCCGGCTGCCCGGCTGCGGGCACGTTCCCATGAACGACGACCCGGCCCTCGTCGCGCGCGTGATCCTGGACGGCAGCCGCTGAGTCCGGCCGGGCCGTACGGCTGAACAGGCCGGTGCCGAGGGCGGCGCCGGCCCCCACGAGCAGGCCGCCGGCCGCCTGCGGGAGGCCGAAGGCGGCGTGCCCGACGAGGGCGGCGCTCAGCGCGGCGGCGACCGGGATGGCGCCCGTATAGAGAGTGGCCCTCTCCATGCCGACCCGCTGGACGCCCATGTAGAAGAGGACGAACCCGACGACGGTGGCCAGTGCCGCCTGCCAGACCAGGGCGCCCGCCTCCACGGCCGTCGGCATCCGGACGACACCGGCCCCGTCCACGGCGAGACCGATGAGCGCCGCCTCGACCGCACCCACGCCGCAGACGGCCGCGGTCAGCAGTTTCGGCCCCAGCAGCCGCAGCACGGGCACGGCGAGCACCGTGAACCCGACCTCGCCGGCCAGCGCCGCGACCGACCAGCCGATCCCGGCCGGGTCCGTCCGCCCCCAGCCCTGCACGGTGAAGGCGCCCGCCGCGACGAGGAGCGCCCCGTACAGCACGGCGGGGGCGGGCCTGCGGCCCTCGGTGAGCGGGACCAGGACGGCGACGACGACGGGGGCGCAGCCCACCAGGACACCGGGGACGGCCGGTTCGGCGGACCGCTCGGCGGCGAGCACCGCGAGGTTGAAGCCGACCATGCCCACGGCCGCGAGGGCTGCCAGGCGCAGCCAGTGACGCGGGGTCAGGAGCCGCAGCGGGGCCGACCCGCCGCGGCCGAGCAACGGGAGCAGGAGCAGGCAGGCGGCTCCGTAGCGCAGCGCCTGCCCGCCCGCGTACGGATAGGCGCCGAGCAGGCTGTTCGCGGTGAAGGAGGCGCCGACGAGGGCGTAGGCGACGGTGACCAGCAGGACCCCGCGCAGGGAGTTCGCGTTCATGCTCCCGACGCTAGAAAGCGGCGCGGCCCTCGTTAAGGTCCACTTGCCCGGCGCCATCGGGGACCACTTCCGGCGAACGGATCGGGCCGCCCCGGGGCGGCGGCCGGGGCGCTTCGGGTGGTCGTCCCGGCTGATGGCCGTCGTACGCGTCCCGCGGTTCCGTCGCGGCATACTCGGGTCGACGGACCGCAGGGGGCGGCGAGTTCACGCGGTGGAAGGGGCACGGTCCCGGATGACAGAGGCAGCGGAGAGGGCCGTTTCCGGTGCGGACGCTCCGGGGCAGCCCGCCTGGGAGCTGCTGCTTCCGGCCGCCGGCGCCCCGGCGCGACGGCGCGGCCGGGCCCTCCAGGAGGCGCTGCGCGACGCGGTGCGGGCGGGTCGGCTGGCGTCCGGGACGCGGCTTCCGTCGACCCGGGAGCTCGCCGCCGACCTGGGCGTCTCGCGCGGCCTGGTGACCGAGGCGTACGAACAGCTCACCGCCGAGGGGTACCTGCGCAGCGACCGGGGCTCGGGGACATGGGTGGGCGGGGCGGCCAGGGCTGCCGTGCCGGAGGCCCGCGACCTGGCCCCGCGCGCGCCGGGGGTGCGCGTCGACTTCCACCCGGGAACCCCCGACCTGTCGCTGTTCCCCAGGACCGCCTGGGGCGCGGCACAGCGGTCCGTCCTGGCCCGGCTGCCCCATCCGTCGCTCGGCTACCCCGATCCGCGCGGGCTGCCCGAACTGCGCGAGGCACTGGCCGCGATGCTGGCACGGCGGCGCGGTGTGGTGGCCGATCCGGAACGGCTCGTGGTCTGTTCCGGGGTGGCCCAGGCGTCGACCCTGCTGGGGTTCGTACTGCGGGCCAGGGGGCTGCGCGCGATCGGCATCGAGGATCCGGGCAGCCCCGAGCACGGGCGGCTGTTCGCCTCGACCGGCATGGACACCGTCTGGCTGCCGCTGGACGAGGAGGGGCTGAGCCCGGGGCCGCTCGCCGACTCAAAGGTACGCGCGGTCGTGGTGACGCCCTCGCACCAGTTCCCTTCCGGCATCAGCTGGTCGGCCGAGCGGCGCGGCGCGCTCCTCGACTGGGCGCGGGCGGTGGACGGATACGTCCTGGAGGACGACTACGACGGCGACTTCCGCTACGACCGGGCGCCCGTCGGGGCGCTCCAGGGGCTCGACCCCGAGCGGGTCGTCTACGCCGGCTCGGTCAGCAAGTCGCTCGCCCCGGGACTTCGGCTCGGCTGGATGCTGGTCCCGGCGGAGCTGCTCGGTGACGTCGTCGAACGCAAGCGGACGATGGACCTCGGCAACCCCGTGCTCGATCAGGCGGTGCTCGCGGAGTTCGTGACCCGAGGCGGCTACGACCGCCAGCTGCGCCACTGCCAACGCGCCTACCGGGAGCGGCGCGACGCCCTTCTGGCCGCCCTCGCGGAACACCTCCCCGGCACCCGGGTGAGCGGCATCGCCGCCGGACTCCACGTCATCGCGCGCGTACCGGGGCGCTTCGGGCCCTCCGCACGGTTCGTGAGCCGGGCCGCCGACGCCGGGGTGGCGCTGCGCCCACTGGAGGAGTACGGCACGGGACGGCACGACGACGGGGACGTACGGCTCGTCATCGGGTACGCCCACCTGTCGCCCTCCGCGATCGAGACCGGGGTACGGCTGGTGGCGGAGGCGGTCGGGGCGTGACGCGGCCGGGCGGGTGCCGGGCGTGACGAGCGCGAGGCGCCAGGGGCGTTGAGGCGGTCGGGTGGGGCACGCCGCACGCGACAGGGCGTGGCCGGGCGGGGCGAAGCCGGGCGAACGCCGGGTGACGGGCGGCTGAGCGGACCGCTCGGGTCGGCCTCCGGCTCCGCCGCACGTGCCCTCCGCCTCACGGGCGGGTGATCTGTTCACGCGGGGTTCGTGTGGGCGCCGTCCCCGGCCGTTAGGCATGCGACGGCGCACCACGATCGCCCGGAAACGACCTCGGAGGCCTTCCCATGTCCCACCCCGTGCCCGGTTCCCCCTCGCCCGCCCGGCGCAGTCTGCTGCGGGGTTCGCTGGCCGCATCGGCCGGACTCGCGCTCGGCGGCACCGGTCTGGCCTCACCTGCGTTCGCGCTGTCGGGCCGGCCGCGGGCCGAGTGGGGCGTGCAGACGGGGGACGTCACGGCCTCCTCCGGTCTGGTGTGGGTGCGGTCGGACCGGCCGGCGCGCATGGTCGTGGAGACCTCGGCGACCGAGTCGTTCCGGCGGGTGCGCCGGCACCACGGGCCGCTGATCGGGGCGGGCACGGACTTCACCGGCACCACGGCCCTGCGCGGCCTGCCGGCCGGCGAGCGGATCCACTACCGGGTCACGCTCGCCGACCCGGACGATCCGCGCCGCACCTCCGAACCGGTCGTCGGCACGTTCCGTACGGCGCCGGACCGGCGGCGCGACGGAGTCCGCTTCCTGTGGTCGGGGGACATCGCGGGCCAGGGCTGGGGCATCAACCCGGACATCGGGGGCTTCCGGGCGTACGAGGAGATGCGCCGGCTGGACCCGGACTTCTTCCTGTGCAGCGGTGACTCGATCTACGCCGACGGGGTCCTCCACCCGAGCGTGACCCTGCCCGACGGCCGGATCTGGCGGAACGTCACCACCCCGGAGAAGGCGAAGGTCGCCGAGACGCTCGACGAGTACCGGGGCAACTTCCGGTACAACCTGCTCGACCACAACGTGCGGGCCTTCAACGCGCAGGTGCCGTCGGTGGTGCAGTGGGACGACCACGAGGTGCGCAACAACTGGTACCCGGGGCAGATCCTGGACGACGCGCGCTACACGGAGAAGGACGTGGACGTCCTCGCCGCCCGCGCCCTGCGCGCCTTCGGCGAGTACACCCCGGTGTCCACCCTCCACGCGCGCGGTGGCGGGCGCGAGGGGCGGATGCACCGCGTGGTGCGGTACGGGCCGATGCTCGACGTGTTCGTCCTCGACATGCGCTCGTACCGGAACGCCAACTCCCCCGGCCGGCAGGCCGACGACACCACCGGCATCCTCGGCGCCGAGCAGCTGGCCTGGCTGAAGCGGGAACTGGCCGCGTCCACCGCCGTCTGGAAGGTGCTCGCCGCCGACATGCCGCTCGGTCTGGTGGTGCCCGACGGCGCGGCGAACTTCGAGGCGGTCGCGCAGGGCGACCCGGGCGCGCCGCTGGGCCGCGAGCTCCAGATCGCGGAGCTGCTGCGGTTCGTGAGGCACCGGCGGATCACCGGCACGCTGTGGCTGACGGCCGACGTGCACTACACCTCGGCCCAGCACTACACACCGGAGCGCGCGGCCTTCCAGGACTTCTCCCCCTTCTGGGAGTTCGTGTCCGGGCCGCTGGCGGCGGGCGGGTTCCCGGCGAACGCGCTCGACGGCACCTTCGGTCCCGAGCGGGTGTTCGTCCGGGCCGCGGAACGGGCCAACCTGTCGCCGATGGAGAGCCCTCAGTACTTCGGCGAGGTCGACATCGACGGCCACAGCGGCGAGCTGACGGTGCGCCTGCGGGCCGAGGGCGGCACGGTGCTGTTCAGCAAGGTCCTGCGGCCGGGGCTCGTGGGGCAGTAGCACCGGTCGACAGCGGGCCCGGAGCCGGCTCTGGTCACCGGCACCGCAGGGCTCGCCGGCCCGAGGAACCGCTCGCCGGCGGCGGGCCGGACGTCCGGCCCGGGTGACTGTCAGTGCCGGGGCCTACCGTTTCCCCCATGACGCGATCCGTACAGGCGCTCGCCTACGCACGGCCGTCCGCGCTGGAGTCATCGGGCTCCGGCCGGCGGCTCGGCCTGGAGACGGCAGGGGGCCTCACCCCCAGGGGCGTCGAGGCGCGTCCCCGCTTCTTCTCCGGTTTCCTGGCGGCGCCGCAAGTGGCCGCGCGGGGGCTGCTCGCGGTGGCCGACGTGGCCGGGGCCCGCTATGACCGGCGGGTGCGGGCGGGTTCGCTGGACCCGGTCGTGACGGGGAACGGGGACCGGCTGAGGTTCGAGTCGTTCTCCGGCTGTGGCGGGGTGTACGCGCGCCTGGACGTGCTCGACGAGGGGCTCGGCGGTACGGAGACGGGGCACGGGACCACCAACGTCGACGTCAACGACCCGCTGCGCGAGGCTCTGTCGCGGCTATCGGGGGACGAGCCGCTTCATCTGCGGGTCGGTCCCGAGGAGATGGCGGTGACCACCCTCGCTGGCGCGGTCGTGGAGAAACGGGTCCCGCTGCCGGACCGCTGGTTGCGGGGCTTCGCCGAGGCGCAGGTCGCGTCGGCCCGGTTCGACCTGCGGGCCGAGCCGGCCGTTCCCGAGGCCGTCCGGTTCCTCCGTTCCCTGCCGCGCTCGCAGGGCCGGGGACGGGGTCCGCTGTGGGTGGTGCCGTCGGGCCGGGCGCTGCGTCCGACGACCAGGCCAGGCGCGGGGGCGGTGTGTCTGCCGGGCTCTGACCGGCTCGTCGCCCTGGAGCGGGTCCTGCGGCACGCGACGGGGCTGCGCGTGTACGGCCCGGTGCCGGACGGCGCGGCCACGGCGAGCGCCTGGGAGGTGACCCTGCCGGGCATGCGGCTCACCCTGACGCTCTCGCCCGACCCCGCGCGGGGCTTCTCCGGCGAAGGCGGCGTCCTGGAGGCGCTGGCGACGGGCGACGCGGCACAGGACGCCGAGCTGGTCTCGGTGCTGCTGGCGTGGGAGCCGCGGATCGACCCGGCGGACCTCGCGGGGCGGGCCGGGCTCCCGGTCGACCGGGTGCGCGCGGCGCTGGTCAGGCTCGGCACGGCCGGTCGGGTCGGGTACGACGTGGCGGACGCCTCCTATTTCCACCGCGAACTGCCCTACGACGCGGACCGCGCCGAGCGCCACAACCCGCGCCTCGTGGACGCCCGCCGACTGGTGGCGGAGGGGGGCGTGGACCTCGACGGCGACCTGGCGACGGTGGCTTCGGGGGAACGGCGGTACCGGGTGCGGGAGTCGGGCGGGGTGCTCGGCTGCACGTGCCGTTGGTGGGCCGACCACCAGGGGCGGCGAGGTCCGTGCAAGCACGCGCTGGCGGTGTTCATGGTCCGGCGGGGCGCGACGGCCGCCGCGGCGGCACCCGGAGCGGCCCGGTGAAGGGGCCGGGGGCGCGCGAGAGGGAGCCGCGGGAGACCGAGAGGGCCATACGGAAGAAGGGGGACGCCGTGGGTGCGGGGAAGGTCGAAGTGACGGCGAGGGGCGAGGGGAGCGAGAAGGCCGTGGGGATCGAGAAGCTGGTCGAGGCGGTACGCGCGGGAAGCGCCGAGGAGGTGCCGGCTCTGCTGAATCCGCTGGGAGCCGCCGAGCGGAGGGCGGCCCTCGCGCACTTCAAGGCGCTGCGTACCGAGGTGCGTCGGTGGACCGGGCGTGAGCGGGAGGCGGCCGGGGTCCAGCGCGCGCTGTACGTCGCGGGGGCCGGGTGTCACCCGGGGGTGGCCGCGGCGGCGACCTGGCTGGGCGGGCGCGATCTGCTGCCCTGGCGCTCGCAGGACGGCGACCTGGTGCTCCGGGTGATCGGCGGGCAGACGCCGGAGTGGCTGGCCGAACTGGCCGGCCGGCTCGCGGCACGGCCGTCCGTGGCGGAGGACAGTTACGGGCTGATCCGCGGTCTGGTGGAGCGGTCCGGACGCGCGGTGCCGGAGTCCGACGGCTACGTCCGGGCCTGGGCGCGTGAGGTCACTCCCGGTGGCCGCCGGTGGCTGCGGCCGGAGGAGGCCTCCCCGTCGCTCGTGGAGCGGCTGCGGGCGGATCCGCAGACGCCGGTCCTGTTGGTCCACGCCCTGTCGATGCCGGAGCCGCCCGAGCAGGTGACCTGGGCGGCCGAGGAGGATTCGCCGCGGCACTGGCCGACGGCGGCCGTGACGCTCGTCGGGGAGGGTGTGGTGGACCGGACCGAGGTCCTGGACGCCACCGTGTCCCGGCTGCTGAGGGGAGGCCGCCTGCACGACCTGCGGTTCCCGTGGGAGGTGTTGCGGCTGTCGGCGCCGACGGCGGACGAGTTCCGGGAGCGGATCGCGGACCTGGTCGGGATCGCGGCGGACGCCCCGTCGCCCGTCGCGGGGTACGCGCAGGAGGTGCTGGCGGGTCTCGCGGTCGACGGGTCGCTGTCGACCGCCGCGCTGGCCGAGCTGACGTCCGCGGTGCTCTTCCGCACCGAGAAGAAACTGGTCCAGGCGCAGCTGGTCCTCGTCGGCAAGGTGCTGACGGGGGACCCGGGCGCGGCGGACGCGCTGCTGCCCGCCGTGGCGGAGCTGTTCGGGCACGAGGACACCGCCCTCCAGGGACGGGCGCTGAAGCTGGTGGGCCGTCATCTGTCCGCCGTGGAAGCCTCGGTGCGGAACGAACTGGCCGGACAGGCCGATCTGCTGAGCCCGGCCCACCGGCAGGCCGCGGTGGAGCTGTTCGGGGACGCCCTCGCGGCGGAGAGCCGGGTTCCGTACGAGGAGGTCCTGCCTCCCGTGCCGGCGCCCCGGCCGGTCGCCCCGTCGGCGTCGACGGTCGAGGCGCTGGTGGAGGACCTGCTGGCGAAGGGGGTCTCCGACGATCCGGTGCGGTTCGAGCGGGCCTTCGACGGGCTGGTGCGGCACGCGCATCGGGATCGGGAGGGGGTGACGCGGGCGGTGCGGGAGGCGTTCACGACCGGGGACTGGGAGCATCCGCACTACTTCACGCACCGGTCCCACGGGCTGCACGCGGTGCTCGCGGGTCTGCTCGGGATCGCGGATCCCCGATGGGTCGAAGCCCGGTCGGCGCGCGGCGGGGAGACGCCCGACTGTCTTCACCAGGCCCTGACGGAGATCACGGACACCCGGCTGTGGGAGGCGGCCGCGCTGATCGGTACGGACGCGCTGCCCTTCCTCCTCGCCGCGCCGACCCGGGAAGGTGGCGGTATCGACCCGGTGGTGCTCGCGGAGCGGCTGCGCGCCTATCGGGACGCCGGGGTGGAGCCCGCGCCGGCGGATCTGGCGCAGGCCCTGCTGAGGGTGTCGCGGAGCGGGCCCGACGCCGGGCGCGCGGCGGGTGAGGCGGAGGCGCTGGGCACCGCGGCCGGGCGACGGCTCGCCACGTGGCTGCTGACGGAGGCACCGCCGGCGGCGACCGTGCGGTTCCTCCGGCGGGAGGAGGACCGGACGCTGCTGAGATGGTGGATGTGGGACCGGCTGGTCGTCGACATCGCCGACCGTGCGGTGATCCGGGAGGAGTTCCCGGCGGCCTTCCGGTGGCTGGGCGGCACGCTGGAGGCGACGCCTCGCCGCTGCGGGCACTGGGTCGAGGGCCAGGAGCACTGGACGTCGGTCCTGCCGGCCGACCGCGAGGTGCTGGCGGCCTGCGTCCTGCCGTCGCTGGCGTGGGTGGTCAACGGTTCGCGGGAGTCGGCCGAGTGGCTGTCCGGGATCGCCGAGGGTGAGGGCCGGGTGGGGCGTGCCGTCGCGCTCGCCGTGGCGTTCGGTCTCGGTGCCGGTGACGCGGACGACCGGCTGCGCGCGGTGGACGCGCTGCTCGTGCTCGCCGCCCGGGGCGATCTGGACGCGCACGCGGTGGGTGAGGAGCTGGGGTGGCTGGTCGCCGAGGGCACGGTCAAGCCGAACCGGCTGGCGGACTCCGCCCGGACGGCGGCGGTCACCGGGGCGTACGGGACGGTCTGGGCGGTCCTCGCGGCGGCGCTGCCGGCTCCGCTGGCCGCCGACAAGCCGGTCCGGGGGCTCGGCGAGCTGCTCGCGGTGGCGGCCGACTGTGTCGAGCGGTGCGGGGCGGGTGGCGTGCCGTCGGGGCTGGTCGAGCTGGTGGCGCGGGGCGGTTCCACGCAGCTCGCCACGCAGGCGAGGCGTCTGCTGGGCGCACTCCGCCACGGCACCGATCAGGCCAGGACAGAAACGGCTCGAATCGGTCGTTAAGGCGCCAGATCGCCGCTTAACCCGTCAGTCACAAAGCGTTCGTGATCACGCAACACCGCTGGGTCACAGTGAAGGCATGACCGATGTGACGTCTTCGAAGAGCACCCGCCGCCCGCACCACTGGCGGCACGACCTGATCGAGCTGGCCGCGCTGTTCACCGCCGTGGTGGTGGCCGACACGATCGCCAAGACCATCGCCAAGGGCCCCGACGGCCCCTACCTGCTGGTGTTCTCGGCGATCGCGCTGGTCGCCACCGCCGCGTTCCACACCTGGTGGGCGCGCCGCCACGGCCATGCCAGTCATGCCCCGCCCGGTGATGACACGAGCGGTGTCACCGGCGGGCGCTCCACCACCACCCCGGCGGCCGACCGCCGCGGTGACACCGGCGAGGCGGACGAGGACCCGGCGGCGGACGGACCCGCGAACTCCGGCGGGACGAGCCTGTGGCGGATGCGGACCACCGTCGCGGACACCCCGGGCAGCCTCGCCGCGCTCTGCACGGTCCTCGCCCGCCAGGGCGTGGACATCCTCACCCTCCAGACCCACCCGCTCGCCGACGGCACGGTCGACGAGTTCCTGCTGCGCGCCCCCGCCGGACTCTCCGCCCAGGACCTGGCCCGCGAGACCGCGGCCGCCGGCGGCCGGGACACCTGGACCGAGCGGGCCGACGCCCATGACCTGGTGGACACGCCCACCCGAGTCCTCGGCCTGGCCACCCGTACGGCGCTCGACGCGGCCGAACTCCCGCTCGCGCTGCGCCAGCTGCTCGGCCGCTGCACGCTCCACTCCGTGCCCGCCGTCTCGCTCACCGGCCGCCCCATCGGCGAACAGGCCCCGGTCGAGGGGGTCCTGGAGGAGACCGTGATGCGCCTGCGCGACCCGCACGGCGGCACGATCATCGTCGAGCGGCCCTACCTGCCCTTCACCCCGACGGAGTTCGCGCGCGCCCGCGCGCTCGTCGAGCTCGACGCACGGCTCGGACCGCGCGTCCCGCGCGGCCAGGACGTGCTGACCCTGCCCGAGGGCAACGAGATCACCGTCCGCCGCGCCGACCAGCGCGACCTGGTCGCCGCGCGGGCCATGCACGACCGCTGCTCGGCCCGCACCCTCGGACTGCGCTACCACGGCCCGGTGGGCGACGCCGACCGGTACCTGGACCACCTGCTCAGCCCCCGTTTCGGGCGCACCCTCGCCGTGCAGACGACCTCCGGCCGTCTCGTCGCCCTCGGCCACCTGCTGTGGGACGGCGACGAGACGGAGGTGGCGCTGATGGTCGAGGACGACTGGCAGCGCCGCGGCATCGGCTCCGAACTCCTCGGCCGCCTCGTGGCGATGGCCGAGGAAGCCGGCTGCGACAGCGTGTACGCCGTGACGCAGTCCTCCAACACCGGGATGGTGGCGGCCATGCGGGCGCTGAGCCTCCCCCTCGACTACCAGATCGAGGAGGGCACCCTGGTGATCACCGCCCGGCTGGCCTCGGGGTCGCGTCCGGCAGCCCGGCCCCCGCAGGAGCAGTGGCACGAGGGGGTCCGGCGGGCGGAGCGCTGAGCGCCTGGGTCAGGTCCCGCCACAGGTCCTCGACGTCCTCGAGGCCGACGGACATCCGCAGCAGCCGGTCGCTGACGCCCGCGGAGCGCCGGTCTCCCTCGGCCACGATCCGGTGGCTGATGGAGGCCGGGTGCTGGATGAGGGTGTCGACGCTGCCGAGGCTGACCGCCGGGGTGATGAGGCGTACGCCTGCGATGACGTCGTGCGGGTCCCCGTACACCTCGAAGGCGATCATCGCGCCGCCGATCCGCGGATAGTGGACGCGGGCGATCCGGGGATCGGTGGCGAGCCGCCGGACGAGTTCGGCGGCCGAGGCGGACGCCGCCCTCACCCGTACGGGCAGGGTGGACAGGCCGCGCAGCAGCAGGTAGCCGGCGAGCGGGTGCAGCACCCCGCCGGTGGCGAAGCGGATCTGCCGGAGGGTACGGGCGAACTCCTCGTCGCAGGCCACGATCCCGCCCATGACGTCGCCGTGGCCGCCGAGGTACTTGGTCGCGCTGTGCAGCACGACGCGGGCGCCCTGCTCGACGGGCCGCTGGAGCACCGGGGTGGCGAAGGTGTTGTCGACCAGGAGCGGCACGGAGCCGCAGGAGTGGGCGAGGGCCCGGACGTCCGCCTCGGCGAGGGTCGGGTTGGCGGGCGTCTCGACCATGACGAGGCCGGTGTCGGGCCGGATGGCGTCCGCGACGCCCGCCGGGTCGGTCCAGGTCACCTCGGTGCCGAGCAGTCCGGTGTCCAGGAGGTGGTCGCTGCAGCCGTAGAGCGGGCGGACCGCCACGACGTGACGCAGGCCCTGGCCGGTCCGGGCGAGCAGGACGGCGCTCAGGGCGGCCATGCCGCTGGCGAAGGCGACGGCGGCCTCGGCGCCCTCCAGCCGGGCGAGTGCCTCCTCGAAGCGGGCGACGGTCGGGTTGTCGAGCCGGGCGTAGACCGGCGGCCCTTCGAGGCGGGCGCCGGTGGTGGCGAACTCGTCGATCCGGGCGGCCTCGGCCCGGGCGTCGTACGAGGGGTAGGTGGTGGACAGGTCGAGCGGCGGGGCGTGCAGCCCGAGTCCGGCGAGGTCGTCGCGGCCGGCGTGCACGGCTTCGGTGGCGAGGGCCCTCGGGGTGACCGAGGGGCCGTAGTCCATGGCGTCCATGGCGGCACTGTGAACGGATACCGGGAAGTAGCGAAAAATGACCGTGCTACGTTCGGCAGATGGCTGATTCTGTCGTACTGGACGCGATCGATCTTCACATTCTTCGCCTCCTGCAGAACGACGCCCGGAGCACCTACCGCGAACTCGCGGCCGATGTCGGCGTGGCGCCCTCGACCTGCCTGGACCGGGTGGCCCGACTGCGGCGCACGGGCGTGATCCTCGGACACCAGCTACGACTGGATCCGGCCAAACTCGGCCGAGGACTCGAAGCGTTGCTTCTCGTCCAGGTTCGCCCTCACCGGCGGGAACTGATCGGTCCGTTCGTCGACCGGATCCGGGCCCTCCCCGAGTCACGGGCCCTCTTCCACCTGACGGGCCCGGACGACTACCTGGTGCACGTGGCCGTCGCGGACCCCGCCGACCTGCAACGACTCGTACTCGACGAGTTCACCTCGCGCCGCGAGGTCGCCCGCGTCGAGACCCGGCTGATCTTCCAGCAGTGGGAGTGCGGGCCGCTGCTGCCGCCCGGACCGAGCCCCTCCTTGTCAGCCGACTGAAGCCGGACGAGGGTGACGCGGGCATGCCGGAGGCATCAGGATGGCCCCCATGCCAGAGACTTCCAGCAGCCCGCTGCCCCGCCAGGTCGCCGACGACCACGTCGACGCACTCATCGCCCTCGACCCGATCACCGGTACGTACCTGGGAGTCAAAGAGAGCGCCGGACTGCTGCCCGACTTCTCGCCCGCCGGGCAACGCGCCGTCGCCGACCTCGCACGACGCACCCTCGCCCGGCTCGACGAGGCCGAGCGCACCCCCGGCGCCGACGACGACGTCGAGCGCCGTTGCGCCCGACTGCTGCGCGAGCGCCTGACGGCCGAACTCGCCGTCCACGAGGCCGAGGAGGGCCTCTGCGCGGTGAGCAACATGCGCTCGCCCGCGCACAGCGTCCGCATCGTCTTCACGGTGATGCCGACCGAGACCGAGGAGGACTGGACGGCGGTCGCCTCCCGTCTGCGCGCCGTCCCCGCCGCCCTGGAGGGGTACCGCTCCGCCCTCGAACTCGGTCTGGAGCGCAAGCTCTTCGGCGGTCCCCGGCCCACCGCCACCTTCATCGACCAGCTCACCGAGTGGTCCGGCGGGTCGAGCGGGAAGCCCGGCTGGTTCGAGGAGTTCGCCACCTCGGGCCCGGACTCGCTGCCCGCCGGGCTCCGCACGGAGCTCGCGACGGCCGGCAAGGAGGCCACCGCGGCCGTGGCGGCGCTGCGGGACTGGATGCGGGACGTGTACGCCCCCGCCGTCGCCGGCGCGCCGGACACGGTGGGCCGCGAGCGCTACCAGCGCTGGACCCGCTACTTCAACGGCACCGACCTGGACCTCGACCAGGCGTACGCGTACGGCTGGGCCGAGTACCACCGGCTGCTCGCGGAGATGCGGACCGAGGCCGAGCGGATCCTGCCGGGCGCCGGCCCCTGGGAGGCACTCGCGCACCTCGACGAGCACGGCACGCACATCGAGGGCACCGAGGCGGTCCGCGTCTGGCTCCAGGAGCTGATGGACGAGGCCATCGAGGCGCTCGACGGCACCCACTTCGAACTCGCCGACCGCGTGCGGCGGGTGGAGTCCCGGATCGCCCCGCCGGGCGGCGCCGCCGCGCCGTACTACACCGGCCCGTCCGAGGACTTCTCCCGTCCCGGCCGGACCTGGCTGCCGGTCGACGGCACCACCCGCTTCCCGGTGTACGACCTGGTGTCGACCTGGTACCACGAGGGCGTGCCCGGCCACCACCTCCAGATCGCGCAGTGGGTGCACGTCGCCGACCGGCTCTCCCGGTACCAGGCGACCCTCGGCAAGGTGAGCGCCAACGTGGAGGGCTGGGCGCTGTACGCGGAGCGTCTGATGGACGAGCTCGGCTTCCTGCCCGACGCGGAGCGGCGTCTCGGCTACCTCGACGGCCAGATGATGCGGGCGTGCCGGGTGATCGTGGACATCGGCATGCACCTGGGTCTCGAGATCCCCGCCGAGTCGCCGTTCCACCCGGGCGGGACGTGGACCCCGGAGCTCGCCCAGGAGTTCTTCCAGCTGCACAGCAGCCGTCCCCCGGCCTTCGTGGAGAGCGAGATGACCCGCTACCTCTCGATGCCGGGCCAGGCGATCGGCTACAAGCTGGGCGAGCGCGCCTGGCTGCTCGGCCGCGCCAACGCGCGGGCGGCGCACGGCGACGCGTTCGACGCGAAGGCCTGGCACATGGCGGCCCTCTCGCAGGGCTCACTGGGCCTCGACGACCTCGTCGACGAACTGTCGCGCCTCTGAGGGGGCCCCGAAGAGCTCTTTCCGGATCATGAGAATCCCCGGCTGATCACTTGATCGGCCGGGGATTCCCCTGCAATGTCTGCTCCATGAGTACCGATTACACCCCGGATGCCACCGACTGGCGCATTCTCGAAGCGCTGCAGTCGGAGGGCCGCGCCAGCTTCGCCGAGCTCGCCCGTGCCGTGTCGATGTCGCCGTCCGCCGTGACGGAGCGGGTGCGACGCCTGGAGGAGGCCGGGGTGATCGCCGGGTACACCGCGATCGTCGACCAGGACCGGCTGGGGCTGCCCATCCTCGCCTTCGTACGGCTGCGCTACCCGCACGGCAACTACAAGCCGTTCCACGACCTGCTCGGCGCCACGCCCGAGGTGCTGGAGGCCCACCACGTCACCGGCGACGACTGCTTCGTCCTCAAGGTCGCCGCCCGCTCGATGAAGCACCTGGAGGAGATCTCCGGGAAGATCGCCACGCTCGGCTCGGTGACGACGAGCGTCGTCTACTCCTCGCCGCTGCCCCGGCGCGCCATCAGCCGCTGAGCGCGTCCGCGCCGGTCCGCAGCCGCACCGCCGAGCCGTCCCGCGCCTTGACGACCTCCAGCTGGGCGGGGATGCGGCGGCGCAGATCCCCGACGTGGCTGACGATGCCGACGCTGCGGTCGCGCTCGCGCAGCGAGTCGAGGACGTCGAGGACCTCGTCGAGGGTCTGCTCGTCGAGACTGCCGAAGCCCTCGTCGATGAACAGGGTGTCGAGCCGGACGCCGCCGGCCTCGTCCGTGACGACGTCGGCGAGGCCGAGCGCGAGGGCGAGGGAGGCGAAGAACGTCTCGCCGCCGGAGAGCGTGGCGGTGTCGCGCTCGTTGCCGGTCCAGGCGTCCACGACGTGCAGTCCGAGGCCGGCCCGCCTGCCGCCCGAGCGGGCGTCGGAGTGGACGAGCGTGTAGCGGCCCGCGGACATGCGCTGGAGGCGGGCGGTCGCGGCGGCGGCGACCTGTTCGAGCCGGGCGGCGAGGACGTACGACTCCAGGCGCATCCGGCGCTCGTTCTCGGCGGAGGTGCCGGCGGTGAGGGCCGCGAGCCGGGCCACCCGGTCGTACTCCTCGCGCAGCGGCCCCAGGCGGCGGACCTCGGTGGCGGCCTGGCGGGAGAGCGCGGTCAGCCCGTCGGCCCGTTCCCGCGCGGCGGACAGGACGGAGGCGGCGTCGCGCAGGGCGCGTTCCGCCGCCGTGTGGGCCGCCCCGGCCGCGGCGGGATCGGCGGGCGGGAGACCGGCGGCGGCCGCGGTGCCGGGCTCGGCGAGCCGGTCCGCGACGGCGGCCTCCTCGGCCTGCCAGGCGTCCACGCGCTGCTGGAGGGTGCGGCGCTCGGCCTCGCCGAGCAGCGCTCCGGCCGCCTCGTCCGGGGTGGTGAACCCGGCGCGGTAGGCGGCGTCGGCAAGCCGGTCGTCGGCCTCCTTGAGCCGCTGTGCCGCGAGTTCGGCGGTGCGTACGGTTCCGGCGGCGTCGGCCAGGAGGGCGATCCGCCGCTCCAGGCGGGTGGCGTGTTCGGCCACGGTGGCGAACGCGCCGCGTCCCCGGACGAGTTCCTCGTCGAGCGAGGACTGCTCCCGGTCCAGCGCCTCGCGCCGCGAGGTCCGCGCGGCGACCCGCCGCTCGGTCTCCCGCCGCGCGCCGGCCCGTTCCTCGTACTCCCGCTCGGCCCGCGCGAGCGCCTCCCGCGCCCCATGCGTCTGCGCGGCGAGGGCGTGTGCCTCGGCGTGCAGCCGGGCCAGTTCCTCGACCTCGCGGGTGAGTTCGTCGACGGTGGGCTCGTGCGGGACGGCGGGGTCGCCCACGGAGGCGGCCCGGGCGGGCGCCGTCGCCGCCTCGGCCGTCGCGGCGGCCGAGGGCCCGGCCGTGACCTCCGCGCGGGCCGCGGACCAGGCCTCCCGGGTGCCGGCCAGCTCGCGTTCGGCGGCGGTACGGGCCTCCTCGGCGTCGGCGTAGAGCGCGTAGGCCGCCTCCTCCGCGGCGCGGTCGACGTGGTCGGCGGTGGTGCGGGCGGGCGCGGGATGCTCCATGGAGCCGCAGACCTGGCAGGCGTCGCCAGCGACGAGGGCGACGGCCAGTTCGGCGGCGATGCCCTCCAGGCGGCGGGACTTGACGTCGAGCCAGCTCTCGTGGGCGGTGTTCCGGCGCTCGCGGGCGTCCGCGAGGCGGCCCTCGGCGGCCCGGGTGGAGCCGGCGAGGGCGTCCCGGCGGCGGGCGGCGGCGAGCCGTCGGCGGGCGGGTTCGAGGCGGCCCGCGAGGTTCTCGGCGCGGGCGGCGGCGTCGGTCGTGGCCTCGACGCGGTCGACGAGCGCGGCGCGGCGCGGTTCCCAGCCGGCGAGCCAGCCCGCCGCGTCCTGGAGGGCGTCCTCGTCGGCGCGCGCCTCCCGGCCCAGGACGGCCAGCTCCTCGGCGATCACGGCGGCGCGGCGTTCTGCGCGGCGGGCCGCTTCGAGGCCGCCCAGCTCCTTGCGCAGCCGGTGTTCGAGCGTCGAGAGGTGCTCGGCCCCGGCGTCGGAGAGGTCGGCGGGCAGCAGCGCGCGGGAGCGGTCGCGGGCCGCGTGGGCGGTGGTGTGCTCGCGCTCGGCGTCCCGGCGCAGGCCGAGGGCGGGCGCCACCCGGTCGGCCCTGAGGCTCCGGTCGAGGGCGGCCTGGTGTTCGTCGCGCTGCGGGGCGTGTTCGGTGAGCCGGGCGTGGCGCCGGAGGGCGTCGGCGTGCCGGGCCTGGCGGGTCGCGAGGTCGTGTGCGGCGTCGAGTGCGGCGCGCGCGGCGGCCTGGCCGGTCTCGGCCGCGGTGAACCGTACGGCGGCGATGTCGAGGGCTTCGCGGGCCTCGGTGCGGGCGACGGCGGCCCAGGCGAGGGCGGCTTCGGCCAGTCCGGGGTCGCCGGGGCGGCCCTCGACCGGCGTGCGGGCCGCGTCGAGGCCGCTCGCGGCCTGGGTCATGCGGTGGGTGAGGGTCAGCAGCCGCGTGTCGCCCTCCTCCACCTGCTGGAGGGCGGCACGCCGCAGGTCGGCGAGCCGCTCCTCGACGGCGGCGAACCGGCGGGTGTCGAAGAGGCGGCCGAGGAGGCGGCCCCGGGCTTCGGCGTCGGCGCGCAGGAACTTCGCGAAGTCGCCCTGCGGGAGGAGGACGACCTGGCAGAACTGCTCGCGGCTCATGCCGACGAGCTGGGTGATCTCCTCGCCGATCTCCTGGTGGGAGCGGCTGAGGCCGGCCCATTCGCCGGTGGCGGAGTCGTACTCGCGCAGCCAGGTCTGGGCCTTCTCGGTGGTGAAGCCGCCGCCGCGCTTCTTGGGGCGCTGCTGGGCGGGGCGCCGGGTGATCTCCAGGCGCCGCTCCCCCACCGTGAGTTCGAGGAGGACCTCGGTGGAGGTGCCGACGGCGGCGTGGTCGCTGCGCAGCGAGGTGCCGGGCGTCTGGCGGACGCCGGGCACGCTGCCGTACAGCGCGAAGCAGACGGCGTCGAGCACGGAGGTCTTGCCGGCGCCGGTGGGGCCGTGGAGGAGGAAGAGCCCGGCCGACGAGAGGGCGTCGAAGTCGACGGACTGGGTGGTGGCGAAGGGCCCGAACGCGGTCATCTCCAGGCGGTGCAGCCTCATCGGCCGGCCTCCCGCTCGGCCGTGTCGACCCGTACGTCGTCGAACGCGCCGTACAGGACGGTCCGTTCGGCCCCGTCGAGGGGGGCGCCGCCGCGCACATGGGCCACGAAGTCCTCCGCGATCTGCTGGTCGCTGCGGTCCCGGAGCCGCTGGGCGTAGGAGGCGCCGGTGTCGTCCGCGGTCCGCTCGGGGTCGAAGACGAGGTGCAGGGTGTGCGGGAACCGCTCGGCGAGCCGGGCCATGGGCTCGGCGGGCCGTACCGGGTCGGTGAGGGTGGCCTCGACCCACGCCTGCTCGTGGGGCGTGAGCGCGGGGTCGACGAGGAGGTCGTCGAGCCGGCCGCGGATGCGGGCGAGGGGGCGCGGGACGGGGCAGTCGAGGCGTACGGACTCGGTGATCGTCCCGTCCGCGCCGAGGTCGATCAGCCACATCGTCTTGCGGTGGTCGGTCTCGGAGAAGGAGTACGCGAGGGGGGAGCCGGAGTAGCGGACGCGTGGGGTGAGGGTCTGGCTGCCGTGGAGGTGGCCGAGGGCGACGTAGTCCACGCCGTCGAAGATCCCGGCCGGAACGGCGGCGACACCGCCGACGGTGATGTCCCGCTCGCTGTCGCTGGGCTCGCCGCCCGCGACGAAGGCGTGGGCCAGGACGACCGAGCGGGTGCCCGCGGGCCGGGTCGCCAGGTCGGCGCGGACCCGGTCCATGGCCGCCGCGAGCACGGCCTCGTGGCCGGCCTTGGCGGCGCCGAGCCGGTCGCGCACGAGGGCGGGTTCGAGGTAGGGCAGGCCGTAGAGGGCGACCTCGCCGTGCTCGTCGGCGAGGACGACGGGGGTGCCGACGCCGGCCGGGTCGGTACGGAGGTGGATGCCGGCCCGCTGGATGAGTCCGGCGGCGACGCCCAGGCGACGGGCGGAGTCGTGGTTGCCGGAGATCATGACGGTGGGCACCCCGGCCCCGGCGAGCCGGTGCAGCGCGGTGTCGAAGAGCTCGACGGCGGGCAGCGGGGGCACGGCCCGGTCGTAGACGTCCCCGGCGACGAGGACCGCGTCGACCTCGTGCGCGTGGACCGTCGCCACGAGGTGGTCCAGGAAGGCGGCCTGCGCGTCGAGCAGGCCGACCCGGTGGAAGGACCGGCCGAGGTGCCAGTCCGAGGTGTGCAGGAGCCTCACGATGCCGTCCCACCCCGCATGTGCGCCGCTCCTCGCCGCTCGTTCCCGTCGTGTGCGGCCTCCACGCTATCCCGGCCGGAGGGGTGGCCGGGGCCGACCGGGAGAGGACGCCCGTGCGTACGCCGGGGAGGTTGCGCGTGTCACGCGTCGCCGTACGCCTCTCCGCCGAGTTCGAACACGGCGGTGCCCGCCGTCGTGTCGGCGAGCCAGGCGCGGAAGGCGGGGACGTCGCCGTCGGGGAGGCCGATCTCGATGGTGACGGCGTCGGCGTAGTGGACGTCACGGACGGCGCGGCCGGTCGCGCGCAGGTCGTTCTCCAGCTTGCCCGCCCGCTGGTGGTCGACGGTGACGGTGGCGAGCCGGAAGCGCTGCCGGGTCACCGTGCCGAGCGCGTCGAGGGCCTCGCCGACGACGCCGCCGTACGCGCGGATGAGGCCTCCCGCGCCGAGCTTCACGCCGCCGTAGTAGCGGGTGACGACGGCGGCGACGTACCGCATCTCGCGGCGGAGCAGCATCTGGAGCATGGGGACGCCGGCGGTGCCGCCGGGCTCGCCGTCGTCGCTGGCCTTCTGGACGGAGGCGTCGGCGCCGAGGACGTACGCGAAGCAGTTGTGGGTGGCTGTCGGGTGCTCCCTGCGGATGCGCGCGACGAACTCCTGCGCCTCCCGCTCGTCGGCGACGGGCGCCAGCGCGCAGAGGAAGCGCGAGCGGTTGATCTCGGTCTCGTGCACGCCCTCGTGGGCCAGCGTGCGGTACTGCTCCTGCATCCGGCCAGCCTACGTTCCGTCGGCGTCGCGCTCCGAGGCGGCCGCTTCGGGGGCGGCGGCGCGGCCGGCGTACGGCAGTGCGCGCAGGGCCAGGGCCCAACCGAGCCGGGCTTCTCCCGACTCGCTGGAGCGGCCGGTGAGCTCGGCGATGCGGCCGATGCGGTTGAGGACGGTGTTGCGGTGGCAGTAGAGCTGCTCGGCGGCCCGGGAGGCCGAGCAGCCGTGGTCGAGCCAGGCCCGGAGGGTGGTGAGGAGCGCGGCCCGCTCGCCGCCGGTGGCGAGGACGGGGCCGAGGTGGACGGTGACGATCCGCTCGGCGATGTCGGTGCGGCCGCTGAGGAGGACCTCGGCGAGCCGCGCGTCGAAGCCCGCGACCTCGCCGCTGCCGGCCCGCAGGGTACGCAGGGTCTGCTCGGCCAGCCGCAGGGCGCGGCCGGCCTGGGAGAGCCGCTCGAACTCCGGGGACACGCCGGCGGTCGCCCCGGTGCGCTCCCGCAGGGCCGCGAGGAGGGTCCGTACCGCCGGATCGGCGGCGGCGGGCCCGGGCGCGGGCCGGCCCGGGGGCGTGACGCGGCGGGGCAGCCGGACGACGCCGGCGTACCGGCCGGAGCGGGGCCGCCAGAACGACCACATGCCGTGCGCCTCCAGGGCGGGCGCGAGGTGCGGCGGTGCGGCCGGGTCCTGGGCGGCGACCACGACGACGTACCGGTCGACCGCCGGGACGCCGAGCGCGGCCGCGGCGGCCGAGGCGACGGCGGGGTCGTCGGCGCGGCCGTCGAGCAGCGCCTCGAAGAGGGCGACGCGCCGGGTGTCCTGGCGGCTCTGCAGTTCCAGCTGCGCGATCCGGTACGCGTCGGCCATGGCGACCGAGTAGCGGTCGATGGTCTCCCAGACGCCGCTCGCCATGTCGAGCTCGATGTCGCGGCTGTCGGACTCCCGTCCGGCCCTGACCCGCAGGTGCTCGGACATGACCTGCCAGAGGACCCGGCCGCCGCGCCGGTAGGCCTGGAGCACGGTGTCGAGCGGCACGCCCTGCTCGGCGCGGCGGCGGCCGGTCTCGCGCGCCGCCCACTCGAAGTCGCCGCCGGTCGCGTCGAGGCCGCCGAAGTCCTCCAGGGCGCGCAGGAGGTTGTCCCGGCAGATCTCCCAGAGGTCCTCGCGGGTGACGGGGGCGCCGGAGGCGTAGGTGCCCGAGTGGGCGCGGATGTCGTCGACGGCGCGGTCGGTGAGCCGGTCGACGTCGGCGAGCATCGTCGTGGCGAGGGAGCGGCGGAGCGCGCCGGAGCCTCCGGCGCCGCCCAGGGGGGTGTGGCTTCCGCCGGAGCGCGCCCCCGCGGACTCGCCGGGTGCGGCCGAGCTGTGCGTCATGCGAGGCACCGTAGCCCCGGGATTTGGCGAATGCCACGGGTCGGGCCGGACGGTGGGGCCGCTGCCCAGCTCGGTCCCTCACATGGTGGGCGTCTGCACATGGTGTGCGGGCGGGGTCGCGGCGGATTCTGTGCCGTGTCAGCCGATGGTCGGCGGCGCCTCGCCTCCGGGTCCCTGAGCGGTGTCCGCGGCGTCGTCCACTCCGTGTCCCTGGAGCGTGTCATGTCACTGAGCGTCGCCGGTGTGCTGGGCGAGTCCGCCCGCCACTTCCCCGACCGGATCGCGGTCGTCGAGGGGGCGACCCGGCTCACCTACGGGGAGCTGTGGGCGGAGTCGCTGCGCTGCGCCGCGGGGCTGCGGGAGGCCGGTGTGAAGCCGGGCGACCGGCTGGCCGTGCTGCTGCCGAACACGACCGAGTTCCTCCGCGTGTACTACGGGGCGCTCGCGGCCGGTGCGACGGTGGTGCCGGTGCACGCGCTGCTCGTCGCCGACGAGGTGCGCCACGTCCTGGAGCACAGCGGCGCGGTCGGGATCGTCAGCGGCGGGCCGCTCTGGGCGGTGGCCGACGAGGCGGCGCGGGCCGCCGGGGTGCGTGCCTTCCAGGGGGCGCCGTCGGCCGCGGAGCCGCTGGCCGCCCCGGAGCCGGCCGAGGCCTCCGACACCGCCGTGATCCTCTACACGAGCGGGACGACGGGCCGCCCCAAGGGCGCCCTCCTGACGCACCTCAACATCGTCATGAACGCCTCCGTGACCGCTCAGGACCTGCTCGCTCTCGGCACCGGCGACGTGGTGCTCGGCTGTCTGCCGCTCTTCCACAGCTACGGCCAGACCTGCGCGATGAACGGGACGCTCCGGCAGGGCGCGACGCTCGTCCTCATGCCCCGGTTCAGCGGTCCCGCCGCGCTCCGGGTGCTCGCCGACGAGGGCGTGACGGTCTTCATGGGCGTGCCCACGATGTACCACGCCCTGGTGGAGGCGGCGGCGGGCTCGGAGCTGCGCCCGGCGGCCCTGCGCGCCGCCGTGTCGGGCGGGGCGGCGCTGCCGGTCGCCGTGCTCGAGCGCTTCGAGGAGGTTTTCGGCACCCAGGTCCTGGAGGGGTACGGCCTGACGGAGACCTCGCCGGTCGCCACCTTCAACCAGCCGCACCTGGGCCGCCGGCCGGGGACGGTCGGGCATCCGGTGTGGGGGGTCGAGGTGGGAGTGGCGGACGCGGCCGTCGACGGGGAGGTCCGGCTGCTCGCGGACGGCGAGGTCGGTGAGGTCGTGGTGCGCGGGCACAACGTGTTCGCCGGGTACCTCGACGACCCGGAGGCGACGGCCGCCGCGGTCGTGGACGGCTGGTTCCGCACGGGGGACCTGGGCGCCCGCGACGAGGACGGCTTCCTGCGGATCGTGGACCGGAAGAAGGACCTGGTCATCCGCGGCGGCTTCAACATCTACCCGCGCGAGGTCGAGGAGGTCCTCGTCCGCCATCCGTCGGTCTCGGAGGTGGCGGTGATCGGCGTCCCCGACGAGACGAAGGGCGAGGAGGTGTGCGCGGTGGTCGTACGCCGGGAGAACGCGGCCCCGCTCTCCGAGGACGAGCTCGTCGACTGGTCCCGCGAGCGGCTCGGCCGCCACAAGTACCCCCGGATCGTGCGTTTCGTCGACGTCCTGCCGCTCGGCCCGACGGGCAAGGTCCTCAAGCGCGCGCTGGCGACGGGCGGTGCGGGCGTGTCCGGCGGCCCGGGGCCGGACAGGACCTGAGCCGCCCCGTACCGTCTCGTCACCGTCGACCGTGAGAAAGGCCTGAATCGATGTCGGAGTACGGTCCCGAGGCCCGCACCCGCGGCGGCGTGCTGCGCGGCGCCCTGAAGGACGGGGTGGCCTCCTTCCTCGGCGTGCCCTACGCGCGGGGCCCGGTGGGGGCGCTGCGCTTCCGCGCCCCGGAGCCGGTCGGCCCCTGGGAGGGGGTGCGGGAGGCCACGGCGTTCGGGCCGACGGCACCGAAGCGTCCGTACGCGCCGCCGCTGGACGCTCTGCTTCCGGACCCGGAGGTGGCGGGCGACGACTGCCTGAACCTCAACGTGTGGGCCCCGTGGCGGGGTTCGGCGCCGGACGCGCCGGAGGGCGGGCGTCCGGTGATGGTCTGGATCCACGGCGGCTCCCTGGTCCACGGCTCCTCCTCGGTGCCCGTCTACGACGGCACCGCCTTCGCCCGTGACGGCGTGGTCCTCGTCTCGGTCAACTACCGGTTGGGGATCGAGGGCTTCGGGGTCTTCCCCGACGCGCCCGCCAACCTGGGCCTGCGTGACCAGATCGCCGCGCTCGCGTGGGTGCGGGAGAACGTCGCGGCCTTCGGCGGCGACCCGGACCGGGTGACGGTGTTCGGCGAGTCGGCGGGCGCGATCTCGATCGCCGCGCTCCTCGCGTCCCCGCTCGCCCGGGGCCTGTTCCGGCGGGCCGTGCTGCAGAGCGGGGCGCCGATGGCCCTGCCGCTCGACCGGGCGCGCCGGACCACGGAGGCGGTGGCCGCGCGGCTCGGGGTGGCGGCGACGGCGGAGGCACTCGCGCGCGTGGACGGGGAGCGGCTGCTCGCGGCGCAGACGGAGGTGACGGGCAAGGGCTCGCCGCTGACGGGCGGGCACTCCTTCCAGATCGCGGTCGACGGCGAGGTGCTGCCGCGCGATCCGGCGGAGGCGCTCGCCGCCGGGGCCTCGGACGGGGTGGACGTCCTGATGGGCACGACCACGGAGGAGTACCGGCTCTGGTTCGTGCCGGGTGGGACCGTCGACCGGGTGGGTTCCGTCGGGCAGCGGCTCGTGCTGTGGAAGACGAGGGTGCCGTCGCGTACGGCCCGGGTGTACCGCGCGGGCCGCACCGGCGAGAAGCCGGGCGAGGTGCTCGGTGCGCTCGCCACGGACAAGCTGCTCCGGATCCCGCTGAACCGGCTCGCGGACGCCCGGCTGCGCTCCGGCGCGCCCGGCGGCACGTATCTGTACGAGTTCGCCTGGCGCTCCCCGGTCCTCGGCCTCGGCGCCTGTCACGCGCTGGAGCTCGGCTTCGTCTTCGACACGCTCGACCGGCCGGAGACCCGCGCCCTGACGGGCCCCGACGCGCCGCAGGGCCTGGCGACGGCGATGCACGCCGCCTGGGTGGCCTTCGCCGCGACCGGCGACCCCGGCTGGCGCGCCTGGGACCCGGCCCGCCCGGTCATGACCTTCGGCCCGGGCACTCCGTCCCTGGTCGAGGCCCCGCGCGAGGCCGAACGGCTCGCCTGGGACTCCTGAGGGGGCGCGGCGGGAATCACCGCGTCACGCGGCTCGTTCACATCGGGGACGGGCCGTTCCGAGGAAAGGCAGCAGTAACGATGAGTGTCGACACGACGACCACCGAGGCGGGCGAGCCGGCCGCGTACTCCGCGGCGGAGGCGGTGCGGCGGATCCTCACGTCCACCGGCGACACCTGGGCCGTGGTGGGGCTCTCCTCGAACCAGGCCCGGGCGGCGTACGGCGTGGCGGCGGTCCTCCAGCGCTTCGGGAAGCGGATCGTCCCGGTCCATCCGAAGGCGGAGACGGTCCACGGCGAGCAGGGGTACGCGTCCCTGGCCGACGTCCCGTTCCCGGTGGACGTCGTCGACGTGTTCGTCAACAGCGACCAGGCGGGCGGCATCGCCGACGAGGCGGTGGCGATCGGCGCGAAGGCGGTCTGGTTCCAGCTGGGCGTGATGGACGACGACGCCTTCGCCCGCACCCGCGCGGCCGGCCTCGACATGGTCATGGACCGCTGCCCCGCGATCGAGATCCCCCGCCTCGGCTGACCTCAGGGGACGGCCCCGCCGGGCGCCCGGCGGGGCCGTTTCCGTACCGCCGCCGGGATCAGCCGACGGGGACGCCGAGGCCCTCCAGGACGACCGCGCCCGGCAGCTGCGCGAAGGCCTTGCCGGGCAGGATGAGCTTGCCGCGGCGGCGGCCGCTGCCGATCAGGACCCATTCGGTGTCGATCACGGCGGCGTCGACGAGCAGGGGCCAGGCGGCGGGGAGGCCGACGGGGGTGATGCCGCCGTACTCCATGCCGGTCTCGCCGGTCGCGGTGTCCATGGGCGCGAAGGAGGCCTTGCGGGCGCCGAGGTGCTTGCGTACGACCCCGTTGACGTCGACCCTGGTCGCCGACTTCACCACGCACGCGGCGAGCGTCGTCGTCTCACCCCTCCTGCCCGCGACGACCACGCAGTTGGCGGACGCGTCGAGCAGCGCGGGCCCGTAGTGCTCCACGAAGACCGCGGTGTCGGCGATGTCCGGATCGGTGTCCACGTACAGCAGCCGGTCGGCCGGGACGGGACCCGTCCAGGCGCGGACGGCCGCGGCGACGGGGTCGATGAGCAGGTCGAGGTGGTCGGGGGCGGGCCGGGCGTCGTCGAAGTCTCCGATGGGTGCGCGCATGCGGGCCACGCTAACAACGCGGGTCCTGGCGGCGGGTGGCCGTCTCAGCGTACGGGTGGGATGGAGACCGCCATCGTCATCTCGGCGGGTTCGGCGCCGTCGTTGCGGTAGACGTGTGCCACGTTGGCCTCGAAGACCGCGGAGGTGCCGGCGGGCAGGGTGTGCTCCTCGCCGTCGACGACGAGGGTGAGGACGCCGGCGGTGACGTGCAGGAGCTCGGTCGTGCCGTCGGGGTGCGGGTCGGAGGCGCTGCCGTCGCCCGGCATGAGGGTCCAGGACCAGAGTTCCAGCGGGCCGCGGGCCTCGGTGCCGACGAGCAGGGTGGTGTGGCTGCCGGTGGAGGTGGACCACATCCGGACGGCCTGGCCGGGCGGGACGAGGCGGACCTGGGGGCCCTGCTCGTAGTCGAGGAGGGTGGTGATGGAGACGCCGAGGGCGTCGGCCAGCTTCACCGTGGTGCCCACGCTGGGGTTCGTGCGGGCCTGCTCGATCTGGATGATCATGCCCCGGCTGACCCCCGCGCGTGCGGCGAGCGCGTCCAGCGTGAAGCCCCGCTCCTTGCGCCAGCGCTTCAGGTTCCGGGCGAGCGACTGCGTGAGCTGGTCGAGGTCCGACACGTTCCGTCCAATATTCTGGATGACAGAGTTCAATGAACTGAACTACGGTGAGGTGCACCCGATTGTTCACTGAACTGTACTGCGTCCCGCCGACGCGACTGCGAGGATCCATGACCGCCCTGTTCGCCCTGGCCACCAGCCTGCTCTGGGGCCTCGCCGACTTCGGCGGCGGACTGCTCACCCGCCGGATCCCCGCCCTCACGGTCGTCGTGGTCTCCCAGATCATCGCCGCCCTCGTGCTCGGCGCGATCGTCCTCGCCACCGGAGCGTGGAACGAGGCGGGACCGGAGCTCTGGTACGCCGTCGGGGCCGGCGTCGTCGGCCCGGCGGCCATGCTCGCCTTCTACAAGGCGCTCGCGCTCGGCCCCATGGGCGTCGTCTCCCCGCTCGGCTCGCTCGGCGTGGTCGTCCCCGTCTCCGTCGGCCTCCTCGTCGGCGACCGGCCGGGGCTGCTCCAGTTCGCCGGCATCGGCGTGGCGATCCTCGGCGTGGTGCTCGCGGGCGGCCCCGAACTGCGCGGCGCGCCCGTCCAGCGCCAGGCGGTCCTGCTGACACTGGTCGCCGCGTTCGGCTTCGGTTCGGTGATGGCGCTCATCGCCGAGGCCTCCACGACCGTGACCGGCCTCTTCCTCGCCCTGTTCGTCCAGCGCGTCACCAACGTCCTGGTGGGCGGCGGCGCCCTGTACGCGTCGGTGAAGCGCGGCGGTCGCGCCCTCCCGGACGGCGGCCCAGCGGTCGTCCGCGCCGCGCTCCCGGCGCTCGCCTTCGTCGGCCTCGCCGACGTCGCCGCCAACGGCACGTACGCGATCGCGGCGCAGCAGGGCCCGGTCACCGTCGCCGCCGTCCTGGCCGGCCTCTACCCCGTCGTCACCGCCCTCGCGGCCCGCGGCGTCCTGAAGGAACGCCTCCGCGCGGTCCAGGCGGCGGGCGCGGGCCTCGCCCTCGTGGGCACGGTCCTGCTCGCGACCGGCTGAGCGACGCCTCGCCGATCAGGCCGGCCTCGCGTCGCCCGGCACGCCCCTGAGCCGGCCCGATCGAGAGGACACCCCCTGGGGAAATCCTCGCGCTGGAGTCGGTAGTGACCAACATCACACCGCACCGGACTGGTGCTCCACGTCGGCTTCGCAAGCACGTACGGGTCGCCGCGACTTGGCCTGAATCACCCCCACGCACCGCGCCGCGGGACCGCACGGCATCCGCCCGTCGGCCGCACCCCACGGGCATCGGCCGCACCGCAGGCCCCGGCGACCGGCCGTGAGGATCCCTGCGGGCGAGTGGCCGAGTAACAACCCTGACACATCAGGGTTGTCCTCAACTCCGCGATGGGCAACACGAGTTGCTCGACGACCGCTGGGCCCGATCCCCCTTTTCAGCGCCACCGGAACCGGCTTAGTTTCACGGGGCTCTTTCCAGAACTGCCGACCGGTGTCGCGACGCATGGCGACCCTGCGTGAGCAGAGAACCTTGGGGGAATGCAGTGGCGGACGAGAAGGTGCTTGACGCCCAGAAATGGGTGAACGCGACGTACGGTTCCGTGGCGGGCTACGTGCGCTGCCCGGAGGACGGCAGAACCGGCTGGTCGACCATGAACTCCCTGATCATGGGTCTCCAGACCGAGCTGGGCATCTCCCCGGTGGTGGCGAGCTTCGGCCCCACCACCATGAGCAAGCTCCAGGCGCTCGGCGACATCGGCTTCGGCTGGAACAAGAACGCCAACATCGTGCGGATCATCCAGCACGGCCTGTTCTGCAAGGGCTACTGGGGCGCCAACGGCTTCGGCGAGTTCGGCGCGGTCACCACGGAGGCGGTCAAGTCCCTCCGCGTCAACATGGGCCTCCCCGACGGCGGCATGGGCACCGCGGGCGGCACGGTCACGCCCAAGATCTTCAAGTGCATCCTGAACATGGACGCGTACGTCGTCGTGGCCGGGGGAACCGAGAAGATCCGGAACATCCAGCAGTGGCTCAACGGCCGCTACTGGCAGCGGGACGCCTACTCGATCGGCCCGTGCGACGGCATCTACTCCCGGGACGTGCAGAAGTCCCTGGTGATCGCCATCCAGTACGAACTGGGCCTCACCCCCAACGGCAACTTCGGCCCCGGCACGCAGGCCGGCCTGAAGACCCGCACCGTGCGCGAGGGCAGCTCCGGCATCTTCGTCGAGCTCTTCACCGCCGCCTGCGTCTTCAACGAGCCGGTGATCCTGCGCGGCCTCAACGACGAGGAGGTCCGGACCACCTTCAAGAGCACCTTCGACTCGAAGACGAAGGAGTTCGTCCAGATCTTCCAGACGTTCTCCCAGCTGTACAGCCAGGGCGACGCCAACTACGGCGTGGGCGAGTTCGACACCTGGGCTCAGCTGCTGGTGTCCATGGGGAACGCGGACCGGAAGGCGACCGCCTCGGACACGCGGTTCGAGATCACCCCGTCCCGCGCCCGCTGGCTGTGGGACAACGGCTACCGCATGGTCGGCCGCTACCTGTACGACCCGCCGGGGTCCACCCTCGACAAGGAGATCAAGCCCGGCGAGCTGAACACCATCTTCAGCGAGGGCCTGCGGGTCTTCCCCATCTACCAGGACAACGCGCGGCAGCTGTCGGACTTCACGTACACCCAGGGCTTCCAGCACGCCCTCAACGCACACGACCTGGCCTCCGGGTACGGCTTCAACCGGGGCACGACGATCTACTTCGCGGTCGACTACGACGCCCAGCAGTGGGAGATCGACGGCCAGCCGCAGGGCATCGTGGCCTACTTCAACGGCGTGGTGGCCGGCCTCGCGAGCAGGGGCAAGAAGTACTTCCACGGCGTCTACGGCTCCCGCAACGTCTGTATCAACGTCACCGCCAAGACCGGGGCGCGCTTCTCCTTCGTGTCCGGCATGTCCTGGGGCTTCTCCGGCAACCTCGGCTACCCCCTGCCCTCCAACTGGGCCATCAACCAGATCAAGGAGTTCCAGGTCACCAACGGCGCGGACGTCTTCGACCTGGACCGGGACGTCTGGCGCGTGGGGGCCGAGCCCGGCGTCAGCTCGGTCAACAACACGGGCGGTCCCGCCGACGCGTACATCGCCTACGTGCAGCGGCTCCTCAACCACGCCAACGCCTACAAGTCGGCGAACAACGTCGGGACCAACGCGAGCCGCCTGGTGATGGAGTACATCCGTCACGAGAAGTACCAGGGCCTGCAGTGGTGGTGGCTGGCCGACAGCTACGACGAGGGCTTCGTGTCGTACTGCAACGCCCGCGGCGAGTACGTGCAGAACTCCTTCACGGACCCCATCACGGGCTACGAGCTCGACGCCACCCACCTGATGGCCACGGCGAACGGCTTCCTGGAGAACTCCGACCCGGCCGACAAGAAGGAGTCCACGGGCGGCGACATCGCCGGCTGGGGCGGCGACATCATGACCTTCTGGGCGAACTGGCGGAACTCGGTGGACGAGTACGCCTCGCCGCTCACGTTCACCCAGGCCAAACTGGCCGTCCCCGGTGTCGTCTCCAGCTTCGGCTACACCGACATGATCGAGGACGTCGACGGCTACCTGCTCGCCAAGTACGTCGCCGGCGGCGGCGACATCGTCGCCTGGATGAACGGCCACTACAACGGCGGCGGCGGCCTGACCCGCTTCCGCACCCACTTCGACCGGCGCTGGGGGAACGCCACCGACGCGCGCGCCTGCTGCTGGGACGTCCTCGCCGGCCCCTCCGACGTCACCGTCAACGCGGCCCGGCTCGCGCTCATCACGGGCGCCGGCGCCGCCCTCCCGGCCGACTACGTCCTGCTCCCGGGCAACACGGAGAAGCTCGCCCTCTTCTGCCAGGGCTTCACCGATCGCCAGCTCTCCCTGATCGGCCTGGAGAACAGCCTCGCCGCCCAGTTCAAGGAGAACCTCGCCACCTACCGCAAGCAGGCGGCGCAGCGGGCGTCACAACGGGGGGCCGCCCGATAGACGCGGACATCACGAGGGGCGCGGCGGCCGGGAGGTGGCGCGATAGCGCCGGGCCGCCGCGGGGGACGTGCAGGCTTGCCCCATGGTGATCCTCCTCCTTCCGGTCCTCATCCCCCTCCTCGTCGCGTTCGTGTTCTGGCTCCGTCCGCTGTTCGCCGGAACCTGGCGCCGCAGCCCCGGCTGGTTCGTCTGGAGCGCGCTGCTCCTGCTGGTGGCGACCGGGGTCACGTACCTCATCGGCTCCCTGGCCGGGGCGTCGCTCGACCCGGAGGAGGCCTGCAACAACGCGGGGCAGACCTACGACCGGGCCTACCGCCGGGCGAACTTCGACGAGTACACGCAGTGGTTCCCGCTGCACGACAAGTGCAACGCGGGGTACGACCTGGTCCCGGCCTGGGTGAACCCGACCCTGGTCGTGCTTCCCGCCGTGGCGCTCGTCTGCCTGGCCTACGCGATACGACTGGCCGTCACCCGAAGCCGTACCGAGAAGAAGGGCACGTCATGAACGATCTGAGCCGACGCCGTGTGCTCGGCGCCGCCGGAAGTGTGGCCGGCGCGGCCGCACTCGGATTCCTGGACCTGACCCCGGCGGCAGCCGCCACGCCGGGCGCGCAGGCCGGCCCGGAGCCGACGCCGACCACCTGGCGCGGCAGCCGTTCGGCCAACGGCTGGAAGATCCTCGAAGAGGCCGCCGCGCACCCCATCGAGGGCAGCGGTCTCACCGTACGCCTGGCCGGCGGCGACGCCGCGACGATCCTGCTCCACGTCGCCCGTCGCTTCCACTACGAGATCGACGAACTGCGCACGGGGGACGTGACGGGGCACACCACGTCCCGCTCCGTCCGCCGGCCGCACGAGTCGAACTACCTGTCGGGCTCGGCCATCGCCATCCGCTCGTACGCCTACCCGCTGGGCGTACGGGGCGGGCTGTACGCGCACGAGCAGGTCGTGGTGCGGGACATCCTGGCCGAGCTGGACGGCGTCGTCGCCTGGGGCGGCGACCTGGCATCGCCCCAGGAGTCGCACTTCGAGCTGGCCCTCGCGCCGACCCACCCCAAGGTGCGCGGCGTGGCCCGCAAGCTGCGGGGTTGGCGTGACACCCCTGGTCAGGGGGCCGGGACGATCGACGCGTTCGCCCCGGAGCGACTGGCGAGCGCCCAGGCGTTCACCAGCCGCAGCGCCCGGTAGGAGCGAGCGCTCCCCCAGCCACCCCTAGGGCCTGTCCGGAAAGCAGCGCCGTCTGCCCGCGAGCCAGGCGGGACTTTCCGGACAGGCCCTAGGAGGACGTGGCCGCCTGATCGGCTTCCCAGGCCGCGAGCGCGGCGAGCTGTTCCGGCGTCACGTCCTCCGGGATCGGCCTGGGGGTCGGGGTCCGCAGCGGCGGCTGCCAGCCCTTCTCGGGGTCCCAGCTGCGGACGACCCGGGCCGGGGCGCCCGCCACGACCGAGTGGTCGGGCACTTCGCCGCGGACGACCGCGCCGGCCGCGACGACCACGTTCCGGCCGATCCGCGCGCCCGGCAGGATCACCGATCCCGTGCCGAGCCAGCAGCCGGGGCCGATCGAGACCGGTTCCGAGCGGGGCCACTGGCGGCCGATGGGCTCGTCGGGGTCGTCGTAGCTGTGGTTGGTCGAGGTGATGTAGACGTACGGGCCGCAGTAGGTGTTCGAGCCGATCGTCACCGTCGTGTCGGCGATGACGTGGCTGCCGCGCCCGAGGACCACCCCGTCGCCGAGGGTCAGGACGGTCTCCGTGCCCAGGTCGAGGTCCGGCAGCATGCCCGCCGTCAGCGTGACCTGCTCGGCGATGATGCAGCACTCGCCGATCTCGATCCACCGCTCGCCGAAGACCGTGCCCTGCGGGAAGGCGAGCCGGGTGCCCGCGCCGAGTCGGCGGAACCGCAGCCGCCCGGGATGCTCGGCCGTGACGGAACCGGCCCGCTGCGCCCAGCGCCAGCCGCCTTGCACGGCACGGGCGACGACCCGGCGCCGCCAGGCGGCGAGGGATGAGAACGTGTTTCTGTTCCTGGGCACCCGGCCACCGTAGTCGGCGCCGTCGTACCTGATCAGTGCGGTGCGCTGTGATGTCCGTCATGAGCACGCAATAGGCTGCGGCCGAGGTGTCCACCGGGCGCGACACGACGGCTGACGATCAGGAGCGAACCATGACAGAGGCGTTGATCAAGGGTGTGGGCGGCAAGGAGCCGCTGATCGACCCGACCGCCTTCACCGCCCCGACCTCCGTGGTGCTCGGCGAGGTCACGCTCGGCGCCCGCGCCAGCATCTGGTACCACACGGTGCTGCGGGCCGACTGCGGACCCATCTCCATCGGCGAGGACTCCAACATCCAGGACAACAGCACGGTCCACGTCGACCCCGGCTTCCCCGTGTCCATCGGCGACCGGGTGACCGTCGGCCACAACGCGACCGTGCACGGCTGCGTCATCGAGGACGACGTGCTCGTCGGCATGGGCGCGACGGTCCTCAACGGGGCCCGGATCGGTGCCGGCTCGCTCGTCGCCGCCCAGGCGCTGGTGCCGCAGGGCATGGAGATCCCGCCGGGCTCGCTGGTGGCGGGCGTGCCGGCGAAGGTGCGCCGTCCGCTCACCGACGAGGAGAAGGCGGGCATCAAGCTGAACGCCGAGATGTACCTGCTGCTCGCCAAGGGCCACGCCGAGGCCTTCGAGGCCTGAGCCCCGGTACGCCGGAGGGCGGCGCCCGTCTCCGGGTGCCGCCCTCCGGCGCGTACGCTCCGGGGTCAGTCCGCGACCGGGACCGGCTCCGCCTCGGAGGAGGTCGCGCGCGCCGCCGCCGCCTTCTTGGCGCGGTTCTTGACGACGAGCATCGAGGCGACGCCGATCAGCACGGCGAGGACGAGGCCGAGCCAGGAGAAGCGCTTCAGCCAGGCCTCGGCGACGACGCCGACCGAGTAGATGACGGCCGTGGTGCCGCCCGCCCACAGGATGCCGCCGAAGACGTTGGCGATGAGGAACTTCCAGTACGGCATGTGCAGGACACCCGCGAGCGGTCCCGCGAAGATGCGCAGCAGCGCGATGAAGCGGCCGAAGAAGACCGCCCACATGCCCCACTTCTGGAAGGAGCTCTCGGCGAGCGCGATGTTGGCCTCGCTGAAGTGCTTGGGGAACCTCTTCCCGAGCCAGGCGAGGAGTGGCCGGCCGCCCTTGCGGCCGATGGCGTAGCCGATCGAGTCGCCGATGATCGCGCCGGCGGTGGCGCAGGCGCCGAGGACGTAGGGGTTGATCTCGCCGTGCTGAGAGGCGAGCAGCGCCGAGCTCACGAGCACGATCTCGCCGGGCAGCGGGATGCCCAGGCTCTCCAGGCCGATCACCACTCCCACCAGGGCGTAGATCGCCACCGCGGGGATCGTCTCCAGCCATTCCTGCACGTGCAACGCGGTTCCTCCCGTGTCGGCCGCCCGGCGTGCACCGCGTCGGGCACGCCCGGGCAGCCTATCCGGTCAGGACGGACCGACCTCGACGTCCGCCGTGAGTCCTGGGTCACCCGAGGACGCGCCCACCCGAAGCGTCCGGCGGCCGGTGCCGAGGGTCCAGTCGTGCCGTGCGGTGTCCCAGGAGGACAGCATCCGGGCGGTGACGGCGACGGTCACCCGTCGCCGTTCGCCGGCCGCGAGTTCCAGGCGCCGGTAGCCGGCGAGCGCCGCGCGCGGCTGGTCGACGCCGAGCGCGGTGAGGTCGGGCGAGGGGCCGACGTACACCTGGGCGACCTCGATACCGGCGCGGCGGCCGGTGTTGCGGACGGTGAAGGTCACGTCGAGCCCGCCGGACCTGTCGGCCGCCGGGGCGGCCGACAGGTCCTCGTACCCGAACGTGGTGTACGAGAGGCCGTGCCCGAAGGGGAAGAGCGGGGTGACGCCCCGGGCCTCGTACCAGCGGTGGCCGACGTGGACACCCTCGGCGTACTCCTCGACGCCGTCCTCGCCGGGGTGGCGGCGCGGGTCGCCCGCCGTGGGGTGACGGTCCTCGGAGGCCGGGAAGGTCTGGGTGAGGCGGCCGCCGGGGTCGGCGTCGCCGAAGAGGACGGCGGCCGTGGCGGCCGCCCCCTCCTGCCCGGGGTAGTACATCTGGAGCACGGCGGCGGTCCGGTCCAGCCACGGCATGGTGACGGCCGACAGGTGTTGAGGACGACGGTGGTACGGGGGTTGGCGGCGGTCACCGCCTGGATCAGGGCCTCCTGGTGGCCCGGGAGGGCGAGGCTCACCCGGTCCTGGCCCTCGGTGGCGTCCTCGTAGGCGAAGAGCACGACGCTGTGCGCGGCGCGGGCGGTCCGCACGGCCTCGGCGACGTCGGAGGCACGGGTCGCGCCGGTGACCGCGCGGAGCCTGAAGAGCTGCCCCGCGGGGCCTCCGCGGGCGGTGATCCTCACGTCGTGGGGTCCCGCGGCGAGGCGGCGGGTGACGCGGCGGACGGTGAGGCCGTCGGGTGCCCGTCCGAGGAGGCCGCCGGCGAAGTACTCGGCGACGCCCTCCCCGACCGGGAAGAGCTCGGTGCCGTCGAGGGTGACGGTGGGACGGGCGCCGCTGTAGTGGACGAGGAAGGTCCACTCGTCGGGGTCGGTGGCGGTGAGGGGGACCGTACGGCTCCAGGTGGCGCCGGCGGCGACGCGTACGCCCTCCAGGTCGACGGCAGGCGTCAGCGCGGGCAGCGGCCGGCCGAAGAGGTCCTCGCCGACGGCGTAGGCGACGGTGGCGCCCTCCCCCGCCCTGGCGCGGATGGCGTCCAGCGGGCTCGCCGCCGCGTCCGGGACGACGTGGGCGCTGCCGCCCCCGCTGACGAAGGGCACGGCCGCCGTGGGGCCGACGACCCGCCCGTAGGCGCGGGCGAGGCCGGGGTCGAAGGCCGCGGCGAGCATGACGGGCGCGGGCGGGGCCGTCGCCGTCTGCTTCACCCGGATCCCGGCGGGACCGTCGGCGAGCCGGAGCGGGGGGATGCCGAGCCGGGGCACGCCGGGCACGTGCCCGGCCTGGCCGAGGCTCGCGGGGTCGGCGGCTCCGTGGAGGAGGGACGCCTTCTCGTCGAGGGTGAGTTGGGCGAGCAGTCCGTCGACGCGGGCGGCTTCGGCGCGCGCCGCGGGCTCCGCGCGGTCCCGTCGGCGGGCCGCCACGGCGGACGGGGCCGCGGCGGCGAGCGCCGCGCCGCCGGTGAGGGCCAGGAGCAGCGCCCGCTGTGAGAGCCGGGCGCGCCGGCGCGCGGGGCCGGGGCGGGTCGCGGGGCCGTCCGGCGGGGACGTGGGGGCGTGGTCGGGCGACGGTCCGTCGGACACGCGGTGGCTCCTTCGCGCGGGGTGCGGGCCCGGCCGGGTGCGTCCGTGCCCTGAGCGCACTATGCGTGCCGGATCGCCCGATTCCGGGCCCGTGGCCCGGAACACGGCCGCCCCGCACCCGGAAGGGGGTGCGGGGCGGCGCGCGGGGTTCTCCGTCAGGCGTTCGGGCGGAGGGTCCACAGGACGGTCATCTCGCCGGTGACGGCGCCGTCCTCGCGGGTGATGTCGATCCGGACCGGGAACTCCGGGCGCCGGCCGGCGTCGAGTTCGGCGACGACCTCGGCGGCGGGGCGGCCGAGGGTGGCGGTGGCCGTGACGACGCCCATGGCCAGCTTCTTGTAGCCGATCTCGGCCTTGACGGCGAGCGGGACCGCGCGGGTCAGCTGGTCGCCGAAGGCGGCGAGCACGATGGCGCCGCTGGCGGACTCGGCCAGGGTGAACATCGCTCCGGCGTGCGGGCCGCCGACGTGGTTGTGGTAGGCGGGCTGGTCCGGCAGGCGGACGACGGCGCGCTCGGCGGTGGTCTCCAGGAACTCCAGGTTGAGGGTTCCGGCCATGGGGACCGTGGCGGCGAGCATCTCGCCGACGGTCATCTGGTCTGCGCTCATGGCCGTGATGTTACCCACCAGTAGCAGCGTTGGCCATCCCTCTCGTGGTCCGACCGGCCCCACACCTCTATGGTTACCGACCATGTGGCCAGGACAGCAGCCGCCCGGGGGCGAGCAGAACCCGCAGGACCAGAGTCAGAACCCCTACCAGCAGTCGGGGTACCAGCAGCCGAACCCGTACCAGCAGCCGCCGACGCAGCCCGGCTACCCGCAGCAGCCGCCGGCGCAGCCGGGGTACCCGCAGCAGCCGCCGACGTATCCGCAGCAGGGGTACGCCCAGCAGCCCGGCTACGGACAGCCGAACCCGTACCAGCAGCCGACGGTGCCGCAGCAGTACGCGGTGCCGGCCCCGGGACAGCCCGGCGGTCCCGGCGACGGGAAGAAGAAGCAGACGACGCTCGTCGCGATCGTCGCCGCGACCGCGGTGGTCGTCGCGGCCGGCGTCACCGGCTACCTGGTGCTCGGCAAGGACGACGACAAGACGCCGAACGCCGACGACAAGAAGCCGACCGTGACGGCCGGCGTGCCGACGGACCCGACGGCCACGCCCAGCACCTCGCCGTCGCTCGACAACCCCCGCGACGGCGCTGCCCAGCAGCCGACGATCCCGGGCTGGAAGGTCGTCTTCAACCCGAAGTACGGCACCCTCTTCGACGTACCGCCCGAGTGGGAGGTGCTGAAGACGGGCATGATCACGTACTTCGACGACGAGAAGAAGAACGACGGCACCCCGCTCGTCACCATGTCCAGCCCCGCGCGCTACAAGAGCAAGTGGTGCACCTTCGACACCGACAAGAACGGCACCGAGGAGACCTGGGGCCTGAGCACCGCCGGCACCAAGGGCGGTCAGGGCGCCAAGAGCACCTCCGACGCGGCGCGCAGCGAGGCGGGGACGTGGGTGTGGGGCGGTTACGCGCAGCACATGCCGCAGAGCACCATCAAGATCACCAAGCCCGTGCCGTACACGACCAAGTCCGGTCTCACCGGACACATGGCGACCGCCACGGCGCCGAACGTCAAGAAGCGCAACAAGTGCGAGACGGACGGCAAGTCGATCGCCTTCACGTTCAAGAACGCGGCGGGCGACTTCAGCACCTGGGTGCTCTACGCCGCGGACGGCGTCCAGGACGAGCTGCCCGACGCCACCATCCAGCAGATCCTCTCCACGGTCCGGCTCTCCGGTTCCTGACGGATCGGCTCCGGTCCCGGGCGGCTCCGTCCGGATCCGTCCGGATCCGCACCGGCCGCGTCCGGTTATCGGTTTGGCAGGAGGGGGAGGCGGCAGGGATAGTCCCGGAGTGACGAAACCCGCCGACTCCCCCGCCTCCCCCGGCCGCGCCCCCACCCGGCGCCCCGAATGGGCGGGCCGCAACTACATCCTGCTGACCGCCGCCACCGTCGTGACCAACCTCGGCGCGAACGGCGCGCTGATCGCCACGGCCTGGGCGGTCTTCGACGCCGGCGGCGACCCGGGCGACGTGGGACTCGTGGCGATGGCGCGTTTCCTCCCGCTCGTCCTCTTCCTGCTCATCGGCGGCGCCGTCGCGGACCGGATACCCCGCCACCGGGTGATGGTCGCCGCCAACGCCCTCAACTGCGTATCGCAGGCCGTCTTCGCGGCACTCGTCCTCTCCGGCGAGGCGCAGATCTGGCAGATGATGGCGCTCACCGCGCTCTGCGGCACCGGCCAGGCCTTCTTCAACCCCGCGGCCGAGGCCATGCTGATGGCCAGCGTCACGGGCGAGCAGGCGAGCAGGGCCTTCGCCGTGTACCGGATGGCCATGCACGGCGCCAGCATCGGCGGGGCCGCGCTCGGCGGCGCGCTGGTCGCGTTCATCGGTCCGGGCTGGGTCCTCGCGATCGACGCGCTCGCGTTCGCCGTGGCGGGCGGCCTCCGCGCCTTCCTCGACGTGCGCGGCGTCCCGGAGCGCGCCCCGAGCGCCGGCCTCTTCGCCGACCTGCGGGAAGGCTGGCAGGAGTTCATCGGACGCCCCTGGCTGTGGTCGATCGTCGCCCAGTTCTCCGTGGTGGTGGCCCTGATCGGCGCGGTCGACTCGGTGTTCGGACCGCTGGTCGCCCGCGACCACCTGGGCGGCTCGCGCCCCTGGGGCCTCGCGCTCGCCGCGTACGGCGTCGGGACCGTCGCGGGCGCCGTCCTGATGACCCGCTGGAAGCCCCGCCGGCTGCTGTTCGTCGGGACCCTGTGCGTCTTCCCGATCGCGCTGCCCTCGGCGGCGCTCGCCGTGCCGCTGGACGCCGCGGGACTGACGGTGGCGATGTTCGTCAGCGGCATGGCCATCGAGGTCTTCGGCGTCTCGTGGATGACGACCATGCACCAGGAGATCCCGGAGGAGAAACTGTCCCGGGTCACGGCCTACGACTGGTTCGGCTCCACGGCCCTGCTGCCGCTGTCCACCGCGCTCGCAGGCCCGGCGGAGTCCGCCTTCGGCCGCAGCACCGCGCTGTGGGGCGCGGCGGCCCTGATGGTGATCGTCACCGCGCTCGTCCTGCTGGTGCCGGACGTGCGGAACCTGACCCGGCGTCCGCACACGCAGGAGGTCGCGGGCGCCGCGCCGGAACCCTCAGCCGATGCCGAAGGCGCCGTCCGGGGGAACGGGTGACGGTACGGCCCCGGCGTCCCTGACCGGTTCCGCGTCCCCGGTGAACCGGTCCAGGGTCGCCCCGTGCTCCACGCGCGCGGGGAAGGCGTCCGCGGCCACCCGGCGCGCGAGGTGCGCGGTGTCGATCTCGCGGCCGGAGGCGACGAGGACGGCGTTCCCGAAGCGGCGGCCGCGCAGCACGGCCGGCTCGGCGACGAGCGCCAGCTCGGGGAAGACGGCGGCGAACGTGGCGACCTGGGAGCGCAGGAACGCGAAGGGCGCGCCGTCCGCCAGGTTGGCGGCGTAGACGCCGCCGGGCCGCAGCACCCGCCGCACCTCGCGCGCGTACTCCACGGAGGTGAGGTGCGCCGGCACCCTTGAGCCCCCGAAGACGTCGCCCACGATCAGATCGGCCGACGCGCCGGGCGCCGCCTCCAGCCAGCCGCGCGCGTCCGCTCCGTGCACGGCGACCCCGGAGCCCGCAGGCAGGGGCAGGTGCTCGGCGACCAGGTCGAGGAGGCCGCGGTCCGCCTCGACGACGTCCTGCCGCGAGCCGGGCCGTGTGACGGCGACGTACCGCGGCAGGGAGAGGCCTCCGCCGCCCAGGTGCAGAACGTCCAGGGGCTCGCCCTCCACGGCCGCGCCGTCGACGACGTGGGCGAGGCGCCGCGCGTACTCGAACTCCAGGTACGCCGGATCGTCCAGGTCCACGTACGACTGCGGCGCGTCGTCGACCGTCAGGATCCACGCCCGCTCCCGGTCCACATCGGGCATGAGGCGCGCGGTGCCCTGGTCGACCTGGCGGATGACGGGGATGTGCTCGTTCACACCCTCATTGTGCCGGTGTCCGGAGCCGGGCCGGTGTCCGGAGCCGGGCCGGCGTCCGGGCCCGGGCCGTCAGCCGGTCCAGACGGCGGCGACCGCCTCGGCGTGGGCGGCCGCCTGGGCCCTCCCCGCACGGGCCGCGGCGGGCGTGCGGGCGGGGTCGAGCACCCGGCCGCCGAACGCGGCGCGGGACGCGGCGTCGGGAACGATCACGACGACGCGGGCGCCCCCGGCCGCGAGGTCGGCGCCCTGCCGGGCCGGGGAGAGGACGACCTTGCTGCCCCGCGCGCTCGGGGCGATGACGACGACCCGGTCGTGTCCGGCGGCGAGATGGGCGTTGGCGGTGGAGTGGATCCCGCCGTCGATCCACCGGCGCCCGCCGATCGTGGCCGGCGGCCAGGCGCCCGGGATGGCGCAGCTGGCGGTCACGGCGTCCACCAGCGGGACGCCGCTGTCGGCGCCGTACGCGGTGAGTTCACCGCTCTCCGCGTCGACGGCGGTGACCAGGAGCCGTCCGGGCCAGTCGGTGACGCCGCCGAGCCGCTCGCCGACGGTCGCGCGGCGGGCGGCCTCGTCCACGGTGCGGGCCCGTAGCGCGAGCCGCCCGAGCCGCCGTCCGTACGCCTCCGGGGTGCGCGAGCCGAGGACGGCGAGGGCGTACCGGAGCACGAGCCCCGGACCGAAGCGGGCGGCGGGCTCGGTGACTTCGCCGCTCACCTGCCGCGCGTACAGCTCGTCCAGACTCCGGTCACCGGCGGCGATCCGGGCGCCGACGACCGCACCCGCGGAGCTGCCCACGATCAGGTCCGCCGTGCCGAGGTCGACACCGGCGTCGGCGAGCCCCCGCAGGACCCCCGTCTCCCATCCCGCACCGACGAGCCCGCCCGCCCCGAGAACCAGCGCCGTCCGCTTCTCCGTCCGCGTCATGTGCCCAGTGTGGCACCGCTGTTGGGCCGGGACGCGGCAGGGTGCGGTCAGAGGTTCTTGAGGGCCTCGCGGACGGAGAGCGGGGACAGCCGCGCGTCGTGCGCGGCGACGAAGGCGCGGACCTCGGCGGGGGCGGTCTTGCCGTACTCGCGCAGGCTCCAGCCGATCGCCTTGCGGAGGAAGAAGTCGGTGTCGGCAGCGCGGCGCAGGCAGTAGGAGAACAGCCGGTCGACGTCGGTCGCGTCCTTGAAGCGGAGCTGGTGCAGGAGCGCCGTGCGGGCCACCCACAGGTCGTCGTCCTCGATCCACTCGTCCATGCGGGCCGCGAGGGACGGGTCGGCGGCGACGAGACCGCCGACGACATGGGCCGCGAGGTGGTCGACGGTGTCCCACCAGGAGACGGTGGTGACGAGCCGTCGGGCGACGGGCAGGAAACCCGAGGAGCAGCGCTTCACATGGCGGCGCAGGTAGTCGACGGCGAAGTAGTGGTACTCGCGCTCGGGCAGGGCGAAGCACCGCAGGGCGATCGCCGCGCAGTCGCGCTCGTCGGGGCGCGGGGTGCCGTCCAGGACGGTACGGGAGAGCGCGCGGCGCTCCGGTGTGCGCACCCCGAGGAACGGGGCCACGCCCTTCATGTAGGCGACCATCTCCTGCGCCCGGAAGGGGTTCCCCGCGGCCGGGTAGACGGTGGTGAGCCGCTCCAGGACGGTGTCGGCGAGGGCGCTGTCGGGCGGCACCGGGCCGACGGGTACGCCGGTGGTGGGGGCGGGGTGGGTCATGGGGCCCTCTCGGTCACGGCACTCCCCGGGCGGCCCGGAGTACGGCACTCCGGGCCGCCCGGACGGACATGACGCACATTACGGCGATCATACGGACGCGTCCGTTACTCTCCCCGAATGCTCGCCCCCGTCCCCCGGCCGCCGGGCTCCCTCGCCGTCCGCTGCTCCCGGGCCCTCCTCTCGCCCCGCTCGCGACTCTCCGTGCTCGCGCTGCTGCTGCTCACGGCGGCGTCCCTGGTGGTGCTCTACGAACCCCAGCGGCTGCTCGCCTCGGGTTGGCCGCCGCAGACAAGCGGTGCCGGGGCGGTGGTGCTCTTCGGTCTCGCGTACGGGGTCTGCACGGCGGCCTTCGTACCGCGGCCGGTGCTGAACCTGGCGGCGGGAGCGCTCTTCGGCTCGGCGTTCGGCCTGACGGCCGCGGTCGCGGGGACGGTCCTCGGGGCGGGGATCTCCTTCACGCTCGGGCGGTTCCTGGGGCAGGACGCGCTGAGGCCGCTGCTGCGCGGCCGCTGGCTGACGGCCGCGGACGGACAGCTGAGCCGGCACGGCTTCCGTTCGATGCTGGCCATCCGGCTGTTCCCCGGTGTGCCGTTCGCGGCGGCCAACTACTGCGCGGCGGTCTCCCGCATGGGGTACGTGCCGTTCCTCCTGGCGACAGCGCTCGGCTCGGTGCCGAACACGGCGGCGTACGTGGTGGCCGGCGCCCAGGCCGGTACGCCGGGCTCGCCGGCCTTCCTGTTCTCGGCCGGGTTCATCGTCCTGTCCGGTCTCGGCGGGGCGGTCGTGGCCTGGCGCAAGCGGCACGGACTGCGCGCTCCGGTTCCGGCCCGGGAACGGGAGCCGGAGCCGGAGCCGGTGGGCGGCGTCCGCTGAGCCGTCGGGACGCGCGCGGGACCGGACGTCAGAGCGCTTCGACGATCATCGCGTTGGCGAGGCCGCCCGCCTCGCACATGGCCTGGAGGCCGTAGCGGGCACCGCGCGCCCGCAGGGCGTGGACGAGGGTCGTGGTGAGGCGGGTGCCGCTGGCCCCGAGGGGGTGGCCGAGGGCGATGGCGCCGCCGTGGACGTTGACCTTGGCCGGGTCGGCGCCGGTCTCCTGCTGCCAGGCGAGGACCACGCCGGCGAAGGCCTCGTTGATCTCGAAGAGGTCGATGTCGGCGAGGTCGAGGCCGGTGCGGCGCAGGACCTTCTCGGTGGCGGGGATGACCCCGGTGAGCATGAGCAGCGGGTCGGAGCCGGTGACGGCGAAGCCGTGGAGCCGCGCGAGGGGGCGCAGCCCGAGGCTCCGGGCGGTGTCGGCGGCCATGACGAGCACGGCGGAGGCGCCGTCGTTGGTGGGGCTGCTGTTGCCCGCGGTGACGGACCAGTCGATCTGCGGGAAGCGTTCGGTGAAGGCGGGGTCCTCGAAGGCGGGGCGGAGGCCGGCGAGGATCTCGGGGGTGGTCGTGGGGCGCACCGACTCGTCGCGGCGGACGTTCTCGTACGGGACGACCTCGTCGTCGAACAGTCCCGCTTCCCAGGCGCGGGCCGCCTTGGCGTGCGACCCGGTGGCGAACGCGTCCATGGCCTCGCGGCCGATCGACCACTTCGCGGCGATGAGTTCGGCGCTGACGCCCTGCGGGACGAGGCCCTCGGGGTAGCGCTCGGCGACTCCGGGCCCGAAGGGGTCGGCACCGGGCGGCACGTTGGACCACATCGGGACCCGGCTCATGGACTCGACGCCGCAGGCGATGGCGATGTCGTAGGCCCCGGAGAGCACGCCCTGCGCGGCGAAGTGGACGGCCTGCTGGGAGGAGCCGCACTGCCGGTCGACGGTGGTGGCGGGCACGGAGTCGGGGAACCCGGCACCGAGCCAGGCGTAGCGGGTGGTGTTCATGGCCTGCTCGCCGACCTGGTCGACGGTGCCGCCGATCACGTCGTCGACGAGCGCGGGGTCGATGCCGCTGCGTTCGACGAGGGCGCGCAGGGTGTGCGAGAGGAGGGCGACGGGGTGGACGTGGGACAGGGCTCCGCCCGCCTTGCCCTTCCCCATCGGGGTCCGGACGGCTTCGACGATGACGGCGTCACGCATGACAGGGCTCCTGGGTTGGAGAGGTGGACCGACACTCATCGGTAACTTAACCCGGTGAGTTGGATTTTCAAACCCTCTTGTCGGTTCTAGGGTCCACTTTCCAAACCCTCTGCTCGGCCGCTGTCCTAGGCTGACCCCATGAAGGCCTCCCCCCGCCCCTGCTCGATCGCCGACACCCTCGCGCTCGTCGGCGAGAAGTACGCGCTCCTCGTGCTCCGCGAGGTCTCCCTCGGCGTGTACCGGTTCGACCGGATCGCCCGCAACACGGGCGCGCCCCGCGACATCCTCACCGCCCGCCTCAAGCGGCTCGTCGAGGCCGGGATCCTGGAGAAGGTGCCGTACAACGAGCGGCCCCCCCGCTACGAGTACCGCGCCACGGAGGCGGGCGCGGAGCTCCAGCCGGTCCTCGTGACGCTGATGGCCTGGGGCGACCGCCACCTCAACGCGGACGCCCGGCCCGTCGTCCTGGAACACGACTGCGGCGAGGTCCTCAGCCCCCGGCTCGTCTGCGCGCACTGCGGCGGCGAGGCCGACCGCGGAAGCCTCAGCCACCACGTCAGGTCACCCGGCTGGACCACGACCGGCCCGGTGGAGACCGCCGCGGGCGGGGGCGAGGCCTGATCACCGGCCCGTCATCTTGGGACGGTACGCTGCGCTCGACCTTCTGACCGCACACGTACATACGGGACGGCCCTAGCCCCATGAGTTGGTTCGAATCGTTCATCCTCGGGCTCGTCCAGGGGCTGACGGAGTTCCTTCCCATCTCCTCCAGCGCGCACCTCCGTCTCACCGCCGCCTTCGCCGGCTGGGAGGATCCGGGCGCGGCCTTCACCGCGATCACCCAGATCGGCACGGAGACCGCTGTCCTCATCTACTTCCGCAAGGACATCGCCCGGATCGTCTCGGCCTGGTTCCGCTCGCTCACCGACAAGGCGATGCGCTCCGACCACGACGCCCAGATGGGCTGGCTGGTGATCGTCGGCTCGATCCCGATCGGCGTCCTCGGCGTCACGTTCAAGGACCAGATCGAGGGCCCCTTCCGCGACCTGCGACTGATCGCGACGACCCTCATCGTCATGGGCATCGTCCTCGGCGTCGCGGACCGGCTCGCCGCCCGCGACGAGATCGGCGGCCGCCACCGCGTGGTCCGCGAGCGCAAGACCCTCAAGGACCTCGGCGTACGGGACGGCCTGATCTACGGCTTCTGCCAGGCGATGGCCCTGATCCCGGGCGTCTCCCGCTCCGGCGCCACCATCTCCGGCGGCCTCCTCATGGGCTACACCCGCGAGGCCGCCGCCCGCTACTCGTTCCTGCTCGCGATCCCGGCGGTCCTCGCCTCCGGCGTCTTCGAACTGAAGGACGCCGGCGAAGGACACGTCTCCTGGGGCCCGACGATCTTCGCCACCATCATCGCCTTCGGCGTCGGCTACGCCGTCATCGCCTGGTTCATGAAGTTCATCACCACCAAGTCCTTCATGCCCTTCGTGATCTACCGCATCCTCCTCGGCATCCTGCTCTTCATCCTCGTCGGCACCGACACCCTCAGCCCCCACGCGGGCGAGTCCGCGGGCTGACGCCTGAACGCCTTCTACTGAACGCCTTCTACTGAACGCCTTCTACGCCCGGTAGGGCACCCTGGCGATCTCCTCGATGCCGCCGAGGGTGCCCCACTCGTTCTTGCCGAGGCGGGAGAGCGGCCGCATCAGCGCCATCTCGGGGTGACCGTCGACGAGGACCGACTCGTCGACGGCCGCGTGGACGACGCGGCCGAAGACGACCGTCGAGTCGCCGATGCGCAGGGTGCTGTGGAGTTCGCATTCGAGCGCGACGGGCGACTGGGCGACGCGCGCCGGCTTCACTCGCAGGCTGGGCTCGCGTTCGACCCCGCACGCGTCGAACTCGCTCATGCCGCGCGGGAAGTCCGTCGCCGTCGCGTTGATCTGCTCGAAGAGGGCCTGGGGGGCGAGGTTCACGACGAACTCCCCTGTCTCCTCGACGTTGCGCAGCGAGTCCTTGCGGCCGACGGAGGTGAACTGCACGACCGGGGGGTTGACCGAGGCGATGGTGAAGAAGGAGTGCGGGGCGAGGTTGTCCGTGCCGTCGGCGGACGTCGTGGAGACCCAGGCGATGGGCCGGGGTACGACGGTGGCGGTGAGCAGCCGGTAGAAGGAGGGGCCGTCGCTCAGGTCGGGATCGATGTTCACGCGCATGTCGGACAGTATGACCGCGCTCCGGAACTCCCCCGGCGCACGCCCCTTGGCCCCGGACGCCCGCTGCCCGACACTGAACCGATGACGCAGCGCGTGGACCTCGCGACCGTGATGGACCGACTCGCCGTCGACGACCTGGTCTCCGGGTACGCGGCGGCCGTGGACGACGCCGACTGGGCCGCCTACCGGGCGCTGTTCGGTCCGGGCGGCCGGGCCGACTACCGGGGGTCGGGCGGGATCGAGGGGCCGGTCGCCGAGGTGGCCGACTGGCTCGCCGAGACGATGACCCTGTTCCCCGTACGCCAACACCTCATCGTGAACCGGCGGGTCCTCTTCCGGGAACCGGGCGGCTACCCGCAGCCGGGCGACGAGGCGGACGTCCGCGCCGACTACGTCAACCCGATGCGCTTCGCCTCCGGCGAGGACTTCGTCTGCGGCGGGCGCTACGCCTTCACGGCGCGGCGCACCGCCGACGGCTGGCGCCTCCACTCGGTCGTCGTCGACGAACGGTGGCGCCACCACCGCTGACGTCCGGACGCCCGGACACCCGGACGCCTGGACGCCCGGACACCCGGACGCCTGGACGCCTGGACGCCCTGACGCCCGGACGCCCTGACGCCCGGACGCCCTGGCGCCCTGGCGCACGACGCCGGCGATCCACTGCTCGCGGGCCACGGGCCGCTCCGCGGAGGACCCTGGAGTGCCGGAGCGCGGACACTGGAGGAAGCGACGGGAGGCACGTCATGTGTGGTCCGTTCGGGAGCCGCCGCGAAGGCCGGGCCGGGGGCGCGGGCCGGGGTGCGGGCCGCGACCGAGGAGGTGCCGAGGGCCTCGGCGGCGGCCCGAGCGCGCGCCGCGCCGCGGGCCGTTCCGTACTCGCCGTCGGCTGCGGCGCCCTGCCCGCGCTCGCCTTCCCCGCTCCCGGACTCTGGTGGTGGGCGTACCTGGCGCTCGTGCCGTGGCTGCTGCTGATCCGTACGGCACCGGGGGCCCGCCGCGCCGGTCTCGACGGCTGGTTCGGCGGCATCGGCTTCGTGCTGGCCCTGCACCACTGGCTGCTGCCGAGCCTGCACGTGTTCCTCCTGCCGGTCGCCGCGCTGCTCGGCCTGCTGTGGCTGCCCTGGGGGTGGCTCGTACGGGCGCTGCTCGGCAACACCCCGTCGGCGCTCCGGGCGGCCGCGGCGCTGCTCGCGGTGCCTTCGGGCTGGCTGCTGGTCGAGCTGGTCCGGTCCTGGGAGGGTCTCGGCGGACCGTGGGGGCTCCTCGGCGCGAGCCAGTGGCAGGTCCCGGCGGCGCTGCGGCTCGCCTCGGTCGGCGGGGTGTGGCTGGTGAGCCTCCTGGTGGTGGCCGTGAACACGGCCGTGGTCCTCCTGGTGGCGGCGCCCGGGCCGCGTTCCGTCGGGGTCGCGGGGCTCGCGGCCTGCGCCCTGGTGGCGGGGACGGCGTTCTGGGGCGTGCCGGTCCCGCGCGAGACCGGGACGGTACGGGTCGCCCTCGTACAGCCGGGGGTGTTCGGCGGATCCGACGGGCCCGAGCTGCGCCTCGCGCGGGCCGAGGTGCTCACCCGTTCCCTCGCGGGGCAGCCGCTCGACCTGGTCGTGTGGGGCGAGAGCGGCGTGGGCGCCGATCCGACGGGCGACCCGGTGCTCGCGGCCCGGCTCGCCGCGCTGTCGCGCGCGGTGGACGCGCCGCTCCTGGTGAACGTGGACGCACGGGGTGCCGACCGTCCCGGCATCCACAAGAGCGCCGTCCTGGTCGGCCCGGCGGGGCTCACCGGCGACCGCTACGACAAGATGCGGCTCGTCCCCTTCGGCGAATACCTCCCCGCACGCGGTCTCCTCGGCTGGGTGACGTCCGTCGGCCGCGCCGCCGACGAGGACCGGCGGCGCGGGACCGAGCCGGTGGTGATGTCCTTGCCGGCCCGGGACGCGGGCGCCGCCCGGCTCCGGGTCGGACCGCTGGTCTGCTTCGAGTCGGCCTTCCCGGACATGAGCCGCCGACTGGCCCGCGACGGCGCCGACCTCCTGGTCGTGCAGTCGGCGACCAGTACCTTCCAGGACAGCTGGGCGCCTGCCCAGCACGCCTCGCTCGCGGCCCTGCGGGCGGCCGAGACGGGTCGGCCCGTCGTCCACGCGACGCTCACCGGGATCAGTGCCGCGTACGGTCCCGACGGGCGCCGGATCGGCCCGGCGCTCGGCACCGAGGCGAGTGCCGTCGTCGTGCGCGAACTGCCGCTGTCGGGGACGACGACGGCCTATGTCCGCTGGGGCGACTGGCCCTTGTACGGTGCGCTCGCGGTGGTCGGTGCGGTGTCCGCCGCCGGGGTCTCCGGCGTGTTCAGGACGCCTGGGCCAGGCTCTCGGTGACGACGCGCTCGCACAGTTCGTGGGTCAGCAGGGCGTCGCGGGCACTGAGCACCCGGCCTTCGCGCACGGCGTCGAGGAAGGCGAGGACGGCCTGCTCGATGCCGCGCTGACGGGCCACCGGGACCCAGTCGCCGCGTCGGCGCACGGTCGGCTGGCCCTTGTGGTCGACGACGTCGGCCAGGTTGAGGACCTGGCGCTTGGTGTCCTGGCCCGAGACCTCCAGGACCTCCTCGGTGGAGCCGTTCATCCGGTTCATCATGCCGATGGCGGTGAAGCCGTCCCCGGAGAGCTGGAGCACGACGTGGTGCAGGAGTCCGCCGCGCAGCCGGGCGCGCACGTCGACGTGCTCGATCTCGCCCGGGAGGAGGAAGCGCAGGGTGTCGACGACGTGGATGAAGTCGTCGAGGACGAAGGTGCGGGGGTCCTCGGGCAGCCCGATCCGGTTCTTCTGCATCACGATCAGGTCGCGCGGGTGGTCGAGGCACTGGGCGTAACTCGGGGCGAGGCGCCGGTTGAAGCCGACGGAGAGGGACACCGCGCGCTTCTCGGCAAGCTCCACGATCCGCTCGGAGTCGGCGTACTCGTAGGCGAGCGGCTTGTCGACGTAGGTGGGGACGCCGGCGTCGATGAGCCGGGTGGCGATCTCGGCGTGGGCGGAGGTGGACGCGTGGACGAACGCCGCGTCGAGTCCGGTGGACAGCAGCGAGTCGAGGTCCCCGTGGCGCTGTCCGGCGGGCAGGTGCAGGGTGTCGGCCACCCGGTCCAGGGTCGCGCGGGTGCGGGTCTGGAGGTGGAGCTCGACGCCCGGCAGGGTGGAGAGGACGGGAAGGTAGGCCTTCTGCGCGATGTCGCCGAGTCCGATGCAGCCAACCTTCACGGGATCTCCCTTGTCGTCGTTCACCGGTCCCGGCCGATCGGACGGGTCGTTCGCGCTGGTCAGCTTACGCGGGGGCGGTGCGCCTCCCCGGTGGACCGGCCCGCCTCGACAGGCGGGTGCCAGTCGCAGATGCCGTCGAAGCCGCGCAGGACGAGTCCGGGGCCGAAGCGGGAGACGCCGCTGACGAGGGCGGCGCGCAGGGCGACGGCGGGGCGGGCGGAGAGCATGGTGATCGCGCCCGTGCGGGCGGCCTTGCGGACGATGGCGCTGGTGCGCGGCAGCCGGTCGGCGGTGTACGCGGCGAGGGCGCGGCTCGGCAGGAAGTCGGGGGCGGCACCGGCGTGGTGGGCGAGGACGACGGCGTCCTCGACGGCCTGGTTCCCGCCCTGGCCGAGGCTCGGCATCATCGCGTGCGCCGCGTCGCCGAGCAGGGCCACGCGTCCCCGGTGGAAGGCGGGCAGGGCGTCGGGCAGGTGGTGGACGTCGTGCCGCAGGATCCGGTCGGGGGCGACGTCGGCGAGGATCTCGGGGACGGGGTGGTGCCAGTCGCCGAAGAGGCGCAGGAGTTCGGCCCGCTCGTCGTCGGGCGCGTGGGCGCCGGCGGGTGCCACGGCCATGGCGTACGCGTAGACCCGGCCGTCCTTGAGGGGCTGACTGCCCCAGAGTCGGCCGGCGCCCCAGGTCTCGTGCGGGGCGAAGGCCCGTGCGGGGGCGGGGACGACGACGCGCCAGCTGGTGGCGCCGGAGTACCGGGGGCCGGGGTGGTCGGGGAAGAGCGTGCGGCGGGTCGCCGAGTGGATGCCGTCGGCGGCCAGGACGAGTTCGGCCTCGAGTTCGATCGCGGATCCGGTCGCGGGTGCGGTCGCGGATCCGGTCGCGGATCCGGTCGCGGGTGCGGCCCCAGGACCAGCCGCCGGTCCGGCCCCCGGACCGGCGGCGAGGCCGGCCTTGAGTTCGATCCCGCCCCCGGCCCCGGCGCCCGCGAGGGTGACGCGGGCGGGACGGTGATCGTCCCCGGGGTCGGTGACGGTGGCGCGCACGCCGGTGCGGACGGCGCCCTCGGGCAGGGCAGAGGTGAGGATCTCGACGAGGGTGGCGCGGTGGAGGAGGACGAGCGGTCCGCCGAAGCGGTCGGCCGCCGCCCGGGAGTCGGTGCGGGCGAGCCAGCGGCCCCCGGGGGTGCGCATGCCGCCGTCGCCCTGCCAGGCGGAGAGCGTACGGACGCGGTCGCCGAGGCCGATGACGTCGAGGGCGCGCTGCGCGTTCGGGGCGAGGCCGATGCCGGCTCCGACGGGGGCGAGGTCGGCGGCGCGTTCGAGGACGGTGACCTGCCAGCCCCGCTGGTGCAGGGCGACGGCGGCGGTGAGGCCGCCGATGCCGGCTCCGACGACGACGGCGCGGCGCTGTTCCATGACTGCTCCCCGGATCAGGTGACTACAGGTGTAGTGAGTCCGACCCCTTGACCGTACTACAGGTGTAGTCGCCTTGGTGGCGGCCGGTAGTAGGTTGTCCCCATGAGCCACGCCCCCGCCGGGACCCCCGCCCCGGAGTCCCCCGTCTCCCGCGCCGACCGGATCGGCGACGCCGCCCTCGCCCTCCTCGTCGAGCGGGGAATGCGCGGCCTGACCCACCGCGCCGTGGACGAGCAGGCGGGACTGCCGCAGGGCTCGACCTCCAACCACGCGCGCACCCGCCAGGCCCTCCTGGAGGCGGCCGTACGGCGCCAGGTCCAGCGGGAGTCGGAGGTCCTGACTCCGCACGAGATCCCGGGCCCGGACAGCGGGGAGGCGGCGCTCGTCGACGCGCTCGCCCTCGCCCTCCACCGCTATCTCACCGACCACCGCTCGCTGCTGGTCTCCCGGTACGAACTGGCCCTGGAGGCCACCCGCCGCCCCGAGCTGCGGACCTTCTTCGACACGGCCGGCTCGGCTTTCCACACCCCGCTGATCGCGATGATGACGGCGGCCGGCTCACCCGAACCCGAACGGCACGCGCTGTCACTGATCGCCTGGTGCGAGGGGCTGATGTTCTCCTGCGCCGCGGGCTCCTTCCACGCGGCCGTGCCGAGCCGCGCGGAACTGCGCACCGGCTTCGCCGAGTTGCTCCACGGCATGCTCGGAAGCCGGGCCGCCGGAGAGGGCTGACGACGGGGGCGCGAGGCGCCCGGCGCGCTCGGCCGGCGCGCTCCGGCCGTCCGGGAAGCGCCCTGGCGCGGTCCATGATCGTGAGGGACGATGCCGCGCATGACCACCGAACGCACCGAGACCACCGTCCGCGTCGACCCGTCCACCACGTCGGGCGAGCGGGAGGCGCTGGAGCAGTGGCTCGACTTCCACCGCGTCACCCTCGCGCAGAAGTGCGAGGGGCTCGACGACACCCAGCTGCGCACCCCGTCCGCTCCGCCCTCGGACCTCAACCTGCTGGGCCTGGTCCGGCACATGGCCGAGGTCGAGCGCGGCTGGTTCCGCCGTGTCCTGGCCGGCGAGGACGCCCCTTGGATCTACTCGACCCAGGAGGACTTCGACCGGGACATCCACGCCGCGGACGTGGACACCTACGAGGAGGCCTACGCCACCTGGCAGGGCGAGATCGCCCGCGCGCGCACCCTGGCCGCCGACCGCCACCTCGACGACCTGGGCCTGGGCGAGCACCGCACCGGGGAGCGCTTCAACCTCCGCTGGATCTACCTGCACATGATCGAGGAGTACGCCCGCCACAACGGCCACGCGGACCTGATCCGTGAGCGCATCGACGGCGCGACCGGCGACTGACCGCCCGTCGGGGCACGGACGACGTCCACGGGTCCGCCGGTCAAGGCCGGGCCCGTGACGGCACCCGTGCGGGGCATTCCCCGCCGATAGGGGTACGAAGATCGCCACCGGGGCGCCAGAGTTGCGCGGGTGCATGGAACCCGAACCACAGCGAAGATCCTGGTCGGGGCGGCGGTGGCCGCTCTGGCCGGCTGCGTCTCGGTGGACGCGCCGCCCACGGCTCCCGTCCCCGCGCCCGCGGCCGAGACCGTGGCCCCCGCCCCGGAGGTGGCGCCGCAGATCGTCGAGGGCCCGGCCCTGGAGGCCCTCGAGGCGGCGCTCCCCGCTCCCCCGCCGTCCGCCGCGCCCCGCGCGACACCACCGCCCGACGAGCACCGGCGGGCGGTGGCTCCGCACCGGTCCGAGGCCCCGCGCCCCGACGCCGTACCTCCGAAGTGGGAGCATCCGCACCCGGCGGCCCGCCCGGAGCTGCCCGGACCGCCCGGACTGCCGGACCTGAGCGCGCTGCCGAAGGACCCGCGGGTCCCCCGCCCGGACGTCTGCGACCTGGGCGAGCGCTACGGGGGCTGGGACCGGAAGAGCGACCCGTCCAGGATCTGCCACGGCGCGTACGGCCGGTGAGCCGCCCGCGTCAGTGGCCCCGGAGCCGCAGCTCCAGCCGCTCGATGGCGGCCCGCACCCCGTTCCCGTAGCCGTCGTCGTCCAGCGTCTCGGAGGCCGCGCGGGCCCGGTCCAGATGGACCCGTGCGGCGTCGGGGCGCTGGAGCTTGACGTAGTCGGCGGCGAGGTTGAGGTGGAGCGAGGGGTAGAGCGCCCGCAGCGCGACGGCCGAGCCGTGGGCGGCGAGCCGCTCCTCGGCGAGGCCCTCGGCCGCGCCGAGCGCCCGCAGGTCCCAGGCCAGTTCGGTGTCGGGGTCGTCCTGGGCGTCCGCCATGTAGTGCGCGAGGGTGCACCGGTGGAGCGGGTCCCCGTCCGGGCCGATCTCCTGCCAGAGCAGCCCGAAGCGGTTCCTGGCCTCCTCCCGGTCGCCGCCGTGGAGCAGCATCAGTGCCTGCCCGATCCTGGTCATGACCCCGTCGTCGGACACCTGCTGCTGCTCGGTCACCGCGATCTCCACCCGTTCATCCACTGGGAGGGACGACGCTAGCCGCCCCCGGCCCGGATCGGGCCGAGGCTCAGCCGAGGTCGGGGATGCGCCAGTCGATCGGCTCGTGCCCCTGGGCCGCGACGGCCGCGTTGATCTGGGTGAAGGGCTGCGATCCGAAGAACTTCTTCGCGGACAGCGGAGAGGGGTGGGCGCCCTTCACCACCACGTGCCGCTCCTCGTCGATGAGCGGCAGCTTCTTCTGCGCGTAGTTGCCCCAGAGGACGAAGACGGCGGGGTCGGGCCGCGAGGCGACGGCGGTGATCACCGCGTCGGTGAACTTCTCCCACCCCTTGCCCTTGTGCGAGTTCGCCTCGCCGGAGCGGACCGTCAGCACGGCGTTGAGCAGGAGGACGCCCTGCTCGGCCCACGGCATCAGGTAGCCGTTGTCCGGGATCGGGTGGCCGAGCTCGGCCTGGAGCTCCTTGTAGATGTTCCGCAGGGAGGGCGGGGTCTTCACGCCGGGCCGGACGGAGAAGCAGAGGCCGTGCCCCTGGCCCTCGCCGTGGTAGGGGTCCTGACCGAGGATCAGGACCTTCACCTTGTCGTACGGGGTGGCTTCGAGGGCCGCGAAGACCTCGTCCTTCGGCGGGAAGACCGGCCCGGCGGCGCGCTCCTCCTCGACGAACTCGGCGAGCTGGGCGAAGTACGGCTTCTGCAGCTCGTCGCCGAGAACACCCCGCCAGGATTCGGGCAGCATGCTGGTGTCGGTCACGGTCAACAACCTCCGGTGGACGTTCCTGTTTCTCCGTCCGAGAACCTACCGGGGGCCACTGACAGCGGCCCCCGGCGGCCTTCTACCAGCTGGCCCTGCGGTAGAGCTCCCACAGCTGCATGACCGTCTGCGGGTCGAGCGCGCGCTCGCCGCCGCCGATGTCCTCGCCGGCCGCGATGTACAGCTTGCCCTGCCACAGGGGCAGCAGGCGGACGTCCTGGACCATGATCTCCTGCGCCTCCACGAACTCGTCCGTGACGGTCCCGCGGTCGCTGTCGCGGCGGGACTTCGGGAGGAGCTCGTTGGTGATCCGCGGGCTGATGTACGGCGTGCCGAGGACGTTCTCCTTGCCGACGAACGGCGCGACGAAGTTGTCCGGGTCCGGGAAGTCGGGGAACCAACCGCGGCCGAAGACCGGGTACTGGCCCTTCTGATAGCCCTCCTGGAACTCCTTCCAGGGCTTGCCCTGGATGGTGATCTTGAAGAGGCCGTGCTCTTCCAGCTGCCGCTTGAGCTCGGCGAACTCGGCGGCCGTCGACGAGCCGTACCGGTCGGTGGTGTACCAGAACGTCAGCTCGACGGGCTCGTCGATGCCAGCGTCGCGGAGGATCTTCTTGGCCTTGGACGCGCTGGGCGAGCCGAAGCGGTCGAAGAACTTGGTGGTGTGAGCGGCGACGCCCTTGGGCACCATGGAGTACAGCGGCTCGGCGGTGCCCTGGTAGACCTTGTTGACCAGCTCGTCGCGGTCGACGAGCTGGGCGATCGCCTTGCGGACGGGGAGCTTGGCGACCGACGGGTCCTGGGCGTTGAAGACGAGGTAGCGGATGTCGGCGCCGGTGGACTCCACGAGCTGGAGGCCCTTGTTCTCGGGCTTGTCGTCCTGGAGTCCGATGACCTCCTCGGCGGTGAGGCCGCGGTAGGTGGCGTCGATCTCGTCCTTCCTCAGGGCGGCGACCATGGCGTCGGAGTCGTCGAAGTAGCGGATCGTCACGCCGCCGTTCTTGCGGTCGGCGAATCCCTTGTAGCTGGGGTTCTTCGTCAGCTCCGCGGTCTTGCGCTCCTCGTACGAGTCGAGCACGTACGGGCCGGAGCCGACGACCTTGCCGTCCTTGCGGAGCTTGTCGGCCGGGTACTCGGCCGGGTCCACGAGCGACATGGCGGGGGTGGCGAGGACGTACGGGAAGGTGGCGTCCGGCTTGTTGAGCCGGAAGACGACGGTGCGGTCGCCGACGGTCTCGATCTTGTCGAGCGAGCCGAGCATCCCGTTGGGGCCGCCCTCCTGGTCGATCGTGCGGATGCGCTCGATCGAGTACTGGACGGCCTTGGCGTCCAGTTTGTGCCCGTTGGAGAACGTGAGGCCCTCGATGAGCTTGCATTCGAAGACCCGACTGGAGGTGTCCGAGAACTTGCAGTCGGCGGCATCCGACTGCGGGGTCGTACTGCCCGTCGGGAAACTCACCAGGGTCTGGAAGACATTCCGGAAGAGCTCCCAGGAATTGTCCCAGGCGGCGGCCGGATCAAGCGTGGTGGGAGAACTCGTCGTACCGATGACGATTCTCTGATCCCCGGCGGAATCGCTGTCCGAGAAGACACCGCATCCGGACACCAGGGATATGGACACAAGGGCTGCAGCGGCCTGCAGACTGGTCCGGTTGAACACGTGCACGCTCCTCGTTCAGCCAGGGGTCGGCCGACGATACCGCAGCACCCCGCCAGGTCAATGTCCGAGCCCGACGGGGCACTTGAGGCATTCAACGTATAACCGGGGTCAATCCGGACACTAATTTCCGGAAAGTGTCCGGTTATCGGTCACCCGACTCCGGCGTTCAGGAAAATCCCGCCGTCGACGACGAGCGTCTGGCCGGTGATCCACTCGGACTGGGACGAGGTGAGGAAGGCGGCGGCGCCGCCGATGTCCTGCGGCTCACCGAGCCGGCCGAGCGGATAAGCGGCGGCAGCCTCCGCTTCCCGCCCCTCGTAGAGCGCCTGCGCGAATTTCGTCTTCACGACGGCCGGAGCGATGGCGTTGACCCGGACGAGCGGCGCGTATTCGTGTGCCAATTGGAGGGTCAGATTGATCATCGCGGCCTTGCTCATGCCGTACGCGCCGATGAAAGGCGAGGCGGACACACCGGCGATCGACGCGATGTTCACGATCGCGCCGCCGTGTTCCTTCTGCCAGGCGTGCCAGCTGCGCTGGGCGAAGCCGAGGGCGGACACCACGTTGGTCTCGAAGACCTTGCGGGCCACCCCGAGGTCGAGATCGGCGAGGGGCCCGAAGACCGGGTTCGTACCGGCGTTGTTGACCAGGAAGTCCAGCCGGCCGAAGCCGTCCATCGCCGCCTCGATCGCGGCGGCCTGGTGGACCTCGTCGTGCGCCTTGCCCGGGACGCCGATCGCCCGGTCGGCCCCGAGCCTCTCCACGGCCTCCTTGAGGGCCTCCTCGCCGCGCCCGGTGATGACGACCCGGTCGCCGCGGGCGACCAGCGCCTCGGCGACGCCGTAGCCGATGCCCCGGCTCGCGCCGGTGACGAGGGCGACCTTGCCGGAGAGCTCCGGCCTTTCGTTCGCTGTCATGTCCGCCTCCTCCTCTCGCTGCTGCCGGTGCGTCAGTTGAGCGGGCCGCCGGCCACGTACATGACCTGGCCGGAGACGAAGCCGGCGTCGTCGCCCGCGAAGAAGGCGATCGCGTTGGCGACGTCCTCGGGGCGGCCGACCCGCTGGACCGGGATCATGGAGGCGGCGGCGGCCTGGAACTCCTCGAAGCCCATGCCGACGCGCTCGGCGGTCTGCGCGGTCATCTCGGTGACGATGAAGCCCGGCGCGACGGCGTTGGCGGTGATGCCGAACTTGCCGAGCTCCTTGGCCAGGGTCTTCGTCAGACCCTGCAGACCGGCCTTGACCGCGGAGTAGTTGGCCTGGCCGCGGTTGCCGAGGGCCGACGAGGAGGAGAGCGACACGATCCGGCCGAAGCCCGCGTCCACCATGTGCTTCTGGCAGGCCTTCGCCATCAGGAAGGCGCCCTTGAGGTGCACGTTCATGACGAGGTCCCAGTCGGACTCGGACATCTTGAAGAGCAGGTTGTCGCGGAGCACCCCGGCGTTGTTGACGAGGATCGTCGGCGCGCCGAGCTCGGCGGCGATCCGCGCGACGGCGGCCTCCACCTGGGCGCTGTCGGAGACGTCGCAGCCGACCGCGAGGGCGGTGCCGCCCGCGGCGGTGATCTTCTCGACGGTGTCCTTGCAGGCAGCCTCGTCGAGGTCGAGTACGGCGACGGCGCGGCCCTCGGCGGCCAGGCGGAGCGCGGTGGCGGCTCCGATGCCCCGTGCGGCACCCGTGACGACGGCTACGCGCTGCTCGGTGGTGGACATGCTTGGTTCTCCTCGCCCTTGGATCGTCCCTGGTGGCGGCCGAACCGGTCGCGCGCTCCTGCGTCCCGCACATGAGCGACCGCTTAGTATCGTCCGCAGGACGAGACGCTAGAAGCCCTGGCACCCGGTGTCAACGGCCCACCGGGTGCACCGGGTCACTCCCCGTCCACGGACGGGTGCGCTCAGCGCACGAGCAGGTCGAGCAGGCGTTCCACCTCGGCCTCGGGATCGGTCGTGAGCCCCGTGTGCACGGGTCCCGGCTGCACGACGGTGGAGCGCGGCGCGATCAGCCAGCGGAAGCGCCGCCCCGCGTCGTCCCCCGCCGCCTGACCGGCCGCGTCGCCGCCCAGGCAGACGCCCTCGACCGCGCGCAGCGCGGCCCGGACGCCGGTCACGTCGGCGGCCGGGTCGAGGGCCGCCAGCTTGGCCTCGTCCAGATGCGTACGGGCGGCCACGAAGGACCGGGCGCGGCAGTAGACGACCACGCCCGCGTTGAAGCACTCGCCGCGTTCGACGCGCGGCACCACGCGCAGCAGCGCGTACTCGAAGACATCGCGGTCGGTCACGTGGTGCCGTCCTTCTCGGTGGGGTGCGGCCGGGGCGCGAGACGTTCGGCGAGCCAGCCGGGCGGCTGCTGGGGACGGCTCTCGGTTCGCGGGCCGAGCGTGATCCGCTCGTGGATGGTGGCGGCGCGCGGCAGCAGCGCGTCGACGTACGCCGCCCGCACCTCGTCCGTGGTGGCGAAGCCGGGTTCGTCGACCAGCCACTCGTCGGGCACGTCGGCCGCGACCTCTTCGAGGAGTTCCCGGGTGACGAGCGGCGCCAGCTCGGCGGCGGCCGCGGCGATGTCCGGCGAGAACGGGGCGAGCGCGTGGTCCGAGGCGTCGTACGGCTTGGCGGCGGAGGCCTGGGCGCCCGGCCAGTTGTGGTGCCAGATCATCGTGGCGCCGTGGTCGATCAGCCACAGCTCCCCGTGCCACACCAGCATGTTCGGGTTCCGCCACGACCGGTCGACGTTGTTGATCACCGCGTCGAACCAGACGACCTTGCCCGCCTCCTTCGGGTCCACCTCGTACGCCAGCGGGTCGAAGCCAAGCGACCCCGGCAGGAAGTCCATGCCCAGGTTGAGCCCGCCGCTCGCCTTGAGCAGCTCCTGCACCTCCTGGTCCGGTTCCGACAGCCCGATCACCGGGTCCAGCTGGATGGTGACCAGCTCCGGCACCCGCAGCCCCAGCCTGCGCGCGAGCTGCCCGCAGACGACCTCGGCGACCAGGGTCTTGCGCCCCTGGCCGGCGCCGGTGAACTTCATGACGTACGTGCCGAGGTCGTCGGCCTCGACGATCCCGGGGAGCGAGCCGCCCTCACGCAAAGGCGTGACATAGCGGGTCGCTACGACCTCTTCCAACACTTTCCCAGGCCACCCATCTCTTCAACCTTACAATCCACGGACGACTTCTCCGGAGCGTAGAGGCAGGAATCACGGGTCAACGGCGCTGGGGAGAATCTGGGGAGTTTCGGCCGACGAGCCGGTCTCCCCGCTCCCCAAGCAGACCGTCGATGGTGCCGCGCCCCTTGCTGCCGGCTTCCGGCATGAAGTGAGCATAGTAACCGAGGGTGATCGCCGGCGAGGAGTGCCCGAGCCACCGAGCCAGGGTCACGACGGACTCTCCGGCTTCCAGCATGATCGAGGCGTAGGCGTGCCGAAGCATATGAAAGCCGTCCTTCGGGGCCGTCGCTCACTGCCAGGCTTTCGCCCCCTCGGCACGCGGCGGGATGACGCCGGCCTTCGCCAAGGCTGGCTTCCAGGTGTCGCGCCCGTCGGCGAACGCCTCTGGCACGCCGCCCTCACCCCTGCCCCCTCATCCAGACACTGCTGCAGCACCTCGACGCCCCGCTCCCCGTGAGCGCCACGGAACCACACGAACCGCTGCGGGACGCCGGATGGCATCCGTCGAGCCACCTAGCCTGGACGATCTGGCGCGCACCGAACCGCACCATCGCCTTCGAGTACCTGCCCCACGCCGCCAACGACCGATGAACGCTGTACGGAGGCGAAGACCTCGCCCGGACGGCATGGACCATCGGCCTCTTCGCCAGAGTCGGTCACAACATCCTCATCCAACTCGCCAGCATCGCTGCCGAGCTCGCCGGCCCGCCGCCCGCCCCAGCACGCCGAGCCCGCCTGCGCAAGGGCGCACGCGGTGGACGGCCGCCCGGCTTCGACGAGGACCGCTACAAGAAGCGCAACACCGTCGAGCAGGCGATCAACCGCCTGAAGCAGTCCCGAGCGGTCGCCACTCGCTACGACAAACGCGGCTACGTCTTCCTCGACACCGCCACCGCGGCGGCCGTCGTAATCTGACTACGAACGTGATATCGGAGACGACGCCTCGGCGTCGTTGCAGCCATGGTCGGCCCACTCGGTGAGGAGCTTGCAAGCGGCGTTGTCATCGGCCAGGGTGCACGTTCTTCGCGACCCGTTCACGTCAGGTGAACCACAGCCCAGGGCAACGGCCGGTTCGCGACCCTGAACAGGACGTCGTCGCATCCTTCACACCGTGCCGCAGCGGTGGCCTCTGCTCCGTGTAGGGGGTGTCCAGGGGACAGCTCGCGATGCGGTTCAAGCTCGAAGTCGTGCATGCCACCATCGGGCGCCCACCACGGGGTGGGCAGGGGCGACGGGTCATCCGACATGTGCTGTATCCCAGCATCCTTGCAGACCGCTGGGGTCGACCTTGATTGGCCGGACAGGTCCCAGTCGGCCTCGACCGTCACCGATCGGTGACCACTCTGAAAGTCCTCATTAAGCGGTCGAGTGGCATCCACTGTCTTATGTTCTGTCCGGCATTTCCGTCGACGCAAGGCCCTCACTCGTCGGCAGCGGTTTCATACTTCCCGGACGGTGCGAGTACCGGATTGAGCACCGGTTGCATGTCCCCCTATTTCCTGCATGCACGCGGATGCCCTTCACTCCGTGATCACAAGTTGGGCACAGCTCTTGCATTCTGTGTACGTGTATCGATCAACTGTCCTCTCTTGATCGTGTTCTAAGGGGGGCCTCCGTGCGTTTCGTGCGGCCTGTATCCGTTGCCGTCGCCTTCGTAATGGCTGCACTGGCTGGGTCCGAGGGGCCTGCTGCCGCGCAGACCCTGTCGGCCGGCCGCATGGTGGCGGGTGATGCCCCTGACCAGCGGTGGGGCTCTGCGGCGGGGCGTTCGCATGAATCCACAGGTGACGCCACCTCTGCCGAGACGTCAGGCGGGCGGCCGGGTCACACCCCGACCCCTGGCGAACTGGCAGCCGTGCAGGAGCCAGCCTCTGCGCTCGTGGCTCCCACGGTTCAAAGGCCGGCTGTGACGCTGACCCCTGTCCCCGGTGATGCGGAGACACCTCGCGGGTTTGATTCCAATACCAGCCAGGAGCTCGTCGGCGAGCGGCAGCGGACGGCCAAGACGTTCCAAAATGCCGATGGAACTCTCACCACGCGGTTCTTTGAGGAACCGGTCAACTTCCAGGATTCTTCCGGTGTTTGGAAGCCGGTGGATACAACGTTGAAGCCGGTTCCCCGTACGGGGCGCCTCGGACGCGTGGTGAGTGTGTCCGCGGATGGTTGGCGTATTGCCGCGGGCGAGACCGAGACCGCTTTCGCCGAATTCGCCGACGGCGGCCCCCTTGTCTCGATGAAGACCGGCTCAGAGACCTCGGTGGGCTTCGCCATCCAAAGAGCGGCCCATGCCGAGGGTGAGGCAGAGGGGAGCACCATTACCTACCGGGGGGTGCTTCCGGCCTCGGATGTGCGGTTCATCGCGACCGGTGACTCGGTCAAGGAGGTGCTCTACCTCAACAGCGTCGAGGCGCCCATGGAGTGGACCTTCCCCCTCTACACCCAAGGGTTGACCGGATCCCTTGACGCTTCGGGTGCCGTGCTCTTCAAGGACGCGTCGGGCAGCGTGCGGGCGCGCATACCCGCGGGATGGATGGAGGACTCCAACCTCGCCCCCAACTCCAACCAGGGCGAGATATCCAGCGGAGTCCGCTACGACCTGCTCGATGTCGAAGGCGGTCAGGCCCTGAAGGTGAGCCTCGACAGCGAATGGCTCCGTGACCCGCGCCGGGTCTTCCCCGTCAAGGTCGACCCGACCGTGGTCAGCGTGACCGCGGTGGCGGCGACGTCCGGCACTTTCGTGCAGTACCCCTACAACACCAACTTCGCCAGCGACACCAACATCAAGGTCGGAACCTACGATGCGGGTGGCCACAAGGCCGCCGGTTTCCTGCACTTCGCCAGTGTCGAGAACTCTCTGAAGAACGCCTGGGTGCTCGGCGCCAGCCTCGCCCTCTACAACACCTGGTCCTACTCGTGCACGGCACGGCCCGTGACCATCCACCCCATCACCTCGGCCTGGTCCGAGTCGACGACGTCCTCCTACCCCGGACCGGCGACCGGTGCGGCGCTGGCATCGAAGAGCTTCACCCACGGATGGCGCCCTGAAGGCCAGACCGCCTACCCGTGCGGTGCCGCGGCGTGGGAAGGCATCAACCTCGGCGCGGCAGGCCGGCAGCTCGTCGACGACTGGACCCACGGCCGCAAGAAGAACTACGGCCTCGCCGTCAAGGCGTCGACGACCGACTCGTACGCCTGGAAGACCTTCGGGTCCGACGACTACCCCAACGGCAAGCCCTCCCTCGATGTGACGTGGACCAAGTACGGCGCCACCTACAAGGTGGGAACGCTCATCACGCCCATGACCGCGACCTCTGAAGGCGCCCTTCAGATGACGGTCACCAACCGCGGCCAGGAGACCTGGCCCGCGAACGGCAACTACAAGCTGCGCTACCGCCTCTACGACGCTGCCGGCAAGGAGATCACCGACACCGCGAAGCTGCGGTGGACGAACCTGCCCACCAGCGTGGCCCCCGGCGGCAGCATCACCGTGAACGCGAAGATCGCCCCGCTGACCCCCGCTACCTACACCATCGCCTGGACGATGGACGACTACGGCACCGTCACCTTCAGCGGCGCGGGGATCCCGACGGCCAACGTGAAGGTGGAGGCCGTCAACGTTCCGCCGACGCTCACGGGCCTGGCCCCCGCCAGCGGCATCGTCACCGACACGCTCACGCCCACCTTCTGGGCGTCGGGCACTGACCGCGACCGCTACCCCAAGGCCCTGGAGTACCAGTTCGAAGTCTGTGAAGTCGAAGGCAGCAACACCCGCAAGAACTGCCGCCTGGGCACCCGCAGCGCATCTGCTCAATGGAACGTTCCCGCCGGCTGGCTCAGCTGGTCCAAGACATACGCGTGGTACGGCTACGTCTACGACGGCGCGGCCACATCCGTGCGGCCGGGACCGTCCCTGCTGACCACCCAGGTACCGCAGCCCCCGATCACCAGCCACCTCGGCACGTCCGACGCGGGACGCGACTTCGGAGAGCGGAACGGCAACTACGCGACCGCCGCTACGGACGCCGCGATCCCCACGGTCGGACCTGAGCTGTCCGTCACGCGTACCTATAACTCGCAGGACACCCGGCAGAGCAACGCCTTCGGTGCCAGTTGGTCAACCCGCTGGGACATGCGAGCAGTCCCCGAAAGCAACAACAGCGTCCTCATCACCCTGTCGACAGGAACCCAGGTCCGCTTCGGCCGCAACTCCGACGGCAGCTATGCAGCTCCGTCTGGATCCGTCGGCGTACTCAAGGCGGTATCCACCGGAGGATGGACGCTGAGGGACGGGGCCGCGAATCTCCATACGTTCGACAGCACCGGCCGGCTCACGAAGATCGCTGACGGTCACGGCAGGGAGCAACTGCTCACCTACACGGACGGGAAAATCGCCAGAGCCACCGACGCGCTGTCCGGCAGGTACCTGGCGTTCACGTGGGCGGGCAGCCACGTCGTGGCGGCGGAAACCAACGAGGTGAATGGCGCCGATTCCCGGCTGAAGTGGACGTATACCTACGAGGGAGACAGCCTGATCAAGGTCTGCCCGCCGTCGTCCGCGACCGCTTGCACGAGCTATACCTACGAGGCCGGCAGCCAATATCGAAGCGTTGTTCTCGATGCCAGCCCTGCCGGGTACTGGCGTCTGCACGAGGCGGACGGCGAGGACGCGGCGAGTGATGTCCCCTCACTGACCGGTTTGAACGCCGCCCGCTACCGGGACGTCACGCGGTCCGAAGCTGGGGCGTTGAACAACACCGACAACAAGGCCGCTCGTTTCGACGGGAGCACCTCGCACGTCGAGCTCCCGGACAGCGCGATCGGATCCTCCACAGCCGTGTCGGTGGAACTCTGGTTCAAGACCAGCTTCGCCTCCGGGGTCCTCGTCGGTTTCCAGGATTCTCCGTTGAGCGACGAGGAATCTCGCTCGAACAACCCCGTGTTGGAGATCGACGCTCAGGGCAAGCTGCGAGCCTCTTTCGACACCGTTGGCGCACTTCAATCGCCCATGGCCTCGAGCAAAGTGGTCTCCGACGGCCAGTGGCATCACGCCCTGCTGTCCAGCAACGGCACGGGCCAGACCCTCTACCTGGACGGCGAGACCGTCGGAACCCGTGTCGGTGTCGTCGACCACAAGGACAAGACCTACACCTATCTCGGCACTGGCTACTCGAGCTGGGGGTACGACGGCCAGGGCGCCGGAAACCGCTTCTTCAACGGCACCATCGACGAAGCGGCGGTGTACCACCATGCTGTGGATGCCGCGACGGTCCGTGAGCACTACGCAGCGCGCGCGGGCTCCCCGCGGCTGACCGGAGTCACTCTGCCCTCGGGCAGGACAAACGCACGCGTCACCTACAACAGCGACACCGGACGCGTGACAGAAGTCATCGACGGTGCAGGTACCTGGAAGATCTCGGAACCCGTCTACGCCTCCGGTTCCCTGAGTTACACCACCGCCGTTCTCGGATCGGGCCCCAGCAGCTACTGGCGCCTGGGTGACAACAGCGGTGCCGCAGCACACGACGAGATACCCACCGGCGGTGACGGCTCCTACCAGGACGGCGTTGCACTCGGCCAGACCGGCACGTTCTCTGTGGGAGACGACGGAGCCGCAGGCTTCGACGGAATCGAAGGTGCCATCGAGGTGCCGGCGGACTCCTTTGAAGGAGCCACCGCTCTCTCGGTCGAGGTGTGGTTCCGAACCGACCGTCCCGGGGGAGTGCTGCTCGGTCTGCAGAACACACCGCTGGGCACCACACCCCAGATGCACAACCCGAGCCTGCTCATCGATGTCAACGGCAAGCTTCGCGGCAACTTCTGGCGCACCACGGGCAGTGGCGCGGCGGTCATCAGCAGCACAGCGGTCACGGACAACGAATGGCATCACGCTGTGATTGCCGGGGGTACCTCGGGACAGACGCTCTACCTGGACGGTGTCAAGGTCGGCTCCGCCAGTGGCGCGGTCAAGCCGGAGACCCTGGCCCACGCCTACCTTGGCGCCGGCCACTCCAGCCCTGGCTGGGACGGCGGAACCACGTACGCGATCAAGTACTTCCAAGGGGCCCTCGACGAGGCTGCCTTCTATACGAAGGAACTGAGCGCGCAGACCGTTCTCGAGCACTACCGCGCACGGAACAAGATCGTCGCCGGAAACGGTGACCAGTACCGCGCCGCCGTCACCGCCAACACCCCGGCGGCCTACTGGCGCCTGGACGAGACCAGCGGTACCCAGGTGACGAGCAAGATCGCCGCCGTCAACGGCACAGGCACCTACACCAAGGCCACCCTCGGCGCGACCGGAGCCTTCGGCACCGGAGACAACCAGGCAGTCCAGTTCAACGGGGACGGCTACGCCGAGGTCCCCGGCGCCGGCATCGGCACCGCCAATGTGAGCGCCGAGCTGTGGTTCAAGACCGCCAAGCCCGGTGTTCTCATGAGCAACCAGAGCGCTCCGCTCGCCGGCGCCGCCACGACCTCGGGTACCTGGACACCGGTCCTCTATGTCGGAACCGACGGCAAACTGCACGGTGAATACGCCTCGACGGGCATCACGCCGTCCAACGCGTCTCCCACGACGGTGACGGACAATCAGTGGCACCACGCCGCCATCACCGCGAACGCCGGAACTCAGACCCTCTACCTCGACGGCTTTGCCGTGGCGACCAAGGCGAACGCGCCGGTCAACCACCAGGCCAACACCCGAACCTTCCTGGGCGCGGGCTTCGCCCGCACCTGGCCGTCGGCCCCCGCCGACATCAGCTACTTCACCGGCCAGATCGACGAGGCAGCCGTCTACCAGCACGCTCTGACCTCCGACCAGGTCAGTGACCACCACTTTGCGCGAACCTTCGCCGGCACCTCAGCCCTCGCTTCAGCCGTGACGGTCACCGACCCCGCGGGCAACAAGACCACCACCACGTACGACGTCGTACACGGTCAGCGCCGGATCTCCACCCAGAACGCAGAGGGCGGCGTCACGCGCTACGGCTACGACACCGGCGGCTTCCTCCACAGTGTCACCGACCCCAACGGCCACGTGACGACCACCGGACACGACGCCGCCGGCAACCCGGTCTCCCGCACGGCCTGCCGCGACGCGAACTCCTGCTGGACCTCCTACGCGACGTTCTACAACAACACCGCCGATCCACTCGACCCCCGCAACGGCAAGCCAACGGCCGCGCGCGACGCCCGCTCCACCGGGCCGACCGACGACCGCTACAAGACCACCAGCAGCTACACGCCACTGGGTCTCCTCGAAAAGCAGACCCTCGCCGACGGCCGCTTCTCCCTCACCACCTACACCACCGGAACGGAACCCGCGGTCGCCGGCGGAACCACCCCTCCGGGCCTCGTGGCGACCACGACGACCCCGGGCGGCGCCATCACGCGCTACACCTACTTCTCAAACGGTGACCTCGCGAAGGTCACCTCTCCCTCCGGGCTCCTCACCTCCTTCACCTACGACGGCGTCGGACGCAAGACCTCCGAGACCCAGACCTCCGACACCTTCACCAACGGCGTCACCACTGAATACGGCTACGACACCATGTCCAACGTCGTCACCGAGACCGGCACCGGGGTGAAGAACGAGATCACCGGTGTCACCCACACCGCGAAGATCAGCCGCGCCTTCGACCCGGACGGCAACCTGCTCACCGAGACCACCCAGGACACCACCGGCGGCGACACCGCACGCACCACGAGCTACCACTACGACGAGTTCGGACGCGGTGACCTGGTCACCGACGCCGAGAACCACACCACCGCATACACCTACGACGCACTGAACCGCGTCGCGGGCGAGACAGACGCACTCGGCAACACCCTCACCCACAGCTACACGCCGCGCGGCCAGCTCTCCGAGACAACGCTGAAGAACTGGACCGGGGACCCCTCGGGGCAGACCCGCGACCTCGTCCTCGTCTCCCACGCCTACGACCCGGCAGGCCGCCTGGCATCCACCACGGACGCCATGGGCGCCACCACGCAGTTCTCCTACTTCGACGACGACCTGCCCGCCACCACCACCGCCAAGCAGGTGACCCAGGCCGACGGCAGCCGCCGCGACATCGTCCTGGAACGCAACACCTACGACGGGGCAGGCCACCTCACCCGCCAGTCCACCGGTGGCGACAAGGCCACCGTCGTCCACACGGTCGACGCCATCGGCCGCATCACGCAGAGCGTCTTCGACCCCGAAGACCTCGCCCGCAAGACCACGTTCGGCTACGACAACGACGACCGCCTGAAGAACGAGACGCGGACAGTCGATGCCACGGGCCGTACCGTCACGGCTACCACCGATTACGACGCCGCCGGCAACCCCACCCGCACGGCCATCGCCGACGAAACCGGCACCCTGGGCTCGACCACGAGTACCTTTGACGACCGGGGCATGCTCATGTCCACCGTGGGCGCCCGCGGCACCGTCACCGGAGCCGACCCGACCGCGTACACCACCACCTACCGCTACGACGCACTCGGCCGCCTGGTCGAGACCACGGCGCCGCCCGTCGACACGGAAGAGAACGGCTCCGCACCCGCCACCACCCGCCCCAGCACCCTTGTCGGCTACAACACGTTCGGGGAGGCCACCGAAGGCCGTGACGCACGTGGCGCTGTCACCCGTACCTCCGTCGACAAGCTCGGCCGTCCGACCGACGTGACGCTCCCCGACTACACCCCGCCGGGGGCGAGTGGACCTCTCGCGTCCGTCTCGCACGCCACGTATGACGCTCTCGGTCGCACCGCGTCCGTGACCGATCCCCTCGGCCGGATCGCCCGGTTCGGCTACGACCAGCTCGGCAACCTCACCCAGCAGACCGACCCGGCCCCGGGCACCACGACCACCACGCTGAACGAGCCCAACCCGTTCCAAACCACGCAGACCGACCTGGGCGGCGCGGGCATCACCCGCTACACCTGGACCCCGACCGGCCTCCAGCTCTCGGCCACCACCCCGACCGGCGCGCGAACCGAAGCCACATACGACGAACTCGGCCGCCAGCTCACCACGACAGTGGTCGAGCGCTACCCTGCTCTGCAGAACCTGACCAGCCGCTTCGTCTGGGACGACGCGAGCAACCAGACGGCGTCCACCACACCGGGCGGCCGGACGACCACCGGCGTGTTCAACGCGGCCGGTGAACCGGTGACCGTCACCGCCCCGGGCGCGGGCGTGACCCGCTTCTCCTACGACCGCCTCGGCCGCACGACCGAGACGATCGACCCGACCAACCGCAAGACCCAGTCCGTCTTCGACGGCCTGGACAACATCACCGAAACCAAGGACTACGGAAGCGGCCCCACCGTTCTGCGCTCCACCAAGGCCACCTACGACGCGGACGGCAACCAACTCTCCGTGACCGGGCCGACCGGCAACTCCAGCACCTTCACCTACGACGCGCTGGGACAGATGGTCAAGCAGACCGAGAAGCTGTCGGACACCGACGCGATCACCACGACCTTCGGCTACGACGCCAACGGCAACCGCACCCGCTTCACCGACGGCCGAGGCAACACCACCCACTACACCTTCAACCCCTGGAACCTGCCCGAATCCACCATCGAGCCCGCCACCACCCAGCATCCTGACGCGACAGACCGCACGTGGACGACCCTCTACGACATCGCCGGCCAGGCCGTGACCGAGCTGCTCCCTGGCAACGTCAAGAGGCAGAGCACGTACGACGGGCTCGGCAGACTCGTGGGCGAAACGGGCACTGGTGCCGCCGCGGTCACCACGCCACGCCGCCTGACGTACGACCTCGACGGACGCCTCACCGGCGTCGGTACCGACGGCACGGTGAACAACAACACCTACACATACAACGACCGCGGCATGCTCCTGCGGGCCCAAGGACCTTCAGGCGACAGCCAGTACGCGTACGACGCCGACAGCTACATGACCGCCCGTACGGACGCCGCGGGCCGGACCACGTACGCCTACGACAGTGCCGGCCGACTCTACCTGGCCAACGATCCTCTGACCGGCACGCAGCTCAGGTACAACTTCGACGCCGCCGGACGCCCAACCGTGGAGCAGTACGCACGTGTCGGCACCGACGGACAGACCGCCATCGCATCCCAGCGCAGCTATGCCTACGACAGCCTCGGCCGCCTCGCCTCAGACACGGTGACGAACCTCGGCACCCAGACTGAGGTTACCGGCATCACATACGGCTACGACCTGGCAGACCGCCTCACGACGAAGGCCACCACGGGCACCACTGGCGCCGCCGCCAACACGTACACGTACGACCTCGCTGGCCGTATGGACTCCTGGACCAGCGGCTCCAGCACCGTCACCTACACGTGGGACAAGTCCGGCAGCCTCGTCCGCCAAGGCGACATATCCGGTGCTTATGACGCCCGTAACCGACTCCAGACCTGGGGCACGGAGAGCTACACGTACACTCCGCGAGGCACTACCGAAAGCGTTACGAACGGCACTACCCGCGCCATCACTTCCGACGCCTTCGAAAGGACCGTCAACAACGGCGGCAGCACCTTCACCTACGACTCCCTCGACCGCGTCCTGACCCACAACGGAACGCCGTTCACCTACGACGGCGGCTCAAACAGCCTCGTCACGGACGCCACCACGGCCTACACCCGTACCCCGGGCGGCACGCTCCTCGCCACGACCCCCAAGACCGACTTGAGTTCGGCCCACCTGTCCCTCACGGACCAGCACACCGACCTGGTTGCCGGCCTCAACCCGACGGGCACCTCCGTCGCGGCCTCCCGCTCCTACGACCCCTTCGGGCAAACCACAGCGACCGGCGGCACCAACCCGGCCGTCGGCTACCAGTCCGGCTGGACCGACTCCACGACCGGCGAGGTCAACATGGCCGCCCGCTGGTACCAGCCCAGAACGGGCAGCTTCACCTCGCGCGACACATGGCAGCTCGACCCTCGACCGTCCGGGCAAGGCAACCGATTCGCCTACGGGCTGGCCTCTCCGCTTAACGCGACCGATCCGTCGGGGCATGCCGTTCCACTAATCCTTGGCGGCATCGCCCTAGCTGATGCTCTCGGGTGGGGCGTTTTCGCGACGGTTGTCGTGGGCGGTGGTGCCGTGGTGACAGACACGTACCTGAGGAAGAGGGATGCGAGTTCTTCCAGTGCGTCGACAGGGTCCTCTAGCACGAGTTATGCCAACAGCTGGCAGGTTCAAGACTTGGAGCTTCGACACGACTACACGGGTTCGTCCAGTTTCAGCACGTACAGCTCGAGCTCGCCGGGTTCCAGTAGGCACAGCTCAGGCACCCATGCGACGACGACTTCCACGCATGCTCCCCATGCGCGAGTCACCGCTCCGCCCAGGCCGGTGATCGACCCGAACCCCAATAACGGTCCTCATCCGAAGCCTGCCCCCACCCGCCCGGTCCCTAGGCCCGACTGGAACCCCAGGAATGGCGGCTGGAAGCCTGGAGATGGCTGGGACATGGTCGTTGGCGGACTAAGCCTCCTCAACCTGCTTGGCGATGACGAGCAGCTCAGCCCGGCTCAGGTAACCGACCCCTACAGTGCTCCAGGGGTAAATCCGGGTGGATCCAACCGAGACGACAACAGAAGAGACTGCCGTAGGAACGGTCAAGGGTGGGTCGACCCCGGGACCCCTGACTCCGCGTACGGTAACCGGGCCACCGGCGTGGAAGCCTGTCTCGACTCTGCCTATATAGAAACCCATCCGGGCACCCCCGTTCCCCGTAACGGCAACAAGCCGCCTGGTTACGACTGGGCTCGTTCCTACGTCGGGTATCTGGGAGGTCAGCCCCGTGACGTTCACGCCTGCCACCTCCTCGGCGCCCAGTTGAGCGGATCGGGCACTGACCTGGCCAATCTTGCAACCTGCGGATCTGACGCCAATGCTTACGTCGGCAAGCCCACGAAGCCGATTCCTCCAATGGACAGCATGCTGACCTTCGAGGACACCGTCCGGTCCCTCATAGATTCCCAGCATGTCGTGCAGTACAAGGTGACACCGGATTACGATGGCGGGCGAACTGTGCCCTACAAGTTCCGCATGTCTTACATGGCATGGGACAGCAGTGGACGTTACGCGGGCGCCGACACCGCGAAGGTGTCGAACCTCATTTACACAGCCGGCCGCGGTTGGAAGAATCTAGGCACCGCGATCGACAGTCGAACCGGTGCCGATGTACCCATGCCGGGGCAGCGGTGAGACCGGCCCCCGGCAATGCCTGAATGGAATTCAACATGCCTCACCATGCTATGGCGCGCCTGCGCGAGTTGCTCCCGCCACCCCTATGTGGCGGCGACTCCGTTGACTGGCAAGAGATCGAGCGGACGACGCGCCTGACGTTCCCGGCTGACTACCGGGAGTTCGTGGAGTTGTACGGCGGTGGAGAAATCGACGAGTACCTATCCGTCAGTACACCGCCCGTCCCCGGGTCAGCGTACGGGGACCTCCTGGACAGAATCGATCCCGCCCTAGCGGACAGTGAAGATTTGAGTGCGCTCCTACCGGAAGGTGTACTGCCGCCACTGCTGCCCTTCGCGAACGTGGGAAGCGGCGATGTCGCGTTCTGGCTGTGCGAGGGAGCTCCCGACGACTGGCGCGTGGCCATCTTTCGTCGGCAGACGCCGTACGGGATGAACCGCTGGACTGTGTTCGACGGCGGTATGGCATCGTTCTGTGTGGCGGTCCTCACCGGCGAGGCGAACCCCCTCAGCGAACAGCTTTCGACGGAGAGCCGACATGAGTTCGTGAGCTGGCGTCGACTGCAGGGCCTGGTGTGAGCGCGAGTGCACCTTGGAATCCACAAGGAAGACTGCGCGGCTGGGGCCGCTGGTCTTCTGAGTGAGGTTTTCTCAGCGAAATGACCTCGTTGCCGCTGAGCCGTGAAGGCGGCCGGGGACAGGCGTGAAGCCCCTGGTAGGACAGGTCTCACAACAAGTACTTGTCCGTAACCACCAGGGGCTTCACGTTGGTCGCCTATGCTGCCGTACTCGACGTTCCGCATCACGTTGTGGAAATGCTGGCGAAGCTTCTCGGCGCCCGTCGCCGCCGGATCGGCACGCCGAAGAGATCGCGGGCGCTGGGCCCGTTCCGCCAGGCGGTGCTGGTGCTGCGCTGGTTCCGCGACGGAGCGTGCGTGCACTGCCTGGCTCGCGATGAGGGTATTTCGCAGGCCACTGGCTACCGGTACCTGCACGAGGGAAACAATTCGATTCCGACGGGGATTCAGATGACCGCATTTACCGCTCGCGGTGAGTTGTTTAATGCCAGGATTGAAAACATTCAGGATTGGCAGACGAAATGCTGACACCTCGTGACCTCGTCGAAGCTCTTCCCGGTCTTTCGGGTCTGATCTTGAGTGAGCCCAAGGTGGTGAACTGGGGCTATATCGCGACTGAGCTGGAGACCGACCTTCCGCGAGACTTTAAAGAACTTTCGCTGAAATTTTCAGCGTTTGAAGTTGGGGGCTTCCTGCGCGTATGGATCCCCGACGCTGGGTATGAAGATGCCTACGTAGAAGGAATTCGGTATGAGCTCGAGACGATTTCCTACCTTGTTGATGATCAGGCATCCGGAGGATACGCCCCCTATCCGAATGAAGGGGGGTTGCTTCCCTGGGGTCAGTCCCTAGATGGCGACCTCTTCTGCTGGCAGACTCGCGACCTCGACCCAAATTCCTGGACCGTTGTTATTGGTGGCGCCAACGGAACTTGGTGGGAGGTCGAGGCAGGTCTGCTCGAGTTTCTCGTTGGGCTGATCAACGGAACGTTCGACACGGGTGAACTGCCGCCGAATGTGATTGTTTCCGAGTCTTCAGTCGTTTCGCTGGTGAAGTGAGCGTTCTGGACGTTCTGAAATGGTTCGTCATCTCCGTGAGGTGTGGCGGCGACCTCGTTTGGTCAGCGAGCGGGCTGCAGGATTGATCGGTCTGGGAAGCGGGGAGCCCTTTCCAAGCTGGCGGTGATGACTGCGAGTTGGACGGGTCGGCGTAACAACGAAGCTCCTGGTAGACGGGTTCTTAACCAAGATCACCCGTGAGCGACTCTGTCGGGGATCTTCGGTTTTCGGGTTACTTGCCTTGCCGTCACCAGCATTTCGTCCGGGCGCGAGGGAGCCGCGCCTCCGTCCCCCGGTTGGGGGACGGGGATTCACCGGAGAAACGCTCCGGCTCACTGCCCGCTCAGTCCCTCGGCAATGTCTCCAGGTCTGAACGGCGGCGCAGGAAGCGCCGTCTGCGGGGCGGGGGCGCGGGAGGCGCAAGGGCGGAACGCAGCGCCTCATGGAAGGCGCGCATCGCCGCCGCCGCTCGGTCGTGGTCGCCGGAGTGCTTGACCGCGGCCTCATAGAGGTCAGTGGCGGCAGGGCCGAGAGTCTCATTTCGGAGCAGCGGCGCAACAGCGGTCCCCAGCCGTGCGAGAGGCGCGGCAAGAGCAGCCGCAGAGACCCCGGTCTCGTGGTCCCAGCTGTAGATGGTCCGGGCAGCCTCGCCGGCGGCGGCGAAAACCGCAGGCCGCCCGTCCTTGGAAACCGGCCCGCCAAATTTTGACGAAATGCCTGCCACCTTCTCGCTGCTCAACTGATCGGTGATGGATTGCGGTATGACAACCTTTCCACATGTGCACGATCTACGAATGCGTCAAGGATGGATCCGCGTGACCCTGGTCAGCACCCGAACATGCTCTACTACGAGAACGAGGTGAAGAAGGCCATCGATCAGAAGCAGGTTGTCTACTATCACGTGACTCCTGAATACGATGGAAATACGGTGGTTCCTTTCAGGTATCGCATGCAAGCGGAAGGGTGGCCCCCCCTGGGGCGCGAGGAGTATATTTCGATGAGCATGTGGAGAATAAGATATTCTCTCTAAAGGATCGGTCATGACATAACCTGGGCCGGGAGATTCCGGAAGGCTGGCACAAGTGATGGATCGAGTCGAATCGCTCACGGACTGCATTTCCCTTATTAGAGGCGAGGGCGGAGATGACGTCGATTGGGTAGCTGTGCAGGAGTTCTACGGAGTCGAATTTCCGGCAGACTACAAGAAGTTTGTGTCGCGGTTTGGTGGTGGCACCATCGATGGACGCGTGGGGATCATGGTTCCGATCGCGGTAGATGATGAGATGGTGCGTAAGGTTTATCGCCTGCCTGAGTCCATTCGAGTGGATCCCGGCATGAGTGGCTGGGTGGACGCGCGTAATCTCGGTCTCGAGCGAGACATCCTCGTGTGGGGAGATACGGATAGTGCGGACCTTCTTGGGTGGGTCACCAATGAATCGGACCCGGATTCGTGGCCGATTGTTGTGTATTCACGAGTGAATGCGGCCTGGTCCGTATACGAATGCTTCATGTCGGAGTTTATTTTTCGCCTTCTGGTCGGGGATTTTGGGGAATGCCCCATCAGTGACACCTCGCTCATGAGATCGACGACTGCCGAGTTCCTGCGCGACCGAGAAGAAGAAAGGCTTTTGGATATGGGGATCTACCCCTGGGATGACTAAACCCTTTTCACCCTGAATAGCTGCAGGTCAGTACTGAACTTGATTGGGTGATGTCGGGACTGTTCACCTGACAGCTCCTGGTCCGTTCCGGTAGCCCTGGACTGTGAGATACGCGCAAGGCGGCGGGTTGACCGACGCCGGGAGGGCCGCATGGGAGCGAATCCGGCTGCAGGCTGTGGAACGCTTCGAGGGCGAGGAGAAGAACCGGGAGATCGCAGCTGTGCTGCGGGTGTCCGAGCAGTCGGTGGAGCGGTGGCGTCGGCAGTGGCGGGAGACCGGAGCGACCGGGGTGTGGTCGAAAGGCTCCCCGGGGCACCCAAGGTTGAGCCAGTCGCAGATAGCCAGACTGGAGCGTGAGTTGGAGCGCCGGCCGCTCGTCCACGGTTGGGCTGACCAGCGCTGGACGCTGGCTCGGGTGAAGACGCTGATAGGCCGGCTGTTCCACGTTTCGTACACGGTGGAGGGCACGTGGCGGCTGCTGAAGCGTCACGGATGGTCGTGGCAGCAGCCGGCCCGCCGGGCAATCGAGCGCGACGATGCGGCGGTCGAGCTGAAGAACCGGGACGGCACTACCCGCCAGGGCCCCTTACCAGCATCTGGCCGAGGAGTTCGAACGCCGCCTGTCCGCACTGCGCGAAGCCGGTGCCACGCCCGACCCACGAGCCGCCCAGGTCGAACGCCTCAAGAGTCAGGCGGCCGCATTGAAGAACCGGCTCGCCGAACAGCAGGACCAGCTTGTCGAACTGGCCGAGTTCAAACAGCGAGCGCTCTCCCAGATCGCCGCCCAGCAGATGGAGATCCAGCGGCTCCGGGAGGGCCTGGCCGCGCAGTCCAATCTCCGGGCGCTCCCCCGCGCTCAGGCAGCAACCGCCCCGTACGGATCATGCAGCTGATGCCCGGGCGTACATGGATCACGCAGCTGACCTGTGGTCTTGTGTCGGTCATCCGCGTAGAGCTGGCCAGGTGTCCTCACCCACTTGACCATCGACGTTGAGATTGCGGTCCCGCTGGAACGTCTTGACCGCGTCTCGTGTGTCGACACCGAAGTCGCCGTCCACACCGCCGGCGCCGATGTCGTAGCCGCGCGCCGTGAGGATGCACTGCACTTGGCGTACGCGGTCCCCCTTGTCCCCGTACTGCGTGAGTGCAGTACCGGAGTAGTACCTGCAGGACTTCCATGGCTGCGGCGAAGTCGACGGTTTCGGTGCACTGGTCGGCGTAGCCGTGATGGTGGTCACCTGGGTCGGCAGGGGCTGTGGGGGCGGGGCCGGCAGAGTTTCGTCGTTCCCTGGCGGGGCAGGAGCTGCGGACTTCTTGGGCGGCGAAGGCGATGGGCTTGGGGGTGCGGAATGCGATGCCGATGGTTTGGCCGGGCTGGCGGAGCGAGACCCGGCGGAAGACGCAGTAGAGGACGCCATCGGCTGTGCGTCGTTTGATGCGTCCTCTTTTCCTGGCTGGACGAACACGAACGCAGCAACGGCAATCGCGATCACGGCCACAGCGGCGGCCACACCCAGAGCAAGGCCGCGCCTGTGGCGGGGAGCGGCCTCCTCCTTGACCGTCCGCTGCGGCTGGCCGCGTCGGACAATTGTCAACTGGTCCATGGGCGACACGGCCGCGGCGCGGCCGCTCCACTGGGCGCGGTCGGCGACCGTTTCGGCGAGCGCGGACGGCCACTTCCGAGCCGGCGCGTGCTCCCATGCAGCATCGGCGAGTTCCTGCGGCGTAGGCCGCGCCTGCGGGCTCTTGTCAAGGCATCGGCCGACGAGGTCTGCGAGGGCGAAGTCGACCTCCGCCAGCTTGTCGAGTACCTGCCCGTTGGGCGGGGAATGGACGACGCGGTGCATGACGTCGACGGTCGTTCCCTCTCCGAAGGGCGCGCTGCCCGTCGCCGCGTACGCGAGCACGGAGCCGAGTGAGAAAACATCGGAGGGGGTGCCCGCCTCGTTGCCGTCGGCCTGCTCGGGGGACATGTACGCCGGGGTGCCCACCTGCTGACCGGTCATTGTGAGCACACTGGTGTCGGCCGTGTGCGCAACCCCGAAGTCGATGACCCGCGCCCCGTCGTCGCCCAGCAGTACGTTGGAAGGCTTGAGGTCGCGGTGGACGATGCCCGTGGCAGCAATAGTGGCCAGGGCCTCGCCGATCTCGCCGACCAACCGCCACACGACTGGTGCGGGCAGGGGCCCGAAGCGGCGTACCGCTTCGTCCAGGCTTAGCCCGGGCACGTATGCGGTCGCCATCCACAGCTGCTCTTCCTCATCGTCGAAGCCTGAGTCAAGCAGTCTTGCCGTGTAGCGTCCATGCACCCGCCGCACGGCCTCAATCTCACGCTCGAACCGCCGTCTGAATCGGGGGTCTTCGGCGTGCTCGGGCCGGATCACCTTGACGGCCACCAGGGAGTCAGCCCCGTATGCGGCACTGCCGTCGGCGTCGATCGCCGCTTCCCGGCCGAGAAAGAGCCGGCCCATGCCCCCTACGCCCAGCCGGGCCAGCACCCGGTAGGGGCCGATCGCGACCGGGTCCGACCGGCGCAGCGGCTGCGCACCGAGCCGTTCAAGGTCGGCGGTGGTCAGCTCTCCGGTCCAGGGGTGGGCCGGATCCTTCTCAGTCATCAGCGGTCCTCGCGGTGTTCCGATTACGACACGTACATCAGGGCTGCCGGGCTCGGCCCATCAGCCATTACCGCCGGCCTGCGAGATGTTCCTCAGGATCGTGTCGAACTTCCGCTGAAACTCCTCGAGCTGCTGCTTGATCTTGTTCAGATCCGCTTGTGCGCCGTGCCACGCCGTACGGAACTCGGCGGCGTGCCTTCCGTCCCAATGGCTCTGGTTGCTCAGGGTGTTCCCGGCGGAGGAGAGCTGGCTGATGGACTGCTGAAGGCCACCATTGATGATGCCGAGGAATTTCCGGCTGGCGGCGTGCGCAGCGTCGTCGACCTTGACGGTTCCTGACATGAGGGGTCTTCTCCTGTGTTTTCTTGTGTACGGCCTGTCGGGTTGCAGGTCGAGGCTATTGGGGATTTTTAGGCATGGCTAGATCAAGAAATTCCTTGTTTGCCGCTACCCACACAGGCATTGGGTTTCCCGGCTTAAAATTCATGTCTCCCACACTCTGTTTCGTCTCAAGTTTTTGATGCCATGCCTCCAGCCCCTTTCCTCCCTGATACAACTGGGTCAGCATCCCGACGTCGTAGCGAATGCTCTTGTAGCAAGGGAATTGGTCCGTCACATTGGCGTACCCTTCCATAATTGCGGCGATATATTTGATGGAGCCTTCAGGGGTAGCGACAATCTTCGCCCGTTGCTTCTCGGTCTGCGAGGGCAGGTGATTCGCTTTGAGCCATTTTTCCTGCTCGACCTCCAATACGACGGGATTGTGGTCCACGAAGTGCACCTTGCCGGGCCCGCTCCATGTCGCGCCGATGGGTGCCATGGTGGGGCTAGGATTCTCCAGCGCCTCCCACGCAATGGCGGCAGCGATGGCCTGTGGTGAGATGTTTCTCGCCCTCGCTTCCTCGAGAATTGTTTCCCGGTGCAACTCAAGCCAGCTGAGCACCGCATTCTCGCGACGTGAAAATCGTGCCCCCTCAGGGTCTACCGACGGGAACGGGAGATGATAAGCGCCCCAGAGTTCCAGCGATAGCGTGAATTCCCAACTCCACTCTGGCGGAAGTTCCAGTATTGGGAGGATCGGATTTTTATTCCCAAATTTCTGCATGAACAGCGACAACCATTTATCGCTCGGCTCGCCGATCTCGGCCTGGCCGCGCTGTACGTGCAATAATGATGCAGTCAGCTCCTTTTCGTCAATCTTCAGCGGCTTCGTTGCCGCATTGAGTCGAGATATCTCGCTCGCTCCGAAAACGTAGTCATAGAGGGCCTCTAGAGGTGTGGGCAGGGTTCCATCCCAAGAATCCGCCTGCACGAACGCCATGCCAACCAATTTCACACTGTGATCGGTGGAACGGGCGGCGGCCACTTCTCTCACCAGGTCCTCGTCGAAGCTGGCGGATGCACCAGGGCCGCCCTGGCATTGATAGGCATCGATCGCTGGCTTGAGTGCCGAGTATATCCAAGCCAGGAGATCCTCTTCTACCTTGGTGCACCCTGCGGAGTACTTATGCAGATTGGATGGAATTGCCGCTACGGTAGCCATGCCCAATCTCCTATTTCTCCTTCTTGGCGTCGAGCGCGGCTTGGGCCGCCGCCTTGGAGACCTGCGACTGGAACCTGCGGGCGGCGTCGGCGATGCCCCCGAGCGCTGCCTGCTGACGCGCGAACTCGCCCTCAAACTGGTTCCGTTTCGCTCCCGTCCAGTTGTCGCTATGCGGAGTGCCGAGGAGAGCATTGCGTTGCGACGCTCGCAGTCGGCTGAGAGTCTCCAGCTTCGCGACGAGTTGGCTCAGTTTCCGTTGAAGATCATCGGCGGCCAGCATGAGCTCGCGTGACATGAGTCCCCTCTCCGCGTCGCGGCAATTCGATGTGCGCCTTACCGGGCAAGCTGTACGCCCGTCGCGATGCCGTCCACGACAAGGTAACCCCGCCCCGGGAGCGGCTGAATGCGGTCGTGCCGAGGTAGCTCGGTGCCCAGCAGGTCGCCGTCGACGTCGTGGTCAGGGCAGAGAAGCACACCGCAGCGGCTTTCGCGGACGCGCTGGGTCCAGTGACCGTAGGCCCGGCGCAGGGCGTCGGTCCGGCCGGCCGCGATCACGTGGGTACTGGACCCGACTGACGACAGCCATCGCTCGATGGTTCCGCTCTCGTCCTCGACTGTGTCGGCATCATCCACGAGGAGCAGTGTGGTCCCCTGGGCTGGAAGCGTGAACAGGGTTTCCTCCAGGGCCTCGTAGGACGTGACTACGGCGCTCAGACCGGCCAGTTCCCATAGCGGCGAGCGTCGTGGCGCGAAGGCGATGACGGACGGCGGGACTCCGCCGACGGCCGACGCCGTGGCCAGCCGAGCGACGGTGCACAGTGCGGTGCTGCGGCCCGAGCGCTGCGGGCCGGCGATCAGGGCGTGCTCGCCTTCGTAGAGTTGGAGCGCGGCGCGGCCCAGGGAGTCGGCGTCCAGGCCGATCGGGATCCGCCGCAACCCGGAGGCAGTCAAGTCCGGCGCCGAAAGGGCCATGAGGTCGGTGACCGCGACATCCGTGGGCAGCAGGCCGACGGGCGTTGCGTTAGGCACTGCGTCCGCCCAACGCGCTGCGGTCTCCGACGCCGCCGCCGCGAGGTCGTCACCTGGCCAGGCAATCTGGATCACCTGCCGGTTGGCGGTCACCAACGCCCGCCCTGGGACGTACGTGGGCACCGCGCCGCGGGGTACGTCGAAGTAGCCGTACTCGGTCGGATCGGCAAGGCGCAACAGCAGCTTTGTCTGGGTCAGGGCGGACCAGGCCGAGGGGACGGCGCCGAAGCGGTCGGCGCTGACTGCGAAGCGGATGCCGACCGCGGGGCCGTCGGCGTAGACGCGGACGAGTTCGTCGACGAAGTTCATGCCCACCACGTCCTTCTCGAAGTCCGAGAGCAGGGCGCCGAGGTTGTCGATCAGCACCAGCCACTCGGGGAACTCGGCTGGTCCTCTCGCCTTGCGCGCGTTGAGTTCCCGGCGCAGCAGTTTGATCAGCCGGATCTGCCGTTCACGCTCCGCCGATCCGATGTGGGCGCCGGTGTGCGGGAGGTGGCCCAGCGGAGATAGGTTGCCTGCGCCCATGTCGAGGACGTAGAGGTGCTGCTGGTCGGGCGGTGTCGCGCCGGCCATGGTCAGGGCGAGGGCAGCTAGCGCCGTGGAGGCGCCCGAGCCGCCGGCTCCGTAGATCAGGATGTTGCCCGCACCGGGATCCCAGCCGACCGGGTACTGCCGCTGCCGATCGGGGTCGTCGGCGAGCGCCCAGGAGGGCAGCGCGGCGGCCTCCGTGTGCAGCCCGCGCTCGGCGGTGACGGGCAGTTCAGAGCGGCGGACGACTGCGGGCAGCGGATCGGGCCAGGGGCGCCGTGGCGGGGCCAGTCCGACCAGCTCCGCGGCTTGGCGCGCGGCCACGACCAGTCGGCGCAGGTCGGTCTCGCCGTCGGCCTCGGAGGTGTCCGCGTCCGCGGTGGGCCGACCGAGCCGGAAGGATATGGCCGTTACCGGCGCGGTCACCGCCGCTTCCTCGGTTACTCCAGTGGACAGCGCAGTCTGTACGGGCAGCACCTCGCGCGGGCTGAGCCGGTAGTAGGCCCGGCCCCATTGGCGGGTGCCGATGCCGGCGGCGGCCGGATCGTCGATGACGTCCTGGGAGTCGGCGGTGCTCTCCAGGCGCAGGGCGATCCGCAGCTTCACGTTGTTCTTGATGGCGTCGTTGACGGATCCGGCGGGCCGTTGGGTGGCCATGATCAGGTGGACGCCGAGGGTACGGCCCCGCTGCGCGATGCTCACCAGCGAGTCCACGAAGTCGGGCAGCGCCTTCACCAGGGTGGCGAACTCGTCGATCACCACGGCCAGCCGGGGCATCGGCTCCAGGTCGTAGCAGCCGGAATCGCGCAGGCGTTGGTAGTCGCGGACATGGTTGAGTCCCGCTTCGCGTAGCAGTCGTTCGCGATGGCGCAGCTCCGCATCCAGGCAGCGCAGGGCGCGCTCGCTCAGCTGTTCGTCCAGATCGGTGACTAGCCCGACGGTGTGCGGCAGCTCAGCGCACTCGTCCAGCGCCCCGCCGCCTTTGTAGTCCACGAGGGCGAAGGTGAGGTGCTCCGGGTCGGCATCGACGGCCATGCTCGCGATCAGGGTGCGCAGCAGCTCGCTCTTGCCCGAGCCGGTGGTGCCGGCGATCAGGGCATGTGGCCCGTCCTCGTCAAGGTCGACGGTGAACAGATCTCGCTCGCTGACTCCGAGAACAGCCCTCACGCGCAGCTCCGGCACCCGCTCCTTCCAACGCTCGCCGACCGATACTCCGTCCACTTGCGGAAGGTCCAGCAGGGGGAGCAGCGCAATTCGGTTGGGCAGCCCGGCTCCCTCCACCCGCAGCTCCGGGTCCTCGAAGCGGGCCAAGGCCCGTGCCGTACGAAGCGCCTCACTCAGTGGCATCCCGTTGAGCAGCACGTCCCGCACCACCTCGTCGGAGGCCACATCGCGGACCGTACCTGTTCCGTTCGCCGAGACCGTGACAACCGAGGTACACAGGGCGGGCAGTCGGGGGGTCAGGATCAGTCCACCGCACCGTAGAGAGGTGCTGGCCAGCAGGTCGCGCAGCGGGCACGGGCGGCCCTGGAGCAGCGTGGCCCCGTCGACGACCACCAGCAGCACCGGGCCAGAAGCGTCCTCCGTGCGCTGTGGACCTGTGGCCAGCAGGTTCCTGGCCAGGGCCTCGGACTGCTCCGATCCGACTGCCACCAGCCGTGCCGCGCCCGACTGTGCGTCTGCGCCGTGCGGCAGCCACTTTGTCCAGTCCCAGTCATCCAACCGGTCCACATCGGTGAACAGCGCCAGGCGCACATCCGCCGGGCCGCTGGCCGCCACCGCCTGGCATAGCAGCGCCCGCGCAACGGCCAGGCAGGCCCGCCGGTCTCCCTCGAGCCCCACCGCCTCACCGGCCGACATCCCCGCTACGACAGGCACCTGCGGCAGTGCAGGGCGTCTGCTCACGATGCTGACCGCCTCGGGCGCCGGCCCCGAGGACCCCCACTCCACGGGAGCCGTCCACGGCAGGTCGGCCGACCCGACCACCACCTTCATGAACTCCGGCGCACCCGGCCGCCGCTCCCACAGCGCGGCCCCCGGCGCCGTCGCCCGATGCACCGTTTCCGCCAGATCCGGATGGGCCTCGCGCCGCATCCGTACCTCGTCGGCGTGCCGCTCAGCCAAGCTTTTTTCGAATTCGACCAGTTGGGCCGCATACTCCCGAACCCCGCGCCGGAAGCTGAACCTCCCGCGCAGTCGCTCCTCGGCGAAATTCCCCACGAACATCAAGGGCGTGAGCGCGGCGATCAGTGCATAGCGCGGGTCGCCAGTCACCCACACGATCACCGCGGCCAGCACTAGAGGCCCGAGCATGCTGGAGACACTGAACGGCGGCTTGTCCGCCCGGGACGGCGCCGACGGCGCCTTGATCCGCGGCTGCTCCACCACCCGGGCGCCACGCGGCGCCCGGTTAAACGGCAACGTGCCTCCAGGCCCCGCCTCCCGCACAGCGTTGACCCGCTGCACCGCCCCGAGCCGGTCCAATGGCAGGATCCGCAGCAACACCTCGCCTCCCAGCGAGACCACGTCCTCGGGCCGGACCGGAACCTCCCCCGTGATGCCCTCGCCGCCAACGTCCGTGCCGTTGGCCGACCCCAGATCACCGACCCGCACCTGCCCGTCCGCCGACACCTCCACCACGGCGTGCGAGCGCGACACTCCCGAGGCCACCACCCGCAAATCCGCCTCGGCCCCCCGGCCTACCACCGTCCTGCCCCCAGACAGCGGCAGGCTCTGCCCGGCCTCCAGGCCCCCGACCACGCGCAGCACGGCAACCGGCGCGCTGCGCCCGGCTGCGGCATCCCACCTCGCACGGCCCACCCGAGCCCCCTGCACGAGGCCGGCCTCGTAGATCCCGGTGTCCGGCGGCGCTACCCGGCCGTCGATGCTCAGGGCGCTCGGGGGAATGCCCAAGACTGCCGCCAGGTCCGCGAGCGTCGCGTCCGGCCGACCGATCTGCAGTTCCAGCTCTCGCTCAGATTCGCCGTCGGCTAAGACGATCCGCACCGTGCAGTCACTCCATGGTCGTCAAGGGGCCTGGTAGGAGGGGCTTGAGTGTGGCGCACACCTGACTGAAAGACAAACGCCGCAGACCCTTGAGCCACTGATGGAAGCGACATTCAGCCACTTTGGACTGCCCGGTCAACCGTCACGGACTGACTCACCGTCCGGCGACTCCACGCGATCCGGACTCTCTGACCGTGAACCCTGACCGTATCGAACTGCACTTCCTGCCGCCCGTGCTCACCTGATCTCAACTCCGGGTTGACCAGCCGATCTCAGGCACAATCTGCACAGCCGGAGCCGAGACCGAGAGCAGACCCAACTCGCCGCTGAACACCGGCCCCCGCCATCCCCACACGTCCGAAGGAAGCACAGGCATGCGCGGGCGCCCGCGGTTGGATCTGGCATCTCTTCCAGGCAGGCGGCCCCTACCCGACTTGGCTTCTGGGGCGGGCCCCCGATCGGCTGTACGGCATCGCTCAACAGCCGACGGAGGCTTGCCCCCGATTCCGCCTCTACTGGTCGGCAGCCGACTGCGCTTCCCCCTGGCGAAGCTTGCGGCGACGCGTCCACGCTCGACCAAGGTAGGCGACCAGCGCCACGATTCCCGTCGTCACGAGTTCGCTGGGCATCTGGGAGAGCAAGCCACTGATTCCTAATGCGGTCTGTCAAGCCGCGCGTGCGGTGGGTGGCGTGAGTTCGTATCTCCGTCCGTCGCGGAGGAGGGCCCAGAGGACGTTGACGCGGC
>NZ_JNWK01000006.1 GCF_000716445.1 Streptomyces wedmorensis
GGCTGGGGGCGGGGGTGGGCACGGTGGCGGGGCCGCCGGGGCGGGTGTCGGTGGTCATGCGAGGGCCTCCGTGCCGAGGATGAGGTGGAGGAGGGGCAGGACGGCATCCGCTCGGTCCCGGTCGAGGCCGGCGGCGAAGCCGGGGGTGCCGCCGGGGGCCGGGCGGGCCGCGGCGGCGGAGCGCGGGCCCCGGGCGACCAGTTCGCCGAGGGTGCGGCGGACGCCCGGCTCGTATCCGGAGAAGGTGCGGCGCAGCAGGGGCAGGACGTCGGTGAACGCCCCGGCCGGTACGGACGTGAGCCAGGCGTCGACCAGGCCGAGGAGCCGCTCGTCGTGGACGAGGAGCAGTCCGCCGCCGGAGGCCCCGCCGGCGAAGCCGTCGATCCAGGCGGCGGCGTCGGCCGGCGGGGTGCCGGGCGACAGGGCGCGGCTCATGAGCGGTGCCGCCTCGTCGGCGGCGAGCCGGCCCTCGTCGAGGAGGATCCGGGCCGCCCGCCCCCGCAGGACGCCCGGTATCCGCTCGCGGTCGGCGAGGCGGCGCAGTGTCCCGGCCCAGCGATCGGGGAGGCCGCCGCCGGGGCCCACGGCACTCGGGTCCGGCTGAGTCGTCGGATCCGTCAGGGTCTGCGGGTCCCGCGGAGCCTGCGGGACCCGCAGGACCGGCGGGTCCGATGGGACCGGCGGGTCCGGTGGGACCGGCGGGGCGGGGTGGTCCGGCGGGTCCCGCGGGACCGGCGGGGCGGGGTGGGCCGGGAGGAGGCCGATCGCCGTGTGGACGGCGTCGAGCCGGTCCCGCATCTGTGCGGCGGCGTCCGTGTCGAGGCCTGTGCAGGCGGGCGGCAGACCGACGCAGATCCGTTCGGCGAGGCCCGCGGCGACCTCGGCGAGGGCGTCGGTGCCGGTGCCGCGGACGTCGCCGTAGCGGAGGGAGCGGGCCAGGGCGGGGAGGGCCTGGGCGAGGTGGGCGACGTCGGTGTCGAGCGCGGCGCGGTCGGCGAGCGACCGCATCACGACGGGGAGCGCGTCGGCGAGTCCGGCGAGGAGGCAGTGCTCGGCGAGGGCGGTGATGTCGGCGAGGGCGGTCGCCGCCAGGGCCCGGGTCTCGGCCTTGGCGGTGGCGGCGGCCTCGACGGTGGTGCCCCAGACGCCCGCCTCGGCGACCTGGACGTGCAGCTCGGGCTCCCAGCGCAGTCGCCAGGTCTCCCGGAAGGTGCCGGTGCCGGCCCGCCCGGCGGCGGGCTCGCCCCAGGCGACGCCGAGGAGCCGTAGCCGGTGCAGCAGTCGGCTGCGCTCGGCGTCCGTCTCCTTGCGCAGGTCGAGTTCGAGTTCGCGCTCCTGTGCCTCGGGCTTGAGGCGCAGGGTGCGCTGTCGGCGGCTCAGGTCCCGCTGGAGGGGGACGGCGGGGGCGCCGGCCGGGACCTCGCCGAGGACGTCGCCGACGACGAGCCGGTCCCTGACGAGGTCGAGCGGCACGTCGGAGCCCTCGCACAGGACGGCGCGGACGGCGTCCGTCGTCTCGTCGAGGCCTGGCTGCGGCCGGCCGCGCAGGGCGGCGAGGGTCTCGGCGAGCCGGACGGCCTCGATGACGTGGGCGGGGGACACCGGGTGGTCCTCGGCCCTGAGGAGTCCGGCGACCTTGGTCATCCAGCGTTCGACGGGTCGGTCGGGTGCGGCGAAGAGGTGCCCGTACCAGCCGGGTGCCTCGATGCCGGCGCCGTATCCGGAGCGGCGGGCGAGCCTGCGGTGGGTCCAGGGGACCCAGGTCGTCTCGGTCCGTACCTTGGGGAGGCCCTTGAGCAGGGCCCGGTCGGCGGCGACGGTGGTCTTCCGGGCGAGGGCGGGGACGTGCCAGGCGCCGCAGACGACGGCGACGTCGTCGCCGAACTCCTTGCGGGCGGCCCGCAGCCGGAGCCGCATGTGCGCCTCGCGGACGAGGTCGCGGGGGTGGCCGCCGTGGCCGTACGCCTCGCGCAGGGCGCCCATGGCCTCGGCGAGGGCCTCGAACGGGGCGGTGGGGTCGCCGTCCCCGCGCAGCTCGACGACGTCCTCCCACCAGCGCTCGGCGTCCTCGTACCCGGCGGCCCCGGCGAGTTCGGCGACCGGGTCGATCCGCCCGCTCCCGGTGACCTCGTCCTCCCCGTCGTCCCAGGTCGGGTCGGCGGCGAGGGTGTGCGCGGCGGGCAGGTCGATGAACCGGACCGCGACCCCCCGGTCCAGTGCCCAGCGGATCGCGACCCACTCGGGCGAGAACTCTGCCAGCGGCCAGAACGCGGCCCGCCCGGGGTCGTCCACGGCGTGCGCCAGGAGGGCGACGGGAGGCCGCATGTCCTCCTCTCCCGCCAGCGCCACGAGCGCGTCGGCCTCGGCGGGTCCCTCGACCAGCACGGCCGAGGGCTTCTCCGCCTCCAGCACGGCCCGCACGCCCCGCGCGGATCCGGGCCCGTGGTGCCGCACCCCGAGCAGCAGCGGCCCCCGGCGCCGCGGCCCGCCGGCCGCGGCGCCGGCCCGGGCCGCTCCGGCGGGTGATGCGGCGACGGTCACGGCGTCGAGGTCCGCGCTCGTCACTCGGGGCTCGGCCGGGGTGGCGGTGGGCGTCATGCGCTCACCTCGCGGCAGGCGCGGTAGAAGTCCTTCCAGCCGTCTCTCTCCCTGACGACCGTCTCCAGGTACTCCTGCCAGACGACCCGGTCGGCCGCCGGGTCGCGGACGACCGCGCCGAGGATGCCCGCGGCGATGTCCGCGGGGCGCAGGACGCCGTCGCCGAAGTGGGCGGCGAGGGCGAGGCCGCCGGTGACGACGGAGATGGCCTCGGCCGTGGAGAGCGTCCCCGAGGGGGACTTGACCTTCGTCCGCCCGTCGGTGGTGACGCCGTCGCGCAGCTCGCGGAAGACGGTGACGACGCGGCGGATCTCGTCGACTCCCGCGGGTGCGGCCGGGAGTTCCAGGGAGCGGCCGAGCTGCTCGACGCGCCGCGTGACGATGTCGACCTCGGCCTCGGGGGTCGCGGGCAGCGGCAGCACCACCGTGTTGAAGCGGCGGCGGAGGGCGCTGGAGAGTTCGTTGACGCCGCGGTCGCGGTCGTTGGCCGTGGCGATCAGGTTGAACCCGGGGACGGCCTGCACTTCCTGGCCCAGTTCGGGGACGGGCAGTGTCTTCTCGGACAGGATCGTGATGAGGGTGTCCTGGACGTCGGCGGGGATGCGGGTGAGCTCCTCCACCCGGGCGGTCATGCCCTGCGACATCGCCCGCATCACGGGGCTCGGCACGAGGGCCTCCCGGTCGGGGCCGTGGGCGAGGAGCCGGGCGTAGTTCCAGCCGTACCGGATGGCCTCCTCGGGCGTTCCGGCGGTGCCCTGGACGAGGAGCGTGGAGTCTCCGCTGACGGCGGCGGCGAGGTGCTCGGAGACCCAGGTCTTGGCGGTACCGGGCACGCCGAGCAGGAGGAGCGCGCGGTCGGTGGCGAGTGTGGTGACGGCGACCTCGACGATGCGGCGCGGTCCCACGTACTTGGGCGAGATCACCGTCCCGTCGGGGAGGGTGCCGCCGAGGAGGTAGGTGGCGACGGCCCACGGCGAGAGGCGCCAGCGGGCGGGCCGGGGGCGGTCGTCGGCCGCGGCGAGCGCCGCGAGTTCGTCGGCGAAGGCGTGCTCGGCGTGCGGCCGCAGGGCCTCCGCGGCGGTCTGCGGCCGTCCCGGTCCGGTGTCCGTCTCGACACCGGAACCGGGCTTCGCGATGGTTTCGGGCACGGGCATGGATCCCCCTCCAGATCGTTCGACCTGCTGTGCGATCCACCGTGCACCATGCCACTGACAATGGGCCGTCGCCGCTGGTCAGAGGCGATGAGGGGGCCCTGTCGGGGAGTTGAGGAAGGGTCAGGACGGGGGGCGGACCCCGCCGGGGAGTCGAGCGAGGGTCAGCTCATGAGCGGCGAGACGGCGACGCAGCCGCCCGCCATCGCCTGCTCGCCCTTGGCCTCCTTGATGACCTCGCCCTTGTAGATCACCTTGCAGGTGAGGTCCGCGGGGGCGAGCGAGATCGGCATGACGGCCGGCGGCATGATGCCCTTCAGCGTCACCGTCTTCTTCCACGGGGTGGTGGGCTTCTTCTCCGACTCGACGTGCGGGGCCATCGCGGTGCCGTCACCTGCGTGGTAATCGATCGACTCGACACCCTTGCCGCTGACCTCGTACGTGACCTCGTAGCTCTCGCCGACGGACTTGTCGACCTGGTCGGCGGCCTTCTCCGCGGCCTCCGAGCAGGCGCCGAGGCCGAGTGCGAGGCCGGCGACGGCGAGGGCCGAGACGGCGGTGCGGACGGTGCGATTCATGGCGGGGTTCCCCCAGGAACGTGGTACAGAACGAACGGTCGGTTTGCGCAGCGAATCGCAAAGGGAGAGTAAAGTCAAATCGCTCCGCCGGAGTCGTCAGGTCTCCCGCCGGCACCTGGCCCGCGCCTCCCCACCGCCGAACACCCCAGGTCGGCGCCGTTGTCAGTGGCGGCCTCTAGCGTCGGTGACATGAATGCCATGGGGGTGCGCTGGATGGCTGGGCAGGTGCTGGCACTTGCTCCTGACGACGCCTCGCGCAAAGCGGGAAGCAAGCTCGGCACGGCCGGGCCGTGGTCCGGCACGGGCCGCGGCGAAGGCGCCGTCTGGGGCCTGTGCAAGGGCAGCGGCGGCGCGCCGTACCGGACGGTCGTCGACACCACGGGGCCCGCGTACGCGTGCAGTTGCCCCAGCCGCAAGTTCCCGTGCAAGCACGCGCTGGGTCTGCTGCTCCTCCAGGCATCGGACCCGACGTCGTTCGACGACGCCGCCGCCGCGCCCGACTGGGCCGGGCAGTGGCTCGCCGGCCGACGCGAGCGCGCCGACAGCGCGGCCCGGCGGGCCGAGACCGGCGCTCCGGCCGGCGCCACGGCCGATCCCGAGGCCGCGCGCCGCCGCGCCGAGCGCAGGGCCGCCCGGATCACCGCGGGCGCGCGGGAGCTGGAGCAGCGGCTGGCCGACCTGCTGCGCGGCGGCCTCGCGACGGCCGAGCAGACCGGGTACGGCCTGTGGGAGGAGACGGCCGCCCGCATGGTCGACGCCCAGGCGCCGGGCCTCGCGGGCCGGGTCCGCGAACTGGGGGCGATACCGGGTTCGGGGCCCGGCTGGCCCGTGCGCCTCCTGGAGGAGTGCGCGCTCACGCACCTCCTCGACCGTGCGTGGCTCGCCGCCGACCGGCTGCCTCCCGACCTCGCGGCGACCGTACGGAGCCGGGTCGGCCTCACCGCCCCGGCCGACGGCTCCCCGGTGCGCGACCACTGGCACGTCCTCGCCCAGTACGACACGGCGGACGCCCGGCTGACGACCCGACGGATCTGGCTGCACGGCGCGACGAGCCGGCGCACCGCCCTCCTGCTCTCCTTCGGCGCGGCGGGCCGGGCACCCCGACTGGCGTTCCCCGTCGGCGCGTTGCTCGACGGCGAACTGACCCCGCACCCCGGCTCCGGCAGGCTGCGGGCCGAGCCGGGCGAGCGCTTCGCCCCGGTCGCCGGCCCCGCCGCCCCGCCGCCGGGCGGCCCGGTCGGCGCGGCCCTGGACGCCTACGGCCGCGCGCTGGGCGACGACCCGTGGCTGGACGCCTGGCCCGTGACCCTGCGGGACGTCGTACCGGCGCGCGCTGAGTACGGCTGGCAGCTCGCCGACGCGGACGGCCGCGAGGCCCTCCCGCTGACCCCCGCCGCCCAGTCCCGCCCGGGCCTCTGGCGGCTCGTCGCCCTGTCCGGCGGCGCGCCCGTGACCGTCTTCGGAGAGTGCGGCCACCGCGGCTTCACGCCCCTCGCCGCCTGGTCGCCGGAGGCCCCCGGCGAGACCGTCCCCCTCATATGACCCCCGGCCACCGCCCACCGCCCGCCCGGAGGACCCCGATGGACACCACCACGACCGCCTCCACCCCTCCCACCGGCCGCCCTGAGGACACCGGCGACGAATCCGCCCGCGCCTGGGAGGAGCTCGTCACCTCGGCTCTGCTCGGCACCGACCGCCGGCCGCCCGCCGCCCTCGCGGGAACGGCCGCGGGGAGCCTGCCGGGCGCGCTGCTCGACGAGGCGGCCCTGCACACCGTGCGACGCAGGGCGGGGCTGCGGCCCGGAGCGGCCGTGGCTCCGCCGGAGCCCGCGCCGGAGGACCCGCGCGGACCTCTGCCGGCCGCCGCCGGGATCCGGCTGGAGCAGCTGCTCGCCGGCCGGGCCTCGCCCTCGCCCTCCGGGCGGCGCGGCGCCGCTCCGGACCTCGCCGAACTGCTCCCCCAGTGGCTGGCCCTGGCGAACGAGCTCGGCTACAAGGCGCCGCCCGCCGCGCTGCCCGCCCTGCTCGACGCGGCCCGGGCCCGTACCGATCTGCGGCCGCAGGCCCTCCGGCTCGCCGGGCCGCGCGGCCTGTGGCTGGCCCGGCTCAACCCCGAGTGGAGGTTCGCCCTGCGGGGCACGGGCGCCGGTGGCAACCTGCCGTCCCCGGACGACCCGGAAGGGGTCCGCTCCCTGTGGGACGAGGGCCTGTTCGCCGAGCGGGTCGCCCTGCTCGCGGCCGTACGGACCCGGGACCCGGCGGCCGGGCTGGCCCTCCTCGCGTCCACCTGGTCCGCCGAGCGGGCGGAGGACCGGCTGATGTTCCTCGATTCTCTGCGGACCGGGCTCTCCGGCGCGGACGAGGAGTTCCTGGAGGCGGCACTCGCCGACCGCAGCCGCAACGTCCGGGCCACCGCTGCCGAGCTGCTCTCCGCGCTGCCCGCCTCGGCGCTCGCGGGCCGGATGGCCGGCCGGGCCGCCACCTGCGTCGGCCTCGACCGGACGGCCGGGTCGCCCAGGATCGCGGTCGAGGCCCCGCACGAGTGCGACGCGGCGATGGAGCGGGACGGCCTGGTGGCGGTCCCGCCGGCAGGGCGCGGCGAGCGTTCCTGGTGGCTGGGCCAGCTCGTCGAGGCCGCGCCGTTGTCCTGCTGGCCGGCCCGGTTCGGCGGCCGCGGCCCCGAGGAGATCGTGGCCCTGCCCGTCGCCGACGACTGGCGGGCCGAGCTGCACGCGGCCTGGTGCCGGGCGGCCGTGCGGCAGCGGGACGCGGACTGGTCGCGCGCGCTGCTCGGCTCCCCCGCGGCCCCGCCCGCGACCGGCCCAGGAACGTCGTCGCTGGCCGAGCGCGGCCGGCTCCTGTCGATGCTGCCCGCCGAGGAACGGGCCCGCTGGGTCGCCTCCTTCGTCGCCGCGCACGGCCTGTCGGAGGCGTTCCAGCTGCTCGGCGTCTGCGACGTGCCCTGGGCGGAGCCGCTCGGCGCCGCGGTGATCGACGCCCTGGACATCGCCCGGGACGCGGGCAGCTACCCGTGGAGCTTCAGCGGCGTGATGGGCCTGGCGGAGCGTTGCCTCGCCCCGGCCGCGGCACGGCAGCTGGAGTCACTGACGGCGCTCCCCGACGAGGCGGAGGACGTCTCCCCCGGCGCGGGCGGCTACTGGTCCGAGGCCTTCCAGCGCCTCGTCTCCACCCTCCGGCTGCGCGCCGCGATGCGCGCCGAGCTCACCGGAGAACACGCGGCAGCGGGGACGTACGGCGCCTGACGCCTCGGGAAGCCGCTCCGGAGAGCGACCCGAGGTCGCGCTCTCCGGAGGGCCATGCGAAAAGCCGATGGGTCCTCCCCTGGGGAGGACCCATCGGCTATGAGGTCGTCGGCGCGTCGCCGCTACGCGGCCACGCGCACGTTCGCGTTCACCCAGTCGACGATCGACGCGGTCGTCGCGCCCGGCGTGAAGATCTCCGCCACGCCCTTCTCCTTGAGCGGCGGGATGTCGGCCTCCGGGATGATGCCGCCGCCGAAGACCTTGATGTCCAGGGCGTCGCGGTCCTTGAGGAGCTCCAGCACCTTCACGAACAGCGTGTTGTGCGCTCCCGAGAGGATCGACAGGCCGATCGCGTCGGCGTCCTCCTGGATGGCGGTGTCGACGATCTGCTCGGGCGTCTGGTGCAGCCCGGTGTAGATGACCTCCATGCCGGCGTCGCGGAGCGCCCGCGCGATCACCTTCGCGCCACGGTCGTGACCGTCGAGACCCGGCTTGGCCACCACCACGCGGATCGGTCCGGCTCCACCCATCACTGCCTCCACATGCGACCCCCGCGCACGACTGCCGGGGAGGTGAACGAACGTTATCCCCAGCATCCCGCACCGGGCAGTTTCGCGACGCGTCCGGAGGGGGAAATCACACGTGGGACATGTTCGCTCTGCGCCGTACCCCGCTTTCGGGCCCTCCTCCTGGGCCCACCAGCCGCAAGCGGGGCCCGGTCGCAAAGGGAGCCGTGACGAGGTCGCCGCACCTCCGTGCCGCCGTCCGTACGGCGCGGGGGTGCGCCGTACCGGCGTACCGCTCGGCCCCCCGCTCCGTACGGGAGGCCGGCCATGGAGCTCACCAAGGTCACCAACCTGATGAAGGCCACCGCCCTGGAGCTCGCGGTCCTGACCGGCCACCTCGTCCTCTATCCGTCGGGGATCGTGGCCGAGCGGCTCTCCCCCTCCGCTCCCCCCGCCGCCGCCGCGCTGCCGGGCCGGCGCCCGGTCGTCCTCCTGCACGGCTTCGTCGACAACCGCTCCGTCTTCGTCCTGCTGCGCCGCGCCCTGGCCCGGCACGGCCGCGACCACGTGGAGTCGCTGAACTACTCGCCGCTCACCTGGGACCTGCGGGCCGCCGCGGAGGAGCTCGGCCGCCGCGTGGAGGAGACCTGCGCCCGCACGGGGCAGGCGGAGGTCGACGTCGTCGGGCACAGCCTGGGCGGCCTCGTCGCCCGCTACTACGTGCAGCGGCTCGGCGGCGACGCGCGGGTCCGCACCCTGGTCATGCTCGGCACCCCGCACTCCGGCACCACCGTGGCCCCGCTCGCGGACGCCCATCCGCTGGTCCGGCAGATGCGCCCCGGTTCGGAGGTGCTGCGGGAGCTGGCCGGTCCCGCGCCGGGCTGCCGGACCCGGTTCGTCAGTTTCTGGAGCGACCTGGACCAGGTGATGGTGCCGGTGGAGACCGCCCGGCTCGACCACCCCGACCTCCTCGTGCACAACGTCCGGGTCAGCGGGATCGGCCATCTCGCGCTTTCCGTCCACCCGACGGTGGTCGCGGGGGTCCTGGAGGCCCTCGACGCCGCCGGGCCGTCGGCCGGGCGGGCCCGGCAGGAGGAGCCGGACGCAGGATCGGTCGCCTGACCACACGACAGCGTTTTTCGAACGTTTCTCGAACACAAGGCCAAAGCTCTCTCTCCGAGCTGGCGAAACACGGCCGATTGCCCGTTTCCTGCGGGCACAAACCCCTCGGAAGATTGTCCGCCGCGCGTACCGCCGGGTACAGTCGCGCCACTGCTTCCCCCGGGTCACCCCTCAGCGGGCCCGACCCCGGACTGGTCCTGCTGCCGAGGCGAGAGAGACGTTGGTGAACGACCAGCACCCCCACGCCGGGTACGCCGGAGACGGCGCCCACTCCACCGGCAGCTTCTCCACCGACCCGCTCTTCGGCGCCTACGCCGGCCAGGCGGACCAGAGCGGCCAGTGGGACCTCGGCCAGTACGGCGTCGCCACCGGCTCGTACGACACCACCGGTCAGTACGACCTGTCGGGGCAGTACGACGCGACCGGGCAGTACGCCACCGCCACGCAGTACGACACGACGGGCCAGTACGACACGACCGGCCAGTGGGACGCCACGGGGCAGTGGACCGCCGCCGCCTCCTACGACGCGACCGGCTCGTACGACACCACCGGTTACGACACCACCGGCTCGTACGCCACGACCGCCTCGTACGACACCACCGGCCAGTGGGACGCCACCGCGTGGACCGAGGCGCAGCAGACCGGCCAGTACGACACCGTCCACGCCGGCGCCTACGCCGCCCAGGGCGCGTACGGCTATGAGTCCTACGACGCCACCGGCCAGTGGGCCGCCCCCGCCTTCGTGACCGACAACGGCACCGGCACCTATGACGCGACCGCGTGGAACCACGCGACGCCGGAGGCCGAGGCGCACGTCCCCCAGCAGTACACGCCGCTGGACACCCCGCAGTCCGAGCACTCCGTCGGCCACACGGAGCACGCCGAGCGCCCCGTCGAGCACACCGCCGAGTTCGCGTTCGAGTACGTCCCCGACGCGGAGACGGACGGCGCCTTCCCTGACGGCGCCTTCCCTGACGCCGCCTTCCCCGACGCCGCCTCCGGCACAGAGGCCGACTCCGACTCCGACTCCGTCGAGGAGCTCCACGACCTCGACGAGCCCGACGCCTACGAGGACCTCCCGGACGCCGACGACGCGCCCGCCGTCGAGCTCCGCACGGACTCCCCGCTCGCCGGCCGCCCGGTGCGCCGCACCTCCGGCGGCGGCCGCGGCCGCCGCCGTACCCCCGCCAAGCGGTCCGCGCTGCTGACCGTCGCCGTCCCCTCCGCCTGCGTCATGGGTGTCGCCGGCATCGCCGCGGCCTCCGTCAGCGGGCTGACCGGGGCCACGGAGGGCGGCCAGAAGGACAACACGACCTCGCTCGCCGCGGCCGACCCGGCCTCCGTCAAGCAGGTCGCCGCCAACAGCGCGCTCGACACCCAGCTCGCCGCGCTCAGCGCGGACGCCCGCGACTTCGGCGACCGGGCCAGCCGCACCCAGGAACGCATCGACCTCCGGCTCCGCCAGGAGGCCGAGAAGAAGAAGCGCGAGGAGGAGGCGGCCCGCAAGGAGGCGCTGCGCCCCAAGTTCGCGCTGCCGGTGAAGCTGCACCAGCTCAGCGCGCGCTTCGGGCAGTCCGGCGTCAACTGGATGTCCGTGCACACCGGGATCGACTTCCCCGTGATGACCGGCACGCCCGTGATGGCCGCCACGGACGGCACCGTCCGCACCCAGCTGAACAGCGCCTACGGCAACATGGTGATCGTCACCGCCCCGGACGGCACCGAGACCTGGTACTGCCACCTCAGCAGCGCCAAGATCCGCTCCGGCCAGGTGAAGGCCGGCGACGTCATCGCGTACTCCGGCGACTCCGGCAACTCCACCGGCCCGCACCTCCACTTCGAGGTCCGGCCGAACGGCACCCGCGCCATCGACCCGCTGGCCTGGCTGCGCAGCCACGGCCTCGACCCGACCGACTGAGCGAACCCGCACCTACGAGAGAGGGCCCCGGCATGAGCCGGGGCCCTCTCTCGTAGGTGTCGCGGGTCCCGCGGGCCGGGACTACAGCTTCTCGACCGGCGCGTACCGCAGCAGCAGCCGCTTCGGCTTCTCGTCACCGAAGTCGATCGTCGCCTGGGCGTCGGCGCCCGCGCCCGTCACCGTCATGACCGTGCCGAGGCCGAACTGGTCGTGCGTCACCCGGTCGCCGACCTGGAGGGAGATCACCGGCTTCTCCCCGGCACGCCGGGTGGCGAACCCGGAGGGGCCGGAGCGGGACCGGGAGGACGAGAGCGAGGACGTGATCCCCGAGGTCGGCCCGGCGGGCTTCACCATCGGACCGGTCCGCTTCCACTCCAGGTACGCGGGCGGGATCTCCTCCAGGAAGCGCGAGGCCGGGTTGTACGAGGGCTGGCCCCAGGCGCTGCGCATCGACGAGCGGGTGAGGTAGAGCCGCTCACGCGCGCGCGTGATGCCGACGTACGCGAGGCGGCGCTCCTCCTCCAGCTCCTTCGTCTGGCCGAGGGCGCGCATGTGCGGGAAGACGCCGTCCTCCATGCCGGTGAGGAACACCACCGGGAACTCGAGGCCCTTGGCGGTGTGCAGCGTCATCAGCGTGATGACGCCCCGGCCCTCCTCGTCCTCGTCCGGGATCTGGTCGGAGTCGGCGACGAGGGCGACCTTCTCCAGGAACTCGGCGAGGGTCGCCGGCTCCTCGCCGCGCTCCTGTTCGAACTCGAGGGCGACGGCGGCGAGTTCCTGGAGGTTCTCGATCCGGGTCTCGTCCTGCGGGTCGGTCGAGGCCTGGAGTTCGGCCAGGTAGCCGGTCCGCTCCAGTACGGCCTCCAGGACGACGGCGGGGCCGGCGCCGGACTCGACGACGGTGCGCAGTTCGTCCATCAGCGCGTTGAAGCGCTTGACGGCGTTCGCGGAGCGCGCGGCCATGCCGTACGCCTCGTCGACCCGCTTGAGGGCCTGCGGGAAGGTGATCTTCTCGCGCAGCGAGAGGGCGTCGATCATCGCCTCGGCGCGCTCTCCGATGCCCCGCTTGGGGACGTTGAGGATGCGGCGCAGCGGGACGTTGTCCTCGGGGTTGGCGAGGACGCGGAGGTACGCGAGGACGTCCCGGACCTCCTTGCGCTCGTAGAAGCGCACGCCGCCGACGACCTTGTAGGGCAGTCCGACGCGGATGAAGATCTCTTCGAAGACGCGGGACTGGGCGTTGGTCCGGTAGAAGACGGCGACGTCCCCGGCCTTGGCGTCGCCCGTGTCGGTGAGGCGGTCGATCTCGTCGGCGACGAACTGGGCCTCGTCGTGCTCGGTGTCCGCGACGTAGCCGGTGATCTGCGCGCCCGCGCCCGCGTTCGTCCACAGGTTCTTGGGGCGGCGGGACTCGTTGCGCTCGATGACGGCGTTGGCGGCGGAGAGGATCGTCTGGGTGGAGCGGTAGTTCTGCTCCAGGAGGATCGTCGTGGCGTCCGGGTAGTCCTCCTCGAACTGGAGGATGTTGCGGATGGTCGCGCCACGGAAGGCGTAGATCGACTGGTCGGCGTCGCCGACGACGCACAGCTCGGCGGGGCCGAGGTCCTCGTAGCCCGTGCCGACGAGCTCCCGTACGAGGGTGTACTGGGCGTGGTTGGTGTCCTGGTACTCGTCGACGAGGACGTGGCGGAAGCGGCGGCGGTAGTGCTCGGCGACGTCGGGGAACGCCTGGAGCAGGTGGACCGTCGTCATGATGATGTCGTCGAAGTCCAGGGCGTTGGCCTCGCGCAGCCGTGCCTGGTACATGCGGTACGCCTCGGCGAGCGTCTTCTCGAAGCCGTCGACGGCCTGGTCGGCGAAGGACTCCTCGTCGATCAGCTCGTTCTTGAGGTTCGAGATCTTGGCGCTGAACGACTTCGGCGGGAACTTCTTCGGGTCGAGGTCCAGGTCACGGCAGACCAGGGACATCAGCCGCTTCGAGTCGGCGGCGTCGTAGATCGAGAAGGAGGACGTGAAGCCGAGCCTCTTCGACTCACGCCGCAGGATGCGGACGCACGCGCTGTGGAAGGTCATGACCCACATGGCGTTGGCGCGCGGGCCGACGAGCTGCTCGACGCGCTCCTTCATCTCGCCGGCGGCCTTGTTGGTGAAGGTGATCGCCAGTATCTGGCCGGGGTGGACGTGCCGCGTGCCCAGGAGGTGGGCGATGCGGTGGGTGAGCACCCGGGTCTTGCCGGAGCCGGCGCCGGCGACGATGAGCAGCGGGGTGTCGGTGTGGACGACGGCGGCGCGCTGCTGTTCGTTCAGCCCCTCCAGGAGCGCGGCGGGGTCCACGACGGGGCGCGGGGCGCCGTCGCGGTAGTGCGTGTCCCGGGGCGGGGGCGCGTCGAAGTGCTCCCCGAAGAGGTCGTGCGGGACCTCCTCCGCGGCCGGGGAGCCGTGCTCGTCGTCCTCGGGGTGGGGCGGGGGCTCCTCCGAGGAGTGGTTCTGGAGGCCGGCCAGGAAGCTGTCGTCAAAGAGGCTGCTCATCGCCTCACGAGTCTAGGACGCCCCACCGACATCCGGGCCCGCCTTCGGAACCCTCCTCGCCGTCCCGCCTGCGGAACCGGTCACACCGGGCGGCCGGCCCGGGTCACACCCAGAGGGTCGCGATGAAGATGTTCGCCATGGTCAGGCCGCCGACCGCGGCGAAGAGACCCTTGTCGACCCGCTCCTCGTCCCGCTTGACGTAGACCAGGCCGAGGATGACGACGAGGATCGCCAGCTTGATGCCGATCTTGACGTTGTTGACGGTCTGGTCGTCGGCCTGGTTGAGGCCGACGAGCGCGACGCCGGTGACCAGCATGGTCAGCGCGCCGTGCAGCATCGCGGGGCTGAAGCGGGCCGTACCGGCGCCCATCGCCTTCATCTGGGTGAGGAACCCGCCGAGCAGCGAGGCGATACCGATGATGTGCAGGGCGACGAAGACATTGATGAGTACGTCCATGGGGCGGAGCCTAACCGGGGCCCTAGCACCGCTCTCCGGCCGGGTCCACTCCCTTCGGTGCTTCGGTCGCCCGACCGCCGAATGTCCCCAGGCCCCTCACTCCGAGCGAACGGGAACGGTCCCCGACCCGTCAACTGACGTCAATAGCGGTCAACTCCCCGCCGGGGCGTGACCCCAGGTTTAGCGTCCTCCACCAGGTGACCGGCTCCCCACCGCCGCCGGCGATCCGGCGGTCGTCGGTCACCCCCGCCGAGAAAATCCGGCGGCGGCCGTCTCCCCTGTGGCGGCCGTCGTCGGCCCGGCGGGCACCGTCCCCCTCAGGGAGAGGATGTGACCCGCCCTCGTGGCAGCGCACCGGAAGTCCCGACAGTCCCCCCTCGGTGGTCAGGCGGTCCGCACCGCCGCCACGCTCGCCCTCGCCTCCGCCGCGACGGCGACGCTCTTCGAGGGGTCCGGGCACGCGGACCCCCGGCCCACCGCGGCCCAGGTCAAGGCGAAGGTCGACCGGCTGTACGAGGAGGCCGAGGTCGCGACGGAGCGGTACAACGGGGCGAAGGAGAAGGCCGACGAGGCCCGCGCCGCGTTCGACAGGCTGCGCGACGAGGCGGCCCGCAGGACCGAGCGGCTCAACACCGCCCGGGACGGACTCGGGGCCATGGCCGCCGCCCAGTACCGCTCCGGTGGACTCGACCCGGCCGTGCAGCTCGCCCTCACCTCCGACCCCGACGAGTACCTGGAGCGGGCTGCCCTCGCCGAGAAGGCCGGGGACCGTCAGGCCGTGGCGATCGGCGCCGTACGACGTGAGCTCGCCGCCCTCCGTCAGCTGCGCGGCGAGTCGACGGGACGCCTCACCGCTCTGCGGAGTCACGAGGAGGAGCTGCGGCGGCAGAAGGCGGCCGTGGTCGGCAAGCTGGCGGAGGCCCGGACCCTGCTCGCCCGGCTCACCGCCGAGGAACGGGCGCGGTACGAGGCCGCCACCGCCGGCCGGGACGGCTCCGGCACCTCGGCGGGAACCGGCGGATCGGACTCGACCGGCTCCGCCACCGCGCGGGCCGACCGCTCCTCGGGCGGCGAGCGCGGCCCGGTGACCGCCCCGAACACACGGGCCGCCGAGGCCATCTCCTTCGCCCGCGCCCAGCTCGGCAAGCCGTACGTCTGGGGAGCGACGGGTCCCTCCGCGTACGACTGCTCGGGCCTCACCCAGGCCGCCTGGCGCGCCGCCGGCGTCTCCCTCCCCCGCACGACGTACACCCAGATCAACGCCGGGCAGCGCGTCTCCCGCTCCCAGCTCGCCCCCGGCGACCTGGTCTTCTTCTACTCCGGCATCAGCCACGTCGGGCTCTACATCGGCGGCGGCCAGATGATCCACGCCCCCCGGCCGGGCGCCCCGGTGCGGATCGCCCCGATCGACGAGATGCCCTTCGCCGGAGCGACCCGCGTGGGATGACCGGGCCGGGCTCAGACCAGGCGGCGGGCGGTGGCCCAGCGGGTCAGCTCGTGCCGGTTGGACAGCTGGAGCTTCCGCAGGACCGCCGAGACGTGCGACTCGACCGTCTTCACCGAGATGTAGAGCTGCTTGGCGATCTCCTTGTACGCGTAGCCGCGGGCGATCAGCCGCAGCACCTCCCGCTCCCGCTGGGTGAGCCGGTCCATGTCCTCGTCCACAGGCGGCGCGTCCGTCGAGGCGAAGGCGTCCAGGACGAACCCGGCGAGGCGCGGGGAGAAGACGGCGTCGCCCTCCTGGACGCGGAAGATCGAGTCGACCAGGTCCGTGCCGGTGATCGTCTTGGTGACGTAGCCGCGGGCACCGCCCCGGATCACCCCGATCACGTCCTCGGCGGCGTCCGAGACGGACAGGGCCAGGAAGCGGACCGGGTCCTCGGACGCACCCATCAGACTCGCGCAGCGCCGCAGCACCTCGACGCCGCCGCCACCGGGGAGGTGCACGTCGAGGAGGACGACCTCGGGACGGGTCGCCGTGATGACGGTGACCGCCTGGTCGACGTCGGCGGCCTCGCCGACCACCTCGACGCCGGTGACGTCGGTCCGGCCGATCTCGGCCTGCACGCCCGTGCGGAACATCCGGTGGTCGTCGACGAGCACCACCCGCACCCGGCGCTCCGTGCCCGCCGCCACCGCGTCCGCGTCCGCTCCGTTCGCCGCACCGGTCTCGTCGCTCATCCGTCCGCCCTCTCCATCTCAAGCTCCACTTCGGTGCCCCCGCCCTCAACGGACCGCAACCGGGCCGAACCGCCGTTGCGCTGCATCCGGCCGATGATCGATTCTCTTACGCCCATCCGGTCCTCCGGCACGGAATCCAGGTCGAAGCCAGGTCCCCGGTCCTTCACCGAGACGAACACCGACCGGCCGTCCACCTCGGCGTACACCTGCACGGCCCCGCCCTCGCCACCGTACTTGGCGGCGTTGACCATCGCCTCGCGTGCGGCCTGCATCTGCGCGGACAGTCCCTCGTCGAGCGGACAGTCGCCGACGACCACGACCTCCAGCGGGACCCCGTGCTTGTCCTCGACCTCGGCCGCGGCCTTCTTCACGGCCTCCGCCACGGTCTCCGGCTCCTCGTCCTTGCCCGTGCCCTCGGGCTTGTACAGCCAGTTCCGCAGCTCCCGCTCCTGGGCGCGGGCGAGCCGGCGGACCTCGCCGGCGTCGTCGGCGTTGCGCTGGATCAGGGTGAGGGTGTGCAGCACGGAGTCGTGGACGTGGGCCGCGACCTCGGCGCGCTCCTGGGCGCGGATGCGCATGGTGCGCTCCTCGGTGAGGTCCTGCGACATCCGGACCAGCCAGGGTCCGGCGAGCAGCGCTATGCCGGTGAGGACCGCGACCGCGGCGGTGAGGGCCGTGCCGAGCTGGGCGACGGAGCCGCGCACCACCACGAAGACCGCGAGGCCCGTGCCGACCAGGGCGACCCCGGCCAGGCCGCGGACGAGCTGGAGCGTCCGGCGCCGGCGCCCGGCCTCGGTCCAGCTGGCCCGGCGGGCGTTGTCCGCCTGGCGCCAGACCAGGGCGACGCCGCCGCAGACGAGGAGCCCCGGCCATATGTACCGTCCGGAGCCGTCGTCGACGCTGATGTTCCCGATGAGGACCGCGCCGCCGATCGCGAGCGCTATCAGCGCGAGGACCTGCCCCCGGTCGGGCTTGCGCAGTCGGCGGCGCCCGTCGGGGGTGGTCTCGAAGAGGGGGCGCGGCAGGCCGCGGCCGCCGACGCCCAGCGGGACGACGATCCAGAACGCTGCATAGATCACGAGACCGAGTCCGTCCGTGAAGAGGAGGACGACGAAGATCATCCGCACCCAGACGACCGGCAGGCCGAGATGGCCGGCCAGCCCCCGCGCGACACCGCCGAGCCACCGCCCGTCGGCGCTCCGGTAGAGCCTGCGCACGGGTGGTTCGTCGATCTCGGTGACACGAGCGGCTGCGGACATGCACCGATCGTCACACGTTCGGCCCTCCCTGGACATCAGGGTCGGCCCTGAGATCGCCCCTGGTGCCGACTCGGGGACGAAGGGGCACCGAATATCAGGGTCGGGCCAGGGTCGGCCCCGGTGCCGCTCGGCGTCACGGGCCGTCACCATGGACGCATGACGAGTTCGATGCCTTCGCAGCACGAGGCCCCGCCGGCGGCGGAGGCCGTTCCCGCCCCGCCCCTGCAGCGCTCGCGCGGCAGCAAGGTCGTGGGCGGAGTCTGCGGCGGCCTCGGCCGGTACTTCGACCTCGACCCGGTGATCTTCCGGGTCGCGGTCGGCGTGCTGGCGATCCCGGGCGGCATAGGACTGATCTTCTACGGCTTCGCCTGGCTGCTGATCCCGCTCGCGGGCGAGGAGGAGAACGAGGGACGCAGGCTGCTCACCGGCCGTGTCTCCGGGGCGTCGCTGGCCGCCGTCCTGATGGCCCTCGTGGGCTGCGGGATCTTCCTGTCGATGCTGCACAGCGGGTCGATGCTGGGCTCCGCCCTCCTGGTGGGGTTCGTGGTGAGCGCGGCCGCCGTGTGGTCGCGGCGCCGACAGACGGGCGGCGCGGAGCCCGAGGGCCGGGTGGAGTCGGCTGCCGCCGCGATGGTGGCCTCCGACGCCCCGCCGGAGACCAAGGCACCGCCGATGGTCGAGTTCCCCTCCTGGTGGAAGGACCCGATCGTCAAGGACGGTTCGACGGGCAAGGTGGCCGTGGGCTACCTGTGGGGGCCGCACGGCGTCCTGGACGAGGACGGCCGGGTGGGCGGCGAGGTGCCGAAGCCCGGCAGCCAGTGGGGTCCCCCTCCGGCGGCCCCGGGGCGCCCGCAGCCCTCGATCAGACGGAGCCCGCGTTCCATCGGCGGTCTCGTGCATCTCCTCGCCATCGTCGCGGCCGTGCTCGGCACCGCTCTGACCTGGGAGACCCAGCCCCTGGGCACCAGCCTGCAGACCGGTCTGGTCGCCGCCCTCGCGGTGTTCGGGCTCGGCCTGGTCGTGAGCAGCTTCCTCGGCCGGACCGGGTTCGGCACGGTCTTCCACACCGTGATCACGGCGGGACTGCTCGCCCTGGCGACGGCGCTGCCCCACGAGATCACGACGGACTGGATGCGCGAGACGTGGAAGCCGGCGTCCGTCGCCGCCGTGCAGCCGCGCTACGAGGTGGGCACCGGGGTCGGCACGCTCGACCTGTCGGGGCTCCCGGTCCCGGTCGGCTCGACCGTCTCGACGTCGGCGGAGGTGGGCGCGGGGCAGCTCAAGGTGATCGTCCCGAAGGACGCGGTCGTGAAGGTGCACGCCCAGGTGGGCCTCGGTGACCTGCGGCTGCCCGGCGAGCCGGCGAACGACGTCGACATCGAGCCGGACCGTGACGTGACCCGCACGATCGACCCGCCGGCCGGGACCGCCCCGGCGGGCACTCTGAACCTCTCGCTCGAGGTCGGCATCGGACAGGTGGAGGTCACCCGTGCTGCTTCATGAGTTCCGTCCGGGCCGGCTGCTCGCCGGCCTCACCGCCCTCGCCCTCGCCGCTCTCTACGCGGGCGACGCCACCGGCGCCTGGACGACGCCGTGGTACGCGGTGGTCCCCGTCCTCTGCGGCGGGCTCGGCCTGGCGGCCCTCGTGACCTGGGTCGCCTATCGAATACGACGCCGCTCGGCGAGGAAGCGGTCCACCGACAGCACCGACGCCCCGGCCAGCACCAGCGGGAGCCAGGACATCAGATAGGCGAGGTCGTTGCCGAGGTAGTACGGGTTCACCTGCCAGCTCACGGTCAGCCAGAGGCTCAGCGAGATCAGCGCGCCCCCGAGCGCCGCCAGGCGGGCGAAGAAGCCGAGCAGGGTCCCGATCCCGACGGCGATCTCCCCGAAGGCGATGGCGTAGCCGAAGCCGGTGGGGTTGTTGAGCGCGAGGTCGACGAGGGCGGGGATCGCGGACGAGTCGCGGACCCCGCGCATCGTCTCGCCGATGGAACCGCTGCCGCTGTCGGCGAAGAAGCCGGGGTCGGTGAGCTTGTCGAGCCCCGCGTAGATGAACGTGACCCCGAGGAAGACCCGCAGCGGAAGGAGGGCGTAGCGGGAGGCGACCGCCCTCCCCTTGTCGAGGGCCGCCCTCCACCGCGCGACCCGCCCGGTGCCGCCCGGGCCGCCGGAGCCGCCCGGGCCGCCGGAGCCGCCCGGGCCGCCGGAGCCGGCGGGGCCGCCGCCCGGGCCGCTCGTGTCGCTGGTCCGGTCCGCCTGTCCCGTCATCGTCGGTCACCTCTCCACGTCCCGTACGACTGTTCGCGGAACGATTCTCCTCGCACCCTGCTCCGGGGGGCGCGGGAAAGGGGCCGGACGGTCAGTCCACCACGTCGATCGTGACCCGGTTGGTCTCCACGCCCGCCGCCGTCACGACCGAGACCTCCACCCGGCCCGGTTCCACGTCGGCGGGGAGGGGGACGGTGAGGGCCGCGTCGGTGGGGTTGGCGAAGCCCCCCGGGACGGGCACCAGGGGCACGTGGGCGTGGACGGGGCCGATGCGGACGACCAGCCGGGTCAGCGGGTCGGGGGCGCCGGCACCGGGCGGGACGAAGCCGCAGCCGCGGATCTCGATGTCGTCGCCCGTGCGGATCGGGGCGTCGAGGTCGCCCGCCTCCCGCGACCGGACCACGGAGTGGATCGTGGGGCGGACGCCTTCGGTGCACTTCGCGGCGAGGTGCCAGGCGGCCGAGACGCCGAGGAGCAGGACGAGGGACCAGGGCACGTCCGGCAGCCGGTCGGGGTGGCGGGCGAGGCCGACCGCGGCGAGGGCCGGGACGGCGACGGAGACGAGGAGGTACTGGACGTCGGCGAGGCTGGCGCGGCCGCTGTCGTCGCAGAGGAGGTCGGCGGCGCGCGGGCGGTCGGCGCGCACCTTCTGCAGGCGGCGGGAGGCGATGCCCCGGGCGACGACGAGACGGGCGGTGACGGTGACGGCCGACACCAGGGCGAGGCCGGTGAGCAGGCCCGCGCCGCGGGCCAGACCGAAGGCGGTCGCGTCCGACGACCGGAAGGCCAGGAACAGGAGGGTGAAGCCGAGGAGCAGGAGCCAGCCGGCGGCGACGGCGCGGGTGGTGGAGAGCCGGTTGTCCTCGCCGATCAGCGGGGCGAGGAGACCGCCGCGCGCCCGGTGGGCGTGGGCGGCGAGGCTGAGCAGAACGGCGAGGACCAGGGCGGTGCAGAGGCCGGCCGTGCGGGCGCCGGTCCAGCCGGTGCCGATCGCGGTGAGGGCCTGGCCGAGGAGGAGGGCGAGGACGGCGCCCCAGACCGCGCCGAGGCCGCCGCGCCGTACCCGGTCGAGCCAGGCGAGCCCGGCCTCCCGGCCGCGGGCGGCGACCGCGCGGGCGGACTGGGCGAGCTCGTCGGAGACCCACTGCCGGGCGGCGACCGGGGAGTGGGCGACGGCCGCGGGGACGCCGTGTCCGGCGGCGAGCTCGTCGCGCCGGGCGAGGAAGGCGGCGACCGCGCGTCGGTGGCCGGTCTGTCCGCAGTGGGCGCAGCCGGCGCAGGCCGTCGCGTGCTCGCCGTACTGTCTCGCCTCTTGAACCGCCACGGTGCTCACTTCCCGAGCTCACTTCATGACACGTACCGGTGCGTCCCGAAGGGCCAACCAACCGTTGATTCCACGGAATTGTGCCGTACCGGAGGCTCTCGCGCCCGCCGCGTGCGCCCCGCCGGGGAGTGATTGCCGAGCCATCCCATTGACGTACTGAAGGGTGAAGCGATGGTGTTACGACAGGAGTTCGGGCTCCGCTCGGCTGATCCTGCGCCAGAGGGGCTGGTAGTTGATCCAGGCGACGAGGTCGCTGCCGAGCTGTTCGCGGGTGGCGACCGCCTCGTGGTGGTCGATCAGGACCGGTTTGCCGGCGGCCTTGGCGGTGAGCTGGATCCGGGCGCAGCGTTCGAGGGCGATGAACCACCAGGCGGCCGCGTCGACGGAGCCGCCGACGGTGAGCAGTCCGTGGTTGCGGAGCACGATCGCCTTGAACGCGCCGAGGGCGACGGCGATCCGGCGCCCTTCCTCGGTGTCGACGACGACGCCGGTGTAGGCGTCGTAGAGGGCGTGGTCCTGGTAGAAGGCGCAGGCCTCCTGGGTGAGGGGGTCGAGGAGTTCGCCGAGCGCGGCGAGCGCCCTCCCGTGGACGGAGTGGGTGTGGGCGACGGCGACGACGTCGGGCCTGGCCCGGTGGACCTCGGCGTGGACGGTGAAGGCGGCCTGGTTCACGTGGTGGCCGCCGCGGACGACCTGCCCGTCGCCGTTGACCAGGATGAGGTCGCTCGCGGTGAGTTCGTCGAAGGGCGCCCCGAACGGGTTCACCCAGAAGCAGTCGGGGTACTCGGGGTCGCGGGCGGTGATGTGACCCGAGACGCCCTCCTCGTACCCGAGCCGGCCGAAGAGCCGGAGGGCGCCCGCGAGCCGCTGCCTGCGGTGGGTGCGTTCCTCCTCGGCCGTCGCGTGGACGGGCGGCATGGCGAAGTGGAGCCGTTCGAGGGGTACGGGGTCCGGTATCACGCTCATGCGCCGGAAGGTAACGCCCGGCAGGGCAAGTCACCAGAGTCCGGACGCGAACACGACGAAGCCGCCGCCCCACGCGACGGACGCGGGGGCGACGGCTCCGGTGGGCTCAGGGAGCGGCGGGTGCGACTACTCCCACTCGATGGTGCCCGGGGGCTTGCTGGTGACGTCGAGGACGACGCGGTTCACGTCGGCGACCTCGTTGGTGATGCGGGTCGAGATCTTGGCCAGCACCTCGTACGGCAGGCGCGACCAGTCGGCCGTCATGGCGTCCTCGGAGGAGACGGGGCGCAGCACGATCGGGTGACCGTAGGTGCGGCCGTCGCCCTGGACGCCGACGGAGCGGACGTCGGCGAGGAGGACCACCGGGCACTGCCAGATCTCGCGGTCGAGACCGGCCGCGGTGAGCTCCTCGCGGGCGATGGCGTCGGCCTCGCGCAGCAGGTCCAGGCGCTCCTTGGTGACCTCGCCGACGATGCGGATGCCGAGGCCGGGGCCCGGGAAGGGCTGGCGCTGGACGATCTCCTCCGGCAGGCCGAGCTCCTGGCCGACCATGCGGACCTCGTCCTTGAACAGCTGGCGCAGCGGCTCGACGAGCTCGAACTCGATGTCGTCGGGGAGGCCGCCCACGTTGTGGTGGGACTTGATGTTGGCGGTGCCGGTGCCGCCGCCGGACTCGACGATGTCCGGGTAGAGCGTGCCCTGGACGAGGAAGGCGACCTCGGGGCCCTCTTCCTGGAGGATCTCCAGCTGCGCCTGCTCGAAGACGCGGATGAACTCGCGGCCGATGATCTTCCGCTTGGTCTCCGGGTCGGAGACGCCGGCGAGCGCGTCGAGGAAGCGCTCCTGCGCGTCGACGACCACCAGGTTGGCGCCGGTGGCGGCCACGAAGTCCTTCTCGACCTGCTCGGTCTCGCCCTTGCGCATCAGACCGTGGTCGACGTACACGCAGGTGAGCTGCGAGCCGATGGCCTTCTGCACGAGCGCGGCGGCCACGGCGGAGTCGACGCCGCCGGAGAGACCGCAGATGGCTCGCTTGCCGCCGACCTGGGCGCGGATCGCCGCGACCTGCTCCTCGATCACGTTGCCCGTGGTCCAGCTGGGCTCGATGCCGGCGCCGCGGTAGAGGAAGTGCTCCAGGATCTGCTGGCCGTGCGTGGAGTGCAGCACCTCGGGGTGGTACTGGACGCCGTACAGCTTCTTCTCGTCGTTCTCGAAGGCGGCGACCGGCACGACGTCCGTGGACGCGGTGACGGAGAAGCCCTCGGGGGCGGCGGAGCAGGCGTCGCCGTGCGACATCCACACCGACTGCTCGACCGGGGTGCCCTCGAAGAGGGTGGAGCCGGCCTTGGAGACGTGCAGCGGCGTACGGCCGTACTCGCGGGCGCCGGTGTTGTCGACGGTGCCGCCGAGGGTCGTCGCCATCAGCTGGAAGCCGTAGCACATGCCGAAGACGGGGACGCCGGCCTCGAAGATCGCGCGGTCGAGGCGCGGCGCACCCTCCGCGTACACGGAGGACGGACCGCCGGAGAGGATGATCGCCTTAGGGTTCTTGGCCAGCATCTCGGCCACCGGCATGGTGGACGGGACGATCTCGCTGTAGACCCGGGCCTCACGGACGCGGCGGGCGATGAGCTGGGCGTACTGGGCGCCGAAGTCGACAACGAGGACTACGTCCGGGTTGGAGACGTCGGGCGCGGCAGCGGGGGTCGCTGATGACACTACGGCGGCCTTCCGGCGGTAGGAGAGGGTCCCCCGAAGGGGGTGCTATTTGTCGATTCTACCGGCGCGCCGGTCGGACTTTTCGTCTCACCATCCGAACCCGGGTTGGCCCCCGCCCGTCGGCGGGGTCCATACTGTCGCCATGCGCAAGCTCACGACCTTCGTCTTTACCTATGGCAACCGGCCCACCGGCTGCCATGGTCGTGCTGCTTGAGCAACTGACAAGCGACTTCCCAGGCGCCCCGGGCCGACAAGGCCCGGGGCGTTCTGCTTGTCTCCGGGCCGTGTCGCTCCGGGGCATCCGACACCGCGAGGAGCCCCGACATGACCGCGATGACCCAGACCGAGAAGACCGGCGCCCGGACCGACGAGGCGGCGACGCTGATCGGTGACGCCCGTGAGCGCATCGACGCGCTCGACGACCGGATCATCGGTCTCATCCAGGAACGGATGGCCGTCTCGGCCGTCATCCAGGAGGCCCGGATCTCCTCCGGCGGCCGTCGGGTGAACCTCGCCCGCGAGATGGAGGTCCTCGCCCACTACAGGGACGCGCTCGGCAAGCCCGGCACCTCGCTGGCGATGACGCTCCTGGAGCTGTGCCGCGGCCGCGTCTGAAGACCGGGCCGTCACCCCCGCCCGAAGCCCGCGTCACCGCCCGTACCCGAGTTCGGGCGCGCTCTCACCCGTACGGCGCGTGACCGGCCGCGACCCGGCTTCGTTGGTCCGGGTGTCCGTGCCAGCCAGGGGCGGGCCCGAATGAAACCACGCGTGGCTTCGCTGGGGCGTGTGGCGTACCTCAGGTACGTCGTGGGACCTCGCACCAGCGCGTGTGACCGGACAGCAGGGGACAGCAGCCCGGTCACCCAGAAAGGGCGGTCGGTCCCGGGGACGCCCGGGGCCGGCCGCATCCGGCCGATCTCCCGATCCTCCCGTCCCCCCGAATCCCCCTTCATCGCGGCGCAATCCCCCGGCGCCGCCCGTTCGGCGCCGCCGCTGCCCTGACACCGGTGCCGACCCCGAGGGCCCCGTGCCGCGACCGGAATCGCGTGCACGGGGCCCTTCGTCGTTCCCGAACCTCCAGCGTGACGCGCGTCACACGGAGATCCCGTACATCCGCTACAACCAAACCCATCCGTCGCGGGTCATCTATGCAGCACCACCAAGAACTGGAAGGGCGCTGCACTCGGAGGGGGGTGCAGCGCCCTCTCCTGTGTCCGGGGTTCGTGCGGCGGGCGTCGCGGTGTCAGGCCTTCTTCGGCGGGACCGCCGGCATGCCGAGGAACGGCAGCCGCAGGGCGCCGAAGGCCTCGGCCGGGACCGCGGGGGACTTCGGTTCGACCGCCGAGAGCCGTGCGTACGCCTCCCCCTGCCGCGGGCGCGGGTCCTCCTCGCCCTTGTTCGGCCAGAAGGACATGGCACGCTCGGCCTGGGCGGTGATCGTCAGGGACGGGTTGACGCCGAGGTTGGCGGAGACCGCCGCTCCGTCGACGACGGAGATCCCGGGGTGGCCGAAGAGCCGGTGGTACGGGTCGATGACGCCGGTCGCGTCGTCGGCGCCGATGGGGCAGCCTCCCAGGAAGTGCGCGGTGAGCGGGGTGCCCATCAGCTCGCCCACGTTGGAGCCGGCGAAGCCGTTGATCTCCTCGGCGAGGAGGGTGGCGGCCTCGGTGGCCGCCTCGATCTGCGTCGGGTTGGGGGCGCCGTGTCCCTGACGGGCGGTGAGCAGGCCCTTTCCGATGCCGCCCGGCTTGCGGTAGGTGGTCAGCGAGTTGTCCAGGGACTGCATGACGAGGCCGATGATGGTCCGTTCCGACCAGCGCCGGTTGGAGAGGGAGCGGGCGGCGAGGGCGGGGTGCTTGACGATTTCGAGCAGCCACCTGCGCACCCGGTGCGCGCCGTAGGGCACCTGGAGGATCGTGAGCGCGCCCATCGAGTTGGATCCCTTGCCGTAGCGGACCGGCTCGATGTGGGTGTTCTCGTCGGGGTGGATCGAGGAGGTGATGGCGACGCCGCGGGTGAAGTCGGCCTTGTCCTTGCCGTGCTTCCTGCGGTAGCGCCGGTCGGTGGTCTGCGAGCCGACGAGGCCCTCGGAGTTGGTGCGGGTCAGCTCGCCGAGGCGGGCCGAGATCCGGGGCAGCAGGCCGGTGTCCTTCATCCGGTGCAGCAGCGTCTGGGTGCCGTAGGTGCCGGCGGCGATGACGACCTTGGGGGCCGTGAACGTGCGGCCCTTGCCCTTCTTCCGGTTGTCGGAGGGGAGGGTCTTGACCGCGTAGCCGCCGCGCGAGTCCTCGGTGACCGCGACGACCGAGGTCATGGGGTGGACGACCGCGCCCGCCTTCTCGGCGAGGTAGAGGTAGTTCTCGTTGAGGGTGTTCTTCGCGCCGTGCCGGCAGCCGGTCATGCACTCGCCGCATTCGGTGCAGGCCTTGCGGGTGGGGCCCGCACCGCCGAAGAACGGGTCGGCCACCTCACCGCCCGGCTTCGCCTTCGCCGTCCCGTCGCCGTCCTGGCCGTCGCCGAAGAACACTCCGACCGGCGCCATGTGGAAGGTGTCGCCGATGCCCATGCTCTGCGCGGCCGCCTTCAGGTGGACGTCCGACGGGGTCATGGTGGGGTTGAGCCGGACGCCCAGCATGCGCTTGGCCTGGTCGTAGTACGGGCTCAGCTCCGCGCGCCAGTCCGTGATGTCCTTCCACTGCGGGTCGTCGAAGAACGGCGCGAGCGGCTCGTAGAGCGTGTTGGCGTAGTTCAGCGAACCGCCGCCGACGCCCGCGCCGGCGAGCACCATGACGTTGCCCAGTAGGTGGATGCGCTGGATGCCGTACAGACCGAGCGTCGGCGCCCACAGGAAGTTCTTCAGGTCCCAGGAGTTCTTCGGCAGGGTCGCGCGGGTGAAGCGGCGCCCGGCCTCCAGGACGCCGACCCGGTAGCCCTTCTCGGTGAGGCGGAGGGCGGTGACCGAACCGCCGAAGCCGGAGCCGACGACGAGGACGTCGTAGTCGTACGCGGCGTCCTCGGCCTGCTCCTGGTTTTGGGTAGGGGGTACCGCGGTCATGGCTCTCCTCGTACGGAAAGGGCGAAAACGGGCGGGGAGTCCGGGGCGGCCGCGGAGACCGCCCCGGCGGGTGTCAGCGCAGGCGCAGGGCCTTCATCGCCTTCAGGGAGGCGCTCATGAAGGCGGCGTACTTCTCGTCGTCCATGCCGAAGGACGGCGCGAGCGGCATCAGCCGCTGCTGGGCGACGGTCTGGGCCTCGGTGTACTTGAGGATGCCCTCGGATCCGTGGCGGCGGCCGAGCCCGGAGTCCTTCATGCCGCCCATCGGGGACTGCACGCTGCCGTAGGCGGGGGCGTACCCCTCGTTGATGTTGACGGTGCCGGTGCGCAGCCGGGCCGCGACGGCGTGGCCGCGCCGCGAGTCCTTCGTCCAGACGGAGGAGTTCAGGCCGTACGGGGTGCCGTTGGCGAGCTCGATCACCTCGTCCTCGTCCGTGAAGCGGTAGACGGAGACGACCGGGCCGAAGGTCTCCTCGGAGCAGACGGCCATCGGCGCCTCGACGCCGTCGAGGATGGTCGGCTCGTAGAAGAGGGGGCCGATGTCGGGGCGGGCGACGCCGCCCGCGACGAGCTTGGCGCCCTTGGCGACGGCTTCCTCGACGTGCCGGCTGACGGTCTCCAGCTGCCGGTCGCCGACGAGGGAGCCCATGTCGGCCCCGTACGCGAGGGAGCTGCCGAGCCGCATGGCCTTGGTGCGGGCGGCGAAGCGCTCCAGGAACGCGTCGGCGACGGACTCGTGCACGTACAGCCGCTCGATGGAGATGCAGAGCTGTCCGGCGGAGGAGAAGCAGGCGCGGACGGCGCCGGCGGCGGCCTTCTCGATGTCGGCGTCCTTCAGGACGAGCATCGCGTTCTTGCCGCCGAGTTCGAGGGAGACGCCGACGAGGCGGGCCGCGGCGCCCTGCGCGACCTCGCGGCCGGTGCGGGTGGAGCCGGTGAAGGAGACGTAGTCGGCGTGCTTGACGACCTCGGGGCCGACGACCGGGCCGTCGCCGAGGACGACCTGGAAGACCTCGGCGGGCAGGCCGGCCTCGATGAGCAGGTCGCGGGCCCAGAGTGCGGTGAGCGCGGTCTCCGTGTCGGGCTTCATGACCACGGCGTTGCCGGAGACGAAGGCGGGCAGCGCGTCGCCGACGGAGAGTTCGAGCGGGTAGTTCCAGGGGGCGATCTGTCCGACGACCCCGCGCGGCTGGCGCAGCTCGGTGACCTTGGTGAGGGTCGGGACGACGCCGGTGTGGCGCTTGGCGCGCAGGTACGCGGCGGCGCGGCGGCCGTAGTGGCGGGCGGCGACGGCGACCGCCTGCACCTCCTCGTGGGCGTGCAGCCGCGCCTTGCCGGTCTCCAGCTGGATGAGGTCGAGGACCTCGGACTGGCGCTGGAGGACGAGGTCGTGGAAGCGGAGGAGGACGGCGGCGCGCCTCTTGACCGGGGTGGCGGCCCAGGCGCCCTGGGCGGCGCGGGCGCGCGCGAAGGCCTCGGCGACGTCCTCGGGGGTGGACTCGGGCAGGTCCGCCAGCTTCTTCCCGGTGAACGGGGTGTGGTTGGCGGTCCGGCCGGAGCCGACGACGCCGCGGGTGAGGCGGGCGACCACCTCGGGCGTCACGACGTCGGCCGCGGTCCGCGCGCCGGCGGGCGCGGGCGCGACCGGGTTGGTCGCGCCGGCGGGGGCGGACGCTCCGCCCTTCGCGGCGGGGGCGTCGGAAAGCGGAGGGGCGGCGGGGGCCTGCGAGTCCGTCATGAGGGCGAGCGTAGGCCGCGTTCCGCCCTTTGGGTACCCGTCGGTAACGCGTTTTCACCGGGTGTGCACATCACGCCAGCGATCACTGGCACATAAGTCCTGATCAGCGGCTTACGGCCCCCGACGGCCGGGCGCGGAGAAAAATCTCCGCACCGGCCGCCGTCCTCGCGGGAGCCCGGCCGTCGTCCGCCCCGAGGCCGGCCGCGGCCCGCCCGGGGCCCGGCGTCGTCCCCCTCGGGACCGGCCGTCGTCCCCCTCTGGACCGGCCGTCGCCCACCTCTGGACCGGCCGTCGCCCACCGGAGGCGCGGGGCGCGGCTCAGTCGCCCGGCGCCCGCCAGTACCTGAGGACGATGTCGAACTGCTCGCGGGTGGTCTCCCAGCTCGACTCCGGCGAGGACATGTACACGGCGTACTCGGTGCCGTCGTCCTCGTAGTACATCTGGTCGATCGCGTGCCGGGGGCCCGGGAAGTCCTTCCTCTCGGTCCAGCTGAACTCCCAGAGGGCGGAGCGGACCTGGTCCCGGTACGTGTTCTGGTTGAGCTTGATCCGGACGTAGTCCATCCGCTTCTGCAGCACGCGCTCCAGGTCGATGGCGTGCATGTACGGGTTCTCGAAGTCGGGGCTGCGGTCGATGCTGATCCGGATGCGGTGGCGGCCGTTGTCCGGGGTGTAGTCGATCTGGTCGCCCTCCGTCTGCCGCTTCCAGCCGTCCGGCACGACGAGGCTGAAGCCCTCCGGGTCCTGGACCCGGTGCCAGCCGGCCGGGACGGCGTCGGCGGCGCCCTTGGTGGCCGGGGCGGAGGTGGGGGGCGTGGCCCGCCCGCCGTCGCGGTCGCCGCCCGCGTAGTTCATGGCGGCGAAGACGGCACCCCCCGCCACCACCCCGGCGAGCAGCGCCGCGAGGACGGCGGTACGCCAGCGGCCACGGCCCGACGAGGAGGGCGTCGACGGCACCAGCGTGGGAGGCGACTGCGGCGGATGGGGCCCCTGGGGCGGCTGGGGCCACTGCGCGGTGGTCTTCCGCGGCGCGCCGGCCGTCGTGCCGTCCGCGCCCGCACCGTCCGCCGTACGCGCTCCGCCGGCCGGGCCGGACGCCGGGGCGTTCCCGACCGGTGCCGGCTCCAGGTCCTCCATGGCGACGCGCTGGGTCGGCACGTACGCCTGCGCCGCCTCCGGCCTGCGCCCCTCCATCGCGTCGAGCAGCATCCGCTCGGCCTCGTCCGCGCGCGGACGCTGGTCCGGGTCCTTGCGCAGCAGGGCCACGATGACGGGCGCCAGCGGCCCGGCCTTCTCCGGGTGCGGCGGCTCCTCGGTCACCACGGCCTGCATGGTGCTGATCGGGGAGGTGCGGCGGAACGGCGAGGTGCCCTCCACCGCCGTGTACAGGGTCGCGCCGAGGGACCACAGGTCGGAGGCCGGACCGGGGTCGCCACCGCGCACCCGCTCCGGCGCCAGGTAGTCGATGGAGCCCACGATCTCGCCGGTCCGGGTGATGGTCGAGTCGCCCTCGATCGCCGCGATCCCGAAGTCGGTGATCAGGACGCGTCCGTCGCGCGCCAGCAGGACGTTGCCCGGCTTGACGTCCCGGTGCAGCACCCCGGCCGCGTGCGCGGCCCGCAGCGCGCCGACGACGTGCAGCCCGATCCTGGCCGCCTCGCGCGGCTCGATCGTGCCCGCCTCCTTGGCGGCGTCGGCGAGCGAGGGCCCGTCGACGTACTGCATGACGATCCAGGGCCGGCTGTCGTGCTCCAGGACGTCATGGACGGTCACGACACCCGGATGGGTGATCCGGGCGGCCGCCCGCGCCTCCTTCTGCGTGCGGGCGTGCAGCACGAGGCGGTCGGCCTCGGCCACGAAACGACCGGCCGTCAACTCCTTCACCGCCACCACACGGTGCAGTACCTCGTCGTGCGCGCGCCAGACCTTGCCCATGCCGCCGCGCCCGATGGACTCGCCCAGCCGGTAGCGTCCGGCGAGCAGCAGCCCCTCGCCTGTGCTCTGAGAATGTTCCACTTGCCCCCGCCCATTCCTTCGGAGAACAGGTTACGGAGGGGGGTACGGGCGGCGGAACCTCGGGGCGGTCATAGGAACAGCACTGTGACCAGGGGCCGGTGGCGATCCTTCCGCTTATCGTCCGGGACGGAACGCCTTGGTGGCCTCGTCATGGATCTCGCCGACCTTGTCGCGCTCGGTGTACGGCCCGATGACCTGGACGACGTGGTACCTCCCGCCGTCGATCAGGGCGAGGTTGCGGACGAAGACCTCGCGCCCGGTGCCGTCGAGCCACCAGTAACTCCCCGTGGCCGTGACCGTCCTGCCGATGTCGACCCGGCGCGTGCGCTCCGCCCCCGACCAGCTGGACACCCGCCACGGCTCCAGCTCCCGCTCCTTGGAGTTCTGGTACTCCAGGGGGTCGCCGCCGTTGTCGCGGACGCTGTCCCGGCCCGGCACGACGATCATGGTGAAGTCGCCGCTGGTGTACCGCACTTGCCCGGCGTCGTTGATCGGGCTGCGCCGCCAGCCGTTCGGCACCCCGATCCGGAAGCCCTCCGGGTCCTGGCGCACCGTGTACCCGGCGGCGGGGGCGGGGGCCGACGGGTCCGCCGGCGGCGCGGTGGTGGGCGCCTCGGTCGTCGGATCGGTGGACGGGCCGTTGGACGGGCCGCTCGGCCGCACCGTGGTCGGCTCGCCGGACGTCGGCGCGGCCTGGCCCGCGGGGGTCTCCCCGTCCCCGGGCATGAAGAGGACCGCGTACGCGACGGCTCCGCCGAGCAGCAGGAAGACGAGGATCAGCAGCGTACGGCCGAGGGACCGCGGAGAGTCCTGCCCCCCGGAGGACGGGCCGCGCGGGGCACGGGGCGCGCGCGGCGCGCGCTGCGGGATCTCCTCGTCGTACTCCTCCCGGAATCCGCCGGGAGGTTCCGCCGGTACGCGCCGGGGCTCGCGCTCGGACGCCCGCGCGCTCTCGTACGTGTGGCCGCGCTCGTACGCCCGCTCGTGCGCGGAGTCGTGCTCGGGGGCGTACTCGGAGGCACCCTCGCCGCGGGCGGCCGGGCGCGGGTCCTTGCCGCGCTTGTGGCGGTGGCGGCCCGCCCCCGCTCCCCCGCGCCGACGGCGCACCAGCTCGCCGCGCCGGCGCACGATCGGCAACCGCTTCTCGTCGAACGACGGCAGCGGCACGACGCCGGCCCCGGCCTCCGGCTCGGGCGCCGACCGGACGAGCGAGCGCAGCCAGCCGCGCAGCTCCTCGAAGTCCGGCCGCTCGGTGGGGTCCTGACGCAGCAGGGACTCCACGACCGGCCGCAGCGGCCCGCACTCCTCGGCGAAGGCCGGCGGCTCGGCGCAGACCAGCTGGACCAGCTCTGCCGCGCTGTCCTCCGGGTACGGGGCGTGCCCCTGGACGGCTCGGTAGAGGAGCGCGCCCAGCGCCCAGAGGTCGGTGGCGGGGCCGATGGGCGGCGCGAGGCGCCAGTTCTCGTGGACGGGGCCGGCCTGCTCGGGCGCCCAGCGCTCGGTGACGGCGCCGACGACCGCGATCCTGGTCTGCCGGGCCCGTTCGGCGTCGAGTCGCGTGGCCGGGCCGCGGTACTCCCCGGCCGTGACGGCGACGAGCTCCCGCTCGTCGTCACGGGCGCCCGCGGGGGCCGGGACGCGCGCCGGGTCCGGGGTCGCGGCCGTGTACCCGGCGGGCAGCGCCGGCCGCCCCGAACCGGGCAGTACCGCACCGCCACCGGCCGGGACCGACCCCGAGCCGTCCCTCGACGCGTGCGGGCCGTCGCTCCAGCTGCCGGCCAGCATCAGGCGCGGCGGACCCGCCTGCGGCCCCCGGCCGCCGTACGGCCCGTCGCCTTCGTCCTCGTCGTCGTCCTCGTCGTCGTCCTCGTCCGTCACCCGCGCCCACCACTGCGGCTCGGGCGCGGCGGCGGCCCGCGGCGGCGGGGGCGGCGGCCCTTGCGGTTCCTGCGGTTCGTGCTGCCCCTGCGGCTCGTGCGGTTCCTGCGGGGCGGGGCGCTGGCCGGGGAGCGCACCGATCTCACCGAGCCGAGCCGCGGCGCGCGCACCCGCCCGGTACGCGGCGATGGCGTCGGCCCGCGCGGCCCGCACATCGGCGGTCGGCGGCGTCGCCGCGGGCTGTGTGGCGGCGGGCTCGGGCGCGGCACGACCGTAGGGGTCGGCTCCGTAGGGATCGACACCGTAAGGGGTGGCGCCGTACGGGGTGAGGTCGCCGCCCGCGCCGGGGTCGGACGAGTCGGCTTCCTCTGGCTGGTCGTGGGGGCTTCCGTACGCGCCGTCGGTGCCGGTGCCATACGAGTCGGAGTCGTACGGGTCGGCACCGTCGGCCTCCGTGCCGTACGCGTCCGTACCGTGCGGGGTGGCCTCCTCGGACGCTGCCGCGTCGGGCGCCTCCGCCTCGTGGACCTCCGCCTCGTAGACCTCCGCCTCGTGGACCTCCGCCTCGTGGACCTCCGCCTCGTGGACCTCCGCCTCGTGGACCTCCGCCTCGTAGACCTCGGCTTCGAACAGCTCGGGTACGTACTGCTCGGAGCCGTACGCCTCCTCGGCCGCGGGCCATTCGACCGTGTACGGCTCGGGCGGGGGCGGCTCGGATCCGAACGGCTCGGACTCGGTGGGAACGGGTGCGTATCCGCAGAGGGCCTCTTCGGCGGCGCCGATCGCGAGGCCCGTGAGGACGACCCGGCCGTCGTCGCAGACGAGCACGGTCCGGGCGGTGATGTTCCGGTGGACCCAGCCGTGGGCGTGGAGCGCACGCAGGGCGGTGAGGACGTCGGCGCCGATCTCGGCGGCGCGGTACGGGTTGAGGGGGCGCTCGGCGAGGAGCGCGGCCAGCGGTCTGGCCGCCACGACCTCGCTCACTATCCACAGCGAACCGGCCTCGGCGAAGACGTCGAAGACCTGGTCGAGCAAGGGGTGGTCGGGGATCTGCGCGGCGGCCTGGGCGGCCTCGATGGCCCGGCGGACGACGGGCTCGGCGGGCCGGCGGGTCGCCCGCCCCGTGCCGCCGTAGGGGTCGGCGGTGCGGCCCTCGCCGTCGAGCACCTCGGCGTCGACGAACTCCGGCAGCGGCACCTGGCGGACCAGGACCTCCTGTCCGCTGTACGTGTCGAACGCGCGCGTCTCGACGAGCGCGTACGTGTCCGCGTACGGGTCCGCGTCCGCCGGCGGCAGCGGCAGGCGGTAGCGGTCCGCGAGCACCCTTCCCGCGTAGTCGTCCACGACGCCTCCCCACGCGCGCACGCTGTCCCCCGTGGGCCCGCGGATCCCTCGGGATCGGGCGGGATCACGCGAGTCCGTCAATTCCGGTCTGGCACCGTGCAGTTAACGGCTCTGTTCGGCTGCGTACGGTCCACGAACTCTCACGATACGTGGCGCCGGTCAGTCCTTGGGCGTGAACGTGGCGAACGCCGTCTCCCGCAGCGTCCGGCACTCCGCGCCGTTCCACTCGTCCGCCTTGCAGGTGATCATGATGGAGTAGCCGTGCTTGGCGTCCACCTTGAAGCCGCGGTTGAGCACGTGGACGCGCACGCCCTTCTGCGTGCGCTCGAACTCCCAGTCGGCGACGGTCGGGTAGCCCTTGTACGAGACCGTGCGGATGCCGATGTGCTTGTAGCCGTTGCTGGTGGCGGCGACCCCGGTCATGGCCGCGGCCCAGGCGGCGGCCGCGTCGTCCTTCGGGCTGTCGTTGAAGTCGACCTGGACGCGCGGGAAGCCGCCGTTCTCGCTGAAGATCCCGCCGGAGTCGTATCCCGCTATCGCGCTGAGTTTGAAGGACGAGGGCATCGCCATGGAGAAGTGGAACCGGGCGTTGGTGACGACGGCGTAGCCGGCGGGCAGCCGCGTAGCGCCGCCGCCAGGCTTGGCGGACGGCGTGGTGCCGTTGCCGTTCGCCCCGTCCGTGGACGCCGTCGTGCCGTTCGCACCGGTGGAGTTGGTGTCACCCGGCTGCACACCGCCCTGCTGGCCGGGGCCGCCCGACGACTGGCCCTTGCCGCCGTCGGAGCCCTCGGATCCGCCGGAGGCGTCGCCGCCGGCCGAGGCGCCGGCGGACGCCGTGGTCCCGCCGTTCCCCTTGCCCTGGTCCTTCTCGTCGCCGCCCCCGCCGAGGGAGACGGCCAGGATCGTCCCGAGCATGGCGAGCACGGCCACCGCCGCGATGATCACCAGCGTGCGGCGCGGGACGACGTCGGTGAGCGGCGCGCGGGCCGCTGCCGGCTTCGCGCCGCCCTGGATCGGCTCGGCCTTCCCCGACGCCGACGCCGACGCGGCCGCGTTGCGTACGGACTTCAGGGCGCCCCGCACCCGGTCGGCCGCGGCCTCGGCCCCCTGGGTCCGGTCGGGCGCCGACGCGACCGGCGGCGCCACCGGCGCCTGCTCGGGGCGGGGCGGCAGCGGTACGACCGTGGTGACCTCGGGCGAGGGCGCGGGCACCGGGTCGGGCGCGTCGAGCACGGCCCGCAGCAGGACCCGCGCGCGGGCGTCGTCGAGCCGCTGGGCCGGGTCCTTGGCGAGCAGGCCGTAGATGACCTGCTCCAGCTCGGGTCCCGCGTTCTTCGGCGGGTCGACCGGCTCGGTCATCACCGCCGTGAGGGTGGCGATGGCGGAACCCTTGTCGTAGGGCGGGCTGCCCTCGACCGCCGCGTAGATGAGTCCGCCCAGCGACCACAGGTCGGCGGCGGGACCGGGCTTGTGGCCGCGGGCGCGCTCCGGGGAGATGTACGAAGGGGCACCGACGAGCATGCCGGTGGACGTGATCGAGGGGTCGCCCTCGACCTGGGCGATGCCGAAGTCGGTGAGGACGACGCGGCCGTCCTCGGCGATCAGCACGTTGGACGGCTTCACGTCGCGGTGCAGGATGCCCTCGCGGTGCGCCGAACGCAGCACGTCGAGGATCGCGAGGCCGACCTCCGCGGCACGCCGGGGCGTGAGCGTGCCGTCCTCGCGCACGGCCTCCGCGAGGGACTTGCCCTCGATGAGCTCCATGACGATCCACGGGCGGTCGTCCTCGTCGACGACGTCGTACACGGTCACGGCGCCGTTGTTGCGGATCCGGGCGATGGCCTTCGCCTCGCGCAGGGTCCGGGTGATGAGGCGTCGCTTCTCGTCCTCGTCGATGCTGGTGGGGAAGCGGAGCTCCTTCACGGCGACGGTGCGACCGAGGGTCTCGTCGACCGCGCGCCACACGGTGCCCATGCCGCCGCGCCCGAGGACCACGCCGAGCCGGTAGCGGCCCGCGAGGAGTCGCCCCTCGCCCGCCGGATCCTTGCGCAGCCTGTCGCTCCCGGACGTCCGCGCGGCACCGGCGGCGGCCCGGCCGCTCTCCCCGTCGCCGTCCCCGGCGCCGAACCCGGCCCGTCCGGTCGACGGTTCGGTCCCCCGCAGCCGACCGGCCACGGCGGCGCCACCCGCGACACCGTCCCGGACGCCGTCGCCGACGACCTCGGCGTCGTCTCGGGCGTCCTCGACGGGCCGCCCGTCCTGCTCGGGACGTGCGTCCTCGGGTTCCGGCGCAGGCCCTCCGACCTGCGCTTCCCGCTCGTCCCGACCCGGTTCACGCGCGGCCGGGACCGCTCCTCGGTCGCCGTCGGTCGCGGCCCCCGCGGCGGCGTCCCGCCTGGGGTCCTTCGCCGTGTCCCGCGACTGCTCCGCCTCCGACATGCGTCCCCTCTGCGATCCCTGATCTTCGCCGCGTCTGCCGCTTCCCGCGCGATGCGGTAACCCGCCCTGGAAGAGAGCCCATTGTCCCTCACCTCGGGACGGGGGGCGCCCCCGGGTCCGTACTCCGGGATGACGACGCGTTCCACGCCCCCGAGGTTCCCACCGGAGTCGGGACGACCCGGACGTACTGTCATATCGACTCCCGCCGACACCGCGTGGCCGCCGGATCCGCGCCGGTGGCCGCCGCACGGGCGTCAGATCGGCACGATGTCGGGCGCGCCCAGCCGCGCCGCGTCGGCCGTCTGGTCGTCGGGCTGGCGCTGCGACTCGCGCTCCGCCTCCACCCTCTTCTCGTAGTGCTCCACCTCCTTCTCGATCTGGGTGGCGTCCCAGCCCAGGACCGGCGCCATCAGTTCCGCGCACTCGCGGGCGCTGAGCGTGCCGCGGTCGAAGGTCTCGATGGAGATCCTGGTCCGCCGGGTGAGGACGTCGTCGAGGTGGCGGGCCCCTTCGTGCGAGGCGGCGTAGACGATCTCGGCGCGCAGGTAGTCGTCGGCCGCGGCGAGCGGCTCGCCGAGGCCGGGGTCCTCGGCGACGAGGTCGAGGATCTCCTGCGTCAGGGAGCCGTAGCGGTTGAGGAGATGCTCGATCCGGACGACGTGCAGTCCGGTGCGGGCGGCGATCCTGGCGCGCGCGTTCCACAGGGCCCGGTAGCCCTCGGCGCCGAGGAGCGGGGTGTCCTCGGTGACGCAGGGCGCGACGCGCTGGTCGAGGCCGTGCACGGCCTCGTCGACCGCGTCCTTCGCCATGACCCGGTACGTCGTGTACTTGCCGCCGGCCACCACGACGAGGCCGGGGACCGGGTGGGCGACGGTGTGCTCGCGGGAGAGCTTGCTGGTGGCGTCCGACTCGCCGGCGAGGAGCGGGCGCAGTCCGGCGTAGACGCCCTGGACGTCGTCCCGGGTGAGCGGTGTGGCGAGCACCGTGTTCACGTGCTCGAGGAGGTAGTCGATGTCGGCGCTGGACGCGGCGGGGTGCGCCTTGTCGAGGTCCCAGTCGGTGTCGGTGGTGCCGACGATCCAGTGCCGTCCCCAGGGGATCACGAACAGCACGGACTTCTCGGTGCGCAGGATGAGTCCGGTGGTCGAGTGGATGCGGTCCTTGGGCACGACCAGGTGGATGCCCTTGGAGGCGCGGACGTGGAACTGGCCGCGCTCGCCGATGAGGGCCTGGGTGTCGTCCGTCCAGACCCCGGTGGCGTTGACGATCTGCTTCGCCCGGATCTCGTACGAGGCTCCGGCTTCGACGTCCTGGACGCGCGCGCCGACGACCCGCTCGCCCTCCCGCAGGAAGCCGACGACGCGGGCCCTGCTGGCGGCCCTGGCGCCGTAGGAGGCGGCGGTGCGCACGAGGGTGGTGACGAAGCGGGCGTCGTCCATCCGGGCGTCGTAGTACTGCAGGGCGCCGACGAGGGCGTCCTTGCGCAGGCAGGGCGCGACCCGCAGGGCGTTCCGGCGGGAGAGGTGCCGGTGGACGGGGAGGCCCCGGCCGTGGCCGGAGGAGAGGGACATCGCGTCGTACAGCGCGACTCCCGAGCCGGCGTAGAACCGCTCCCAGCCCTTGCGCTGGAGCGGGTAGAGGAAGGGGACGGGCTTCACCAGGTGGGGTGCGAGCCGCTCCAGGAGGAGTCCGCGCTCCTTGAGCGCCTCCCTGACCAGCGCGAAGTCCAGCATCTCCAGGTACCGCAGGCCGCCGTGGATGAGTTTGCTGGACCGGCTCGAGGTGCCGGAGGCCCAGTCGCGCGCCTCGACGATGCCGGTGGAGAGCCCTCTCGTGACGGCGTCGAGCGCGATTCCCGCCCCGACGACTCCGGCGCCGACCACCAGTACGTCCAGCTCGCGCTCGGCCATGTCCGCGAGCGCCTCGACGCGCTCGGCGGGTCCCAGTGTCGCTGTCCTCACGGCTGCTGCCTCCCGTCGTCCCCCGTCTGTTCCGCACGAGCCCGTTCCGCACGAGCGGTGCGCACCGCACGAGCCGGGCCCGTGTGGCCCGGCTCACAGAGTTGATTCTGTCCCGGTCCGGTGACTTCAGCCACCGCCTCGCCGCCGACCTGTGGATAACACTCGGCGACCTTGAAGCAGACAATGCCGCACATCGGTCATATTTACGCCTAGTGTGACATTGCGCTCGACCCGTTCTGTCCACGGGGCTTGCGCCTCGCTTCCCCTCCGGCTACTGGGAAGGACGGTCCACCCCCCATGCCCGCTGATCTCGCCGTCATCGGCCTCGGCCACCACGGGCTCCCCCTCGCCCAGGCCGCCACCGCCGCAGGCATCGACACCATCGGCTACGACACCGACCCCCGCCCCGTCGCCGAACTCGCCGCCGGCCGCTCCCCGGTCGACGGCTCCCTCACCGCCCCCGAGATCCGCCGCATGCTCGCGGGGAGCTTCCGGCCGACCACCCACCCCGCCGAACTCGGCCGGGTCCGCACCGCCGTACTCTGCGCCCCCACACCCCTCGGCCCCGACCGCACGCTCGACCTCACCGCCGTCACCGAGGCGGCCCACGTGCTCGCGGCCCGGCTGCGACCGCACACCACCGTCCTCCTGGAGTCCCCCGTCCCGCCGGGCACCACCGAGGGCCTCCTGCGCGACGTCCTCGAGACCGGCTCGGGCCTCCGGGCCGGCCGCGACTTCCACCTCGCGTACTCGCCCGGCCGCCTCGACCCCGGCAGCCGCACCCACGGCTTCGCCGGCACCCCGAAGGTCATCGGCGGCCTCACCCCGGCCTGCACCGAGGCCGCGGCCGCGTTCTACGGCCGGCTCACCGACAAGGTGGTACGCGCGCGTGGCCCCCGCGAGGCGGAGACGGTCAAACTCCTGGAGACCAACTTCCGGCACGTCAACATCGCCCTCGTCAACGAGATGGCGGTCCTCTGCAACGAACTCGGCGTCGACCTCTGGGACGTCATCCGCTGCGCCGAGACCAAGCCGTTCGGCTTCCAGGCCTTCCGCCCGGGCCCCGGCGTCGGCGGCCACGGCGCACCCGTCGACACCGTCGGCGCGCACCGCCCGCTGCGCCTCGTCGAACTCGCCGGCCAGGTCAACGAGCGCATGCCGCGGTACGTCGTCCAGCGCGCCGCCACCCTTCTCAACGAGCACGGCAAGTCGGCCCGCGGCGCCCGGGTCCTCCTCCTCGGCATCACGTACAAGCCCGACCTCCCCGACCGGCAGGGCTCCCCCGCCGACGAGATCGCCCGCCGCCTCATGGACCTGGGCGCGGCCGTCAGTTACCACGACCCCCACGTCCCCGACTGGCGCGTCCGCGAACTACCCGTCCCCCGCGCCGACTCCCTCTACGAAGCCGCCGCCCACGCGGATCTGACGATCCTCCTCCAGCACCACCGCACCTACGACCTCCACGGCCTCTCGGTGAAGGCCCAACTCCTCCTGGACACCCGGGGCGCCACGCCCGCGGGCGCCGCCCACCGCCTCTGAGGACACCCCCACCGGAATTCCCTGTGCCGGCGTCATATGCGGCTGCTAGCCTCCGGGACCACCGCGCGCCCTTCTCCGTGCGCGCATCGTCCCGGGGGCCCTTCGTGTTCTTCGTCATCCTCCTGCTCCTCGCGTTCTTCCTGACGGCAGGAGTCCGCGGCCTCTGGGTCGCGCTCAACGTGAAGGAATCCGCCGTCCGGCTGGAGCGGTGGCACCCGCGCAACCTCGACCTGCGCGCACAGGCCGCCGGACATCCGGGCCCGCACGACCGGCTCCTCACCGCCACCGGATTCCGCGTGGCCGGTGGGGTACTGACCCTGCTCGGCTTCGGGCTGATCCTCGCGCCGCTGATCGCCGCGCTCCTCGGCTGACGCCGCTCACGACCGACCGCACTTCACCGTTCCCTGGGGGGATCACCACATGTCCCAGCCTGTTCCGCCGCCCGGCAACCCGTTCGCCGACGGCGCCGCCCCGCAGTCCTACCCGATGGCCCCGCCGCCCGCACCGGCCCGCGACAACCTGGCGCTCGGGCTGCTGGCCGGCCTGGGTGCCGCCGTCGTCGGCGCCCTCGTACTCGGCGGCATCATGCGCGCCATGGCCAAGGAGGACGGGAGCTACACGCAGCTCGGCATCCTCGCGCTCGGCGTCGGCGCGCTGGTCGGCTTCGCCCTCGCCAAGGTGGGCGGCTCCAACCCGGTCCTGCCGTTCGCGGGCGTGCCGATCGCCCTGTTCGGCGTCTTCGCGGGCCAGCTCTTCGGCTACGCCCTGATGGCCAGCTGGTGGGCCGAGCTGGACGGCAAGGCCCTGCCGGTGTCGGAGATCTTCACCGCGCACTTCTCCGACCTCTTCACGGCGTGGAAGGAAGAGCTGGGAGCCATGGATCTCCTGTTCTTCGGCATCGCCGGCTACGAGGGCTACGTCCTCACCAAGAAGCTCTCCGCCTGACCCCGCTCGTACGCGAAGGGGCCCCGCACCGTCCGGTGCGGGGCCCCTTCGCGTACGAGACGGGCGTCAGCGCTTGTGCTGGGCGTCGGCGACGGTGACCTCGACGCGCTGGAACTCCTTGAGCTCGCTGTAGCCGGTGGTGGCCATGGCGCGGCGCAGGGCGCCGAAGAAGTTCATGGAGCCGTCCGGGGTGTGCGACGGGCCCGCGAGGATCTCCTCGGTGGTGCCGACGATGCCCAGGTCGACGAGCTTGCCGCGCGGCACGTCCTCGTGGACGGCCTCCATGCCCCAGTGGTGGCCCTTGCCGGGCGCGTCCGTGGCGCGGGCCAGCGGGGAGCCGATCATGACCGAGTCGGCGCCGCAGGCGATGGCCTTGGGGAGGTCGCCGGACCAGCCGACGCCGCCGTCGGCGATGACGTGCACGTACCGGCCGCCGGACTCGTCCATGTAGTCGCGGCGGGCCGCGGCCACGTCGGCGACCGCGGTCGCCATCGGGACCTGGATGCCCAGCACGTTGCGGGTGGTGTGCGCGGCGCCGCCGCCGAAGCCGACGAGGACACCCGCGGCGCCGGTGCGCATCAGGTGCAGGGCCGCGGTGTACGTGGCGCAGCCGCCGACGATGACCGGGACGTCGAGCTCGTAGATGAACTGCTTCAGGTTCAGCGGCTCGGAGGCGCCGGAGACGTGCTCGGCGGAGACCGTGGTGCCGCGGATGACGAAGATGTCCACGCCGGCGTCGACGACGGCCTTGGAGAACTGCGCGGTGCGCTGCGGGGAGAGCGCGGCGGCGGTGACGACACCGGAGTCGCGCACCTCCTTGATGCGCTGCCCGATCAGCTCTTCCTTGATCGGGGCGGCGTAGATCTCCTGCAGGCGGCGGGTCGCGGTCGCCTCGTCCAGCTCGGCGATCTCGTCGAGGAGCGGCTGCGGGTCCTCGTACCGGGTCCAGAGACCCTCCAGGTTCAGGACACCGAGGCCGCCCAGCTCGCCGATCCGGATGGCGGTCTGCGGCGACACGACCGAGTCCATCGGGGCGGCCAGGAACGGCAGCTCGAAGCGGTAGGCGTCGATCTGCCAGGCGATCGAGACCTCCTTCGGGTCCCGGGTGCGCCGGCTCGGGACGACGGCGATGTCGTCGAACGCGTACGCCCTGCGGCCGCGCTTGCCGCGCCCGATCTCGATCTCAGTCACGATGTGTGGCCTTTCCCTCTACGTCTGCGCCTACCAGTATCCCCGACACAAGCGTGAGGGGCGGCTCCGGCCACATGCCGGAACCGCCCCCACGCGTCGCGCTGTGTTACTTCCTGCTGTAGTTCGGCGCCTCGACCGTCATCTGGATGTCGTGCGGGTGGCTCTCCTTGAGGCCCGCCGAGGTGATCCGGACGAACCGGCCCTTGGACTCCATCTCCGCGACGGTGGCGGCACCCACGTAACCCATGGTCTGGCGCAGGCCGCCGACGAGCTGGTGCAGCACGTTGGACAGGGGGCCGCGGTACGGCACCTGGCCCTCGATGCCCTCGGGGACGAGCTTGTCGTCGGAGGTGACCTCCGCCTGGAAGTAGCGGTCCTTCGAGTACGACTTGCCCTGGCCACGGGACTGCATGGCGCCGAGCGAGCCCATGCCGCGGTACGACTTGAACTGCTTGCCGTTGATGAACATCAGCTCGCCGGGCGACTCCTCGCAGCCCGCGAGGAGGCTGCCGAGCATCACGGTGTCGGCGCCGGCGGCCAGCGCCTTGCCGATGTCGCCGGAGTACTGCAGGCCGCCGTCGCCGATGAGCGGGACACCGGCGGCACGGGCCGCGAGCGAGGCCTCGTAGATGGCGGTGACCTGCGGGACGCCGATGCCGGCGACCACGCGGGTGGTGCAGATCGAGCCGGGGCCCACGCCGACCTTGATGCCGTCGACGCCGGCGTCGATCATCGCCTGGGCGCCGTCACGCGTGGCGACGTTGCCGCCGATCACGTCGACGTTCACGCTCGACTTGATCTTCGACATCCAGCTCAGCGCGTTGCTGTTGTGGCCGTGCGAGGTGTCGACGATCAGGAAGTCCACACCGACGGCGGCGAGCGCCTGGGCGCGCTCCAGCGCCTCGGGGCTGGCGCCGACGGCGGCACCGACGAGCAGGCGGCCCTCGGCGTCCTTCGCGGCGTTCGGGTACTTCTCCGCCTTGACGAAGTCCTTGACGGTGATGAGGCCCTTGAGGACGCCCTCGTCGTCGACCAGCGGCAGCTTCTCGATCTTGTGGCGGCGGAGCAGCTCCATGGCGTCGACGCCGGAGATGCCGACCTTGCCGGTGACCAGCGGCATCGGCGTCATGACCTCGCGGACCTGGCGGCTGCGGTCGCTCTCGAAGGCCATGTCGCGGTTGGTCACGATGCCGAGCAGCTTGCCGTCCGGGTTGGTGACCGGGACACCGCTGATGCGGAACTTGGCGCACAGCGCGTCCGCCTCGGCGAGGGTCGCCTCGGGGTGCACGGTGATGGGGTCGGTGACCATGCCGGACTCGGACCGCTTGACCAGGTCGACCTGGTTGACCTGGTCCTCGACGGAGAGGTTGCGGTGCAGCACGCCGACGCCGCCCAGCCGGGCCATGGCGATCGCCATGCGGGACTCGGTCACCTTGTCCATCGCCGCCGAGAGCAGCGGGATGTTGACGCGGACGTTGCGCGAGATGCGGGACGAGGTGTCGACCGCGTTGGGGAGCACCTCGGATGCGCCCGGCAGCAGCAGCACGTCGTCGTAGGTCAGCCCGAGTGTCGCGAATTTCTCGGGCACTCCGTCGACGTTGGCAGTCATGACACCTTCCCAAATGGCCTTGATCGGTGCGGGATGTCCATGCTAACGGGCTAAACCCGTGTCTCATTCCACGATCAAGATCGGTGGACAGCTTTGGACGTTCGCACGTATACGAAAGGGACGAGGAGCCCCGGCAACACTTACTGCTCGGCCAGCGCGCGGAGCCTGCTGAGCGCGCGGTGCTGGGCGACCCGGACGGCCCCCGGGGACATCCCGAGCATCTGGCCGGTCTCCTCGGCGGTCAGCCCGACGGCGACCCGGAGCACCAGCAGCTCGCGCTGGTTCTCCGGAAGGTTGGCGAGCAGCTTCTTGGCCCACTCGGCGTCGTCGCTGAGCAGGGCGCGCTCCTCGGGACCGAGGGAGTCGTCGGGCCGCTCGGGCATCTCGTCGGAGGGCACGGCCGTGGACCCCGGGTGCCGCATGGCGGCCCGCTGGAGGTCGGCGACCTTGTGTCCGGCGATGGCGAAGACGAAGGCCTCGAAGGGCCTGCCCGTGTCCTTGTAGCGCGGCAGCGCCATCAGGACGGCGACGCAGACCTCCTGGGCCAGGTCCTCGACGAAGTGCCGGGCGTCGCCCGGCAGCCGGTTGAGGCGGGTGCGGCAGTACCGCAGGGCGAGCGGGTGCACCCGGGCGAGCAGGTCGTGCGTCGCCTGGGCGTCGCCGTCGACCGCGCGACCGACGAGCGCGCCGATCTCCCCCTGCCCGGCAGGCATGGGGGACCTCACGGTCTCGTCGTCGCGCATCGCTCCATGGTGCCCCGACGCTTCTCCGTTCGCGGCACCGCGTCCGTAGTTGTGCACCGAAGCGTTATGAGCAGGTGCGCCGGAACTCATCTCCCGCGCCCTCCCCTCCCGCTCGATCGACTCGTCCCCGAGGAACTCCACATCTCAAGGATGCGTCATCCGGCGGGGAAGTGACACAAGCCGGCCCCGTCCGCCCCGCGACGGACGCGGACTCGGACGGGGGCATGGCGGGTGACCTGCGATTCAGCGGACCAGGCCCCAGCGGAATCCGAGCGCGACGGCATGCGCCCGGTCCGAGGCGCCCAGCTTCTTGAAGAGGCGCCGGGCGTGCGTCTTGACCGTGTCCTCGGAGAGGAAGAGCTCGCGCCCGATCTCCGCGTTGGACCGGCCGTGACTCATGCCTTCGAGTACCTGGATCTCGCGTGCGGTGAGGGTGGGCGCGGCGCCCATCTCCGCCGAACGGAGGCGGCGCGGGGCGAGCCGCCAGGTGGGGTCGGCGAGCGCCTGGGTGACCGTGGCCCGCAGTTCGGCGCGCGAGGCGTCCTTGTGCAGGTAGCCACGGGCGCCCGCGGCGACCGCGAGGGCGACGCCGTCGAGGTCCTCGGCGACCGTGAGCATGATGATGCGGGCGCCGGGGTCCGCGGACAGCAGCCGGCGGACGGTCTCCACGCCGCCCAGACCGGGCATGCGTACGTCCATCAGAATCAGGTCCGAGCGGTCCGCGCCCCAGCGGCGGAGGACTTCCTCGCCGTTGGCCGCGGTGGTCACGCGCTCGACGCCGGGCACGGTCGCGACCGCGCGGCGGAGCGCCTCTCGGGCAAGCGGGGAGTCGTCGCAGACGAGGACGGATGTCATGCCTGACCTCCGCGGCTCTCGCAGCTGTTGCGCGTCACCTTGAGCCTCCAGGGCTGTACGTAATCGTCACCTGTGCGATTGACGCTCTCGGACACCTGCCCGATCGCTTCTTCCTTCAACCGCCTCCGCACTCTCAACGACGGTCACTCGAAAGAGTTACGGGTCGGACGGCGGCCTTCGGCACTCTACGTGAGGGGTCGCACACGGAGGAGAGCCTCGCGGGCGATCCGCCCTTCATCGAAAGCTATGCCCCATTTAGTGGGTTTTCTTCCCTTTTCATGGTGTCTGTGGCTAGATTCGCAATGAGTCATATTTACATCTACTTCGACAGTAGGTGTCCGACCCGGACTCACGGGGACCCGGAGGAGCCCCGGCGATCAGCCATCCACCCGCCCACCTATCCGTTCGACACGGTTTCAAGGGGACAAGCGCAATGGCAGATTTCTCCCGCCTTCCCGGACCCAACGCCGATCTGTGGGACTGGCAACTGCTCGCGGCCTGCCGCGGCGTCGACAGTTCCCTGTTCTTCCACCCCGAGGGAGAGCGCGGCGCGGCACGGAGTGCGCGTGAGAACTCGGCGAAAGAGGTCTGCATGCGGTGCCCGGTACGCGCGGAGTGCGCGGCACACGCACTCGCCGTACGCGAGCCCTACGGCGTATGGGGCGGCCTCACCGAGGACGAACGCGAAGAGCTCATGGGACGCGCCCGGAACCGCCTGATCTCGGCGGCACCGGCGACCGCGTCGACCGCCGGCACGGCGTCCATGACACCCATGACATCCATGACGACATCGGCGGCCACGGGCCGGCCGATCGTGGAGCGTATGTGAAGGAACGTTTCTTCAACTAAGGCCGGGAGCCTCGCGCACGCGCGCGCCGGGCGGTGCCCACGCGCGCGTGGCGGCTCGGGCCCGGCCCTGCCGCGCCCTGGGAGCGTCCCGCCGATCCGGCCGGACGGCGGTCAAGCGCGCGCGGCGGCCCGGGTCAGCTCGTCGAGCGTGGCGGCGACGGCCGGGACCTGCGCGAGGTCGGGCAGTGTCAGGGCCACGATCTCCCGCTCCACGGCCGGCTCCACGGTGACGGTGCGCGCGCCCTTGGGGCGTACGGACTCGATGGCGAGCTCCGGCAGGACCGCCACGCCCAGGCCCGCGCCGACCAGGCCCACGACGGCCGGGTAGTCGTCGGTGGCGAAGTCGATGCGAGGGGTGAAGCCCGCCTCCTCGCAGACGTCCACGAGCTGGCGGCGGCAGCGCGGACAGCCCGCGATCCAGGACTCGTCGGCGAGTTGCGCGATGCCGACCGTGTCCGACCCGGCGAGCCGGTGCCCCTCGGGCACCAGGCCCACGAGACGGTCGGCGAGCAGCGGCCGGACGACGAGGTCGTCCCACTCGGCCTGCCCCGCTCCGTACCGGAAGGCGAGGGCCACGTCGCAGTCGCCCTCCCGGAGCATCTCGATCGAGCGCGGCGGTTCCGCCTCGACGAGGGAGACCCGGGTGCCGGGGTGCGCGGCCCGCAGCGCGGCCAGCGCGGTGGGGACGAGGGTGGAGCTGCCGCTGGGGAAGGAGACCAGGCGGACGCGGCCGGCCCGGAGCCCGGCGATGGCGGCGACCTCCTCCTCGGCGGCGGTGAGCCCGGCCAGGATGCCGGAGGCGTGCCGCACCAGGACCTCGCCGGCCTGGGTGAGGCGCATCTCGCGCCCCGTGCGGATCAGCAGCGGGGTGCCGGCGGAGGCTTCGAGGGCCTTCATCTGCTGGCTGACGGCGGGCTGGGTGCAGCCGAGTTCGCGCGCGGCGGCGGAGAAGGAGCCGGTGGCGGCGACGGCGCGCAGGACGCGGAGGTGGCGGGCCTCGATCATGCGCTCGATCATAAGCGAATCTTGGATGGGGCGGAGAATTTTCGCCGAAAACTTTGGGATGGATGCCCTTAAGGTGCCCCCATGACCTTGCTGAGTGTGAATGTGGGCCGTGCCAAGGCGGTGGAGTACACCGACTCCGCGTCGGGGATGACGGGCATCGACAAGCGCCCCGTCGACGGCCCCGTACGGATAGCCGCCCCGGGGCCGCCCGGTGTCGGCACCAGCGGACTCGCCGGGGACACCGTCTGCGACCTGCGGTTCCACGGCGGCAACGACCGGGCCGCGTACGCGTTCGCCCGCGAGGACCTGGACCGGTGGGAGACGGAGCTCGGCCGTGAGCTGGCCAACGGCTCCTTCGGCGAGAACCTCACGACCCTCGGCCTCGACGTCAACGGGGCCCTGATCGGCGAGCGGTGGCGGATCGGCGACGAGGTGGTCCTCGAGGTCACCGGCGGCCGCATCCCCTGCCGCACCTTCGCGGGTTTCCTCGACGAGAAGGGGTGGGTCAAGCGGTTCACGGGGTCGACGGCCGGCCCCGGCGCGCTGCTGCGGGTGATCGAGCCCGGCGAGATCCGGGCCGGCGACCCGGTCACGGTCGTGCACCGGCCGGACCACCACGTCACCGTCGCGCTCCTGCACCACGCGGCGACCGCCGAACGCTCCCTGCTGCCCGAGATGTTGGTGGCCGCGGAGTGGATGGAGTCGGGACTGCTCGCGCTGGCACGCCGGTACGCGGACAAGTACGACGCCGGGCGGGGCGGGGTGGACGGCGGGGCGGACGCCGCCCCGTAGCCGCTCGGCGGGGCACTACCGTGCCCGTATGACGACTGCACTGATCACAGGCGCCACCGCGGGCATCGGGGCCGCTTTCGCACGGAGACTCGCGGCGGACGGCCACGATGTCGTGCTGGTGGCGAGGGACATGAAGCGGCTCCGGGAGCAGGCCACCGAGCTGCACGACCGGCACGGCGTCGAGGCCGAGGTGCTCGCGGCGGACCTCTCCGACGAGAAGGGCATCGCCGCCGTCGAGGCCCGTCTCTCGGACCCGAAGCGGCCGGTGGACATGCTCGTGAACAACGCCGGCTTCGGCAACAAGGGCCGCTTCCTCGAGGTCTCCATGGCCGACGAGCTGAAGATGCTGACGGTGCACTGCGAGGCGGTGCTGCGGCTGACCTCGGCCGCCGCCGCCTCGATGAAGGAGCGGGGCCGGGGTGCCGTCGTGAACGTCGCCTCGGTGGCGGCCTTCGTGCCCCGCGGCACGTACGGCGCCTCGAAGGCGTGGGTCGTCCAGTTCACCCAGGGCGCGGCGCGGGACCTCGCGGGCAGCGGCGTACGGCTCATGGCGCTCTGCCCCGGCTTCGTCCGCACCGAGTTCCACGAGCGGGCCGGCATGGGGACGGACAACATCCCCGGCTGGATGTGGCTCGACGCGGACAAGCTGGTGTCCGCGGCGCTGTCCGACCTGGAGCGGGGGAAGACCCTGTCGATCCCCGACCCCCGCTACAAGGCGCTGATGGGTGTGGTGAAGCTGGCCCCGCGCGGCCTGCTCGGCGGGGTCTCGTCCAAGGCCGGACGCAAGTACGGGCCGAAGTAGGCACGTGAGCCCGGCCCGATCGGCACTCCCCTATGCGAGCGGGAGTCGCGTGGCCGTGCCGTCGTGCCAGGTCACGTGCAGGGTACGGCCGGCGACCCGGACGTCCGCGAGGTCGGACACGGGGGCGGGGGCGGGCTCGCCGGTGAGGGAGGCGAGGGCCACGAAGAGGCTCTCGGGGCCGTGCGTGACCCCGTGCAGCGCGGGGGTACGGGTGGGGCCCGGGCCCTGGAGGGTGGCCCCGGTGGGGAGTTCGGCGACGTCGGGCCCGTAGCCGAGGACCGGATGGAGCTGGGAGACGGGGCCTCCGGCGTGCGTGGCCCAGCCCGTCTGCCGTACGGGGGTCCCTTCCGGGGCGCCGAGGACGAGGTGGGCGCGGACCTCGGCGCGGCCGTGGGCGAGGGTGGCCGAGTGGACCCGGACGCCGGGCAGCGGGTGGTGGGACGAGGCCGCCCAGCCGGGGCCGGTGCCGGCCGGGGTGGCGGGGCCGCGCCGGGTGGCCCGCCCGTCGGCGATCAGGGCGAAGTGGTTGTCGGCGGGGTCGGGCCCGGTGGTGGGTCCCGTACGGGTCGAGTAGGCGTGCCGGGCGTACCCGGGGTCGTCCTCGCCCGCTTCCGCGCTGTGCACGTGGTTGGTGCCGTGGTTGTGGAGGCGTACGAGCCCGTCCGCGGCGGTGGTCTGGACGAGCAGTCCGGCCGGGGCGACGGGGCGGACGGTGTCGGCGCGTTCGGCGGGCAGGGGCTCCTCGGGGTCGGTCCAGGCCGGGTGGCCGGCGGGCAGGAGGAGGCCGAGGAAGCCCTTGGACGCCCAGTAGGGGGAGCCGGGGCCGGAGTAGTCCTGGACGAGGGGCGGGTACGGGCCGTGCCAGCCGAGGGTGAGGAGCCCGCGCTCGTCGGTGGCGCCGCGGTCGAGGAAGTACCGGAGGGTTCCGGAGGCGAGGCGGCGGGTGGCGCCGGGGGTGAGCGGGGTGTGCCCGGTGAGGGCGCCGAGCCAGGGGGCGGCGGCCGCGGCGAAGCGGTAGATCAGGGAGCGCCCGTACGGGAGGGGGGCGCCGCTCGCGTCGAAGAGGTGGACGTAGTCGTCGAGGTGGGCGCGGAGGCGGGGCCCGTAGTGGTCGAGGAGCTTCGGGTCGTCGGCGAGGTGGGCGTGCAGGACGGGGTAGAAGTGCAGGGCCCAGGCGTTGTAGTGGTCGAAGGCCCGGTTGTCGCCGTCGCTGTACCAGCCGTCTCCGAGGTACCAGTCCTCGACGCGGGCGAGGGAGCGGTCGATCGTGGCGGCGGCGCGGTCGGTCTCGATGCCGGCGTCCTGGAGGAAGCCCGCGACGGTGAGGCCGAAGAGCCACCAGTTGTTGTCGACCGGGGACGGGCCGAGGGCGGGCAGGAGCCATGCGGCGACCCGCTGCCGGGTGCGGTCGTCGAGGCGGTCCCAGAGCCAGGGACGGGTGAGGCGGAGGCCGAGCGCGACGGAGGCGGATTCGACGATCGCCTGGCGGGTGTCGGCCATCAGGGGCCAGGAGTCCGGGTCCGCGTGCCCCGGTGTCGCGGTTCCGGCCGCGAGCCCTTCGGCATGGCGGTCGAGGTGGCCGTGCGGGTCGTCGCCACGGGAGCCCGCGGTGCGGAGGGCGGCGAGGAGGAAGGTGCGGGCCCAGCCTTCGAGGCCGTCGGAGCGGGCGCCGGACCAGCTGGGACGGGGGCCGGGGAGGTCGATCAGCGCGCGTCCCGGCGAGGCGTGGGGGCGGACGGCGAGGAGGAGCCGGTCGGCCGCGGCCTCCCAGTGGGCACGGGTCCAGCCGGTGTACGGGCTGAGCTCACGGTTCTCGGGCGGCGTGGGCATGATGCTCCCTGGACTCCCTGCGATGACGTCTGCGTCGCCGGGAATCCTCGACAGACTCCGATCGAACGTCAAGAGCATCGGAGCGAATGATCGAAACTTCCGTCGTTCGATCATTTCTGGGCTAGGGTCGGGGAACCACCACCACCGCGAGGGGGAACTGCGCCGTGCGCGAGAGTGCTGCCGAACGACACGACCGACTGCTGGCCCTGGTGCGCGAGCGCGGCACCGCCCGCGTCTCCGAACTGGCCGAGCGCCTCGGGGTCTCCCCCGTCACCGCCCGCCGGGACGTCGAGGTGCTGGCCGGGCAGGGGCTGCTCGACCGGGTGCACGGCCAGGTGTCCTGGCCGCGCGGGCAGAGCGCGCCGGGCGCCGGGCGGGCGGGCGAGGGCCTGGTCCTCGGCCTGCTCGCCCCCTCCGCCACGTACTACTTCGCCGAGGTCATCCGCGGCGCACACGAGGCGGCGGCGCGCGTCGGCGCCCGGCTCGTGCTGCGCATCTCGGACTACCGGCCCGAGGAGGACCGCGCCCGGACCGAAGGACTGCTCGCCGCCGGCGCCGAGGGCGTGCTCGTGGCGCCCGGCTGGCGGGGCCCCGAGGACCGCCTCGCGTACGGGGACTGGCTGGCGGAACTCCCCGTGCCGGCGGTGCTCCTGGAACGCAGGGCCGATCCCGGCAGCCCCCTCGACGGCCTGGACCGGGTCGTCTCCGACCACGGCCACGGCGTCCTGCTCGCCCTGCGCCACCTGCTCTCCCTCGGCCACCCGACGCCGCTGCTGGTGGCCCGGGGAGACTCCCCGACCGCACTCGCCGTGCGCGCCGGGTACGCCGAGGCGCTGCGGACGCTCGGCCTGGAGGAACCGCGCCCCGTCATCGACTCCGTACCGGCCGAGGCGGACCCGGAGGGCTTCGAGCGTGCGGTGCGGGCCCTGCACGAGGCCGTCCGCTCGGGCCTGGCGGGCGCGGCCCTGGTCCACAACGACGTGGACGCGATCGAGATCGTGCAGCGCCTCGCCGAGCTGGGCGTACGGGTGCCCCAGGACCTGGCCCTGATCGCGTACGACGACGAGGTCGCGGCCCTCGCCGACACTCCGCTGACGGCGGTCGCGCCGCCGAAGCGGCAGGTGGGGCGGCACGCCACGGAGCTGCTGGTCGAGCGGCTCACCGAGGGTCCCGACGAGGACGCGGCCCGGCGCCATCTGAGCCTGCTGCCGAGGCTTCGGGTGCGGGCCTCGTGCGGGGCGCCCGGCGCCTGACGGGCCGCCCGCCCGGCGGGGCCCCGCAGACGATCGATCTGATCTTTTTTCGATCAATCAATCTTTCGCTCTTGACTTCGGTCATGAACGGTCACAGGATCACGGCCACAACCTCCCAGCCGCGCCGCCCCCAGGAGTCGAGCCGTGACCCGTAGTTGGAGCAGAACGTCCCGTGTCATAGCCGGCACCGCCACCGCCCTCGCCGTCCTCACGGCCTGCGGCGGCGGCGGTGACGACACCGCGAACAAGTCGAGCGGGCCCGTGACCATCACCTTCTGGGGCTGGGCCAAGGGCTCGAAGGACGTCGTGGACGCCTTCAACGCCTCCCACACCGACATCCAGGTGAAGTTCGAGGAGATCCCCTCCGGCACCGCCGGCGGCTACGCCAAGATCTCCAACGCCGTGAAGGCGGGCAACGCCCCCGACCTCGTCTCCATCGAGTACTCCTCGCTCCCCGAGTTCGTGAGCTCCGGCGCCCTCCAGGACATCGGCGACCAGTTCACCGAGACCGACCGCGCCAAGCTCCTCCCCCAGGCCGTCGAACTCACCACCCTCGGCGGCAAGTCCTGGGCCGTCCCCTTCGACGCCGCCCCGCAGGCCTTCTTCTACCGCAAGGACCTCTTCGCCCGGTACAAGGTCGCGGTCCCCGCCACCTGGGACGAGTTCCAGAAGGCCGCCGCGCAGGTCAAGAAGGCCGACGCCAAAGCCCGCATCGCCACCTTCTTCCCCGACGACCCGACCACCTTCGAGGCCATGGCCTGGCAGGCCGGCGCCCAGTGGTTCAAGGCCGAGAACGACACCTGGAAGATCGACACGACCGATCCGGCCACCACCAAGGTCACCGACTACTGGCAGGGCCTCCTCGACGCCGACCTCGTCCACAAGGACGCCTCCTTCAGCCCCGAATGGGTCGGCTCCCTCAAGAACGGCACCACCATCGGCTACCTCGGCGCCTCCTGGGGCGCGGGCGTCCTCAAGGGCAACTCGCCCGAACTGAGCGGCAAGTGGGCCGTCGCACCCATCCCCACCTGGGACGGGAAGCCCGCGAGCGGCATGCTCGGCGGCACCTCCTTCGCCGTCACCAAGGACAGCAAGCAGAAGGCCGCCGCCGTCACCTTCGCCGAGTGGATGTCCACCACCGAGGACGGCGTGAAGGCCCGGATCGCCTCCGGCACCTCCTCCGCCTTCCCCGCCGCCGCGGCCCTGCGCCCGGTCGCCAAGAAGGCCTTCGACGCGAGCTACTACGGCGGCCAGGACATCTACGCCCTCTTCGAGGCCGCCGGCGCCTCCATCAACCCCAACTGGTCCTGGGGCCCCACCACCGGCACCACCAACACCGCGATCAAGGACCGGTTCGGCAAGATCGCCAAGGGCGGCCCCGGCATCGCCGACGCCGTCAAGGGCGGCCACGACGCCACCGTCGCCGAACTCACCAAGCGCGGCCTGAAGGTCGAGGGCTGACCGCGTGAAGGCCCGAACCCGCGCCGCGGCGATCCTGCTGACCCCCTTCTTCCTCCTGTTCACCGCGGTGATGGTGCTGCCGATCGGATACGCGGTCTGGCTCAGCCTCTTCACCGAGAAGCAGTCCGGACTGGGCTTCGGCGGCACCGAGACCGTCTTCACCGGCCTCGACAACTACACCGTGGCGCTGGGTGACCGGGCCTTCCGCGAGGGCTTCGGCATCCTGCTCGGATACTGCCTGCTCTACATCCCGCTGCTGCTCGCCGGAGCCCTCGGTCTCGCCCTCCTGCTCGACTCGGCACTCGCCCGCGCCCGCCGCTTCTTCCAGCTCGCGCTCTTCCTGCCGCACGCCGTCCCCGGCATCATCGCCGCCCTGATCTGGGTCTACCTCTACACGCCCCAGCTCAGCCCGGTCGTCCAGGCCATGGAGGCCGGAGGCGTCGGCTTCGACTTCTTCTCCCCCGAAGGCACCCTGCCCTCCGTCGTCAACATCGCCCTGTGGGAATGGCTCGGCTACAACATGGTCATCTTCTACGCGGCCCTCCAGGCCATCGACCGCTCCGTCCTCGAAGCGGCCACCGTCGACGGCGCCGGAGCCTGGCGGATCGCCTTCGCCGTCAAGATCCCCCTCGTCAAGGCCTCCCTCGCGATGGTCGGCCTCTTCACGATCATCGGCTCCCTCCAGCTCTTCACCGAGCCGCTGATCCTCAACAAGGGCACCGGCTCCGCCGTCACCTCCACCTGGACGCCGAACATGTACGCCTACACCGCGGCCTTCGACCGCAACGACTACGGGCTCGCGGCCGCGGCATCCGTACTCCTCGCCCTGACCGCCGCGCTCCTCTCCTTCGCGGTCACCCGCCTGACCGGCCGCCGCAAGGCCGGAACGGCACGCGAGGCGAGCACGGCACGCGCCGCACGCGAGGCGGACACGGCCCGGAAGGAGCAGACGGCATGAGCAAGCCCCGCACACCGAACGTCTGGCTGTCCAAGGCGGCCGTCAACGGCGCCCTCCTCCTCGCCGTCGTCTACATGCTCTTCCCCCTCGTGTGGCTGCTCACCGCCGCCACCAAGGACGCCGGCGGCCTCCTCGCCGGAAACGCCTTCTCCTTCGAGGGCTTCGACCTCGGCGGCAACCTCAGCCGACTCGCCGCGTACAACGACGGCGTCTACTTCCACTGGTACGCCAACAGCCTCCTCTACGCGGGCCTCGGCGCCCTCGCCTGCTCGCTGGTCAGCGTCGCCGCGGGATACGCCTTCCACGTCTACGACTTCCGGGGCAAGGAGAAGCTCTTCGGCGTCGTCCTCCTCGGCGTGCTCGTCCCCACCACCGCGCTCGCCCTGCCGATGTACCTCCTCGCCAGCGAGGTCGGCATCGTCAACACCTACTGGGCCGTCCTGATCCCCGTCCTCGTCAACCCCTTCGGCGTCTACCTCTCCCGGGTCTTCTGCGCCGGCTACATCCCCGACGAGGCCCTGGAGGCCGCCCGCATCGACGGCGCCGGCGAACTCCGCGTCTTCTGGTCCATCGGGCTGCGCATGGTCATGCCCGGCTTCGTGACCGTCTTCCTCTTCCAGTTCACCGCCGTCTGGAACAACTTCTTCCTCCCCCTGGTCATGCTGTCCGACCAGAAGCTCTACCCGCTGAGCCTCGGCCTGTACGCGTGGAACAGCAACGCCCACGCCGAACCCGACTTCTACCCCCTCGTCGTCACCGGGTCCCTCCTCGCCGTCGTCCCCCTCGTCGTCGCCTTCGTCTCCCTCCAGCGCCACTGGAAGGCCGGCCTCACCGCCGGCAGCGTCAAATGAGGAAGGCCAGTCACCACGATGCACCCGACCACTGACAACCGCCCCTCCCTCCTGCTCGCGATGAGCCCCGACGTCGCCGACCGCCTCCTCACCGACGCCCACCGCGACCGCCTCGCCGCCCTCACCCGCACCGACCCGCACCTCGTCGCCCACGACCTGACCGCACCCGGCCCCCGCGTCGCCGCCGCCCTCGCCGAGGCCGAACTCCTCCTCACCTGCTGGGGCGCGACCCCCCTGACCGCCGACATCCTCGACCGCGCCCCCCGCCTCAAGGCGGTCGTCCACGCGGCCGGCTCCGTCAAACACCACATCACCGACGCCTGCTGGGACCGCGGCCTCCGCGTCACCTCCGCCGCCGCCGCCAACGCCCTCCCCGTCGCCGAGTACACCCTCGCCGCGATCCTCTTCGCCGGAAAGGGCGTCCTCCGCTCCGCCCAGCGCTACGCCGAACTCCGCACCGAGGACTCCTGGCTCACCGAGTCCACCCCCCGGGGCAACTACCGCCGCACCATCGGCATCGTCGGCGCCTCCCGCATCGGCCGCCGCGTCATCGAACTCCTGCGCCCCTTCGACTGCGAGATCCTCCTCTACGACCCGTACGCGACGACCCCGCCGCCCGGCGCCGAACTCGTCGGCCTCGACGAACTCTGCGCCCGCAGCTCGGTCGTCTCCGTCCACGCGCCCCAGCTGCCCTCCACGTACCGCATGATCGGCCCGGCCCAGCTCGCCGCCATGCCCGACGGCACCACCCTGATCAACACGGCCCGCGGCTCCCTCGTCGACGAGACCGCTCTCCTCCCCCACCTCGTCTCCGGACGCCTCCACGCTGTCCTCGACGTCACCGACCCCGAACTCCCGCCCGTCGAATCGCCGTTGTGGACCCTCCCCAACGTCCTCCTCACCCCCCACGTCGCCGGCTCCCTCGGCAACGAACTCCACCGCATGACGGACCAGGCGCTGGAGGAGGTGCGGCGGTACGCCGTCGGCGAGCCGTTCGTGGAGGAGATCCGGGAATCAGACCTGACGTGGTCGGCGTAGAGCGTCGACGACGAGTGGAACAGCGCGGGGTTCAAGGCGCAGGGCAGCCTGCAACGCCTCGGGGAAGTCGCCGGCCTGGAGCGTGCGGGCCGCCAGCACACGACCACGCCGAGGCCCGAGAACCGGCGCGAGCAAGGCCCACGCTTCCGTGTCCCCTTGCTCAGGGACCGCCAGATATGTGATCGCCACCCGGTGGGACCGGTCGTTCTGTCCGGCCTCGATCAGCGCGGCCACCAAAGCAGTCACCACGCTCTTCGGTGGGTTGGAACGAGTGTCCGCATCCAACCGCTCGCCGATGCGCCGGACGAGCGCTTCGGCTTCCTCGTACCGGCCAAGACGGACGAGGGCCTGTACAAGTAGGGCGGTGAAGTCGGCCTGGGAACCCGCGTGCGCTTCAACCTCCGCGGAGATCAGGTCGACTTCCTCCTCGTCTCCCAGATGCGCGTATGCCGTAACGAGATCGCTGCCCGCCATGAGCCACATGTACGAGGACGACGGGACGGCTTCGGCCTCCGCGAGGGCGACCCTCGCCAGCTGGTCCTCACCTGCCGCAGCCAGCGCCGCCGCAGTCGAGGCCCAGGCGCGCACCCTGGCGTCGGGTCCCTCCACCCTCCCGGCGACGGCCACCGCCGTCTCCACCAGCCCCTCGGCAGCCAGAACCGGGCAGGCCATCGCCCGCATCGCGTCGGCATTGGGACTGTCGTCGAGCGCAGCCAACGCTGCACCGAGCCGCTCTTCGTTGCCTGCCCGAGCATGTGCCTCGATGACGGCAAGCCATCCTTCGTGGAACGCCCTTCCTATGGCGTGCATCAGCGACTCCGCCTCGTCCGGCTTCCCGATGCGGGCGTAGGTCGCGGCTATCGCTTCCACCATCAGGTTCCGCCGCAACCTCTCGAACTCCGTCGCATGGGGCCCTGCCGGTTCAGGCAACTCTGCTTCAGCGTCCGCCAGCAGCGGCAACGCGGCTGAGCCGTGACCGGTCTCCACCAGAACATTCGCGTACGCCACGAGATCCATCAGCCCAGGCGGCCGGGCGACCCGCACCTCCCTCTCGACTGCGGCGATGCGGCTCGCCGCCAGGTCTCGCGAGTCGGTGGAGAGAGCCACCCCGCGTGCCAGAGCGAAAAGCCCCTCGTCGTAGTCAATGGAGCGGGCAAGTGTCTCCGCGCGGGCGAACTCGCCCGCAGCCGCCAATGCCTCCACGACCCAGCGCATCGGCTGGTGGTCGTCATGGGTGCATTCACGGGCGAGAGCCTCAGCCGGACCGAACTCACCGGTGATCGCCAACTGCTTGACCACACTGCCCAACGCCACCTGCCGCAGGTGCGGTTCGGTGATGCGTCGTCCCAGCCTCCGAGCCTCGTCGCACCGGCCCGCACCCGCCAGTTCGGAGACGACCGCAAGCAGCGCCTCCCCCCTGGCTTCACGCTGCTCGATGGCGAACGCCAATGCCTCGGCCTCCTCGCATGCGCCCGCTGCCGCCAACGCATGAACCACCTCGGTCATCCCCCGGCTGCGGAGTGGGCCGTCTGCGATACCGGCTACGAGACCGAGTGCGCGATCGCGTTCACCCAACGTCGCCAGTAGGCCGATCGCCTCGGTGACGACCGGTGTTCCCCGCGCTGTCGTCTCGGCCCGGGCGATCAGGGAATCCGCCTCCGCCTGGCGTCCCGACGCGAGCAGAGCGGCAGCGATTCGCAGTCCGGCCAGGGTTTCGGCTCCCGGGTCCGCCGAGGATGCGCGGGAAAGGAACGATCGTGCCTGCGGGACGGCACCGGTTTCGGCCCAGGCTCCGGCCACAGCGGCCACGCCCATTGCGCGGACGCGAGGATCCGACTCGGTCAGCACCATCGCCTCGGCCCTGGCGGACTCCCCGGCCCGGACCCACCACTGGGCGAGGTGGGGAAGCAGTCGTTCCCTGTCACAGGTATCGGTGATCTGATGCAGCAGGGCCTCCGCCTGCTCCGGTGACCCGATCCTCAGCAGAACGCGGCAAGCACGCTCCAAAGCCGCTGGTGCTTTGGTGCTGTACTGATCCGCCTCGGACGCGGCCTGCTCCACCGCCTCGATCAACCGAACTGCCCCATCCTGGTCGCGATGCTCCACGAGCTCTTCGGCGACCCGGACGAGCGCGTACGCCCGGTCGTCCGCAGCCGGAATACTGCGAGCCAGGGCTTCCGCGCGGTTGAAGTGGCCAAGCGCCGCCCAAGCCCAGGGAAGAGTGGCGTCCACACGGTAATTGCGGTCCTCGAGCGCTTCACGGCGAATGGCGAGCCGTACGGAGTCCAACAGGTCGGGCACGCCCGCAGTGATCAGCGCCTCCTCGGCCACCCTGATCTCGGCCAGCGCGACGAAGTCCCCGAACATCACGTCGAGCATGCGGTCCTGTCGCTCTGTGTCGAGCGCGCACAGGACCATCCGCTTCACGTCCCCGACCGAGCCGAGCATGGGGAAGTACCCACGCAGCAGGTACTCCGGCGTGGCCTCGGGCCAGCCGCGGCTCCGCCAGGCCTCCGCCCAGGTGTGCAAACGGCCCCGGTACTGGTCGAGCTCGCGCGGGCCGAGCATCTCGCGTGCTCCAGAGGCCAGTTCCTCGTGGGCGAGGAGGTAGGCGTCGCCGCGGACGGCGAAGGTGCGGCCGGGGCCGGTGCGGAGGACGTCGCGCACGCGGTAGGGGATCTCGCCGGTCAGCTCCACGAGGTCGTCCGCCGTCAGGCCGCCGCCGGCGGCGGTGAGCAGACCCAGGAGCGCGTACGGGAGCCCGCCCGCTTCCAGGAGCCGCTTGAGTTCGCGCTCGGCTTCGACGCGGATCGCGCGGGCGGCCGGGGACGGGGTGAGGAGCCGTACGGTGCCGGGGTCGCGGAGCGGATGGGCCTCCGGGACGTCGGCGGGGAGCGGCGGGTTGGGGCGGCCGGAGACGATGACCGGCAGGTCGGCGGGGAGGAGGCTGGCGATGGAGTGGGCGTCGGGGCCGGTGGTGACGCCGCGGTCCTCGTCGAGGCCGTCGACGAGGAGGACGAGTCGCTCGCCGCGCGCGGCGCAGGCCTGGGCGGCGGTGCGGTAGAGACGCAGGAGGTGGGCCTCGCAGGTCGCGGCGGTGAGCAGTGCGGGCACGCCCTCCCCGGCGAGTTCGGCCAGCTGTTCGAGGACGACGTCCACGTACGCGGCGGCGTCGTTCTGGGCGCCGAGGCGGGCGGTGATGAAGAAGGGGACGATCCGCACGCCGGGCGGCGGGGCGAGGGCGAACGACGCCATCAGCGCCGACTTGCCGGCCCAGGCGTCGGCCCGCCACCAGAGATAGCCGTTGCCCGTACGGGAGAAGGCTGCCAGCTCGGCCAACTCGCCCTCTCGGCCGACGAGTTCGTCGGGGGCGATCCGGCGGACCTGTTCCCAGTACGCCGAGCGGACGACCGTCGGCGGGCCGGTCACCACCTCGTTCCCGTCGCCGATGACGACGACGCCCGCGCTGTTCTCCACGTCGATCCCCCGCTGCATGCCCCCATGCTGCCAGGGCATCGTGGCCCCCCGGACCTAGACTGAAAGGGTTCCCACCACGGTCGGGAGGCGTCATGACTTTCGTACAGATCATCGACTGCAAGACCAGCCGGGTCGACGACCTCAACCGGCTCATGGATCAATGGGTGGAGCAGACCGAGGGCAAGCGGACGGCGACGCACAGCATCGTCGGGAAGGACCGGTCCGACGCGTCGCACGTGGTGGAGATCGTGGAGTTCCCCTCGTACGACGTGGCCATGCGGAACTCGCAGCTTCCGGAGACGGACCGGATCTTCCGGGAGATGGTGGCGCTCTGTGACGAGATGCCGACGTTCACGGACCTGGACGTGGTGCGGGACGAGGCGTTGTACAAGAACAACGCGGCGCGGCTGATGGAGATGCTGGCGACGGAGCAGGAGCTGGCGCTGCTCGACGAGGTGCTGGCCGAGGGGTACCACGACCACGATCCGGTCAACGAGCAGGACGTCATCGGCATGGACGCCGTCCGGCGCGAGGTGGAGATGTGGCGGGGCGGCTTCGACTTCACCTTCACCGTCGACGACCAGATCGCGGAGGGCGACCGGGTCTGCACCCGCTGGACCTGGAAGGGCTCCCACACGGGGGACTTCATGGGGCTCCAGCCGACGGGCATGGACGTGACCATGAGCGGCACGGTCATCCACCGCTTCCGGGACGACGGGAAGATCGTCGAGGGGTGGTGGCAGTACGACCTGCTCGGGCTCATGGGGCAGCTCGGCGCCGTGGAGGGGTAGGAACGGCCGCGAAGCACGAGGCCCGGTGCTCCCGCGACGGGAGCACCGGGCCTCGGTGGTTCAGCTGCGGACCTCAGCGGTCAGCGGTGAGCCTCAGTGGGAGTGACCGTGGCCGTGGCCGTGGCCCGCGTCCGCCGGCTCCTCTTCCTTCTTCTCCACGACGAGGGTCTCGGTGGTGAGGAGGAGGGAGGCGATGGAGGCGGCGTTCTCCAGGGCGGAGCGCGTCACCTTGACCGGGTCGATGACGCCGGCCTTGACCAGGTCGCCGTACTCGCCGGTGGCGGCGTTGAAGCCCTGGCCCTTGTCGAGCTCCGCCACCTTCGAGGTGATGACGTAGCCCTCGAGGCCGGCGTTCTCGGCGATCCAGCGCAGCGGCTCGACGGCGGCGCGGCGGACGACCGCGACACCCGTGGCCTCGTCGCCGGTCTTGTCGAGGTTGCCCTCGAGGACCTTGACGGCGTGGACCAGAGCGGAGCCACCACCGGAGACGATGCCCTCCTCGACCGCGGCGCGGGTCGCGGAGATGGCGTCCTCCAGACGGTGCTTCTTCTCCTTCAGCTCCACCTCGGTGGCGGCGCCGACCTTGATGACGCACACGCCGCCGGCGAGCTTCGCGAGGCGCTCCTGGAGCTTCTCGCGGTCCCAGTCGGAGTCCGTGGACTCGATCTCGGCCTTGATCTGGTTGACGCGGCCCTGCACGTCCTCCGAGTTGCCGCCACCGTCGACGATCGTGGTGTCGTCCTTGGTGATGGTGACGCGGCGGGCGGTGCCGAGCACGTCCAGGCCGGCCTGGTCGAGCTTGAGGCCGACCTCCTCGGCGATGACGGTGGCACCGGTGAGGGTGGCCATGTCGCCGAGCATCGCCTTGCGGCGGTCGCCGAAGCCGGGGGCCTTGACGGCCACGGCGTTGAAGGTGCCACGGATCTTGTTGACGACCAGGGTCGACAGGGCCTCGCCCTCGACGTCCTCCGCGATGATCAGCAGCGGCTTGCTGGCGCCGGCCTGGATGACCTTCTCCAGGATGGGCAGCAGGTCCTGGATCGAGGAGATCTTGCCCTGGTTGATCAGGATGTACGGGTCGTCGAGGACGGCCTCCATACGCTCCTGGTCGGTGACCATGTACGGGGACAGGTAGCCCTTGTCGAAGGCCATGCCCTCGGTGAAGTCGAGCTCCAGGCCGAAGGTGTTGGACTCCTCGACGGTGATGACACCGTCCTTGCCGACCTTGTCCATCGCCTCGGCGATGAGCTCGCCGACCTGCTGGTCCTGCGCGGAGAGCGCGGCGACGGCGGCGATGTCGGACTTGTCCTCGATCGGGCGCGCGGTGGCGAGCAGCTCGTCGGAGACGGCCTTGACGGCGGCGTCGATGCCCTTCTTCAGGGCGGCCGGGGAGGCGCCGGCGGCGACGTTGCGCAGACCCTCGCGGACCAGGGCCTGGGCGAGCACGGTGGCGGTGGTGGTGCCGTCACCCGCGATGTCGTTGGTCTTGGTCGCCACCTCCTTCACCAGCTGGGCGCCGAGGTTCTCGTACGGGTCGTCGATCTCGACCTCGCGGGCGATCGTGACACCGTCGTTGGTGATGGTGGGGGCGCCGAACTTCTTGTCGATGACGACGTTGCGGCCCTTGGGGCCGATCGTCACCTTGACCGTGTCGGCAAGCTTGTTGACGCCGCGCTCAAGGGCGCGACGGGCGTCCTCGTCGAACTTCAGGATCTTCGCCATGGGAGCGGTTCAGCCCTCTCGGATTCGGGTGGAACGAACTGCGCCCCGGGGCGCCTGGAAGGGGCCTCGGGGCGCAGCTCAAAGCATCTGCTTCAGGTACTTCGGGTACTTCGGTGAATTACTTCTCGACGATCGCGAGCACGTCGCGAGCCGAGAGGACGAGGTACTCCTCGCCGTTGTACTTCACCTCGGTGCCGCCGTACTTGCTGTACAGCACGATGTCGCCGGTCTTGACGTCGAGCGGCAGACGCTCGCCGTTCTCGAAGCGGCCCGGGCCCACGGCCAGGACGACGCCCTCCTGGGGCTTCTCCTTGGCGGTGTCCGGAATGACCAGGCCAGAGGCGGTGGTCTGCTCGGCGTCGAGCGGCTGGACCACAATGCGGTCCTCGAGCGGCTTGATGGCAACCTTGGAGCTGGTGGTCGTCACGATCCGACCTCCCCCTTCGGAGATCTCACGGGGTTAACTGTCTGAGGTGGCGACCAGGTGGATCCGTCGTCGCGGGTGCCGGACCTGCCCGTCGCTGTGTTGGCACTCTCCAGTGGGGAGTGCCAGAGCCGAGACTATGACCGCGATTAGCACTCGGTCAAGCGGAGTGCCAATTCATCGCTCCGTGGCGTGACGGGACGGGGCTCGGCCGGGGCCTCCCGCCGCTTCCGGCAGCCCTTCGCGTCCACCGCGTCCACCGCCTCTCCCACCTGCCGGACCTGCCGGACCTGCCGGACCTGCCGGACCTGCCGGACCTCCCCGGCCTCCCGGGCCTCCCGGGCCGGGGAAGGCCGGGGGCTCACCCGTTCCGCCGCCTTGCGGCCCAGCCGTTCGATCGGGTCGACGGAGGAGGCGCAGGCGGGGAGGGCGAGGAGCGCGCCGGTCACGGCGAGTGTGGCGACCAGGCGCCGGGCCGGCGTTCTCACACGTAGTCCTCGAGCTTCGCGACGGCGTACCCCTTGGAGGTGATCACGTTCATCACCCGACGGATCATGTCCGGCATCGTGCCCTTCCAGTCCTCCTTGCCCCGGAAATGCGTGAGCACGATGTCGCCGGGGTGGAGGTCCCGGTCCCACTCGCGCCACTCCATGTGGTCGGGGAAGGCCTCGGAGGCCCACAGCGGGACCGCCTTGACGCCGCAGGACTTGGCGGCGCGCAGGGTGTCCTCGTTGTAGTTGCCGTACGGCGGGCGGAAGAGCGGGGGCCGCTTGCCGAAGCGCTTCTCGATGACGTCCTGCATCCCGCAGATCTCGCGCTTCTGCTGCTCGTACGAGAGTCCCGGCAGGTAGCGGTGGTTGAGGGTGTGGTTGTGCAGGGACACCCCGGACTTCTGCGACTTCTGCATCCTGGCGAAGTAGCCGTAGTCGTCCTTGACGACGTAGTCGCTGAGGAAGGCGCTGTAGGGGATGCGGAGCTCGTTCATCATCCGCAGCAGGTCGGGGTCCTTCTCGGCGCCGTCGTCGATGGTGAGGAAGACGATCTTCTGCTTGGTCGGCACGGTGGTGAAGACGGGCGGGAGGCCCTTGCCGTGGGTCTCGAAGCCCTTGCGGGTGGTGATCTTCGGCTTGACGGCGGGCGGGGCGGGCGCTTCGAGCGGCGGGCGGGCGAGACCCCACTTCCTGGCGGCGAGCACGCGGGCGGCGCGCTCCTTGCGGACCCGGTCGAGGTAGGCGTTGAGCGCGCCGGAGGCTCCCTGGTCCTGGGCCTGCCGGCCGGCGGCGGGGGCCGGCGCTCCGCCGTCCGGCCCGGCGGCGCCGGAGCAGGCCGTGGCGGTGGAGGCGAGGGCGGCGGCGAGGAGGGCGGCCCCGAGGGTCCGACGGGAGGGGGGCGCGCCGATCACCATAAATTCTTCCTTTTGTCGTACGAGCTGCATGGCGCCGCATCCTGTCAGCGCGGAAGCACCATTCAGGTCCGCGACACCGCCGCACCGCCCCACCGTCCCCCGGCCGGCCCACAGCGGCGCAGGGCCCACAATGGGACGGGTGACCGACCTCGCCTCCTTCACCCCCCTCCTCGGCCCCGAGGGGCAGACCCTCCTCACCGCCCTGCGCGACTACGACCCCGCCCGGGAGCTGGCGGTCGCCTCCCGGCTGCGCCGCGACCACCCGGCCGAGCTCGTCACCGCCGCCCTCGGCCAGGCCCGGCTGCGGCAGCGGGCGGTGGCGAAGTTCGGCGCCGAGGACGCGTACCGCATGTACTTCACGCCCAACGGCGTCGAGCAGTCGACCCGCGCCTCGGTCGGCGCCTACCGGGCCGGCCGCATGAAGGCGCTCGGCGTCGGCAGCGTCGCCGACCTCTGCTCCGGCATCGGCGGCGACGCCATCGCCCTGGCCCGCGCCGGGATCTCCGTCCTCGCCGTCGACCGCGACCCGCTGACCGCCGAGGTGGCCCGCGCCAACGCCGCGGCGCTCGGCCTCGCGGACCTGATCGAGGTCCGCTGCGCCGACGTGACCGAGATCGACACCAGCCCCTACGACGCGGTCTTCGTCGACCCGGCGCGGCGCGGCGGCCGGGGCAGGATCTTCGACCCGGAGGCGTACTCCCCGCCGCTGTCCTGGGCCGTCGAGGCGGCCCGCAAGGCCCCGCGCGCCGCCCTGAAGGTCGCGCCGGGCATCCCTCACGAGGCCGTCCCCGAGGACGCCGAGGCCGAGTGGATCTCGGACGGCGGGGACGTGAAGGAGGCCGTGCTCTGGTTCGGCACGGAGCCGGGCGCCCGCCGCGCCACCCTGCTGCCCTCCGGCGCCGGGCTCACCGGCCGTGGCCTGCCCGACCCGGCGGTCCGGCCGGTCGGCCGCTACCTGTACGAGCCGGACGGCGCCGTCATCCGCGCACACCTCGTCGCCGAGGTCGCCGAGGAGCTGGACGGCGGCCTGATCGACGAGACGATCGCGTACGTCACGGCGGACGCGCTCACCCCCACCCCGTACGCCGCCGCCTACGAGATCACCGACGAACTCCCCTTCAACCTGAAGAAGCTGAAGGCCCTGTTGCGGGAGCGCGAGGTCGGCACCCTGACCGTGAAGAAGCGCGGCTCGGCGGTCGAACCCGAGGAGATCCGGCGCAAGGTGAAGCCGAAGGGCCCCAACTCCGCGACGGTGCTGCTCACTCGGGTCGCGGGAGCCCCGACGATGCTGATCGGCCGGCCGGCCGGCGGGGGCCGGTGAGCCGCACCGCGAAGCGGTAGTGGCCGACGGCCTTCGTCAGGCCGGTGAGTCCGTTGACCCAGAGGATCAGGGCGGCGCCCATGCCGTAGGCGACCAGGCCGTAGCCGCCGTCCTCCCACCGGGTGCCCGCCGGCACGGCGAAGCCCAGCCAGAGGCCGACGCCGCACATCGCGAAGGACAGCAGCAGCCAGCAGGCGCTCAGGGCGGGAGCGCGCAGCCGAGCGTCCGTCGGGCCGTGCCGGTCGAGGGCCGCCCACTGGGTGAGCCGCTCCCGGACGGTCCGGTCGTGCCGCGCCGCGCGGACGGTCAGCCACACCGCCGGCACGAGGACGCCGATCCCCAGGATCGCCACGAAGACCCCCGTCGCCACCGTGAGCGGATCGGGCGCCGGCCCGCCGATCGAGGTCAGCAGCACCCCGACCAGCCCCCAGCCCAGTTCGAGCAGCGCGAACCACACCAGGAACATCACCAGCCGCCCCGGGCCGAGCAGCCGCCGCCCCAACACGTCCAGTGCCAGGGCCCGGTCGGCGATCCGCGCCTCCCGGTCGGGCCAGCTCCGGAGCTCGGCGGGCGGGGGCGGCGGAGGCAGTGGAGTACGCGGGGACATGCCCTGCACCCTAAGCGTCGCCCCCGAGCGCCCGCGCGGGACCTCCCTCCCCGGCCTCCCCCGGCGCACCGTCCCGAGCCGGCTCCCCCGCCTCCCCCAACTCCCTTCCCCGCTCCCTCAGCAAGGCCCGCTCGCTCTCGTTCCGCGTCAGTTCGGCCGCCCGCTCGAACTCCGCGCGCGCCTCTTCCGTACGTCCGAGGCGGGCCAGCAGGTCGCCCCGGACGCTCGGGAGCAAGTGGTAGCGCGCCAAGGCCGGTTCGGCGGCGAGCGCGTCGACGAGGGCGAGTGCGGCGGCGGGGCCCTCGGTCATCGACACGGCGACGGCGCGGTTCAGTTCGACGACCGGGGAGGGCGCGAGGGCGCCGAGCCGGCCGTACAGCGCGGCGATCGTCGCCCAGTCCGTCTCCTCGTACGAGGCCGCCCGCGCGTGGCAGGCGGCGATCGCGGCCTGGAGGGCGTACGGCCCGTAGGAACGTCCGTCCCCGGCCCGCTCCAGGGCGGCGAAGCCACGCCGGATGAGGAGCCGGTCCCAGCGCCGCCGGTTCTGCTGGGCGAGGAGGACCGGCCGCCCGTCGGGCCCGGTGCGGGCCGCCGTGCGGGACGCCTGGAGTTCGAGGAGCGCGACGAGGCCCTGTGCCTCGCCCTCCGCCGGCACGAGGGCGGCGAGCACCCGGGCGAGCCGCAGCGCGTCCTCGCACAGGCCGGGCCGCAGCAGGTCGTCGCCCGCGGTCGCCGCGTACCCCTCGTTGAAGATCAGGTAGACGACCTCCAGGACGGAGCCGAGCCGGGCCGCCCGGCCCTCCCCGTACGGCACCTCGAACTCCACGCCCGCCTTCGCGAGGGTCCGTTTGGCGCGCGTGACGCGGGCCGCGACGGTCGCCTCCGGCACGAGGAAGGCGCGGGCGATCTCGTCCGTGCGGAGCCCGCCGACGAGCCGCAGCGTCAGCGCGGCCCGCGCCGCGGCGGAGAGCACGGGGTGGCAGGTGGTGAAGATCAGCCTCAGCACGTCGTCGTCGATGTCGTCGGGGCCCGAGGGCTCCGGGTCGTACGACTCCTCGGAGAGTGTCCTGCCCACCTCCGCGAGCTTCCTGGCGTACGTCTCGCGCCGCCGCACGAGGTCGACGGCGCGGTGCTTGGCGGTGGCCGTGAGCCAGGCGCCCGGCCGTTCCGGGACGCCTGACCGCGGCCACTGCTCAAGGGCGGAGACGAGCGCGTCCTGGGCGATCTCCTCGGCGATCCCGACGTCGCGGACGATCCGCGCCACCGTCGCGATGATCCGCGCGGACTCCATCCGGAAGACCGTCTCCAGCGTGCTCTGCACCGTCACGGCTCACATGACAGCACACGGGCGGTCAGCCTCCCGGCATCTCCTCGACCTCGCGGACCTCCAGGCCGACCTTCCAGTGCGGCGGGTGGACGGCCAGGAACCGCTTCCCCCACTCGACGGCCTCGGCCATGTCCTTGCACTGGAGCATCGCGTAGCCGCCGACGACCTCCTTGGTCTCGGTGAACGGCCCGTCGGTGTACGACAGGCTGCCGTCCGACCAGGTGATCCGGGTGGCCTCGGCGGTCGGCTTGAGCCCCGCCGTGTCCAGCATGGCGCCGGCCTTGGTGATCTCCTCGAACAGCGCGCCCATCCGCTCCTCGAAGCCGGGGTCGGCGCTCTCCATGTCGATGGTGTTCTCCTCGATGCGGACGAGGGACAGGAAGCGGGGCATGACGACTCCTCGGTGGTGCTTTGGCGGGGCCGTTCCCCGCCTTCCACACATACGTCGAACGGGCCGGGCCCGTATCGACACCGCGCCGGGAGGAATCTCAGACGTAGTCCTCCAGGCGGGCCACGGTGAAGCCCTGCTCCTGGATGCGGCGGAGCATGGTGGCCGTCATCTCGGTCATGGTGCGGCCCTTGAGCTCGGACGGGCCGCGGAAGTGGGCGAGGATGATGTCGCCGGGGTGGAGCTTCCGGTCGCCGCGCTGGTACCGCATGTTCTGGATCTGCATGGACTCGCGCCACAGGACGATCGCGTCGATGCCGCACTGCCCTGCCGCCGCGCGGGTGGCCTCGTTCCAGTTGCCGTAGGGCGGGCGGAGGAGGCGGGGGGTGGTGCCGTACCGCCGCGCGAGCTTCTCCTGCTGGCCGCAGATCTCCCGGCGCTGGGCCTCCTGCGGGAGGGTGCGCAGGTCGGGGTGGGTGAGCGTGTGGTTGGCGACGCCGTGGCCCTGGGCGGCGAGCGCGGCGAAGTACCCGTAGTCGGCGCGGATGACGGAGTCGGTCAGGAACATCGTGAAGGGCACCTTGAGCTCGTCCATCATCGTGACGAACCGGGGGTCCTTCTCGGCACCGTCGTCGAACGTGAGGAACACGATCTTCTCGGTGGTCGGGATCTCGCTGATGACGGGGACCGGCTCGCCCGGCCGCCGGACGACCGGCTTGACCGCGGGCGGCGCGGGCGGCGCCGGGAAGGGCTTCAGCCCCCACTTCCGGTACGCGGCGGCCACGCCGCCCCCGGGCGCGGCCGGCGACCCGGGGGCCGGGTCCCCGGCGGTGGGCGTGGTCGCCGGTGCGGTCGTCGCGGGTCGGGGCGGCCGCTCCGGCGCGGGGGCGGTGGCGGGGTCCTCCGCCGCGCAGCCGGTCACCAGGAGGGCGACGGCGGTCAGGGCGGCCCACAGCGCGATCGTCTTCTTCACGCGGTGTGGGATGCCCCGAACGATCGAAAGGTTGCTCTGCTTTCGCTCGCGTGTCGCCTATTCGATCGATTCGAAGCGCCAGCGGTGGACCGGACGGGTGATCAGCTCGGCCTCCGGTTCGGGCAGCTCGGGCAGCTCGGCGTCGAAGGTGTCCGCCTCCCACCAGGTGAGGACGAGGACCCGGTCCTGGGGAGCGCGGAAGATCTCCCTGCGGACCGGTTCGCGGGCGAGGACCTGGGCGCGCGCCCACTCCAGGAGCTCGGCGCCCCGGTCCCGGGCGGCCCGCGCCTCCCACATGAGGGTGAGCCTCACGAGTACAGGTTCTCCTTGCTGACCTCGTGGACGTGGTCGTGCCCGTGGTCGTGCCCGTGCCCGTGGGCCCCGGGCACGTGCGGGTCGGTCACCGGCAGGGACGAGTCCGCCGACAGCTCCAGGTCGGAGGCCGGCCGGTTGCGGGCGACCATCTCGGAGCCGAGGGCGGCGACCATCGCGCCGTTGTCGGTGCACAGGCCTGGCCGGGGCACCCGCAGCCGGATGCCGGCGCGCTCGCAGCGTTCCTGGGCGAGGGCCCGCAGCCGCGAGTTGGCGGCGACGCCGCCGCCGATCATCAGGTGGTCGACGCCCTCGTCCTTGCAGGCCCGGACGGCCTTGCGGGTGAGGACGTCCACGACCGCCTCCTGGAAGGACGCGGCCACGTCCCGTACGGGCACGTCCTCGCCGGCCGCCCGCTTCGCCTCGATCCAGCGGGCCACCGCGGTCTTGAGGCCGGAGAAGGAGAAGTCGTACGCCGGGTCCCGGGAGCCGCTCAGACCGCGCGGGAACGCGATGGCGGCCGGGTCGCCCTCCTTGGCGAGCCGGTCGATGACCGGTCCGCCGGGGAAGCCGAGGTCGAGGACGCGGGCGATCTTGTCGAAGGCCTCGCCGGCCGCGTCGTCGATGGTGGCGCCCATCGGACGCACGTCGGAGGTGATGTCCGCGGAGAGCAGCAGCGAGGAGTGGCCGCCGGAGACGAGCAGCGCCATCGTCGGCTCGGGCAGCTTGCCGTGCTCCAGCTGGTCGACGCAGATGTGCGAGGCGAGGTGGTTGACGCCGTAGAGCGGCTTGCCGAGGGCGTACGCGTACGCCTTGGCCGCCGAGACGCCGACGAGCAGCGCGCCCGCGAGGCCGGGTCCCGCGGTGACGGCGATGCCGTCGAGGTCCTTCGCGGAGATCCCGGCGGTCTTCAGGGCGCGCTCGATCGTCGGGACCATCGCCTCCAGGTGGGCGCGGGAGGCGATCTCGGGCACGACGCCGCCGAAGCGGGCGTGGGTGTCGACGCTGGAGGCGATGGCGTCCGCGAGGAGGGTGGTGCCGTGCACGATGCCGACGCCGGTCTCGTCGCAGGAGGTCTCGATGCCGAGTACGAGCGGTTCGTCAGCAGCCATCAGTCATTCCTGCCGTGGGTCGGTGCGTGGGTCGGTACGGACATCAGATCTCGGTCTCTGTTCCTTGGACGGTCAGTCGCATCACGAGCGCGTCCACGTTCCCGGGCTGGTAGTAGCCGCGCCGGAAGCCGATGGGTTCGAAGCCGAAGCGCTCGTAGAGCTTCTGCGCCCGGGTGTTGTCCACGCGCACTTCGAGGAGGACCTCGTCGCACTCGAAGGCGGTGGCGTGGTGGAGCAGGTCGGTGAGGAGGCGGGCGCCGAGTCCGGTGCCCCACTGGTCGCGGGCGGCGGCGATCGTCTGCACGTCGCCGAGGCCGCCGGCCGCGGCGAGGCCCGCGTATCCGACGATCCGGCCCGCCGCGTCCTCGGCGACGATGTAGTGCCGGGTGGCGCCGGGCCCGCGGGCGTGCGCGAGCTCGGACCAGAACATCCCCTCCGACCAGGCGTCCTCGGGGAACAGCTCCGCTTCCAGCGCGAGCACGGGCGCGATGTCCCACCAGCGCATCTCACGCAGCACGGCGGTCACTGGGGCGTGACCACCTTGTAGTTCTTCGGCACCTGGGCGTCGGGGCGGCGCAGGTACATGGGCAGCGGGTCGAGGAAGCCGTCGCCGCCGGCGGCGAGCCGCTCCGCCGCGAGTCCGGCGAGCGCGGCCGCCGACTGGTGCTCGGGGTCGCGGGCGTCGGGGAAGGCGTCGGGGTAGAGACGGGCGCCCGCGCCCACGACCGGGAGGCCGGCGAGACGCTCGGCGATGTCGGCGGGCCGGTCGACGGCCGCGTCGGTCACCCGCGTGCGGGAGTTCTCGTACCGCGCCCAGTAGACCTCCTTGCGGCGGGCGTCCGTGGCGACGGCGAAGGGCTCGTCGAAGCCGGCGGCGTACGCGAGGCCGTCGAGGGTGCACAGTCCGTGGACGGGCACGCCGAGCGCGGAGGAGAAGGTCGCGGCCGTGACGAGTCCGACGCGGAGTCCGGTGTAGGGGCCGGGGCCGACGCCGACGACGATCCCGGTGACCGCGTCGAGCTTGAGTCCGGCCTCCCCGAGGACCCGGTCGACGGCGGGCAGCAGCAGCTCCCCGTGGCGGCGGGCGTCGACCTGGCTCGACGAGGCGACGACGGCCTCGCCGTCGTGCAGGGCGACGGTGACGGCGGGGGTGGCGGTATCCATGGCGAGCAACAGCACGCGAACAGCCTACGGCTCCCGGACCGGGTGCCGCCCCGCGGCCGAGCCCCGCCGGACGCCCCCCTGGGCACGGCGCCCCGGACCTCCGTCCCGCGGCTGCTACCGTCACCCTTCGATACGTTCGTACGAGAGGTGGGCACGGTGGCACGGAGCAGCTCGGGATTCGTGGCCGGGCTCACGGCCGCCGCGGTCGCCGCGGTCGCCTTCCTCGCCTACCAGGCCTCGGCGAACGCGCCCGCCGACCTGTCGGCCAAGCCCCGTACCCCCGGCACGTCCGTCCCCTCCGTCTCGCCGAGCGGCGGTACGAAGAAGCCGGCCGGCAACCCGCTGGCGGTGCCGGCGGCCTCGGGCACCGGCGAGCGGGTGGTGTACGCCCTCGCCGACCGCCGGGTGTGGCTGGTCGACGTCAAGGGCAAGGCGACCCGTACGTTCTCGGTGATGCCGAGCACGGTCCACCCGGCGCCGGGGGCGTACAAGGTGACCTCGCGGTCGGGTTCGGTCCGCGGTTCCGACGGCGTGCAGATCGAGCACGTGGTGCGGTTCGCCACCAACGAGGACGTGGCGATCGGCTTCAGCGCGGCGGTGGACGGCACGACGCCGACGCCGGACCCGGCGAGGAAGACCGGCGGCATCCGCATGAAGCGGGCCGACGGCGACGCGCTGTGGAAGTTCGCGGTGATCGGCGCGAAGGTCGTCGTCGTCCCCTGAGACGCCGTGCCCGCGGGACTCCGTGGACGGGTCAGGCGGCCTCGTCCCGCACGGTGTCCTCTTCGGTCTGTTCGGACGGCTGCGGCGGCGGGGTCGAGAGGGCCCGCGCGGCCGCGCAGGACGCCAGCAGCTCACTCATCGGGACGTGGTCCCGGCCGGGTTCCGCGCGCTCAGGCGTGGCCATGCATGCCTCCCGTAGGTTAGGTACACCTAACCAGCTCGTGCATCCATGTCACCACGGCTCGTACGGCCCACGCAACACCTTCCCGACACGTTGTCGGAACCTACGTACGAACGGCGGCACGCGGCTCAGAGCGCGCCGAGGTCCTCGTCGGTCCAGCGGGCACCGATCCCACGCAGCACGACCGTGCGCCGGTCGTCGTCGGTGTCGCCGGTGACCCGGTGGATGAGCAGGTGCAGCCGGTCGTCGGTCAGCTCCTCGACCTTGCCGTCGCCCCACTCGACGACCACCACCGACTCGGGCAGCGAGACGTCGAGGTCGAGGTCCTCCATCTCGTCGAGCCCGCCGCCGAGGCGGTACGCGTCCACGTGGACCAGGGCCGGACCACCGACCAGCGACGGGTGGACCCGGGCGATGACGAACGTCGGGGAGGTGACCGCGCCGCGCACCCCCAGTCCCTCGCCGAGGCCCCGGGTGAGCGTGGTCTTCCCGGCGCCGAGCTCGCCGGTGAGCATGACGAGGTCGCCGGGACGGAGGATCTTCGCGAGCCGGCGGCCCAGCTCCTGCATCTGCTGGGGGGAGTCGACCGAGAGGGTGGCGCCGGAGACGGGCGGGTGCGCTGCTTCCATACCCGCCAACTTAGCTCTTGCCGGTGTCCGTGCTCGCCGCGGCCGTCGTCGCGGCCTCCGCCGCCTCCGCCTTCCTCGCCGTCCCCGGCACGGCCCCGGCCCGTACGAGGAGGTCGGCCAGCCGGTCGGTGACCGCCTCGGGGTGCTCCAGCATCACCAGGTGGCCGGCGTCGGGGACGATGACCAGCTCGGCGTCCGGGAGGAGGTCACCGATGGCCTCGGTGTGCGAGCCGGGGGTCACCAGGTCGTTGTCGCCGGCCAGGGCCAGCGCCGGGCGGTCGCGGAAGGCGGCGAGTGCGGCGGCCTTGTCGTGCTCGGCGAAGGCCGGGTAGAAGGCGGCGACCACGTCGATCGGCGTCGACTCGATCATCCGCTCGGCGAACCGGGCCACCGCCGGATCCACGTCCCTCGAGGAGAACGAGTACTTCTTGATCAGCCCGGCGAAGAGGTCGGCGGTCGCCCGCCGCCCGCGCTCGACCAGCTCCGCCTGCGACCCGAGCGCCCGCAGGACGCCCGGCAGGACCCGCCGGACGGCGTTGACCCCGGCGATCGGCAGCCCGTAGGACACCTCGCCCAGCTTCCCGGCCGAGGTGCCGACGAAGGCGACGCCGACGACCCGGTCGCGGATCAGTTCGGGATACCGCTCGGCGAGCGCCATCACCGTCATGCCGCCCATCGAGTGCCCGACCAGCACGAGCGGCCCGTCGGGCGCGGCCGCGTCGAGCACGGCCTTGAGGTCACGGCCCAGCCGGTCGATGGAGACGGGCGCCGCGTCGGGACCGTCCTGGGCGACGGCCGGTCCGGACCGGCCGTGGCCGCGCTGGTCCCAGTGGACGCTGCGGACCAGACCGCGCAGCGCGGCCCGCTGGAAGTGCCAGGAGTCCTGGTTGAGGCAGTAGCCGTGGCTGAAGACAACGGTGACGGGGGCGGGTTCCTTCCGCCCGAAGAGCCGTCGGCGGCGGCCGGACGGCGCTTCCGGCTCGACCTCGTCCACCTCGTAGTACAGGACCGTCCCGTCGTCGGCGGTCGCCCGTCCCGGCGTGCCGCGCAGACCGCCGTACGGGCCGGTGGCGTCCAGCGCGAGCCGCGCCTTCTGCCGTACGGAACGGCCCACGGTGAGCCGCTCGACGGCGACCCCGGCGGCCGCGCCGGCGGCGAGGACGCCTATCGCGGCACCGGCGAACCCGGCGCGCCGCCAGCTCCTCGACTCGCCCACGCCGACCCCCCTCTATTCGCCCAGGTAGACACGCGGGACGCGCGCGCCGATGCGGGTCACGATCTCGTACGCGATGGTGTCGGCGGCCACCGCCCAGTCCTCGGCGGTCGGCTCGCCCCGCTCCCCGGACCCGAAGAGCACCGCCTCGGTGCCCGGCTCGGGCGTGTCGCCGCCCAGGTCGACCACGAACTGGTCCATGGCCACCCGCCCGGCGACCGTACGCACCCGGTCCCCGACGAGGACGGGACCGCGGCCGGACGCGTGCCGGGGGACCCCGTCCGCGTAGCCCAGCGGGACGAGTCCCAGGGTGGTCTCGCTCTCCGTGACGTAGTGGTGCCCGTAACTCACGCCGTGCCCGGCCGGCACCCGCTTGACGAGCGCGACGCTCCCCTTCAGCGACATGACCGGCCGCAGCCCGAGCTCGGCGGAGGTGCCGAGCTCCGGGCTGGGCGACACGCCGTACATCGCGATGCCCGGCCGGACCATGTCGAAGTGGGCCTCGGGAAGCGTCAGCGTGGCCGGCGAGTTGGCGATGTGCCGGACCTCGGGCTCCACGCCCGCCTGCTCGGCGTGGTCGAGCATCGAACGGAAGAGGTCCAGCTGAGGCGCGATCGACGGGTGGTGCGGCTCGTCGGCGCACGCGAAGTGCGACCAGAGGCCGGTCACCTTCACGAGCCCCTGCGCCTCGGCCTTGAGCGCCTCGGTGACCAGCTCGGGCCAGTCGGCGGGCTGGCACCCGTTGCGCCCGAGACCGGTGTCGGCCTTGAGCTGGATCCGCGCCCGCTTGCCGGTCGCCTCCGCGGCGGCGACGACCTCCCGCAGCGCCCACATCCCGCTCACCGAGATGTCGAGACCGGCCTCGACGCCCTGGTCCCACGGGTCGTCCGGCGTCCACAGCCAGCACATCACCGGAACGTCCGTGATCCCCGCGGCGCGCAGCGCGAGCGCCTCCTGCGGGGTGGCCGTCCCCAGCCACTCCGCGCCCGCGTCCAGGGCGGCGCGGGCGCAGCGCAGCGCGCCGTGTCCGTACGCGTCGGCCTTGACCACGGCCATGATCCGGACGTGGGGGGCGACGCGGGCGCGCAGCGTGCGGACGTTCGCACGCAGCGCGCCGAGGTCGATCTCGGCACGGGCTCTGCTGGGCGGCGGTGTCTCAGTCATCGCGCCCAGTCTCTCAGGTGTCAGCTCCCGGGCCGCTTTCCCCAGATGTAGACCCGGTCACCCTTACGGAGGACTCCCCAGAGTTTCTCCGCGTTCCGGTAGCCGAGATTGACGCAGCCCCGGCTGCCGGTCGGCGTGGCGAGCTGCCCGTAGACGGCGTGGAACGCCTGTCCCCCGCTGAAGAACTGCGCGAACGGCATGGGGGTGTCGTAGATGGACGACCAGTGGTTCTTGTGGCGCCAGTAGACGGTGTGCCAGCCCTTGCGGGTGGCGTACCCGACACGCCCGCTGCGGACGTTGACCACGGAGTACGTCACCTTCTTCCCCTTCTGGACCCACATGAGCTGCCGGTCCAGGTCCACGCACGCCACGGCGTACTTCTTCACCGGGCACCGCTTTCCCGGGTCGAGCGACTTCCGCGCCGCCAGCAGCTCCGCCCGTGCCCATGTCACCGGCCCGGCGTACCCGTTCGCAGGTTTGATCTTCTCCCGCACCTGGAACGCCTTGATGGCCTTGCAGTCCGCCTGCGACTGGCGCCCGTCCGCCGTCAGTCCCAGCAGCCGCTCCACCCGCCGCTGATACGTCCCCGTCTTCGCCGTGCACGCCGCCCCCACCGCGCTGCGCGGCACGTACTCCACCAGCCCCTCGTCCTCCTCCTGCGGCTCCGGAACCGGCACCTCCCCCTCTGGCTGCAACGGCGGCAACACCTGGTCGGGCGTGTCCATCGGGTACTCCGACCGCCCCCCGCCCACCACCCCGGGCACCAGCACGTCCCCCGCCTCGCCCGGCCCCGGCCCGTCCGCGGCCGCCTCCGGCCCGAGCACGACCGAAGCCGCCAACACCAACACCAACGACGCTGTACCGCTTCTCCGTCTGATCACCCCACCCACCCAATCCGGACCCCGCCCACCCGGCGCGCCGACACCCACACCTGGCCCAACGCTTTCCCCCGACCGGGGCCCCCGCCGGACGAACGGGGGGCCCTAGGACGGTGACGTCACGTCCAGCCAGGCGTCGCGCAGGGAGCCGGCGACGTCGGTGGCGGTGACGGGTGCGCCGGCGGCGGAGGCGCGGCGGGCGGCGAGGCCGTGGAGGTAGGCCCCGCAGGAGCCGGCGTCGAGGGCGGAGAGGCCCGCCGCGAGGAGGGAGCCGGCGAGGCCGGAGAGGACGTCGCCGCTGCCGGCGGTGGCGAGCCAGGAGGTGCCGGTCGGGTTGACCCGTACGGGACCGCCGCCGGGCCCGCACACCAGCGTCGTGGAGCCCTTCAGGAGGACCGTCGCACCGAAGCGCGCCGCCAGTTCGCGCACGGCGGCGAGCCGCCCCGCCTCCACGTCCTCCCGCGCGACGCCGAGCAGCGCCGCCGCCTCGCCCGCGTGCGGGGTGAGGAGGGTGGGGGCGGTGCGGGCCCGTACGGCTGCGGGGTCGAGCCCCCGCAGCCCGTCGGCGTCGACGAGGACCGGCACATCGGCGGCGAGGACCTCGGCGACGGGGCCGGGGCCCTCGCCGAGCCCGGGGCCGACGACCCAGGCCTGCACCCGCCCCGCCTTCGACGGCGGCCCGGCGTGGACCAGGGTCTCGGGGTGCGCGGCGATCACCGCGTCGCCCGCGGGCCCGACGTACCGCACGGCGCCCGCCCCGCCCCGCAGCGCCCCCGCCACGGCGAGGACCGCCGCGCCGGGGTAGCGGGCGGATCCGGCGACGACCCCGAGGACGCCCCGCCGGTACTTGTCGCTCTCGGCGCCCGGCACGGGCAGCAGCCACGCCACGTCCTGGTGCTGGAGCGCCTCCAGGTCCGGCACTCCCGGGAGGACCGCGTCGAGGCCGATGTCGACGAGCCGGAGCGCCCCCGCGTACTCCCGTGCGGGGTCGACCAGCAGCCCCGGCTTGTACGTGCCGAAGGTGATCGTCGCGTCGGCCCGCAGCGCCTCCCCCGCGACCTCCCCGGTGTCGGCGTCGACGCCGCTGGGGAGGTCGACGGCGACGACGACGGCGCCGGAGCCGCGGGCGGCGCGGGCGACGGGGACGGCGTCGGGCCGCAGTCCGCCGCGTCCGCCGATGCCGGTGATGCCGTCGAGGACGAGGTCGGCGGCGGCGAGCGCCTCGAAGGGGTCGTCGGTGATCCGGCCGCCGGCCGCCCTGAGGGCCGCGAGCCCGCCGGGGTGGGTGCGCGTCCCGAGCGGCACCGCCGTGACGCCGGCTCCCCGCCGGGCGAGCCGTGCTCCGGCGTACAGCGCGTCGCCGCCGTTGTCACCGCTGCCGACGAGCAGGACGACCCGCGCTCCGTACACCCGGCCCTTTCCGAGCAGGGAGCAGCAGGCGGCGGCGAGTCCGGCGGCGGCCCGCTGCATGAGCGCGCCCTCGGGCAGGCGGGCCATGAGGGCGGCCTCCGCGGCCCGTACGGTCTCGACGCGGTGAGCGGTTCGCATGTCCGCAGTCTGCCCCAGTCCCCAAGCCCCCGCCCGAAGACGGGCATCGGCCACACCCACCACCCCGCCCGTACACGCACGCGTGAAGGGCCCGGCCGCCCTTCGACGGCCGGGCCCTTCACGCGTACGTCAGGCCTCGGCGATCACCACCGCCGAGGCGACCCCCGCGTCGTGGCTCAGCGAGACGTGCCAGTGCTTCACGCCGAGCTCCGCCGCCCGCGCCGCCACGGTCCCCTTGACCCGCAGGCGCGGCTGCCCGGTGCCCTCGACGTACACCTCGGCGTCCGTCCAGAGCAGTCCGCCCGGTGCGCCGAGCGCCTTCGCCAGGGCCTCCTTCGCGGCGAACCGCACGGCGAGCGAGGCCGGCCCGCGCCGTTCGCCGCTCGGGAGGAGCAGTTCGCGCTCGATGAAGAGGCGCTGGAGCAGCCCCGGCGTCCGCTCGATCGACACGGCGAAGCGGTCGATCTCCGCCACGTCGATCCCCACCCCGATGATCATTTGTTACCTCACTCCACGGTCACGGATTTGGCCAGGTTGCGCGGCTGGTCCACCTCGTTGCCCCGCGCGGTGGCGAGCTCGCAGGCGAAGACCTGGAGCGGCACCGTGGAGACCAGCGGCTGGAGCAGCGTAGGCGTGGCCGGGATCCGGACGAGGTGGTCGGCGTACGGGACGACGGTCTCGTCGCCCTCCTCCGCGATCACGATGGTGCGGGCGCCGCGGGCCCGGATCTCCTGGATGTTGGAGACGATCTTGTCGTGGAGGACGGAGCGGCCCTTGGGCGAGGGGACGACCACGACGACCGGGAGGTCCTCCTCGATGAGGGCGATCGGCCCGTGCTTGAGCTCTCCCGCGGCGAAGCCCTCGGCGTGCATGTACGCGAGTTCCTTGAGCTTCAGGGCGCCTTCCAGGGCCACCGGGTATCCGACGTGCCTGCCGAGGAAGAGGACGGTGTCCTTGTGGGCGAGGGAGCGGGCGAGGGCCCGGACGGGCTCCATCGTCTCCAGGACCCGCTCGACCTCGTCGCCGATCCGGGCGAGTTCGCGGACGACGGCGTGGATCTCGTCGCCCCACTTGGTGCCCCGTACCTGCCCGAGGTACAGCGCGAGCAGGTAGCAGGCGACGAGCTGGGTGAGGAAGGCCTTCGTGGACGCGACGGCGACCTCGGGTCCGGCGTGCGTGTAGAGCACGGCGTCCGACTCCCGGGGGATGGTCGAGCCGTTGGTGTTGCAGACGGCGAGCACCTTGGCGCCCTGCTCACGGGCGTGCCGGAGCGCCATCAGGGTGTCCATGGTCTCGCCGGACTGGGAGATCGCGATGACCAGGGTGCGCTGGCCGAGGATGGGGTCCCGGTAGCGGAACTCGCTGGCGAGCTCGACCTCGCAGGGGATCCGGGTCCAGTGCTCGATGGCGTACTTCGCGATCAGCCCGGCGTGGAAGGCGGTGCCGCACGCGATGATGACGATCTTGTCGGCCTCGCGGAGGACGGCGTCCGGGATGCGCACCTCGTCGAGGGTGAGCCGGCCGGCGGCGTCGATCCGCCCGAGGAGGGTGTCGGCGACGGCCTTGGGCTGCTCGGCGATCTCCTTGAGCATGAAGTAGTCGTAGCCGCCCTTCTCGGCGGCGGAGGCGTCCCAGTCCACGTGGTAGGCCCGTACGTCGGCGGGCGAGCCGTCGAAGTCGGTGACGGTGACGCTTTCCCGGGTGAGTTCGACGACCTGGTCCTGGCCGAGTTCGATCGCCGAGCGGGTGTGGGCGATGAACGCGGACACGTCGGAGGCGAGGAAGTTCTCGCCTTCGCCGACCCCGACGACGAGGGGCGAGTTCCGGCGGGCGCCGACGACCACGTCCGGCTGGTCGGCGTGCACCGCGACCAGGGTGAAGGCCCCGTCGAGCCGGCGGCAGACGAGCCGCATGGCCTCGGCCAGGTCCCCGGCGGAGGAGAACTCCTCCGCGAGGAGGTGGGCGACGACCTCGGTGTCCGTCTCGGAGAGCAGGTCGTGGCCACGCTCGGCCAGCTCCTGCCGCAGGGCGGCGAAGTTCTCGATGATGCCGTTGTGGACGACGGCGACGCGCCCGGCGTTGTCCAGGTGCGGGTGCGCGTTGGCGTCGGTCGGTCCGCCGTGGGTGGCCCAGCGGGTGTGTCCGATGCCGACGGAGCCGCCTGCCAGCGGCCGGTCCACGAGCTCCTTCTCCAGGTTGACGAGCTTGCCCGCCTTCTTGGCCGCGGCGAGCCCCCCGTCGGAGAGCACCGCGACACCGGCCGAGTCGTAGCCCCGGTATTCGAGCCGCTTGAGGCCCGCGACCACCACATCAAGTGCCGACTGCCCGCCGGCATAACCCACGATTCCGCACATGGCGGCAGCCTATGGCGGAACCCGCCCCACCGGCCGGAGTCGAGCGGCACGGGTCCTCGACCGTGTCGCGCCGCCCTCCGGCCGGCCGGGGCCGGGTCAGCCGAGCTTGGCGGCCTGCGCGTCGATCACGGCCTTCGGCAGCGTCTTGACCTCCCCGCCGAAGCTGAGGGTGGAGAAGGAGGCCAGCGTGTTGCCCGCGCGGAAGACGACCAGCTTGGTGACGAAGGGCTCGCCGTCCATGTCGGTGGTGATCGTCCAGGCCAGTGCCTCGTCGCCCGCGGCGAGGGTCTCCGGCGCCACCTTCGTGATCTTCGTCTTCTCGCCGCCGCCGATGAGGGTGAAGCCGCCGGCGCAGTCGCTGCCGGCCGTCTTGAGGGAGGCGAAGGCCTCCTGGGCGCCCTGACCCTCGTACGAGCCGAGCGTCACGCTCGTCACCGGTGCGGCGAGCGCGCCGAGGGCGTCCTCGGGCGAGGCCGAGGCGCCGTCGGTCTTCGGCACCTCGATGGCCTTGCGGTGCGCGGACGCTGCGGGCGTCCCGGCGGAGAGGAACGACATCCCGTCGGCGATCGGCTTGCAGGAGGGCTTGTCGGTGGAGACGGCGTCGGACGTCACGAGGTCCGCGGGCTTGGCCTTCTGCACCTGGTGGCCCGGCAGGTCCGCCTGCTCGACGACGAGCTTGTCGAGCTCGGCGGCGGAGAGCGCCTTCGCCGGGGGCGCGCCGGTGGTGGAGGCGGAGGCGGTGGCGCTGGGCGCGGCGGTCTTGCCGGTGTCCTTGGCGTCGTCCTTCTCCCCGCCGCCGCAGGCGGTGACGAGGAGGGCGAGGGAGACGGCGGTGGCGGCGACTGCGGCGCTTCGGATGGACGTACGCATCTGTGGTGGCTCTCTGCTTCTCTTCGTGGTGGCTTCGTGCCGCCCCCGGGGGCGGCTCCCCCCGCGTGAAGTACGGGAGCCCACGCGGCATCAGCATGATCGCCCCGGCGCGGGGGCGAGACCAAGGCATTTGTCGCGTGACCGACCCCACGACCCACGGACGCCCGCGACCCCCGACAATGGCGGGGTGATCACTTCGCCGCCACGAAGCTCCAGCGACGACGGACGCCGCAACGGCGCCGGCCCGCGTCGGCCCTCCGAGGCGACCCCGTACGTCGACTTCACCCGGGCCGAGTGGAGCGACCTCCGCGACAAGACGCCGCTGCCGCTCACCGCCGACGAGGTCGAGCGGCTGCGCGGCCTGGGCGACGTCATCGACCTCGACGAGGTCCGGGACGTCTACCTGCCGCTGTCCCGGCTGCTCAACCTGTACGTGCAGGCCACCAGCGGCCTGCGCGGCGCCCTGAACACCTTCCTCGGCGAGAGCGCCGAGCAGCGCGGCACGCCGTTCGTCATAGGGGTCGCCGGTTCCGTGGCGGTCGGCAAGTCCACGGTCTCCCGCCTCCTCCAGGCGCTGCTCGCCCGCTGGCCCGAGCACCCGCGAGTGGAGCTGGTGACCACGGACGCCTTCCTCTACCCGATGGAGGAGCTGAAGGCGCGCGGCCTGATGTCCCGGAAGGGCTTCCCCGAGTCGTACGACCGCCGGGCGCTGACGCGGTTCGTCGCGGACATCAAGGCGGGCAAGGAAGAGGTCACGGCCCCGGTCTACTCGCACCTGATCTACGACCGGGTGCCCGGCGAGCGGCTCGTCGTGCGCCGCCCCGACATCCTCATCGTGGAGGGGCTGAACGTCCTCCAGCCGGCCCTGCCCGGCAAGGACGGCCGCACCCGCGTGGGTCTCGCCGACTACTTCGACTTCTCGGTGTACGTGGACGCCCGGCCGGAGGACATCGAGCGCTGGTACCTCAACCGCTTCCGCAAGCTGCGCGACACCGCGTTCCAGAACCCGTCCTCGTACTTCCAGCGCTACACGCAGGTCTCCGAGGAGGAGGCCCTCGACTACGCCCGCACCATGTGGCGGACCATCAACAAGGTGAACCTGCTGGAGAACGTGGCCCCGACCCGCGGCCGCGCGACGCTCGTGGTCCGCAAGGGACCTGACCACAAGGTCCAGAGGCTGAGCCTCCGCAAGCTCTGATGGTCCGCAAGCCCTGACGATCCGTAAGCTCTGGACATGTTGCATGTGCGGATGATCGTCCCGCCGGACCGCACCGCGGCCGCGGTCGAGCTGATCGAGTCGACGGTGGGCACCACGCACCTCGTGGTGCTGCCGGGTGCGGCCAGGGACCCCGTGGGCGACCTGGTCCTGTGCGACTCGGCCCGCGAGTCGGCCGACGAACTGCTGCACGGGTTGCGGGGCATGGGGATCGACCAGGACGGGTCGATCGCGGTGGAGAACATCGACCTGTCGATGTCCACGCGGGCGGACACGGCCGAGGACAAGGCTCCGGGCGAGGGCGCGGACGCCGTGATCTGGGAGCAGCTGGCGGAGGCGACCCACGAGGAGTCGACGCTCTCCTTCACCTACCTCTCCTTCATGGGCCTCGCGACGATGATCGCGGCCTGTGGCGTCGTCCTGGACAACGCGATCCTGATCGTGGGCGCCATGGCGGTCGGCCCGGAGTTCGGCCCGCTCGCCGGGGTGTGCACGGCGATCGTGCAGCGGGCGCCGAAGCTGGCGGCCCGCTCGCTGACGGCGCTGCTCATCGGCTTCCTGACGGCGATCCTGGCGACGACCCTGTTCAGCCTGCTCATGGACTGGCTGGGCCTGTTCAGCGACGCCATGCTGGACGCCGAGCGTCCGCAGACCGGCTTCATCTGGCAGCCGGACCCGTTCTCGTTCGTGGTGGCGCTGCTGGCGGGCGCGGCCGGCACCCTCTCCCTGACGTCGTCGAAGTCCGGCGCCCTGGTGGGGGTGGCGATCTCGGTGACCACGGTCCCGGCGGCGGCGAACGCGGCGGTGGCGCTGAGCTACGGCGAGTTCGCGCAGATGTGGGGGTCGACCGGGCAGCTGCTGCTCAACCTGCTGGGCATCATCCTGGCGGGTACGGCGACCCTGGCCCTGCAGCAGCGGCTGTGGCGCACCCAGCGCGGGCGTCTCAAGCGCCGGCTGCGCAGGGGCTGACCCGGATCTCGCACGTGAGGGCCCGCCGCACCGGAATCCGGTGTGACGGGCCCTCACGTACATGCATGACGGTGCTTCAGAAAGGTTAGCCCAGCGCCGACTTCACGACATCCGCGAGGCGCTGCGCGACCGCGCGGGCCTGCTCGATGTCGGCGGCCTCGACCATGACGCGGACCAGCGGCTCGGTGCCGGAGGGGCGCAGCAGGACGCGGCCGGTGGAACCCAGCTCGCGCTCGGCCTCGGTGACGGCCGCGGCGAGCTCGCCGGAGGTGTCCACCCGCGACTTGTCGACGTCCTTGACGTTGACGAGGATCTGCGGGAGCCGCTCCATCACGCCGGCGAGGTCCGCGAGGGACTTGCCGGTGGCCGCGATCCGGGCGGCCAGCATCAGGCCGGTGAGGGTGCCGTCGCCGGTGGTGGCGTGGTCGAGCACGATGACGTGCCCGGACTGCTCGCCGCCGAGCGCGAAGCCGTTCTCCTTCATGGACTCCAGGACGTAGCGGTCGCCGACCGCGGTCTGGACGAGGTTGAGGCCCTCGCGCTCCATGGCGAGCTTGAAGCCCAGGTTGGACATGACGGTCGCGACGACGGTGTCGCCGCGCAGCGTGCCGGCCTCGCGCATGGCGAGGGAGAGGACGGCGAGGATCTGGTCGCCGTCGACCTCGTTGCCGGCGGCGTCCACGGCGAGGCAGCGGTCGGCGTCGCCGTCGTGGGCGATGCCCAGGTCGGCGCCGTGCTCGACGACGGCGGCCCGGAGCAGCCCGAGGTGGGTGGAGCCGCAGCCGTCGTTGATGTTGAGGCCGTCCGGCTCGGCGCCGATGGTGACGACCTGGGCTCCGGCCCGGGTGAATGCCTCGGGCGAGACGCGGGCGGCGGCGCCGTGGGCCTCGTCGAGGACGATCTTGAGGCCGTCGAGCCGGTTGGGGAGCACGGAGATCAGGTGGGAGACGTACGTCTCGAAGCCCTCGTCGTAGTCGCGCACGCGGCCGACGCCGGCACCGGTCGGGCGCTCCCAGGGGGCGCCGGTGCGGTGCTCCTCGTACACGGCCTCGATCTTGTCCTCCAGGTCGTCGGCGAGCTTGTGGCCGCCGCGCGCGAAGAACTTGATGCCGTTGTCGGGCATGGCGTTGTGGCTGGCGGAGAGCATCACGCCGAGGTCGGCGCCGAGGACGCCGGTGAGGTGGGCCACGGCCGGGGTGGGCAGCACGCCGACGCGCAGGACGTCGACTCCGGCGCTGGCGAGGCCGGCCACGACGGCGGCCTCGAGGAACTCTCCGGAAGCACGGGGGTCGCGCCCGACGACGGCGGTCGGCCGGTGCCCCTCGAAGGTGCCCGCCTCTGCCAGCACGTGCGCCGCCGCGACCGACAGACCGAGCGCCAGCTCCGCCGTCAGGTCCGCGTTGGCGACGCCGCGTACGCCGTCCGTGCCGAAGAGTCGTCCCACAGCTGTCCTCCGAGAAATACGTGCCCAAGCTGACGAAAGAGGTGATGAAAAAACGTACGCCCCGACGGCACGGGCAGTGCCGCCGGGGCGTACGAAAACAGTCCGAGCAGGCGTGATTAGCGCTTGCTGTACTGCGGGGCCTTACGGGCCTTCTTGAGACCGGCCTTCTTGCGCTCGACCGCACGGTCGTCGCGGGAGAGGAAGCCGGCCTTCTTCAGCGCCGGGCGGTTGTTCTCGACGTCCGCCTCGTTCAGCGCACGGGCCACACCGAGGCGCAGGGCGCCGGCCTGGCCGGAGACACCGCCACCCGCGATGCGGGCGATGACGTCGTAGCGGTTGTCGAGCTCGAGCACCTTGAAGGGCTCGTTGACTTCCTGCTGGTGCACCTTGTTGGGGAAGTAGTCCTCAAGGGTGCGACCGTTGATCTTCCACTTGCCGGTGCCCGGAACGATCCGGACGCGGGCGATGGCGTTCTTGCGACGGCCCAGGCCGGCGGCCGGCTGCGGGTCGCCGAAGCGGGACGCGAGGGACTCGGAGGTGTACTCACCCTCGACGAGCTCGGTCTCGGTGGTGTACTCCTCAACGCCCTCGAACTCGTCGACGGGGGTTTCGGGGGTGGTCTCGGCCACGATTCTCCTCAGATTTCTTTCGTTCTTAGGGGGTGTGGCCGGAACTACTGCGCGACCTGGGTGATCTCGAACGGAACCGGCTGCTGCGCAGCGTGCGGGTGGTTCTCGCCCGCGTAGACCTTCAGCTTCGAGATCATCTGACGGCCCAGGGAGTTCTTGGGGATCATGCCCTTGATGGCCTTCTCGACGGCCTTCTCGGGGTTCTTGTCCAGCAGCTCGTCGTAACGGACGGAGCGCAGACCACCCGGGAAGCCGGAGTGGCGGTACGCCAGCTTCTGGGTCTTCTTGTTGCCGGACAGGTGCACCTTGTCAGCGTTGATGATGATGACAAAGTCGCCCATGTCCATGTGCGGCGCGTAAACCGGCTTGTGCTTGCCTCGCAGGAGGTTCGCAGCCGTGGTCGCCAGACGGCCCAGGACAACGTCCTGCGCGTCGATGATGTGCCACTGGCGAGTGACATCGCCGGGCTTGGGGCTGTACGTACGCACTTCGTAGCCTTCGCTTCTTCAGTGGATGGAGTCCAGACACACCTGAAGCGATCATGCAGCTGGGGCCTGCACTGCCGGGAACACCGCCCGTATGCGAGCCACTGGTAACTGCTCCAGGGAACCTGCGTAAGGGCCCTTCGCGTGAGAACGACGAAGCCGATACGCATAACAAACCGCAACAGTACCCGCGCCACCCCCGACGGGTCAAAACGCCCCGAGACAAGACCCGAACCCGAAGCGCGCGGCCACACCCCGCCGCCGACCACCCCAGGTCAGCGCACCCGGTCGACCCGTCGCTCGTCCCACACGGGTTCGGTCGACCCCTCCCCCACGCCGCCCTCGCACGGCTCGGCCCCGGGGGCCTCCCCGGCTTCGACCGGCCGCGCCGGACTCCGTCCGCCGACCCGAACCCGAAGCGCGCGGCCACACCCCGCCGCCGACCCCCCAGGTCAGCGCACCCGGTCGACCCGTCGCTCGTCCCACACGGGTTCGGTCGTCTCCCGTACGACCCCGTCCGACCCGAAGACCAGGAACCGGTCGAAGGACTTCGCGAACCACCGGTCATGGGTGACGGCGAGCACCGTGCCGTCGTACGCCTCCAGGCCGTCCTGGAGGGCCTCCGCCGACTCCAGGTCCAGGTTGTCCGTCGGCTCGTCGAGCAGCAGCGCCGTGGTGCCCGCCAGCTCCATGAGCAGGATCTGGAACCGCGCCTGCTGCCCGCCCGAGAGCTTGTCGAAGGACTGGTCGCCCTGCCGCTCCAGCTCGTACCGGCGCAGCATCGACATCGCTCCGCCCCGGTCCTTGGCGTGTTCCGTCCACAGGATGTCGACGAGCGGCCGTCCGGTCAGCTCCGGGTGCGCGTGGGTCTGCGCGAAGTGCCCCGGCACCACGCGGGCGCCCAGCTTCCAGTCACCCGTGTGGGCGACTGTCGGATCCCCCGCGAGCAGCCGCAGGAAGTGTGACTTGCCCGACCCGTTGGAGCCGAGGACGCCGACCCGCTCCCCGTAGAAGATCTCCAGCGAGAACGGCTTCATGAGACCGGTCAGCTCGAGGTTCTCGCAGGTCACGGCACGCACACCGGTCCTGCCGCCGCGCAGCCGCATCTTGATGTCCTGCTCGCGCGGCGGCTCGGGCGGCGGACCCGCCTCCTCGAACTTCCGCAGCCGCGTCTGGGCCGCGGCGTACCGGGAGGCCATCTCGTGGCTGACCGCGGCGGCCTGCCGCAGGTTGACCACGAGCTTCTTCAGCTGGGCGTGCTTCTCCTCCCAGCGCCGCTTCAGCTCCTCGAAGCGGGCGAACCGCTCGCGCCGGGCCTCGTGGAAGGTGTCGAAACCGCCGCCGTGCACCCACACGTCCGAGCCGGCCGGGCCGGGCTCGACCGCGACGATCTTCTGCGCGCCCCGGGAGAGCAGCTCCCGGTCGTGCGAGATGAACAGCACGGTCTTACGGGTCTCCCGCAGCCGCTCCTCCAGCCAGCGCTTGCCGGGGACGTCGAGGTAGTTGTCCGGCTCGTCGAGGAGCAGCACCTCGTCGGAGCCCCGCAGCAGGGACTCCAGGACGAGCCGCTTCTGCTCACCGCCGGAGAGCGTCCGCACCTCCCGGAACTGCGCCTTCTCGTACGGCATGCCGAGCGCGGCCATGGTGCAGATGTCCCAGAGCGTCTCCGCCTCGTACCCCTGCACCTCGGCCCAGTCGCTGAGGGCCTGCGCGTACTTCATCTGCGCGGCCTCGTCGTCGACGGTCATGATCAGGTGCTCGGCCTCGTCGACGGCCTTCGCGGCCTCCCGGATCCGGGGCTGGGCCACCGATACCAGCAGGTCACGGACGGTGGACTCGTCCCGCACGGAGCCGACGAACTGCGGCATCACGCCGAGTCCGCCGCTGACGGTGACGGAGCCGCCGTGCGGCTGGAGCTCCCCGGAGATCAACCGGAGCAGTGTGGTCTTGCCGGCGCCGTTGGCCCCGACGAGGGCGACGACGGCCCCCTCCCCGACCCGGAAGGAGGCGTCCCCCAGGAGGACCCTCCCGTCGGGAAGGTAGTACTCCAGATGCGCGGCCTCGACATGTCCCATGAGGTGCATTGTCGCCGCCCGCGTCCGCTGCGCCCAACCGGTTTAGGATGCGCGGCATGAGCTTTGGGGGACCGCAGTGGCCGCAGGAGCCGCAGCAGGGGCAGCAGGGGTACGGACAGCAGCCCGGACACGGACAGCCGCAGGGGTACGGGCAGCAGCCCGAGTACGGACAGCAGCAGCCGTACGGCGGGCAGCAGGGATACGGCGGCCCGAGCCCCTTCCCGGGCGCCCAGGCGCCCTTCCCCGGCGCGCAGGACCCCTTCCCGGGCGCGCAGGGCGGCGGTCAGACCCCTGACTGGAACGCCCTCGCCGCGGCCTCGGCCGGCCGCAGCCGCCGCAAGCGCTGGCTGCTGATCGGCGGCGGGGTGCTGGCCACCCTGGCGGTGGGCGCGATCGTCGCCACCGCCGTCGTGACCACGAACAAGAGCAACGACACGGCGAAGAACGGGGGCGGCGCACCCACCGGCACGGCCTCCCCCGTCGGTACGCCGACGCCCGAGCCGACGTTCTCCTCGGTGGCGCCGCCTCCCCCGCCGAACCCGATGGACTACATCACGGACCCGAAGAAGGACAGGGCGCCGCTCACCGTGGAGGGCCTCTTCCCGGGCAAGCAGATGTCGATGAACAAGCGCCCGTACAAGAAGGGCGCGACCTCGGCCACGGCGAACTGCGCGTTCGTCACCCAGGGCGGCCTCGGCGCCGTCCTGGAGCGGAACGGCTGCCAGCGCGTGCTCCGCGCCACCTACGTGAAGGACGGCGTGGCGATCACCGTCGGCATCGCCGTCTTCCCGTCCGAGGCCGCCGCCCTCAAGGCGAAGACCCAGGCCACCGGCGGCATCGCCCCGCTGGTCGGCGCGGGCGTGGGTGACTTCTGCCACGCCACGGTCTGCCTGCGCCGCTCGAACTCGATCGGCCGGTACGCGTACTTCACCCAGGCCGGCTTCGCCAACGGCAAGAAGGTCTCCATGGCCGACAAGCCCGTCTTCCAGGCCAGCGACGACCTGGGCACCTTCGCGTTCAACCAGATCTACGCCCGCGGCCGCGCCCAGGCCTCAGCAGCAGCCGGCGCTCCCGGGCAGTGACCGCTTGTTCCTGGCCTCCAGATTGCGGGCGGCCAGGAGCTCGTCGGCCGGGTAGCCGACCTCTTCGAGGGTGAGCCCGTGCGGCCGCACGACGTGCACGGCCGAGTCCCGGACCCCGGCGGCGAGCACCTTGCCCGGCCAGTCCACGGGCCGGTGGCCGTCGCCGACGAAGAGCAGCGCGCCGACGAGCGAGCGGACCATGTTGTGGCAGAAGGCGTCCGCCTTGACGGTCGCCTCCAGGATCCCGTCGTCCCGCCGCTCCCAGCGCAGCACCTGGAGCGTGCGGATGGTGGTGGCGCCCTCGCGCTTCTTGCAGTAGGCCGCGAAGTCGTGCTCGCCGACGAGCGCCGTGGCCGCCTCGTTCATGGCGTCCATGTCGAGGGCCCAGTCGTGCCACAGGACGTGCCCGCGCAGCAGCGGGTCGACCCCGCCCGGGTTGTCGGTGACACGGTAGGCGTACCGGCGCCAGATCGCGGAGAAACGGGCGTTGAACCCGGCGGGGGCCTCCTCGACATTCCAGACGCGCACGTCGTGGGAGAGCCGCCCGGCGAGCCGCCGCAGCAGCTTGTCCCGGTGCTCCTGCCACAGGTCCACGGGCAGGTCGACATGGGCGACCTGCCCCCGTGCGTGCACCCCGGCGTCGGTCCGGCCGGCGACGGTCAGCTCGTACGTCTCCTGCGACCGGGTCACGGTCCGCAGCGCGTCCTCGATGTCCCCCTGCACGGTCCGCCGCCCCTGGGACTGCTTGGCCCAGCCGGAGAAGTCCTTGCCGTCGTACGAAAGGTCCAGCCGTACCCGTACGAATCCGTCCTGCACGTCGTCGCTCACGCGGAAATCCTCTCAAACACACGGGAACGGGCCCGCACCCCAGGGGGTACGGGCCCGCTCACGAGAAACGGAAGAAACGCTTACGCGTCCTTCGACTCCTCGGCCGGAGCCTCGGCGGCCGCGTCGGCCTCCTTGACGGCGCGCACGGTGGCGGCCTCGGCCTCGGCGACGGTCGCCTTCTTGGCGATCTCGCCCTCGACCAGCTCGATCACGGCCATCGGGGCGTTGTCGCCACGACGGTTGCCGATCTTGGTGATGCGGGTGTAGCCACCCGGACGCTCCGAGTAACGCGGGGCGATCTCGGTGAAGAGGGTGTGGACGATCCCCTTGTCGGTGATCGACTGCAGCACCAGGCGACGGTTGTGGATGTCGCCCTTCTTCGCCTTGGTGATCAGGCGCTCGGCGACCGGACGCAGGCGACGGGCCTTGGCCTCGGTCGTGGTGATGCGGCCGTGCTCGAAGAGCGACTTCGCCAGGTTGGCGAGCAGCAGCTTCTCGTGCGCGGCGGAACCGCCGAGGCGGGCACCCTTCGCGGGACGCGGCATGGTGTTTCTCCTTGATGTCTGCCTCGGCCGTACCAGGTACCGGGGTCAGTATCCGAGCGGGCGGTCGCCCGTCGAAGACCCGCGCCCCGTAAGGGGCGCGGGGAACTGCGCGACCGGCCGAAGCCGGCCCGCAGACGATCTACTAGTACTGCTCGGTCTCGACGAAACCGGCGTCCGCGTCGTCGTCGGCGCCGAAGGCGTCGGCGGCGGCGGTCGGGTCGAATCCGGGCGGGCTGTCCTTGAGGGCCAGGCCCATGCCGGCCAGCTTCGCCTTGACCTCGTCGATCGACTTCGCACCGAAGTTGCGGATGTCGAGCAGGTCGGCCTCGGAACGCGCCACGAGCTCACCCACGGAGTGGATGCCCTCGCGCTTGAGGCAGTTGTACGAACGAACGGTGAGCTCGAGCTCCTCGATCGGCAGCGCGAGGTCGGCGGCCAGGGCGGCGTCCGTGGGGGACGGGCCCATGTCGATGCCCTCGGCGTCAATGTTGAGCTCGCGCGCCAGACCGAACAGCTCGACCAGGGTCTTGCCGGCGGACGCCATGGCGTCACGCGGGCGCATGGCCTGCTTGGTCTCGACGTCGACGATCAGCTTGTCGAAGTCGGTGCGCTGCTCGACACGGGTCGCCTCGACCTTGTACGTGACCTTGAGCACCGGCGAGTAGATGGAGTCGACCGGGATACGACCGATCTCCTGGCCCACCTGCTTGTTCTGGACGGCGGAGACGTAGCCGCGACCGCGCTCGACGGTCAGCTCCATCTCCAGCTTGCCCTTGCCGTTGAGCGTGGCGAGGACGAGGTCGGGGTTGTGCACCTCGACACCGGCCGGGGGCGCGATGTCGGCGGCGGTGACCAGACCCGGGCCCTGCTTGCGCAGGTACATCACGACCGGCTCGTCGTGCTCCGAGGAGACGACCAGCTGCTTGATGTTCAGGATGAGGTCGGTGACGTCCTCCTTGACGCCCGGCACGGTGGTGAACTCGTGCAGGACACCGTCGATGCGGATGCTGGTGACAGCGGCACCCGGGATCGAGGACAGGAGGGTACGGCGGAGGGAGTTGCCGAGGGTGTAACCGAAGCCCGGCTCCAGCGGCTCGATCACGAACCGGGAGCGGAACTCGTCGACGACCTCTTCGGTCAGCGACGGACGCTGAGCGATCAGCATGTCTCTTTGTCCTTCAGTCGTGGACGCCCACTATTTGACGCCCGACGGATCACTTCTGTACTGCAAGGGTACGGGCGGCACGGTCCGAAGAGCCGTACCGCCCGAAGTCCTCAGGTCAAGCAGCCGTGCGTCAGACGCGGCGGCGCTTGGGGGGACGGCAGCCGTTGTGCGGCGTGGGGGTGACGTCCTGGATCGAACCGACCTCGAGGCCCGTGGCCTGGAGGGAGCGGATCGCGGTCTCGCGGCCGGAGCCCGGACCCTTCACGAAGACGTCGACCTTGCGCATGCCGTGCTCCTGCGCGCGGCGGGCGGCCGACTCGGCGGCCATCTGCGCGGCGAAGGGGGTGGACTTGCGCGAGCCCTTGAAGCCGACGTGGCCGGCGGAGGCCCAGGAGATCACGTTGCCCGAGGGGTCCGTGATCGAGACGATCGTGTTGTTGAACGTGCTCTTGATGTGCGCGTGGCCGTGAGCGACGTTCTTCTTTTCCTTGCGGCGCACCTTCTTGGCAGCGCCCTGACGACCCTTGGGGGGCATCTATAACTCCTACGGGAGGTGGTCGGTCCTACAGCGAAGACCGCTTGGTCAAGCGTCCGCTGAGGACTACTTCTTGCCCGGCTTCTTCTTGCCGGCGATGGCGCGACGCGGGCCCTTGCGGGTACGAGCGTTCGTGCTGGTGCGCTGGCCGCGAACGGGCAGGCCACGACGGTGGCGGAGGCCCTGGTAGCAGCCGATCTCGACCTTGCGGCGGATGTCGGCGGCGATCTCGCGACGGAGGTCACCCTCGGTCTGGAGGTTGGCGTCCACGTACTCGCGGATCTTGACGAGGTCTTCCTCGGCAAGGTCGCGGACACGGGTGGACGGGTTCACACCGGTCGAGGCGAGGATCTCCTCGGACCGGGTACGCCCGATGCCGAAGACGTAGGTGAGTGCGACCACCACACGCTTTTCGCGCGGGATGTCAACACCGGAAACGCGTGCCATTCAATGGCTCCTGTGTTCTCGGGGGTCTGCTGCAGAACCGTTCCCGGCTGCCGTATGAGGTACAGGTCGGGTCCCCGGCCCCCGCCGGAGGTGCCGTCAACCGTGGGACACGGTCGGACGGGCTCTGCGTATGTACGTGTTGCTATGCGTCGCGCGAAGAACTGCGAAATGCAGGTCGGTCGGCGTGCGTCAGCCCTGGCGCTGCTTGTGGCGCAGGTTGTCGCAGATGACCATGACCCGGCCGTGACGGCGGATCACCTTGCACTTGTCGCAGATCTTCTTGACGCTCGGCTTGACCTTCATGGGATGTGAGGTTCTCCGGGTCAGTGCCACCACCCGCGCGCTGAGGCGGGGTGCGGGCAAGATCTACTTGTACCGGTAGACGATCCGGCCACGCGTCAGGTCGTAGGGAGAGAGCTCCACCACGACCCGGTCGTCCGGGAGGATTCGGATGTAGTGCATCCGCATCTTGCCGGAGATGTGCGCGAGGACCTTGTGACCGTTCTGGAGTTCCACCTTGAACATGGCGTTCGGGAGGGACTCGATCACGGTGCCCTCGATTTCGATGGCACCTTGCTTCTTGGCCACGCTTCGCCTTTCGAATCGGCTACCTTGATCGACTCTCGCCGCCGCATGCGGACACACGGGTACACGAGAGCCGACGCATCAGTCTACGTCAGGCCCCAGGAAAAGACGAATCGGGAAGTCTGCCCACCCCGACTGATCCTTACGCAAGCCGCCACGCTGTGGAAAACGACCCTTACGCCGGCGGGTCACCACCCCCGGCGCGGGTCCGGAACAGCTACGCCAGCGGGTCCGGCGCCGCCGTGACGCCCAGCTCGGCGAGCTTGGCCTTGCCGCCGTCGACGGCGGTGAGGACGAGGGGGCCTTCCTCGGTGAGGGCCACGGAGTGCTCCCAGTGGGAGGACCAGGTGCCGTCGGTGGTGATGACGGTCCAGTCGTCCTTGAGGACCTCGGTCCGGGGGGTGCCGAGGGAGACCATGGGCTCGATGGCGAGGCAGAGGCCGGGGACGAGCTTGGGGCCCTTGCCGCGCTTGCGGGAGACGTAGTTCAGGAGGTGCGGGTCCATGTGCATCTCGGTGCCGATGCCGTGGCCGCCGTAGTCCTCGATGATCCCGTAGCGCCCGAGGCTGTGGTCGCCGACCGCGGGACGCGGCTGCCGCTTGATGTACGTCTCGATCGCCTTCGAGATGTCGACCAGGCGGTTGCCGAGCTTCATGGCCGCGATGCCGGCCCACATCGACTCCTCGGTGACCCGGGAGAGCTCGACGAGCTCGGGCGCGTGCCCGGTGCCCACGAAGGCCGTGTAGGCCGCGTCACCGTGCCAGCCGTCGACGATCGCGCCGGCGTCGATGGAGATGATGTCGCCGTCCTTGAGGACGGTCCTGTCGTCGGGGATGCCGTGGACGACGACCTCGTTCACCGAGGTGCAGATGGTCGCGGGGAATCCGCCGTACCCGAGGAAGTTCGACTTCGCTCCGTGATCGGCGATGACCTTCCGCGCGACCTCGTCCAGGTCCTTCGTCGTGGCGCCCGGCACGGCCGCCTCGCTGGTCGCCGCGTGGATGGCGGCGACGACCAGCCCCGCCTCGCGCATCTTCGCGATCTGCTCGGGGGTCTTGATCTGCACCATCGTGGCCGCGGCCTTTCCATCGAGTACGGGGAACAGAACAACGATACGGCCGCGGCGCCCCTGAGGGGCACCGCGGCCGTATCGCACGAACCGGGAGGTTACTTCTTGAGCGCGTCCATCGCCTTGGCGGTGACCTCGTCCACCTTGCCCAGCGCCGAGATCGTCACGACCAGGCCCTGCGCCCGGTAGTAGTCGATGATCGGCTCGGTCTCGGTGTGGTAGACCTCCAGGCGCTTGCGGACGGTCTCCTCGGAGTCGTCCTCGCGCTGGTAGAGCTCGCCGCCGCAGACGTCGCAGACGCCCTCGGCCGCCGGCGCGTTGTAGATCGCGTGGAACACGTGCGAGGAGTCGTTGCGGCAGATGCGGCGACCCGCGATCCGCTTCACGACCTCGTCCTCGGGGACCTCCAGGTCGAGGACCGCGTCGAGCTGGACGCCGCCCTCCTTGAGGATCTCGTCCAGAGCCTCGGCCTGGGCCAGGTTGCGCGGGAACCCGTCGAGCAGGAAGCCGTTCACGGCGTCCGACTGCTCCATACGGTCCTGGGCCATCCCGATCGTCACGGAGTCCGGCACGAGCTGGCCGGCCTTCATGTACGACTGCGCCTCCACACCCAGCGCCGTGCCCTGCGAGATGTTGGCACGGAACAGGTCACCCGTGGAGATGTGCGGGATGTCCAGGTTCTTGGCAAGGTACGCGGCCTGCGTGCCCTTCCCGGCCCCGGGCGGTCCGACGAGGACGATTCGCATCAGCGGAGGAACCCTTCGTAATTGCGCTGCTGGAGCTGGCTCTCGATCTGCTTCACGGTCTCCAGCCCCACACCCACGATGATGAGGATGCTCGTCCCACCGAAGGGGAAGTTGGCATTGGCGCCACCGAAGCCTGCCAACGCCATCGTCGGCACAAGAGCGATCAGACCCAAGTACAGCGAGCCCGGCCAAGTGATCCGGTTGAGCACGTAGCTCAGGTACTCGGCAGTAGGTCGACCAGCCCGGATACCCGGGATGAAGCCACCATACTTCTTCATGTTGTCGGCAACTTCCTCGGGGTTGAACGAGATCGCCACGTAGAAGAAGGCGAAGAACACGATCAGGAGGAAGTACGTGGCGATGTAATACGGGTGGTCACCCTTGACGAAGTGGGCTTCGATCCAGGTCTTCCACCCCGCGGTGGAGTTCGAGAACTGCGCGATCAAGGCCGGGATGTAGAGAAGCGACGACGCGAAGATGACAGGAATCACACCTGCCTGATTCACCTTCAACGGGATGTAAGTGGACGTTCCGCCGTAGGAGCGTCGACCGATCATGCGCTTCGCGTACTGCACCGGAATGCGGCGCTGGGCCTGCTCGACGAAGACCACGAGGGCCACCATCACGAAGCCGATGAGGATGACGGTGCCGAACTCGATCCAGCCCTTGGCGAGCTTGCCGCTCTCCTTGATGGCCCACAGGGCGCCCGGGAAGCCGGCGGCGATCGAGATGAACATGAGGATCGACATGCCGTTGCCGATGCCGCGGTCGGTGATGAGCTCACCGAGCCACATGACGACACAGGTGCCCGCGGTCATCGTGATGACCATGGTGGCGATGGTGAAGATCGACGGGTCCGGCACGACCTGGTCCGCCACCGAGCAGCCGCTGAAGAGCGCACCGCTCTTGGCCGTGGCGACGAGACCGGTGCCCTGGAGGATCGCGAGGGCGACCGTCAGGTACCGGGTGTACTGCGTGATCTTGGCAGTACCCGACTGGCCCTCCTTCTTGAGGGCCTCGAGGCGGGGGATCACGACGGTCAGCAGCTGCAGGATGATGCTCGCCGTGATGTACGGCATGATGCCGAGCGCGAAGATGGTGATCTGCAGCAGCGCCCCGCCACTGAACATGTTGACCAGGCCGAACAGGCTGTTGTTGCCCTCGCTGGCCTGCTTGACACACTGCTGGACGGCCTCGTAGCTGACGCCGGGGACCGGGATGTGGGCCCCGAGGCGGTACAGCACGATGATGGCGAGCGTGAAGAGCAGCTTCTTGCGCAGGTCGGGCGTCTTGAACGCCCGGGCGAACGCGGTGAGCACGGTGCCTCCTGCGACCCCCGCGCTATGCGTCAAGGGTGACGGTCTTGAGGTTCGACGATTAGGTATCGGTCATCAATTCCGTGCGGGCATACCGCACGGAGTCTAGACAGTGCACGCCACCTTACCGGCGACCGTGCCCCCCTAGGAACGACCAATCGGGGATGCCCCTTTTGAGAGGCATCCCCGATCGGATGTTCAAGCCATCGAGTCGTCTTAGACGAGCTCGGTGACGGTGCCGCCGGCGGCGGTGATCTTCTCCTTGGCGGAGCCGGAGACGGCGTCAACCGAAACCTGCAGCGCCACGGTGATCTCGCCGGTGCCGAGCACCTTGACGAGCTGGTTCTTGCGAACCGCGCCCTTGGCGACCAGGTCGGCCACCGTGACCTCTCCACCCTCGGGGTAGAGAGCGCCGAGCTTGTCCAGGTTCACGACCTGGAACTCGGTGCGGAACGGGTTCTTGAAGCCCTTGAGCTTCGGCAGACGCATGTGGAGGGGCATCTGCCCACCCTCGAAGCGCTGCGGAACCTGGTAACGGGCCTTGGTGCCCTTGGTACCACGACCGGCCGTCTTACCCTTGGACGCCTCACCACGACCCACACGGGTCTTCGCGGTCTTGGCGCCCGGGGCGGGACGGAGGTTGTGGGCCTTCAGCGGGTTGGTCTCCGCCATGTCAGTCAACCTCCTCGACCGTCACGAGGTGGCGGACGGTGTGCACCATGCCGCGGAACTCGGGGCGGTCCTCCTTGACAACCACGTCGTTGACCTTCTTGAGGCCAAGCGAGCGCAGGGTGTCGCGGTGGTTCTGCTTGCTGCCGATGTACGACTTCGTCTGCGTGACCTTGAGGCGAGCCATTACGCACCCGCCCCAGCACGCGCACGGAGCAGAGCCGCGGGAGCGACGTCCTCGAGGGGCAGACCACGGCGAGCCGCGATCTCCTCGGGACGCTGCAGGCCCTTGAGGGCCTCCACGGTCGCGTGCACGATGTTGATCGCGTTGTCGGAGCCGAGCGACTTCGACAGGATGTCGTGAACGCCGGCGCACTCGAGCACGGCGCGCACCGGGCCACCGGCGATAACACCGGTACCGGGGGAAGCCGGCTTGAGCAGGACGACGCCCGCGGCCTTCTCGCCCTGGATCGGGTGAGGGATGGTGCCCTGGATGCGGGGAACCTTGAAGAAGTTCTTCTTGGCTTCCTCGACGCCCTTGGCAATGGCCGCGGGAACTTCCTTGGCCTTGCCGTAACCGACACCTACGGTGCCGTCACCGTCGCCCACCACGACCAGCGCGGTGAAGCTGAAGCGGCGACCACCCTTGACAACCTTGGCGACGCGGTTGATCGCGACAACGCGCTCAACGTACGCGGTCTTCTCGGCGGCAGCGCCACCGTCGCGGCCCTTCCGGTCCCGCCGCTCGCCGCCACCGGCACCGCTTCCGCGGCGCTGGGGTCCAGCCATTGGATTACCTCTCTCTGTTACGTCCGTTAGTCCCGGAACCGGGGCTTAGAACTTCAGCCCGGCTTCGCGGGCGGCGTCAGCCAGAGCGGCAATGCGCCCGGCGTACCTGTTGCCACCACGGTCGAACACGACAGCCTCGACGCCGGCGGCCTTGGCGCGCTCGGCGACCAGGGAACCGACCTGCTTGGCCTGCGCGGACTTGTCACCCTCGCCACCGCGGATCGACGCGTCCAGGGTCGACGCGGACGCAAGGGTGTGACCCTTGAGGTCGTCGATGACCTGAGCGGTGATACCGCGGTTCGAACGCGTCACGACGAGGCGCGGACGCTCCGCCGTACCCGACACGTTCTTGCGGATGCGGATGTGGCGGCGCGCCTTGGCGGCACGCTTGTAAGCGTCGCCCTTGGCGATCTTCACACCGTATGCCATGGCTTACTTACCAGCCTTTCCGACCTTGCGGCGGATGACCTCGCCGGCGTACTTGACGCCCTTGGCCTTGTACGGGTCGGGCTTCCGCAGCTTGCGGATGTTCGCCGCGACCTCGCCGACCTTCTGCTTGTCGATGCCCTCGACCGAGAACTTGGTCGGCGACTCGACCTTGAACGAGATGCCCTCGGGCGCCTCGACCAGGATCGGGTGGCTGTAGCCGAGCTGGAACTCCAGGTTGGAGCCCTTCGCGGCGACGCGGTAACCGACACCGCTGATCTCGAGCGCCTTCACGTAACCCTGGGTCACACCGGTGATCATGTTGGCCACCAGCGTGCGGGACAGGCCGTGAAGGGCCTTGTTCTGACGCTCGTCGTTCGGACGGTTGACGTTCAGAACGCCATCCTCGCCCTTAACGATCTCGATCGGAGCGGCGACGGTGTGGGTCAGGGTGCCCTTGGAACCCTTGACCGTGACCGTGCGGCCCTCGATGGTGACGTCCACGCCGGCGGGAACCTGGATAGGCAGCTTGCCAATACGCGACATTAGCTATTCCTCCGTTCCCGACTACCAGACGTAGGCGAGGACTTCCCCACCTACGCCCTTCTTGCCTGCCTGCTGGCCGGTCAGGAGACCGTGGGACGTGGAGATGATCGCCACGCCCAGGCCGCCGAGGACCTTCGGCAGGTTGGTGGACTTCGCGTAAACCCGGAGACCGGGCTTCGAGATCCGCTTGATGCCCGCGATGGAGCGCTCACGGTTCGGACCGAACTTGAGCTCGAGGACGAGGTTCTTGCCGACCTCGGCGTCCTCGACCTTCCAGCCCGTGATGAAGCCCTCCTGCTGGAGGATTTCCGCGATGTGAGACTTGATCTTGCTGTGCGGCATCGTCACGGAATCGTGGTATGCCGAGTTCGCGTTACGCAGACGAGTCAGCATGTCCGCGATCGGATCAGTCATGGTCATGAATTGGCCTTCGGCCTCTCTCGCCGGGGTTTCCTGTATGCGCCATCCCTCTCCCCACACAGGGGCGGGACGGGTGCGGCGCGGGGACCTACGGCGTAGTAAGTCGTACGGGCGGCGGACGCCCAACCCCACAAGCCTAAGGCATGCGAGGGCGGGCATCCGCCGACCCAGTGCTTACCGAGAGACTCCGGTCATCCCAACTAAGGGATTACCAGGAGCTCTTGGTCACGCCCGGCAGCTCGCCACGGTGAGCCATCTCACGAAGGCACACGCGGCACAGGCCGAACTTGCGGTACACGGAGTGGGGACGACCACAGCGCTGGCAGCGCGTGTAGCCACGCACGCCGAACTTGGGCTTGCGGGCAGCCTTCGCGATGAGAGCCTTCTTCGCCATCTCGCTTACGCCTCCTTGAACGGGAAGCCGAGGTGACGCAGAAGGGCACGGCCCTCGTCGTCGTTGGTCGCCGTGGTCACCACGGTGATGTCCATACCCCGGACACGGTCGATCTTGTCCTGGTCGATCTCGTGGAACATGACCTGCTCCGTGAGACCGAAGGTGTAGTTGCCACGCCCGTCGAACTGCTTGGGGGACAGACCACGGAAGTCGCGGATGCGCGGGAGCGCGAGCGACAGGGTGCGGTCCAGGAACTCCCACATGCGGTCGCCACGGAGGGTGACGTGCGCACCGATCGGCTGGCCCTCACGCAGCTTGAACTGCGCGATGGACTTGCGGGCCTTGGTGATGGCCGGCTTCTGACCGGTGATGGTGGTCAGGTCACGGACGGCACCGTCCATGAGCTTCGAGTCACGGGCGGCGTCGCCGACACCCATGTTGACCACGATCTTCACGAGGCCGGGGATCTGCATGACGTTCTCGTAGGAGAACTCCTCACGCAGCTTGCCCGCGATCTCCTCGCGGTACTTCGTCTTGAGACGCGGAGTGGTGGTAGCCATCAGATGTCCTCACCCGTCCGCTTGGCAACGCGGATCTTGTTGCCCTCGTCGTCGAAGCGGTAACCGACACGCGTGACGACCTTCTTGCCGTCCTTCTCCACGACCAGCTGGACGTTGGAGACGTGGACCGGAGCCTCGGTCGTGACGATGCCACCGGCCTGCGACGGGCCGGCCTTGGTGTGCTTCTTGACCCGGTTGACACCCTCGACCAGGACGCGGTTCTCGCTCGGGAAGGCCGTGATGACCTTGCCCTGCTTGCCCTTGTCCTTACCGGTGATGACCTGGACCAGGTCGCCCTTCTTGATCTTCATGCTTACAGCACCTCCGGCGCGAGCGAGATGATCTTCATGAACTTCTTCTCGCGCAGCTCACGGCCGACCGGGCCGAAGATACGGGTGCCACGAGGGTCGCCGTCGTTCTTGAGAATGACAGCGGCGTTCTCGTCGAAGCGGATGTACGAGCCGTCCTGGCGGCGGCGCTCCTTGACGGTGCGAACGATGACCGCCTTGACGACGTCACCCTTCTTCACGTTGCCACCGGGGATCGCGTCCTTGACGGTGGCGACGATGACGTCACCGATGCCCGCGTAGCGGCGACCCGAGCCACCGAGAACACGGATGCAAAGGATCTCCTTGGCACCAGTGTTGTCGGCGACACGCAGTCGCGACTCCTGCTGGATCACGTCTATCTCCTGATTTGTCTGCCGGTTCCCGGCGGGGTCGCGCTAGCGAGTAGCGCAACCCCACCGAGCCTGGCGGAACGAACTTGAAGGGTTACCCCCTCAAGAATTACTTGGCCTTCTCGAGGATCTCGATGACGCGCCAGTGCTTCGTGGCGGACAGCTTCCGGGTCTCCATCAGGAGGACGCGGTCGCCGATGCCGGCAGCGTTCTGCTCGTCGTGAGCCTTGAGCTTGTTCGTACGGCGGATGACCTTGCCGTACAGCGCGTGCTTGACGCGGTCCTCGACAGCGACGACGACGGTCTTGTCCATCTTGTCGCTGACGACCAGGCCCTCGCGGACCTTGCGAGCGTTGCGCTCGGTCTTCTCAGTCACGTTGCTCTCGCTCATCAGGCGTTCTCCACCGTCTCGATGCCCAGCTCACGCTCACGCATCAGGGTGTAGATCCGGGCGATGTCCTTACGGACGGACTTGAGCCGACCGTGGTTCTCGAGCTGGCCCGTCGCCGCCTGGAAGCGGAGGTTGAACAGCTCTTCCTTGGCCTCGCGGAGCTTGTTGAGAAGCTCCTCGTTGCCCAGCTCGCGCAGCTCGGACGCCTTGGTACCGGCCGACATCACAGCTCACCTGCTTCGCGCTTCACGATCTTGCACTTCATCGGCAGCTTGTGGGCCGCACGGGTCAGGGCCTCGCGCGCGATCTTCTCGTTCGGGTAGGACAGTTCGAACATCACCCGACCCGGCTTGACGTTCGCGATCCACCACTCCGGAGAACCCTTACCGGAACCCATGCGGGTCTCGGCGGGCTTCTTCGTCAGCGGGCGGTCCGGGTAGATGTTGATCCAGACCTTGCCGCCACGCTTGATGTGGCGGGTCATCGCGATACGAGCCGCCTCGATCTGGCGGTTGGTCACGTACGCCGGCGTGAGGGCCTGAATGCCGTACTCGCCGAACGCAACCTGCGTACCACCCTTGCTCGCGCCGGAGCGCTTCGGGTGGTGCTGCTTGCGGTGCTTGACCCTACGGGGGATCAGCATTTCGGTCAGGCCTCCGTTCCGGTGCTCTCAGCCGGAGCGGCAGCGGCGGCGGGAGCCTCGGCCTTGGGGGCCTCGGCAGCCGGCGCGGACTGCTGCTGCGGCTTGCGGCCGCGGCCGCCACGCTCGCCACCGCGGCCACCACGGCCGGCCGGGCGGTCGCCAGCGCCGGCACCACGGGCCGGGCGGTTACCCGCACGGGCCGCAGCGTTCTCGGCGCGGACCTCGGCGATGTTCTTGACGTCGCCCTTGTAGATCCAGACCTTGACGCCAATGCGACCGAAGGTCGTCTTGGCCTCGAAGAAGCCGTAGTCCACGTTCGCGCGGAGCGTGTGCAGCGGCACACGACCCTCGCGGTAGAACTCCGAGCGGGACATCTCGGCGCCGCCGAGACGACCGCCACACTGGATCTTGATGCCCTTGGCGCCGGCCTTCATCGTGCCCTGCATGCTCTTACGCATGGCGCGACGGAAGGAGACGCGGGAGGAGAGCTGCTCGGCAACGGCCTGAGCGACCAGCTGGGCGTCCATCTCGGGGTTCTTGACCTCGAGGATGTTCAGCTGGACCTGCTTGCCCGTGAGCTTCTCGAGGTCACCGCGGATGCGGTCGGCCTCGGCGCCACGGCGGCCGATGACGATGCCGGGACGCGCGGTGTGGATGTCCACCCGCACGCGGTCACGGGTGCGCTCGATCTCAACCTTCGAGATGCCGGCGCGCTCCATGCCGGACGTCATCATCCGACGGATGGCGACGTCTTCCTTGACGTAGTCCTTGTACAGCTTGTCGGCGTACCAGCGGGACTTGAAGTCCGTGGTGATGCCGAGCCGGAACCCATGCGGGTTAACCTTCTGGCCCATTACCGGGTTCCTTCCTTGCTGCTGACGACCACGGTGATGTGGCTGGTCCGCTTACGGATCCGGTAGGCACGGCCCTGAGCACGCGGACGGAACCGCTTCAGGGTCGGGCCCTCATCCACGTACGCCTCGCTGATGACCAGCGAAGAGGCGTCGGTGTGGTCGTAGTTGTGCGCGGCGTTGGCGATGGCGCTGTCAAGCACCTTGCCAACCGGCACGCTCGCGGCCTGCGGGGCGAAACGCAGGACCGCCTGAGCCTCCGTGGCGTCCATGCCACGGATAAGGTCCACCACGCGGCGGGCCTTCATGGGCGTGACGCGGATGTACCGCGCCTGGGCCCTGGCTTCCATGGTTGTCCTTCCAGTGTCTGTCATGGTCATTCCACCCCGCTACTAGCGGCGCTTCGACTTCCGGTCGTCCTTCACGTGACCCCGGAAGGTGCGCGTCGGCGAGAACTCGCCGAGCTTGTGGCCGACCATCGACTCGGTGACAAACACCGGAATGTGGGTCTTGCCGTTGTGCACCGCGATCGTGTGGCCGAGCATGGCCGGGATGATCATCGAGCGACGGGACCAGGTCTTGATGACGTTCTTGGTACCGGCTTCGTTCTGGGCGTCCACCTTCTTGACGAGGTGGCCGTCGACGAAGGGTCCCTTCTTGAGACTGCGCGGCATCTAAACCCGCTCCTAGCGCTTCTTGTTCGTCTTGCGGCGGCGGACGATGTACTTGCTCGAAGCCTTCTTCGGCGAGCGAGTACGACCCTCCTTCTGACCCCACGGGGAGACCGGGTGACGACCACCGGAGGTCTTGCCCTCACCACCACCGTGCGGGTGGTCGACCGGGTTCATCGCCACACCGCGGACGGTCGGGCGAACGCCAAGCCAGCGCTTACGGCCGGCCTTGCCCCAGTTGATGTTCGACTGCTCGGCGTTGCCGACCTCGCCGATGGTGGCGCGGCAGCGGGCGTCGACGAGACGGATCTCACCGGACGGCATACGAAGGTGGGCCATCGTGCCCTCCTTCGCCAGCAGCTGCACGGAGGCACCAGCGGAGCGCGCGAACTTGGCACCGCCACCGGGACGGAGCTCGATCGCGTGGATCGTGGTACCGACCGGGATGTTGCGGAGCGCCAGGTTGTTGCCGGGCTTGATGTCAGCGCCGGGGCCGTTCTCGACGCGGTCACCCTGCGTCAGCCCCTTGGGGGCGATGATGTAGCGCTTCTCGCCGTCCAGGTAGTGGAGCAGCGCGATGCGCGCGGTGCGGTTGGGGTCGTACTCGATGTGAGCGACCTTGGCCGGCACGCCGTCCTTGTCGTGACGACGGAAGTCGATCACGCGGTAGGCGCGCTTGTGGCCGCCACCCTGGTGTCGAACCGTGATCCGACCGGTGTTGTTACGGCCGCCCTTGCTGTGCAGGGGGCGGACCAGCGACTTCTCCGGCGTGGACCGCGTGATCTCGACGAAGTCGGCTACGGAGGAGCCACGGCGGCCCGGCGTAGTCGGCTTGTACTTGCGGATTCCCATTTCTCAGTCCTCGTCCGATTCCGGACGATCCAGACCGCCGTTAGGCGGTCGGACCGCCGAAGATGTCGATACGGTTACCCTCGGCAAGGGTCACGATGGCGCGCTTGGTGTCCTTGCGCTTACCGAAACCGGCCTTGGTGCGCTTGCGCTTGCCCTGGCGGTTGATCGTGTTGACCCCGGTGACCTTGACCGAGAAGACCGCCTCGACGGCCTGCTTGATCTGAGTCTTGTTGGAGCCAGGCGCGACGATGAACGTGTACTTGTTCTCGTCCAGCAGGGCGTAGCTCTTCTCGGAGACGACCGGCTTGATCAGAATGTCGCGCGGGTCCGAGAAGGTCTTGCTGGTGACGACGGCCTCAGTCATCAGGCGTCGCTCCCTTCGGTCTCAACGGTCTGGGGGCCAGACACGAAAGACTCGAGGGCGGCCTGGGTGAAGACCACGTCGTCAGAGACGATCACGTCGTACGTGTTGAGCTGGCCCGGCTCCAGGATGTGCACCTGGGGCAGGTTACGAGCGGACAGCCACGCGGCCTCGTCGGAGCGCTCGACGACCAGGAGCAGGTTCTTGCGCTCCGAGATCTTGCCGAACAGCGTCTTCGCGGCCTTGGTGGAGACCTCACCCTCGACCACGCCGGTGACGACGTGGATGCGGGAGTGGTTCGCCCGGTCCGAGAGGGCACCGCGGAGGGCGGCGGCCTTCATCTTCTTCGGGGTCCGCTGCGAGTAGTCACGCGGCTGCGGGCCGTGGACGACGCCACCACCGGCGAACTGCGGGGCGCGGGTCGAACCCTGACGGGCGCGGCCGGTGCCCTTCTGGCGGTAAGGCTTCTTGCCACCACCGCGGACTTCGCCACGGGTCTTGGTCTTGTGCGTGCCCTGACGGGCCGCGGCCAGCTGCGCGACGACGACCTGGTGGATCAGCGGAACGCTGACCTTGGCGCCGAAGATCTCCGCGGGGAGCTCGACGGTCCCGGCCTTGTCGCCAGACGGCGAAAGGATGTCAATGGTGCTCATCGGTTCCTCAAACCCCCTTGGCCGCGGTGCGGACCAGGACGAGGCCACCGTTGGGGCCGGGGACGGCGCCCTTGATGAGCAGCAGACCCTTCTCGGCGTCAACGGCGTGGACGGTCAGGTTCTGGGTGGTCACACGCTCGTTGCCCATGCGACCGGCCATGCGCATGCCCTTGAAGACACGGCCCGGGGTGGCGCAGCCACCGATCGAACCGGGCTTGCGGTGCACGCGGTGGGCACCGTGCGAAGCCTTGCCACCACGGAAGTTGTGGCGCTTCATGACACCGGCGAAGCCCTTGCCCTTGCTCTTGCCGGTGACGTCGACCTTCACGCCGGCCTCGAAGAGCTCGGCGGTGATCTCCTGGCCGAGCGTGTACTCGGAGGCGTCAGCGGTGCGGAGCTCCACCAGGTGGCGGCGCGGGGTGACGTCGGCCTTGGCGAAGTGGCCCTTGAGGGGCTTGTTCACCTTGCGCGGGTCGATCTCGCCGAAGGCGATCTGGACCGACTCGTAGCCGTCGACGTCGTTCGTACGCACCTGGGTCACGACATTGGGGCCGGCCTTGACGACGGTCACCGGGACGACCCGGTTGTTCTCGTCCCAGACCTGCGTCATGCCGAGCTTCTCGCCCAGGATGCCCTTGATGTTCTTAGCCATCTCGCGCGCCCTCAGAGCTTGATCTCGATGTCAACGCCCGCCGGGAGGTCGAGGCGCATGAGCGAGTCAACCGTCTTCGGCGTGGGGTCGAGGATGTCGATGAGGCGCTTGTGCGTGCGCATCTCGAAGTGCTCGCGCGAGTCCTTGTACTTGTGCGGCGACTTGATGACGCAGTACACGTTCTTCTCAGTGGGCAGCGGCACCGGGCCCGCGACCGACGCACCAGTGCGGGTCACCGTCTCGACGATCTTCTTCGCCGAGGAGTCGATGACCTCGTGGTCGTAGGCCTTGAGCCGGATGCGGATCTTCTGTCCCGCCATGGCTACTAGTAGTCCTTTGTCTCGTAACGCTCTGTCTCGCCGGTCGGTTCGCGTCCTACCTCCGACCCACGCGGTCGGGCGTGTCGCACTCCCTCTACGCAGAAATCCCAGAGGATTTCCCAACCAAGGGGGTGCGGTCACCAGGACCGCGAGTCGGGGGCCGAACACCCACCGGGAGCCTGGCCGGCACCCCGCTGACGCTTCCCAGAAGATTCCCGTACGTCCGACCCGAGGGGTCGACGAGTACTGTGGGACTCGCTTCCGGTCCTCCCGACGGGAGGCGCGCAGCATCGGCACTCAACCGAGCAACCCCGACAGTCTGCCATACGCGGCCTTCTCGCCGCCAATCGGGATCGAAGACTGTACCCCACGTCACGTAGCGGTAAGCGCCGAGGCGCACACGCCGGCGCCCGAGGTCTCTCAGCCGAGCCGCCGCGCCCGTTCCGTCAGGTGCCGGCGTTCGGGTGCGCTCGTCGTGTGGCGGGCCGCCTCCCGGTACGCGTCGGCCGCGGACTCCTTGTCGCCGAGGAGTTCGAGGAGGTGCGCGCGGGTCGCGAGGAGGCGGTGGTGACGGGCCAGCCGCCGGTCCTCCGCCAGACCGTCCAGGAGGTCGAGGCCGGCCCGTGGGCCGTGCACCATCGCGACCGCGACCGCGCGGTTGAGGGTGATCATCGGGTTCGGTCCGGTGCGCTCCAGGAGTTCGTACAGCGCGAGGATCTGCGGCCAGTCCGTGGCCTCGGCGGACCCCGCCTCGTCGTGGACGGCCGCGATCGCCGCCTGGAGCTGGTACGGGCCCACCTCGCCGCGCGGCAGGGTGCGGCTGATCAGCTCGACGCCCTCCTCGACCAGCCGGGCGTCCCAGCTCCCCCGGTCCTGCTCGGCGAGCGGGACCAGCTCGCCGTGCGGGCCCGTGCGGGCGGGGCGGCGGGCGTCCGTGAGCAGCATGAGGGCGAGCAGACCGGCCGTCTCGGTGTCGTCGGGGACGAGCCCGTGCAGGAGCCGGGTGAGGCGGATCGCCTCCGTGGACAGCTCGGGCGCCGTGAGCACGTCGCCGCCGCTGGCCGTGTACCCCTCGTTGAAGACGAGGTACAGCACGTGCCGCACCTCGGCCAGCCGCTCCGTGCGGTCCGTGCCTTCGGGCAGCGCCAGGGACCATCCGCCGGCCTTGATCGTCTGCTTCGCGCGGCTGATCCGCTGCGCCATGGTCGACTCGGGCACGAGGAACGCGGCGGCGATCTGCGCGGTGGTGAGGCCGCCGACCGCGCGCAGGGTGAGCGCGATCCGGCTGGGCGGCGAGAGCTCGGGACGGCAGCAGAGGAACAGCAGCGACAGGGAGTCGTCCCGGTCGCTGCCCGGGGTGTCGTCCGCGGCGTGCGCGAGCAGCTCGGAGGCCGGGGTGGCGAGCGCGACGGCGTCCTCGCGGCGCCTGCGCGCGGACTCGCTGCGCACCAGGTCGACGTACCGGCGGGCGGCGACGGTGAGGAGCCAGCCGCGCGGGTGGTCGGGGACCCCGTCCGCGGGCCACTGCCGGGCCGCGGCGATCAGGGCCTCCTGGACGGCGTCCTCGCACAGGTCGAAGTCGGCGTACCGGCGGACGAGCGCGCCGAGGACCTGCGGCGCGTACGTGCGCAGCAGGTCCTCGGTCTCGTGCGGGCGCGTCACACGTCCGCCGCGGACTCGTGCAGGACCGGCCACAGCTCGACGGGGTCGACGTCCGCGAAAGGCATGTCGGCGGCGATCTCCTGGGCCCGCTCCGGGCTCGCGCAGTCGAGCAGGTAGAAGCTGGCCAGGTACTCCTTGGTCTCCAGGTACGGGCCGTCGGTGACCGCCGGGGCGCCGCCCTCGCGGCGTACGAGCCGGGCGGCGGCCGCGTCCGCGAGTCCGTACGCGCCGATCAGCTCGCCGCTCTCCCGGTACTTGCGGTTGAAGGCCTCCTGCCGGGCGATCGCCTCCGGCCAGGCCTCGGCGGGGAAGGAGTCCCACTTGGCCTGGTTGCCGTAGATCATCGCGACGTACTTCATCTCGGGTGTCCTCCCCGTCCGGCGCGCCCCTGTGGCGTGCTGTCACCCCTGGGTCGTAGCCCGTGGCGTGCGCTCGACATCCGTGCGCGGAGTTTTTCGAAGATCTTTTCCGCGGAGATCCTCTCAGCGAGGGGCCTATTCGTACACAACCACGAGTGCCGGATATCCGTCTTGCAAACGACCCATGTACCGAAGGGACGGATCCCGCACGTGACCACTCCTCGCCGCCGCGCGGTGCTCGCCGCCACCCTCGCGGTCACCGCGGCCGCCACCGGCTGTTCCGTACCGGAGCCGCGGCGGACCGCGCCGACCGCCGACCCGGCGCCGGGGAAGCCGATCTCGACGGCCGGGGAGCGGCGGGCGCTGCTCATGCAGTTCTCCGCGCATCCCGACGACGACCTGTACTTCATGAATCCGGACAGCCAGCGGCTGCTCGACTCCGGGGTCCCGCTGGTCTCCGTGTACGTGACGGCCGGCGAGCACACCGGCCGGAACCGGATCGCGGGGATGCCCGAGACTCCCCCGGACCGGGCCGCCTACTCCGCCGCCCGCCACCAGGGCCTTCGGCAGGCGTACGCCGAGGCGCTCGGGCTTCCGAGGTTCACGCCCTGGCGGCGCGAGGTGCTGACGCTCCCCGGCGGGCGGCGGGCGGAGGCCGACATCCTCACCCGCGGCGCCCGCCGGGTCGAGCTGGTCTTCCTCAACCTGCCGATGCACACCGTCCGCCGGTACATGGCCCTGCCCGCGCTCTGGCACGACCGGGCCCTGGAGCTGCGGACCCATCTGTCGGCGGGCTCGCCGGTGACCCGCGCGGACACCTACGACTACGACGGTCTCGTCGGCGTCCTCACCGGCCTGCTGCGGCGCTACCGGCCGACCGTGGTGCACACCCTGGATCCCGATCCGGACATCCAGGTCGGCGACGAGGCCGCCCGGCAGCGGGACTCCGAGCAGCCCGGGTACGCGGACCACGGCGACCACACGGCGGTCGCCTGCTTCACCTGGGCCGCGCTGAGCCGCTGGGTCACCGACTCGGTCCGGGACGGTGAGCCGATACCGGCGTTCGGCGCGACCGCCTTCCGCGGCTACTACAACCGGCACTGGCCCAAGAACCTCCCGCCGGAGGTCCTGAAGGAGAAGGCCGCCCGGCTGATCCCGTACGGCGGCGACCCGTCCTGGGAGTGCGGGAACCCCTCGGGCTGCGGCGACTACGGCGTCGGCGGCGACCGGCCGCTCACCAACCACAAGGGCTGGGTCCGCTCGACGCACCACCGCTGGGCGGGCGCCCGCCCGGCGGTCACCGAGGAGCCGGACGGCCGGCTCTCCGCGTACGGGGTCCTCGGACTGCGTGCGGTCCGGTGGCGCGAGTCCGCGCCCGGCAGCGGTACGGCGGCCGCGCGCGGCGGTACGCGGGGGGCCTCGGCGCCGGGCGGCGCCGGCTGGGGCGGGCCGGAGGACCTCGGCGGCGGCCCGCTCGCCCCGGCGCTCGGTGCGGCGGTGCTCGACGACGGCCGGCTGCTGCTCTTCGGCGTGCGGTTCGCCGCGCTCGACGGTCACGCCGGGCCGAACCGGCGCGAGCTGGTCCTCCTGGAGCAGCGCTCCCCCGGTGGCCCGTTCCTCGCCTGGCGCGGGCTCGGGAACCCGGAGCGCTCGGACGACCGAGGGCGCCGGATCGGTGCCCCGGTTGCGGTCACGGCCCCGGACGGCCGGGTCCATCTCTTCGTGCGGAACGCGGACAAGGGCGTGTCGACCAGGGTCAGGGCGGCCTCGGACGGGTCCTGGGGTCCCTGGCGGGCGCTCCCCGGGAACGCGGAGGTACAGGACGGCCTCGCGGTCTCCCTCGACGCGGCGGGCCGGGTGCACGTGTACGCGGCGGGGCGGGAGTCCGTACGCCACTGGGTGGACGGGGTGGAGCGGCCGGAGCGGCTGCCGCTCTCCGGTTCGACGGTGGCGACGGCCGGCGGCGAGCTGTTCCACCGGCCGCCGGCGGCCGCCGGGCTGCTCGGCCCCGCGGGCGACGCCGGGTTCGACGGGTACGGGGACGTGGTCGCCGCGCGGTCGGCCGCGCTCGGCACGGTGCTGCTCGGCACGGACCGGCACGGTCGCGTCCAGGTGCGGGCGGGCGGGCGGCTGCGGACGCGTACGACCGGAGCCGCGGCGGTCACGGCCGCGCTCCACCTGGGCGCCCGCGGAGCGACGGTGGTGGGCCTCGGCCCGGACGGACACCCGTGGAGCTGGCAGCCGTAGGACGTGGCCGGCGGGCCCCGGGAACGCGGTCGGCGGGCCCGGGGAACGCGGTCGGCGGGCCCGGGGAACGCGGTCGGCGGCCGTGGGCCGTACGGGAACGCGAGAAGGCCCCGCACCTTTCGGTGCGGGGCCTTCCCTTACTGCTCAGCAGCTCGTACGAGCTACCAGGTCAGTTCAAGATCAGGCAGTGATCTTGACGACCTGGCCGGCGCCGACGGTCCGGCCACCCTCACGGATGGCGAACTTGAGGCCCTCCTCCATGGCGATGGGCTGGATCAGCTCAACGCTCATGGCGGTGTTGTCGCCCGGCATGACCATCTCGGTGCCCTCGGGGAGGGTCACGACGCCGGTCACGTCCGTGGTACGGAAGTAGAACTGCGGGCGGTAGTTGTTGAAGAACGGGGTGTGACGGCCACCCTCGTCCTTCGACAGGATGTACGCCTGCGCCTCGAAGTTGGTGTGAGGCGTGACCGAGCCCGGCTTGATGATGACCTGGCCGCGCTCGACATCCTCGCGCTTGATGCCACGGAGGAGCAGACCGACGTTCTCACCGGCCTGGCCCTCGTCGAGCAGCTTGCGGAACATCTCGATACCGGTGACCGTGGTGGTGGTCTTCTCGGTCTTGATGCCGATGATGTCGACGGTCTCGTTGACCTTGAGGACACCGCGCTCGATACGACCGGTGACGACGGTGCCACGACCGGTGATCGTGAAGACGTCCTCGATCGGCATCAGGAACGGCTTGTCGACGTCACGCTCGGGCTGCGGGATGGACTCGTCCACCGCGTGCATGAGGCCGAGGAGCTTCTCGCCCCACTCCTTGTCGCCCTCGAGCGCCTTGAGCGCCGAGACGCGGACGACCGGCAGGTCGTCGCCCGGGAACTCGTACTCGGAGAGGAGCTCACGAACCTCGAGCTCGACGAGCTCCAGGATCTCCTCGTCGTCCACCATGTCGGCCTTGTTCAGGGCGACGACGATGTACGGAACGCCGACCTGGCGGGCCAGGAGCACGTGCTCCTTGGTCTGCGGCATCGGGCCGTCGGTGGCGGCGACCACGAGGATGGCGCCGTCCATCTGCGCCGCACCCGTGATCATGTTCTTGATGTAGTCAGCGTGACCGGGGCAGTCGACGTGCGCGTAGTGACGCGACTCCGTCTGGTACTCGACGTGCGCGATCGAGATCGTGATACCGCGCTGGCGCTCCTCGGGAGCCTTGTCGATCTGGTCGAAGGCCGAGGCCTCGTTCAGGTCCGGGTACGCGTCATGCAGCACCTTGGTAATGGCGGCCGTGAGGGTCGTCTTACCGTGGTCGATGTGACCGATGGTGCCGATGTTGACGTGCGGCTTAGTCCGCTCGAACTTCGCCTTCGCCACTGGGGTCCTCCTGGAGTGGTTCTGAACGCCTTGCTTCATCGGCGCCAGGTGATCTTTGCTGGGATGCCAGTCGCCGGGGCCCGGTTCCTCGGGGTTCCGGGGCCGAGCCCCGACGACTGGTGTCAAGCCTAAAGCGTGAACTCGGGAGAGTTACTCGCCCTTGGCCTTCGCGATGATCTCCTCGGCGACGTTCCGCGGAACCTCGGCGTAGGAGTCGAACTGCATCGAGTAGCTTGCGCGACCCGAGGTCTTGCTGCGGAGGTCGCCGACGTAGCCGAACATCTCCGACAGGGGCACGAGGCCCCGCACGACGCGAGCGCCGCTGCGCTCCTCCATGGCCTGAATCTGACCACGGCGGGAGTTGATGTCGCCGATGACCTCACCCATGTAGTCCTCGGGCGTGACGACCTCAACGGCCATCATCGGCTCAAGGATGACGGGGGAAGCCTTGCGCGCGGCCTCCTTGAAGGCCTGCGAACCGGCGATCTTGAACGCGAGCTCGGAGGAGTCGACCTCGTGGTAGGCACCGTCGAGAAGGATGACGCGGACGCCAGTCATCTCGTAGCCGGCCAGGATGCCGAACTGCATGGCCTCCTGCGCACCCGCGTCGACCGAAGGGATGTACTCCTTCGGGATGCGGCCACCGGTGACCTTGTTCACGAACTCGTAGGAGGCGTCGCCACCCTCGATGGGCTCGATCGCGATCTGCACCTTGGCGAACTGACCGGTACCACCGGTCTGCTTCTTGTGGGTGTAGTCCACGCGCTCGACGGCCTTGCGGATCGTCTCGCGGTACGCGACCTGCGGCTTGCCGACGTTCGCCTCGACCTTGAACTCGCGACGCATACGGTCGACGAGGATGTCGAGGTGAAGCTCGCCCATACCACCGATGATGGTCTGGCCGGTCTCCTCGTCCGAGTGAACCTGGAAGGAGGGGTCCTCCTCCGCGAGACGCTGGATGGCGACACCCAGCTTCTCCTGGTCACCCTTGGACTTGGGCTCGATGGCGACCTGAATGACCGGCGCCGGGAAGTCCATGGACTCCAGGATGACCGGGTTCTTGTCGTCACACAGCGTCTCACCGGTGGTGGTCTGCTTGAGGCCCATGACGGCGACGATGTCGCCGGCGCCCACCGAGTCGATCTCCTCACGCTTGTTCGCGTGCATGCGGTAGATCTTGCCGATGCGCTCCTTCTTGCCCTTGACGGAGTTCAGCACCGCGGTGCCGGCCTCCAGGCGACCGGAGTAGATCCGGACGAAGGTGAGCTTGCCGAGGTGCGGGTCGCTCGCGATCTTGAACGCGAGGGCCGACAGCGGCTCGTCGTCGGACGGCTTGCGCTTGACGACAAGCTCGGCGTCCTTGACGTCGTGACCCTCGATGGCCTCGACGTCCAGGGGCGACGGCAGGTAACGGACGACAGCGTCGAGCAGGGGCTGAACGCCCTTGTTCTTGAACGCGGTGCCACAGAAGACGGGGGTGACCGTCTTCTCGCCGTTGCCCTTGCCGGAAGCGATGGTGATGCGACGGACAGCCGCGTACAGCTGCTCCTCGGTGGGCTCGACGCCCTCGAGGAAGAGCTCCATGAGCTCCTCGTCGTTCTCCGCGACGGTCTCGACGAGCTTGGCGCGGTACTCCTCGGCCTGCTCGAGCTTGTCCGCCGGGATGTCGACGACGTCGTACATCTCGCCCTTGCTGGCCTCGGCGGACCAGACAAGCGCCTTCATGCGGACCAGGTCGATGACGCCCTGGAAGTCCATCTCGGCACCGATGGGGAGCTGCATGACGATCGGGACGGCGCCGAGGCGGTCCACGATCATGTCGACGCAGCGGAGGAACTCGGCGCCCGTACGGTCGAGCTTGTTGACGAAGCAGATACGCGGCACGCCGTAGCGGTCCGCCTGACGCCAGACAGTCTCGGACTGGGGCTCGACGCCGGCCACACCGTCGAACACGGTGACAGCACCGTCGAGCACGCGCAGCGAACGCTCCACCTCGACGGTGAAGTCGACGTGACCCGGCGTGTCGATGATGTTGATCGTGTGATCGACATTCTCGAGCGGCCAGTGGCAGGTCGTCGCGGCAGACGTGATCGTGATGCCGCGCTCCTGCTCCTGCTCCATCCAGTCCATCGTGGCAGCGCCGTCGTGGACTTCACCGATCTTGTACGAGACACCGGTGTAGAACAGGATCCGCTCGGTGGTGGTCGTCTTGCCCGCGTCGATGTGAGCCATGATGCCGATGTTGCGCACCTTGGCAAGGTCAAGCGAAGTGGTAGCCATATCGGCTCAGTCTTCTCTCGGTCTCGATGTGGGTTGCGACTACCAGCGGTAGTGCGCGAAGGCCTTGTTGGACTCGGCCATCTTGTGCGTGTCCTCGCGCTTCTTGACCGCAGCGCCAAGACCGTTGGAGGCGTCGAGGAGCTCGTTCATGAGGCGCTCGGTCATGGTCTTCTCGCGACGGGCGCGGGAGTAACCGACGAGCCAGCGGAGGGCCAGCGTGGACGCGCGGCCCGGCTTGACCTCGATCGGCACCTGGTAGGTGGCGCCACCGACACGGCGGGACTTGACCTCGAGGGCCGGCTTGACGTTCTCGAGAGCGCGCTTCAGCGTGATGACCGGGTCCTGGCCGGTCTTCTCGCGAAGACCCTCCATGGCGCCGTACACGATGCGCTCGGCGGTGGAACGCTTGCCGTCCAGCAGGATCTTGTTGATCAGCGAGGTGACAAGAGGAGAGCTGTAGACCGGGTCGATGATGACCGGGCGCTTCGGGGCGGGGCCCTTACGAGGCATTCTTACTTCTCCTTCTTGGCGCCGTAGCGGCTGCGAGCCTGCTTACGGTTCTTGACGCCCTGCGTGTCGAGGGAACCGCGGATGATCTTGTAACGAACACCCGGCAGGTCCTTCACACGGCCACCACGCACGAGCACGATGGAGTGCTCCTGCAGGTTGTGACCCTCACCCGGGATGTAGGCCGTGACCTCGATGCCCGAGGTCAGACGCACACGCGCGACCTTACGGAGGGCCGAGTTCGGCTTCTTCGGGGTGGTCGTGAACACACGCGTGCAGACGCCGCGACGCTGAGGGGAACCCTCGAGTGCGGGCGTCTTGTTCTTCTCGACCTTGTCCTGCCGGCCCTTACGGACCAGCTGCTGGATCGTAGGCACTACTTCTCCGGTTTCTGTGTGCCGTCGGTAAAACTAACCTGGAACATTCACCGACCCACGCGGTCGGGTGTGTCGAATCTCGCGGACCTCCGCACGAGGCGGAAAAGGCGCGGATCACGGTGGCCGATATATGACTCGCTGTGCGGTTGAGGACACGCACACGAGCCCAGGCACACCCCAGGCACAAGGCATGAGCGTACCTACCGCATGGACTCCGGTCAAAACAAATGCCCACGCGCGAGAGTCCCGGCGGCCCCGGAGAGGGCCGCCGGTCGCGGCCCGTGCCGATCGGTCGCGATCAGTCGCGCGCGGTGCGCCTCGGTTCGACCGACGCCTGGGCGTCCGCGCCCTCCACGTCCGGCTCCAGGAACTGGTTCACGACCTTGACGAAGACGCCCAGGCGCTCGTCGGGGACGCCGAGCCAGCGGGCGAAGTCCTCCATGGTCGGCTGCCAGTCGCTGGGCGGCAGCAGGTCGGCCGCCAGCGGGAGCTCCTCGGGGGACACCCGGCCGGACCGGATCAGCATGTCGCGGACGGAGACCCCGAGCAGGGGCGCGATCCGGCGCATGGTCTCCAGGTCCGGCATGCTCTGCCGCTGCAGCAGCCGCGTGACGGCCGCGCGGTGCACTCCGGCCTCGTCCGCGATGCGGGACTTCCCGCCACCGCGGGGGCTGTCGATGTCGTATCCGCGCGCCCGCATCAGGCCCTCGACCCAGCCTGCGAACTCGTCGAGCCCTTGAGTGCTCATGTGTAAACCGCTCCTCGCTCCCCCACCCTCCGGATCCCATACCTTAGCGTGCTTGCGCGCGCGGAATTACGTGCTTTCGGGCACGCAATCGTGTCGAATCGGTGAAGGGCAGCTCACGGGCGTGACGATTTTTGTTGCGCGCTCGCACGCAACGTGTAAGTCTGGCTCGCCGCCGCACTCGTCGGCCCCCCTGAGCCACAGGAGCCCCACCGGCCCCACTGGTCCCGGGGAGGCCCGGACCGTGGAGAACTCCCTTGTTCCATCCCGACCCGTCCCCCTGGCAAGCCTCCGCCGCGTGCGCCGGCCTCGCCCCGTCCGTCGTCTTCGCCCGCCGCGCCAAGGAGGCGGCCCCGGCCCTGCGGGCCTGCGCCGACTGCCCCGTACGCCGTGAGTGCGAGGCGGCCGTGGCCCCGGCCGAGAGCTACTTCGACGGCGTCTGCGCCGGCCGCCTCTGGCGCAACGGCCGCCCGGCGGACGCGCAGCGCGTCGCCAAGGCGGTCGCGCTGGTGGGGAGCGGCCGCCGTGGCTGACCGGACCGAGACCACCGGCGACTCCGCCCACGCCCACCGCAACGACACGTCCGCCCCCGCCGCCGGCCGGACCGTCGAGGTCGTCCTGCGGGACATCACGCTCTGGACCGCCTCCCTCGTACGGCAGTTCCCCGAGCTGTCCGAGGAGTTGGCGCCCGGCCGCAGCGCCCCCGCCGGCACCCAGCCCACCGCCCCGCACCCGGGCCGCGACGAGCTGATCCGCGCCGAGCGGCGCGAGGCGCTGCTGCTCGAACAGCGGCACGGCCTTTCCGTACCCGGGCACGGCGCCGCCCCCATCCGGCTGCACATCTCCGACGCCATCCGGGACATCACCGACGGCGTCGTCGAGCTGGAGGAGGCGGTCTGCGCCCGCCTCCTGCTGCCCCGGCCGCGCCGGGCCGGCGTGATCGAGCGGCTGCGCCGGATCGTCGGGCTGCTCGACGCCGTCGCCGGGCACCCGGACCTCGCCCGGCACGTCCGCGACGAGATCCGCCGGATGGCCCGCCGCTGCGCCCGCACGCTCGGCGACGCGGAGACGGTCGTACGGGTGACGGGCCGCTGCCCCTGGTGCGACTCGGTGTCGCTGCGGGCGTTCCCGGACCGCCGGGCCGTCCTGTGCGTCAACCCGGCGTGCGTCTGCACGGACTCGGCGTGCGGCTGCCAGGACGACCCCGCGTACCGGCACCTGTGGGCCGAGGAGCAGTGGGAGGAGCTGTCGGAGGCCTCGGGGACGCGTACCGAGGAGATCGAAGCGGCGATGGACGACACGAAGGAAACCGGATGCTGAGCTCGCCCGCACTGCCCGCGCTGCCCGCGCTGATCCCCGGGCCGCTCGCCGCCGAGGAGGCCGGCGTCGCGCCCGCGACGATCCGCAAGTGGGTCCAGCTGGGCCATCTGCGGGCGGCGGGCCGGGCCGGCCGGGCCCAGCTCTTCCGCCTGGAGGACGTCTTCGCGGCCGAGCGGCTGGCCCGCCGCCGGCCCCGTACCGCCTGAGCCCCACCCCCTCGTTCCCGAAGCGCCCCGCGTCCCTCCCGGACGCGGGGCGCTTCGTCGTGTCCCGGGAGGCGTCCTCGGGAGGCGTCCTCGGGAGGCGTCCTCGGGAGGTGTCCTCGGGAGGCCGTCGTCTCAGGAAGCCGCGAGGAAGGCGCGCAGCGAGTCGACCATCGCGTCGGCGAACCCGTCGCGCACCGGCTCGGGGACCCGGTCCAGGGAGAGGTACGGGTTGAGGTCCTCCAGCTCGACGAGGAGCAGCTCGCCCCCGGGGGCGCGGCAGGCGTCGACGCGCTGGACGCCGTGGTCGAGGGTGTTCCAGTCGACGAAGCGGCGGGCGAACGCGAGGTCCTCGGCGGTCGGTTCGTACGGTTCCAGGACCCAGCGGCGCTCGGGGTCGGGGGCGTACAGGGCGTACTGGAAGCGGTCGTCGACGAAGTAGAAGGACACCTCGTACCGGAAGTCGACGCGGGGCTGGACGAGCAGCTCGCCGTACGGCAGGCCGGCGAGCTCCTCGTGCGCCAGGAAGCGCAGGCCTATGGAGTCGGCGCCCGCCTTGGGCTTGACCGCGTACCGCGCGGCCTCGGGCAGCAGGTGCAGGTCCTCGGCCCGGTCGACGGTGGGGATGACGGGGTACCCGGCGGCCGTCAGGTCCAGGAGGTACTGCTTGCCCGCCATGTCGCCGCGGCCGTGCAGCGGGTTGTAGACGCGGGTGCCGAGTGCGGTCGCCCGCTCGCGGAAGGCGTCGTACGCCTCCTGGTAGCCGAGGACCGGGCCGCTGTTGCGGACGACCACGGCGTCGAAGCCCTCCATGAGCGCGGCCGCGTCGAGCGGGTGGCACAGCGCCAGGTCGAAGTCCTCGCGCAGCCGCGCGGTCAGGTGGATGTCCTCGTCGCAGTAGCGGCGCCCCCGGGCCGGGTAGGCCAGGTCGGTCACGTACAGCAGGCGGGCGCGGTCGGCGGCCACGGGCGACTCCCTCGGTTCGGTGGCGGCCAACCTATCGAGCGGGCGTTTTCCCTTGTCGAGGCGGTGTTCCCCCGGTTCCGGCGGATGGGCTCCCGACGGTCCGGGGGCATGAGCCTCCGAACTAGTTGCGTGCGCGCACGCTCTCTGTCACAGTTGGTGCAGCGGCGGAGCTGCGCCCGCAGGACGGGCGGCAGCCTCCGCCGTCCGTCGTCCGGGAGCGCTGCCGCGCCCCGCCCCCTCCCCCGCCGGAGCGCCCCGGGCGACACCCCGTCCCGCACCCGTCCCCTCTCCCGAGGAGAACCGTCATGACCACTCCCCCGAGTGCTTTCCCGGACGTCGAGAAGCTGGTCGTCGACGTCCTCAAGGCCGACCCCGCCCTCGCCGGCGCCACCATCGCCGTCAACGCGCCGGCCGGCTTCGACGGCACCCAGAGCGCCGTCCTGGTCAACCGCCGCGGCGGCGCCTGGATCGGCGACCAGCACGTCGACATGCCGCTGATCGAGTTCGAGGTCTACGGGCCGAGCAAGACCGCCGCCCACGTCCTCGCCAACGGCGCCCGGCGGGCGCTGCTCGCCACCATCGGCAAGCAGCTCGGCGCCAACAACGTCGTGCACGACGTCGAGGAGCAGGACGGGCCGCGCTGGCTGCCCGACTACCTCTACCGGGGCGCGAACCGCTACCTCTGCGTCATCCGCCTCTCCCTGACCGTCTTCTGACGGCCGCTCCCCTGAGCGTCGCCGCCGCCCCGAGCGGCTCCTGAGCGCCGCTCACCCCCGATCGCCCCCCGAGCCCGTACGGCTCCCTGACGGGCGCTCACCCACAGACCAGGCCTCGCCGTCCGGCGGGGCCTTTGCCGTACCCGGACCCGACGTCCGGGGCGGTGCAACCACCCCACCCCAAGGAGAAACCCCACCATGGCTGGAAACAACTCTGCCGAAATCCGCGTCGCAGGCACCGGCAAGCTCTACGTCGCCGACGCCGGCACCTCCGCCCCGGCCACCTTCGGCACGGACTCCGCCGCCGACTGGTCCGGCGCGGGCTGGAAGGACCTCGGCTTCACCTCCGGCGACGGCGTCACCTTCTCCAAGAAGGACAAGCTGGAGGCCATCGACTCGTGGCAGTCGGTCTCCCCGATCCACTACATCTACTCGAGCCGTGACCTCTCGCTGAAGTTCTCGCTGCTCCAGTTCAACGAGGACACGCTGCCCTTCTTCATGGGCGGCGACGCCGTCAAGGCGGAGCCGACGCCCGCCGTCGACACCTACCGCTACGAGATCGCGGAGCGTCCGTTCGCCGACGTGCGCGCCCTCGGCCTGGAGTTCACCGACGTCAAGGCCGGCGGCACGACCGCGGTGCGCTACCGCTTCATCATCCCGCGCGGTCAGGTCACCGCCACCGACGACATCAAGCTGGCCCGCAAGGCGGCGTCCCAGCTGGGCATCACCTTCAGCGCGATGTCGAAGGGTGACGGCAAGCCGCTGGCGACCTTCCTCATGAAGGACAGCCAGTACTCCGCGACCGTCTGATCCCTCTCCCCCCGGGGCGGGACGGCACACCGCCGTCCCGCCCCACCCCTCTCCTCTTCACACATCCGAACAAGGAGTACGCATCACCATGGCCCGTTTCGACGTCAACGCAGCCCGCGCCCAGCGACAGGAGGCCCACGGTCGCAAGTGGTCCTTCGAACTGGACGGCGAGACCTACACCCTTCCGACCGAGCTCAGCCGCGCCACCGCCAAGGGGCTGCGCAAGCTCGACGACAACGACGTGGACGGCCTGCTCGCACTCCTGATGGGTGAGGAGCAGTTCTCCCGCTTCGAGCAGCACGACATCACCATGCAGGACATCGCCGCCATCCTGGAGGCCTACGGCAAGGAGACCGGGCTCGGCCTGGGGGAAGACTGAGCCTCGTCGAGTTCGTCGATGAACACGCCGAGGCCCTTGAGGCGGACTTCATCCGCTATTACGGGGTCGACCTCCTCGACTGGCACCGTGGGGAGCTCTCCAGCCGTCGCCTCATGGTGCTGATCAAGCACCTGCCGCGGGACAGCTCCGTCCATCGCGACCTGCACGGCGAGGCCGCCGAGTGGTCGATCAGCGACCATCTGCTCGCCGCCACGGTGGACCATCTGGCCGTGTCGAACTGGATGTTCGCCTGCGTCAACACAGGCGAGGACTCCGACCCGCCGGAGGCACCGACGCCCGTCCCCCGTCCGGGCGACTCCGACAAGGACAAGGACGGAGAGCAGGCGGACCAGGACGGGCAGAGCCCGTCCACCGAGGGAGGCGAGGCCGTCTCCCCCCAGGCCATCGCCCGCTTCTTCGGGTGATCCCGCGGCCCCCGGAGCCCCTTCCCGTCAGGGAGTGGGCTCCGGGGGCGCTTCTTCCTTTGCCCGTTCGGCGGTCATGTCCTTCTCCAGGGCCCTGGCCCGGTCGGACAGCCTCCGCCCCCTGCTCGCGCGCGCGTCCGGGTCGCCCGGGTCGGCGTCGCGGCGGTCGGCGGACGGTCCGGCCTGGACGGGCACCCCGGCCAGCGGCGGGACGATCGGCCGGCCGCCCTTGCCGCGTACGACCTTCCGTACCGGCTGGGCGTTCCGGCGGGTCCGGCTCTCCTGTGCGGTCACGAGGAGGTCGGGCTCCGGCTCCGGTTCGGGTTCCTTCTGGTGCTCGGGCTCCGGCTCGCTTCCGGTCCGCTGTCCCGCGTCGGTTCGCCGGCCGGCGGCCGGGCGCTCTTCGGGTTCGGTCCGCGGTCCGGTCTCGGCCCGCTGTTCGAACAGCTCGCGTTCCCTGCGTACGCGCTCCTCGGCCTCGACGACGGCCGCGGGCGGTTCGAGGAGCCGGGCGAAGGGCAGCGCGATGACCCGGGCGCCGCCTTCCTGGCCCGCGTCCGTACGGCGCTGGGGGCGGCGGATTCCACGCGCGTCACCCTGCCCCTGCGCGTAGGCGTCGGCGACGCGCTTCTCGTACTCCCTGCGGATGCGGGGCAGTTCGTCCGAGACGGCCTCGGCCCAGCCGGACGTGAAGGCGGTCGTCTCGCGCCTGTCGACCTCGGCCCTGGGGATCACGACGAGTTCCTCGGGGGCGTACCCGGAGACGTGGACGAGCTCCGAGAGGTAGGCGAAGAGGTGGGGCAGGTCGGGGTGGGCCGCAAGCCAGTCGACGACCCGCTCCCGGCGACCAGCGCCCGGCTCCGTATCCATGCGTCAGTGCTGCCTTCCAGCCCCCTGGGGTCCCCGCGCGCCCCTCGCGCCCCTCGTCCCCCAACGTGGTCGGTTCGGGGAACGCGTCCTCCAGGTTACCCGGTCGAACTCATGACCGTTTCAGCTGCCAACGCGTTCGAAAAACGCGCAAGAAGACACACCGTCAGGCGTTTCCCGCTCGACAAACATCGAACAGATGTTCCACACTCTGTTCGCACAGAAGTTCGAACACGTGGTGCCCCCGCTCCTCACTCCGCGGCGCCGCCACACACGCACGGGCAAGCAACCGGAAGGCAGGCGTCCATGACTCAGCAGGCCGAGGCATCGCGACCGCACATCCCGCTCCAGGACCGCCTCCGCCAGCTCCTCGACGGACCCGTCGCCCTCGACAAGAGAGCGTTGCTCGGCACGCTGTACGCCGAGGTCTCCCGCTACGAGACCCTCGCGTACACCGCCGGCTGGAACGACGCCCTCGCGACGACGCGCCGCGCCCCCCGCCGGACCGAGGACGCCTAGCCGCCCCGGCCGCCCCCGCACGAACGAGCCCTTGCCGCCGCCGGCAGGGGCTTTTCGGCGCTTGGCCCTCACGGGCCGGAAGCGGAGCAACCATGGCAAAGACCCCCGACGACCTCTCCACAGAGATCGCCGACCTCAAGAAGGCCCTGTTCGAAGAGGCCAAGCAAGAGGTCAAGTACAAGATCGAAAACACGGACGACAAGACCAAGGAGGACAAGCCGTTCGTCGAAACCACCTCGGCGGTCGCCTCCGCGCTGAAGAAGCACCTGATCGACGTCACCCCGAAGATCGCCACGGAGAACTTCCTCCTCCCCGTCATCGCCCAGATCAAGGAAATCCACACCGAGGTCACGAAGAACAAGAACGTCGAACTCCTGGAGGCCACGCCGTTCCTCGGCGGCATCGCCGCGGCCTGGGAGAAGTGGTACGAGAGCAAGGAGCCAGGCGCCGACGTCAAGTGGCAGCACTGGCTCGCCGCGGCCCTCGCAGGCCTCGCACTGGTCACCCTGCTGCCCGGCATCAGGGGCGCGATCGTCAACGGGTTCCGGTATGTGTCGACCAAGCGCCGCGGCGACACCCCTGCGCTACGCGACCAGAAACTGATCTGGACCAAGAACGCCGACGGTGGCTGGGGGCGCGAGACGCTCGGCGCCGTCAAGGCGCGCGAGGCGCGGAAGTGGAACGGCGGCACCAGCCTCGCCGACATCGTGCAGGACGGGACGAACGCCGCCAGGGCCGAGGCCCTGACCCAGAAGCTGGGGCCGTTGAACGGCGAGCTCCTCAAGTTCAACAACCGGGCCCCCGACTTCCTCCGCCACTTCGGCAGGATGCCGACCCCGGGCAAGGCCCAAAAGGCGGTGGAGGCCCTCCAGAAGATCGCCGACGCCATCGGCCGGATCAACCTGACCGCGTTCTCCACCGTCGCCAACAGCATCGGCCGGATCGTCGACCACACGGGCAAGGCCAACCCCCTGCACGTCACCCAGGTCGCCGAAGGGATCGGGAAGCTCGTCCTCGCCGCGAAGGACTTCAAGCCCGAGATGATCCCCAAGGCGGGTCCCGTGCGGGATTCGGCCTCCGCCCTGGAGACCCTCACGGGCAAGATCCAGCCGCTCCAGAACGCCCTGCGCGAGCTCCGTTCGGAGACGGGCCGGCTCAACTCCACCCTCGACGGCAACTGACCCCATCCCACCCCGAAAGGAGGTAACCCATGTCTCTCGTCAGAAATCTCAGGAACGCGTCCACCGCCGTCGGCAAGCTCAAGAGCCAGGCGTCCGGTGCCGGTGCCTCGGTCAAGAAGGTCGGCGACGCCGGGAAGGCGGCGAACGGTCAGCTCAAGAACCTGAAGACCGCCGCCCAGGGCTCCGGCACCCAGCTCAAGAACCTGAAGACGGCCTCGGAGCAGGCCGAGCGGGCCATGAAGAAGGCCGGCGACACGGCCCAGTCGGCCGGTGGCAAGCTCGGCAAGTACGAGTCCGGCGCCGGCAAGGCCGCCAAGGGCCAGGACAAGCTCAACAAGTCCATGAAGGGCAACTTCCTGGTCCGCCTGCTCGAACTCTTCATGCCGCTCATCGAGACGATCGTCGAGATGGCGCTGCGCTCGAAGACGATGCAGAACGTCATGAAGAAGGCGTTCGGCGCCATCAAGACCGTGATCAGCACGGTCATGAAGGCCATCGGCCCGATCATGAAGCAGGCCGGAAACCTGATCAAGACGGTCTGGAACGGCATCAAGAAGGCCATCTCCACCGTCGTGAAGGCCGTCGCCACGGTCATCAAGACGTACGTGAAGATCTGGAAGACCGTCATCACCACGGTGATGAACGCGATCAAGAAGGTCATCAGCACCGTCTGGAACGGCATCAAGGCCGTCATCACCCCGGTGGTGAACTGGATCAAGTCCGCGATCCCGAACGCGTTCAGCGCGGTCAAGGACAAGATGTCGTCCATCTGGAACGGCCTGAAGGACATCGCGTCCCGGGCGTTCGACGGCATCAAGAGCGGTGTGAAGGGCCCGATCAACGCCGTCATCGGCCTCATCAACTCGATGATCAGCAGCCTCAACCGCGTCAAGGTCAGCGTCCCCGGCTGGGTCCCGGTCGTCGGCGGCAAGACGTTCGGCGTCAACCTGCCGACCATCCCGATGCTCGCCACCGGTGGTGTCGTCATGCCCCGCCACGGCGGTGTCCCGGCGATCCTCGCCGAGGCCGGCGAGGCCGAGGCCGTCCTGCCGCTGTCCAAGCTGGACCGGCTGCTCGCCCTCACCGCCCGCCGCGCCCGCATGGGCCAGGGCGGCGCCCAGGCCGGCGCCGCCGGGCCAGGGCTGCACATCGAGCACTACCACGCGGCCCGGAACAGTGACCCGCACGGCACGGCCGACGCGCTCATGTACCTCGTGAAGGCGCGAGGAGCACGCGCATGAGTGCCGCGCTCGTCGCCATGCCCCGATTCCGCGTGGCCATCGCGCCGATGAACACCCTGCGGCAGGGGCTGGGCGGAGCGAGCGGCGTACTGAAGAACCTGCGGGCGGACGCCCAGCGGGCGGCGAGCGGCATCGGCACCCTCGCCGCCGGCGTCAAGAGCTCCGGAACCACCCTCCGCACCCTCGGCCAGAACGCCTCCGGCGCCGCCACCGCCGTCACCAAGATCAAGCAGTCCACCGCACCCCCCAAGGTCAAGCGGCTCGGCACCGCCGCCGGCAAGGCCCGTACCGCCGCCGGGAAGATCGGCACCGGCGCCGGCATGATCCTCGGCATCCTGCTGCCGCTGCTGCCCATCACGGACGTCATCTCCGGCCTGATGGGCACCTTCGGCATCGTGATGACCATCGCCTCGGTCGCCATGACAGGCGTCAACGTCGCCATGCGGGCCAACCCGCTCGGCTTCGTCGTCGGCCTGATCGTGCCCATCGCGGCGTACCTGATCGAACTGGCCGTCAACTCCGAGACCGGTCAGCGGATCATCAAGCAGGTGCTCCAGCAGGCGCTGAAGGGCTTCCAGGCGGTCTGGAAGTTCATCCAGCCGTTCATGGAGACCCTCGGCGAGGCCGTGGGCACGTACGTCAAGGCGTACCTGACCGTCTTCAAGACCGGGCTCAAGATCGTCGGTTCGGTGATCGGCGGGATCTCCAAGATCGGCTCCGCCGTGTCCTCCGCCTCGAACGCGCTGCGCGGCATCGCGTCCCGCACCATCGGTGGCATCAAGAGCGCCGTCGAGCCGGTGGCCAAGTGGATCACCGACAAGATCCCCGGCTTCTTCCGCACCGCCAAGGACGCGGTGAGCAACGCCCTGCGGGGCATCGGCGACCTGGTGAAGGGTGGTCTGAGCGCGGTCATCGGTGTCGTGAAGGGACCGATCAACGGTCTGATCGCCTTCGTCAACTGGATCATCGACGGGCTCAACAAGCTCAGCTTCGAGATCCCGCTCACCGACAAGAAGTTCGGCGTCGAACTCGACAAGATCCCGATGCTCGCCGAGGGCGGCATCGTCTCGCCCGGAAGCGCGGACGACTACCGCATCGACTCGCTCTCCCAGCTGGAGAACCGTCGCGTCCCCGCGCTCACCGAGCCGCTTCCGCAGCCGCACCGCATCCGGGACTTCCACGAGGAGCCCGGCGCCGGCCCGCGGTCGACCGCCGAGGACCTGCTGTTCCTCGCGACCGCCCACCGCTGACGCCCGCTCTTCGCCCCGCGCCCGTCCGCCCACCGCTGACCCCATCCCAAGTGAGGTGACGGCCACATGGCCGAGACCACGACCCCGTACGCCGGAAACACCTACACCGCCGACCTCGCGCCCGGCTCGCTGATCACCCAGGACGGGCAGATGCAGTGGGCCGGGCTTCTGATCGGGCCCGGCACCCCCTTCGCCGTCGACAAGTCCGGCCTCTCGGGCTGGGAGGACCTGCCCGAGTACGACTCGTCCGACGCGGACCGTCCCACCTCGCACGGCGCCTGGCCCGGTGCCAGGTTCGCCAAGCCGCGCAAGGTCGGCGGCACGATCGTGCTGATGCCGGAGTACAGCGGCACGGCCGGTGCCGTCCGCGCGCTGCGGCAGGCGCTCGCTCTCCTCGACGAGGAGCGCTGGCTCACCGTCCGGCTGCACGGCGAACTGCTCGCCGTGCGCGCCCGGATCGCCCAGCGCGTGGTCCCCGCCGACCAGGGCTTCGCCACCCAGGGCAGCTCCCGCATGTCCGTCCAGTGGCTGGCGTCCGACCCCCGTCGGTACGCCGTCAAGGAGGAGACCGTCACGACGACTCCCCCGCAGCCCGAGTCGGGCCTGACCTGGCCGCTGACCTGGCCACTCAGCTGGGGCAAGGCGACGAGCACCGGTGACGTCGTGATCGACAACACCGGTTCGGCCGCGACCCACCCGGTGATCGTCTTCCGCGGCCCGTGCTCCATGCCGGCCGTCACCGAGCGCGTCACCAGGCGCCGCCTGCGGTACGCGATCGACCTGGCCGCCGGCGACGAGCTCACCGTCGACACGCGCGCGGGCACGGTCATGCTCAACAACTCGGCCTCCCGGCTGCACACCGCGATGGCCGACTCCACTCCGGAGGAGCTGTTCGTGCTGGAGCCCGGCCTGACCGACCTGTCGTTCCGGCCCGAGGAGGGCACCGCGGCCTCCCTGATGACGGTGCGCTGGCGGAGCGCCGAGTGGTGACCGCCGCACGCTGACCGTCCCCTCGGGGCCGGCGGAGAGCACGCCACGGCGTGGTCACCGCCGGCCCCGAGCCGTTCCTCCACCCCGACCGCCCGCCCCCCTTCCGGAGAGGTGACCCATGACCGTACGCGCCGCTTGGCTCCAGTCCACCGGCCAGACCCGCGAGGACACCCGTCTGACCCTCGCCGCCCTGCTCACCCCCAGCGGCCAGACTCCCGAGGAGACCCCGCTGCGCTCGCGGTCGGGCATCGTCCCCGGCGGCTTCGTCCTGACCGGCAGCACCCCGATGCAGTGCACCATCGGCACCGGTCGCGCGATCCTCCAGGGCAAGGACACCGCCCAGGGCTCCTACCTCGTCGCCGTCACCTCCCCGGAGGCCTTCACCCTCGGGGACGGCGACCCGCAGTACGACCGGATCGACCTGATCGAGCTGGCCGTCGTGGACGGCGGCTACGACCAGGGCGCCACCACCGAAGCCGTGGTGCGCCTGGTCAAGGGCGCCCCCGCGGCCAACCCCGTCGCCCCGGCGAGCGGCGCCGGCAGCACGCTCCCGCTCTACACGATCCGGGTCCCGAAGGGCACCTCGGCCGGTACGGGCGGCGTGCAGTGGGCCACCGCGGTCACCACCCAGCACTGGGCGGTCGTCGCGCTCGGCGGGATCATGCCCACCAGCGGCTTCAAGGGCGCGTACACCGGCCAGTACCGGGACACCGCCGGGCTGCTCCAGCGCTGGGACGGCGCCACCTCGACGTGGGTCTCGTACCCCAAGGCGATCGGCGGCATCGCGCCGCACGGCACGGTGACGACCGGTTCGTACACCGGCCAGTTCCGGGACAACGCCGGAGTGCTCCAGCGCTGGGACGGCACCGCCTGGCAGTACGCCGAGGGCAAGGCGACGATCCTGTTCAGCGCCTCGCAGACGTCCTACCAGTCCATCCCCTTCGCCGTGTGGACCCCGGTCACCCTCCAGACCGTCGACATCGACGACTTCAACGGCTGGAACGGGACCGACACCTTCACCGTGCCCCGCACCGGCTGGTGGCGCGTCTCCGGCCACACCGCCTGGACCAGCGACTCCTTCGAGGGCATGCGCGGCACCCGCGTCGTCGTCGGCGGCGTCGGCGTGCCCCGGATGACCTGGCTCACGCCCGCGGGCGGCGGCCCCGTCGTCGTCGGCGGCCAGGGCCTCATCAAGCTCACCGCCGGCAGCACGGTCCAGCTCTCCGCGTACCAGACGAACCCGACCGCGGTGCGCACCCTCGGCGGCGGTGGCTACTCCTGCAACCTCTCGGCCGAGTGGATCAGGTCCTGACTCCACCGGATCGACCCCCGATCCCGTCCCTCCCCCGCCTCGACTCCTCGATCGGAGAAACCCCATGAACCTGCGCAGCAGCTGGGTCGCCGAGACCGGCCAGACCCGCGAGGACACCCGCCTCACCCAGACCGGTGTCACCACGATGTCCAACCCCGTCCAGGTCCGCTCCGGCGTCCTGCCCGGCTCGTACGACGGCGCGTTCCGGCTCGCCGGCTTCTGGACCTTCGGCTCCGGCGCCATGACGGCCACGGTCTCCGAAGGCCGGGCCGTCATCCAGGGCGAGATCACCCAGGGCGCCTACCCGGTGACGCTGCCGACCGCCACGACCGTCACCTTCACGCCGGGCAACGCCCAGTACGGCCGCATCGACGTGATCGTCCTGAAGATCTACGACACCCTCTACGACTCCTCGACGAAGACCGAGGCGAAGCTCGAGATCATCCAGGGCACCCCGGAGCAGACCCCGAAGGTCCCGCTCATCCCGGCACGCTGCCTGCCGCTGTACGAGGTGGTGGTCCCGGCCGGCGCCAGCGCGGGCAACGGCGGCATCCCGTGGAACACCTCGCTCAAGGACCTGCGCAGCACGGTCGTCTCGCTCGGCGGCATCCTCCCTGCCGAGGGCCAGACCGGCCCGGGCACCTACCCGGGCCAGTACCAGGACGCCGCCAACACGCTCCAGCGCTGGGACGGCGGCAACTGGGTGCCGTACCCGGCGGCGCTCGGCGGCATCATGCCGAACACCGCCTCGGCCACGCCGGCGAGCTACACCGGCCAGTACCGCGACACGGCGACCGGCCAGCTCCAGCGCTGGAACGGTTCGGCGTGGATCCCGGCCGTGGCGGTCGGCGCCTTCGTCGACAACGGCGACTACGGCGACACCACCTCGATCACGTACACGTCGACGCTCGCGGGCCGCGCCACCAACCCGCTCACGGTCAGCTTCGTCGCCCCGCCGTCGAGGACCGTCGCCGTCAGCTTCGGCGCCAAGATGAAGTCGGGGAGCAACGACCACTACGCGTACATGGCGCTCAAGCTCACCCAGGGCGCCACCGTCGTCAACGACCTCGAGGACGACTACGCGGTGATCGGCGCCAGCCAGAACATGATCTCGCTGGCCAACACCCGCCGTTACTCCGGCCTGACCGCGGGCGCGACGTACACGCTCACGGCCTTCTTCCGGGTCATCACCAACACCCTCACCCTCAAGGCCGGCTTCGACAACACGTTCATCAAGGTCGACCCGCTGCCGTAGTCCCGGATCCACCCACCCGACAGGAGAACACCATGGCTCTGCGCAGCGGCTGGCTCCCGCCCACCGGACAGACCCGAGTCACCACCCGCCTCACCGCCCACGGCGCCACCACCCCGGCCAACCCGCTCGCCTCGCGCTCCGGCATCCTGCCCGGCACGATCGACGGCAAGTTCCGGGTCGGCGGCCTCTGGATGAGCTCCAGCGGCCCCATGACGGCGACCGTCTACGCCGGGCGCGCCGTCGTCCAAGGCCCGAACAACCAGGGCGCCTACCCCGTCACCCTCGACGCGGACACCGTCCTCACCTTCGGCGACGGCGACCCGCTCAACCCGCGCATCGACCTCGTCGTCCTGCGCGTGTACGACGACGAGTTCGACAGCCTCACCCGCAGCGAGGCCGTCCTGGAGATCGTCAAGGGACAGCCGAAGGCCACGCCGGACGCCCCGGTCGCGCCCCCGCTCTCCCTTCCCCTCTTCTCGGTCAAGGTGAAGGCCGGAGCCTCGGCCGGCACCGGCGGCATCGACTGGGTGGGCGGGGCCTCGACGGACCTGCGCACCACCGTCGTCGGCGTGGGCGGCATCCTGCCCGTCTACAACAACGCCGGCGTCCCCGGCTCCTACCCGGGCCAGTACCAGGACAACGACAACGCCCACTTCCTCCAGCGCTGGGACGGCCTCGGCTGGGTCGCGTACCCGAAGGAGATCGGCGGTGTCGCCCCCAGCGGCACGGTCTCGACCGGCACGTACGTCGGCCAGTTCCGCGACAACTACGGCGTCATCCAGCGCTGGAACGGCACCGCCTGGGTGAACTACCAGCCGCCGGTGGAGGTGGAGACCACCAACACCGGGACGACCGCGCTGACCGGCTGGACGGTCGTGGCCTTCTCCGCCCGCCGCACCCGGGGCCTCGCGACCGTCCTGATCACCGTCTCCCGCAACGGCACCACCATCACCGCCGACAGCGCCGGCAACATCACCGACGAGCCGCTGTGCACCCTGCCCTCCGGATGGCGCCCGGCCTTCGACTACGAGGCCTCCGCCTGCGACGGCTTCGCCAACGGCGGCGCCTACATCTCGTCCGGCGGTCAGGTCAACCTGCGCACCTGGTCGCCCAACGGCGCGCTCGTCTCCGGCCGGACCGTGCGCATCTCCGCGACCTACGTCCTGTAAAGGGGGCTGTCCATGGCAATCGACACGCCCTACCGGGCCATCTTCTGCGACCTCCGGACCGACACGACCCTCGACATCCTGCCGCTGCGGGACGTGTCGTTCGAGGACTACATCGGCCGGGCCGGCTCCCTGTCCGGCACCATCCCCATCCCCGACCGTGCCATCGCCGAGCGGGCCCACCGGATCAAGCCGGGCCGCACCACGGTCTACCTGGAGCGCGGCGGAGACCTGTGGTGGGGCGGCATCATCTGGACCACCGACCTGCAGTCCAGTGGCCGCGGCGTGCTGACCCTGGGAATCCAGGCCTCCACCTTCGACTCGTACGCGGCCCGGCGCCGCATCCGTACGGACGAGTTCGAGACGCCGTTCCTCCAGCCGACCGACCAGTTCACCATCGCCCGCAGCCTCTGGCGCAGCCTGTCGGACGGCCTGGGCGTCAGCAAGATCGACGTCGGTGACCCGGACGAGCTGTCCAAGACCCTGCGGACGGCGTCCTGGCGGTACGGCGACGAGACCGGCTACCAGGAGGCCCTCGACCAGCTCATCGCCCAGGGCCTCGAGTACCAGATCCAGGTCTACCGCAACCCGGAGGACGGCACGCGGGTCCGCCAGCTCAAGCTCGGCGCGCCCATCCGCACCGGCGCCACCGACATGGTCTTCGACCGGCCCGGCGCGATCCTGTCGTACTCCATTCCGGACGACGCCACCCGCGGCGGGACCCACGCCCTGGCCCGCGGTGCCTCGACCAACAGCAACGCGGGCACCGAGTCCAGGCCGACCCTGTCCGACGTCAAGCAGCCGTCGAAGGCGCTCCCGGACCTCTGGCCCCAGATCGACATGTCCTCGGACCACAACGACATCAGCGACAAGACCAAGCTGAACGCGCTCGCCCAGGCAGAAGTCGACACGCCGTGGGGGTCCGTGCAGATCCCCGAGATCAGCATCCGGCTCGGCGGGATCGTCCCCCCGACGCTCCTCGGGCGCACCGCCCGCATCCGCATCACCGACGAATGGCACCCGACGGGCCTCGACTCCCGTTACCGCATCGTCGGCGTCAAGGTCCGGCCGGCCGAGCGCGGCCGGCCCGACACCGCCGAACTCTCACTTGAGGAGGGCTGATGGCTCTACTGCCCGAGAACATCATCGACCGGCTGGTCCAGATGGAGCGCCGGATCCAGGCCCTGTCCACAGCGGTCAACACCCGTCCTCCTCTCAACGAGATCCGCCCCATCCCGCCCGAGAACCCGCCCCCGAACCCGCCGACCCCCAAGCCGGTCCTCCGGGTCTTCGACGCCTACAACCACGAGCTCTTCGCGGACGACATCGCGACCGGCGGCCTGGCCAGGCCGTGGCTGCAGCTGATGCCGCCGGTGGACCACGTGAACGTGGCGAAGTGGCCGTCCACCACGAGCACGTCCTTCACCGCCATCGCCATGTCCTTCAACCCGGTCTGGCAGCCCAAGATGCGGCTGTCGATGTACACGAAGGCGTCCAGCGGAGCGACCGGCCAGGTGAAGGTCATGGTCGACGGCCAGCCGTTCGGCCCGACCGTGAACGCCGGGCAGGTGTTCGACTACACCGGTCTGCTCCCGGTCGACCTGCCGAACAAGTTCGGCAAGGTCATGACCGTCGAGATCCACGCCGTGGTCACCAGCGCCTCCGGCACGGTGTACGCCCAGCCCGTCAGCATGTACGGCACCCAGACCTGACCGTCCGCCCACCCTGGCCGACGAGGCCATCGAGGAGCACACCGTGAACATCGACCCCACCCAGCCCTGGGGCGTGGCCATCGACTACGCCGGCCGCGCCACCGTCACCGAGAACGGCCACACCCTCTCCGTACGCGTCTTCGACAACGGTCTCGGCTACACCCTTGAGCGGGACCCGTTCACCGGCGAGTACCCGTCGGTGCACGTCAGCGCGGAGTTCGCCAGGGCCGGCACGGGTGACGCCACCCTGCGCGGCTACGGCCTGATCGTCGTCGAGGCGAAGGACGGCGTCCCCGCCGTGCCCGACCCGACCGCCGTCCAGCGGGCCGTCGCCGCCGCGCTCGCCGACTTCGAGGGCCGCCGCGCGACCTACGCCGCCCTCTGCGCCACCTGGGACCCGGCCGCCCAGCAGCCCCAGCCGGCCCCGGAGCCCGAGCCCGCCCCGTAACCGCCACCGCCCCACCCGTACGTACGCCCGCCCGAGTGCGGGCCCTTTTCATGTCCGGAGGACACCAGATGGCCACTCCCCTGCCCGCGGACCGGTTCCTCGCCGCGCTCCGCGCCGAAGGCGTCACCGTCGTCGAACACCCCGGCTGGCGCACCCACAACCGCAACCAGGCGGGAGCCTGGGGCCCGGTCGCCGGTGTGATGATCCACCACACCGTCTCCAGCGGCACCGCCTCCTCCGTCGAGCTCTGCTACAACGGCTACGACGGCCTGCCCGGCCCGCTCTGCCACGGTGTGATCGCCAAGGACGGCTCCGTCCATCTCGTCGCCTCCGGCCGTGCCAACCACGCCGGCGGCGGCGACCCGTCGGTCCTCCGGGCCGTCGTCACCGAGACGTACGGCGACCGCCCGCCCGCCCCGCGCGAGCACCAGGGCAGCTCCAACGCCGTCGACGGCAACTCCCGCTTCTACGGCTTCGAGTGCATCAACCTCGGCAACGGCAGCGACCCCTGGCCGGCCGCCCAGCTCGACGCCATCGAACGGGTCTCCGCCGCCCTCTGCCGGGCCCACGGATGGGGCGCCAAGTCCGTCATCGGCCACCTCGAATGGTCCGACTGGAAGAGCGACCCCAAGGGCTTCGGCATGCCCGGCATGCGCGACCGGGTCCAGAAGCGGCTCGCCGCGGCCCCCATCAAGAACCCGCCCGCCGGAATCCCGGCCGGCAAGCCCGCCGCACCCCGCCTCCAGCCGTTCCCCGGCTCCTCGTTCTTCCGCAAGGAGACGAGCTCCCCGATCATCACGGCCATGGGCCGCCGCCTCGTCGCCGAGGGCTGCTCCGCGTACACCGTCGGCCCCAGCCCCCGCTGGGGCGAGGCCGACCGGCTCAGCTACGCGAAGTGGCAGCACAAGCTCGGCTTCCGCGGCTCCGACGCCGACGGCGTCCCCGGCGCCGCGTCCTGGAACGCCCTCAAGGTCCCCTTCACGAAGTAACCCCCCACCAAGGAGCACACCGATGTCCGATGCCGCAAAGCGCACGGCCCGAACCGTCCTCCAGTCCGCCGTCGGCATCGCCGTCGTCCTGCCCGCGATCGTCGACGCCTCCGGCATCCCCGCGACCCTCCCCTGGGTCGCCGGGGCGCTGGCCGTCGCCGGCGGGCTGGCCCGCGTGATGGCCCTCGACCTGGTGCAGAACCTGCTGCCGTCCTGGCTGCGCAGCACCCCGGGCGGTGCCGATGACCGAGTCTGATCCGAACGACCCCGTCGCCGTCGCCCTCGAACTGGAGCGACTCCGCGGCACCCTGGAGGCCGGCTTCGCCCGCGTCGACGGCTCGCTCGCGCTGCTCGTGCAGCGCAGCGACCAGACCGACAAGCAGCTCGCCGACCACGAGGCCCGCCTCGACTCGCTGGAACGCGCCCGCTGGCCGCTGGCCAGCATCGCCGCGCTGACCGCGAGCGCCGGCGTCCTCGTCGCGGTCTGGGAAATGGCCGCACGCTGATCCCTCCTCACGGAGGAACGCCGAAGGGCGGCCACCCCACACGGGGTGACCGCCCTTCGGTTTCGCACTGCTTACTGGTTGTACGGACCGTAGTCGTAGTCCTCCAGCGGCACGGCCTGGCCGGAGCCCGAGCCGAACGGCGAGTAGTCGATGTCGTCGTAGCCGACGGCCGAGTACATCGCGGCCTTGGCCTCCTCGGTCGGCTCGACCCGGATGTTGCGGTAGCGGGACAGACCCGTACCGGCCGGGATGAGCTTACCGATGATGACGTTCTCCTTGAGGCCGATGAGGCTGTCGGACTTGGCGTTGATCGCCGCATCCGTCAGGACTCGGGTCGTCTCCTGGAAGGACGCCGCCGACAGCCACGACTCGGTGGCGAGCGAGGCCTTGGTGATACCCATCAGCTGCGGACGGCCGGAGGCGGGGTGACCGCCCTCGGTGACCACACGACGGTTCTCGGTCTCGAACTTCGACCGCTCGACCAGCTCGCCCGGCAGGAGCTCCGCGTCGCCGGACTCGATGATCGTCACACGGCGCAGCATCTGCCGGATGATGATCTCGATGTGCTTGTCGTGGATCGACACGCCCTGCGAGTTGTAGACCTTCTGGACTTCGCCGACCAGGTGGACCTGGACGGCACGCTGACCGAGGATCCGGAGCACGTCGTGCGGGTTGGTGGCACCCACGGTGAGCTTCTGGCCCACCTCGACGTGGTCGCCCTCGCCCACGAGCAGACGGGCACGCTTCGAGATCGGGAACGCCGTCTCGTCGGTGCCGTCGTCCGGGGTGACGACGATCTTCTTGGTCTTCTCGGTCTCCTCGATGCGGACGCGGCCGGCCGCCTCCGAGATCGGGGCGACACCCTTGGGCTGACGCGCCTCGAAGAGCTCGACGACACGCGGCAGACCCTGGGTGATGTCGTCACCGGCCACACCACCGGTGTGGAAGGTACGCATCGTCAGCTGGGTACCGGGCTCACCGATGGACTGGGCGGCGATGATGCCGACCGCCTCACCGATGTCGACCAGCTTGCCGGTGGCGAGCGAACGGCCGTAGCAGAACGCACAGGTACCGACGGCGGACTCACAGGTCAGGACCGAACGGGTCTTGACCTCCTCGACGCCCGCGTTGACCAGGGCGTCGATGAGCACGTCACCCAGGTCGACGTTGGCCGGCGCGATGACCTTGCCGTCGACGACGACGTCCTCGGCGAGCATCCGCGCGTACACGGAGGTCTCGACGTCGTCCGTCTTGCGCAGGACACCGGTCTCGTCCTTCGCCGCGATCCGCAGCTTCAGACCGCGCTCGGTGCCACAGTCCTCCTCGCGGATGATGACGTCCTGCGAGACGTCCACCAGACGACGGGTCAGGTAACCCGAGTCGGCGGTACGCAGGGCGGTGTCGGCGAGACCCTTACGGGCACCGTGCGTGGAGATGAAGTACTCGAGGACGGTGAGGCCCTCGCGGAACGACGCCTTGATGGGACGCGGGATCGTCTCGTTCTTGGCGTTGGACACCAGACCACGCATACCGGCGATCTGACGCATCTGCATCATGTTTCCTCGGGCACCCGAGTCAACCATCATGAAGATGGGGTTCGTCCGCGGGAAGTTCGCGTTCATCGCCTCGGCGACCTCGTTGGTCGCCTTGGTCCAGATCGCGATGAGCTCCTGCGTGCGCTCTTCCTTGGTGATCAGACCGCGCTCGTACTGCTTCTGGACCTTCTCGTCCTGCGCCTCGTAGCCCTTGACGATCTCCTTCTTCGCCTCGGGAACGACGACGTCGGAGATGGCCACGGTGACACCGGAACGGGTCGCCCAGTAGAAGCCGGCCGCCTTCAGGTTGTCGAGCGTCGCCGCCACGATGACCTTGGGGTAGCGCTCGGCGAGGTCGTTGACGATCTCGGAGAGCTGCTTCTTGCCGACGGAGTAGTCGACGAACGGGTAGTCCTCGGGCAGCAGCTCGTTGAAGAGCGCGCGGCCCAGGGTCGTCCGCAGACGGAACGAGTCACCCTGCTGCCACTCCGGCTCGCCCTCCTCGGCGACCGGGGGAACCCAGCCACGCGGAGCGACGGTGCCGACGGGGAAGCGGATCTCGATCTCCGACTGGAGCGCGAGCTCGCCGGCGTCGAACGCCATGATCGCCTCGGCCGTGGAGCCGAACGCGCGGCCCTCGCCCTTGGTGTCACGGAGCTCGCCGTCGGTGGTCAGGAAGAACAGACCGAGGACCATGTCCTGGGTCGGCATCGTGACCGGACGGCCGTCGGCGGGCTTCAGGATGTTGTTCGAGGACAGCATCAGGATGCGGGCCTCGGCCTGCGCCTCCGCGGAGAGCGGCAGGTGGACGGCCATCTGGTCACCGTCGAAGTCCGCGTTGAACGCGGTGCAGACGAGCGGGTGGATCTGGATGGCCTTGCCCTCGACCAGCTGCGGCTCGAAGGCCTGGATGCCGAGGCGGTGCAGCGTGGGCGCACGGTTCAGCAGAACCGGGTGCTCGGCGATGACCTCTTCGAGGACGTCGTACACGACCGTGCGGCCGCGCTCGACCATCCGCTTGGCGCTCTTGATGTTCTGCGCGTGGTTCAGGTCGACCAGGCGCTTCATCACGAACGGCTTGAAGAGCTCCAGCGCCATGGCCTTCGGCAGACCACACTGGTGCAGCTTCAGCTGCGGACCGACGACGATGACGGAACGCGCGGAGTAGTCCACACGCTTGCCGAGCAGGTTCTGACGGAAACGACCCTGCTTGCCCTTCAGCATGTCGCTGAGGGACTTCAGCGGACGGTTGCCGGGGCCCGTGACCGGGCGACCGCGACGGCCGTTGTCGAAGAGGGCGTCGACCGCCTCCTGGAGCATCCGCTTCTCGTTGTTCACGATGATCTCGGGGGCACCGAGGTCGAGCAGACGCTTCAGACGGTTGTTGCGGTTGATCACACGGCGGTACAGGTCGTTCAGGTCGGAGGTCGCGAAGCGGCCACCGTCCAGCTGCACCATCGGACGCAGGTCCGGCGGGATGACCGGGACGCAGTCGAGAACCATGCCCTTGGGGCTGTTCGCGGTCTGCAGGAACGCGGAGACGACCTTGAGGCGCTTGAGCGCACGGGTCTTCTTCTGGCCCTTGCCGGTGCGGATGATCTCGCGGAGGCGCTCGGCCTCCTCCTCCAGGTCGAAGGACTCGAGGCGCTTCTGCAGCGCCGCGGCACCCATCGAGCCGTCGAAGTACGTGCCGAAGCGGTCACGCAGCTCGCGGTAGAGGAGCTCGTCGCCCTCCAGGTCCTGGACCTTGAGGTTCTTGAAGCGGGACCAGACCTCGTCCAGACGGTCGATCTCGCGCTGCGCACGGTCGCGCAGCTGCTTCATCTCGCGCTCGGCACCCTCGCGCACCTTGCGGCGCACGTCGGCCTTGGCACCCTCGGCCTCGAGCTCGCCGAGGTCGTTCTCGAGCTTCTTGGCGCGGGCCTCCAGGTCGGAGTCGCGACGGTTCTCGATCTGCTGACGCTCGACGGAGACGTGCGCCTCCAGGGAGGGCAGGTCACGCGTACGGCGCTCGTCGTCGACGTACGTGATCATGTACGCCGCGAAGTAGATGACCTTCTCGAGGTCCTTCGGGGCGAGGTCCAGCAGGTATCCGAGGCGCGACGGGACGCCCTTGAAGTACCAGATGTGGGTGACGGGGGCGGCCAGCTCGATGTGGCCCATCCGCTCACGGCGCACCTTGGCGCGGGTGACCTCGACGCCACACCGCTCACAGATGATGCCCTTGAAGCGGACACGCTTGTACTTGCCGCAGTAGCACTCCCAGTCCCGGGTCGGACCGAAGATCTTCTCGCAGAAGAGTCCGTCCTTCTCGGGCTTGAGCGTGCGGTAGTTGATGGTCTCCGGCTTCTTGACCTCGCCGTGGCTCCACTGACGGATGTCGTCAGCGGTGGCCAGACCGATCCGGAGCTCGTCGAAGAAGTTGACGTCGAGCACTATGCGTCAATCCCTCTCAGGGTTGTAAGGCTGTGGGGTCTGATACGGGGGTCCTGGGGCCGGCCGGGGACTCGGCGGTGTGTCACCGAGTCCCCGGGCCGGACTCCCGTCAGACCTCTTCGACGCTGCTCGGCTCGCGCCGGGACAGGTCGATGCCGAGCTCCTCCGCTGCGCGGAAGACGTCCTCGTCGGTGTCGCGCATCTCGATGGACATGCCGTCCGAGGACAGCACCTCCACGTTGAGGCACAGGGACTGCATCTCCTTGATGAGCACCTTGAAGGACTCGGGGATGCCGGGCTCAGGGATGTTCTCGCCCTTGACGATGGCCTCGTAGACCTTCACGCGGCCGGTCACGTCGTCGGACTTGATCGTCAGCAGCTCCTGGAGGGCGTACGCGGCGCCGTATGCCTCCAGCGCCCACACCTCCATCTCACCGAAGCGCTGGCCACCGAACTGGGCCTTACCACCCAGCGGCTGCTGGGTGATCATCGAGTACGGGCCGGTCGAACGCGCGTGCAGCTTGTCGTCGACCAGGTGGTGCAGCTTGAGGATGTACATGTACCCGACGGAGATCGGGTCCGGGAACGGCTCGCCGGAGCGGCCGTCGAACAGCCTCGCCTTACCGGTCGGGAGCACCATGCGCTCGCCGTCGCGGTTCGGGATGGTGTGCTGGAGCAGACCCGCGAGCTCGTCCTCACGCGCACCGTCGAAGACCGGGGTCGCGACGTTGGTGCCGGGGGCGACCTGGTCGGCGCCGATCGCCTGGAGGCGCTGCGCCCACTCGTCCGCGAGGCCGGAGACGTCCCAGCCGCGGCTGGCGAGCCAGCCGAGGTGGATCTCCAGGACCTGTCCCGGGTTCATTCGGGACGGGACACCCAGCGGGTTGAGGATGATGTCGACCGGGGTGCCGTCCTCGAGGAAGGGCATGTCCTCGATCGGAAGGATCTTGGAGATGACACCCTTGTTGCCGTGACGACCGGCGAGCTTGTCACCGTCGGTGATCTTGCGCTTCTGGGCGACGTAGACGCGGACCAGCTGGTTCACGCCCGGGGGAAGCTCGTCGCCCTCCTCGCGGTCGAAGACGCGCACGCCGATGATCTTGCCGATCTCACCGTGCGGGACCTTCAGCGAGGTGTCACGGACCTCACGCGCCTTCTCACCGAAGATCGCGCGGAGCAGGCGCTCCTCCGGGGTCAGCTCGGTCTCGCCCTTGGGCGTGACCTTGCCGACCAGGATGTCGCCGGCGACGACCTCGGCACCGATGCGGATGATGCCGCGCTCGTCGAGGTCCGCGAGGACCTCCTCGGAGACGTTCGGGATGTCCCGGGTGATCTCCTCGGGGCCGAGCTTGGTGTCACGGGCGTCGACCTCGTGCTCCTCGATGTGGATCGAGGAGAGGACGTCGTCCTGCACGAGGCGCTGCGACAGGATGATCGCGTCCTCGTAGTTGTGGCCCTCCCACGGCATGAACGCCACGAGCAGGTTCTTGCCGAGCGCCATCTCGCCGTCTTCGGTGGCGGGACCGTCGGCGAGGACCTGGCCCTCGATGACGCGGTCGCCCTCGTCCACGACGACCTTCTGGTTCACAGAGGTGCCCTGGTTGGAGCGGGAGAACTTGTGCAGGCGGTACGTGATGTACGTGCCGTCGTCGTTGGCGACCGTGACGTAGTCGGCCGACAGCTCCTGGACGACACCGTCCTTCTCGGCCTTGAGCACGTCGCCGGCGTCGGTGGCGCAGCGGTACTCCATGCCGGTGCCGACGAGCGGGGCCTCCGACTTAATCAGCGGCACCGCCTGACGCATCATGTTCGCGCCCATGAGGGCACGGTTGGCGTCGTCGTGCTCGAGGAACGGGATCATGGCGGTCGCGACCGACACCATCTGGCGCGGCGAGACGTCCATGTAGTCCACCTCGGACGGCAGGACGTAGTCGACCTCGCCACCACGCTTACGCACCAGGACGCGGTTCTCGGTGAGCCGCATGTCGTCGTTGAGCGCGGCGTTGGCCTGCGCGATGACGAAGCGGTCCTCCTCGTCGGCGGTGACGTAGTCGACCTCGTCGGTGACCTGACCGTCGACGACCTTGCGGTACGGCGTCTCGATGAAGCCGAACGCGTTGACGCGGCCGTACGAGGCGAGCGAACCGATCAGACCGATGTTCGGGCCTTCGGGGGTCTCGATCGGGCACATGCGTCCGTAGTGGGACGGGTGCACGTCTCGGACCTCGAAGCCGGCCCGCTCACGGGACAGACCACCGGGGCCCAGCGCCGAGAGACGACGCTTGTGCGTCAGACCCGACAGCGGGTTGTTCTGGTCCATGAACTGCGACAGCTGCGACGTTCCGAAGAACTCCTTGATCGACGCCACGACCGGGCGGATGTTGATCAGGGTCTGCGGGGTGATCGCCTCGACGTCCTGCGTGGTCATGCGCTCGCGTACGACGCGCTCCATACGAGCCAGACCCGTGCGGACCTGGTTCTGGATGAGCTCGCCGACGTTGCGCAGACGACGGTTGCCGAAGTGGTCGATGTCGTCGGTCTCGACGACGATCTCGTTGCCGTTCTCGCCGATCGTCTCGGTCTCGCCCGCGTGGAGCTTCACGAGGTACTTGATCGTGGCGATGACGTCGTCGGTCGTGAGGACACCGGCGTCCAGCGGCTCGTCGGCGCCGAGCTTCTTGTTCACCTTGTAGCGGCCGACCTTCGCGAGGTCGTAGCGCTTCGGGTTGAAGTAGAGGTTCTCGAGCAGCGTCTGAGCGGCCTCACGGGTCGGCGGCTCGCCCGGACGCAGCTTGCGGTAGATGTCGAGCAGCGCGTCGTCCTGGCCCTGGGTGTGGTCCTTCTCCAGGGTGGCGCGCATGGACTCGTACTCGCCGAACTCCTGCAGGATCTGCTCGGTGGTCCAGCCGAGAGCCTTGAGGAGGACGGTGACGGACTGCTTGCGCTTGCGGTCGATGCGGACACCGACCAGGTCGCGCTTGTCGATCTCCATCTCCAGCCAGGCACCCCGGGACGGGATGATCTTGGCGGAGAAGATGTCCTTGTCGGACGTCTTGTCGATGGAGGAGTCGAAGTAGACACCCGGCGAGCGGACGAGCTGCGACACGACGACACGCTCGGTGCCGTTGATGACGAAGGTGCCCTTGTTGGTCATGAGCGGGAAGTCGCCCATGAAGACCGTCTGGGACTTGATCTCGCCGGTCTCGTTGTTCGTGAACTCGGCGGTGACGAAGAGCGGGGCGCCGTACGTGAAGTCACGGTCCTTGCACTCGTCGATCGAGTTCTTCGGCGGCTCGAAGCGGTGGTCGCGGAAGGTCAGCGACATCGACCCGGAGAAGTCCTCGATCGGGGAGATCTCCTCGAAGATCTCCTCCAGACCGGACTTCGTGGGGACGTCCTGTCCCGACTCAAGGGCAGCCTCGACGCGAGCCTTCCAGGCGGCGTTGCCGAGCAGCCAGTCAAAGCTCTCGGTCTGCAGCGCGAGGAGGTTCGGAACCTCGAGGGGCTCCTTGATCTTTGCAAAGGAGATGCGCAGCGGGGCGGTGCTTGCGCCGTTGTTCGTATTGGTCGAGGCGTTGCGCGAGGCGGCCAAGAGGGGGTCCTTCCGAGGGCTCGGACTCACTACGCGCGTACCGGTCCCCCAGCATCGCTTCCCGGCGGACATTTCCTGAAATGACCAAAAGGCCAGGTCAGACGGGGTCAGTCGACGAAGCGGATGCGAAGGTATGCCCCTGGTGACGGGCAGGGGGCAGCTAACAGGCAGCGCAAAGGGTCAGTGTAGCCACTTGGCTCACTGATGTCCAGGGCGAGTTCCTCGCGACCCTCGTTGCTCTCAACTCCGCGCTACTCGCGCCATGCGGCGCACCTCGATACTGCCCGTTCAGTCGTCGATCCATGCCTCGGATACGGATCGTTGTGACGACGCGTCCTGAGAATTGCGCGCTGCGTGCGGTTCGTCAAGGCCCCCCGGTGTGCGGGGCGCACGGCGAAGATCACCATACTCCGCTTCCGCCGACCCGCGGGGACCCCGCCACGCCCTTCCCGGGGAACGCCGAAAGGCGACCACCCAGAAGGGTGATCGCCTTTCGGTGCTCCCGCGTTACACGGGAGCAGGAGTCAGCTTCAGCGACTCGAAACGGTCTTACTTGACCGTGACGGAGGCGCCGGCGGCCTTGAGGGACTCGGCAGCCTTCTCGGCGGCCTCCTTCGCGACCTTCTCGAGGACCGGCTTCGGGGTGCCGTCGACGAGGTCCTTGGCCTCCTTGAGGCCCAGGGAGGTGAGCTCACGCACGACCTTGATGACCTGGATCTTCTTGTCGCCGGCACCCTCGAGGATGACGTCGAACTCGTCCTGCTCCTCGGCGGCCTCGGGGGCAGCGCCACCGACGGCGGGGCCGGCAACGGCGACGGCCGCGGCGGCGGTGACGTCGAACTTCTCCTCGAAGGCCTTCACGAACTCGGAGAGCTCGATGAGGGTCATCTCCTCGAACTGGGCGAGGAGGTCGTCCTGAGAGAGCTTCGCCATGATGGGCGATCCTTCCACTAATTCGGCAGGTGCCGATGTGTCCATAGAGGCGGGCGTAACGGCCCGCTACGACCCACGCACTAGGCGGCGTGGATCAATGCGCGAGCCGAATTACTCGGCACCGCCCTGCTCGGCGAGCTTGACGCGAAGCGCTTCCGCGGTGCGGACGAACTTCGACGGCAGCGCCTGGAAGAGCGAGGCAGCCTGAGACTGCTTGCCCTTGAACGCGCCGGCCAGCTTGCTGAGCAGAACCTCGCGGGACTCGAGGTCCGCAAGCTTCTTGATGTCGTCGGCGGAGAGAGCCTTACCGTCAAGGACACCAGCCTTGATGATGAGGTTCGGGTTCTCCTTGGCGAAGTCACGCAGGGCCTTCGCCGACTCCACCGGGTCACCGGTGACGAAGGCGACCGCGGTCGGACCAGCGAAGTGCTCGTCCAGTGCGGTGATCCCGGCCTCGTTGGCCGCAATCTTGGTCAGCGTGTTCTTCACCACGGCGTACTGGGCGTTCTCACCGAGAGAGCGACGCAGCGTCTTGAGCTGCGCGACGGTGAGACCCCGGTACTCGGTCAGCACGGCGGCGTTGGAGCTCTGGAACGCGTCCTTGAGCTCGGCCACCGATGCAGCCTTGTTGGGCGTCGGCATAGTGCGTCGGCCTCCTTCCGGGTGATGAGGACCGCTCAGAAGGGGGCTGGGCAAACAAAACGCCCCGGCGCAGGCGCACGGGGCTGAGCTCGACCGGACGAGAACGTCCGGGAACTTTCCACAGTCACCTGCGCGGGTCGCCCGTTGTCAGCGGATCCTTCGGCCACCGCACCCGAGGGGGCACAGCAACGACCAGCGGTCTTTGGCTTCTGTGGAAGAGTACGTGATGGCCCGGGCCAGGAGCAAATCAGCCCTGACCGGCCTCCTTGCCGAAGTCCTTCATCATCTCGAAGAGGTCGACGGTGTCCTTGGCCGGCGGGGCCTCGACCGCGGCCTTGGTGCCGTAGTCGCTGTAGTCGGCCCGCATGTTCACCGTGCCCTGGGCCATGGTCATGTCGACGTCCATGCGCGCCGGGTAGCCGTCGGCGGTGACCCAGAGCTCGGTGTCGTAGCCCTTGAGGCCCGCCTTCTTCATGGTGGCGACGAGCTTGTCGTGCTCCTCCTTGGAGAGGAGCTTCGACGACTCGTTGGCCTTGAGCATCTGCTCGAAGGTGAGCGTGCCCTTGTAGTGCTCGGTCTCCATGCCGTTGATCTTCTCGGCGCCGATGTGCTTCAGGTCCGGGGAGTCCAGGAGCAGGGCGAGCTGCTGGGCCGGGTCCTGGTTCATGTTGTCCAGGCCGCCGGTGATCTGCTTCTGCACCGCGGCGTCGCCGGAGGCGTCCCCCGCGGCCTTCATGTCCAGCTTCATCCAGCGCTTGCCGTCCATCTCGGCGGCCTGCTCGGCACCCATGTCCATGTACATGACCTGGTCGAGCATGATCATGCGCATCTGCTCGGGCGCGTCCGGGCCGCCCGCGGACAGCATGGAGCCCTTCACGGTGATGTCCATCGCCGCCGGGGCCCAGCCCTGGACGCCGGTCATCTCCATGGTGCCGGACTCCGCGCCGACGCCCTCCAGGGTCATCGTCATCTTGACCTTGGCGGACTTGGCGGCCGAGGTCTTCTCGTACGCGGCCTGGATGACCTTCGTGACGTCCCCGTGGCCCTGCGCCGGGGCGCCGGCCTTGTCGTCGCCGTCCTGACAACCCGCGACACCCGTGATGACGGCCACGGCCGTCAGGGCGACGCCCGCGCGCTTCCATGCGGACTTGCTCATGAGTGTTCCCCACCCCTTGATCCACGTCTTTACGGTCTCTCGAACCGTAACAAAGAGCCGGCCCCCGTCTCTCCGGAGAGAGACGGGGGCCGGCTGACCACTCAGTGAACCCGTGGGGTTCAGACCGCGGCCGGGTCCTCCTCGACGAGGAGGTTGCGGGTGCGGTTGGAGTCCAGCGGGATGCCGGGGCCCATCGTCGTCGTGATGGTCGCCTTCTTGATGTAGCGACCCTTCGCGGCGGACGGCTTCAGACGGAGGATCTCCTCCAGGGCCGCGGCGTAGTTCTCGACCAGCTTCGTCTCGTCGAAGGAGACCTTGCCGATGATGAAGTGCAGGTTCGAGTGCTTGTCGACGCGGAACTCGATCTTGCCGCCCTTGATGTCGTTGACGGCCTTCGCGACATCGGGGGTGACGGTGCCGACCTTGGGGTTCGGCATGAGACCACGCGGGCCGAGGACGCGGCCGAGGCGGCCGACCTTGCCCATGAGGTCCGGGGTGGCCACCACGGCGTCGAACTCGTTCAGGCGGTTGCCCTTGGAGATCTCGTCGATGAGCTCGTCGGAGCCGACGATGTCGGCGCCCGCGGCGATCGCGGCCTCGGCACGGTCACCGGTCGCGAAGACCAGGACCCGGGCGGTCTTACCGGTGCCGTGCGGAAGGTTCACGGTGCCACGGACCATCTGGTCGGCCTTGCGCGGGTCGACGCCCAGGCGGAAGGCGACCTCGACGGTGCCGTCGAACTTCGTGGTGGCGGTGTCCTTGGCGAGACGGACGGCCTCGAGGGGAGCGTAGTTCCGCTCGCGGTCGACCTTGGCGTCCGCGGTGCGGAGAGCCTTGCTGCGCTTCACTGCTTCTCCTGTTGGTTCAGGTATGGAGTCGTGGTGCGGGCCGCGCCGGCCCTACCACTGAAGGTCACGAGAGGGGGGTGATCAGCCCTCGACCGTGATGCCCATGGAGCGGGCGGTGCCAGCGATGATCTTGGACGCGGCGTCCAGGTCGTTGGCGTTCAGGTCGGGGAGCTTGACCGTGGCGATCTCGCGGACCTGGGCGGCGGTGAGCTTGGCGACCTTGGTCTTGTGCGGCTCGCCGGAGCCCTTGTCCACACCAGCGGCCTTGAGGATCAGCTTCGCGGCCGGCGGAGTCTTGGTGATGAAGGTGAAGGTGCGGTCCTCGTAGACCGTGATCTCCACCGGCACGACCATGCCACGCTGCGACTCGGTCGCGGCGTTGTAGGCCTTGCAGAACTCCATGATGTTGACGCCGTGCTGACCCAGCGCGGGGCCGACCGGCGGGGCCGGGTTGGCCGCACCGGCGTTGATCTGGAGCTTGATAAGCCCCGTGACCTTCTTCTTCTTGGGAGGCATTGCTCTCTCCGGGTCCTAGTGAGAGTGTTCAGCCCGCCTTCCGGTCATCCGGATGCAGGCATACCGCACAACGATAACGGGTATAGACGCGCGGCTAAAAACCGAGCAGGTCAGAGCGGCTTTGACAGCCACTCTGACCTGGTCGGAAACCTGTGTGATCAGTTCTTCTGGATCTGGTCGAAGCTGAGCTCGACCGGGGTCTCGCGACCGAAGATCTCGACGAGGCCCTTGACCTTCTTCGAGTCCGGGTTGATCTCGTTGATCGTGGCCTGGAGGGTCGCGAAGGGACCGTCCGTGACCGTCACCGAGTCGCCGACCTCGAAGTCCAGGACCTGGACCTCCAGCTTGCGGGCCGGAGCCGGCTTGCCCTCGGCCTCGGCGGCCTCGCGGGCGGCCTTCTCCTCGGCCTCCGGGGCGAGCATCTTGACGATCTCGTCCAGGGTCAGCGGGTACGGGTCGTAGGCGTTGCCCACGAAGCCGGTGACGCCGGGGGTGTTGCGGACGACGCCCCAGGACTCGTTCGTCAGGTCCATGCGGACCAGAACGTAGCCGGGGAGCTTGTTCTGCTTGACGTTCTTCCGCTCGCCGCCCTTGATCTGGACGATCTCTTCCTCGGGGACCTCGGCCTGGTAGATGAAGTCCTCGACGTTGAGCGAGACGGCACGCTGCTCGAGGTTGGCCTTCACGCGCTTCTCGTAGCCCGCGTAGGTGTGGATGACGTACCACTCGCCGGGGAGGGTGCGCAGCTCCTCGCGGAGCGCGGCGACCGGGTCGACCGGGGCGGCCGGCTCGGCCTCCTCCTCGGTCTCTTCCTCGGCGTCCTCGTCCTCGGCCTCGACGGTGTCGTCGTCCTCGCCCTCGTCGGACTCGGCGTCCTCGTCGGACTCGGCGTCCTCGTCGGACTCCGCCTCGTCCTCGTCCTCGATCTCGAGGGCGAGCTCCTCGGCGGCCTCGTCGGCAGCGTCGTCAGCAGCGTCTGCCAGGTCCTCGTCGGCGGCCTCGACGATGTCCAGCTCGTCCTCGACGGACTCGGACTCGAAGGCGTCGTTCAGGTTCGCGTCAGACACGGTGGCTGCTTCTTCCTGCGATACAGATGGGGTGGAACAAAAAGTCAGCCGAAGACGTACTTGACTGCTTCCTGGAAGCCATAGTCAATCACGGTGACGAGGCCGATCATGATGACGACGAAGACAATCACCACGGTCGTGTACGTCGTCAGCTGGCTGCGCGTCGGCCAGACGACCTTGCGGAGCTCGGCGATGATCTGGCGGTAGAAGAGCGCGAGACGGCCCAGGGGGCCCTTCTTTCCGCGCTTGCCGCCCTTGCGGGACTTCTTCTTGGAGTCCGCGGCCTCGTCGTCGGCATCAGGCATGTCGATGGAGCCTACGGCGTCCGTCACGATCTCTCACCTGATTCCGGGTCGGCCGTGCCGCGCCCGGGTGGAGCCGCACGGCGGTGCAATGAAGTACGTACATGCGCACAACACCTGGCGGTGTGTGTAGCAGGGCCGGAGGGACTTGAACCCCCAACCGCCGGTTTTGGAGACCGGTGCTCTACCAATTGAGCTACGACCCTTTGTCGGTGTCCCCCAACGTACCGCATCGTGAGATGTGGTCGGTGCGGGCCAACGAGGAGTGAGCATACGTGGTCAGAGGGCTCCACGTCGAACAGAAACCAGCCCGACCTGCCTTCGGGCGGGCGTACGACCGGTAATGACCGGTCCTGTCCGGTCCGTGAAACCTGTGTGTCGGGCCTCTATACGGTCTGGGACCATGGGCCGTATGAGCGCTGCTACCCCTCCCACCGAGCGTCGGGTCTCCGCCCGGATCGGTGCGATCTCCGAGTCCGCCACCCTCGCCGTCGACGCCAAGGCCAAGGCACTCAAGGCCGCCGGCCGCCCGGTGATCGGCTTCGGCGCAGGCGAGCCCGACTTCCCGACGCCGGACTACATCGTCGAGGCGGCCGTCGAGGCCTGCAAGAACCCGAAGTACCACCGCTACACGCCGGCCGGCGGCCTGCCCGAGCTGAAGGCGGCCATCGCCGCGAAGACGCTGCGCGACTCCGGCTACGAGGTCGACGCGTCCCAGGTCCTGGTGACCAACGGCGGCAAGCAGGCGATCTACGAGGCGTTCGCCGCGATCCTCGACCCGGGCGACGAGGTCATCGTCCCGGCGCCGTACTGGACGACGTACCCCGAGTCGATCCGCCTCGCGGGCGGCGTCCCGGTGGAGGTCGTGGCCGACGAGACCACCGGCTACCGGGTCTCGGTGGACCAGCTGGAGGCCGCGCGCACGGAGAAGACCAAGGTCGTCCTCTTCGTGTCGCCGTCCAACCCGACCGGCGCGGTCTACAGCGAGGCCGAGACCGAGGCCATCGGCCGCTGGGCCGTCGAGCACGGCCTGTGGATCCTCACGGACGAGATCTACGAGCACCTGGTCTACGGCGACGCCTCCGCCGTCTCGCTGCCGGCGGTCCTGCCGGAGCTGCGCGACAAGTGCATCGTCGTGAACGGCGTGGCGAAGACGTACGCGATGACGGGCTGGCGCGTGGGCTGGATCATCGGACCGAAGGACGTGGTGAAGGCCGCGACCAACCTGCAGTCCCACGCCACCTCCAACGTGAGCAACGTGGCACAGGTCGCCGCGCTCGCCGCCGTCTCCGGGAGCCTGGACGCGGTCGAGGAGATGGGGCGCGCCTTCGACCGGCGCCGCCAGACGATCGTGCGGATGCTCAACGAGATCGAGGGTGTCGTCTGCCCGACCCCGGAGGGCGCGTTCTACGTGTACCCGTCGGTGAAGGGCCTGCTCGGCAAGGAGATCCGCGGCAAGCGTCCGCAGTCCTCGGTCGAGCTGGCGGCCCTGATCCTGGACGAGGCCGAGGTCGCGGTCGTCCCGGGCGAGGCCTTCGGCACCCCCGGCTACCTGCGCCTGTCGTACGCGCTGGGCGACGAGGACCTGGTGGAGGGCGTGTCCCGCATGCAGAAGCTCCTCGCCGAGGCGCGCGACTGACGTCTCCTTCGGTCCCCGGATCCGGGGACCGGTCGGGCCCCCGGTTCTCCGGAACCGGGGGCCCGTTTTTGCGTTCTAGCAAGGTCCCGATCGGGGAAACGGGCTGTCCTCGTCCATTCGGGTGCGGCAGGATCAGCCGATGGAGCACGTTTACCGCGACCTCACGACACTGCCCAAGGCCCATCTGCACCTGCACTTCACCGGTTCGATGCGGCCCACCACACTCATCGAGCTCGCCGACAAGTACGGCGTGCACCTCCCCGAGGCGCTGAGCAGCGGTACGCCTCCGAAGCTGCGGGCGACGGACGAGCGCGGCTGGTTCCGCTTCCAGCGGCTGTACGACATCGCCCGCTCCTGCCTGCGCGCCCCCGAGGACATCCAGCGGCTCGTCCGCGAGGCGGCCCAGGAGGACGTGCGGGACGGCTCCGGGTGGCTGGAGATCCAGGTCGACCCCACCTCGTACGCCCCGCACCTCGGCGGGCTCATCCCGGCGCTGGAGATCATCCTCGACGCGGTCGACGCGGCCTCGCGCGAGACAGGGCTCGGGATGCGGGTGCTCGTCGCGGCGAACCGGATGAAGCACCCCCTGGAGGCGCGGACGCTCGCCCGGCTCGCGGTGCGGTTCGCCGACCGGGGCGTGGTGGGCTTCGGGCTCTCCAACGACGAGCGGCGGGGCATGGCGCGGGACTTCGACCGGGCCTTCGCCATCGCGCGTGAGGGCGGCCTCCTCGCGGCCCCGCACGGCGGCGAGCTGACGGGTCCGGCGTCGGTACGGGACTGCCTGGACGACCTGCGGGCGTCCCGGGTCGGCCACGGCGTGCGGTCGGCGGAGGACCCGCGGCTGCTGCGCAAGCTCGCGGAGCGCGGCGTGACCTGCGAGGTCTGCCCGGCGTCGAACGTGGCGCTCGGCGTGTACGAGAAGCACGAGGACGTGCCGCTGCGGACCCTCTTCGACGCGGGGGTGCCGATGGCGCTGGGCGCCGACGACCCGCTGCTGTTCGGCTCGCGGCTGGCGGCGCAGTACGAGATCGCCCGCCGGCACCACGGGTTCACGGACGCGGAACTGGCGGAACTGGCCCGTCAGTCGGTACGGGGATCGGCGGCCCCGACGGACGTCCGGGCGAAGCTGCTCGCCGGGATCGACGACTGGATCGGCGGCTGAGGCCCCGCGTCGAGCCGCGGTTGCGCGGTTCCGCGGAGAAGGGGCGCCCGGGAAGGTCTCCCGGTCGTGAACACCTACCCACCATGGGGGATGCGACATGAAGCTCACCGTCTTCGGCGCGACCGGGGGCATCGGACGGGAGATAGTCCGCCAGGCACTGGCCGCGGGCCACGAGGTGACGGCGGTCGTGCGGGACCCGGCGCGGCTGACGGTGACCGGCGAGCGCCTCGTGGTCCTGCGGACCGACCTGTCCGAGCCCGACGCCCTCTGTGAGGCGGTCACGGGCCGGGACGCGGTGCTGTCGGGCCTGGGAGCCCGCAGCCGGGCGGACGCGGGCGTCGCCGCCCGGCTCACCCGCTCGGTGCTCACGGCGATGGAGGTGGAGAGCGTGCGCCGCCTCCTGGTGGTCAGCGCCGCCCCGCTCGGCCCGGTCCCGGACGGCCAGGCCCTCCTGGACAAGGCCGTCCTCGCGGTCGTCAACTCGGTCCTCAAGGACGTCTACGCCGATCTGCGGGTCATGGAGTCCGACCTCGCCTCCAGCAGCGCCGACTGGACCTCCGTACGCCCGCCCAAGCTGACCGACAGGCCGCTCACCGGCCGCTACCGCACGGTCGTCGGCGGCACCCCGCCCCGCGGCCGCTCCCTCGCCCGCGCGGACGTGGCCCACGCGATGCTGGCGATGATCGACGACCCGTCGACGGTGCGACAGGGCGTCGGCGTCGCGTACTAGGTCCGACCGGCGGATCGGCTCTACAGCGAGACGCCGACCGTCACGGGCTCGTTGACGAGGGTGACGCCGAAGGCGTCGTGGACGCCGGCGACGACCTCGCGCGCGAGGGCGAGGAGGTCCTCGGTGGTCGCCTCGCCCCGGTTGGTGAGGGCGAGCGTGTGCTTGGTGGAGATCCGGGCGGGACCGGAGCCGTATCCCTTGGTGAAGCCGGCGCGGTCGATCAGCCAGGCCGCGGAGGTCTTCACGGCGCCGTCCTCGCCGGCGGGGAAGGCCGGCGGGGTGACGTCCGGGCCGAGGCGCCCGGCCACGCGCGCGAGGAAGGTCTCGTACTCGCCGGCCGTGAGGATCGGGTTGGTGAAGAAGGAGCCCGCGGACCAGGTGTCGTGGTCCTCCGGGTCCAGGACCATGCCCTTGCCCGCGCGGAGCTTCAGGACCGTCTCGCGGGCCGTGGCGAGCGGCACCCGGTCCCCCGCCTCGACGCCGAGGGCGCGGGCGGTCTCGGCGTACTTGATCGGCGCCGACATCCCGTCGGCGTCCTCCAGCTCGAAGCGGACCCGCAGCACCACGTACCGGTCGGGCCGGTCCTTGAAGAGGCTGTGCCGGTACGAGAAGGCGCACTCGGCGTTGCCGAGGGTGACGGTCTCCCCGGCGCGCCGGTCGTAGGCGACGACCTCGGTCACGGTGGCCGAGACGTCCTGGCCGTACGCGCCGACGTTCTGGATGGGGGTCGCGCCGGCCGAGCCGGGGATGCCGGCCAGGCACTCGATCCCGGCGAGCCCGGCCTCCACGGTCCGCGCGACGGCGTCCGTCCAGACCTCGCCCGCGGCGAGCTCCAGGCGCGTGCCCTCCAGGGCGAAGCCGGTGGTGGCGATCCGCAGCGCCGTGCCGTCGAAGCCCTTGTCCCCGATGACCAGGTTGGAGCCGCCGCCGATGATCAGCAGCGGGGTGCCCGTGGCGTCGGCCTCGCGGACCGCGGCGACCACCTCGTCGTCCGTGGTGGCGGTGACGAGCCGGGTGGCGGGGCCGCCGAGCCGGAAGGTGGTCAGGGGCGCGAGGGGGGCGTCGTGGAGTGGCTGCACGGGCTCAAGAGTACGGGCCCGCCGCTTCCGCGACGGGCCCGTGACGCTCGTGACGTCAGGCGAGGCGGACCACGGCCCGCGACATCCCGAGCACCTTCTGCCCGGCGCTCATGGCGGTGATGTCGACCCGCACCTGCTGGTCGTCCAGCTTCGCGGCGACCTTGGCGCTGACCTGGATCTCGGCGCCCTGGTCGTCGTTGGGGACGATGACGGGCTTGGTGAAGCGGACGCCGTACTCGACGACGGCGGCCGGGTCGCCGGCCCAGTCGGTGACGACGCGGATCGCCTCGGCCATGGTGAACATGCCGTGGGCGATGACGTCCGGCAGGCCGACCTCGACCGCGAACTTCTCGTTCCAGTGGATGGGGTTGAAGTCCCCGGAGGCGCCGGCGTACTGCACGAGCGTGGCGCGGGTCACGGGGAAGGTCTGCGCGGGCAGCTCGGTGCCGACCTCGACCTCGTCGTAGGCGATCTTCGCGGTCATGGTCAGACCCCCTCGGGTGCGCGGGAGACGAGCTTGGTCCAGGCGGTCACGACGTGCTCGCCGGAGGCGTCGTGGACCTCGCCGCGGATGTCCAGGATGTCGTTGCCCGCGAGGGACTTGATCGCCTCGATGGTGGAGGTGACCGAGAGCCGGTCCCCGGCGCGTACGGGCCGGGTGTAGGAGAACTTCTGGTCGCCGTGGACGACCCGGCTGTAGTCGAGGCCCAGCTGCGGGTCCTCGATCACCTGGCCGGCGGCCTTGAAGGTGATGGCGAACACAAAGGTGGGCGGAGCGATCACATCGGGGTGACCGAGTTCCTTGGCCGCCTCCTGGTCGGTGTACGCGGGATTCGCGTCACCGATCGCCTCGGCGAATTCGCGGATCTTCTCCCGGCCGACCTCGTAGGGCTCGGTGGGCGGATAGGTCCGGCCCACGAAGGACTGGTCGAGCGCCATGGACGCGATACCTCCTGCTGGATCTGTTGCGATAAACGACACGAGGCCGCCCCCTAGTGGGGACGGCCTCGTGTACGAGCCTGATTAACGCGTCTCGCGGTGCGCGGTGTGCGAGTTGCAGCGAGGGCAGTGCTTCTTCATCTCAAGACGGTCCGGGTTGTTACGCCGGTTCTTCTTGGTGATGTAGTTCCGCTCCTTGCACTCCACGCAGGCCAGCGTGATCTTCGGGCGGACGTCGGTGGCAGCCACGTGAGTGCTCCTTGACGGACGGATGGACGGATGAACGCATAGAAGAGTAGCCGATCGAAGGACCGACCCCACAATCGGCTACTGTCTGTAGCGGTGACCGGACTTGAACCGGTGACACAGCGATTATGAGCCGCTTGCTCTACCGACTGAGCTACACCGCTTTGATGATCCGGATCCCGCCCGAAGGCGGGATCCCTCTCACCAGAGCCCCAATACGGAATCGAACCGTAGACCTTCTCCTTACCATGGAGACGCTCTACCGACTGAGCTATTGGGGCGAGCGAGGAAGACATTACACGGTCTCCTGCCCATCACCCAAATCCGTTTCCCCGCGTCCCCGCGACGGCCCTCACCAGGCGTCACGTAGGCCACTCGTGGACTCGTCGGTACGACTTTTGCGCACCTCCTCGAAGGCGGCTCCGAGCACCCCTAGGCTCGGCCCCACGCTTCGTGATCTTGACCTTGAGGAGCCTTGAGGAGCCTGATGTCAGCCGACAGCAAGCAGCCCCAGCCGCCCGAGGACGGGGCCGCCACCACCGCCGACTCGACCTCGCTCCTGCTCTCCCACGCCAGACTCACCGACGGACGGACCGTGGACGTCCGCCTCGCCGGCGGCCGCATCGAGGCCGTCGGCACGGCCGGCAGCCTGACCGCCGTCGGCGCTCGGGTCGACCTCGCCGGGTACCTGCTGCTGCCCGCCGCCGCCGAACCCCACGCGCACGCCGACACCGCGCTCTCCGCCGACGCCCCCGGCCCCGTCTCGTACGCCCCCGAGGAAGTGCAGCGCCGGGCCACCGAGGCCGCCCTCCTCCAGCTCGGGCACGGCGCGACCGCGCTCCGCGCGCACGTGCGGATCGGCGACGTCCAGGAGCTCGGCCCGCTGGAGGCCGTGCTCCAGGCGCGGCGCTCGCTGCGCGGACTCGCCGACCTCACGGCCGTCGCCGTCCCCCGGCTGCTCACCGGCGTCGCGGGCGCGGACGGGCTGGCGATGCTGCGGGACGCCGTGAAGATGGGCGCCGGGGTGGTCGGCGGCTGCCCGGACCTCGACCCGGACCCGGCGGGTTACGTGGAGGCGGTCCTGGAGATCGCGGCCGAGCACGGCGTTCCGGTGGACCTGCACACCGACGCGGACGACCCGGCCCGCCTCGCGCGGCTCGCGGCGATGGCCGGCGGGCTGCGGCCCGGGGTGACGATCGGCCCGTGCGCCGGGCTCGGCCGGCTCCCCGGGGACGCGGCGCGGCGGGCGGCGGACCAGCTCGCGGCGGCCGGCGCGACGGTGGTGTGCCTGCCGCAGGGCGGCTGCGGGGGCACCGAGCTGCGCGGCGCGGCGCCGGTCCGGCTGCTGCGGGCGGCCGGGGTACGGGTCGCGGCGGGCAGCGGGGCGCTGCGGGACGTGTCCAACCCGGTGGGGCGCGGCGACCCGCTGGAGGCGGCCTATCTGCTCGCCTCGCTCGGCGGTCTCTCGCCCCAGGAGGCGTACGCGGCGGTGAGCACGGAGGCGCGGGCGGCGATGGGGCTGTCGGAGGTGCGGGTGGAGGCCGGCTTCCCCGCGGAGCTGCTCGCGGTGCGCGGCGAGCGCCTGTCGGGCGTGCTGTCGCTCGCGTACAGCCGGATCGTGGTGCACCGGGGGCGGGTGGTGGCGCGGACCAGCGCGGTGCGGGAGTACTGCGACTCGGCGGCGACCCTCGACCTGCCGCGGCAGGCGCGTCCGGAGCGTCCGCCCGAGCCGGGAAGCCCTCCGGCCGGTCCCGTCGTACGGTCGTGAGTATGCGCATCGTCATCGCTGGAGGACACGGACGGATCGCCCTGCGCCTGGAGAGGCTGCTCTCGCACGCCGGGCACGAGGTCGCGGGGATCATCCGCAAACCGGAACAGGGCAACGACCTGCGGGAGGCGGGCGCCGAGCCCGTCGTCCTCGACCTGGAGTCGGCGTCGGTCGAGATGGTCGCCGCCGTCCTCCAGGGCGCCGACGCGGCCGTCTTCGCGGCCGGCGCGGGGCCGGGCAGCGGCGCGGCCCGCAAGGAGACGGTGGACCGCGCGGCCGCGGTGCTCTTCGCCGACGCGGCGGAACGGGCGGGCGTCCGCCGCTACCTGGTCGTCTCCTCGATGGGCGCGGACGCGCGACACCCGGGCGACCAGGTCTTCGACGCCTACCTCCGCGCCAAGGGCGCCGCCGACGACGACATCCGCGCCCGTACGGCCCTGAACTGGACGATCCTGCGCCCCGGCTCCCTCACCGACGACGCCGGCACGGGCCTGGTCCGGCTGGAGGCCCACACGGGCCGCGGCCCGGTCCCCCGCGACGACGTCGCCGCCGCCCTCGCCGAACTCCTCGACACCCCCGCGACCGCCGGCCTCACCCTCGAACTGATCGCGGGCTCGACCCCGCTCTCCGTCGCCGTGAAGGCCGTCGCCGGCAACTGAGCCGGTCTCCTCCCCCGGAAACGAGTGAAGGCCCCCGGTGCAAGCACCGGGGGCCTTCTTCACGTGGCGACGCCAGGATTCGAACCTGGGTAGGCTAAGCCGACGGATTTACAGTCCGCTCCCATTGGCCACTCGGGCACATCGCCATGGGTTGCTGCCTTGGTTTCCCGCTTTTCGGCGGTGTTCCGTGGCAACGACGTAAACAATACCTGATCCCGGGGGGTGGTTCGCCACCTGGTTGATCAGCGGTTCGGAGCGTGGCGAAGCCCTAGGCTTTGGGCTGTACCCCACAGCACCCGAACAAGGAGCCACGAGTCATGGCCGACTCCAGTTTCGACATCGTGTCCAAGGTCGAGCGGCAGGAGGTCGACAACGCCCTCAACCAGGCCGTGAAGGAGATCTCGCAGCGCTACGACTTCAAGGGAACCAACGCCTCGATCTCCTGGTCGGGCGAGAAGATCCTGATGCAGGCGAGCGGCGAGGAGCGCGTCCTGGCGATCCTCGACATCTTCCAGACCAAGCTGATCAAGCGCGGGATCTCGCTGAAGTCGCTGGACGTCGAGGGCGACCCGCAGCTGTCCGGCAAGGAGTACAAGCTCTTCGCCTCGGTGCAGGAGGGCATCTCGCAGGAGAACGCCAAGAAGGTCGCGAAGGCCATCCGGGACGAGGGCCCGAAGGGCGTCAAGGCGCAGGTGCAGGGCGACGAGCTGCGGGTCAGCTCGAAGAGCCGGGACGACCTGCAGGCCGTGCAGGCGCTGCTCAAGGGCAAGGACTTCGACTTCGCGATCCAGTTCGTGAACTACCGCTGACCTGGTAGCGGGTCGTGAGGGCCGTGTCCGAATACCGCCGGCCGGGAGTTCGGCGGGCCCCGCACACTGGGTCGTGAGAGACCCGTGCGGGGAGAGGAACCAGTCATGACCGTGTACGCGTACGTCGACGGCCCCCTGGGCGAGATGCTGCTGGTCGGGCGGCTCGCCGAAGGGGGCCGTGCCGCGTTGCGCTCACTGTCCCTGCCGGGGCAGAAGGGCGCGGTCGAGGTCGAGGACGGCTGGACGCACGCGCCCGGGGCGTTCGAGGAGGTCGCCGGGCAGCTGGGCGAGTACTTCGCGGGCCGCCGGGACCGGTTCGACCTGGCGCTCGCGACGGACGGCGGCACCGCGTTCCAGCGGCGGGTCTGGGCGGCGCTGGACGAGATCCCGTACGGGACCACCGTGTCGTACGGGGAGATCGCCCGCCGGGTCGGCTCGGCCGGGGCCGGGGTGCGGGCGGTGGGGACCGCGATCGGGCGCAATCCGCTGCTCGTGGTGCGGCCCTGTCACCGGGTGGTCGGGGCCGACGGGAGCCTGCGCGGGTACGCGGCGGGGCTTGAGCGCAAGGAGCGGCTGCTCGGCCTCGAAGGGGCCGGGGTGTGACCGAGGGGCTCTTCCCCCGCGAGCGGGCCGTGATCGCGCCCGGGGCCGTGCACGTGCCGGGGTGGCTTCCGCTCGCGCGGCAGCGGGAGTTGGTGGAGGCCTGCCGGGAGTGGGGGCGGGGGCCCGTGCCGTACCGGCAGACGGTGCTGCCGGGCGGGGGCGTCATGTCGGTGCGGTCGCTGTGTCTGGGCCGGTCGTGGGTGCCGTACCGCTATCTCGACTCCGTCGGCGTCGAACTGCCCGGCTGGCTGGCGGCCTTGGGCCGGGAGGCGCTGGTGGAGGCGTACGGGGAGGACGGCGGTTTCGATCCCGACACGGCGCTCGTGAACTTCTACGCGCCCGGGGCGCGGATGGGCATGCACCAGGACCGGGAGGAGCGTTCGGGTGCGCCGGTGGTGTCGTTGAGCCTCGGGGACCGGTGCGTCTTCCGGTTCGGGAACGAGGAGAACCGCGGGCGGCCCTACCAGGACGTCGAGCTGGCCTCCGGTGACCTCTTCGTCTTCGGCGGGGCGTCGCGGTGGGTCCACCACGGGGTGCCCCGCGTCCACCCGGGGACGGCCGAGCCGGCGCTCGGCCTGGTGGGGCGGCTGAACATCACCCTGAGGGAGACCGGTCTCTCCTCGTGACGTCGAGCCCCTAGTGTGCGGGGCATGACAGAGGAACTGCGCCGGTCGCTCGGCGGCTTCGACGCGGTCGTGATCGGGCTCGGTTCGATGGTGGGGGCCGGGATCTTCGTGGCGCTCGGGCCGGCGGCGGACGCGGCCGGATCGGGGGCCGGGCTGCTGTGGGCGCTCGGGGTGGCGGCCGTCGTCGCGTACGCCAACGCCATGGCGTCGGCTCGGCTCGCCGCCCGCTATCCGGCTTCCGGCGGCACATACGTTTACGGTCGCGAACGCCTTGGGTCGTTCTGGGGGTACCTGGCGGGCTGGGCGTTCGTGATCGGCAAGACGGCCTCGTGCGCGGCGATGGCGCTGACGGTCGGGGCGTACGTGTGGCCGGAGCAGGCGCACGCGGTGGCGGTCGCCGCCGTGGTGGCCATGACTGCCGTCAACTACACCGGAGTTCAGAAGTCCGCACTGGTCACCCGGGCCGTCGTGGCGGTGGTGCTCGCGGTGCTCGCCGCCGTGGTCGTGGTGTGCGCGGGGGCCGGTGAGGTCGCGCGCGTCTCCCCCGGCGGCGAGCTCACGGCGGGCGGGGTGCTCCAGGCGGCGGGTTTGCTCTTCTTCGCGTTCGCGGGGTACGCGCGGATCGCCACGCTCGGCGAGGAGGTCCGGGACCCGGCCCGCACGATCCCCCGGGCGGTGCCGGTGGCGCTCGGGATCACGCTGGCCGTCTACGGGCTCGTCGCGTTGAGCGTGCTCGCCGTGCTCGGCCCGGCGGCCCTCGCCCACTCCCCCGCACCGCTGGCCGACGCGGCACGCGCGGCGGACGCCGGGTGGCTGGTGCCGGTCGTGACGGTGGGCGCGGCGGTCGCCGCGCTCGGCTCGCTGCTCTCGCTGATCCTCGGGGTGTCGCGCACGACCCTGGCGATGGCCAGGGACGGCTATCTGCCGGACGCGCTCGCCGCCGTGCACCCGCGCTTCCACGTGCCGCACCGGGCGGAGGTCGCGGTGGGCGCGGTGGTGGCCGTGGTGGCCGCGACGGCGGACGTGCGGGGCGCGATCGGCTTCTCGTCCTTCGGCGTGCTCGTCTACTACGGCATCGCGAACGCCTCCGCCTGGACCCTCGGCGGCCGCGAGCGGCCGCTCGCCGCGCTCGGGCTCGCCGGGTGCGGGGCGCTCGCGTTCGCCCTGCCGCTGGGGTCCGTCCTCGCGGGCTCCGGGGTCGTCGCGGCCGGGGTGGTGGCGTGGGCCGTCAGCCGAGGACGAGCCGTACCCCCGCGGCGGTGAGGCCGTCGGCGAGCTCCCCGAAGGTGGGCGGGCGGCCTTCCGCGTAGGGCAGGACGCCGAGGCAGCGGCGGGCCACCTCGGCCCGCCGCCGGACCAGGGTGGTGCCGGCGAGCAGCTCGCCGATCGCCCGGGGCGCGCCGGTGAACCGCCGCCAGGTGCCGGGTTCGGCGGGCCGGGCGTGCCGCCACAGCTCCCAGACCTCCCGGACGGGGTGCGGCACGAGTCCCTCCCGGGGGAAGGCCACGGTGAGGTCGACGAGGTCGTGGGCGCGGGGCGACGCGTCCCAGCCGGTGATGCGACCGGCCGCGGCCTCGTGGTGCACGCTCCCGAGCACGTCGAGGACCTGGTAGCGGACGGCCTCGGGCTCCGGCGCCCCGGCGGCGAGGGCGTCGCGCAGCCCGCCGCGCGGCGAGCAGCCGACGAAGGTGACGTCGGTGTGGGTCCGCTCCGCCGGTTCCGGGGGCGAGACGCGGACGAGGTTTCCGCAGGGGACGGCGGGGGGCGCCGGTGTACGACCTGCGGGGGCCGTCGGCCGACTCGACGGTCACGACGTCGCCGCGCGCGCCGAGGACCCTGACGCCCGTGAAGCACCAGGCGAGGCCGTCGGGGGTCCGGACGTGGAGGGTGCCGAGCGGGGCGGTGCCCTCCACGACGGCCTGGGTGACGGCCCTGGCCAGCTCGCCGCGCGGTTCGCAGCCGCGGACCTCGTGGACGGGGCGCGGCGGCGGGACGGGCTCCCCGTACAGGCCGTCGACGTCCTTGCAGAGCGCGACGGCGTACAGGCCGGAGAGGAGGGCGTACCTGGGGTTCCGCACGGCGGGCCCTCAGCGGGCCTGGTAGCCGTACGCGCCGTGCGCCTGGTCCGTGGGGACGATCTCCTTGCCGAGGGGCAGCAGGGAGACGGGGATCATCTTGAAGTTGGCGATGCCGAGCGGGATGCCGATGATCGTGATGCAGAGGGCGATGCCGGTGGTGATGTGGCCGAGGGCGAGCCACCAGCCCGCGAGGATCAGCCAGAGGACGTTGCCGACGCACGAGGGGGCGCCCGCGTCGTGGCGGTCGACGACCGTGTGCCCGAACGGCCAGAGGGCGTAGATGCCGATGCGGAACGCGGCGAGTCCGAAGGGGATGCCGATGATCGTGATGCAGAGCAGGACGCCCGCGAGCATGTAGCCCAGGAACATCCAGAATCCGCACAGGATCAGCCATATGACGTTGAGGATTGTCTTCACGGGCGGCGACCTGCCATCTGTTCGAGCCGGGCGATGCGCTCGGCCATCGGCGGATGGGTGGAGAACATCCTGGAGAGGCCCTGTCCGGGCCGGAAGGGGTTCGCGATCATCATGTGGCTCGCCGTCTCGATCCTGGGTTCGGGCGGCAGCGGCAGCTGCTTGGTGCCGGCCTCCAGCTTCCGCAGCGCGCTGGCGAGGGCGAGCGGGTCTCCGGTGAGCTGGGCTCCGGAGACGTCGGCCTCGTACTCCCGGGAGCGGGAGATGGCGAGCTGGATGACGGAGGCGGCGATCGGGCCGAGGATGAGGACCAGCAGGTAGCCGAGGATGCCGGGGCCGTCGTCGTCGCTGGAGCGGCCGACCGGGATCAGCCAGGCGAAGTTGACCAGGAACATGATCACGGAGGCGAGTGCTCCGGCGACCGAGGAGATCAGGATGTCCCGGTTGTAGACGTGGCTCAGCTCGTGGCCGATGACCCCGCGCAGCTCGCGCTCGTCGAGGATCGCGAGGATGCCCTCGGTGCAGCAGACGGCGGCGTTGCGCGGGTTGCGGCCGGTGGCGAAGGCGTTCGGCGCCTGGGTCGGCGAGATGTAGAGCCGGGGCATGGGCTGGCGGGCCTGTGTGGAGAGCTCGCGCACCATGCGGTAGAGCGCCGGCGCCTCGAACTCGCTGACGGGGCGGGCGCGCATGGCCCGCAGCGCCAGCTTGTCGCTGTTCCAGTACGCGTACGCGTTGGTGCCGAGCGCCACGACGAGCGCGACGATCAGCCCCGTACGCCCGAAGAAGCTGCCGATGACGATGATGAGGGCCGAGAGCCCTCCGAGGAGTACGGCGGTCCTCAGCCCGTTGTGCCGGCGGTGCACGGTACGCCCTCCAAGTGGTGCGGCAGGGGAACCCTTTGCTTCGTGGTGGTCCTCACCCGGACTTCGTCCGAAGGAGGGGCCACCTGTCCAGTGGACCCTCCCGTACTGGTCAACGCCAGGCGGGAGGATCGGGTTCCCCGGTCCTCGGGGGGTGCCGTGTAGGCCGTACGGGTGATCAGCGAGCGGCCGGGATCCTCTCCAGGCCGAGGGCGACGGGCTCGACCTCGCTGGTGCAGTGGGCACAGCGGGAGGCGATGGCGGGGATCTCGGTGAAGCAGCGGGGGCAGTCGCGCTTCTCCGACTTGGGGTCGGCGGCCTCCGCCTTGGCGAACCTGTCCTGGATCTTCGTCATGGGGACGACGATCAGGAAGTACAGGACGGCGGCCGTGATGACGAACGCGATGACGGCGGCGATGGCCAGGCCGTACGGGAAGACCGTGCCCTTGACCTTGAAGCTCGCCTCGCTGAAGTCGCCGACGGAGCCGGTGGCGAGACCGATGAGCGGGGTGATGAAGGCCTTGCTGAAGCCGGTGACGACGGCCGTGAACGCCGAGCCGACGGCCAGACCGATGGCCATCGAGACGACGTTCCCGCGAAGTATGAAGTCCTTGAATCCGTTCAGCACGGGGTGTTGCTCCTCGGTTTTTCTCTGTGGGGGGATCAGAACAGGGCCGTCGCCGCGAAACGGAGGGCGAACTGGGGGTAGCCCGACAGTACGACTCCGGCGGCGGCGGTCAGCACGATCGCCAGGGTGACCGGCGCCGGGGCCCGGTGGCGGACCGGCTCCGCGGCCCCTTCCGGCGTGCGGAAGAGCAGAGCGGTCCAGCGCAGGTAGTAGTACAGCCCGATCACGACGTTGACGGCCATGACCACGGCCAGCCAGCCCAGGCCCGCGTCGACGGCCGCCGAGAAGACGGTCACCTTGGCGAAGAGGCCGATGATACCCGGGGGCAAACCGGCCAGATTCAGGAGGAAGAACCCGAGGGCGAGGGCCGCGGCGGGGCTGGCCGCGTACAGGCCCCGGTAGTCCGCGAGCCGGTTGCGGGGGTGCGTACGGGCGACGAGCGCGACGACCGCGAAGGCACCGAGGTTCACGACGGCGTACATCAGGGCGTACGCGACGGTGGCGCCGATCTGGTCGTCGCCGGAGTACGCGGCCGCGGCGATCGGCACCAGGAGGTAGCCGGCCTGGGCGACGGAGGACCAGGCGAGCAGCCGGACCGCGCTCCACGCGCGCGTGGAGACCTGACGGAGGGCGGCGACGTTGCCGGCGGTCATGGTGAGCGCGGCGAGGACGGCGAGCGCCGGACCCCACACGTCCGCGTACGACGGGAAGGCGACGACCGTCACCAGGATGAGTCCGGTGAAGCCGACGGCCTTGCCGACCACGGACAGGTAGGCGGCCACGGGCAGCGGGGCGCCCACATAGGTGTCGGGCACCCAGAAGTGGAAGGGGACGGCGGCCGTCTTGAAGGCGAAGCCGACCAGGGTGAGGGCGACGCCCGCCTCGGCGAGCGTCTGGAGCTGCCCGGGCACGTCGTCGAGGCGCTGGGCGATCTCCGTGAGGTGCAGGGTGCCGGTCGTCGCGTACACGAAGCTCGCGCCGAGGAGGGTCACGGCGGTCGCGGTGACCGAGGAGAGGAAGAACTTGAGCGCGGCCTCGCCGGACATGCGGTCGCCGCGCTTGAGGCCGACGAGCGCGAAGGCCGGCAGCGAGGCCACCTCCAGGGCGACCACGAGGGTCGCCAGGTCGCGGGAGGCCGGCAGCAGCGCGGCACCGGCGGCCGAGGACAGCAGCAGGAACCAGAACTCGCCGGCCGGGAGCTTCTCGCGGGTGTCCGAGAGCGAGAGCAGTGCCGTCAGGAGCGCGCCGGCCAGGACGAGCAGCTGGATGACGACGGTGAAGTGGTCGGCGGTGTAGCTGCACGCCGACTGCTGGGTGTCGGCGGTGAGGCAGAAGGTCTCGCGGTCGCCGGCCCGCAGCGGGACGAGGAGGGCGAGCGCGGCGGTCAGGCCGCCGACGGCGGTCCAGCCGAGGAGCTGCTTGCGCTCCGGCGGGACGAAGAGGTCGGCGACGAGGACGACGAGGGCGACCACGGCCGTGAGGGTCGGGGGCGCGATCGCGAGCCAGTCGACGGACTGGACGAGCGACTCGCTGGCGAACGACGTCACTGGGTGCCTCCGGCGAGGAGCTTCTGGACGGCCGGGTCGGTGAGGCCGAGGAGGACGGCGGGCCAGAGTCCGGCGAGGACGGTGAGGGCGACGAGCGGGGTCCAGGCGGCGAACTCGTACCCCTGGACGTCGGCGATCGCCGGCTCCCCGGCGGGCCGCGCGCCGCCCATGCAGACGCGGCGCACGACGACGAGGAGGTAGGCGGCGGTCAGCAGGGTGCCGAACGCGCCGATCGCCGTGAACGTGAGGAAGGCGGGGCGGCTGAGCCCCTCGGCCGGTTCGAAGGCGCCGAACAGGGCGAGCATCTCGCCCCAGAAGCCGGCCAGGCCCGGTAGGCCGAGGGAGGCGACGGCGGCGAAGGCGAGGAGCGCTCCGAGGCGCGGGGCGCGGCCGTAGAGGGCGGCGCCGGTGGCGCCGGCGAGGGTGTCGAGGTCGGCCGTGCCGTACCGGTCCTTGACGGCGCCGACCAGGAAGAAGAGCAGGCCGGTGATGAGGCCGTGGGCGATGTTGGCGAACAGCGCGCCGTTGACCCCGGTCGGGGTCATGGTCGCGATGCCGAGGAGCACGAAGCCCATGTGGCCGACGGAGGAGTACGCGATGAGGCGCTTGAGGTCGCCCTTGTTGCCGGGCTTCGCGAGGGCGAGGCAGGCCAGCGACCCGTAGATGATCCCGGCGACGGCGAAGGCCGCGAGGTACGGGGCGAAGGTCCGCATGCCGTCGGGGGCGATCGGCAGCACGATCCGGACGAAGCCGTACGTGCCCATCTTCAGGAGCACGCCGGCGAGGAGGACCGAGCCGACCGTCGGGGCGGCGGTGTGGGCGTCCGGGAGCCAGCTGTGCAGCGGCCACATCGGGGTCTTCACCGCGAGCCCGAGACCGATCGCGAGAACGGCGATGACCTGCACGGACGTGGTCAGGCCGCGGCCGTTGTCAGTGGCGAGTGCCAGCATGTCGAAGGTGCCGGCCTTCACTCCGATGAGGAGCAGGCCGAGCAGCATGACGACGGAGCCGAGCAGCGTGTAGAGGATGAACTTCCAGGCGGCGGCCTGCCTGCCCTCGCCGCCCCAGCGGGCGATGAGGAAGTACATCGGGATGAGGACCATCTCGAAGGCCAGGAAGAACAGCACGAGGTCGAGGACGGCGAAGGTGGCGAGGGTGCCGGACTCCAGGACGAGCAGGAGCGCGACGAACGCCTTGGGGGAAGGCACCGAAGCCCGCGGCGTCAGCCGCTGATGTTGCTGCCTGAAGTAGCTGTACAGCGCGCAGAGGAAGGTCAGCAGCGCGGTCAGGACCAGGAGGGGGAGGGAGATGCCGTCGACACCGAGGTGGATCCGCACGTCGAGTGCCTTGATCCACGTGATGTCCGTCGTGGCCTGCATCCTCGACGGCTGGTCGTGGTCGAAGCCGAGCGCGAGGACGATCGCGGCCAGCAGGATGACGCCGGTGACGGTGACGCCGTGGCGGAGCACGGCCTGGTCCGGGGACTTCCCCTTCAGTCCGGGCGGGGCGGGGAGAAGGGCGGCGGCCGCGCCGAGGAGCGGGACGGCGACGATCGACGCGAGAAGGAACTGCATCACGGATTCGCTGATATCGATCACGGGTCACGCTCCGGCGACGGCGTTGGCGAGGGCGACTGCGGCGATCGCCAGGACGACGGAGCCGGCGAGCAGGGCGCTCAGATAGGTCTGCACGTTGCCGGTCTGGGCGCGGCGGACGAGCCAGCCGAGCCCCTTGGCGGAGTCGCCCGCGGCACGTACGTAGGTGTCGACGACCTCGCGGTCCAGGAAGCGGACCAGGGAGGCGGCGGCCAGGACGGGGCGGACGAAGGCGGCACGGTAGACGGCGTCCAGGTGGAAGCCGTCGGCGGCCGGTCCGTGCAGCGGCCCGAGGAGGGCGCGGCCGGGATCGGCCGGGTCCTCGGCGGGGTGCGGCAGGTGCAGCGCCTCCGCCTCGACGCTGCCCGCGTCGGCGTCGGGGTGGGCGACGTGCGGGAGGGGCACCGCGACGGGCGCCCTCGCGGCGAGGGTGCGCCAGACCGCGTAGGTGACGGCGGCGCCCGCGGCGGCGAGGCCGGTGCCGAGGACGGCCGTGGTCAGGGTCGGGGTCAGCGCGTGCCCGTCGAACCAGTCGTCGACGTAGCCGGCGGTGAGACCGAAGCCGAGCGAGGGGATCGCGAGGACCCACAGGACGCTGGTCATCGCGATCGGCTGGCGGCCGTGGTCCGGGGCTTCGGCGCCCCGGCCGCGGAACGTCCGCAGCCAGAGGCGGAGCGCGTAGGCCGCGGTGAGCAGGGCGGTCAGCAGGCCGGCGACGAGGACGGTCCAGCCGGCCCCGGCCGGGGCGACGTCCCGCTCGCCGAGCGCGGTGTGCTCGGCGGCCACCAGGACGGCTTCCTTGGAGAAGAAGCCGGCGAAGGGCGGGATCGCGGCGAGCGCGAGGAGGGCGACGGTCATCGTCCAGTACGCGTCGGGGACGCGCTTCGCGAGGCCGCTCATCCGGGACATGGCGGTGAGCGAGTTCGTGCCGGCGGCGTGGATGACCGCGCCGGCGGCGAGGAACAGCAGCGCCTTGAACGCGGCGTGCGAGAGGAGGTGGAAGACGGCGGCACCGCGGTCGCCGACGGCGAGGGCGCCGGCCATGTAGCCGAGCTGGCCGATCGTCGAGTAGGCCAGGACCCGCTTGATGTCGTCCTGCGCGAGCGCGGCGAGCGCCGAGCCGACCATCGTGATCGCCGCCATCACGGCGAGCACGGTCATGGCGGCCGCCGAGGCGGCGAAGACGGGCAGCAGCCGGGCCGTGAAGTAGATGCCGGCGGCGACCATCGTCGCCGCGTGGATGAGCGCGGAGACGGGGGTGGGGCCGGCCATCGCGTCGGGAAGCCAGGTGTGCAGCGGGAACTGCGCGGACTTGCCCGCCACTCCCGCGAGCAGCAGCAGCGCGATCAGCGTGGGGTGGTCGAGGCCGCCGCTCGCGACGGTGCCGAGGACTCCCGTGATCTGGAACGTACCGGCGTCGGTGGCCAGGGCGAAGAGGCCGATGAGGAAGGGGACGTCACCGAGCTTGGTGACGAGGAAGGCCTTCAGGGACGCGGCGCGCGCCTCGGGGGTCTCCCAGTAGTGGCCGACGAGGAAGTACGAGCAGATGCCCATGACCTCCCAGCCGACCAGCAGCACCATCAGGTCGCCGGAGTAGACGACGAGCAGCATCGCGGAGGTGAAGAGGGAGACGAGCGCGGCGTACGAGGGGTAGCGCGGGTCGTCGCGGAGGTAGCCCGTCGAGTAGACCTGCACACAGGTGGCGACGACGCCGACGAGCACGGCGACGAGGGCGGCGAAGCCGTCGATGTAGAGGCTCAGATCGATGGGGACGGAGCCTGTCGGCGTGAGCTGGGTGGCCGCGTCGATCACCTCGTCCCCGCCCTGTCTGAAGGCGACGAGGACGGCCAGGACGGCCGCGGCGAGCGTCGGCAGCACGGCGAGCGGGCGGACGAAGCCGGGTGCGGTGCGGCCGAGGAGGAGTCCGGCGGCCGAGCCGAGGAAGGGCAGGAGGGGGACGAGGACGGCGAGGGTGGTCGTGGTCACGCGGCTGCCTCGGTCTTCTCGTCGGTGGGTTCCCGCCGCTCGTCGGAGGCGTCCGGCGCCTCGGGGGTGTCCGGTCCCTCGGCCGTGTCGCGGAGCCGGTCGACGTCCGAGGTCCCCTGGTTGCGGTGGACCATCAGGACGATCGCGAGGCCGATGCCGATCTCCGCGGCGGCGATGGCGATGGTGAAGAGGGTGAGGGCCTGGCCGGCGTGCAGGGTGTCGCGGAGCCAGACGTCGAAGGCGACCAGGTTGAGGTTGACGGCGTTGAGCATCAGCTCGACGGACATCAGGACCAGGATCGCGTTGCGGCGGGCGAGGACGCCGTACAGGCCGACGCAGAAGAGCAGGGCGGCGAGGACGGCGGGGTAGGCGAGGTGCATCAGCGCTCCTGCTCCTTCTTGCGGGAGAGGACGATCGCGCCGACCAGCGCCGCGAGGAGGAGGACCGAGAGGGCCTCGAAGGGCAGCACCCAGTGCCGGAAGAGGACGGCGCCGGTGACCTCGGTCGAGCCCTGGACGGCGCCGTCCAGGTCGATCCACGTCGTGCGGAACGCGTCGACGACCACCCAGACCAGGGCGACCGCCGCGGTCAGCGCGACCGCGAGGGCCACCGGCCGGTTGCCGGAGTCGGCGTCCGGCGAACGCCCGATGGGCGCCTTGGTGAGCATCAGCCCGAAGAGGAGGAGGACGACGACGGAACCGACGTAGATCAGCACCTGCACCCAGGCGATGAACTCGGCGGTCAGGAGCAGGTACTCGACGGCGAGCCCGCCGAGCGCCACGACCAGCCAGAGCGCGGCGTGCACGAGCTGCCGGGTGGTGACGGTCACGAGGGCCGCGCCGAGGGTCACGAGGCCGACGAGGACGAAGGTGATCTCGACGCCTGAGGTCGAGAGGAAGCCCTGCGTCTGCTGCGCGGTGGCGGCGAGGGTCACGGCTGGTCCTCCTGGGCCTCGGCGGCGGCCTCGGCCGCGGCGGCCGCGGTGGCGGCCTTCTCCGCCGCCTTGCGGGCCGCGGCGATCTCCTTCGGTTCCTCCGCGCCCGGGTCGAGCGCGGGCGGCTCCGGAACCGTCCACATCCACTCGCGGAGCTTGTCCCGCTCGTGGGTGAGTTCGTGGATGTCGGTCTCCGCGTACTCGAACTCCGGCGACCAGAACAGCGCGTCGAAGGGGCACACCTCGATGCAGATGCCGCAGTACATGCAGAGCGAGAAGTCGATGGCGAAGCGGTCGAGGACGTTGCGGCTGCGCTCGCGGCCGCCGGGGACGGCGGCCGGCACCGTCTCCTTGTGGGAGTCGATGTAGATGCACCAGTCGGGGCACTCACGGGCGCACAGCATGCACACCGTGCAGTTCTCCTCGAACAGGCCGATGACCCCGCGCGTACGGGGCGGCAGCTCGGGCTGCACCTCCGGGTACTGCGCGGTGACCGACTTCCTCGTCATCGTGCGGAGGGTGACGGCGAGGCCCTTGGCGAGGCCGGAGCCGGGGATGGGAGGCATGGTTACTGGATCGCCACCTTCACGATGCCGGTGAGCGCGATCTGCGCCAGGGCGAGCGGGACGAGCGTCGTCCAGGCCAGCTTCTGCAGCTGGTCCTCACGCAGCCGCGGGTAGGTCACCCGCAGCCAGATCACGACGAACGCGAGGACGGCCGTCTTGAGGAGCGTCCAGACCCAGCCGAGGCCGTCGGCGCCCCACGGGCCGTGCCAGCCGCCCAGGAACAGGACGGTGGTGAGACCGCACAGGACGACGATGCCCGCGTACTCGGCGAGCAGGAACAGCGCGAACCGGAGACCGGTGTACTCGGTGTACGCGCCGAAGATGATCTCCGAGTCGGCGACCGGCATGTCGAACGGCGGCCGCTGCAACTCGGCGAGGCCCGCCACGAAGAAGACGAGCGCGCCGACGATCTGCCACGGCACCCACCACCACTCGAAGGCGTTCAGGACGCCGGGCAGCGACACGGTGCCCGCGGCCATCGCGACCGAGGCGGCGGCCAGCAGCATCGGGAGCTCGTACGCGAGGAGCTGGGCGGCCGTCCGCAGGCCGCCGAGCAGCGAGAACTTGTTCGCCGACGCCCAGCCGGCCATCAGGCTGCCGAGCACCCCGACGCCCATCACGGCCAGCACGAAGAAGATGCCCGCGTCGACGACCCGGCCGACGGCCCCCTCGCTCGGTCCGATCGGGATCGCGACGAGCACGAGCAGATACGGGAGCAGCGCTACGGCCGGCGCGAGCTGGAAGACCCGCCGGTCCGCGTCCTTCGGGACGACGTCCTCCTTCTGCGCGAACTTCACCCCGTCCGCGACGAGCTGCGCCCAGCCGTGGAAGCCACCGGCGTACATCGGGCCGAGCCGGCCCTGCATGTGCGCCATGACCTTGTGCTCCGTCTGCCCGACGACGAGCGGCAGGACGAGGAACACGGCGAAGACGACCAGGAGCCGGAGGGCGACGTCGAGAGCGTCGTTCACGCGGGATCGCCTCCGGCGGGGTCGGTGGGGTCGGTGCGGTCGGTGGGCTCGGCGGTGGGCTTGGTGTCACCCGTCGCCGGCTCGGTGGGCTCGGCGGTGGGCTCGGCGTCACCCGCCGCCGGCTCGGTGGGCTCGGCGGTGGGCTCGGCGTCACCCGCCGCCGGCTCGGTGGGCTCGGCGGTCGTGTCGCCGCCCGTGGCCGGTTCCGCCGTGGGCGGCTCCTCGGCAGGCGGCTCCGTCGTGGGCGGCGGGGTGGGCCGCTCCTCGTCGAACGCCGGGCGCGCGTGGTGCCACGGAGCGTCCGAACTGCGCGTCCGCGGGGTGGCGGCCTTGCCGGGTCCGGCGGCCGTACCCGGCTCCGGGGTCGTACCCGGCTCCGGGGTCGCCTGGCTCACCGATCCGTCGGAGGCCGAGCGGGAGCGACGCGGCGGGCGGGCCACCGGAGCTTCGGGGGCTCCCGGAGCTTCCGGGGTCGCCGACTCCGGCGCGGGCGTCTGGCTCACCGAACCCTCGGAAGCCGAACGGGACCGGCGCGGCGGGCGGGCCGCCGGGGCCTCGAGGGCTTCGGGGGCTTCCGGAGTCGCCGGGGCAGCCGCCTGGCTCACCGAGCCCTCGGAGACCGAGCGGGAGCGGCGCGGCGGGCGGGCCGCCGGGGCCTCGGGGGTTCCCGAGGCTTCCGGGGCTCCCGGGGCTCCCGAGGCTCCCGAGGCTCCCGAGGCTCCCGAGGCTCCCGAGGCTTCCGGGGTCGCCGACTCCGGGGCAGCCGCCTGGCTCACCGAGCCCTCGGAGACCGAGCGGGACCGGCGCGGCGGGCGGGCCGCCGGGGCCTCGGGGGCTCCCGAGGCTTCCGAGGCTTCCGGGGTCGGTGGGGCGGGCGTCTGGCTGGCCGAGCCTTCCGTGACCGTGCGGGTGCGGCGGGCGGGGCGTTCGCCGGCGGCGGCGCGGGCGGGGCGGGCGGGGGCCGGGGGGAGCTGGCCCTTGAGGGGGCCCCACTCGTTGGGGTCGGGGACGCCCGGCGGGAGCATCTGGCGGCGCTTGGGGCCGCCGCCGTCGTGGGACTCGCCCGGCTCCTTCGCGCCCGGCCAGGCCTTCGCGACCCGCGCCGCCAGGACGAAGTCCTTGCGGAGGGGGTGGCCCTCGAAGTTCTCGGGGAGGAGGAGGGGGACGAGGTGGGGGTGGCCGGTGAAGGCGACGCCGAACATCTCGTGGGTCTCGCGCTCGTGCCAGCCGGCGCCCGCGTACACCTCGACGGCCGTCGGGAGGGCGGGGGCGGAGTGCGGGACGGTCGTACGGAGGAGGAGCCGTCGGGGGCGGCCGCCGGCCAGGGACACCACGTGGGCGCAGACGCGGAAGCCGGTGCCCGGCTCGTCGACGGCGCTCAGCCAGTCGAAGTAGGTGCAGCCCAGCTCGTCGCGGGCGGTGGTGAGGGCGGTGATCCAGGAGGCCGGCGGGACGTCGACGGTCAGGAGGTCGTACGCGTGCTCCGCCGTCGCCTCCTCGCCGAACAGCTCCGTGACGGAGCCGGGGAGGGAGTCGTACGCGCTCATGCCGTGCCTCCCGGCGGCGGGACCAGGGGGCTGGTCAGCTGGGAGACCGAGGCGGCGGTCGCGTACCGCTCCGCCAGGTTCTCCCGGGCGATCTTCTCCTGGAGCTTGAGGATGCCCTGGAGCAGGGCTTCGGGGCGGGGCGGGCAGCCGGGCACGTAGACGTCGACGGGGATGATCTGGTCGACGCCCTTGGTGACGGAGTACGAGTCCCAGTAGGGGCCGCCGCAGTTGGAGCAGGCGCCGAAGGAGATGACGTACTTCGGCTCGGGCATCTGCTCGTACAGCCGCTTCACGGCCGGGGCCATCTTGTCCGTCACCGTGCCGGAGACGATCATGAGGTCGGCCTGCCGCGGGCCGGGCGCGAACGGGATCACGCCGAGGCGGATGAAGTCGTGCCGGGCCATCGACGCGGCGATGAACTCGATCGCGCAGCAGGCGAGGCCGAAGTTGAAGACCCACAGGCTGTAGCGGCGGCCCCAGTTCAGGACCACCTTCATGGGCTCGGGGGCCAGGCGGGCGAGCGGCCCCAGCTTCGGAGCGGGCACGGGGGAGGGCAGGGGTGTTACGTCCATGACAGGACGCCCTTCTTGTACGCGTAGAGCAGCCCCACGGCCAGGAAGCCGAGGAAGACGAACATCTCGACCAGGGTCGTGGCGCCGTAGCCGGGCGCCGCGAAGACCGTCGCCCAGGGGAAGAGGAAGATCGAGTCGACGGCGAAGACGACGTAGAGGAAGGCGTACACGTAGTAGCGGACCTGGGTGTGGGCCCAGCCCTCCCCCACGGGGTCGACACCGCACTCGTACGTGAGGAGCTTCTCGGGCGTCGGCACGACGGGCCTGAGCAGCCGGTTGGCGCCGAACGCCACGGCGACGAAGAGCACGCCGACGACGGCGAGCAGGCCGACGACGGAGTACGTCTGGAAGTAGTCCGCCGCGTCGGCCGCGACAACGGTCGGTTCCCGCACGTCCGCCCCTCGGTCTCGGTGTCTCATGAGTCACTTCTGTACGGACGCGAGTCTAGGCCCTGCTAAAGGGACCGTAAGCAGTCGCGGGTGGGGTTATCCCCCCTCCCCCTCACCCACCTCCCCCATGGCATCGCGCGGCCCCGGACCGGCACTCTGGGGACCATGAGCGCCGATCTTGATCACGTCGAGTCCACCGACTCCGCCGATGCCTCCCGTCCGCCGGTCCGGCTCGCCTACGGGAAGGAGACCTGGAAGGAGGTCGCCCACCTCCTGGCCAACCTGTTCACGGCGCTGGCCGGATTCGTCTACGCGGTCGTGAGCGTCCTGCTCGGCGTGGCCCTCTCGGTCACCGTCATCGGGCTTCCGCTGCTCGCCCTCGGACTCGGCGGCGCGCGCCTGATCGGCCGCTCGGAACGCGCCCGGGCCCGCGGCCTGCTCGGGGTCCGGATCCCGGAGCCGTCCCCGCTGCCCCGTGCCGGCGGCTTCTTCCCGTGGCTGTGGGGATCGCTCAAGGACCCGGTGGCCTGGCGGACCCAGCTGTACGGGCTGATCCGGCTGCCCTGGGGGATCGTGACGTTCACCGTCACCCTGGTCTCGCTGTTCGTCCTCTGGCCGGTGCTGCCGTTCCTCGCCCGCGGCCTGTCCAACGCCGACCGCGGCATGGTGCGGGGGCTGCTGTCGCCCTCCGACGAGCTGGAGCGGCGGATCGCCGAGCTGGAGTCCGACCGCGGCGTCGTCGTCGACACCGCCGCGGCCGACCTGCGGCGCATCGAGCGCGACCTCCACGACGGCGCGCAGGCCCGGCTCGTCGCCCTCGCCATGGGCCTCGGCCTGGCGAAGGAGAAGCTCCTCGACGACCCGGAGGCGGCCGCGGCGATGGTCGACGAGGCGCACGGCGAGGTCAAGCTCGCCCTCCAGGAGCTGCGCGACCTCGCCCGCGGCATCCACCCCGCCGTCCTCACCGACCGCGGGCTGAGCGCCGCGCTCTCCTCCGTCTCCGCGCGCTGCACGGTGCCCGTGAAGGTGTCCGTCGACCTGTCGGAGCGGCCGGCCGAGGCCATCGAGGGCATCGCCTACTTCACCGTCTCCGAACTCCTCCAGAACGTCTCCAAGCACGCCCGGGCCCGCTCCGCCTCCGTGGACGTCTGGCGGGCCGACGACCGGCTCCTCCTCCAGGTGCGCGACGACGGCGCCGGCGGCGCGCGCTTCGACGGCGGCACCGGCCTCGCCGGCCTCGCCGAACGCCTCGGCGCCGTCGACGGCCTCCTCGTCCTCGACTCCCCCGCGGGCGGCCCGACGACGGTCACCGCGGAGCTGCCGTGGCGCTCCCGGCCGAAGGCGTGAGCGCGGCGCGTGGTCACGGCGGAGCTGCCGGGCTCTGCTCCCCGCCGAGGGCGTGAGCCCGGCGCGTGGTCACGGCGGAGCTGCCGTGGCTGTGCTCCCCGCCGAAGGCGTGAGCCCGGCGCGTGGTCACGGCGGAGCTGCCGTGGCTGTGCTCCCCGCCGAAGGCGTGAGCGCGGCGCCCGGGTGTCCCGTAGCCGCCTGGTAGGGAAAACCCCCGCCTGGGGAGGCCCACTCGCCTCATGGTCCGGCGGGCCGCGGGACGGAACCCTGGAACACGTACCGCCCGCCGCCTCCGAGCCCCGCTCCCTCCGAGCAGAGAAGGAACACCGCGATGGCCTCCCACCGCCTCCCCGCCGCGATCCGAGCGCCGTTCGAGGCGCGCACCTGGCGCGCCTTCGGGTACGTGCTGATCGGGCTGCCGCTCAGCGTCTGCTGGTTCGCGCTGTCCGTCTCCCTCGTCTCGGCGGGGGCCGGGCTGCTGATCACGTTCCTCGGGGTACCGATCCTCGCGGGGGCGCTGGCGATGTGCCGGGGCTTCGGCGCGGTGGAGCGGGCCCGGGCGCGCGGTCTGCTCGGTCTCGACGTGGCCGCGCCGGAACCGGTGCGGGGCCGCACCGGCGGTGCGTTCTCGTGGATGGGGGCGATGCTGAAGAGCGGCGCGTCGTGGCGGCACCTGCTGTACGCGATCCTCCACATGCCGTGGGCGGTGTTCTCGTTCTCCGTGACGGTGGCGCTGTGGACATGGGGCTGGAGCCTCTTCACGTACCCGCTGTGGCAGTGGGTCTTCCCCACCTGGGTGGGGCAGGACGGGATCCAGCTGTACGGCGACGCCACCCACTCCTTCTACCTCGACGCGCCCTTCGAGATCGCCGTGACCAGCCTGATCGGGCTCGTGTTCGTGCTCCTCGGGCCCTGGGTGCTGCGCGGCCTCGTCTCCGTCGACCGGCTCCTCGTCTCCGGGCTGCTCGGACCGTCCCGGCTCGCGTCCCGCGTCACCGAGCTGGAGTCCGACCGCGGCGTCGTCGTCGACACCGCCGCGGCGGACCTGCGGCGCATCGAGCGCGACCTCCACGACGGCGCGCAGGCCCGGCTCGCCGCGCTCGCCATGGACCTGGGGCTCGCCAAGGAGAAGCTCGCCCAGGACCCGCGGGCGGCGGCGGTCCTCGTCGACGAGGCGCACGGCGAGGTCAAGCTCGCCCTCAAGGAGCTGCGCGACCTCGCCCGCGGCATCCACCCCGCCGTCCTCACCGACCGCGGGCTGGACGCGGCCCTCTCCGCCGTGGCCTCCCGGTGCGCCGTTCCCGTGTCGGTGGACGTCGACCTCCCCGCCCGCCCCGTCCCCGCCATCGAGGGCATCGCCTACTTCACCGTCTCCGAACTCCTCCGCAACGTCACCGAGCACGCGCACGCCCGGCGCGCCTCCGTCGACGTCTGGCGCGCCGACGACCGCCTCATGCTCCAGGTGCGGGACGACGGGGTCGGCGGGGCGGCGGCGGCCGGGGGCGGCCTCTCGCGGCTCTCCGAGCGGGTCGGCGCGGTCGACGGGGTCCTCGCGGTCGACTCGCCCGCCGGCGGTCCCACCGTCATCACCGCCGAACTCCCCTGGCGCTCGTAGCCCCTCTCGCCCGGGCCCGCCCCCGTGCCCCGACCTTGCGCTGGATCCGTCCTTCGCAGGCGCTAGGTCGGCAGACCGCGAGCCCCTTTCGTCCTGGCGCCTTCGAGTGTCACGCCTGTGAGCCGTGCCCCCCGCAGGTCCGCGTCGGTCAGGTCGGCTCCGTTCAGGGTCGCTCCGGTCAGGTTGGCCTTGCGCAGGTCGGCCCCCGTGAGGTCGGCTCCCGTCAGATCGGCGTCGGTGAGGTTCGCGCTTTCCGTGACGGTGCCGGAAGTGATCCTCGCCTGGAGAGACGTGTCCGAGGTGCTGAATTTCGCACCGCGCAGGCGGGCGGTCACCAGGGACGCGCCCGTCAGGTCGGCGTCGACGAGGACCGCCTCTGTCAGGTCCACGCCGGTGAGGTCGGCCCCGGTGAGGTCCGCGTCCCAGAGCAGGGCGCGGGACAGGTCGTTCGGTTTCAGGCGCACGGCCGTGTCCGGTCGCGTCAGGGACGCCTCCCGCAGGATCGCGCCACTGAGATCCGCACGGGTGAGGTTCGTGTCCACGATGTTCGCGCCGGAGAGGTCCGCGAACGTGAGGTCGGCGTCTCGGAGGTCGGATCGCACGAGTTGCGCCCCGCTCAGATTGGCCTCGGCGGCGAAGGCGCTTCTCAGATCCACCCCCAGCAGCGTGGCGCGGCGCAGATCCGCCCCTTCGACGTTCACGTACCCGAACGGGGCACGCCCGTCGGGGAGGGCCCCGCCCTCGGGGACCTTCGCGATGTCCTTGACGTTCCAGGTGGAGAGGAACAGCCCCCGCAGGTCCGCCCCGCTCCAGTCCACCGGCGCGTCCCCGTCGCGAGCGGGGGAGCGACGGGCCAGCACGTTCACCACGGCCTCGACGTCGGTGGGCGGACGGCGGGCGGCGAGCGCCTCCTGCCCTGGCCGCGGTTCCGTCGGCTCCTTCACGAAGCCGGTCGCGGGAACGCTCGCGTGACGCCTCACGTACGCGGAGAGGACGAGGACGATCCTGGGCTGGTCGCGTGGAGAGTCCTGCATGATGCGCTCCAGCGCGTAGATGCCGCCGAAGCGCACGTCCAGCGACGGGGAGCCGAGATTGGTGATCGCGTCGTTGAACCGGTTGGTGAGCTGGCCCTGCTCGGCGACGCGCACCTCCCGCCAGGTGAAGAGCAGCGCCACCAAGGCCGCCAGACCGGGCAGGACGGCCACCGCGAGCACGGGCCACTGCGACCGGACGCGGCCGCCTGCCTCGGGAGCGCCCGTACCGCGGCGGCGGCGCCCCCGCCGCACCTCGCGGAGGTACGCGCTCCGAGTCGGTCCTTCGCCGCGCGTTCGTCCCGTCACCCGTCCATCGGAGTCGACCGGGCCCGCGACGGCCCGGCGCCACACCGCCTGTGCACCCGATCGACGTAGATGGCGGAGCGTGGGCGTTTCCGCCCCGGCGGAACGGCCGCCCGCGACGGGACGGGGGCGCGGGGCCGCAACGCGGCGGGGTGGGGCGGTGGGATGCTGGGGGTCTTGTCGGTGATGGGGAATGGGGGATGGGGGACGTGGTGGAGCGGGTGCGGGTGGTCATCGCGGAGGATTCGGTGCTGCTGCGGGAGGGGCTGACGCGGCTGCTGACGGATCTGGGGCACGAGGTCGTCGCGGGGGTGGGCGACGGCGACGCGCTGGTGGAGACGGTCGCCGGCCTCGCGGGCGAGGGCGCGCTGCCGGACGTGGTGGTGGCGGACGTGCGGATGCCGCCGACGCACACGGACGAGGGGGTGCGGGCGGCGGTGCGGCTGCGGAAGGAGTACCCGGGACTGGGTGTGCTCGTGTTGTCGCAGTACGTGGAGGAGCAGTACGCCACCGAACTGCTGGCCGGTTCCAGTAGGGGTGTGGGGTATCTGCTGAAGGACCGGGTCGCGGAGGTCCGGGAGTTCGTGGACGCGGTCGTGCGGGTCGCGGGTGGCGGTACGGCCCTGGATCCGGAGGTGGTGCAGCAGCTGCTGGGGAGGAGCCGTCAGCAGGACGTGCTGGCGAACCTGACGCCGCGCGAGCGGGAGGTCCTGGGCCTGATGGCGGAGGGCCGGACGAACTCGGCGATCGCGAAGGCGCTGGTGGTGAGCGACGGCGCGGTGGAGAAGCACATCAGCAATATTTTCCTGAAGCTGGGGCTTTCCCCGAGTGACGGTGATCATCGCCGGGTACTTGCGGTGTTGACGTATCTGAAGTCCTGATCATCTGACACTCTGTCAGATAGCCTGGTCCTAGACCCAAGGGATGAGACGGAATATGACATTCCAGAACACTCCGGGTGGCGACAGAACGTGACGATTGAGGGCAAGAGGGCATCTCAAAAAGAGGTCCGTCATACGAGAAGTCCCGGGAGGGCCCTCCCTGCCGTCGTAGGGTGGGCCTCGGGACGGCCGGTGATCCACCAGCCGCGTCCCGAGCCTTCTCCCGCCTCCGGCGGAGAGTCCCCTTGCCGCGAGGGAGGTCCAGTTCAGTGACCAGCCAGGTCAGTAGCGAGGCCGGTGAGGCCCTGCTCGGGGAGCAGCGCAGCGCCCCGGCGACGTCGCACCACGGCACCGAGAAGGAAGTGCGCCGTCTCGACCGCGTGATCATCCGCTTCGCGGGCGACTCCGGTGACGGCATGCAGCTCACGGGTGACCGGTTCACCTCGGAGACGGCGTCCTTCGGGAACGACCTCTCCACGCTGCCGAACTTCCCGGCCGAGATCCGGGCACCCGCCGGGACCCTGCCGGGCGTCTCGTCCTTCCAGCTGCACTTCGCCGACCACGACATCCTGACGCCGGGCGACGCCCCGAACGTGCTGGTCGCGATGAACCCCGCCGCGCTGAAGGCCAACATCGGGGACGTGCCGCGCGGCGGCGAGATCATCGTCAACACCGACGAGTTCGCCAAGCGCGCCATGGCCAAGGTCGGCTACGCGACCTCGCCGCTGGAAGACGGCTCCCTGGACGCGTACCACGTGCATCCGGTGCCGCTGACGACGCTGACGATCGAGGCGCTGAAGGAGTTCGGCCTGTCCCGGAAGGAGGCCGAGCGGAGCAAGAACATGTTCGCGCTCGGGCTGCTGTCCTGGATGTACCACCGCCCCACCGAGGGCACCGAGACCTTCCTGCGGCAGAAGTTCGCGAAGAAGCCGCAGATCGCCGAGGCCAACGTGGCCGCCTTCCGGGCCGGCTGGAACTTCGGCGAGACGACCGAGGACTTCGCCGTCTCCTACGAGGTCGCCCCCGCGACCCGCGCCTTCCCCACCGGCACGTACCGCAACATCTCCGGGAACCTGGCCCTGTCCTACGGGCTGATCGCCGCCGGCCGCCAGGCCGACCTGCCGCTCTACCTCGGCTCGTACCCGATCACCCCGGCATCGGACATCCTGCACGAGCTGTCCAAGCACAAGAACTTCGGCGTGCGCACCTTCCAGGCCGAGGACGAGATCGCCGGCATCGGCGCCGCGCTCGGCGCGGCCTTCGGCGGCTCCCTCGCCGTGACGACGACGTCCGGCCCCGGCGTGGCGCTCAAGTCCGAGACCATCGGTCTGGCCGTCTCCCTGGAGCTGCCGCTGCTGATCGTCGACATCCAGCGCGGCGGCCCGTCGACCGGTCTGCCCACCAAGACCGAGCAGGCCGACCTCCTCCAGGCCATGTACGGCCGCAACGGCGAGGCCCCGGTCCCGGTCGTGGCCCCCAGGACCCCGGCGGACTGCTTCGACGCGGCCCTGGAGGCCGCCCGGATCGCGCTCACCTACCGCACCCCGGTCTTCCTGCTGTCCGACGGCTACCTCGCCAACGGCTCCGAGCCCTGGCGGGTCCCGGAGGTCGAGGAGCTCCCCGACCTGCGGACGCTGTTCGCCACCGGCCCGAACCACACCCTCGACGACGGCACCGAGGTCTTCTGGCCGTACAAGCGCGACCCCGAGACCCTCGCCCGCCCGTGGGCCGTCCCCGGCACCCCGGGCCTCGAACACCGCATCGGCGGCATCGAGAAGCAGGACGGCACCGGCAACATCTCGTACGACCCCGCCAACCACGAGTTCATGGTCCGGACCCGGCAGGCCAAGATCGACGGCATCGACGTCCCGGACGTCGAGGTCGACGACCCGGACGGCGCCGCCACCCTGGTCCTCGGCTGGGGCTCCACGTACGGGCCGATCACGGCGGCCGTCCGCCGCCTCCGGGTCGCCGGCAAGCCCATCGCCCAGGCCCACCTGCGCCACCTGAACCCCTTCCCGAAGAACCTCGGGGAGGTCCTGAAGCGGTACGAGAAGGTCGTCGTCCCCGAGATGAACCTGGGCCAGCTCGCCACCCTCGTCCGGGCGAAGTACCTGGTCGACGCCCGCAGCCACACCCAGGTCAACGGCATGCCGTTCAAGGCCGAGCAGCTCGCCGCCGCCCTCAAGGAGGCCATCGATGCCTGAGCCCACGGAGACCCTGCTCAGCCTGGTGCCCAAGGCCGAGGCGCGGCAGACCATGAAGGACTTCAAGTCCGACCAGGAGGTCCGCTGGTGTCCGGGCTGCGGTGACTACGCCGTCCTCGCCGCCGTCCAGGGCTTCATGCCCGAGCTCGGCCTGGCGAAGGAGAACATCGTCTTCGTCTCCGGCATCGGCTGCTCCTCCCGCTTCCCGTACTACATGAACACCTACGGGATGCACTCCATCCACGGCCGCGCGCCGGCCATCGCCACCGGCCTCGCCACCTCGCGCCGCGACCTGTCCGTGTGGGTCGTCACGGGCGACGGCGACGCCCTCTCCATCGGCGGCAACCACCTCATCCACGCGCTCCGCCGCAACGTCAACCTCAAGATCCTGCTGTTCAACAACCGGATCTACGGCCTCACCAAGGGCCAGTACTCCCCCACCTCCGAGGTCGGCAAGATCACCAAGTCGACCCCGATGGGCTCGCTCGACGCCCCCTTCAACCCGGTCTCCCTCGCGCTCGGCGCCGAGGCCTCCTTCGTGGCCCGTACGGTCGACTCCGACCGCAAGCACCTCACCGAGGTGCTGCGCCAGGCAGCCGACCACGACGGCACGGCGCTCGTCGAGATCTACCAGAACTGCAACATCTTCAACGACGGCGCCTTCGAGGTCCTCAAGGACAAGGACCAGGCCGAGGAGGCCGTGATCCGGCTGGAGCACGGGCAGCCGATCCGCTTCGGCGCCGACGGCGGTAAGGGCGTCGTCCGCGACCCGGTCACCGGCGACCTCCAGGTCGTCACCGTCACCGACGAGAACGCCTCCCGCGTCCTCGTCCACGACGCCCACGCCGCCACCCCGACGACTGCCTTCGCCCTCTCCCGCCTCGCCGACCCCGACACCCTGCACCAGACCCCCATCGGCGTCTTCCGATCGGTCGAACGGCCGGTCTACGACACGCTGATGGCCGAGCAGCTCGACACGGCCGTCGAGCGGCACGGCAAGGGCGACCTGGGGCAGCTCCTGGCGGGCAACGACACCTGGACGGTCGTCGGCTGACGCGCCCGTACGGCGTCAGGGGCCCGGCCGTGCGAACGGCCGGGCCCCTTTCAGGTGGCCTTCGCGGCCGCCTCCTCGAACTGACCGAGGAAGCGCGGCACTCCGCCCTTCACCTGCCAGAGGAAGAGCCCGACGAGGGCGATGGGCTTGCTCTTGTCCGTGACGACCAGGTACGTCTTGGCGATCCCCTTGTACGGGGCCTGCACGAGGGTGTTCCGGACGCTCGCGGCGACCTCCCCGGCGTTGTTCGCGACCGCTGTGCGGACAGCACCGATGGCCCAGTTGGCGACGTCGTACGCCTCCGTGGCGAACCGGTCGACGGGCGTCGTGGCGGCGACGCCCCAGCGTTTCCGGAAGGCGGCGGCGAACCGGCGTGCCGCCGGGATCCCGTCGGGGTCCACGAAGCCCGTGCCGAAGTACCAGCCCTCGGCGGCCGGGCCGGCGACGGTGAGGAACTCCGGCTGGAGCACGAGCTCGACGCTGCCGCACAGCCCCCGGTACCCCTGGTCGCGCAGGGCTCTGGCACACAGCGCGGCCCGGCGCGGGGAGCTCCCCGCGAACATCACTCCCTGCGGGTCGGTCGCCAGGGCCGCCCGTACGGCGGGGCCGAAGTCCTCGCTGTCCGCCTCGACGGGGTGCGAGGTCGTCACCCCGCCCTTCTCCCCGGACGGCGGGTAGTCGGTCATGTTCTTGACCGCGAGCCAGCTGTACCGCCCGGCGGCGCGGTCCTCCACGACGGCGGTCCTGACGGCCCCGCGCTCGGTGAGGAGGCGGCCGAAGGGTACGGTCATCATGTCCTGGATGGTCCGCGGCTGGAAGTAGCTGATCTTGGACTCCTGGCCCTTGATCTGGCCGGCCGGCACGTCGGCGATGACGCTCGCCAGCGGCATGGCCCGGGCGGCGAGCGCGTCTCCCGCCGCGATGGCGGTCGCCGTGGACGCCGGGCCGAGCACGCCGACCAGCCGCGGATCCTTGAGCAGTGCGACGGCGGCCGCCTCGGCCCGTTCCGGCCGCCCCCCGTCGTCCTCGACCCGGAGCCGCATGTCGAAGGGCCGGTCGGGGAGGGCGTTGAACTCCTCGACGGCCAGCCGGATGCCCCGCTCCTGCCCCTGGCCGTAGGTCCTGGTGGGGCCGCTCAGGTCGGTGAGGACGCCAATCGTGTAGGAGGCGAGGGGGGTGCCGTTTCCCATCCCCGTCCCCGTTCCGCCCGGGTCGCGGGTGAGCAGCCAGGCGGTGAGGCCGCCGGCGCCCGCCACGGCCGCGGCGGAGCCGGCCATGAGGAGGCGGCGCCGTGAGAGGCCCGTCGGCTGCTCGGGGTGGGTGAGGAGGGTCGGCTCGGCGACGGGCAGGTCGAGGGCGCGGGTGGAGCGCTGGGCGATCAGCGCGGGCAGGCCCGGCGGCAGCCAGTCGCCCGCGGGGCCGTCGGCCGCGCCCAGGGCCGCCTGCACCTCGGCGGCCGTGGGCCGGGCCGTCGGGTCCTTGGCGAGGCAGGCACCGACCAGCGGGATCAGGGTGTCGGGTACGCCGTCGAGGTCGGGTTCCTCGTGGACGGTGCGGTAGACGACGGCGGCCACCGCGCCCGCGCCGAAGGGCCGTTCGCCCGTGAGGGCGTACGCGAGGACGCAGCCCAGCGAGAAGACGTCGCTGGCCGGGCCGACCTCGCCCGCGCCGGTGACGCGGGCCTGTTCCGGAGCGAGGAAGCCGGGGGTGCCGATCATCGCGTCGGTGGCGGTCAGGGCGGTCGCTCCGGCGGAGCGGGCGATGCCGAAGTCGATGAGGCGGGGCCCGTCGAGGGCGAGGAGGACGTTGCCGGGCTTGACGTCGCGGTGGACGAGCCCGGCCTCGTGCATGTCGACGAGGGCGGAGGCGAGCCGGGCGCCCAGGGCCCGGACGGTCGGCTCGGGGAGGGCGCCGTGCAGGGCGACGGCCTCGGCGAGCGAGGGCCCGGGCACGTACTCGGTGGCGAGCCAGGGTTCACGGGCCTCCGGGTCGGCGCCGAGGACGCGGACGACCCAGCGGCCGGTGATGCGCTCGGCGGCGCGGGCCTCGCGGCGGAACCGTTCCCGGAAGCCGGGGTCGGCGGCGTGCTCGGCGCGGATGAGCTTGAGCGCGGCGAGCGTCCCGCCGGCGGAACGGGCGAGGAAGACCACGCCCATGCCGCCGGCGCCGAGCCGCCCGAGGAGCCGGTATCCGGCGAGGGTCGACGGGTCGGCCTTGCGGAGCGGCTGCACGGGTCAGGCCTTCTTGTCGTTCTTCTCGGGCTTGTTCGGCAGCAGGGGCGCTGAGCCGATCGGCTTGTACGCGCCGTTCTGCACCGCGAAGACGAAGGTGCCGCCCATCCCCAGGTCGCCGAACTCGTTGAAGTGGTAACCGCCCATCGCGCCGGTGTACTTCTGCTTGCGCAGCGCTGCCCACAGGCCCTTGCGGGCGGGCTTGCCGCCGGCCTTCGCCTGGGCCTTCAGCTGCTCGATCGTCATCGTGACGACGTCGTACGACTCGCCCGCGTAGTACGCGGGCGCCGTCCCGAACCGCTTGCGATGGGCGGCGGTGAAGGCGGCGGCCGTCTTCTGCGTGGCGGGGTCGGCGACGGGCGCGCACACAAACCAGCCCTCGGCGGCTGCCCCGGCCTGCTTGACGAAGTCCTGGCCGAAGACGGCCTGGCCGGTGAACCTCGGTCCGGCGAAGCCGAGTTCGGTGAGGGCTCGGGCGGCGTGGACGGCGGTCTCGGTGACACCGCAGTGGACGTACGCGTCGATGCCGGAGTCGATCATCTCGCCGAGCACCCGGCGGTACGCGCGCGCGTCGGCGTGGGCGGGGACGACCCGGAAATGCGGGGCGATGCCGGCCTGTCCGAAGCCGAAGCGGACGCCGCCGGTGACCTGCCAGCTGTAGTGGTCCTCGGTCCGGTCCTCCAGGACCCCGGGGCGGCGGATCTCGGGCAGCAGGGTGGCCGCGAAGGAGAGGTGGGTGCCCGCGCTGATGTGGTTGGGGATGGCGCGCAGGAACGTCTCGTTCGGTGTGCTGCCCGCCCGCAGGGTGAGCAGGTTGTACCCGGCCGAGACCGTGATCAGCGGGATGCCGGCCTCCTCGAAGGCTGGCAGGACGGCCTGGCCGACGGCGTCGGTGGTGGGGCCGAGGACGGCGAGGACCCCGGGGTCGGTGGTGAGGGTCTTGGCGCTCTCCAGCGCCCGGGGCGCGTCGCCGCGGTCGTCGACGACCTTGAGGCCGAGCGTGAAGGGCTTGTCCTTGCGGGCGTTGAACTGCTCGACGGCCAGGCGCGCGCCGCGCTCCTGGGCCAGGCCGATCTCCTTGGCGGGCCCGGACAGGTCGGCGAGGACGCCGATGGTCCACTGGGTGCGGGGCGGGACGGGCTTCTTGCCGTCGCCCTTGCCGTCCGTCCCGTCGTCGTCCCCGAGCCCGGCCCAGACGGCCGCCGCGCCGCCGCCGACGGCCAGGACGGCGGCGCCGGATGCGAGCAGCAGGAAGTTCCGTCTGCTCTTCGGGGGCGCGGCCGGTGCGGTGCCGGTGCCCGCCTCGGTGGCGTCGATCTCGGGGAGGGCGAGCATCCGCGCGGAGCGTTCGGCGATGGTCCGGACGACGGGGGCGGGCAGCCATTCGGCGCCGTCGCCGGGCCGGTCCTCGACGAGCCGGACGCCGATCTCGGCGGCGGTGGGGCGCGCGGCGGGGTCCTTGGCGAGGCACTCGCGGACGAGGTCGAGCAGCCCTTCGGGGACGCCGGTGAGGTCGGGTTCGTCGTGGACGGTCCGGTACATGAGGGCGTCGACGGCGCCGGTGCCGAAGGGCGGGCGTCCGGTCGCGGCGTACGCGAGGAGGCAGCCGAGGGCGAAGACGTCGGCGGGCGGGCCGATGGCGTCGGTGCGGGCCTCGGCCTGCTCGGGGGCGAGGAAGCCGGGGGTGCCGACGACCATGTCGGTGGCGGTGAGCGCGGTCTCGCCGGTGGCGCGGGCGATGCCGAAGTCGATGAGGCGGGGCCCGTCGACGGCGAGGAGGACGTTGCCGGGTTTGACGTCCCGGTGGACGAGCCCGGCGGCGTGCACGGCGGCGAGGGCGCGGGCGACGGACCAGCCGAGGAGGCGGACGCTCCGCTCGGGCAGCGGGCCGTGGGCGGCGACGGCCTCGCCGAGGGAGGGGCCGGCGACGAAGGCGGTGGCCATCCACGGTTCCGGGGCGTCCGGGTCGGCGCCGGTGACGGGGACGGCCCAGGGGCTGGAGACCCGGCGGGCGGCCTCGACCTCGCGGCGGAAGCGGGCCCGGAAGTCGGGCTGGTCGGCCTGGTCGGCGTGGGTGACCTTGACGGCGGCGAGTTCGCCGGCGGCGGTGCGGCCGAGGTAGACGACGCCCATGCCGCCGGCGCCGAGGCGGCCGAGGAGGCGGTAGCCGGCGATCGCGGAAGGGTCGGAGGGCAGCAGCGGCTGGAGGGCGCCGGGTTCGGGGCGCCGGGGGTCGGGCTGCGGGGTGGCGGTGCTCACGACTGGACCTCCAGCTGATCCTCGGCGCGTTGGAGCATGGTGACGAGGGCCTGCACCTGCGCCTGGGAGGTGCCGATGCTCGTGGCGTCGCTCATCTCCTGGTAGCCGGGGGCGCCCTTGACGACGGTGGCGACGGTGATCTGGCCGAGCCTGGACTGGTACCAGCTGTAGAACTGCTTCCCCTTCACGGCGTCGTTGAGGTACGAGCCGCCCTCGCGGAGCGCGTCGTGGGCGGTGGCGTTGCCTCCGACGCCGAAGGGATTGCCGAGCGACATGAGCCCGGTGACGCGCTCGCCATCGCGCAGTTTCTGGTCGGGGCAGTTCAGCGCCTCTTCGAGGGTCGAGGCCATCTCCCAGTCGGCGTCCGACTCGGTGCGGTGCACGGTGACGGTGGCGGCGACCCGCAGGACGCCCTTGCCGCCGGTGGCGGGGACCTCGCTGTAGGCGGTGACGCTGGCGAGGACGCTCGCCGGGCGGGTGCCCGTCTCCCAGGAGCAGTTGGCGCCGAGGACGGGCCAGTAGTCCGGGTCGCTGAGGTACGGGGTGCGCTTGACGTAGCCGGGGGCCCAGGCGTCGGGCCCGGCGACGACGGCGAGGGCGAGGCGCCGGGCCTCGGCCTCGGTCTTCGGCGCGCGCTTCGGGTCCGGGGTGAAGTCGAGCGCGGTCGGGGTGGGAGCCGGGGCGGTGGTCGACGCCCCGGTGGGCACCGGTGTCGTGCTCGTGCTCCCCTTGCCCTCGGGTTTTCGCTGGTCGTCGCCGGCGCCGGCGCAGCCGGTCGCGATCAGCCCGCCCACCAGTACGGTGCAGCAGGCGCGCAGCAGTCTTCGGTCCCCGTACGCCACAGTTCCCCCACGGTCACTCACGGTTTCCCCACGAACAGTGAGCAGATCGTACGGCGAGGCACCGACAACTCGCCCCACTTACAACATCATTGGGACCGATCCGTGGCACGCTCGCGACGTGCCTCGTCGTAGCGGGCGCGGGCCCGCTCGACCTCCGGGACGCGGTGATCGGTCCACTGGGCGAGTTCCCGGACCTGGCGTGCGGCCTCCTCGCCGAGGGTGGTGAGGCTGTAGTCGACGCGGGGCGGGATGACGGGCTGGGCGGCGCGGTGGACGAAGCCGTCGCGCTCCAGGGTCTGGAGCGTCTGGGTGAGCATCTTCTCGCTGACGCGTCCGACGCGTCGGCGGAGCTCGCTGAAACGGTACGAGCGCTCGCTCAGCGCGATGAGGATCAGGACGCCCCAGCGGCTGGTGACGTGCTCCAGGACGAGGCGGGCGGGGCACATGGCGCCGTCGACGTCGGCGAGGAGGCTCTTCGGTTCGTCCACTCCACTTACTCCCATACCAGTACCTTACTTCAAAGTGGGTACTTACGAAAGGTTAGCGCCCGTCCTACGGTGAGTGCATCGCCCATCGCACCCCACGGGAAAAGGAAGTCTCGCCATGAGCATCGTCGTCACCGGAGCCACCGGCCGGCTCGGCCGTCTCGTCATCGACGCCCTCCTCACCGCCGTCCCCGCCGCGTCCGTCGCCGCCGTCGTCCGGAACGAGGAGAAGGCGGCCGACCTCGCGGAGCGGGGCGTGGAGCTGCGGATCGCCGACTACAGCCGGCCCGAGACGCTGGCGGAGGCCTTCCGGGCGGGCGACCGGGTGCTGCTGATCTCGGGCAGCGAGGTCGGGCAGCGGGTGGCGCAGCACGCCGCGGTGGTCGACGCGGCGCGGGCGGCGGACGTGGCCCAGCTCGCGTACACCGGCGTCCTCGGCGGGGACGAGGCCGACTTCGACCTGGCGGCCGAGCACAAGGAGACCGAACGGCTGATCCTGGCCTCCGGCCTGCCGCACACCTTCCTCCGCAACGGCTGGTACACGGAGAACTACACCGCCAACCTCGCGCCGGTCCTGGCCCACGGGGCCGTCGTCGCCAACGCCGGCGAGGGCCGGATCGCCTCCGCGGCCCGCGCCGACTACGCCGCCGCCGCGGCCGCCGTGCTGACCGGTCCGGCCGAGGAGCACCTGGGCAGGGCGTACGAGCTGAGCGGCGACACCGCCTGGTCGCTGGCCGAGTACGCGGCCGAGGTCGCGGCGCAGTCCGGCCGGGAGGTCGCGTACAGCAACGTCCCCGCCGAGACCCACCTGGAGATCCTCACCGGCGCCGGTGTGCCGCGGGTCTTCGCCGAGATCCTGGTGGACGTCGACCGGGCCGTCGAGCACGGGGCGCTCGCCCGGCAGACCGGCGACCTGGCGCGGCTGATCGGCCGGCCGACGACCCCGATCGCCGTGACGATCAAGGAGGCGCTGGCCTCCGCGTAACGCGGTCATGACCGTATCGCGGTACGGGCATGACAACCCGCCCCGCGCGGCGCTACCTTCGACAGGACAGCACGGCGCGGGGCAGGGCAGGAGGTCCGGTGAAGACGGATGACGAAGGACGAGCAGGCTTGCTCTACGGGATCGGCGCCTACGGGATGTGGGGCCTGGTCCCGCTCTTCTGGCCGCTCCTGAAGCCCGCCGGGGCGATCGAGATCCTCGCCCACCGGATGGTGTGGTCGCTGGCCTTCGTCGGGCTCGCGCTGCTCGCGCTGCGCCGCTGGGGCTGGGTCCGGGAGCTCATGAGCAGCCCGCGCAAGCTCGGCATGATCACCCTGGCCGCCACCGTCATCACGGTGAACTGGGGCCTCTACATCTGGTCCGTCAACACGGGCCACGTCGTCGAGGCCTCCCTCGGCTACTTCATCAACCCGCTCGTCACCATCGCCCTCGGCGTCCTCGTCCTGAAGGAACGGCTGCGCCCCGCGCAGTGGGCGGCCGTCGGCGTCGGCTTCTCGGCCGTGCTCGTCCTCGCGATCGGGTACGGGCGTCCGCCGTGGATCTCGCTCACCCTGGCCTTCTCCTTCGCCGTCTACGGCCTGGTGAAGAAGAAGGTCAACATCGGCGGTCTGGAGTCGCTCGCCGCCGAGACCGCCGTGCAGTTCCTGCCCGCGCTCGGCTACCTGATCTGGCTCGGTACGCGGGGCGACCTGGCCTTCGGTGCCCACGGCGGGGGCCACACCGCGCTGCTCGTCGCCACCGGCGTCGTCACGGCGCTGCCGCTGATCTGCTTCGGTGCGGCGGCCATCCGCGTACCGCTGTCGACGCTCGGCCTCCTCCAGTACCTGGCGCCGACCTTCCAGTTCCTCCTCGGGGTCGTCTACTTCCACGAGGCGATGCCGGCGGAGCGCTGGGCGGGCTTCTCCCTGGTCTGGCTGGCCCTGACCATCCTCACCTGGGACGCCCTGCGCACGGCCCGGCGCAGCCGGATCGAGGTCGAGGCGGCGAAGGCCACGGCGGCGGCCGAGGCGATCGAGGCCGCCGCGAGCGAGGCCGCCGCGAGCGGGGCCGGCGCGCCGGCCCCCGTCCCGCCGGCCCGGGCCGGGAGCTGATCCCGGGCGGCGGGCCCGCCGGACCGGCCGCTCGTACCGGCGGTCCGGGAGTCGCCCCGCCCGACCGGAGCCCGGCCCCGGTGGGCCCGAGGCTCAGGCGGCCAGCAGGTCGTGCTCGCGGATCAGCCAGCAGACGGCCAAGAGGCGCAGGGTCGCGAAGTCGTGGCCGACGGGCTCGGTCCACCGTGCCTCGGCGAGCCAGTCGGTGAACCCCAGGACGTAGTCGCCGAGCTCCTCGCGCCGCAGGGACCGGTTCCGGCGGCCCCGCTGGGCCGGGACCAGCGCCTCCCGCACGGCTGCGGCGTGCTGGTCGACGGCGGCCGCGAGCCCCGGGTCGGAGGTCGTCTCCGAGAGCCGGGGCATGTACGCGGCGGCGACGCCGATCAGCGGACAGCCGGGCGAATCGTTCATCCCTCCACATTAGGTGTGCGCGGAGGCGCCCCGGCCGTGACGTTGGTCGCAGCCGGCGGGCACCTCCGAGGCCGATACGAGAGCCGGGCGCGGCCGGTGTCAGGCCCGGAAATCCGGTGGCCCAGGCCGTCGCCCGCCCCGCACCCTGGGGTGCATGGAAGAACCGAAGTACCGGATCCGGGCGCTCCACACCCCGGACACCGTCACCGTCTACCAGGCCTACCCGCCCGCGATCGGGCTGCCGGCGGCCCGGGACGGGCGCTTTCCGGCCGCCTGGAAGCGGGACCGGATGACGTGGATCAAGCCCTCGTTCCTGTGGATGATGTACCGCTCCGGCTGGGGGACGAAGGAGGGCCAGGAGACGGTCCTCGCCGTCGAGATCACGCGCGAGGGCTTCGCATGGGCGCTGCGGAACGCCTGCCTGTCGCACTACGTCCGCGGCTTCCACGCCGACCAGGAGTCCTGGAAGCGCCGGCTGCACGAGGCGCCGGCGCGCGTCCAGTGGGACCCGGAGCGTGACGTGCGCCTGCGGCCGCTGCCGTACCGGTCGCTCCAGCTCGGGCTCTCGGGCGAGGCCTCCCGCGCGTACGCGGACGAGTGGACGGTCGCGGTCACCGACGTGACCGCGCTCGCGCACGAGGTCCACGCCCTCGTCCGGGCCGGCGACACGGAGGCCGCGGGCCGGCTGCTCCCCCGCGAGGAGCCGTATCCGGTGCCCGACGGCCTCCTGGACCACCTGGTCGTTCAGGAACCGGCGACGGAGACCGTGAAGTTGAAGTCTCCGGTGCCGAGCACGCCGTAGAGCCGCAGCCAGAGCGGCAGGAGCTGTTCGGTGGCGCGGGCGCTCGACAGGTCGCCGAGGTCGATGATCCGGTCGGCCGGCCAGCCGAAGGAGCCGAGCAGGCCGGCGACGACGGTCTTCGCCGCCTCGTCGTCGCCGCCGACGAAGACGTTGTGGGCGCCGGGGACCCGGCCGGGCTCGACCATCACCGTGTTGGTCATGGTGTTGAGCGTCTTGACGACGCGAGCCTCCGGGAACGCCTTCTGGAGCTGCTCGGCGATGCTGCGGCCGTCGGGCGAGACGACCTTGGGCGGGAAGCCCTCGGAGAAGTCGAGCGCGTTGGAGACGTCGACGAGGACCTTGCCCCGCAGGTTGTCGGCGCCCACGGCCTGGAGGACGGCGAGCGAGACGAGCCCGCCGGTCGCGTTCACCACCAGCTCGCCCGCCGCGGCCGCGTCGGCGAACGTGCCGTGCCCGCCGCCGTGCTCCTCCGCCCACTTCACCGCCTCGGCGTTGTCCGCGGTGCGGGAGCCCATCGTGACCTCGTGGCCGAGCGAGACGAGCTTGGTGGCGAGGCGACGACCGACCTCGCCCGTTCCCAGTACGGCGATCTGCATGTACGTGCGCTCCTTAGGGGCGTGTGCACCGGCGGCTCCGGGAGCCGGGCGTGTGCACCGGCGGCTCCCGGAGCCCGACCCTACGTCCTGGCGGGCGCGTGCGCCGTCCGCTCCGTCCCCGGAGGGGCGCGGGCGCCGGGCTCCTGGCCCGGCGCCAGTTCGCGGTGTACGGGGCCCGGTTGCCCCTCTGCCTGGCACGGTGTCGGTTATAACCGGTCATGTGACAGCGATGCACTGGAAGCTCGTACTCGACGCCGCCGACCCGCACGCGCAGGCCTCCTTCTGGGCGGCCGCCCTCGGCTACCTGGAGGAGGACCACGACGCCCACATCCGGCGCCTCCTCGACCTCGGGGCCGCCCCGGCCGAGGCGACGATCACCCTGCACGAGGGCACGGACCGCACCCGGCTCGGCTGGCGCGACCTCGCCGCCGTCCGCCATCCGGAGGATCCTCACGACCCGGTGACGGGCGGGGGCCTGGGCCGGCGCCTGCTGATCCAGCGGGTCCCGGAGCCGAAGACCACCAAGAACCGTCTCCACCTCGACCTCCACCCGGCCCCCGGCACCCGCGACGCCGAGGTCGACCGGCTCGGGGCCCTCGGCGCGAAGGTCCTCCGCCGCGTCGACGAGCCCTCCGGCTCCTGGGTCGTCATGGCCGACCCCGAGGGCAACGAGTTCTGCGTGCACTGAGCAGGGCCGATGGCCTGAACCGCCGAGCCGCCGAGCCGCCGACGCGCCGAGCCACCGAGCCCCCGAGCCACCAAGCCACCGAGCCCCCGAGCCGCCGCGTGACGGGCCCGGCCGACGGGCTTCAGGCCCGCCGTACGACCTGGGCCTCCGCCCGTTCGACCGACGCCCTGCCGTGCACGTGGACCAGGGCCAGGTGGAAGAGGGACGGGGCCAGCGGGGCCCAGCGGTGGCGGCGTTCCGGGGACAGGAGGTGGCGCGTGACGTCGGTGGTGCGGAAGGGGACGTACTCGATCGTGTCGTGCTCCCACCGGTCGGCGACGCCCCTGCTCATCCGCGCCTGGAGCTGGTCGCCCGTCAGGTCGTTCAGGCGCGCGTAGAAGTGGGCGCTCCAGTGACGCTTGCCGACGTCGAGGACGAAGGCGAGCAGCACGAGCGAGTACTCGTGCGGCTCGATCGACAGTTCCTCGCGCATGCCCCTGCGGGCGACGGCGTGCAGGTCGGGGGCGTTGCGTCCGGCGGAGTCGATGTGGCGCGAGAGCCCCTCGTTGACGGAGGAGTTCCAGAGGCCGGGTGCCATGCGGACGCGCTCGCTGCGGCGGCTCACGACCAGCAGGTGGTCGGCGGTGACGACGGCGACGTTGGCGGCGAAGCTGCACTGGAGGAAACCGGGCGCGGTGAGCGGCGCGTCCGGGTCGAGGTAGCGGCCGCGCGGGGTGGTGCCGTCCGGGAAGCGCCGGTCGAGCTGCTGGGCGGCGAGGAAGGTGTAGTAGTCGGTGGGCTTCAGCCGCAGGTGGACCTCGGACTGCTCGTCGAGGGCGGTACGGCTGACCTCCAGGGACTCGACGGCGTACCGGGGGCCGTTCCAGACGGGCCGGCGCTCGCCGGCTTCGGCGGCCCGGTTCTCCTCGTCCTCGATCTCGGTGCGCCAGCCCGCCATCTCCTCGGGCAGTTCGACTTCGCCGTCGAGCACTTGGACGTGGACGGATTCGGCGGCGATGGCCCGGTCGCCGTCGCCCTCGACGATGAGGGCGGGGGTGTGCAGCGGACCGAGGGAGAAGGTGGCCCAGGCGCGCCCCTGTTCCTGCCGGTAGGTGAGGCTGCGCACGACGCCGGCGGAGCGGCGGCGGGCCTTGAACCACAGGTCCTGCGTCCACTGCTGGAAGAGGGTCGCGAAGACGACTCCGAGGATGGCGCCGACGATTCCGTTTCCGAGGTCTATTCCGTCCACGGGCAGCAGCGTAGGTCATGATCATGCCCTGTCCGCTGAGCGAACGAGGCTGACCGGTTTCCGCTCTTGACGCGGAGTCAAACTCTCACTGAACATTCAGCACGCACAGCAGAACAACTGAACACCGCACACGCACTCGCACAGCTCCAGCGCCTCGTGGCACCCAAGCCCGAGGCGTCTCGCACGTTCCGTCCCATCCCCGTTCGGAATCCGGAGCCCCCACAGATGAACATCTCCGTGCCCAGACGCGTCACCGCGGTCGCCGCCCTCGCGGCGCTCGCGCTCGGCGGCCTCACCGGGACCGCCTCCGCCGGGTCGCAGGCGGCCGCCGCCGCGCCCGACATCCCGCTGGCCAACGTCAAGCAGCACTTGGCGGACCTCCAGTCGATCGCCACCGCCAACGGTGGCAACCGCGCCCACGGCCGTACCGGCTACAAGGCGTCGATCGACTTCGTGAAGGCCAAGCTGGACGCCGCCGGCTACACCACGACCCTGCAGACCTTCACCTCCAGCGGCGCCACCGGCTACAACCTGATAGCCGACTGGCCGGGCGGTGACCCGAACCAGGTCCTGATGGCCGGTTCGCACCTCGACTCGGTCTCCTCGGGGCCCGGGATCAACGACAACGGTTCCGGCTCCGCCGCCGTCCTGGAGACGGCCCTCGCCGTGTCCCGCGCCGGCTACCAGCCCACCAAGCACCTGCGGTTCGGCTGGTGGGGCGCGGAGGAGCTCGGTCTCATCGGCTCGAAGTACTACGTCAACAACCTGCCGAGCACCGAGCGTTCGAAGATCAAGGGCTACCTGAACTTCGACATGATCGGCTCGCCCAACCCGGGCTACTTCGTCTACGACGACGACCCGACGATCGAGCAGACCTTCAAGGACTACTTCGCCGGGCTCGGCGTCTCCACGGAGATCGAGACCGAGGGCGACGGCCGCTCCGACCACGCCCCGTTCAAGAACGTGGGCATCCCGGTCGGCGGCCTCTTCACCGGCGCCGACTACATCAAGACGGCCGCGCAGGCCCAGAAGTGGGGCGGCACCTCCGGTCAGGCCTTCGACCGCTGCTACCACTCGTCCTGCGACACCACGGCGAACATCAACGACACCGCCCTCGACCGCAACAGCGACGCCGTCGCGCACGCGATCTGGACGCTGTCCGGGACCACCACGCCGCCGACCGGCACGGTCTTCGAGAACTCCGCGGACGTCTCCATCCCGGACAACGGCGCCGCGGTCACCTCGACGGTCAACGTCACCGGCCGCACCGGCAACGCCCCGAGCAACCTCGCCGTCGGCGTGGACATCGTCCACACCTACCGCGGTGCCGGCGTTGGCCGCGTCCACCAGCGCGTCCTTGGTGACCGCGCCGACGTAGACCTTGCCGTCGTCGGTGAGGAGCGCGTTCACCAGCTTCGTCTTGAAGACGGTGCCGGAGCCGAACTTTCCGGTGACCTCGTCGCCGAGGGAGTCCAGGAAGCCCTGGATCTCCTTCGGCGCTTCGTCGGTCCCGGGCGCGGGCGCGCCCGTGTCGAGCTTCGCGATCGTCGTCCAGCCCTCGCCGATGACGTTCACCCCGCCGTCCTTGCCGTCGAGGCCGGGGAAGGCGCCCTCCAAGCCCTTGAGACCCTCCGGCAGTTCACCCGGGCGGTCGGCGTCCGCGCCCTCCTCCGCCGCGCCCTCGGTCACCTTGGCGCCCTTCGGCGCCTCGAAGGTGAACTCCGAGGCGGCCGGCTTGGCGAAGTCGACCTTCGTGAAGCCCGCGTCGACGACCGGCTTGCCGCCCTGGACCGAGGAGAGGGTGAACTTCAGCGGGGTGCCGTTCGCCGCGTCCACCGCGATCTTCACCGACTCGACCGTCGAACCGGCCTGCTTCGGCTTGATCACCAGCTGGTACGCGTCCCGGCCGGCCACCTTCGCCGTCCCGCCGACGGTGATGGAGGTGGTGTCGCCGGCGGCCTTCAGGACCTCGTCCGCGAGCTCCTTGGGCGTGCCCGGGAGCTCCTTGCCGGCCTCGGGGGCGCCGGACTCGCCCTTCTCGTGGAAGACCTCGTTCGACTTGCTGTCGTAGGCCCAGACGTCGTCGCCGTTGTGGATCAGGCTGTACTCGTCGGAGCCGTCGAGCAGGGTGAGCCGCTGGCGGTCGGGGCCGTCCGCCGCGACGCGCAGCGTGTGGGTGCCGGAGACGAGCTCGGTGAGCTTCTCCGCGGGGTCGGCGGACCCGGAGCCCGAGCCGCCGCCGAGGCCGGCCAGGCCGCCGAGGGACGGCAGGCCGAGGTCGGTGGAGACCTTGAACGTGCCGGACAGGGTCTGGGTGTCCGAGGCCGCGATCTTCTCGATGAGCTGCTGGGCCGTGATCTCGGGCAGGTCCGGGTCACCGGACGCCGCGAGCGCCGGGACGAGGCCGATGGTCGCCGCGGCCACTCCGGCCACCGCGACCGGGACGACGTACCGGCTCGCCTTGCGACGGGTCTCGCTACGGGCTTCGTTCGCTGCCATGGTCTCCGCTACCTCCGTGCGCCCTGGTGTGGTCGATGCCTCCATCTGACCAAACCTGGAGCCCGGAATCGTCAGACCCCGGGATCAACCTGGCGTACTGCTTCGGGATGACCCGACCCTGAGACGGGCTACCCCGCGCGGTGGACCTTGCGGGCTATCCCGCGCGGTGGACCACGGCGTCGCACATCTCGGCGAGGGCCGCCTTGGCGTAGCCGTCGGGGAGCGGCGCGAGCATGGCGCGGGCCTCCTCGGCGTACCTCACGGTGTCGCGGCGGGCCTGCTCCAGGGCGGGGTGGGCGCGCAGCCGGCGGAGTACCTCGGCGTGCCGGTCGTCGTCGGTGAGGTCGCCGTCGACGAGCGCGACGAGCTCGACGTCCTCGGGGCGTCCGTGGGCGGCGGCCGCGGCCCGCAGGTGCAGGACGGGCAGGGTGGGGATGCCCTCGCGGAGGTCGGTGCCGGGGGTCTTGCCGGACTCGTGGGAGTCGGAGGCGATGTCGAGGACGTCGTCGGCGAGCTGGAAGGCGACGCCGAGCCGCTCGCCGTACTGGGTGAGGGTGTCGACGACGCTGTCGTCGGCGCCGGACATCATGGCGCCGAAGCGGCAGGAGACGGCGACGAGGGAGCCGGTCTTGCCGCCGAGGACGTCGAGGTAGTGGTCGACGGGGTCGCGGCCGTCCGTCGGGCCGGCCGTCTCCAGGATCTGTCCGGTCACGAGGCGTTCGAACGCCTCGGACTGGATCCGTACGGCCTCGGGGCCGAGGTCCGCGAGCGTGTGCGAGGCGCGGGCGAAGAGGAAGTCACCCGTGAGGACGGCGATCGAGTTGCCCCAGCGGGTGTTGGCGCTGTCGACACCGCGCCGGACGTCGGCCTCGTCCATGACGTCGTCGTGGTAGAGCGTGGCCAGGTGGGTGAGCTCGACGACCACGGCGGAGGGCACGACGCCCGGCGCGTAGGGGTCGCCGAACTGGGCGGCGAGCATCACGAGCAGCGGGCGGAACCGCTTGCCGCCGGCGAGCACGAGGTGCTGCGCGGCCTCGGTGATGAAGGGGACATCGCTCTTGGTGGCGTCCAGGAGGCCCGCCTCCACAGCCGCCAAACCGGTCTGGACATCGGCCTCAAGAGCCTGGTCCCGCACGCTAAGACCGAACGGCCCGACGACGGTCACGAGGGGGTCTCCTGTCTGCTGACGCCTGCTGACGATCACACGGATTGTTCACACGGACTGTTGACGATCACATGGATTGTCGATGTGTCTCTGGAATCACTCAAGCCAGCGTATCCGGTCACCTTTCGATCACCGTGGGCGCCTTCCCGTCACCCCCGGTATGTTCGTGATCAGCTGATACGACCAGGAGTAGGCGTTTTGTCCCGAACAGCGATCGATACCGACACGAACGGTGAGCGGCCTCCCCCCGAGGACGACCGCGCCTTCCTCGGGCAGCCACGGGGTCTGCTGAGCCTCTCGGGCCTGGAGGTCCGGGAGCGGTTCTCGTTCCTCGGCATGCAGGCGATCCTCGTCCTGTACCTCGCCGCCGCCGCCGACGGCGGCGGCATGGCCCCGGGCACCGCCGCTCCGGTCTCCGCACCCGCCTGCTCCGCCGTCTACGGCACCGTGGCCGTCGCCGTCGGCCTCGCCGTGATCGCCCTGGCGCCCTGGCTGCGCCGCACCATGCACCCCGTCCACTAGGGAGCCGTGATGAAGATCCGTACCGACTTCCCGTACGAGACCCGCCACGAGGACGTCCGCATCCCCCTCCCGGACGGCACCAGGCTGTACGCGCGCGTGTGGCGCCCGGTCACCGACGACCCCGTGCCGGCCCTTCTGGAGTACCTGCCGTACCGCCTCACCGACTGGACCGCGCCCCGCGACTGGCAGCGCCACCCCTGGTACGCGGGACACGGCTACGCCTCCGTGCGCGTCGACGTCCGCGGCCACGGCAACAGCGAGGGCCTGCCCGGCGACGAGTACGACGCGGTCGAGCTCGCCGACGGCGTCGCCGTGGTGAACTGGCTCGCCGAACAGCCCTGGTGCACGGGGAAGGTCGGCATGTTCGGCATCTCGTGGGGCGGCTTCAACTCGCTCCAGGTCGCCGCCCTCGCCCCCGAGCCCCTCAAGGCGATCGTCACCGTCTGCTCCACCGACGACCGCTACGACAACGACGTCCACTACATGGGCGGCTCGGTCCTCGGCGTCGACATGCACGCCTGGGCCGCCACCATGCTCGCCTTCGTCGCCCGCCCGCCGGACCCGCAGTACGTCGGCGAGGAGTGGCGCGCGATGTGGCTGAGGCGCCTGGAGACCGTCGAGCCCCTCATCCACACCTGGCTCCGCCACCAGACCCGGGACGCGTACTGGAAGCACGGCAGCGTCTGCGAGGACTACGGGGCCATCCGCGCCGCCGTCCTCGCCGTCGGCGGCTGGCACGACCCGTACCGGGACACCGTCCTGCGGCTCGCCCGGCACCTCCCCCAGGACCGGGTGCGCGGGATCATCGGCCCCTGGTCCCACCACTACCCGGACCGCGGCCTGCCGCCGGGCCCCGCCATCGGCTTCCTCCAGGAGACCCTGCGCTGGTGGGACCACCACCTCAAGGGCGTCGAGAACGACGTGATGGCCGAACCGCTGCTGCGCTCCTGGATCAGCGAGTCGCATCCGCCCGCCACCGTCTACGACGAGCTCCCGGGCCGCTGGGTCGCCGACCCCTCCTGGCCCTCCCCGAACGTCACCCCCGTCACGTACGGCTTCCAGGGCGTGCCCGTGGTCGTCGACTCGCCCCAGCAGACCGGGATCGACGCGGGCCGCTTCTTCCCCTTCGGCAACGACGCCGACCTGCCGCCCGACCAGCGCGACGAGGACGCCCACTCGGCGTGCTTCGACTTCCCGGTGCCCGAGGACGGCGGCCCGATCGAGATCCTCGGCCGCCCGTCCGTCAGCCTCGCCCTGCGCACGGACGCCCCCACCGGGCAGGTGATCGCCCGGCTCTGCGACATCGCCCCGGACGGCTCGTCCACCCTCGTCACCCGCGGCGCGCTGAACTTCTCCGCCCGCTACGGCCGCGACCGGGCCGTGGAGGCGCAGATCGGCGAGACGGAGAGCTTCGTCTTCGAGCTGAACGGCATCGGGCACACCTTCCCGCCCGGCCACCGGGTCCGGCTCGCCGTGTCCTCCACGTACTGGCCGTGGATCTGGCCGCAGCCGGACGCGGCCGGCTTCACCCTCGACCCGGCGGGCTCGAACCTCACGCTGCCGGTGCGCGCGCACACCGAGGACGCCGTCGAATGGGAGGAGCCGGAGCAGTCCGAGCCGCTCGGCGTCGCCTATCCGCGCACCCTGGAGGAGCCGCGTCCCGAGCGGGTGGTGGTCCGGGACGTCGCCAAGGGCGAGTGGCGGCTCGACGTCGACCCGAAGTACGGCGGCACGCGCGTGTACCCCGACGGCCTGGAGTTCACCGAGGACGCCGTGGAGACGTACACGATCGACGAGGGCGGGCCGCTGTCCGCCCGTACCCGCTCGGAGTGGTCGATCCGGCTGCGCCGGCCCGAACTCGCCTGGGACTGCGCGGTCGACACCCGCTCGGAGATCTCCTGCGACGCGGACGCCTTCTTCACCGTGAACGAGCTGGTCTGCAAGGAGGGCGGCGAGGTCGTCTTCCACCGCACCTGGGAGGAGACGATTCCGCGCACGGCGGGCTGAACGCGCGGAAGGGCCCGCACCCCTTTCCCGGGGTGCGGGCCCTTCCTCACGTCGTGCGCTTACGCGTCCGCGCCCGCCTTGCGGCGGCGGGCGACGACCAGCGCGCCGGCGCCCAGGGCGACGGCTCCGGCGGCGGCGATGCCCAGCGGCAGGGTGTCGTTCGCGCCGGTGGCGGCGAGCGAGCCCTTCACGGGGGTGTTCGACGAACCGCCCTGCTGGGTGGTGTTGTGGTTCCCGCCGGTGGAGGGCGCCGGGGTAGGCGTGGTGGTCGACGGCGACGGGGTCGGCTTCGGCTTGTCACCCTTGGCCGCGAGGATGGCGAACTCGACGTCCGGGTAGTCCTCGCCCAAGCCGCACGAGCCGTCCTCGTTCTCGTACTCGGCGTACGCGAAGGCGACACCCCGGCCGGCGGGCGCGTCGGCGGCGACCGTGAGGCGCAGCTTCACGTCGTACGAGGCGCCCTTGGCGAGCCGGCCGACCTCGATGGACTCGTACTTGTCCGTGATCGGCGTCCACTCCAGGACGTCGGAGGACGACCACTCGATCGGGATGAGGCGGCCGTCGAGGACCGTCTCGTCGTCGATGACCTCGTCGGGCTTCGGGAGCCGCACGGCGTTGGCGAAAGCATCGACGACGTCCAGGGCGCGGTCGGAGGTGTTGGTGACGCGCAGCGAGAAGACGGCGGGCTGACCGGCGGTGACCGTCTTCGGGCCGCTGAGCGTGACGTCGACGGCGTCGTCGACCTTGCACTCGCCCTCGATCTCCTCGGCGATCGCCAGGTCTTCCTTGGCGTCTTCGAGGTCCTTCTTGGCGGCCACCTTGACCTTCCTGGCGAGCTCGGCCAGCCCCGCTGCGGCGATGCGGGCGTCGTCGCGGGCCGTGACGGCCTTGGCCAGCTCCTCGTCGGCGGTCTTCTTCGCCGCGGCGGCGTCGTCGGCGGTCTTCTTCGCGGCGGTGACGGCAGCGGCGGCGTCCGTCTTCTGCTGCTCGGTGGCGTCCGGCTTCGCCAGCACGTCCTTCTCGGCCTGGACGGCCTTGGCCAGCTCCTCGTCGGCGGTGGTCTTGGCAGCGGCGGCGGCCTCGACGGCCTTCTTCGCGTCGGCCACCTTGACCACGAGCGGGTTGTCGGGCTTGTCGAGGGCCTTGAAAGCGGCCTCGGCCTTGTCGTGCTCGGCGACGGCCTCGTCGTACGCCTTCTGGGCGACGGCGACGGCGGCCTTGAGCTCCTCGATCGACGGCATCTCGTCGTCGATGTCGTCCTCGTGCGACGAGGGCTTCTGCGACTGCGGGGCGGCCGGCTTGGTGTCGGCGAAGGCGGGCGCGGCGGAGAGGAACAGCGCCGGGGTGGTCACGGCGGCGGCCACTGCGGTCGCGAGAATGCGGCGGATCTTCACGTTGCGGACCTTTTCCTGGTCAGAGAAAGAGTGCGAAGTGTGGTGTCGGGGCGTGCGCCTGCGGAGACATCACGCGGCGCGTCGCTGGCGTGATCGTAAAGCGCGGAGGCCCTGGCCCGGAGCTCCGTTTCCGCAGCTCACGGCGACGTTCGAGGCCCACCCCACCCATATACCGGTCAAAACCCGACAGTTGCCCACGGAGGCCGCACTTTCTGTGTGATCCATGTCATCCGCGAGCGGCGGCGCGGCCCGTAACGTGTCCCCCACACACCTGGAAAGCGAGGCACGCACAGATGTCCGAGCACAGCCCGCTCGACCTGGCCGAGGGCGATCCCTTCGGCCCGCACAACCTCCCGTACGGCGTCTTCTCCACCGCCGACGAGCCCGGCCGGCGCCGGCTCGGCGTCCGGATCGGCGGGTACGTGCTGGACGCGGGCGCCGCCGCCCACGCCCTCGGCTCCCCGTACGCGAGCCTGCTCGCGCAGCCGTCCCTGAACCCGCTGCTCGCGGCCGGGCGGACCGCCTGGCGCGATGTGCGCCGGGCCCTCACGGCGTGGGTGACCGTGCCCGCGCACCGGGCGGACGTCGAGCCGCTGCTGCACCCGCTGGACGCGGTGACGCTGCACCTGCCGTACGAGGTCGCGGACTACGTCGACTTCTACGCGAGCGAGCACCACGCGACGAACGTGGGCCGGATCTTCCGCCCCGACGGCGACGCGCTCACCCCCAACTGGAAGCACCTGCCGATCGGTTACCACGGTCGCGCGGGCACGGTCGTGGTCTCCGGCACCGACGTCGTGCGCCCCTCGGGCCAGCGCAAGGCCCCGTCGGACCCGGCTCCGGTGTTCGGCCCGTCGATCAAGCTGGACATCGAGGCGGAGGTCGGCTTCCTCGTCGGCACCCCGTCGGAGCTCGGCCGCCCGGTGCCGCTCGGCGACTTCCGGGAGCACGTCTTCGGTCTGACGCTGCTCAACGACTGGTCGGCGCGGGACGTACAGGCCTGGGAGTACGTGCCGCTCGGCCCGTTCCTCGGCAAGTCCTTCCAGACCTCGGTCTCCGCCTGGGTGACGCCCCTGGAGGCGCTGGACGCCGCCCGGACCGCGCCGCCCGCGCGGGACCTGCCGCTGCTCCCCTACCTGGACGACGCGGACGCGGAGGAGCAGGGCTGCTTCGACCTGCGGATCACGGTGGAGATCAACGGCGAGGTCGTCTCCGAGCCGCCGTTCTCCTCCATGTACTGGACGGCGGCCCAGCAGCTGGCCCACATGACGGTCAACGGCGCCTCGCTGCGCACCGGCGACCTGTACGGCTCCGGCACCGTCTCCGGGCCCGAGACGAACCAGCGCGGTTCGCTCCTGGAGCTCACCTGGAACGGCCGGGACGCGCTCGAACTGTCCGGCGGCAAGCGGACGTTCCTGGAGGACGGCGACGAGGTCGTCCTGACGGCCTGGGCTCCGGGCCCGGACGGCACCCGCGTGGCGCTGGGCGAGGTCCGGGGCCGGATCCTTCCGTCCGCGTAGCTACCGGACCCGCCAGAGGGCGGGGACGTTCGGCGGCTCCCAGCCGGCCTGGGCCGTGTGCGCCTGGAGGCACACATAGCCCGGGCCGCCGTACGTGACGGTGTCGCCCGCCCGGTAGGCGGTCCCGGCGGCCCAGGTGCCGCCGGGGGCGCCCGTGGGCGTCGGGGTCGGCGTCGGCCCCGGGTCCTGCGGCACGTTCAGGACGAAGTCGAACGCCGCCTCCCGGCCGCCGCCCGTGTCCCGGACGGTCATGAGCAGCCGCGGGTCGAAGATGGTGTCGGTGTTGTTGCGGGGTTCGTTCGGGAAGTACAGCTGGGTGGTGAGCACCGGGCGGCCGGGGGCCTGGAGCTTGACGTGGATGTGCCGGGTGCGGCCCGGGTAGAGGCCGGGCACGATCGTGGTGAGCCTGAAGGCGCCGCCGGCGTCGGTGAACTGGTGCCCGCGGAAACGGAATCCGGAGTTGTCGTAGGCGCCGTTGGTGTCGGCCTGCCAGAAGTCCAGCAGGACGCCGGACAGCGGCTTGCAGGCCAGCCCGAAGACGTAGCCGCTGACGGTGAGCCGGACACCGGGGGTGCCGGCGTCCACCAGGCTGGTCCGCAGCGGGGAGTTCGGCTTGAAGTACGGGCCCTCGGTCTGCGGCGGGGTGGGGTCGTCGCCGTCGTCGCACGCGGGGGTGAGCGCGGGCGGCGCGTCGGCCGTGGTCAGGGTGCGGGCGAGCGCGGGAACGCCCATGAGGACCGCGGGGGCCGCCATGCCGGCCGCGAACGCGGCGCGCAGCACCGCCTTGCGGGTGACGTGCCCGGTGCCGGTCTCGTTGTCCATGCCTGCTCCTCGAAGGTGGGGGGCTGGGGGATCGGCACGAACCTAGGGGCGGGGCCCGTCGCCTTCGAGGGACGGAGCGCGGCGGTCATGGTGTTTTCGGAAGTCCCCCGGGCTCCGTCCGGTCTCGCGGCGGAAGAAGCGGCAGAAGTAGGCGGGGTCGTCGAAGCCGACTCTGGCCGCCACCTGACGGATCGACAGGCCGGTGCCGACCAGCAGCCGTTGGGCCTCCCGGGTGCGGGCCGCGCGCAGGAGGTCGCCGGGGGTGCGGCCGGTGGCGGCCCGGACGGCCTCGGCGAGATAGCCGGGGGTGACGCCGATCAGCTCGGCACACTCGCGCACGGTCCTGCCCTCCGCTCCGGTGCGGGCGGTCAGGCGGGCGAACTCCTCGGCGACGGCCGCGGCCCTGCCCGGCGGGGGGCCCGCGGGCGGCGGTCCGGCCTGCCCGGGACCCGGCAGTCGTGCCGTACGGACCAGGAGGACGTGCAGCAGGGAGCGCAGCACGGTCGCGAAGCCGTCGGCGCCGTGCCGGTACTCCTCGACGAGTTCGGCCATCAGGCGGGCGGTACGCGCGTGCGTGGGGCCGTCGAGGGTGTGCCAGGGGCGTTCGCCGAGGCGGCGGAGGAGGTCCCGGTCGCCGGGGTGGTCGAGGAGGAAGTCCTCGGTGAAGAGGACGACGGTGCCGTCGAGGTCTTCGGCGTCCTCCCAGCGGTGCACCTGACCGGGCAGGACGACGCCCAGGTGGGGCGGGCTCAGCGGCCAGCGGGCCAGGTCGACGACGTGCGTGCCGGTGCCGGAGGTGACGTGGACGATCTCGTGGAAGGTGTGCCGGTGCGGGAAGGCGGCCCGGGACAGCGGGCCGACGGCGTCGAAGCTTCCGGCGGCGAAGGGCACGTCGTCGGGCAGGCGCAGTTCCAGGCGGTGCATGGGCGGGTCGCCGGCCTTCGGGGCGGCGCAGGGGGTGCCGGGTAAGACGGTGGTGCCACGCATCGGGCCGCTTCCCTCTCGACGACTGGTACAGACCATTCGGGTGGTTTCCACGATGGCACGGCACCTCCCATGGGTCACCCCCGCGTGCGGCACCACCACTGGCGATCAAGGCGGACTTCCCCCGAACACGGCGGAGGGGCCCGGCTCGCAGCGAGCCGGGCCCCTCCGCCGTGCGACCGCGTCTACCGGACGAACACGCTCGCCTGGTTCGCCAGGTCGAGGAAGTACTGCGGCGCGAGACCGAGCACCAGCGTGACCGCCACGCCCACGGTGATGGTGAGCGTCGTCAGCGCCGACGGCACGGCGACCGTGGGGCCGTCCGCCTTCGGCTCGCTGAAGAACATGAGCACGATCACCCGGATGTAGAAGAACGCGGCGATCGCCGAGGAGATCACACCGACCACGACGAGCGCGCCCGCGCCGCTCTCCGCCGCCGCCGAGAAGACGGCGAACTTGCCGGAGAACCCGGAGGTCAGCGGAATGCCGGCGAAGGCGAGCAGGAAGACCGCGAAGACCGCCGCGACCAGCGGCGAACGGCGGCCGAGACCGCCCCACTTGGAGAGGTGCGTGGCCTCGCCGCCCGCGTCCCTGACCAGGGTGACGACGGCGAACGCGCCGATCGTCACGAACGAGTACGCCCCCAGGTAGAAGAGGACGGACGAGATGCCGGTCGGCGTGGCCGCGATGACACCGGCGAGCAGGAAGCCCGCGTGCGCGATCGACGAGTACGCCAGGAGCCGCTTGATGTCGGTCTGGGTGATGGCGACGATCGCACCGCCCAGCATGGTGACGATCGCGACGCCCCACATGACCGGCCGCCAGTCCCAGGTGAGACCCGGCAGCACCACGTACAGCAGGCGGAGCAGCGCGCCGAACGCGGCGACCTTGGTCGCGGCGGCCATGAAGCCGGTGACCGGGGTCGGGGCGCCCTGGTAGACGTCCGGGGTCCACATGTGGAACGGCACGGCGCCGACCTTGAAGAGGAGCCCCGTGAGGACCATGGCGAAGCCGATGAGGAGCAGCGCGTCGTTGCCCATGGTGTCGGCGAGCGCCGGGTCGACGGAGGCGATCGAGCCGTCCACGACGTCGGCGATGGTGGCGTACGAGACGGAGCCCGCGTAGCCGTAGAGCAGGGCGATCCCGAAGAGCAGGAAGGCCGAGGAGAACGCGCCGAGCAGGAAGTACTTGACGGCCGCCTCCTGCGACATCAGCCGCTTGCGGCGGGCGACGGCGCAGAGCAGGTACAGCGGGAGGGAGAAGACCTCCAGGGCGACGAAGAGCGTCAGGAGGTCGTTGGCCGCCGGGAAGACCAGCATGCCGGCGATCGCGAACAGCGCGAGCGGGAAGACCTCCGTGGTGGTGAACCCGGCCTTGACGGCCGCCTTCTCCTGCTCGCTGCCGGGGACGGCGGCGGCCTCGGCGGCGAAGGAGTCGACCTTGTGGCCGTGGTCGGCCGGGTCGAGCCTGCGCTCGGCGAAGGTGAAGATCGCGACGATCGAGGCGAGGAGAATGGTGCCCTGGAGGAAGAGGGCGGGCCCGTCGACGGCGATGGCGCCCATGGCCGCGATGTGGGCCTTGGTGGTGCCGTAGCCGCCCGCCGCCAGGCCGACGACGGCGGCGAAGGCGGCGGCGAGGGCGAGGACGGACAGGAAGACCTGGCCGAGGTAGCGGCCCTTGCGGGGCACGAAGGCCTCGACGAGGACGCTGACGATCGCGGCGCCGATCACGATGAGCACGGGCGCGAGCTGCGTGTACTCGATGTGGGGCGCCGGGATCTTGGCGATCGGCTCGGCAGCCGTCGTCCACAGGCTGTGGACAGCCGTTGCACTCACTTGGCCGCCTCCACTTCGGGTGTGGGGTCCTTCTGCTGGACGTCGGACATGGTGTGCTGCACCGCCGGGTTGACGACATCCGTCAGCGGCTTCGGGAAGACCCCGAGGAAGATCAGCACGGCGATGAGCGGGATGACGACCGCGAGTTCGCGCGGCCGCAAGTCCGGCAGCGTCCGGACCTCCTCCTTCACCGGCCCGGTCATCGTCCGCTGGTACAGGACGAGGGTGTAGAGCGCGGCGAGGACGATGCCGGTGGTGGCGATGATGCCGGCCACCGGGTACCGGGCGTACGTCCCGACCAGGACGAGGAACTCGCTGACGAACGGGGCGAGTCCGGGCAGCGACAGGGTCGCGAGGCCGCCGATCAGGAACGTGCCGGCGAGCACCGGGGCGACCTTCTGCACGCCGCCGTAGTCGGCGATGAGCCGCGAGCCGCGCCGGGAGATCAGGAAGCCGGCGACGAGCATCAGGGCGGCCGTCGAGATGCCGTGGTTGACCATGTAGAGCGTGGCGCCGGACTGGCCCTGGGTGGTCATCGCGAAGATGCCCAGGATGATGAAGCCGAAGTGCGAGATCGACGCGTAGGCGACCAGGCGCTTGATGTCCCGCTGACCGACGGCGACCAGCGCGCCGTAGACGATGCTGATCAGCGCGAGGACGACGATCGCCGGAGTGGCCCACTTGCTCGCCTCGGGGAAGAGCCCGAGGCAGAAGCGGAGCATCGCGAAGGTGCCGACCTTGTCGACGACGGCGGTGATGAGGACGGCGACCGGGGCGGTCGCCTCCCCCATCGCGTTCGGCAGCCAGGTGTGCAGCGGCCAGAGCGGGGCCTTCACCGCGAAGGCGAAGAAGAAGCCGAGGAACAGCCACCGCTCGGTGCTGGTCGCCATCTCCAGCGAGCCGTTGGCCCGCGCCTCGGCGATCTCGGTGAGCGAGAAGTTCCCCGCGACCACGTAGAGCCCGATGACGGCGGCCAGCATGATGAGGCCGCCGACCAGGTTGTAGAGCAGGAACTTGACCGCCGCGTACGAGCGCTGGGCCGCCGCGTTCTCGTCGGAGCCCGCGTGGGCGCGGTCGCCGAAGCCGCCGATGAGGAAGTACATCGGGATGAGCATGGCTTCGAAGAGGATGTAGAAGAGGAAGACGTCGGTGGCCTCGAAGGAGAGGATCACCATCGCCTCGACCATGAGGATCAGGGCGAAGAAGCCCTGGGTCGGCCGCCAGCGCGAGGACTTCGTCTCCAGGGGGTCGGCGTCGTGCCAGCCGGCCAGGATGACGAAGGGGATCAGCAGCGCGGTGAGCGCGATGAGCGCCACCCCGATGCCGTCCACTCCCAGTTCGTAGCGGACGCCGAAGTCCTTGATCCAGGCGTGCGACTCGGTGAGCTGGTACCGGTCGCCGCCGGGCTCGAACCGTGCGAAGACGACGGCGGCGAGCACCAGCGTGGCGAGCGAGACCAGCAGCGCCAGCCACTTGGCGGCGGTCCGGCGGGCCGCGGGGACGGCGGCGGTGAGGATGGCACCGACCGCCGGAACCGCTGCCGTGACCGTAAGGAGCGGGAAGGACATGTCAGTTACACCGCCCTCATCAGCAGGGTCGCGGCGATGAGCACCGCAGTACCTCCGAACATGGAGACCGCGTACGTGCGGGCGTAGCCGTTCTGGAGCTTGCGCAGTCGGCCGGAGAGTCCGCCGACGGAGGCCGCGGTGCCGTTGACGACGCCGTCGACCAGGGTGTGGTCGACGTACACGAGCGAGCGGGTGAGGTGCGTGCCGCCCGTGACGAACACGGCGTGGTTGAAGTCGTCCTGGAGGAGGTCGCGGCGGGCGGCCCGGGTGAGGAGCGAACCGCGCGGGGCGACCACCGGCACGGGCCGGCGTCCGTACTGGAGGTACGCGATGCCGACGCCGATCACCATGACGGCGACGGTGGCGCCGGTGATGGCCCCGGCGCTGATCGGCGGGTGGCCGTGCTCGAAGTTCGTCACCGGCTCCAGCCAGGCGACGAACCGGTCGCCGATGCCGAAGAACGCGCCCGCGAACACGGACCCGAAGGCCAGCAGGACCATCGGGATCGTCATGGACTTCGGCGACTCGTGCGGGTGCGGCGCGTGGCCTTCGGCATCGGGCTGCCAGCGCTTCTCGCCGAAGAAGGTCATGAGCATCACGCGGGTCATGTAGTACGCGGTGATGGCCGCGCCGAGGAGGGTGACCGAGCCGAGGATCCAGCCCTCGGTGCCGCCCTTGGCGAAGGCCGCCTCGATGATCTTGTCCTTGGAGAAGAAGCCGGACAGGCCGGGGAAGCCGATGATCGCGAGGTAGCCGAGGCCGAAGGTGGCGAAGGTGACCGGCATGTACTTCCGCAGGCCGCCGTACCTGCGCATGTCGACCTCGTCGTTCATGCCGTGCATGACCGAACCGGCGCCGAGGAACAGCCCGGCCTTGAAGAAGCCGTGGGTCACCAGGTGCATGATCGCGAAGGCGTACCCGATGGGGCCGAGGCCGGCCGCCAGGATCATGTAGCCGATCTGCGACATCGTCGAACCGGCGAGCGCCTTCTTGATGTCGTCCTTGGCGCAACCGACGATCGCACCGAAGAGGAGCGTGACCGCGCCGACCACGGTGACGACCAGCTGGGCGTCCGGGGCGGCGTTGAAGATGTCGGCGGAGCGGACGATCAGGTAGACGCCGGCGGTGACCATGGTCGCCGCGTGGATGAGGGCCGAGACCGGCGTCGGGCCCTCCATCGCGTCCCCGAGCCAGGACTGCAGCGGCACCTGGGCCGACTTGCCGCAGGCCGCGAGGAGCAGCATCAGACCGATCGCGGTCAGCTTGCCCTCGCTCGCCTCGTCCGTCGCCGCGAACACCGGCCCGAAGGCGAAGGTGCCGAAGGTGGTGAACATCAGCATGATCGCGATCGAGAGGCCCATGTCGCCGACCCGGTTGACCAGGAAGGCCTTCTTCGCGGCGGTCGCCGCGGTGGGCTTGTGCTGCCAGAAGCCGATCAGGAGGTACGAGGCGAGGCCGACGCCCTCCCAGCCGAAGTACAGCAGCAGGAAGTTGTCGGCGAGGACGAGCAGCAGCATCGCCGCGACGAACAGGTTGAGGTAGCCGAAGAACCGGCGGCGGCGCTCGTCGTGCTCCATGTAGCCGATGGAGTACACGTGGATGAGCGTGCCCACCCCGGTGATCAGCAGGACGAACGTCATCGACAGCTGGTCGAGCTGGAAGGCGATGTCCGCCTGGAAGCCGTCGACGGAGATCCAGGTGAAGAGCCGCTGGTGCATGGCCCGGTCCTCGGCGCCCTTGCCGAGCATGTCGGCGAAGAGCGCGAGGCCGATGAAGAAGGAGACGGCCGCGAGGAGCGTGCCGAGCCAGTGCCCGGACTTGTCGAGCCGACGTCCGCCGCAGAGCAGCACCGCCGCTCCGAGCAGGGGCGCCCCGACGAGCAGCGCAATGAGATTTTCCACGGTCAGCCCCTCACAGCTTCATCAGGCTGGCGTCGTCGACCGAGGCCGAGTGGCGGGCACGGAAGACGGACACGATGATCGCGAGCCCGACGACGACCTCCGCGGCGGCGACGACCATCGTGAAGAACGCGATGATCTGGCCGTCGAGGTTGCCGTGCATGCGGGAGAAGGTGACGAACGCGAGGTTGCAGGCGTTGAGCATCAGCTCGACGCACATGAAGACCACGATCGCGTTGCGCCGGATCAGCACCCCGGCCGCACCGATGGTGAACAGCAGGGCCGCGAGGTACAGGTAGTTGACGGGATTCACCGGGTGGCCTCCTCTTCGTCCCGGTCCCGGCCGAGCCGCTCCTCGGAGCGCTGCTCCAGGGCCTTGAGGTCGGCCATCGCCTCGGTGGACACGTCCCGGACCTGGCCCCGCTTGCGCAGGGTCGAGATGACGGTGAGCTCCGACGGGGTGCCGTCGGGCAGCAGACCGGCGATGTCCACGGCGTTGTGCCGGGCGTAGACGCCGGGTGCGGGCAGCGGCGGCAGGTGCTTGCCTTCCCGCACGCGCTGCTCGGAGAGCTCGCGCTGGGTGCGGGCCCGCTCGGTGCGCTCGCGGTGGGTGAGCACCATCGCGCCGACGGCGGCGGTGATGAGGAGCGCGCCGGTGATCTCGAAGGCGAAGACGTACTTGGTGAAGATGAGGGCGGCGAGGCCCTCGACGTTCCCGCCGTGCGCCGCGTTGGCGGCGCCGAGGCCGGCGAACTCGGTGAGCGAGGCCTGGCCGATGCCGGCGATGAGCAGGATGCCGAAGCCGAGGCCGCAGGCGGCGGCCCACCAGCGCTGCCCCTTGATGGTCTCCTTCAGCGAGTCCGCGGCCGTGACGCCGACCAGCATGACGATGAAGAGGAAGAGCATCATGATCGCGCCGGTGTAGACGACGATCTGGACGATGCCGAGGAAGTACGCGCCGTTGGCGAGGTAGAAGACCGCGAGGACGATCATCGTGCCTGCCAGCGACAGGGCGCTGTGCATGGCCTTCTTCATCAGGATCGTGGCGAGGGCGCCGGCGACGGCGACGGTGCCGAGGACCCAGAACTGGAAGGCCTCACCGGAAGAGGTGGCGTAGGCGGCGAGGTTGGCGCTCATGCTTCCGCCCCCTCCGGCTCGCCCTTCTCGCCCTTGGAGACGGCGACCTGCTGGACGGTGCCGGGCGCGGCCTCGGTGACGAGGCCCCGGTAGTAGTCCTGCTCGGTCATGCCGGGGAAGATCGCGTGCGGCGAGTCGACCATGGTCTCCTCGAGACCCGCGAGGAGCTGCTCCTTGGTGTAGATCAGGTTCTCGCGGGAGGAGTCGGCCAGTTCGAACTCGTTGGTCATCGTCAGCGCGCGCGTCGGGCACGCCTCGATGCACAGGCCGCACAGGATGCAGCGGGCGTAGTTGATCTGGTAGACGCGGCCGTAGCGCTCGCCGGGCGAGTAGCGCTCCTCGTCCGTGTTGTCCGCGCCCTCCACGTAGATGGCGTCGGCGGGACAGGCCCAGGCGCACAGCTCGCAGCCGACGCACTTCTCCAGACCGTCGGGGTGACGGTTGAGCTGGTGCCGGCCGTGGAAGCGGGGCGCCGTCGTCTTCTGCTGCTCCGGGTACTGCTCGGTCAGCCGCTTCTTGAACATGGCCTTGAAGGTCACGCCGAAACCGGCCACCGGGTTCTGGAAGTCAGACACCGTCCGTCTCCTTTCCATCACTCGCAGTAGCAGTATCGGGGGCGCCACTGACAACGAGGTCCCGGTCGTGCCGGGGCCTGCGCCGCGGCACGGGCGGCAGGGACTGCCCGGGCTTGGGCGGTACGGGGAAGCCGCCGGCCATCGCGTCGAAGGCCCGCGCGGTCTCGGGGGCTGCCGTGGCGGCCTTCGCCTTCCGGTCGCGGAACAGGTCCACGAGGAAGGAGAGCAGCAGCAGTCCGAGGACGGCTCCGGCCACGTACAGGACGATGTTCGAGAAGGCGATGTTCTCGTTCCGCATCGCCCGGACGGTGGCGACCAGCATCAGCCAGACCACGGAGACCGGGATGAGGACCTTCCAGCCGAGCTTCATCAGCTGGTCGTAGCGGACGCGGGGCAGGGTGCCGCGGAGCCAGATGAAGAAGAACAGCAGCAGCTGCACCTTGAGGACGAACCAGAGCATCGGCCACCAGCCGTGGTTCGCGCCCTCCCAGAAGGTGGAGACGGGGTACGGGGCCCGCCAGCCGCCCAGGAAGAGGGTCACCGAGACGGCCGAGACCGTCACCATGTTCACGTACTCGGCGAGCATGAACATCGCGAACTTGATGGACGAGTACTCGGTGTTGAAGCCGCCGACGAGGTCGCCCTCGGACTCCGGCATGTCGAAGGGGGCGCGGTTCGTCTCGCCGACCATCGTGACGATGTAGATGATGAACGAGACCGGCAGCAGGATCACGAACCAGCGGTCCGCCTGCGCCTCGACGATCTTCGAGGTCGACATCGACCCGGAGTAGAGGAAGACGGAGGCGAAGGCCGCGCCCATGGCGATCTCGTACGAGATCATCTGCGCGCACGACCTGAGCCCGCCGAGCAGCGGGTACGTGGAGCCGGACGACCAGCCCGCGAGGACGATGCCGTAGATGCCGACGGAGGCGACCGCGAGGACGTACAGCATCGCGATCGGCAGGTCGGTGAGCTGCATCGCGGTCCGGTGGCCGAAGATCGAGACCTCGTTGCCGGCCGGGCCGAAGGGGATCACGGCGATCGCCATGAACGCGGGGATCGCGGCGATGATCGGGGCGAGGACGTACACGACCTTGTCGGCCCGCCGGACGATCACGTCCTCCTTGAGCATCAGCTTGATGCCGTCCGCGAGGGACTGCAGCATGCCCCAGGGGCCGTGCCGGTTGGGGCCGATGCGCAGCTGCATCCACGCGACGACCTTGCGCTCCCACACGATGGAGAAGAGCACGGTGACCATCAGGAAGGCGAAGCAGAAGACGGCCTTGATCAGGACGAGCCACCAGGGGTCCGTGCCGAACATGGACAGGTCTTCGGCCGCCAGGACGTTCGCGGTCATGCCTGCACCTCCTGCGGGGTCGCCGGGCCGATGCGGACCAGGTCGCCGGGGTGGGCGCCGGTGTCGGAGAGGACGCCGCGGCCGGTCGAGTTGAGCGGGAGCCAGACGACGCGGTCGGGCATCTCGGTGACCTGGAGCGGGAGCGCCACGGAGCCGGCGGGGCCGGCCACCTCCAGGACGTCGCCGTCCTTGACGCCGGTGTCGGCGGCGGTGACGGCGGAGAGCCGGGCGACGGCGGCGTGCCGGGTGCCGGCGAGAGCGGTGTCGCCCTCCTGGAGCCTGCCGAGGTCGAGCAGGAGGCGGTGTCCGGCGAGGACGGCCTCGCCGTCGCCGGGCCGGGGCGCGGCCTGGCCGGGTTCGGCGGGCTCGCCGGCCCGCTCCTCGGTCCAGCCGCCGAGCCGGTCCAGCTCCCGGCGGGCCGACCGCAGGTCGGGCAGGCCGAGGTGGGCGTCGAGGGCGTCGGCCAGCATGTGGAGCACGCGGGCGTCGCTCGGCGCGAGCGGCCTGGTCATCTGCTCGGGCTTGAGCGCGGCCTCGAAGAGCCGTGCCCTGCCCTCCCAGTTGAGGAAGGTGCCGGCCTTCTCGGCGACGGCGGCGACCGGGAGGATCACGTCGGCCCGCTCGGTGACCTCGCCGGGCCGCAGCTCCAGGGAGACGACGAAGGCCGCGTCGAGGGCCTCGCGCGCGCGTGCCGGGTCCGGCAGGTCGGTCACGTCGACGCCGGCGACGAGCAGTGCGCCGAGTTCGCCGGTGGCGGCGGCCTCCACGATCTGGCCGGTGTCGCGGCCGTAGCGGTGCGGGAGTTCGCGGACGCCCCAGGCGGCGGCGACCTCCTCGCGCGCGCGGGGGTCGGTCGCGGGCCGGCCGCCGGGGAGCAGCGTCGGGAGGGCGCCCGCCTCGACGGCTCCGCGTTCGCCGGAGCGGCGCGGGATCCAGACGAGCCGGGCGCCGGTGGCGGTCGCGGCGCGCAGGGCGGCGGTCAGCGCGCCGGGTACGCCCGCGAGGCGCTCGCCGACGGCGATGACGGAGCCTTCCCGGCGGAGGGCCTCGGCGGCGGCGAGGCCGTCGCCGTCCAGGCCGACCCGGGAGGTCAGGGCGTCCAGCCACTCGGTCTCGGTGCCGGGGGCGGCCGGCAGCAGGGTGCCGCCGGACTTCTCCAGGCCGCGGGTGGCGAAGGCGGCGACCGCGTAGGTCTTCTGGCCGTGCTTGCGCCAGGCCTTGCGGAGCCGCAGGAAGACGCCGGGGGCCTCCTCCTCGGACTCCAGGCCGACGAGGAGTACGGTCGGCGCCGCTTCGAGCGAGGTGTACGTGACGCCCGTGCCGTCCAGGTCGCGGCCGCGTCCGGCGACGGCGGAGGCCAGGAAGTCGGCCTCCTCGCCGGAGTGGATCCGGGCCCGGAAGTCGATGTCGTTGGTGTCGAGGGCGACCCGGGCGAACTTGGCGTACGCGTAGGAGTCCTCGACGGTCAGCCTGCCGCCGGTCAGGACGCCGGTGCGGCCGCGGACGAGACCGCGGGCGGCGGCCTCCAGGGCCTCGGGCCAGGAGGCGGGCTCCAGTTCACCGGTCTCGGCGTCGCGGACGAGGGGGGTGGTGAGCCGGTCGCGCTGTTGTGCGTACCGGAAGCCGAAGCGGCCCTTGTCGCAGATCCACTCCTCGTTGACCTCGGGGTCGTCGGCGGCGAGCCGCCGCATGACCTTGCCGCGCCGGTGGTCGGTGCGGGTGGCGCAGCCGCCGGCGCACTGCTCGCAGACCGACGGCGAGGAGACCAGGTCGAAGGGGCGGGCACGGAAGCGGTAGGCGGCGGAGGTGAGGGCGCCGACGGGGCAGATCTGGATGGTGTTGCCGGAGAAGTACGACTCGAAGGGGTCGCCTTCGCCGGTGCCGACCTGCTGGAGCGCGCCGCGCTCGATCAGTTCGATCATCGGGTCGCCGGCGACCTGGTTCGAGAAGCGGGTGCAGCGGGCGCAGAGCACGCACCGCTCGCGGTCGAGCAGCACCTGGGTGGAGATCGGGACCGGCTTCTCGTAGGTCCGCTTGACGCCCTCGAAGCGGGACTCGGCCTGTCCGTGGGACATGGCCTGGTTCTGCAGGGGGCACTCGCCGCCCTTGTCGCAGACGGGGCAGTCCAGCGGGTGGTTGACGAGCAGCAGCTCCATCACGCCGTGCTGGGCCTTCTCGGCGACGGGGCTGGTGAGCTGCGACTTCACCACCATGCCGTCGGTGCAGGTGATGGTGCAGGACGCCATGGGCTTGCGCTGCCCCTCGACCTCGACGATGCACTGGCGGCAGGCGCCGGCGGGGTCGAGGAGCGGGTGGTCGCAGAACCGCGGGATCTCGATGCCGAGCTGTTCGGCGGCGCGGATGACCAGCGTCCCCTTGGGGACGGAGATCTCGGCGCCGTCGATGGTCAGCGTCACCATGTCTTGGCCGGGGGCCCCGGGCGACACCGGCGCGCTGCCGCCGCCACTGGGAGTGGACGCGATGACGGTCATGCGGTCACCTCCTTGTGGTTGTCCGCCCAGGCGGTCGACTTGGCCGGGTCGAAGGGGCAGGCCCGGCCGGTGATGTGCTGCTCGTACTCCGCGCGGAAGTACTTGAGCGAGGAGAAGATCGGCGAGGCGGCGCCGTCGCCGAGGGCGCAGAACGACTTGCCGTTGATGTTGTCGGCGATGTCGTTGAGCTTGTCGAGGTCGGACAGCTGTCCGCGGCCGGCCTCGATGTCGCGGAGCAACTGGACGAGCCAGTAGGTGCCTTCGCGGCACGGGGTGCACTTGCCGCAGGACTCGTGGGCGTAGAACTCGGTCCAGCGGGTGACGGCCCGGACGACGCAGGTGGTCTCGTCGAAGCACTGGAGCGCCTTGGTGCCGAGCATGGAGCCGGCGGCGCCGACGCCCTCGTAGTCGAGGGGCACGTCGAGGTGCTCGTCGGTGAACATCGGGGTGGAGGAGCCGCCGGGGGTCCAGAACTTGAGGCGGTGGCCGGGGCGCATGCCGCCGCTCATGTCGAGGAGCTGGCGCAGGGTGATGCCGAGGGGTGCCTCGTACTGGCCGGGCGAGGCGACGTGCCCGCTCAGCGAGTAGAGCGTGAAGCCGGGGGACTTCTCGCTGCCCATCGAGGTGAACCATTCCTTGCCCCGGTTGAGGATCGCGGGAACGGACGCGATGGACTCGACGTTGTTCACCACGGTGGGGCAGGCGTACAGACCGGCGACCGCGGGGAAGGGGGGACGCAGCCGGGGCTGGCCGCGGCGCCCTTCGAGGGAGTCGAGGAGCGCGGTCTCCTCACCGCAGATGTACGCGCCGGCGCCGGCGTGCACGGTGAGTTCGAGGTTCAGGCCGCTGCCGAGGATGTTCCGGCCGAGGTAGCCGGCCGCGTAGGCCTCGCGGACGGCCTCGTGGAGGCGGCGCAGGACGGGGACGACCTCGCCGCGCAGGTAGATGAACGCGTGCTCGGAGCGGATCGCGTAGCAGGCGATGATCATTCCCTCGATGAGGGAGTGCGGGTTGGCGAAGAGGAGGGGGATGTCCTTGCAGGTGCCGGGCTCGGACTCGTCGGCGTTGACGACGAGGTAGTGCGGCTTGCCGTCGCCCTGCGGGATGAACTGCCACTTCATGCCGGTGGGGAAGCCGGCGCCGCCGCGTCCGCGGAGCCCGGATTCCTTGACGTACGCGATGAGGTCGTCGGGGCTCATCGCGAGGGCCCGCTTGAGCCCCTGGTATCCCTCGTGGCGCTCGTAGGTCGCCAGGGTCCAGGAGTCGGGCTGGTCCCAGAAGGCGGAGAGGACGGGTGCGAGCAGCTTCTCGGGGCTGCTGTTGTCGATCTCGGCGGCCAAGGTCATCACTCCCCCTCCTGACCGGAGGTCTCACCACGCGGGTGGACGATTCGGTGGTGCGGCTGCTCGCCCTTGGCCAGACGCAGGCCGACGAGGGAGGCGGGGCCCGCCCCGCCGGTGGCCTCGACGGCGCCGGGGCGCTCGTCGGGGAAGCCGGCGAGGATGCGGGCGGTCTCCTTGAAGGTGCAGAGCGGGGCCCCGCGGGTGGGTTCGACGGTCCGGCCGGCCCGCAGGTCGTCCACCAGCTGCTTGGCGGAGGCGGGGGTCTGGTTGTCGAAGAACTCCCAGTTGACCATCACGACCGGCGCGAAGTCGCAGGCGGCGTTGCACTCGATGTGCTCGAGGGTGATCTTGCCGTCGTCGGTGGTCTCGTTGTTGCCGACCGCGAGGTGCTGCTTGAGCTCCTCGAAGATGGCGTCGCCGCCCATGACCGCGCAGAGCGTGTTGGTGCAGACGCCGACCTGGTAGTCGCCGGAGGGCTTGCGGCGGTACATCGTGTAGAAGGTGGCGACGGCGGTGACCTCGGCGGTGGTGAGGCCGAGGGTCTCGGCGCAGAACGCCATGCCGGTGCGGGTCACGTGGCCCTCCTCCGACTGCACGAGGTGCAGCATCGGCAGGAGCGCCGAGCGGGAGTCCGGGTAGCGGGCGATGATCTCCCGGGCGTCCTCCGTCAGGCGGGCGCGGACCTCTGCGGGGTACGCGGGGGCGGGGAGCCGGGGCATCCCCAGGCTGACGTTCTCCGTCATCGGTCGACGCCTCCCATCACGGGGTCGATGGAGGCGACGGCGACGATGACGTCGGCGACCTGGCCGCCCTCGCACATCGCGGCCATGGCCTGGAGGTTGGTGAAGGACGGGTCGCGGAAGTGGACCCGGAAGGGGCGGGTGCCGCCGTCGGAGACGACGTGCACGCCGAGCTCGCCCTTGGGGGACTCGACGGCCGCGTACGCCTGTCCGGCGGGGACCCGGAAGCCCTCGGTGACCAGCTTGAAGTGGTGGATCAGGGCCTCCATGGAGGTGCCCATGATCTTCGCGATGTGGTCGGGCGAGTTGCCGAGGCCGTCGGGTCCGAGCGCGAGCTGCGCGGGCCAGGCGATCTTCTTGTCGCCGACCATGACGGGGCCGGGCTCCAGGCGGTCGAGGCACTGCTCGACGATCCGAAGCGACTGGCGCATCTCCTCCAGGCGGACGAGGAAGCGTCCGTAGGAGTCGCAGGTGTCGGTGGTGGGGACCTCGAAGTCGTAGTCCTCGTAGCCGCAGTACGGGTCGGTCTTGCGCAGGTCGTGCGGGAGGCCCGCGGAGCGCAGGATCGGTCCGGTGGCGCCGAGGGCCATGCAGCCGGTGAGGTCGAGGTAGCCGACGTCCTGCATGCGGGCCTTGAAGATGGGGTTGCCGGTGGCGAGCTTGTCGTACTCCGGCAGGTTCTTCTTCATGGTCTTCACGAACTCGCGCACGGCGTCGACGGCGCCGGGCGGGAGGTCCTGGGCGAGGCCGCCGGGGCGGATGAACGCGTGGTTCATGCGCAGGCCGGTGATCAGCTCGTACAGGTCCAGGATCATCTCGCGGTCCCGGAAGCCGTAGATCATGATCGTGGTGGCGCCGAGCTCCATGCCGCCGGTGGCGATGCACACCAGGTGCGAGGAGAGCCGGTTGAGCTCCATGAGGAGCACCCGGATGACGGTGGCCCGGTCGGGGATCTGCCCGGTGATGCCGAGGAGCTTCTCCACGCCCAGGCAGTACGCCGTCTCGTTGTAGAACGAGGTCAGGTAGTCCATGCGCGTGACGAAGGTGGTGCCCTGCGTCCAGGTCCGGTACTCGAGGTTCTTCTCGATGCCGGTGTGGAGGTAGCCGATGCCGCAGCGGGCCTCGGTGACGGTCTCGCCGTCGATCTCCAGGATGAGGCGGAGCACGCCGTGGGTGGACGGGTGCTGGGGGCCCATGTTGACGACGATCCGCTCGTCGTCGGCCTTGGCCGCGGACTGGACGACCTCGTCCCAGTCGCCGCCGGTCACCGTGTAGACGGTGCCTTCGGTCGTCTCGCGGGGAGACGCTTCTGAGGTGGACATCAGCTGTACGACCTCCGCTGGTCCGGAGCCGGGATCTGGGCGCCCTTGTACTCGACCGCGATGCCGCCGAGGGGGTAGTCCTTGCGCTGCGGGTGGCCCTGCCAGTCGTCCGGCATCATGATCCGGGTGAGGGCGGGGTGGCCGTCGAAGACGATGCCGAAGAAGTCGTACGTCTCGCGCTCGTGCCAGTCGTTCGTCGGGTAGACGGCGACGAGCGACGGGATGCGCGGCTCGGCGTCGGGGGCCGAGACCTCCAGGCGGATCAGCCGGCCGTGGGTGAGCGAGCGCAGGTGGTAGACGGCGTGCAGCTCGCGGCCCTTGTCACCGGGGTAGTGGACGCCGGAGACGCCGGTACAGAGCTCGAAGCGGAGCGCCGGGTCGTCGCGCAGGGTGCGGGCCACGCGGACGAGGTGCTCGCGCTCGATGTGGAAGGTGAGCTCGTCGCGGTCGACGACCGTCTTCTCGATGGCGTTCTCGGGAAGCAGTCCCTGCTCCTCGAGGGCGCCTTCGAGTTCGTCGGCGACCTCGTCGAACCAGCCGCCGTACGGGCGGACGGCCGGGCCGGGGAGGCGGACGGAGCGGACGAGGCCGCCGTATCCCGTGGTGTCGCCGCCGTTGTTCGCGCCGAACATGCCACGCTGGAGGCGTACCTCCTCGCCGTGGTCCCCGCGCTGGCCCGGCAGGTTCTGCGCGCTCAGCTCCTTCTCGGGGTTCGGAGTTTCGTCACTCACCGGAGCAGACCCTTCAATTCAATGGTCGGCAGCGCCTTGAGCGCCGCCTCCTCCGCCTCGCGGGCCGCCTCCTCGGCGTTCACGCCGAGCTTGGAGCCCTGGATCTTCTCGTGGAGCTTGAGGATCGCGTCGAGCAGCATCTCGGGGCGGGGCGGGCAGCCGGGCAGGTAGATGTCGACCGGCACGATGTGGTCGACGCCCTGCACGATCGCGTAGTTGTTGAACATGCCGCCCGAGGACGCGCAGACGCCCATGGAGATGACCCACTTGGGGTTGGGCATCTGGTCGTAGACCTGCCTCAGGACGGGTGCCATCTTCTGGCTGACCCGTCCGGCGACGATCATCAGGTCGGCCTGGCGCGGTGAGCCGCGGAAGACCTCCATGCCGAAGCGGGCCAGGTCGTACCGGCCGGCTCCGGTGGTCATCATCTCGATGGCGCAGCAGGCGAGGCCGAATGTCGCGGGGAACACGGACGCCTTGCGCACCCAGCCCGCGGCCTGTTCGACCGTCGTCAGCAGAAAGCCGCTCGGGAGTTTCTCTTCGAGTCCCATAGGTGCCCCTCAGCCCCTCAGTCCCATTCCAGGCCGCCGCGCCGCCACACGTACGCGTAGGCGACGAAGACGGTGAGCACGAAGAGCAGCATCTCCACGAGCCCGAAAAGCCCCAGGGCGTCGAAGGTGACGGCCCAGGGGTAGAGGAAGACGATCTCGATGTCGAAGACGATGAAGAGCATCGCCGTCAGGTAGTACTTGATCGGGAAGCGACCGCCTCCGGCGGGAGTGGGCGTCGGTTCGATGCCGCACTCGTACGCCTCAAGCTTTGCCCTGTTGTACCGCTTTGGCCCGATAAGCGTGGCCATGACCACGGAGAAGATCGCAAACCCCGCACCCAGGGCACCGAGCACGAGGACGGGCGCGTACGCATTCACGCTCCTCGCTCCTTCCAGTCGTCCTTGACCGTTGGACCGCACCGCCGGTGTGAAAGATCGCCCCCATGTGAGGCAGTTCACAAGCCCGGCTGCCCCGCATCTTATGCCCGCCCCTCTGTGATCTGCGACACGGGGTACGGCAAGGAGTTTGTGATCTCCACCACCTGACGAAGGATCATGAAGTCGGATGAGCGGTGATCTTGTCGCGCGAAGCGCCCAGGTGATCACCAGATGTGACATCCGGACCGGAAGTCGCTGCTCGGAGGGGGTGCCGCACTATCAAGCGATGTCCCATGCAAGCAAATTGGTGATGGACGCGTACGGGTGATAAAGGAACCGCCCGTCGCCCGGTCGAGGGGTCCGGCGTACGGAGATGGACGCGTGCACGCGTTCACGAGCGTCCGTGAGACGGAGATGTGACCTGCGCCACACCGTGGAGGTCACGAAAAAGCGGGGCTTGGCCATCGGCGTCAAGAGGTGGTAAGCGTCGGGCAATTCGGGCGTTTCAATGAAAACCCGTGATCAAGGGCCAGATGGGCCGTGCCCGATTTGCCCGTTACGGCGTCAATAAGGGCGACAGAGAAGCGGATTGAGCGGTTCCGAACGTAACTGTGGCGCAACCCACGTTTCTTGATGGGAACCACGAACCCCTGATAGCGGTTGTTCCCATGTCCCACACCGCTCACATACCCAGCCACCGGAAGCCCCGCCGCAGCGCCTCGAAACTCGCCCTGCGGGCAGGAGTTGCCGGTGGCGTCCTCGGCACCATCGCGGTGGCCGGTGCTGCCGGGCCGGCGAATGCCGAGCCGGTGACCGAGACCATCGAAATGCCCACCCTGGGCTCGCTCGAGGCCGGCGCCGGCCTCGCGAGCGCCGTCGCCGCCTCCGCCGAGGCGTCGCAGCAGGAGGCCCTCGACCAGAGCCTCCAGACCCAGGAGAACCTGGCCCTGCAGAAGGCCGCCAAGGACGCCAGGACGGCGAAGGCCGAGGCGGACCGCAAGGCCGAGGCCGAGCGCGCCGAGAAGGCCCGCGCCAAGGCCGAGCAGGAGCGCAAGGACGCGGCCGCCCGCGCGTCCCGCGACAGCGTGCGCACCCAGCTCACCAGCACCGGCGACGACTCCTCGGACTCGACCGGCGGCTCCTCGACGAACGAGCAGACGCAGGCTCCCTCCGGCTCCGCCGCCGCGATCGTGGCCTTCGCCCGCGCCCAGGTCGGCGACGCCTACGTCACCGGCGGCACCGGCCCCAACTCCTGGGACTGCTCGGGCCTCGTCCAGGCCGCGTACCGCCAGGCCGGCATCGACCTGCCCCGCATCTCGTACCAGCAGTCGAGCATGGGCACGTCCGTCTCCCTGAGCAACCTCCAGCCGGGCGACATCCTCTACTGGGGCAGCCGCAGCGGCTCGTACCACGTCGCCATCTACGTCGGCGGCGGCAAGTACGTCGGCGCGCAGAACTCCTCCACCGGTGTGGTCGAGCGCTCCCTGGACTGGGACATGCCCTCGGGCGCCGTCCGCATCCTCTGACCGCTCCGCAGCCGTACGACGAAGGGCCGTCACTCCTCGGGGGAGAGACGGCCCTTCGTCGTGCGCGGCTCAGTGGCGCAGCGCCTCCGCGGGCTCGGTCCGGGCGGCCCGCACCGCCGGGTAGAGGCCGGCCAGCAGGCCGGTGGCGAGGCCGATCGCCGGGGCCGCGGCCACGGTCGCGGGATGGAGGACCGGGGTCCAGTGCCGGAACAGCGCCACCCCGACCACCGCGCAGACTCCCGTCGCCGCGCCGACGAGCCCGCCGACACCGCCCAGAACGCCTGATTCCGCCAGGAATTGGACGGCGATGTGGCGGCTCCTGGCCCCCAGTGCACGGCGCAGGCCGATCTCGCCGGTCCGCTCCAGGACGGCGACCAGGGTGGTGTGGGCGATGCCGACCGCCCCGATCACCAGACAGACCGCGGCGAGCAGCAGGAACAGCCGGTCGAGGTCGCCGGTGACTCCGGCCCGGAGGGTCCTCGGGTCCGGCGGCGGGACCGCCCTGAGGTACTCCGGGTGGTCCGGGCGGAGGGCGACCGGCGCCTCGGCCGCGATCTGCCGGGCGGCTCCTGTCTCCGTCGCGACGAGCATCGTCGCCGCGCCGCTCTCCGGCGGGCCCCACAGCCGCTCGGCCGTGGTCCGCGGCACCGTGACCGACATCAGGACGTCCGCGCGGCGCCGTACGTCGTCGACGATCCCCGCCACCACGAACGGCTCGTCCCCGATGAACACCGCGGGCCGCGTCTCCAGGGTGGTGATGCCGAGCCGGGCGGCGACCGAGGCCCCCAGCACCGCCACCGGCTGCGCCGTCGACGAGGCGAACTCGTCGTACAGGCGGCCCTGGGCGAGCCGGGGGACGGCGGCGCGCAGGGCACCGGGCGAGGCGGCGACGACGTCGACCGGCTCGCCGTCCGCGCCGTCGCCGACCGGCGCGGCGCGGACGGTGGTGCCCGGGGCGAGCCGGACGGTCCAGAGGACGCCCGCGTCCGTGACCCCGCCGAGCCGCCCGATCCGGGCGTCCGCGTCGGCGGGGAAGCCGGGGCCGGCGAACTCGTCCCGCTCCCGGGCGATGTCCTCGACGGTGACCTCGGTGGCGGTCAGAAGGTCGAACCGGGCGTCGATCCGCGAGGACGCCGTCGCCGTCAGCCCGAGGACCGCGACGAAGGCACCGACGCCCAGGACCGTGCCGAGCGCGGTCAGCGCCGACCGTCCGGGGCGGCGCAGCATGCCGGCGACGGCTTCGGAGAGGACGTCGCCGGGCGCGAAGCGGGACGGCTCGACGAGATGGGGGGTCCGGGGGCGCGGGAGGCGGGTCCGGGGGCGCGGGAGGCGGGTCCGGGGGCGCGGGAGGCGGGTCCGGGCGGGCTTCACCGGGTGGTCCGTTCCCGTGCCGGTCGGAGGTGTTCGTCGAGTACGCCGTCCCGGATGGTCACCGTGCGGTCCGCGCGGGCGGCGACGTCGCGGTCGTGGGTGATGACGACGACGGTCATGCCGGAGGTGTGGAGTCCGTCGAGGAGCGTGAGGACCGCGTCCGCGTTGTCGGAGTCGAGGTTGCCCGTCGGTTCGTCGCAGAGCAGCAGCGACGGACGGCCGGCGAGGGCGCGGGCGACGGCGACGCGCTGGCGCTCCCCGCCGGAGAGCCGGGCCGGGAGGGCGTCGGCCCGGTCGGCGAGTCCGACGCGGTCGAGGGCGTCCATGGCCCGGGCGCGGCGCTCGGCACGGGGCACCGCCGTGTACACCGCCGAGAGCATGACGTTCTCCGCGGCGCTGCGGTGCGGGATCAGGTGGAACGCCTGGAAGACGAAGCCGATGCGGCGGCCGCGCAGCGCCGTGCGGTCGCCGTCGCGGAGGGCACCGGTGTCGACGCCGTCGAGGAGGTAGGTGCCCTCGGTGGGGGTGTCGAGGAGGCCCATGACGTTGAGGAAGGTGGACTTGCCGGAGCCCGAAGGACCGACGACGGTCACGAACTCACCCCTACGGATGGTGAGTTCGCAAGGGCTCAGGGCCTGGACGGGCGGTGGCCCGGGGTAGGTGAGGCCGACCCCGCGGAACTCGACGACGGGGACCTCGGCGGCCGTGGGGCCGCCCGTCGCGGGGTCCGGCCGCCGTGTCCGGCGCGCCCGCTCCCGTACGGACCGGATCACGGCGTCTCCCGGGGCACGGCGGGGGCCACGCCGGTCACGACCTCGTCGCCGGCCGCGAGGCGGCCCGCGGCGAGCGGGACGACCTCCACGTAGCCGTCGCCGAGGGTGCCGGTGCGCACCTCGACGCGGTCCTGGCGGGCGTCGGCGCGGACGGCGGTGACGACCGTGCGGCCGTCCGCGCCGGCGGACACGGCGGTGACGGGGACGACGAGGGCCTCGCCGTCGGTGGAGGCGGCCTCGACCGTCAGCCGGACCTCCCGGCCGGCGAGGCCGGGTGGGAGGTCCTCGCCGGGCGCGGCGGTGAGGAGGTAGCCGACGGGGACGTCGCCGGGCGGCTGTTCGGCGTCGCCCCCTCCCCCGCCGGTGCCGGCGTCCCCCGGCGGGCCGGTGTGCCGCGGGGTGGCCCGGTCGGCGACCGTCACGACGTCGGCGGTGACCTCGTCGCCGGTCTCCTCGTCCAGGATCCGCACCTTCTGCCCGGGCCGGACCATGCCCTTCTGGTGGTCGTGGAGGTGGCCCTGGGCCACGAGCCGTCCGGAGGAGAGGGTCATCGGGGAGCCCGTCACCGGGGAGCCGGGCACGACGCCGACGGAGGCGACCCGGGCGGGGAAGCGCTCCACGAAGACGACCTCTCCGGCCGGGACCATGGGTCCGGCGGCCGCCCGTGCACGGGCCAGCGCGGTCCGGGCGTCGGCCAGGTCGGCGGCGGCCCGGCCGCGAGCCTTGCGGAGGTCCTTCGTCCGGGTGGCGTCGCGGTTGTCGAGCAGGGCGTCCCGGGTGTCCTCGGCGGCCCGTTCGGCGGCGGTCACCGCCGCCCTGGCGCCGTCGACGGCGGCCCCGTCGTCGGCCACGGCCGGCCGGGGGACGTACCCGGCGGCGGAGTAGAAGTCCGTCACCGCGTCCTTGGTCCCGGCGCCGAAGGTGCCCCGGGGGTCGTCGCCCCGGTCGTGTCCGAGGGCGGCCAGCGCGTCCTGGAGCTGGGCGACGTCGTCGCCGGTCGCGCCGGGCCTCAGGTCGCGGTAGACCGGCAGCCGGCCCTTCAGTACGACGACGGGGCGGCCCGACACCTCCAGGACGACCTGTCCGGGGCGGAGGGTCGCGCCGGTGGCGAACGGCACCTTGGTGACGACGGACGCGCCCTCGCCGCCGGGGGCGGGGGGTGCGACCCGCACGGTCTGCCCGGCGACGACCGTCCCGCGCAGGACGACGGTCTCGTGGAGCACGCGGTGTTCGACGGGCGCCGTGAGCACGTCGGGCGGCGGTGGCGCGGCGTTCGCGGCGAGCTGCGCCGGGGAGGTGACGAGCGTCCCGGCGACGACGCCGGCGCCGGTGAGGAACACGGCCCCGACGACGAGGGCGGCGAGGAGCAGCGGGGCGGCCAGGGGGCGTCTCATCGTGCGGTCCTTCCGGGGAGGGTCCCGCGAACCCTAGCCATTCCCGGGGAGGCTCCGTGGCGAGATCAACAGACAGTGAAATCACGCCAGTTGTGGGCCCGATGGTTTGGATTCTCTGGCTCGAAGGGCCGTAGACCGGAACCCCTTCATGACGTGTACTTCTCAATCGGCCCGCACGGGCCCCACGCGCCACACGGTTCCGCCCCGTACCCCGCTCCCCCCTCGCCCCGGTCCCCGCCCCGAAAGGCAACGGCATGCAGAGCACGCTCGTCCGGCGCGCCATCAGCACGGCGATCGCCCTCACCGCCCTCGGCGCGGGCGTCCTGGCCGGCGGCGGCACCGCCGCGGCCGCGAACAAGGACGGCGAGCTGGAGTACCGCGAGTTCGGCCTGTTCTACAACTCCTCCCTGATGGGATCGGTCTTCGACCTGTACCTGGCCGACTCCAACCTCGCCGACGACCGCTTCCCCGGCTACGGCTCCGGCCAGGGGGAGATCGTGGACAACAACGCCGCCTCGTACTTCAACCGCGACCGGGTCGTCTGGTTCGTGTACACCGGCTCGTACGCCGGCGGCATCGAGGGCAGCATCCCGGCGGGCTACTACGGCAACGCCTCCCTGACGTTCAAGAACCAGGTCTCCTCCGCGTACCACTACAAGGCCCGCTGACCCCAACGCCGTTCGCCAGCCCACCGGAGCAGAGCCCATGCGCCCCCGCGCCCCGCACACCTCCGCCGCCCTCCTCCTGCTGGGCGCGGTGCTCCTCACCGCCTGCGCCCCCGGCGAGACCGGGCCCGTCACCCCGGCCGCCCCCGCGGCACCGGCCGCGGTGACGGACGCGGCGCGGCTCACGTACCCGCTGGACGGCTACAAGCCCACCGACGAGGAGAGCCGGGGCATCGAGCGGGCACAGGCCCTGCTCACCGCCGACTGCATGAAGCGGTTCGGCTTCGCGTACCGGCCGCCGGAGCAGCCCCGGCCGGCCGGCGCCGGCACCGCCTCCCGCTACGGGCTCACCGACGCCCTGACCGCGTCCCGGTACGGCTACGCCCCGCGCGGCGGCGCGCGACCGCCGGGCAAAGCCCCGGCGCAGGACCTCGGCCCCGCGGGCGAACTGGCCCTGGGCGGACCGCCGGTCGAAGGCCGGATACCGATGAGCCTGGCGGAGTCGGAACGGACCGACAGCGGCAGGAGGGTCAACGGTGTGAAGGTGCCCGTCGGCGGCTGCGGCCGCGAGGGCTTCCTGCGGATGTACGCGCCCCGGGAGGGCGCCGTCGACGCCCTGTTCGTCTTCCGCCTCGAAGCGGAGGCCTTCTCCCGGGCCCGGCAGGACGCGCGGGTGGCGAAGGCCGTCGAGCAGTGGTCGCGCTGCATGGCGGAGAAGGGCTACCGGACCGACGACCCGGTCAGCCCGCAGCAGGACCTCGGACTGTCCGCGGACGCGGCCGGCGGCCCGCGGGCCGTCGCCGCCGCCGTGCAGGACGTGGCCTGCAAGGAACGCACCCGCCTCGTCGGCGTCTGGTACGCCGCCGAGGTCGGGTTCCAGGAGCGCGCCGTCGAGCAGCACGCCGAGACCCTGACCCGGACGAGGTCCGAACTCGACACCCGGATCAGGCTGGCGGCGGCGCGGAACGGCTGACCGGCCCGGCCGCCGCCACCGCGCACGGCGGCCCCGGACTCAGGCCTTCGGCGCGACCTTCGACAGGCCGTTGATGATGCGGTCCATGGCGTCGCCGCCCGTCGGGTCCGTGAGGTTCGCGAGCATCTTGAGCGTGAACTTCATGAGGAGCGGGTGGGTGAGCCCGTGCTGGGTCGCGATCTTCATGATCTTGGGGTTGCCGATGAGCTTCACGAACGCGCGGCCGAGCGTGTAGTAGCCGCCGTAGGTGTCCTTCAGGACCTGCGGGTAGTTGCGCAGGGCCAGTTCGCGCTGGGCCGGGGTGGCGCGGGCGTGCGCCTGGACGATGACGTCGGCCGCGATCTGGCCGGACTCCATGGCGTACGCGATGCCCTCGCCGTTGAACGGGTTGACGAGGCCGCCCGCGTCGCCGACGAGCAGCAGGCCCTTGGTGTAGTGGGGCTGGCGGTTGAAGGCCATGGGGAGGGCGGCGCCGCGGATCGGCGTCGTCATGTTCTCCGGGGTGTAGCCCCACTCCTCCGGCATCGAGGCGCACCAGGCCTTGAGGACCTCGCGCCAGTCCAGCTCCTTGAAGGCGGACGAGGAGTTGAGGATGCCGAGGCCGACGTTGGACGTGCCGTCGCCCATCGGGAAGATCCAGCCGTAGCCGGGCAGCAGCCGGTCCTGCGGGCCGCGCCGGTCCCACAGCTCCAGCCAGGACTCCAGGTAGTCGTCGTCGTGGCGGGGGCTGGTGAAGTACGTCCGCACGGCGACGCCCATCGGGCGGTCCTCGCGCCGGTGCAGGCCCATGGCCACGGAGAGCCGGGTGGAGTTGCCGTCGGCCGCGACGACGAGCGGCGCGTGGAAGGTGACCTCGCGCTTGTCCTCGCCGAGCTTGGCGTGGACGCCGGTGATCCGGCCCGTACGGTCGTCGATGATCGGGGCGCCGACGTTGCAGCGCTCGTACAGCCGGGCGCCGGCCTTCTGCGCCTGCCGGGCGAGCTGCTCGTCGAAGTCGTCGCGCTTGCGCACGAGTCCGTAGTCCGGGTACGAGGCGAGCTCCGGCCAGTCGAGCTCCAGGCGGACGCCGCCGCCGATGATCCGCAGGCCCTTGTTCCGCAGCCAGCCGGCCTCTTCGGAGATGTCGATGCCCATGGCGACGAGCTGCTTGGTGGCACGGGGGGTGAGGCCGTCGCCGCAGACCTTCTCGCGGGGGAACGCGGTCTTCTCCAGGAGCAGGACGTCGAGTCCGGCCTTCGCCAGGTAGTACGCGGTGGTGGAGCCCGCCGGGCCCGCCCCGACGACGATCACATCTGCGGTGTGCTCGGAGAGGGGCTGCTCGGTCACGGCGGGGTCTCCCGAAAGGTTCGGCGTTGAGGACGTGTCGCAGTCTATGGCGGGCGTGTCGGGGCGAAACGGAGGGTCGGGCCCTCCGCCGTCCCCGCCCCGCCCGGTCAGACGGTCTTGAAGCCCCGGTGGAGCGCGACGATGCCACCGGACAGGTTCCGCCAGGCCACCTTCGACCAGCCGGCCTTCTGGAGCATGCCCGCCAGGGTCGGCTGGTCCGGCCAGGAGCGGATGGACTCGGCCAGGTACACGTACGCGTCCGGGTTCGAGGAGATCGCACGGGCCACCGGCGGGAGCGCGCGCATCAGGTACTCCTCGTACACCGTGCGGAACGGCGCCCAGGTGGCGTGCGAGAACTCGCTGATGACGACCCGCCCGCCGGGCTTCGTCACCCGGTACAGCTCGCGCAGCGCCTTGTCGGTGTCCTGGATGTTGCGCAGCCCGAAGGAGATCGTCACCGCGTCGAAGACGTCGTCGCGGAACGGCAGCTTCGTGCCGTCGCCCGCCGTGAACGGCATCCACGGGTGGTTCTTCTTGCCGACCCGGAGCATGCCGAGCGAGAAGTCGCAGGGCACCACGTAAGCGCCCGCGCGGGCGAAGGGCTGCGAGGAGGTGGCCGTACCCGCGGCCAGGTCGAGGATCCGCTGCGCCGGGCGCGCGTCGACCGCCTTCGCGACCTCCCTGCGCCAGCGGCGGTCCTGCCCGAGGGAGAGCACGTCGTTCGTGAGGTCGTAGTTCGCCGCCACGTCGTCGAACATGGTGGCGACTTCGTGCGGCTGCTTGTCCAGGGTGGCGCGGGTCACTGGCGTTCGGCCTCGCAGAATCGGGGGTGACGGGCGGGCGGGTTCATTGTCTCAGCGTGGCTGCCGGAAACCGCTCAGCGGGCCCGGTGGACGAGACGACCGCCCAGGACGGTGGCGACACAGGTCGACGCGCCGAGGCGGACCAGCGCCGCCCGGTCGGGGACGTCGAAGACGGCGAAGCGGGCCGGGGCCCCCGGGATCAGGCCCGGCAGCAGGATCAGCGGCACCGGCGAGAACGACGGGCCGCCGGGCAGCCTCTCGGGACGGCGCCCGATGGCGAGACCGGCCCGGCGCACGGCGTCCAGGGCGGCCCGGTCGCGCAGTTCGCCCGCGACGGCCACCGTCCCGTGCGCGAGGAGCCGCTGCACGCCGCGGCGCGCGGACGCGCCGCGCCGCGAGGCGTCCATGCGGAAGATCCGCTGCGCCCGCTCGCCGGTGATCGGCTCGGTGCCGAACCCCTCGGCCTCCCGGGGGTCCGGGTGGTACATGCCCTCCAGCAGCTCGGGCGCGAACGGGTTGAGGAGCCCGGGGGTGAGGATGCCGGGCCAACGCCGCACCCGCGCCTCGGGCCGTACGGCGACCAGGTCGTCGTACGGGCCGACGGCGGCGACGCGGTCGCCGTCGATCAGGACGGCCGTCTCGGGCGTCGCCTCGGCGACGTGGATGGTCAGCACGGGCGCGTCAGTTCGCGTCGAGGAGCTTCAGCTCGGGGTGGGCCGTGCCGCCCTCGATCGCGGTGGACGAGATGTGCGAGGCGACGCGCTCGTCGACCGGGTCGTTCGCCGGGTCGTCGTGGACCACGATGTGCTCGTACGTCGTGGTGCGCTGCGCCGGGACGCGGTCCGCCGTGCGGATCATGTCGATCATCTCGCGCAGGTTGGAGCGGTGCCTGGCGCCCGCCGAGGAGACGACGTTCTCCTCCAGCATGATCGAGCCGAGGTCGTCCGCGCCGTAGTGCAGGGTCAGCTGGCCGATCTCCTTGCCCGTGGTGAGCCACGAGCCCTGGATGTGGGCGACGTTGTCGAGGAACAACCGCGCGATCGAGATCATCCGCAGGTACTCGAAGAGCGTGGCCTGCGTGCGGCCCTTGAGGTGGTTGTTCTCGGGCTGGTACGTGTACGGGATGAAGGCCCGGAAGCCGCCCGTCCGGTCCTGCACGTCACGGATCATCCGCAGGTGCTCGATCCGCTCGGCGTTGGTCTCGCCGGTGCCCATCAGCATGGTGGAGGTGGACTCGACGCCCAGCTTGTGGGCGATCTCCATGATCTCCAGCCAGCGCTCGCCGCTCTCCTTGAGCGGGGCGATCGCCTTGCGCGGCCGCTCCGGGAGCAGCTCCGCGCCGGCGCCGGCGAAGGAGTCGAGACCGGCCGCGTGGATGCGGGTGATCGCCTCCTCGACGGAGACGCCGGAGATGCGGGCCATGTGCTCGACCTCGGAGGCACCGAGGGAGTGGATGACCAGCTGCGGGAAGTCCTTCTTGATGGCCGCGAAGTGCTTCTCGTAGTACTCGACGCCGTAGTCCGGGTGGTGGCCGCCCTGGAACATGATCTGGGTGCCGCCGAGCTCCACGGTCTCCGCGCAGCGGCGCAGGATGTCGTCGAGGTCGCGGGTCCAGCCCTTCTTGGTGTCCTTCGGCGCCGCGTAGAACGCGCAGAACTTGCACGCCGTCACGCAGACGTTCGTGTAGTTGATGTTCCGCTCGATGATGTACGTCGCGATGTGCTCGGTCCCCGCGTACCGGCGGCGGCGCACGGCGTCGGCGGCGGCGCCGAGCGCGTGCAGGGGCGCGGAACGGTACAGGTCGAGCGCCTCCTCGGGGGTGATCCGGCCACCCGCGGCGGCGCGGTCGAGAACAGACTGGAGTTCGGCCTTCTCGGTCACCGGGTGCGTCCCTTTCGGAGGGGTTCTGATCGACCGAACCAGCCTACGCCAGGGGTCCTCGCGGCTTCCGCAGGGTGCCGCCGGGAGGTCGGGGGGCGCCGCCCGGGGTGTCGGGCGAGGCATCGCACCGGGGCAACCAGTCGGGCGTCGGGCCCCTCTCTCCCTGCGGAATCACCCGATCTGACCCGAAGGAACCGGAGTCGCCCGATGACACACCCGTCGTCCCGGAGGTCCCGCCGCCGCGAGCGCCGCGCGCCAGGAAAGGCCCGCCCGTCCCGGGCCGTCCGCTCCCTCGCGGTCGCCCTCGCGCTCGCCGCGCCCGTGGCCCTGCTCGGGGCCCGCGACGGCGCCGGGGGCGAACCGCTCGTGTTCGGCGGGCCGCTGTCGGGCCCGAGGGCGGCGCCGGGGCAGCCGGTGACCGTGTACCCGACGGGCCCCCCGGCGCGGTTCACGGTCGCCGGGAGGGTGGAGGACGGCACCAGCATCGGGGTCACGACGCTCAGGGGCCGGAAGTCCGGCTTCACGGGCAAGGTGTGGGTGTGGGCGCCGCCGCAGTATTTCGACCCGAAGTACGCGCACAGCGGCTTCCCCGTCCTCGTGGCGCTCCCGGGCGGGCACGGATATCCGGGGAATTACTGGCGGGCGACGGATCTCGGACTCCAGGCCGGCATCTCCCGGTGGTCCCGGGCGGGAAAGAGCCTTCCGTTCATCGTCGCGATGCCCGTCCTCAATCCGGACTTCGACCACTACTACGACGGCAGTGATATTCCGGGCCGGCCGAGAATGGGGACCTGGATCGCGGAGGACGTGCCGGATTTCGTCCGCGCGAATTTCCGGACCTTCGCGTCACGCGACGGCTGGGCGTTCATGGGGTCCTCGTCGGGCGGTTTCGTGGGCCTCAAGTCCGTGCTCCAGCACCCGGACAGGTTCAAGGCCGTCATAGCGTCGGGACCCGACACCGTCCCCGACTCGCCGCTGTGGCGGGGGCACGAGCGCGAACGGCGGGCGAACGACCCCGGGCGGCTCGCGGCGGCCCTCGGGCGCCGGCCGGACCTCCCCCGCAACGTCGTGTACCTGGCCTTCCAGCTCGGCTCGCGGGAGACCGGGCTCGGCCCGAAGGTGCGGCGGTTCATCCGTACGTACACCAAGGGCCCGGTCAAGAGCAGGCTCCAGGTCGTGCCGGGCGGCGGCCACAACGCCCGTACCTACATGAGGGGACTGGAGGCCGGCTCGATCGAGTGGATCAGCAGGCGGCTCCAGCCCCCGGTGCCGGACCGCGGCACGGCGTAGCGGCTGCCCTACCGGTGGGCGGGCGGCAGCAGTTCGACGGCGACGTCCGCCGGGTATCCGGTGGTGGCGCCGGTCCTGCGGGCGAACTCGCGGACGCCGGCCAGCTGCTCCGGGCCGAAGCGGAAGTCGAGGGTGCGGAAGTACCGCTCCAGGAGTTCGGCGTCGAAGGTCTCCCAGCGGGCGGCCTGCTCCGCGACCTTGGCGACCTCTTCGAGGGAGAGGTCGCGCGAGGCGAGGAACGCCTGGTGGACCTCGTGGACGGTCTCCGGCTCGCGCGCGAGGAAGTCCTTGCGGGCCGCCCACACGGCGAAGACGAACGGCAGGCCCGTCCAGTCCTTCCACATCAGCCCGAGGTCGTGGACCTGGAGGCCGAGCCGGGGCGCGTCGTGCAGCGAGGCCCGGAGCGCCGCGTCACCGATCAGGACGGCCGCCTCCGCCTCCTGCATCATCAGGCCGAGGTCCGGCGGGCAGGTGTAGTAGTCGGGCTCGACCCCGAACCGCTCGGAGAGCAGCAGCTGCGCGAGGCGTACGGAGGTGCGCGAGGTGGAGCCGAGGGCGACGCGGGCGCCGTCCAGCTCCTCCAGGGGCCGCTGCGACACGATCACGCAGGACATGACGGGGCCGTCGCAGCCGACGGCGATGTCCGGGAGGGCGACGAGGTCCGCCGCGTTGCGGAGGTACTCGACGAGGGTGATGGGCCCGATGTCGAGGTCGCCCGCGACGAGCCGCTCGCTGAGCTTCTCCGGGGTGTCCTTCGTGAGCTCCAGGTCGAGGAGCGTTCCGGTCCGCGCGAGCCCCCAGTACAGGGGGAGGCAGTTCAGGAACTGGATGTGTCCGACGCGGGGCCGGCTGCGCTGGTGGTCGTCGGTTGCATTGTCCACATCGTGAGGCTAGACCCGTCTCGCACTGTGGGCATCGCCGGGGCCCGCGCGTCAGCACGCGGAAGAAGATCGAACATGCGGGTGACGTGATCTTTCCCTCTACCGCCACGAGCGTCCTGCGTGCTACGCTCAACGCAAGTTGCAGTTTGGTTTCCCTTGCAGTACAGAGCCTGCGGAGCATGTGACCCGCAGGCTTTTGTAGTTTTCAGACTTGTTTGCAGGTTCTGGAGCAGGGCGACCCTTTGGCCCATAGGAGGGCTCATGGCTACCGGAACCGTGAAGTGGTTCAACGCTGAAAAGGGCTTCGGCTTCATCGCCCAGGACGGCGGCGGCCCGGATGTCTTCGTCCACTACTCCGCGATCAACGCGAACGGCTTCCGTTCGCTCGAGGAGAACCAGCTCGTGACCTTCGACGTCACGCAGGGCCCGAAGGGCCCGCAGGCGGAGAACGTCTCCCCGGCCTAAGGTGCCTGGGTCGGCGAACACGCACGACTAGAGCAGTACCCAAGGAGCCCCGCTCCGTGCCTCACGGCACGAGCGGGGCTCCTGCCCTTTTCCGGGCCGCCGGGGCCGGAACCGCCGGACCTCGACCGGCGGCAGTGCCCGGTCCGGCCGGCCGCCGGGGCCGTCAGCAGTTCGGGATGACGGTCCCGTTGTTGTCGCGGGCCTCGTCGTTGCCCCAGCGTGACAGGTAGTAGGCGGACACGTACGCCCCGTTGCCGTTCTTGCCGGCGTAGACGGAGTCGAGGTCGGTCCTCAGCCACCAGTGGTTGTAGTTGCCGGAGCCGTCGCGGATCTCCTGGCCCCAGACCTTGCAGTAGACGTAGTTCGTGCCCGCGTACAGCACGCCCTGCGGGTCGTTCGTGTTCGCCTGGGCGTAACCGGTGGCGTTGGCGAAGGTGTCGACCCAGTACTTGCCGCCACCCCCGCCCGAGCAGCCGTTGTCGCTGGTCAGGAACTTGGAGCCGTAGGAGCCGGGATAGGGGGCGAGCGAGGCGCCGTTGATCACGATGGGCTGGCCGACGCCGTTGTAGAGCTGCTCGTAGTGGATGTGGGCGCCGGAGCTGTTGCCCGTGGTGCCGGTGGTGCCGATCTGCTGCCCCTGGGAGACCCAGGCGCCGTCGGCGACCGAGTAGGCGTTGAGGTGGAAGTAGTACGTCTTCCAGCCGCTGCCGTGGTCGATCACGATGTAGTTCCCGGCCCCGGTCGGCTGGGAGTAGCGGCGGGCGGTGCCGGACGCCGAGGCGAGGACCGGGGTGCCGGCCGTCGTGCCGCCGTCGGAACGGACGAAGTCCAGCGCCTGGCGGACCTCGGCCGAGTGATGGCTGTACGTCCACTTCTGGCCGCACGGGAACGGCGCCTTGAAGAGCGGCGCCGCCTGGGCCGGGGTGGTGGTGACGAGCGCGGTGAGCAGGCCCGCGACGAGCGCGAGGAGGGTGCCGAGAGGGGTGATCCGAGCACGCATGCGTCCTCCGGTGAGGGGTTCGGGGCGAGACGGGACAAGGGTCGACGCGCGTTGAACGGTCCACAGCGTGCCGGAAGATCGCGTACCGCAGTAGCCCGCGACGACCACACTCGGACCGTCGTCATTACGTAGGCTGGACACATGACCGAACGGAAACCGCCCGGCGTCAGCTTCGAGTCATTCGTGGACAAGCAGATCCGCGAAGCCGCGGAGCGCGGCGAGTTCCGAAGCCTGTCGGGCTTCGGCAAGCCCCTCCCCGACGACTCCGCCCCCTACGACGAACTGTGGTGGATCAAGGGCAAGATGCACCGCGAGGGCGCGTCCGTCCTCCCGCCCTCCCTCGCCCTGCGCAAGGAGGCCGAGGACGCGGAGGCCGCGGTGGCCGAGGCCGTCTCCGAGCGCCAGGTCCGGCGCATCCTCGGCGACATCAACACGAAGATCGCCGAAGCGCTCCGCCGACCGCCGGCCGGTCCGCCGCTCAACCTGACACTCTTCGACGTCGAGGCGACGGTCGAACGGTGGCGGGCGGAACGGGCGTAGGTCTCCCGCGCGCGGTCCTCCACCGACAGGACCGCGCGGGTCTCCACCGAGTCCCACCCAGAGGAGCCCCCATGAACAGCGCCGCCCTGCTGGCCGACTCGTTCGGCCGGGTCCGTGAGGTCGTCCACGAGGCCGTGGAGGGCCTCACGGTCGAAGCGCTCACCGCGCGCGTCGACCCCGACGCCAACACCGTCGCCTGGCTCGTCTGGCACCTCACCCGCATCCAGGACGACCACCTCGCGGACGCCTTCGACACCGGCCAACTCTGGTCCTCCGACGGCTGGTCCGCCCACTTCGGCCTGCCCTTCCCCGACCGCGCCACCGGCTACGGCCAGACCACCGCCCAGGTCGGCGAGGTCCGCGTCCCCGCCGACCTCCTCCTCGGCTATCACGACGCCGTCCACGCCCGCACCGTCGACCTGGTCTCCCACGTCACCGACGCCGACCTCGACCGCGTCGTCGACACCTCCTGGGACCCCCCGGTCACCCTCGGCGTCCGCCTCGTCTCCGTCATCGCCGACGACCTCCAGCACGCGGGCCAGGCCGCGTACGTGCGGGGTGTGGTGGAGCGCCGGGGCGGCTGATCCACCGGAAGGCCTTAGGGCCTGTCCGGCGGATCAGGGCCGGACAGGCCCTAACCCCGTGACGCGTGTCAGCGGCGGCTGGTAGCCTCCGGTCGATCTTCATGCGAGGCGATGCTCCGGCGGGGGGTACCACCGGCCGCCTCCATGCGTCACGGCCGCGCGTCCCCGACGCGGCGGCCGCCCTGGGGAGGGACCAGCTCGATGCACAGCCCACGCCTGTCCGGACGCCGCCTCGGCGTCGCCGTCCTCGTCTCGCTGGCCGTCACGGCGGGGGTGCCGGGCGCCGTACCGGCGGTGGCCGCCACGCCGGCGGACGCGGCGGTGCTCGCCATCACGGCCGGGCCGCTGGCGGCACCGGCGGTGGCGGCAGGGCCGGACAGGGGCCCGGTGGCGGTCGGCACGACGGCGGAGGAGGTGCCGGCGAAGTTCCCGGCGGCAGGCCTTCTCATCAACGCCGGCCCGACGGGCTTCGTCACCAGCGTGCCCGGGGAGACCCAGACGTCGTACCAGTGGACGCGCTACTCGGACGGCGCCACAACCGTGTTCCCCGGCCGCATCGGGGTGGGAATCGGATCCGACATCGTCAAGACGACGGAGGGAACCACCACTCACAGGCTGTACGACATGGCGACCGGTGCCGACCCCGTCCTCATCGACACCGGGGGCCCGCTCTCGTCGTACAAGTTCCTCACCACCCCCGGCTCGACCTTCGCCATGTCGGCCACCAACACGACCGGTGGCACCGAACTCCATCTGGTGGACAACCCCGACGGCACCGTCCGGGACCGCACGGTGCCCGGTCTGCCGTCGGACGCCGTGCTCAGTTCCGTCGCCGTGGCCTCCTCGGACACCTTGGTCGTCCAGTACTCGGGGACCGTGGGCGGTGCGCCAAGCCATCGCCTCGCATTGGTGGACGTGACCTCCGGCGCGATCACCCGTGACCGCGAATCACCTGTCTCCGGCGTGTTGTCCGCCCTCAAGGCATCGGACACCCACCTGGCCTGGGTCGAGAAGCCCACGACAGGCACCCTGGCGATCGGCGTCGCTCGATGGGACGACGCTCCTGCCTCTGAGCCCGAGCACATCCCGGTGGGAAGCGGAACGACGCTTGCCATCGACCTGGTGGGCGACTGGGTGACGTACACGACGCCGGGGGGCATCACCGCCTCCGCCCCCAACCCCCTCTTCCCCCTGACGGCCCGTTCCCTGAAGACCGGCGAGACGGTCAAGGTCCTGGACCACGTCATCAGCTCCAGGATCGGCCCCGGTGACACCCAGGCCGTACGTGGAGGCTCCCTCGCCGAGGGCGAGGGCCTCTACCGCGTCTCCATCGGCGAGAACGGCGCACCGGAGGCGAAGTTCCTGGCGGCCACCGGCGTGTCCACCTCCGCCGAAATCGTGAGCGACGACGTCCCCGCCGTGATCGACCTGAACCGGAGCGGCGGCACCGCCACCTTCCACTGGGCCCTCAACAGAAGCTCCATCGTGTCGGGCATCGAACTCACCCATGTGGCGTCGGGAAGGAAGTGGACCCCCGAGCGCTACTCCGGCACCAACCGTACGGTGAGCTGGAACGGCACGTTCACGAACGGCGTCGCCGCGTACAACGGCGAATACACCTGGCGCATCACGGGCACCCCCCGCAACGGCATCGGGCCGCCGGCCGAACGGACCGGCCGGTTCACGCTGGTGAACGCGCCCGCCCCGCACGACTACTCCGACAGCGGCACCCCGGACGTCCTCGTCCGCGACTACCAGGGACGGCTGGTGTCGTACGACGTCCGCCAGACCTTCTGGCCCGTCTCCTCCGCACCCGCGCCGGAGACCACACAGCTCGGCAACGGCTGGCAGATCTACGACCGTCTCGTCGCACCCGGAAACCTCGGCGGCTCCCCCCACGCCGACGTGATCGCCCGCGACCGCAGCGGGCTCCTGTGGCTCTACCCGGGCACCGGCCACACGCTCGGCGCCCGAGTGAAGGTCGGCACGGGCTGGCAGATCTACGACAAGATCGCCGGCGGCAGCGACCTCACCAACGACGGCAAGCCCGATCTCCTCGCCACCGACAAGACCGGCGGCCTCTGGCTCTACCCCGCCACCGGGAACGTCAACGCCCCCTTCGGCGCCCGCAAGAAGATCGGCACCGGATGGGGCGTCTACAACCAGATCACCGCCACCGGCAACCTCGGCGGCGCCCCCGCCGGCGACCTCGTCGCCCTCGACAAGGACGGCCTCTGGGTCTACTACGGCAAGGGCGACGGCACCTTCGCGCCCCGCGCAAAGCTCGGCCTCAACTGGAGTTGGGGCGCCTTCAAGTCCTTCATCGGCGTCGGTGACGCCGATCGGGACGGCCGCAACGACCTGTTGGCCGTCGGCATCGGAGGGAGCGGCTACCTTCTCTCGGGCACCGGGGACTGGCGTCAGCCGTTCGAGGAAACCAGCGACTACACCCACGGCCTCAGCGAGGGGACCGAGGTCGCGTTCTGACCGTCGCCCACACCGTCTTGCCGACACACCGGCCCTTCACACCCCACGCGGTCGCGAGGGCGGCCACGAGCAGCAGCCCGTAGCCGCCCTCGTCGGGGTCGCGTGTCGGCTCCGGCCGCCGCTCGCCCCGCGCGTCGGACAGCTCGATGTGTACGTGATCGCCCGCCCGCTCCATCCGCAGCTCGAAGTCCCTCCCCGGCACCCGGCCGTGCTGGACCGCGTTGTTGGCCAGCTCGGCCACGACCAGGGCGGCGGAGTCGGCGGGGGTTCCCGTCACGCCCCAGTCCTGGAGCTGCTGCACTGCCAGTAACCGCGCCAATCGCGCGCCCCGGCGCGTAGCCGAGAGCCGGAGCGTGAACTCACCGGTTGGGGTGGAGGTTTCGGATTTCATGCCCCCGACCCTGGCCCCCCAGCCGTACCCTGACCAGCAGCGACGCGACGACGCTGGGTAACTGTACGGGTGCGCCACGAGGGCGGTACGGATGTCGGGGAACGAGGAGGAGCGGCCGGAACGGCCCTCCGAGGTGGACGGGACGGCGCACCTCTTCCGTGCGCTCGGAAAGATGATCAAAGTGCTGCGGCGGAACACGGGGCTGAGCCAGGCGGAGCTGGCCGCCGTCACGCATTGCAGCGAGGACTTGATCTCGTCGATCGAGAGGGGCGTACGGGTTCCACAGCCGGACTTTCTGATCCTGGTCGACCCCGCGCTGAACGCGGGTGGGGTGCTCGCTGCGGCGGCGGATGACGCGCGGGAGGCGCTGGCGCGGGCGCGGACCCGACATCCGGACTGGTTCCAGGACTTCGCGGACGCGGAGGCGAAGGCGGTGGCGCTGCACTACTACGAGGTGCAGGCAGTGCCGGGAATCCTTCAGACGGAGGCGTACGCCCGGTATCTCTTCGAGAACCGCCGCCCCATGCTGGACGAGGCGACCGTCGAGAAGCGGGTTGCGGACCGCATTTCCCGCCAGATGATCCTCGACAAGTGGCCGTCGCCGACGATCAGCTTCGTCTTGGAGGCCGCCGTCCTGCTCCGGCCGTTCGGTGGACCCGACGTCCACCGCGAGCAGCTGCGCCGCATCTTGTCGGTAGCCCGGCGCCGCACGATCGAGCTTCAGATCATGCCTCAGGACCAGGCGGAACATCCTTACCTGGGCGGCGCTTTCACCCTGCTGACACCGCCGGGGCGGCGGGAGGTCGCGTACACGGAGATCTACGGTCACGCTCGGCTGATCACCGCGCCAGAACAGGCGCGCACCTACGCCGAGCGCTATGGGATCATCCGGGCGCGGGCACTCTCCCCTCACGAGTCCCTGGCCTGGATCGAGAAACTGCTGGGAGAACGATGAACACCACGGAACTGGCCTGGTTCAAGAGCAGCTACAGCGACGCCGAGGGCGGCAACTGCATCGAAGTCGCCTACGACTGGCGCAAGTCCAGCTACAGCAGCGCCGAAGGCGGCGAGTGCGTCGAGATCGCCGCCCACCCCACCCTCATCCACATCCGCGACTCCAAGAACCCCCACGGCCCCCAGCTCGCCGTATCCCCCTCCTCCTGGGCCGCGTTCGTGGACGTAGCATCCGGCGCGTGATCTCCAAGAACTTCGTTCTCTTCGACGTCGACGGCACTTTGATGGACGCCGTCGAGAACCAGCGCCGCATGTGGCACGAGTGGGCCGGGCGGTACGGGCTCGACGGGGACGAGGTGTACGCGGTGGCGTTGCGGACGCGGCCGGTGGAGACGTTCGCGGCGGTGGTGCCGGACGAGGACCCGGAGGAGTGCCTCGCCCTTCTGCACGAGCTGGAGGACGAGGACGTCCGTACGGGGACGTACGGGGCCTTCGAAGGGGCGGCGGAGCTGCTGGCCGCCCTGCCCGCCGACCGGTGGGCGCTGGTGACGTCGAACTACGAGCACCGGGTGCGGGGGCGGTTCGGGAGGACCGGGCTCCCGCTCCCCGGGTTGATCGTCGACGCGGCGTCCGTATCCGAGGGGAAGCCGTCGCCGGTGCCGTATCTGGTGGCGGCGGAGAAGCTGGGCGCGGACCCGGCGGAGTGTCTCGTGATCGAGGACGCGCCGTCCGGGGTCCGGTCGGGCCTGGCGGCCGGGATGACCGTGTGGTCGGTCAACGGGACGTCCGAGGTGGGCGCGCACCGGCACTTCGCCTCGCTGGCCGAGGCGGCGCCGCACATTCTGGAGCGGGCCTCCATGGCCTAGGTTTCCCCTGCGCTGGAACGGGACTCGGGGAAGGCGGGGCGGGATGCGGTACGTGGGGCACGGGGTGCTCATCGCGGTGGCACTGGCCATTGCGGTCGGTGGGGTGGTCGAGTTGCTGACCGGGTGGATTCATCCGTGGGAGCGGGTTCGGGTGCTGCGTCCGGTGCCGCATGGTGTGGGCCAGATACTCACGGGGAGCGGGCTCTGCTGCTTCTTCGGCGTCGGCGCCTTCACTCCGACGGGAGACGCCCTTCGCGTACTCCTGGCGGTGAGTGCGGGGCTCTTCGTCGCGGGGATCGTCCTGGTCGGCGTGTCCCGGCTCCCGGACCGCTGAGGCCGGCAGCGGCCGAGGGTGCGGGTGTCCGGGGGTGCGGGGTGTTCCCCTCCCCGAACGGGAAGTCCGGTCGCACTCGCCGTCCGCCCCCCGCTTCGTGATCGGGGTCAGTAAGTGCCGCGCCAGATGGTCAGTTTGAGGCGGATGAAGTCCGCGTCACGACCGCCGCCGGTCACTTCGGCCAGGGCGATGAGTCCCGTCGGGGCGATGATGCAGAAGCGGTCGCCCACGTTGCTCCAGACGCTGAACTGGTTCGTGAAGCGGGTGACGGTGCTGCACGTCTCGTAGTTGCCGGGTTCCTTGCGGTCCAGGGCGACGAACTGTGCCGTGTCGGTGTTCAGCCAGCTGGAGTACCAGTAGATCTCCTTCTGGTCGTCGCGGCTGACGGGACGGAGCTTGTCGAGGGCGAAGCCGTAGTCCTGGGTGAGGTCCACGGTGTGGATCTTGTAGACGTCGGAGGGGTTGCCCGTCGGCGTCGGAGTGGTGCTTGGCGGCGGGGCGGCGGTCGTCGTCGTGGGCGGTGCGCTCACGTCGGCGGTCGTCGGCTCGGCGGCGGGTGTGGTGGTGACGACCGTCGGCGCCGCCTTCGGGGCGGCCGTGGGCGAGTGGACGAACACCGGCAGGCCGAGGAAGCCCAGCAGCAGTCCTGCCACGCCGGTGGCGGCCGAGATCCAGGCGGGCGCGTCGGAGAAGCGCCTGCGCCGGGGCGGATCGTCGGTGGGCGCGGACGTGGGCGGCTGGGTGGGCGGTTGCGTGGGTGGTTCGGGCGTCGTGGTCATGGCTCTCCCCCCGGAGTCCGTGTGAACGTGCCGCATTCTGTGCCGGTTGAATCCGCACCGAGCCACGAAAGTGCGACGTTGGCCGGATCGTTGCTGTCCGCGCTTGTCCGGGCGGTCCTGTCCGGGCGGTCCCGTGCGGGTCGCGACCGTGCATGCCCGTAAGGCAGCGACAGGCACGTGCCCCACCCACCGGCCGGCGGCCGCCGACGCCGCCCGCCGCCGGAACCCGCCACCGGAACCCGAAGTTGATCTCCGTACAACCCCTTCCCTCCCTCGTATGTCTGTTTGGGTGTGGCGCGCCTCGCGCCCTCACCAACCCGCAGGGAGTCAGCGTTGTCCCCCGTATCAAGCGTCGCTTCTCGGCCCCGGCTGCTGACGGCGGCCGTCGCCGTCTCCCTGGCCGTGACCGCGGGCACGCTGGCGTCGGCCCCTGTCGCCGGCGCCGCGAGCCCGGCCGCCGTGTCGGCATCCGCCGCCACCGCCACTTCCACGGTCTCCGCCGACGAGGTGATCGCCTTCCCGAAGACGTCACAGATCGTCAGCTCGGGCGAGACCGGCTTCCTGAGCAAGAGCGACGTCGGTGAGTACCGGTGGACCCGCTACGCCGACGGGACCTCGACGGTCCTCGCGAGTGCGGGAGGACCGGCCCTGGGTGCCGCCTCCGATGTCGTGGTCACGCAGACCGGCGACCACGTCGTGCAGATCCGGGACATGGCGACCGGGGCGGCGCCCGTCGAGGTGCCCCTCGTGGGGCTCGGCGGCGGGGTGAACATCGCGATCGGCGCGGTCGGATCGACCGTCCTCACGTCCGCCCACACCGTCACGGGCACCGAGGTGCTGCACGTCCTTTCCCATGACGCGGACGGCACCCTCCTGAACCGCGTGGTCACCGGGATACCCTCTGACGCCACGCGCATCACCATGCGTTCGGCCATCCCCGGCACCGCGCTCGTCTCGTACGTGTCCGGTACCAGGACCTGGTACGCCGTGGTCGACCTGGCCACGTACGCGGTGGTCGAGACGTACGAGAACCCGAGCCCGGCACGGACGTCCCCGTCCCCCGCGCTCTCCGCCACCCATGTGGCGTGGGTCGAGCAGACGCCGCCCCGGTACGGGTACCCGCAGCCGGTCGTGGTCGTCGCCGACCGGAGGCGGCCGGGCGTCACGCAGCGGTTCTCCGCCGGGATCGCCTCCGAGGTCACGGTCGGTCTGACCGGCTCCTGGGTGGTGTTCGAGTTCGGGGAGGACGTCGCCCCCGGCGCCGACCGCCACCCCCTCGTCGCCAGGTCGCTGACCGGAGCCCCGGGCAAGGAGCTCCTGGAGCACGCCACCAGCCTCACCGGCGCGCCCGACGGCACGCTGCTCGTCCGGGGCGGTTCGCTCGTGGAGGGCGAGGCCGAGGGGCTGTACCGCGTCACGGCGGGCGAGGGCGAGGTGGGCCGGCAGCTGGTGGCCCGCAGCGGCGAGGTCACCCAGCTCTCGGTGACGGGGTACGACGTCCCGGAGGTGGTCGACCTCGACAAGAACCGCCCCGCGGTGTTCACGTTCGACGTGGACAGGCCCAACGTGGCGGTGCACATGATCATCTCGCCGCCCGGGCAGATCGACCACTACTCCTACATGTGGCGGGGCAACGGCTCCTCCAGCACGCTCGGATCCCTTCGCGTCCGATGGGACGGCAGCTACGACTACGGCACCGGCGACTACGGGTCCAGCGGGACCGCGTCGAACGGTCTGTACGAGTGGAAGGCGGAGGTCTGGCCGACCGACGGCGTGGGGAAGGCGGTGGAGCTGAGGGGCACGTTCACCGTCACCCGCGCTCCCCGCCCGCACGACTGGACGGCGAACGCCGTCCCCGACCTTCTGAGCATCAACGCGGCGGGCGAGCTCATCCACAACGAGGACGTCACCGGCTGGGACTCCCGCTGGGGCACCGGCTGGAGCATCTACGACCGCGCCTCGGTCCCCGGCGACCTCGGCGGCACCACCGCGCCCGACGTCGTCGCCCGGGACAGGAGCGGCTACCTCTGGCTCTACCAGGGCGTCGGTACGTCCGGAAACTGGCTCTCGGCCCGCACCCGGATCGGCACCGGCTGGCAGATCTACGACAAGCTCGTCGGCGGCAGCGACGTGAACGCCGACGGCAAGGCGGATCTCCTCGCCACCGACAAGTCGGGCGTCCTGTGGCTGTACCCCGGCACCGGGAACGTCAACACCCCCTTCGGCGCCCGCAAGAAGGTCGGCACCGGCTGGGGCGTCTACAACGAGATCACCGCCACGGGGAACATCGCAGGAGCCCCCGCCGGCGACCTCGTCGCCCGCGACAAGGACGGCGTCCTCTGGCAGTACCTCGGCAAGGGCGACGGGACCTTCGCGCCCCGCACCAGGATCGGCGGCGGCTGGAACGCGTACAGCCGGATCGTCGCCATCGGCGACCTCGACAACGACGGCCACAACGACCTGATGGCCTACGTCCGCACCCCGTCCGACCCGAACAAGAACGTCTACGTCTACAAGGGCACGGGCAGCTGGAGCGCGCCCTTCGGCCCCCGGACCGCCAAGTCGGCGGCCGCGCGGGACGCGCGCCTCGTCTTCTAGCGCCCCCGCTCCCCCGCCACGACGCATTCCCTCGTACCGCTCACGGAAGGAACCGAGCCTTGCCGCTCACACAGCACCGCACCACGTCCCGGTCGAGACTCCTCACCGCCGCCATCGCGGCGTCCCTGGCCGTCACCGCCGGAACCCTCGTCGCGGCCCCCGTGGCCGTCGCCGGGACCCCGGCCGTGGTGGCGGCGACCGGCGCCGAGGCCTCGATCGCCTTCCCGCTCGCGTCCGAGGTCGTGAGCGCGGGTGAGACCGGCTTCCTGAGCAAGAGCGACGCCGGCGAATACCGGTGGACGCGGCTGGTCGACGGCACGACGAGCGACCTCGGGCAGGAGGAGGTCCTGGGTGCCGCGTCCGACGTGGTCGTGACGCGGCCCGGCATCAACACGGTGCGGCTGCGGGACATGGCGACGGGTGCCGCTCCGGTCGACATCGCGATCAACTTCCTGGGCGGAGGCGTCCACACGCCGATCGGCGCGGTCGGTGGCACCGTCCTGACGAGCGTGGCCCCCGCCGACGGCGGGACCCTGCTGCACCTCGTGACCCACGAGGCCGACGGCAGCACCGGGAACCACGCCGTGACGGGGCTGCCGGCGGACGCGAGTGCGCTGACCTTCGCGGCCGGGATCCCCGGGACCGCGCTCGTCGGCTACCAGTCGGCCGGGAAGAGCCACTTCGCGGTGGTCGACCTGGCGACGCGCGCGGTGACGGAGACGTACGCCAACCAGGGTCCGGTCGGCTACGGGCAGTCGGCCGCGCTGTCGGCCACGCACGTGGCGTGGGTGCACCACAAGCCGCGTTCGGACGGCTACTTCGACGACCAGCTGATCGTGGCGGACCGGAAGTCCGGGCAGCTCACGACGCTGAACACCGGCGGCGGCGCGGTGAAGGTCGGGCTCGTCGACGGCTGGGTGGTCTACGGGGAGGACGAGACCGACCCGTTCGAGTACCGCAACCGCCCCAGGGCCGTCAGCCTGACGGGGACGTCCGGGTGGACGCCGTGGATCGACCACGTGACCAGTGTGACCGCCGCCCCGGACGGTTCGGTGCTCGTGCGCGGCGGGTCGACGGTCGACGGCGAGGGCGAGGGGCTGTACCGGGTGCGGGGCGGCGCCTCGGTCACGCGGGAGCTGGTGGCGGGGACCGGGGAGAAGACCGGAGTCTCCGTGACGAGCGGCCCGGACATCCCGGCGGTCCTCGACCTCGACAAGAACCAGGGCGTCGTCCCGTTCACGATCGGCGTGAGCCGTCGCAACGTGCGGGTGACCGTCATGATCTCGAAGGCGGCGACGCCCCTGGTCACGGAGTGGACGAGCGAGTTCCGTCCCACGGAGGGCCCGACCGGCCCCGGGCCGGTGACCCTCACGTGGCAGGGGAACCGCTCGGCCTGGGAGGGTGGAATCACCCCGTGGGGCGACGTCCCGAACGGCGACTACGTCTGGCAGATCAGCGTCGCCCCCCTCGACGGCGTCGGCAGGGGAGTGGGGCTGAGCGGCACGACGAAGGTGGTCCGCGCGCCGAAGTCGCACGACTTCTCCGACAACGGTTCGCCGGACCTGTTCGCGGTCGACTCCACCACCGGGAACGTGTCGGTCTTCGAAGGCTCCTACCTTCCCCTCCAGCAGGGCTTCAACTGGTTCAAGGGCGCCACGCTCTCCGGCTGGGGAGGCACCTACGACCGGTTCGTCACGCCTGGTGACTTCGGCGGGATGAGCACGGCACCCGAGCTGATCACCCGCGACAAGAGCGGCGGCCTGTGGATGCACCCGGGTGCGGGCGGCCTCGCGTTCGCTCCCCCGGTGAAGATCGGGACCGGCTGGCAGATCTACGACAAGATCGTCGGCGGCAGCGACCTGACCGGCGACGGCCGGCCCGACGTCCTCGCCACGGACACGGCCGGCGGCCTGTGGCTCTACCCCGCCACCGGCAACTACAACGCGCCGCTCGGCGCGCGCAAGCAGATCGGCACCGGCTGGGGCATCTACAACGAGGTCACCGCCACCGGGAACATCGCCGGAGCCCCCGCCGGGGACCTCGTCGCCCGCGACAAGGACGGCGTCCTCTGGCAGTACCTCGGCAAGGGCGACGGCACCTTCGCGCCCCGCACGAAGATCGGCACGGGCTGGAACACGTACGCCCGGGTCGTCGGCATCGGGGACATCGACCGCGACGGCCGCAACGACCTCGTGGCGTTCGACAAGTCCGACCCGACGGCCCGCATGTACTGGTACGGGGGGACGGGCGACTGGCAGGCGCCCTTCAAGCCGCGCGTGGAGAACTACTTCCAGAACTCGATGACCGACCGGGACTGGTTCTAGGAGATTCCGGGACAGCCCACGCCAACTCGGCCTCTATGAGGTGCAGTTGAGGCCGAGCCCCCTTCACCTGATCGATATTCAGATCGGAAGGGGGCTCGGCTAGTGTGTCGCCCATGCAGGGGGAATTGGAAAACAACTCTAGTTTCGGTGGGCTGACGGGCAGCGGGGCCATGCCGCTGGAGGCGGGGGACCCCCGACGGATCGGGGCGTTCAGGCTGCTCGGGGTGCTCGGGTCCGGGGGGATGGGCCGGGTGTACCTCGGCGCCGTGCCCGGCACGTTCGCGGCGGTGAAGCGGGTGCTGCCCGTGCTCGCCGAGGACGCCGACTTCCTGAGCCACTTCGGGCACGAGCTGGACAACCTCGCCCGGCTGCCCGCCGGCGCGAACACCAAGCTCCTCGCGAGCGACCGCACGGCCAAGCCCCCGTGGTTCGCGACCGAGTTCATCCCCGGCATCACCCTCAACGAGGCCATCAGGCTCAACGGCGGCCCGCTGACCGGCGACGCCCTCTGGCGCCTCCTCCGCGACGCGGCGAACGGGCTGCGGGTGGTCCACGGCGCCGACATGGTGCACCGCGACCTCAAGCCGTCCAACGTCATGCTGACCGGCGACGGCCTCTCCCTCATCGACTTCGGCGTGGCCCGCGCCGCCGACCAGAGCCGGCTGACCAAGACCGGCATGGTCATCGGCACGCCCGCCTACATGGCACCCGAGCAGGCCGTCGCCGAACGCCGACTCACGGGCGCGGCGGACGTGTTCGCCCTCGGCAGCCTCCTCCTGTACGCGGCCAACGGCCGGCCCCCGTTCGGCGACGGTTCCGGCCCCGACCTCCTCTACCGGGTGGTCCACGCCGAACCCGACTTCGGGCGGCTCACCGAGACCGAGCCCGCGCTGGCGGAGCTCGTACGGAAGTGTCTCGCCAAGGACCCGGCGGGCCGGCCGACGGCCGAGGAGCTCGTCGGGCTGACCGAGGAGCGGGCCGCGGGCGCCGCCTGGCCCGCGGCCGTCGCCGAGCGGATCGGCGAGCGCGCGGCCTTCGCCGCCGAGGCACCGACGGCCGAGCACCTGACCGAGCTGGAGGAGGCCGAGCCCTCCGAGGACGTCGCCACCGCCTCGCTCACCCCGCAGCCCGGCAGGGAGCCCTCGACGGGCGCGCCCGACCCGTCGGCCGTCACCGGCCGGGGCGCGCACGGCGAGCAGCGCAAGCGTCGCAACCGCTTCGTCATGCTCGCGGTACCCGTCGTCGTCGCCACCGGCACGACCCTGACCGTCGCCCTCGGCCCGTACGAGATCGGCCGCCTCGGCGCCGGCCCGAGCACCTCGCCCTCCCCGTCCGCCGTCGTCTCACAGCCGGCCGCCGTGCCGCCGTCGAGCGGCCCCGGCTCCCCGTCCTCCAAGGCCCCGTCGTCGAAGCCGCCGGCTTCGACGACGCCCGCTTCACCCGGCGCTCCCCTCCCGCCGCCGCCCGTCGACGGCGGCGCGGTGGGAGGTGGGGCCGTGGGCGGTGGCGGCTCCGGCGGCACGGGGACGCTGCCCGGGGGTTCGGGCGGCGGGTCCGCCTCGGGGGGCGGCGGGTCGAGCTCCACCGGCGGTGGCGCCGCCACCTCCGGCAGCGGCTCCGGCTCCTCCGGCGGATCGACGACCGCCCCGGCGCCCAGGCCGACGACCAAGGCACCCGCACCCCCGCCGCCCACCAGTTCGGGGCCCTCGGGGACGTACTCCATCGAGAACGTCTCCAACGGGCAGTGCCTGGCGGAGAACGACGCGGGCTACGCCGTCCTCGTCAACACCTACGAGTGCGGCTCGGCGCCCACCAACGGCGGGTACCTCGCGTACTCCTGGACCTACTCCCCCGGCGCCGACGGCACCTTCCGCCTCGTCAGCAAGAAGTCCGGGAAGTGCCTGCAGCCGGGGGGTTCCAGCGTGACGATCGCCCCGTGCAGCGGCTCCAGCGTCCAGGCCTGGAAGATCGGCACGTCGACGTCCTCCGGGCGGACGATCAAGAACATGAACAGCGGCTACTGCCTGCTGGTCGGTCCGCCGTTCGTGATGACGTACACCTGCGACTCCACGAACCGCGCACAGCTGTGGCGGAACATCTCAGCCCTGGGAACCAGGTGAGCGCGGGGGGCCGAAGACGGGGACGGTGACCTGCCCGTCCGGACCCTCCCGACCCTCCCGCCCTTCCGGCCCTTCCGGCCCTTCCGGCCCTTCCGGCCCTTCCGGCCGGAAGGCGACCTCCAGCTCCATCCCGATCCGGAGGTCGCCGTCCGGCACGCCCACGACCTCCGTCATCATGCGCGGCCCCTCGGCGAGGTCGACGACGGCGGCGACGTACGGGACGCGCTCACCGAACGGCGGGAGGTCGTTCCGGTGGACGACCGACCACGTGTAGAGGGTGGCGCGGCCGCTCGCCGATTCCCAGCGGACGTCCTCGCTCCAGCAGTGCGGGCAGAACTCGCGCGGGTAGTGGTGGGCGCGCTCGCAGGCCACGCAGCGGCGCAGGAGGAGGTGGCCTTCGGCGGCGGCGTCCCAGTAGGGGCGGGTGAAGGCGTCGATGTCGGGGAGGTTCGCCGGGGTGGCCGTCATCAGAAGAGTCCGATCGCGGAGTCGAGGGACCAGGTCTGCCAGGAGACGGCGAAGAGGGCGACGAGGGAGATCAGGGCCATCATCGCGTTCTGCCCCTGCTCGGCCCAGTCGTGGATCATGAGGACGAGGTAGAGGAGGTTGAGGAGGAGGCCGCCGACGAGGGCGACCGGGGTGAGCAGGCCGACGACCAGGCCGAGGCCCAGGGCGAGTTCGGCGTAGACGACGACGTACGCCATCAGCTTGGGGCGCGGGGCGACGACGGTCTCGAAGCCCTTCTTGACCTGCGGCCAGCGGTGCTTGCCGGCGACGTCGGCGGCCCAGGCGATGCCGGTGCCGCGTTCGAACCAGCCCTTCTTGTCCTTGTGGCGCCAGCTCTCCAGCCACCACAGGCCGAGGCCGATGCGGAGGACGGCGAGCCATTCGGCGCCGGTGAGCCAGACGGTCTGCATGCGTGCCCCCTCGGAGAGCCTGATCTGACGGTACGTCAGTTCAGCGCAGGGTGGCCGCGAGCGCAAGAGGCGGGGCGCGGACGGGCGGGGCCGCGCGGACGTGACCGATTCGCAACCGAAATCCCTCTTGACCGAGACCCACTGCGTGTACACGTCATTACGCTCAGCAGTCATGGCCATCACCACCCCCCATCGACCCCCCGCTCACCCCGTGTACGTCATCGGTGGCGGCCCCGGCGGCCTCGCCGTCGCCGCCGCCCTGGGCGCGCGGGGCGTCCGGGCCGTCGTCCTGGAGAAGTCCGACGCCGTCGGCGCCTCCTGGCGCGCCCACTACGACCGGCTGCGGCTGCACACCACCCGGCGGCTCTCCGCGCTCCCCGGCCTGAAGATGCCCCGCTCGTTCGGCCGCTGGGTGGCCCGTGCCGACGTCGTGCGCTACCTGGAGAAGTACGCCGAGAAGCACGAGCTGGAGATCGTGACCGGGGTCGAGGTCTTCCGGGTCGAGCGGGACGGCGCGGAGTGGATCCTGCACGCGACGGGCGGGCGGCGGCTCACCGGCCGCGCGGTGGTGGTGGCGACCGGCTACAACCACACCCCGCACGTTCCCGACTGGCCCGGCCGCGACGCGTACGAGGGCGAGTTGGGCCACGCGCGGACCTACCGCAACCCGGGGCCGTACGAGGGGAAGGACGTCCTCGTCGTCGGCGCGGGCAACACCGGCGCCGAGATCGCCGCCGACCTCGCCGGGGGCGGCGCCGCGCGCGTACGGCTCGCGATACGGACCGTCCCGCACATCGTCCGCCGCACCACCGCCGGCTGGCCCGCCCAGCGCACCGGCATCCTGGTCCGGCGGCTGCCCGTCGCCCTCGTCGACCGCATGGGCGACCTCATGGCCCGGGTCGCCGTCCCCGACCTCTCCGCCCACGGCCTCCCCCGGCCCGCCACCGGCGTCGCCACCCGCCAGCGCGAAGGCGCCGTGCCCGTCCAGGACGTCGGCCTCATCGACGCCGTACGAGCCGGGAAGGTCGAGGTCGTCGCGGCGGTGGAGGCCTTCGACGGCGGCGAGGTGGTGCTCGCCGACGGCACCCGCATCGCTCCGGACTCGGTGATCGCCGCGACCGGCTACCGGCGCGCCCTCGAACCCCTCCTCGGTCACCTGGACGTGCTGGACGGCGACGGGCGCCCGGTCGTCCACGGGGCGCGCTGCCCGCGCGAGGCCCCCGGCCTGTACTTCACGGGGTTCACCAACCCGATCAGCGGCATGTTCCGGGAGCTGGCGATCGACGCGGAGAGGATCGCCCGGCGGATCGCACGGTCGTCGGCGAAGTGACGGACGGCGCCCGTCCCCGAGTCGGGGGCGGGCGCCGTCAGGTGCTTCCTCGGGCCGGAGTCGGCCGGGTCAGAACAGGGAGATGCCCGTCCAGCCCCAGCCCGCCTTGATCCTGGGCTTCAGGCCGCCCTTGCCGTCGCCGTCGTACCGCCACAGCACGCCGGCGGTGTCGAGGGCGAGGACGTCGGTGACGCCGTCGCCGGAGAGGTCGCCCGCGCCGGTCAGGGTCAGGCCCTTCCAGCCCCAGCCGATCTTGTCCGCGCCGCCCCGCTCGTAGCGGTGGAGGTCGCCGTTCGGGAACAGGCCGAGGTGGTTCTGGTAGCCGCTGCGCGTGAACGCGCCGACGCCCGTGAATCGCTGGCCCGTGTACCCGGTGCCGACCCGCTGACGGGCCTGGAGGCCGCCGCGGCCGTCGCCCGCGTACTGCCAGACGGCGCCCGTGGCGTCGACGGCCAGGACGTCGGGGAAGCCGTCGGCGTTCAGGTCGCCGACGCCGGTGAGCTTGAAGTCCTTCCAGCCGGTGCCGATCTTCACCTTGGTCCCGAAGGCGCCGCCCGCGGTCCCGTCGAGCCGCCACAGGCCGCCGGTGGGGTCCTGGGCGAGCGCGTCGGGGCGGCCGTCGGCGTTGAGGTCGCCGGCGGCGGTGAAGCGGTGGCCCTTCCAGCCCCAGCCGATCTTCTGCCGGGGCTGGAAGCCGCCGGTGCCGGTGCCGTCGTAGCGCCAGAGGACGCCCGTGGCGTCCAGGGCGAGGAGGTCGGCGCGGCCGTCGCCGCCGTAGTCGTGGCGGAAGGTGCCGTGGGGGTTCCAGCCGCGCGGCGCGATCCAGGAGATGTCGTCGACGAGGGTGCCGGGCGCCGAGAGGACCGTGCGGGTGCCGTCGGGCACGGAGGCACTCCTGACGGCGGCCTGCCCGCCGGCGCTGTACGCGATCAGACTGCCGTCAGGGGACCACTCGGCGCCGGCCCCCGCGTACTCGCCCGTGGTCAGCGGGTACTCGCCACCACCGTCGAGGACGTGGGCGCGCGCGTCCCATGAGAACCCACTCGCCGAGAAGGCGATCTGCTCGCCGTTCGGCGAGAACGCCGGGTACATGCCCGAGGCGATGTGCGTCGGTTCACCGCCGACACGCGGGTCCCAGAGGTAGACCTCGGAGGCGCTCCTCTCGCCTCGGACGAAGGTGATCCGCCCGTCCCAGGCCACGTCCACCTGGGTGCCCCGGGGGAGGGCACCGTGGAGACCTCCACCGGCGACGTCGATGAGATGGACGGAGGGGGAACCGCCGAAATCGGGCGTGGGCGAGAAGCTCGCGTAGAGCTGCCGGCCGTCGGCGGTCCAGTCGAGGCTGTCGAGCGTGCCTTCGGGGTTGTCGAGGTTCAGGCGGATCAGATGGGCGTTCGTGCCGTCGGCGTTCGCGGTCCAGACGCTGCCGCCGGGGGTGATGAAGGCCAGGCGCAGACCGTCGGGCGAGAAGGTGACGCCACTGATCTTGCTCTGGGGAGGCACATCCCGGCCGGTGAGCACGAGCACGCGCCGGTCGGTGCCGTCGGCGTTGACCGTGACGAGGGTGTCACCGGTGCGGACGCCGTCGACGTACTTGTGCTCGGTGAAGGCCACCCGGGGCTTCGGCGCACCCTCGGCCGCCTGCGCCGGTGCCGCCGCGACCGCGGTGAGCGCGGCGGAGGAGGCCAGGACGGCCAGGGCGGCGCCGAGGGCTCGGCGGCGGCCCCGGGGTCGGGTGGAGCGGGTCAAGTGATCCTCCGATGCGTTGTCGCCGGACGTCTTGGGCATGTCGTCCGGAAGGTGAGACACGCCGCCTCGTCGCATGGTTGTACGCCGTCGGGGAATCCGTTCTGCCACGGACCGTCGCGCGCCCCTTCCTGGCGGAGGCTCGCGAAGGCGGGGCGGTGACGTCACGACGCCCCGCTCCCGGCCCCCTTCGGGGTACGGAAACGGGGCGCTGGGTGCTGCCGGGGTGGGATCAGAACGTGGTGAGGCCGCTCCAGCCCCATCCGACCTTGGCGCGCGGCTTCAGACGGCCCGTCCCGTCACCGTCGTAGCGCCACAGCACGCCGGAGGTGTCCCGGGCGAGGACATCGCTCACGCCGTCGCCGGTGAGGTCGCCGGCACCGGTGAGGGTGAGGTTCCGCCAGCCCCAGCCGATGCTTTCGCGCGAGTTCAGGTCGTGGCGCATGAGTCCGCCGCTCGACCCCTGTTCCAAGTAGTTCTGGTCGCCGTTCTTCGTCAGGGGGCCGACGCCGGTCAGGCGGGTGCCCTCGTACCCGTAGCCGAAGTCCTTGCGTGCCTGGAGGCCGCCGCGGCCGTCGCCGTCGTACCGCCAGGGCTTGTCCGCCGTGTCGAGGGCGACGATGTCGGCGAAGCCGTCCTCGGAAAGGTCGCCGACACCGGTCAGCTTGAAGCCCTTCCAGCCGGTGCCGATCTTCACCTTCGCCCCGAAGCCGCCGCCCACGGTCCCGTCGAGCCGCCACAGGCCGCCGGTGGGGTCCTGGACGAAGGCGTCGGGACGGCCGTCGGCGTTGAGGTCGCCGGCGGCGGTGAAGCGGTGGCCCTTCCAGCCCCAGCCGATCTTCACGCGCGGCTTGAGGCCGCCGGTGCCGGTGCCGTCGTAGCGCCACAGCACGCCGTAGGCGTCCAGGGCGAGGACGTCGGCGCGGCCGTCGCCGCTGTAGTCGTGGTGGAAGGTGCCGTGCGGGCTCCAGCCGCGCGGGGTGACCCAGCCGATGTCGGCGGCGGTGGCGCCGGGCGCGGAGAGGACCTTGGGGGTGCCGTGGGACGACCAGGCGCCGTTGACGGTGGCCTGCTGCTCCGTACCGCCCGAGAGGTAGGCGATCTGCGAGCCTTCCGGGGACCACTCGGGGAACAGGACGTGTTCCCCCTTGGTCACCTCGAACTTGTTGCCCCCGGCGGCGTGCTGGAAGTGCACGTCGAACGAGCCGTCGGCACCGTCGGCGAAGGCGACGAAGGTGCCGTCCGGCGAGAAGGTGGGGTGCAGGCCCTGGGTGAGCGGCTTGGGGTCGCCGCCCACGCGCGGGTCCCAGATGTGCACGGTGCTGCCGCGCAGGAAGGTCACGCGGCCGTCCCAGGCCACGTCGACCTGGGTGTCCCAGGTCTGCTCGGGCTGGGCGAAGAGGTAGCCGAGGCCCGTGCCGTCGGCGTTGATCCGCATGATGCGCAGGCGGTCGTGGCCCGGCTTGCCCCCGAAGCTCAGATAGAGCTGCTTGCCGTCGGGGGTCCAGTCGAGGCCGTTGAGCCAGCCGTCGGGTTCGCTGACGTCCATGCGGACCGGGCGGGCGCCGGTGCCGTCGGCGTTCGCGACCCAGATGTCGGAGGTGCCGTCCTCGTTGATGAAGGCCATGCGCGTGCCGTCGGGCGAGTACGTGACGCCGGTGATCTCGGCCTTGGGCAGGCCCTGGCCGGTGGGCACGAGCTCGCGCCGATCGGTGCCGTCGGCGTTGACCGTCACGAGGGTGCTCGTACGGACGCCGTCGACATCCTTGTACTCGGTGAAGATCACCCGGGGCTTCGGCGCACCCTCGGCGGCCTGCGCCGGTGCCGCCGCGACCGCGGTGAGCGCGGCGGAGGAGGCCAGGACGGCCAGGGCGGCGCCGAGGGCGCGGCGGCGGCCCCGGGGCCGGGTGGAGCGGGTCAAGTGGTCCCCCATGGCGGTTGTCGTCGGACGATTCGGGCATGCCGTTCGAGAGGTGGGACACGCCGACGGGTCGAAGGGTTGTACGCCTCCGGGAGACCCGTTCTGCCGCGGACCGCCGCACACCCATTCCTGACAGGCCGTCAGTTCTGTAATCTGACTAGGCGTCAGCTGTATACGGATGGATGAAGGGGCGGGCGGAACACATGCTTGGATCGACTCACGGCACCTTCACCACCGATCTCCGCGCCCGCGTGGTCGCCTGCGGCGACTCGCCCAGGACCGCCGTGCACGGCGTCACCGCCGCCCCCGGCGACCAGGACGTCAGCGGGCGCCCGCTGCACGCCCTCGTGCCCGACCTCGACCGGTTCTTCCGGCCCGAGTCCGTCGCCGTCATCGGCGCCTCCGACACCGAGGGCCGGCCCAACACCGGCATCACCCGGCAGCTGCTCGCCTGGGCCGAGCGGGTGGGCGCCCGGCTCGTGCCCGTGCACCCGACCCGTACGAGCGTCTTCGGGATCGACTGTGTCCCCACCGTCGGCGCGCTCGCCGAACCCGTCGACCTGGCCGTCCTCCTCGTCGCCGACCCGCTGCCCGTGATCGAGGAACTGGCCGAGGCGAAGGTCCGCTTCGCGGTCGCGTTCGCCTCCGGCTTCGCCGAGACCGGGGAGGCCGGCGCCGAGGCGCAGGAACGTCTCGCCGAGGCCGTGCGCCGCTCGGGGCTGCGCCTCCTCGGCCCGAACACCAACCTGAACGCCTTCGAGCGCTTCCGGGAGGACCTCGACGGGCCCGCCGTCGCCCTCATCACCCAGTCCGGACACCAGGGCCGGCCCGTCTTCACCCTCCAGGAGCTCGGCGTCCGGCTCTCGCACTGGGCACCGACCGGCAACGAGGCCGACCTGGAGACCGCGGACTTCATCTCGTACTTCGCGGGCCGGCCCGAGGTCGGGGCGATCGCCTGCTACGTGGAGGGACTGAAGGACGGCCGGTCCTTCCTGCTCGCCGCCGACCGGGCCGCACGCCAGGGGGTGCCGGTCGTCGCCGTGAAGGTCGGACGGACCGAGACCGGGGCCCGCACCGCCGCCTCGCACACCGGGAAGCTCACCGGCGCCGACCGGGTCGTGGACGCGGCCATGCGCCAGTTCGGGGTGATCCGGGTCGACGGGCTCGACCAGCTCCAGGACACGGCGACCCTGCTCGCCCGCGCGCGCCGGCCGCTCGCGGACGGCGTCGTCGTCTACTCGATCTCCGGCGGCACGGGAGCCCACTTCGCCGACCTGGCCACCGCGGCGGGACTCGAACTCCCCACCCTCACGCAGGCCAAGCAGGACGAACTGCACCAGTGGATACCGGAGTACCTGAGCGTCTCGAACCCCGTCGACAACGGCGGCCACCCCGTCGGCGACTGGCGCGGCCGGAAGATCATCGACGCGATCCTCGCGGACCCGTCGGTCGGGGTCCTGATCTGTCCCATCACCGGCCCCTTCCCGCCCATGAGCGACAAGCTCGCCCAGGACCTGGCCGACGCGGCCGAGGCGACCGACAAGCTGGTGTGCGTGATCTGGGGCTCACCGTTGGGAACGGAGGACGCGTACCGCTCGACCCTCCTGGGCTCCTCGCGCCTCGCCACCTTCCGCACCTTCGGGAACTGCATCGGGGCCGTCAAGGCCTACCTCGACCACCACCGGTTCACGGCCGGCTACCGCTCCCCCTTCGACGAGGCCCCCCGCACCCCCTCCCCCTCCTTCCGCAAGGCCCAGGCCCTCATGCGGCCCGGCCGGCGACTCAGCGAGCACGCGGCGAAGCAGCTGCTGCGGGCGTACGGGATACGGGTGCCGCGCGAGCAGCTCGTCACCAGCGCGGCGGCGGCCGTCCGGGCCGCGGGGCTGGTCGGCTACCCGGTGGTGATGAAGGCGTCGGGCGCCCAGCTCGCCCACAAGACGGAACTGGGGCTCGTGAAGGTCGGCCTCACCTCCGCCAGCCAGGTGCGGGACGCGTACCGCGAACTCACCGACATCGCCCGCTACGAGTCGATCGACCTCGACGGCGTCCTCGTCTGCCAGATGGTCGGGCGCGGCGTCGAGATGGTCGTCGGCGTGACCCGCGACGACCTCTTCGGCCCCACCATCACCGTCGGCCTCGGCGGCGTCCTCGTCGAGGTCCTGAACGACACGGCCGTACGCGTTCCCCCCTTCGACGAGCACGAGGCCCGCTCCATGCTCGCCGAGCTCCGCGGCCGCGCCCTCCTCGACGGCGTCCGCGGCGCCCCGCCCGCCGACGTCGACGCCCTCGTCGAAGTCGTCCTCCGCGTCCAGCGCATGGCCCTCGAACTCGACGGCGACCTCGCCGAACTGGACATCAACCCCCTGATGGTGCTGCCGCGCGGCCAGGGCGCGGTGGCCCTGGACGCCCTCGCCGTCTGCCGATAGGAGCCCCCGATGGCCGCCGCACCGCACGACGCCGCCCACGACCTCCCGGACGGCGCCGCCCGCGACGTCCTGCACACCGTCGAGAACGGCGTCTCCTGGATCACCCTCAACCGCCCCGAGGCGATGAACGCCGTCACCTGGGACCAGCGCGAGCGGATCATCGCCCTGCTCGCGGACGCGTCCGCCGACCCGGACGTCCGGGCGGTCGTGGTGACCGCCACCGGCCGCGGCTTCTGCGCCGGGGCGGACCTGCGCGGCGCCCCCGCCGCCGGCGAGCGGGTCGCGGGCGACGTGGCCCGCATGATCCGCCTCGGCGCCCAGCGCTTCATCGGGGCGGTGATGGACTGCGAGAAGCCGGTCGTCGCCGCCGTCAACGGGACCGCGGCGGGCATCGGCGCGCACCTCGCCTTCGCCTGCGACCTGGTGATCGCGGCGGACTCGGCGCGGTTCATCGAGGTGTTCGTACGGCGCGGCCTCGTCCCCGACGGCGGCGGCGCGTACCTCCTGCCCCGGCTGGTCGGGCCCCGGCGCGCCAAGGAGCTGATGTTCTTCGGCGACGCGGTGGGGGCCGCCGACGCGAAGGACCTGGGCCTGGTGAACCGGGTCGTCCCGGCGGCCGACCTGGAGAAGACCGCCCGCGAGTGGGCCGAACGCCTCGCCCAGGGGCCCACCCGCGCCCTCTCCCTCACCAAGCAGCTCGTGAACGCCTCCCTGGACTCGGACCGCGTCACCGCGTTCGCGGCGGAGGCGACGGCGCAGGAACTCAACATGACGACCAGGGACGCCCAGGAGGGCGTGGCGAGCTTCGTGGAGCGCCGGGAGGCACGGTACGAGGGGCGCTAGCGGAGTGCCCCTCCGGGGGCGCTCGTCGGAAGCCCTCGGGCGACGGTCGGACCGTCGTGTCGGGGGCTTCCTCTTCGGTGTCCCGAAGACTTCCCATCTGACGCACCGTCAGTTTCAATGGACGGTGTGATGGGACACGCGGGGATGGCGGCCACCGTCGTCCGACACCTGAGAGCGGCCGGTTCGCCGACGGCCGTGGAACCACTGCCCCGGCCGGTACTGCGCGCGGTACGGGAGGACGAGCGGCCACCCGTCGACCCGGCGGAGTTCCGCCGGGTGCTCGGGCACTTCGCGAGCGGGGTGACGATCGTGACGGCGCGGGACGCGGAGGGGCCGGCGGGGTTCGCCTGCCAGTCGTTCGCGTCGCTGTCGCTCGATCCGCCGCTGGTCGCGTTCATGGTCGCCCGGACGTCGACGACGTGGCCGCGGATCGCGGGGGCGGGATCGTTCTGCGTCAACGTGCTGGGAGCCGACCAGGGCGGCCTGTGCCGGTCGTTCGCCGTGAGCGGCGCGGACAAGTTCGCGGGGGTGGAGTGGGAGCCGGCACCGGTGACCGGCTCGCCGCGGCTGCCCGGCGCGCCGGCGTGGATGGACTGCACGATCAGCGCCGTGCACACGGGGGGCGACCATCTGATCGTCGTGGGGCGGGTCGACGCCCTCGGTGCGGCCGAGGACGGGGATCCACTGCTGTTCCACCGCGGGCGGTTCGGGCGGTTCAGCACCCACTGACACCCCCCCCCTCGCCGTGGGCCCCGCCGCGTGCCGCCCCTCCCCCGGCCCCTCGGGCGGGGCCGCGCCCCGGGTCATGGGCCCGTCCTTTGGCGGGGCCTGGCTGTGGACCGCGCCCCGGCAGGACCTGATTGCGGGCCACCCCTGGCGGGGCCTGCCGTGGGCGGCCACACCCGCCACCGCGCCCCTGGCAGGACCCCGGGTTGTGGGCCACGCCCGCGGGTTGTGTGCCGCACCCGTCACCGCGCCACCCGGGTTGTGGGCCGCGCCCCTGGCAGGACCCCGGGTTGTGGGCAACTGTTCCGCAAGGGCGGAACGGGTGGGCACAACCCACCACGGCGCCGCACCTTCGGCGCACCGTCCAGGCCCGGAAGCCT
>NZ_JNWK01000007.1 GCF_000716445.1 Streptomyces wedmorensis
GCACCGGGTGCGGGTTCAGGCGCGGAAGCCTGGGCCCGGCAAGGGGCGCCGTCCGTTGTGCCCACCCGTTCCGCCCCAGCGGAACGATTGCCCACAACGAGGCGGGGCGCAGGAGCGGGGGTGGGCACCGCCACAGCGGAACGAATGCCCACAAGGCGGGGGCGTGGGCTCACAGCGCGGGGCGCGGGCCCACCGCGTGGGGCGTTAGGGGGAGGTGGCGGTGGAGAGGCGGGTGGAGAGGGTTTGGATGTAGGTGATGAGGGGCGGGGGGCCGTGGACGGTGAAGTCGACGTCGAGGAGGGCGAGGCGGAGGGCGAGCCAGTCGACGGAGTCGGGGACACGCGCGCGCAGCCGGCAGCGTTCGGGACCGGCGGCCGTCGGCACGAGGTGCGCGGGAAGGCGGGCGGCCACGACCTCGGCCGGGGCGGCGAACTCGACGTCCAGGTCGACCTCGCCGTGCGCCCGGGCCATCGACCGGGCCATGTAGGTGGCGGCGTCGCCTGCGGGCAGCTCGCGCGGGGTGAAGCGCGCGCCGGTGGCGAACGGCTCGCTCACCCGGTCGACGCGGAAGGTCCGCCAGTCCTCGCGCCCGAGGTCGTAGGCGACGAGGTACCAGCGGCGCCCGGTGGAGACGAGCCGGTACGGCTCGACGAGGCGTTTCGTCTCGGTGCCGTCCCCGGCCCGGTAGCCGAACCGCAGCCGCTCGTGGCCGGTCACGGTGCCCGCGAGGGTGGTGAGGGTGGCGGGTGTGACGGTGACGCCGTCGCCCCTGACCAGGGGGATCGTCGCGTTCTGGAGGGTGGAGACGCGGTGCCGGAGCCGGGTGGGCAGGACCTGTTCCAGCTTCGCCAGGGCCCGTACGGAGGCCTCCTCGACGCCTTCGATGGCGTGCCCGGCTCCGGCCCGCAGGCCGACGGCGATCGCGACTGCCTCCTCGTCGTCGAGGAGCAGCGGCGGCATGGCCGTACCGGCGACGAGACGGTAGCCGCCGACCGCGCCGAGGGTCGCTTCGACGGGGTAGCCGAGGTCACGGAGGCGGTCGATGTCCCGGCGGATGGTGCGCGGGGAGACCGAGAGCCGTTCGGCGAGTTCGCTTCCGGGCCACTCGCGCGGGGTCTGGAGGAGCGAGAGCAGATTCAGGAGTCGTACCGGGGTGTCCGTCATGTCTTCCAGGATGCGGCTCATCTAGGACATCATTTGACCTAGATGGCTTCTATCTTCTTCCTATGAGTTCACACGACGCCGTCACGGATGCGGCCCCCACCGACACGGGTGACAAGCGGCGCTGGATAGCGCTCGCCATCGTCATGACAGCCGCCTTCATGGATCTGGTCGACGCCACGATCGTCAACATCGCGATCCCCAGCATCGAGCGGGACCTCGGCGCCACCTTCGGGGCCATCCAGTGGATCACCGCCGGGTACGCGCTCGCCTTCGCGGCCGGTCTGATCACCGGCGGCCGGCTCGGCGACATCTTCGGCCGCAAGCGCCTCTTCCTCCTCGGCACCGCCGGCTTCACGCTCGCCTCGGCGCTCTGCGGTTTCGCGGCCAACCAGGAGATGCTGGTCGGCTCCCGCCTCCTCCAGGGCGCGGCGGCCGCGATGATGGTGCCGCAGGTCCTGTCGATCATCCACGTCACGTTCCCGGCGCACGAGCGCGGCAAGGTCTTCGGGATGTTCGGCGCGATCATCGGTCTCGGCGCGGTCTCCGGCCCGCTGCTCGGCGCGCTGCTCACCCAGTGGAACATCGCGGGCCTGGAGTGGCGGCCGATCTTCCTGATCAACCTGCCGGTCGGCATCGCCGGCCTGCTCCTCGGCCGGAAGTTCATCACCGAGTCGAAGGCGCCGAAGGCGCTCCGGCTGGACATCGTCGGCATGCTCCTGGTGACGGCGGCGCTGCTCATGCTGATCTACCCGCTGACGCGCGGCCGTGAGCTGGACTGGCCGCTGTGGGGCCACCTGATGATGGCCGGCAGCCTGGCCGTCTTCGCGGCCTTCGTCGCGTACGAGAAGTACAAGACGAAGAAGGACGGCTCGCCGCTCGTCGAGCTGTCGCTGTTCAAGGTGAAGAGCTTCGCCGCCGGCATCGCGGTGCAGCTGACCTTCGGTGTCGTGCTCGGCATCTTCTTCCTGGTCTGGACGCTGTACATGCAGATCGGGCTCGGCTGGAGCCCGCTGAAGGCGGGCCTGACCGGGGTGCCGTTCTCCATCGCCGTCTCGACGGCCGCCGGGCTCTCGGTGCAGAAGCTGGTGCCGCGCTTCGGCCGCAAGGTCCTCCAGGCCGGCGCGCTGACGATGATCGCGGGCATCCTGCTCTACTTCTTCGAGGCGGGCCGGTACGGGACCGGGATCCACTCCTGGCAGATGATCGCCCCGCTGGTGGTCATGGGCCTCGGCATGGGCCTGATCGTGGCCCCGCTGACGGACGCCGTGCTCTCCGAGGTGCCGCGCGAGCACGCCGGCTCGGCCTCGGGCCTGATCAACACGACCGGCCAGATGGGCAACGCCCTCGGACTCGGCCTCGTCTCGGTCGTCTTCTTCGGTGTGGTCGACGACCATCACATCCAGGCCCCGACCGAGGTGGGCGCGGCCTTCACGGACGCCTTCCAGAACTCCCTCGGCTGGGCGGCCGGCGTACTCGCCGCGATCTTCCTCGTGATGTTCGCGCTCCCCGCGAAGCCCAAGCAGCACCTTGAGGGCGGCGACGGGGACGAGGACGCCCCCGAATCCGTCGAGAAGGAGCCGGCGCTCACGCACTGAGCCCTCGGTCTGCGATGGAGAGGCCCCGGCCCCGGGATTCGTCCCGGGGCCGGGGCCTCCCTCTGTGTGCGAGCGGCCGGCGGTGCCGGGTCAGCGGACGCGGGAGCGGTGCCGCATCGCTTCGCGGGCCGCGTCCTCGGAGTCGTACACCTCGCACATGTGGCGGCCGTCGGGGGTCGCGGTGTGCTCGACCTCCCAGAGGCTGACCTCGCTGCCGTCGAGCAGCAGGAACTGGTGCTCGTAGAGGGTGAAGCCGGCGTCTCGGCCGCCCTCGATCGGGCAGTGGCGTCCGAAGGCCTGGGTGATGTGGTGGGCGAAGGCCAGGCGGAGACGGCGGACCGTGGGCTCGCCCGGCCGGTCCGCGTTCTCCGCGCGCCGCAGGACGCGGCGCGCGTGGTCGGCGGAGTTGTCCGGCACGTACATCCGGGGCTGGGCCGGTATCGGGCGGGCGAGCAGGGCGCTCAGCAGCTCCAGGTCGTCGTCATCGTCGAGGGCGCGGCCGTTTGAGCGCTCGACGGTCCAGCCGGGCAGCGGTCCGGTCGGCAGCCGGGACGCGGCGAGCCGGGCCTCCGCCTCCTCCGCGTACAGCTCGTGCTGGAAGGCGCCGTCCCGGCCGGTGTTGTGCACGAGCTCCCAGAGGCTGAGCGCGCTTCCGTCGGGCAGCAGATACGTGTGGCGGTGGGTGGTGCGGTGCAGCGACGCGCTGTGGTGCGAGGAGTGCAGCGCGCTGGAGTGCGCGAGCGCCGAACCGAGGCGCTCGACGGTCGAGTCGGGCAGGTCGAAGGAGTTGAGCGCCCGGCCGAGGAGGCGCTCAAGGTGCGTCTCGGTCGTCTCGAAGGGATCGTGAGGATCCTGCGGATCGTTCAAGAGGGTCTCCAGGCCGTCGCCGCATGTCACTTGGTGCTTGCTTAACGTAGTCCCTGGGTCTGACATCGTGTCCGGGGTTCGGGAAAACGAAGGGCCCGCCCGGGAAGTTCCCGCCCGTCCTCCTCAACTCCCTTGGGCTTACCGGAAGTACGCGTCTGTGTCAGGTCCGTACAGCTCGCGGTACGACGGGAAGTCGCCGCCCGGCCCGCGCAGCCCGCCCGGGGCGGCGAGGACGGCGCGGACGATCGCCCGGGTCACCAGGTCCGCGCCCGCGGCCAGGATCTCGTTCAGGGCGAGCGGACCCGGCGCCTCCGGCAGCTCCCGCGCCCCGGTCGCGACCGCGAAGACCGTGTCCCCGTCGTTCATCAGGTGCACCGGACGCACCGCGCGCGCGATCCCGTCGTGCGCCGTGCCCGCGACCTTCCGCGCCTGGGCCCGGGTCAGCACCGCGTCCGTCGCGACGACGGCGAGCGTGGTGTTCAGCGGCGGCGGCGCGGACGCCTTCCGCGCCTCCGCGAGCCGCCGCCCGGCCGCCTCGTGGACCGAGGTCTCCGGGAAGACGAGCGGGCCCGCCGCGAAGTAGGCGCCGTAGGGGACGCCGTTCGTCGGGTCGACCGCCGCACCCACCGCGTTCACCACCACCAGCGCGCCCACCGTGATCCCCGACTCCAGGACCGCGCTCGCCGTCCCCACCCCGCCCCGCAGGCCGCCGACCACGACCCCGGTGCCCGCGCCGACCGCGCCCGTCTCCACGCGCGCGTGGTCCCCGCTCGCGTCGGCCGCCTCCACCGCCGCCCGGCCCGTCGCCGCGTCCGGCCGGGCCGCGAAGTCGCCGCCACGCCCCAGGTCGAAGACGCACGCCGCCGGCACCACCGGCACCACGTGCGCCGGGTCTGGTCCCACCCGCACCCCGCGGTGCCGCTCCTCCAGCCAGGCCATCACCCCGGCCGCGGAGTCGAGCCCGTACGCGCTCCCGCCCGTGAGCACCACCGCGTCGATCCGCTGCACCACGTTCCGGGGGTCCAGCGCGTCCGTCTCCCGCGTGCCGGGGCCCCCGCCCCGTACGTCCACGGCCGCGACCATCCCGCCCGCCGGCGCGAGCACCACCGTCGTACCGCTCAGCGCCCCGGGCCCGGCCACGCGCGCGTGGCCCACCCGCAGACCGCTCACATCCGTGATCGCGTCCTGCCGGGACGTTCCTTCGGGACGGGACGCTCCTTCGGGATCTGTCATGTCCCCTACCTACCACGCGCTGTGCGCGGGCGCGGCCCGAAGGCGGCGGGCCCCGCCCGTCGGCCCTCAGCCGGCAGGCGTCGCCCGGGTCGCCGGGTTGCGGGCCGTCAGGGTCACGCCGATCGCGACCGTCGCAGCGGCGACGAGTCCGGCGCAGAGGACCGCCCAGCGGCCGGCGAACGAGCACATGAGGACGGCGAACGCCGACACCGGGAGGACCAGCTGCTGGGCGATGCCGACCTTGAAGTAGCGGGCGTGGAGGAGCCACACGGACAGCAGGAACACGGCCGACGGGATGGTGACCGAGGCCGAGGCGGCGAGCGTGGAGATGTGCGCCTTGCCCACGGACTGCTCGACGGCGATCTCGAGGCCCGCGCCGACGGCTGCGGCCGAGGTGAAGATCACGTAGTGGCCGTAGCCCCAGAGGAAGCCCTGGCGGCTGGAGGTCAGCCGGGAGTGGGCGGGCACGACGAAGTAGATCCACCAGGCGGCGAAGACGAGCAGCAGACCGCCGGCGGCGATCGGCAGCAGCTCGCCGAGCGCGTCGTTCTCGACGACGCCCGACTTCACGGCCACGGTCGCCGCGGCGACGGTCTCGCCGAGCACGATGATGGTGAACAGGCCGTACCGCTCGGCGATGTGGTGCGGGTGCCAGGTGCTGGGGGCGTCCTTCTCCGCGTACACGGGCACGGCCATCTCGACGAGCGCCATGGCCAGGAAGACCCACGGCCGGGCCGGCTCCGGCGCGAGGACCAGGGCGAGCCAGCCCACCTGGCAGGCGAGGACCCCGCCCGCGTACCGCCGGCACATCGTCCGCTCGGCGGGGTCCACGGCGTGGTGCGCCGCACGCAGCCACTGCGACGCCAGCGCCACGCGCATGACCAGGTAGCCGAGGTACACGATGAGGAAGTCGTGCTCCTCCGCGGCGCGGGAGATCCCCGCGGCGAGCACGAGCACACCGGCGATCTGGACCAGCGTCACGACGCGGTACAGCACGTCGTCGTTGTCGTACGCCGACGCGAACCACGTGAAGTTCATCCACGCCCACCAGATCGCGAAGAACACCATCGCGTAGTTGGCGATCCCCTCGCCCGCGTGGCCCTCGGCGACCGCGTGCACGAGCTCCGCCCCCGCCTGCGCGACGGCGACGACGAAGCACAGGTCGAAGAACAGCTCCAGGGGCGTGGCGGCCCGATGGGACTCCTCACGGGAGCGCGCGGTGAGAGGCAGAAACGGTTGTGTCATGCGCCCCAGCACAGCAGAGCGGGCCGCCCGCCCGCTCGCATGCCACGCGGGTGCGGGGTGGCGGGGCCGCCTCCGCGTACCGAGCGGCGACCAGGCCCGCCAGGCGCGGGCTCGTCGCGCCCGGCTACCGGAGGGCGGAGACGGTCGCGGATCGGCTCGCGGGCTCGGGCGCCACGGTGTTCACGGGCGCCGACACGTCCACGAAGCTGAAGCTGCTCGGCGCGGACGTGGCGTCGTTCGGCGACCCGTTCGGGGAGGGACGGCAGGCCACCGAGATCGTGTTCTCGGACGGGCGGGAGGGCGTCTACAAGAAGCTGCCGCTCGGTCCGGAGGGGCGGCTCCTCGGCGGCATCCTGGTCGGCGACGCCGAGGCGTACGGCTCCCTCAGGCCGCACGCGGGACGGCCGCTCCCGGCGCCTCCCGAGTCGTTCCTGCTGCCGGCGAGCGGTGGTGCCGAGCCGCCGGGTGCGGATGCGCCGCCGGACGACGCCGTCGTCTGCTCCCGCCGCAACGTGACGAAGGGCGCGGTGGCCGGGGCGATCGCGGAGCACGGCCTGACCGACGTCGGCGGGATCAAGCGCCGCACGAAGGCGGGCACGGGCCGCGGCGGCTGTGTGAACACCCTCCAGGCCGTCCTGGACTCGGCGGGCGTGGAGCGGGCGCACGGCCTGTGCGGGCACTTCCCCGACCTGTCCCGGCCCGAGGTCTACGCCCTGGTCAAGGCCGAACGGATCCGCTCCTTCACCGAGTTGGCGGAGCGGTACGGCTCCGGCGGATCCGGCGGCACCGGCTGCACCGGCGGCTTCGGTGGCACCGTCTGCAAGCCGGTCGTCGCGAACGTCCTGGGCACCCTCGCGCCCGAGCTCGGCCTCCGGCACGTACTGGAGGGCGAGCAGGCCGCGCTCCAGGACTCCAACGACCTCTTCCTGGCCAACCTCCGGAAGGACGGCACCTATTCGGTGGTGCCGCGCGTGCCGGGCGGTGAGACCACCGCCGAGCAGCTGATCGTGATCGGCGAGGTGGCCAGGGACCACGGCCTCTACAGCAAGATCACCGGCGGTCGGCGGATCGACCTGTTCGGCGCGCGGAAGGAGGAACTGCCGGTCATCTGGCGGCGGCTGACCGACGCGGGCATCGACCGCTTCCTCATGTACTACGTACGGACCGGGGAGCGGCTCGAACGCACCTCGGCGTGGCTGGAGCGGCTCGACGGTGGCCTCGGCCACCTGCGCGAGGTCCTGACCGACGACTCCCCCGGGATCTGCGCCGAGCTCGAAGCGCAGAGGGAGCGGCACGTCTCCGCCTATCGGGACGAGTGGCGGGCCGTCCTCGACGACCCGGCGGCCCTGGCCCGCTTCGAGCCGCACGTGGCGGGCGTGGAGTTCCTGGAGCCGGGGCGTGGGCGGGCCGCCGTCCTCGACGACGGCACCGAGGCGGCGCTGTTCCGGGACGGGGACGGCGGGGTGTACGCGGTGGGCAACCGGGACCCGTTCTCCGGCGCCGACGTCATCGCGAACGGGATCATGGGCACCCGGGACGGGGTGCCGGTGGTGGCGTCCCCCATGCACAAGCAGGAGTTCGACCTGCGGACCGGGGTCTGCCTCGACGACCCCGAGGTGTCCCTGCCGGTGCTCCCGGTGCTCCCGGTGCTCCCGGTCCCTCCGGCACGCCGCTGACGGGACCTACGCCCCCTCCGACGGGCCGACCTACGCCCGCCCGTCCGGCGACCATCGGCACTCACGTACCCCTTGTGCCGCGGCGCAGCCTGGAAGGGCAAGGAAAGCCCCGCAGAGTCAGGGCCCCCGAAACATCAGGGAAGCGCCATGAGTTCCGTAGCCCAGGACAGCAGAACGGCCGGCCGGCCACCCGCCTCGTACGACACGGAGCAGTACCGCCCCGGCAAGCCGATCACCGACTGGGAGCCCGAGAACGAGCTCTTCTGGAAGTCCATCGGCAGGAAGGTCGCCACCCGCAACCTGTGGATCGCGGTGCCGGCGCTGCTGGTGGCCTTCGTGGTCTGGCAGGTGTGGTCGGTCACCGCGACCAACCTGAAGGACGTCGGCTTCGGCTTCTCCACCTCCCAGCTGTTCTGGCTGACGGCCATTCCCGGCCTGACCGGCGGCACGGCCCGGATCCTCTACACGTTCCTCGGCCCGATGGTCGGCCAGCGCCGCTTCACCGCCCTGTCGACCGCGGTGCTGGTCGTGCCGCTGATCTGGCTCGGCATCGCGATCCAGGACCCGACGACGCCGTACGCGGTGATGGTCGCCATCGCTGCCCTCTGCGGCATCGGCGGCGCGAACTTCGCGTCCTCCCTCGCCAACATCGGCTTCTTCTTCCCCAAGGCGAAGAAGGGCAGCGCGACCGGCATCAACGGCGGTCTCGGCAACCTGGGCGTCTCCGTCGTCCAGCTGCTGACCCCGATCGTCATCACCTGGTCGACCATCGCGATCGGCTCGGCCCAGCACAAGGCCGACGGCACCCCCGTCCACCTGCAGAACGCCGCCTTCCTCTGGGTCCCGGTGCTGCTGGTCCTCGCCGCGGTCGCCTGGTTCGGCCAGAACGACCTGAAGGTCGCCTCCACCCCGTTCAGCCGGCAGAAGATCATCTTCAAGCGCAAGCACAACTGGCTGATGACCTGGCTGTACGTCGGCACCTTCGGCTCCTTCATCGGCTTCGCGGCCGCCCTGCCGATGCTGATCAAGACCACGTTCCCGGACTACTCGATCGCCACCTACGCCTGGATGGGCCCCGCCGTGGGCGCCCTGGCACGCTGGGGCGGCGGCTGGATCGCCGACAAGTGGGGCGGCGCGCGGGTCACGATCCTGTCCTTCGTGGGCATGGCCGTCGCGATCGTCGGCGTGATCGATTTCCTGCCCTCCGGCGGCGACGGCGGTTCCTTCCACGGCTTCTTCTTCTGCTTCCTCGCCGCGTTCTTCTTCTCCGGAATCGGCAACGGCTCGACCTTCCGCCAGATCCCCGTCATCTTCCGCGGCACCCACCTCAAGGGGCTCCGGGAAGGCACCCCGGAGCACGCGAAGGCGCTGAAGCAGGCGGAGATGGAGTCCGGCGCCGTCACCGGCTTCACCTCGGCCATCGCGGCCTACGGCTTCTTCTTCATCCCGGCCCTCTTCGGCTCGGTGGCCGTGACCAGCGCGATGTGGGGATTCGTCGCCTTCTACGTCAGCTGCATGGTCGTGACCTGGTGGTTCTACGCCCGCAAGAACGCCGAGGCACCCAGCTGAACCGACCCCCGAGCAAAGGCCCCGCCACGGCGGGGCCTTTCCGCATGCCCGGAGCGGGACCTTGGGCCATCGACCGGTGACCAATGCCGACCGAGACGATCGATCAAAAGGAGTGAGATGGAGGGGCAACGACGCGATCGAATGATTCGAAGAAGGCGGTGCGGGCAGTGACTGCGACCCCTGCTGAAGCAACGGTGAACGGGCGGGCCTGGGAGGGCTTCAAGGGCGGGCTGTGGCGCGACGCCATCGACGTCCGCGACTTCATCCAGCAGAACTACACGCCGTACGAGGGCGACGACTCCTTCCTTGCCGGCCCCACCGAGCGGACCACCGCCGTGTGGAAGGCGATCACGGACAAGTTCCCCGAGGAGCGCGCCAAGGGCGTCCACGACGTCGCGTACGACGTCCCCTCGACCATCACCGCCCACGCCCCCGGCTACATCGACCGCGACAAGGACCTCATCGTCGGCCTGCAGACCGACGCCCCGCTGAAGCGCGCGATCATGCCGTACGGCGGCTGGCGGATGGTCGCCGGCGCCCTGGAGACCTACGGCTACCCGGTCTCCTCGGACCTCGAGAAGGTCTTCACCGAGTACCGCAAGACCCACAACGCCGGCGTCTTCGACGCGTACACCCCCGAGATCCGCGCCGCCCGCAAGGCCGGCGTCGTCACCGGCCTCCCCGACGCCTACGGCCGCGGCCGCATCATCGGCGACTACCGCCGCGTCGCCCTCTACGGCGTCGACCGGCTCGTCGAGGTGAAGAAGGAGGAGAAGGCGGAGCTGGACGCCCTCCCCGCCGGGAACCGCTCCCTGGAGGAGACCATCCGCCTGCGCGAGGAGCTCTCCGAGCAGATCCGCGCCCTAGGCGAACTCAAGGCGATGGCCGCCTCCTACGGCCACGACGTCTCCGGCCCCGCCGCCACCGGCCGCGAGGCGATCCAGTGGCTGTACTTCGCCTACCTCGCCGCCGTGAAGGAGCAGAACGGCGCCGCGATGTCCCTCGGCCGCACCTCCACCTTCCTCGACGTCTACCTCCAGCGCGACATCGAGGCCGGACTCCTCACCGAGGAGCAGGCCCAGGAGCTCGTCGACGACTTCATCATCAAGCTCCGCATCGTCCGCTTCCTGCGCACCCCCGAGTACGACGAGCTGTTCTCCGGGGACCCCACCTGGGTCACCGAGTCCATCGCCGGCATGGGCGAGGACGGCCGCCCGCTCGTCACGAAGACCTCCTTCCGCTACCTCCAGACCCTCTACGACCTCGGCCCGGCCCCCGAGCCGAACATGACGGTCTTCTGGTCGCCGCGGCTGCCCCAGGGCTTCAAGGAGTTCTGCGCCCGGGTCTCCATCGACACCTCCTCCGTGCAGTACGAGTCGGACGAGCTGATGCGCCCCCGCTTCGGCGACGACACCGCCATCGCCTGCTGCGTCTCCGCGATGCCCGTCGGCAAGCAGATGCAGTTCTTCGGCGCCCGCGTGAACCTCGCCAAGACCCTCCTCTACGCGATCAACGGCGGCCGCGACGAGAAGTCCGGCGCCCAGGTCGGCCCGGCCACCGGAGCCCTGACCTCCGAGGTCCTCGACTACGACGAGGTCATGGCCCGGTTCGACGAGCAGATGGAATGGCTCGCGAGCGTCTACGTCCACGCCCTGAACGTCATCCACTACATGCACGACCGGTACGCCTACGAGCGCGTCGAGATGGCGCTCCACGACCGCGACGTGCGCCGCACCATGGCCTGCGGCATCGCCGGCCTCTCCGTCGCCGCCGACTCCCTCTCCGCCGTCAAGTACGCCAAGGTCACCCCGGTCCGGGACGAGACCGGCCTCGCCACCGACTACGTCGTCGAGGGCGACTACCCGGCGTACGGCAACAACGACGAGCGGGTCGACGAGATCGCCGTCCGGCTGGTCGAGGAGTTCATGCGCAAGGTCCGCAGGCACCCCACCTACCGGAACGCCGAGCACACCCAGTCCGTCCTGACCATCACCTCCAACGTCGTCTACGGCAAGAAGACCGGCAACACCCCCGACGGGCGCCGCGCCGGCGAGCCCTTCTCGCCGGGCGCCAACCCGATGAACGGACGCGACACCCACGGCTACGTCGCCTCGGCGCTCTCGGTCGCCAAGCTCCCGTACGAGGACGCCGAGGACGGCATCTCGCTGACCAACACCGTCACCCCCGACGGCCTGGGCCGCACCCCCGAGGAGCGGATCAGGAACCTCGCGGGCGTCCTCGACGGCTACATGGCGAGCGACGGCTTCCACATGAACGTCAACGTCCTCAACCGCGACGTCCTCATGGACGCCATGGAGCACCCGGAGAACCACCCGCAGCTGACCATCCGGGTCTCCGGATACGCGGTCAACTTCGTCCGGCTCACCCGCGAACAGCAGCTCGACGTCCTCAACCGGACGTTCCACGGCTCCCTCTGAGCCCCTGACCCGCGCGGCCCCGGGCCCTTGCCTCTTCCACCCTCACCGGGGCACCGGGGCCGCGCGCCCCCTCTCTCCCCACTCCTTGCCGGGAGGCGCTGACATGACCACACTCCTCGGACCCGACGTCCCGGTCCGGCCCGCCACCCCGGCCGCGGCGGCGACCCGGCGGCCCTCCGAGGGCTCGGTCCACTCCTGGGACCTGTCCACCGGCGTCGACGGCCCCGGCACCCGCTTCGTCACCTTCCTCTCCGGCTGCCCCCTCACCTGTCTCTACTGCCACAACCCCGACACCTGGAAGATGCGCAACGGCAAGCGGACCTCCGCAGACGACGTGATCGCCGAAGCGGCCAAGTACGTGCGCTTCATCTCCGCCTCCGGCGGCGGCGCCACGATCTCCGGCGGCGAACCGCTCCTCCAGCCCGTCTTCACCGGCGAGCTCCTGCACCGGATGAAGCACGAACTCGGCCTCCACACGGCCCTCGACACCTCGGGCTTCCTGGGCGTCCGCGCCACCGACGCCCTGCTGCGCGACACCGACCTGGTCCTTCTCGACATCAAGTCCTGGGACCCGGACACGTACAAGAAGGTCACCGGCCGGCCACTGCCGCCGACCCTGGACTTCGCCCGCCGCCTCGCCGGCCTCGGCCAGGAGGTCCACGTCCGCTTCGTGCTCGTCCCGGGCCTCACCGACGACCCCGCCGACGTCGAGGGAGTCGCCGCCTTCGCCGCCGGTCTCGGCAACGTCTCCCGCGTGGACATCCTCCCCTTCCACAAGCTCGGCGAAGCGAAGTGGCAGGCACTCGCCATGCCGTTCACCCTGCACGACACCCCGTCCCCCACCCCCGAGCAGGTCGCCGCGGCCCGCGAGGTCTTCCAGGCCCACGGCCTGCACGCCGTCTGAACGACGCCCTCACCCGGTAACCACCCAAAACAGGAAAAAGGGTCCGTACGGTCTTACCGTGGCCGCGTGACCGAGCCACCGCAGACAGTCGAGCCGACACCCGGACCGGGCGATCCGGCCGCCGGCGCCCTCGCCACGGACGGCCCCGCCCCCGGGGAACCACCGGCCGCCGGCCCAACGCCGCAGACCCCCGCCGCCGTGCGCCGCCGCGCGAGCCTCGCGGGGGCCGTCGTCTCCGCGCTCCTCGTCATCGCGATCGTCTTCGGCAGCCGGCTGCTCCGCGACTTCGACTCGGCCCTCCTGCCCTACGCCGTCGCGACCGTCTTCCTCGCCTTCGGCGTCGCCTACCGCTACACCGTGTGGGTCTCCGCCCCCGGCGCCCGCCGCCTGTTCAAGCAGGGCCGGCGGTCCTTCTTCTCCGCCGCGAACTTCCGCAAGGCGCCCACCGCCCTGCCGAAGATGATCGCCACCTATCTCGGCTTCCAGAAGTTCCTCGGCGCCCGCTCACACGCCCGCTGGGCGGCCCACCAGCTCGTCTTCTGGGGCTGTCTGCTCGCCGCCGCGATCACCTTCCCCCTCACCTGGGGCTGGTTCACCTTCACCTCGTCGACCGGCTCGGGGCCCGGCTACGAGATGCGGATCTGGGGCTTCAAGGTCCTCGGCTTCGACTCGCTGAGCTTCTTCGGCTGGATCATGTTCCACGGCCTGGACATCGCCGCCGTCCTCGTCATCGCGGGCGCCTCCTACTTCCTCTGGCGCCGCATGAAGGACCGCGGAGCCATCACGGGCCAGCGCTTCGCCTACGACCTGGTGCCCCTCATCTGCCTCGTCGTCATCTCGGTGACCGGGCTCCTGCTGACCTTCTCGTCGATCTTCCTGCACGGCGGCGGCTACGAGTTCCTCGCCGTCCTGCACATGGTCTCCGTCGTCTTCACCCTCATCTACATCCCGTTCGGGAAGTTCTTCCACATCGTGCAGCGGCCCGCCGCCGTCGGCATGCAGCTCTTCAAGTACACCTCCCGCCGCAAGGACGAGGCGGTGCTCGCCTGCCGCCGCTGCCACGAGCCCATCGACACCGCCCCCTACGTCGAGAACCTCCAGGGCACCATGCGCGACCTCGACCTCCGCTTCGACACCTGGGCCGAGTACTGCCCCCGCTGCAAGCGCGTCCTCCGCGGCACCGCCTACCTCGACCACGTGAAGAAAGGCTTCAAGTGACCGCGACCGACCCCGCGAGCACCCCCGGCCGGCCGCTGCCTCTCGACCCCTCACTGGCCCCGCCCGGCACCCGCCAGTTCCGGGACGCCGGCGGAATCCCCGCCGACCGCTGGCACGCGGACCAGAACGGGGAGACCCTCGTCCCGACCCACTGCTGCTTCTGCGGCGTCCAGTGCGGCATGTACCTCCGCGTCGACCGCGGCGGCAAGGTCTTCGGCGTCGAACCCCGCAACCACGACATCAACCGCATGCGGCTCTGCCCCAAGGGCATCAACGCCTATCAGCAGGTCAACCACCCCGACCGGCTCACCGCGCCCCTCATGCGCGGCAACCGCGACGAGGAGTTCCGGGAGGTCAGCTGGGACGAGGCGCTCGACCACACCGTCGCCGAGATCCGCCGCATCCAGGGCGAGTACGGCAACGACGCCTTCGGGCTGCTCGGCGGCGCCAGCCTCTTCTCCGAGAAGACCTACCTCGTCGGCAAGTTCGCCCGCATCGCCCTCAAGTCCCGGCACGTCGACTACAACGGCCGCCTCTGCATGGTCTCCGCCGCCGGAGCCAACAAGCTCGCCTTCGGAATCGACCGCGCCGGCAACCCCTTCTCCGACATCCTCCTCACCGACTGCCTGCTCATCGCGGGCTCCAACGTCGGCGAGTGCTTCCCCGTCATGACCCAGTACCTGTGGGGGGCCCGCGACCGGGGCGCCACCCTCATCGTCGTCGACCCGCGCGAGACCGCCGTCGCCCGCACCGCCGACGTCCACGTCGCCCTCAAGCCCGGCACCGACTCCGCCTTCTTCAACGCCGTCCTGAACGTCGTCATCGCCGAAGGCCTCACCGACGAGGCCTACCTCGCCGCCCACACCACCGGCTGGGACGAGGTGAAGAAGACCGTCGCCGACTACCCGCCCTCCCGCTCGGCCGAGATCTGCGGCGTCCCCGAGGAACAGATCGTCCAGGTCGCCCGCATGTTCGCCGGCGCCGGCAAGGCCATGGCCTGGCACGCCCGCGGCGTCGAACACCACTCCCAGGGCGTCGAGAACTGCCTCACCATCATCAACCTGTGCGTCGCCACCGGGAACATCGGCAAGCCCGGCGCCGGCTACGGCACCATCACCGGCCAGGGCAACGGCCAGGGCGGCCGCGAACACGGCCAGAAGTCCGACCTGCTGCCCGGCGGCCGCTCCATCACGAACCCCGAGCACCGCCGCCAGATCTGCGAGATCTGGGGCATCGACGAAGCGGAACTCCCGCTCGCCGGCACCTCCATGATGGAGATGGTCTGGCAGATGCAGCGCAAGGAGATCCGCGGCCTCGTCGGCATCTGCAACAACCCCTTCGTGTCCCTGCCGAACTACGCCACCGTCAAGGACGGCTACGACACCCTCGAGTTCCACGCCCAGTTCGACTTCTTCCTCTCCGAGACCGCCGCCAACGCGCACGTGGTCTTCCCCGTCACCGTCTGGGCCGAGGACGAGGGGGTCATGGCCAACGCCGAGGCCCGGGTCGTCAAGCACAACAAGGCCCAGGAACCCCCCGCCGGCGTCCGCACCGACACCTGGGTCATGTGCGAACTCGCCCGGCGCCTCGGCGCCGGCGACAAGTTCGACTTCCCCGACTCGCGCGCCGTCTTCGAGGAACTCCGGATCGCCTCCGCCGGAACCGTCAACGACTACTACGGCATCACCTACGAACGCCTGGAGGAGACCGGCGGCATCGCCTGGCCCTGCCCGACCACCGAGCACCCCGGCACCCCCCGCCTCTTCGAGGACGGCCGCACCTACCACCCCGACGGCAAGATCCACATGCAGGTCGTCGAATGGCACCCGCCGATGGACCCGTACAGCGAGGAGTACCCCCTCTCGCTCACCACCGGCCGCACCGTCGCCCACTTCCTCTCCGGCAACCAGACCCGCCGGCTCGGCGCCCTCGTCGAACAGACCCCGCGCCCCTGGGTCGAGGTCCACCCCTCCCATGGCTTCCGCAACGGCGACCCCGTCCGCGTCGTCACCCGCCGCGGCAGCGAGGTCTTCCCCGCCCTCGTCACCGAGGCCATCCGCCCCGACACCGTCTTCGTCCCCTACCACTGGCCCGTCCCCACCGCGGCGAACGCCCTCACCATCGACGCCCTCGACCCCCGCTCCAAGATCCCGGAGTACAAGGTCTGCGCCGCCCGCATCGAGCCCGCCGAACGCGTCGACGAGGTCCCCGCGCCGCCCACCGCCCCCGGACACCAGGCCTACCCGGAGACCCAGGTCTCCCGCCTCGACCCGCTGCCCCCCACCTCACCCCAGGGCCGCGGCACCGCGGAGAGGAGCTGACCCGCACATGATGGGCCGCACGATCTTCATCGACCCGGGCCGCTGCATCGGCTGCCAGGCCTGCGTCTCGGCCTGCCGCGAATGCGACTCCCACCGCGGCAAGTCGATGATCCACCTCGACTACCCCGACGAGGGCCACTCCGTCGCCTCCCTCCCCACCGTCTGCATGCACTGCGAGGACCCCGTCGCCCCCTGCGCCGAGGTCTGCCCCGCCGACGCGATCCTCGTGACCGCCGACGGCGTCGTGCAGCAGGCCGACACCACCCGCTGCATCGGCTGCGCCAACTGCGTCAACGCCTGCCCCTTCGGCGTACCCAAGATCGACCTCCAGGCGAAGCTCCAGATGAAGTGCAACCTCTGCTACGACCGCACCGCCTACGGCCTCGCCCCGATGTGCGCCACCGTCTGCCCCACCGGCGCCCTCTTCTACGGGACCCTCGACGAGCTCCGGGCGGAACGCCCCGGCGTCCAGGTCGCCGACTCCTTCACCTTCGGCAGCACCACCGTCGCCACCGGCGTGGCGATGGTCGTCCCCGCCGACAAGGTCCAGTGGCCGGTACCCGGCGGGCTCCCCGTCGTCGAGATCAATGGAAGGGATGTCCGTTGAGCGTCACCGATCCCCAGCCGCCGGCACCGGACGCCCCTGGCGACGCGGCACAGGAGGCGCTCCGCGACCGGATCGCCGCCGACTCGCTCACCACCCGCCGCGACTACCTGCGGATCGTCGCCACCGTCTCCGGCGGCCTGGCCGTCGGCGGCGTCGCCGTCGCCTCCGGCATCCTGCACCGGCACGGCGACAGCGAAGGCGCCCCCGAGGTCAAGAAGATCGCCGACCGGATCGAGCGGGGGGAGTCGCTCGCCTTCCGCTACCCCGGCGAAGAGGACCGGGCGATCGCCGTCCGCATGGAGGACGGCACCCTCGCCGGCTACTCCGCCGTCTGCACCCACCTCGCCTGCGCCGTGCTGTGGCGCAACGACCGGGGCAGCGAGGGCGAGCTGTACTGCCCCTGCCACGAGGGGATCTTCGACGCCCGTACGGGAGAGGTCACCGCCGGGCCGCCGCCCCGGGGCCTGCCCAAGGTGATCCTCGTCGAGCAGGTCGACGGCAGCGTCTGGGCGATCGGCACGGCCCGCTCCGGCGAGAGCGCGCTGGAGGGCTTCTGCCGCCAGAACGGCGACGACCGACCGGGCTGCCCGGGGTTCGGCGCCGGCGGCCCGGGCCTCAAGGCCACGGAGAGGAGCGAGCGGACATGAGCGAGAGCACGTTCCCCCCCGACCCGGAGGCCCCGCGCCCCTCGACGCCGCCCGCCGGTGGCATGGACCCCGAGCCCCCGCGTCCCCCCGCGTACACGCCGGGCAGCGCGCAGCCGCGGCTGAACCGGCCGGTGCACGAGCGCTATCCGCAGATCCGTCCCACCAGCGGTTACGGCGACCCCCGCATCCGGCACACCGGGCCGGGACCGGGGGCGGGCACGGAGCAGGAGCCCGAGCGCTCCTCGAAGCTCTCCGCCCGTCTCGCCCTGGCGCTCACGGTCGTCATCGGTCAGCTCTGGGGGCTGACGATCGTGGTGGACGAGTGGATGGCGGGCGACACCGGCACCGCCTGGTGGGGCACCGGCTTCCTCGTCCTGTCGTTCCTCGTGGTGCTCGGCCTCTGGGCGATCGACCCGAAGGACCGCTGAACCGGGCACCGTTCGGCCGGGGCTCGCGGAGGCGGAGCTCCTGGGGCCGGAGGTCGTTCGGCCGGGGCTCGCGGGGCCGGAGGACCGCCGAGCCGGAGTTCGCAGATCAGGCGGGTGCGGGGCGGGAGAGCAGGCGTACCCTGAGGATATGAGCACCGCCCCCGCCCACGGACCGCGAGACGCGAAGCGGCCCGGCACCGCATCCAGCGCAGAGAACACCTCGAAGCCGGTACTCGTCTTCGACGATCCGCTGGACCAGCAATCCGCGGACGACACGGACCGCGGGTGGGGCGAGCGGCCTCCCGCAGGCGGCGACAGCGCCGCCGACCTCGCGCGCTTCCTCGACGAGAAGCCGCCGCACCACCTCTGAGAACCGGCTGCCGCGCCGGTCAGGAGGTGGAGTGCGCCCCCGCGCCGCCTGCGGTGCCGCCGCCCGTGACCCCGGAGACCGGCGTCGTGTTGTTCAGGGACGGGCCGCGCTGGGCGACGAGGTGGTCGCGGATCTCCTTGAGCACCTCGAGCTCGCTGATCTCCATGGTCTCCGCGACGCCTTCCTTCGCCTTCTCGTGCGCGGCGCGCTTGGCGAGGATCTTGGCCATCGGCAGGACCATCAGGAAGTAGACGACGGCCGCGGTGATCACGAAGCTCAGCACCGCGCTGAGGACCAGGCCCCACTGGAGCTGGATGCCCTGCATCTCGCCGCCGACCACCACGCAGGGGCTCTTGAGGCAGGACGCGTAGCTCTCCAGGTCCTTGGTGCCGAAGGCGCCGACGACCGGGTTGATGATGCCCTTGACAACCGAGTTCACGATGTTCGTGAACGCGGCACCGATGACGACCGCCACTGCCAGGTCGATCACGTTGCCGCGCATCAGGAAGGCCTTGAAGCCTCCCAGCAGACTTTCCTTCTTCTCGGCCACCGAGGTGCCTTTCGTCGCGTGTGATGCCGCGTGTACCGCTGCGTGCGGAGCCATTAGGCCGTGAACGGCGCAGACGAGTCCAATCCGTACACACGGGACGGTGACTTGACAGGCAGTCAGTACGAATCAGCACAGTGTCACCACCAGTTGGGAGGTGACACCGGCACCTGCCAGCGCGGTCGCCGTCGGTCGTGGCACGGACAGGACGACGAGCGCCCCTCCGTCCGAACGAGTCTCGCCCGGTCGCGGGACTTCGGCCACTCGGGCGCCCGTCGCGACCACCCGGGCCTCGCCCCCTTCGCCGAGGCCCGAGTTGGGTGCGGCGATCACGTCGACGCGGTCGCCGGGCCGCAGCAGCCGCACGGTCGCGGCGTCGGCGATCCGCACCGGGGCGGACACCAGGGGCGGGGCCGCCGACGGTCGCGCCCGTGCGGTCGCGGCGGGCCGTGGCGCCTCCGCACCGGAACCCCGGGCCGGTCCGGAACTCCAGCCCGCGCCGGATCCTCCGCCCGGTGCGGGCCCTCCGCCCGATCCGTATCCGCTCGCGACGGCCAGCGCGGCCGCCGCCAGTGCCAGGAGCAGCGCGGGAGCGGGTCGCCCCCGGCGCAGTGCCCTTCGCAGCCGGTGCCGCGTGCCCCGGACCCGTAGCGGCTCGAAGGGCGGCACCGGACACGGCGCGGGGACGGGGGAGGGGGTGGTGGATGTGGTGGAGGTGGTGGCCATGGGGATGGGGTCCGCCTGTTCAAGTGGGGAGCTTCAAGGGGGGAACTTCAGGTGGGGAACGGTTTGCGCCCCCACTCTCCCGGCCCCGCCGCCACCCCGCTCCGGCCTGTGGATCACCCTGCGGCTGTGGACAACCCCCTCACCCGCGCGAGGGGTTCAGGGCAGCTCGATCCCCAGGTCCCACCCGTCGTGCGCGTGGGTGCACAGGCAGTCGCGGTCCACCGTCGCGGGCAGTGCGCCCACCGCGTCGAACAGCACGTCCCGCAGCCGTCCGACGTTCTCGCCGAACACCCGCAGCACCTCCGTGTGGGAGACGCCCTCGCCGGTCTCGGCGCCCGCGTCGAGGTCGGTGACGAGCGCGAGGGAGGTGTAGCAGAGGCCCAGCTCGCGGGCGAGGACGGCCTCGGGGTGGCCGGTCATGCCGACGACGGACCAGCCGGCGGCGGCGTGCCACCGGGACTCGGCGCGGGTGGAGAAGCGGGGGCCCTCGACCACGACCATGGTGCCGCCGTCGACCGGTTCCCAGCCCCGTCCCCGGGCGGCCTTGACCGCGACCCGCCGCCCGTCGGGGCAGTACGGGTCGGCGAAGGTGACGTGGACGACGCGCGGCACGGCCCCGTCGGCCCGCGGCTCCCCGTCGAAGTAGGTCTGCGCCCGGCTCTTCGTACGGTCGACGAGCTGGTCCGGTACGACGAGGGTGCCGGGGCCGTACTCCTCGCGCAGTCCGCCGACCGCGCAGGGTCCGAGGACCTGCCGTACGCCCACGGAGCGCAGCGCCCAGAGGTTGGCCCGGTAGTTGATGCGGTGGGGCGGGACGGTGTGGCCGCGGCCGTGCCGGGGGAGGAAGGCGACCCGCCGGCCGGCGATCTCGCCGAGGAAGAGGGAGTCGCTGGGGCTGCCGTAGGGGGTGTCGACGGACACCTCGGTGACGTCCTCCAGGAAGGAGTAGAAGCCGGAGCCGCCGATCACGCCGATGTCCGCGTACACGTCATGGTTCGCCATGGCGGTCAGCCTAGGGGCGGTCCCGAGGGGTGAGGGATGTGGTGCGGTCTCCGGATGTGCCGAGGGGCCCCGTCGCGCGTGGCGACGGGGCCCCTCGGGGAAGTGAACTCAGGCGGCCGAGCTTCCGGTGCTCGACGAGGACGTCGAGGAGGCGGAAGAGGACGACGACGTCGACGCGGCCGGCTTGGCGTCCGTCGTCGAGGACGAAGAGGACGAAGACGACGGGGTCGAGGACTTCGACGAGGCCGGCGAGCTGCTGGACGACGAGCCGCGGCTGTCGTTCCGGTAGAAGCCGGAGCCCTTGAAGACGATGCCGACGGCCGAGAACACCTTCTTCAGGCGTCCCCTGCAGCTGGGGCACTCGGTCAGCGCGTCATCGGTGAACTTCTGCACCGCCTCGAGGCCTTCGCCGCACTCGGTGCACTGGTACTGGTAGGTCGGCACTTGACTTCCTCCTGGCACTCACACTCATCGAGTGCTAACGACGATCCATAGTGACGTATTCCGTGGGTTCAGTCCACCGCCACCGGCACGCGGTGACCGATGCCACGCGCGGCGACCCGGCTCGACTCGCGCGGCTTCAGCCGCGAGCGGAGGGCGAGGAGCGTGGCCAGGGCGAGCACCGTGCCCGCCATCGGCACCAGGAAACCGCTGCTCGCGCCGTGTGCGTCGGCGAGGCGGCCGGCGACCGTGACGGCCGCGGCCTGGCCGAGCGCGACGGCGCCGGTGAGCCAGGTGAAGGCCTCGGTACGGGCGGAGGCCGGGATCAGGGTCTCGACGATGGTGTAGCCGGTGATGAGGGCCGGGGCGATGCACAGGCCCACGACCAGGCCCAGGGCGCCGAGGAGCAGCACCGAGTGCGCGGTCCACAGCAGGGACGCGGCGACGGTGAGGCCGGCGTAGCCGAGGATCAGGCGGCGGCGGGGGCCGGTCTTCCAGGCGACGGCGCCCATGGCGATGCCCGCGAGCATGTTGCCGGCGGCGAAGATCCCGTACAGCAGGCCGTTGGCACCGGGGTTGCCGATCTCCTCGGTGAAGGCGGTGAGGGAGACCTGCATGCCGCCGAAGACGGAACCGATGCCGAGGAAGGCGACGATCAGGACCCGGACGCCGGGGATGGAGAGGGCGGAGCGGTGCGGCTCGGCGGAGACGGCCGCGGAGACGCCGTACGCGGGCTGGGTGGCGCGCTGGGCGGCGAAGAACAGGCCGCCGACGAGGGTGAGGGCGGCCTCGGCGATCAGGCCGGCGGCCGGGTGGATGCCGGTGCACAGGGCGGTGGCGAGGACGGGGCCGACGACGAAGGTGAACTCGTCCGTGACGGACTCGAAGGCCGCGGCCGTCGGCATCAGCGGGGTGCCGTCGAGCTTGGCGGCCCAGCGGGCCCTGACCATCGGGCCGACCTGGGGCACGGAGGCGCCGGCGGGCACGGCGGCCAGGAACAGCGCCCAGAGCGGGGCGCCGGCCAGGGCGAGGGCCACGAGCAGGGAGACCGAGGCGGTGTGGACGAGGACGCCGGGGACCAGGACGGCGCGCTGGCCGAAGCGGTCGGCGAGCTTGCCGCTCTGCGGCGCGAAGAGCGCCATGGAGACGCCGGTCACGGCGGCGACCGCGCCGGCGCTGCCGAAGGATCCGGTGGTGTGCTGGACGAGCAGGACGATGCCGATGGTCAGCATCGCGAAGGGCTGCCGTGCGGCGAAGCCGGGGAGCAGGAAGGACAGCGCACCGGGAGTGCGCAGGAGCTGCCCGTAGCCGGGCCGCTTGTCCGAGATGACCGTGGACGCCACGGTCCTGGCCTTTCTGCCGCCTGGTAGCGCGCCCCCGCACGGTGGTGCGGGTGTCGCCGAGAGCTGTCCTCATGCGCGTTACTGCGGTAGATACCGGGCCGGCCCCACTGCGGAGGGGCGCCACGGCCGCCATACGGTCGCGCCAGCTCTGCGTCAGGCAGAGTTGGTTCGATCAGGTGTGCCTTCATGGTACAGGGAGGAGCGTCTTCCCGCCTGGGAAAACGCTCCCGCACCTGAATTAATGCCTGGGATTAACCGGGGGTACCGGGGGATTTCCCCTGTGGTCGGTGGAATCGCGTCGCCGTGCCCGCCGGGGTGCCGATCGCCGTCGCGCCGCCCGTGCCGAGCCAGCCGGCGAGTTTGCCGCCCTGGCCGACGGCCCGCAGGCGCCGCTCGGTGGCGTCCCGCACCGGGTCGGTGGTGACGACGAGGAGCTCGTCGTGGCGCCGCAGGACGGTCGCGGGTCCGGGGACGAAGCTCGCCCCGTCCCGTACGACGAGGGTGACGGCGGCTCCGGCCGGAAGGCGCAGTTCGGCGACCTCGACGCCGTGCATCCGGGAGTGCTTCGGGATGGCGACGGAGAGCAGGTGGCCGCGGAGCCGCTCCAGGGGCGCGGACTCGACGCCGAGGTCGGCGGCCTCCGAGGAGTCGCCGAGCTTCAGGGCCTTCGCGAGCCAGGGCAGCGTCGGGCCCTGGACGAGGGTGTAGACGACGACGAGGACGAAGACGATGTTGAAGATCCGCTCGCTGCCCTCGATCTGCGACACCATCGGGATGGTGGCGAGGATGATGGGGACGGCTCCGCGCAGGCCGGCCCAGGACATGAGGGCCTGCTCCTGCCAGGGGATGCGGAACGGCAGCAGGCTGACCAGGACTTCCATGGGCCGCGCGACCACCGTCAGGACCAGGCCGATGACGACGGCGGGCCAGAAGTCGTGGATGAGCTCGTGCGGGGTGACGAGCAGGCCGAGCAGGACGAACATGCCGATCTGGGCGATCCAGCCGAGGCCCTCGGCGAAGCCGCGGTTCGCGGGCGCGTGGGGGAGCTTGGCGTTGCCGAGGACCATGGCGGCCAGGTAGACGGCGAGGAAGCCGGAGCCGTGGGCCAGGGCGCCCGCCGCGTAGGCGACGACGGCGATGGCCATGACGGCGATCGGGTAGAGGCCGGAGGCGGGCAGGGCCACGTGGCGCAGGCCGAAGGAGCCGAGGAAGCCGACGGTCAGGCCGACGGCGACGCCGATGGCGAGTTCCAGGGCGATCGTGCCGACGAGCACGTACCAGTGGTCGACCGGTCCCGCGGTGGAGAAGGCGACGACGAGGATGACGACGGGGGCGTCGTTGAAGCCGGACTCGGCTTCCAGGACGCCGGTGACCCGTGAGGGCAGCGGCACCTTGCGCAGCACGGAGAAGACGGCGGCGGCGTCGGTGGAGGAGACGACGGCGCCGATGATCAGTGCCTGCCGCCAGTCGAGGCCGACGAGGTAGTGCGCGCCGGCGGCGGTGATGCCGACGCTGACGGCGACGCCGACGGTGGAGAGGACGACCGCGGCGGGCAGGGCCGGCTTGATCTCCTTCCACTTCGTGCCGAGGCCACCCTCGGCGAGGATCACGACGAGGGCCGCGTAGCCGATCACCTGGGTCAGCTCGGCGTTGTCGAAGGCGACGTTGCCGATGCCGTCCTGTCCTATGGCGACGCCGATGCCGAGGTAGAGCAGGAGGCTGGGGAGGCCGCTGCGGGACGAGATCCGGACGGCCGCCACCGCGATCAGCAACACGAGCGAGCAGATGAGCAGGAGTTCGTTGAGCTGGTGGACAGTCAGTGGCCGTTCCTTCCCCTCGCGTGCAGCTGGATCGTTCCTCCAGCGGACGACACTTCGTTACCTTACCTAATCTTTAACGTTTTCTTGACGCCCTCTTTGCGCCTCCTCGTTCATCTGTACGGTTCTCTTCCTGACACCGCGTCCGGGCCCCCCGGACGCTGCGCCTAAGGTTGCTCCCGTACTCCAGGACCACCCTGCCCCTCGAAGGACAGCGATGCCCTCCAACACGACCGCGCCCCCCGCCAAGAAGAAAGGGCGGCGTGCCCGCCTGCTCCTCCTCGTCCTGGTCCTCGCACTGGTCGCGGGCATCGGGTTCGGCGGCTACTGGGGCGTCAGCACCGTCCGGGCCTCGTTCCCGCAGACCACCGGCGAGATCCGGCTCGACAAGCTCTCCGGCGAGGTCGAGGTCAAGCGCGACGCGAACGGCGTCCCGCAGATCTACGCGGACAACGAGACGGACCTCTTCCGCGCCCAGGGCTACGTCCAGGCGCAGGACCGGTTCTACGAGATGGACGTCCGCCGGCACGTGACCGCGGGCCGGCTCTCCGAGATGTTCGGCGAGAGCCAGGTCGACACCGACGCCTTCCTGCGCACGCTGGGCTGGCGCCGGGTCGCGCAGCAGGAGTACGACGAGGTCCTGTCGCCGGAGACGAAGAAGTACCTCCAGGCGTACGCGGAAGGCGTCAACGCCTATCTGAAGGACCGCGAGAAGCCCGCGGACATCTCGGTCGAGTACGCGGCCCTGGCCCTGACCAACGACTACGTGATCGAGCCGTGGACCCCGGTCGACTCGGTGGCCTGGCTCAAGGCGATGGCCTGGGACCTGCGCGGCAACATGCAGGACGAGATCGACCGCTCCCTGCTGACCAGCCGGCTGAGCGCGAGCGAGATCAAGCAGCTGTACCCGGAGTACCCGTACGCGCTCCACCAGCCGATCGTCGGCCAGGGCGCCGTCGACGACTCCACCGGGAAGTTCGACCCGAAGGCCGAGGCCGGCGAGGCCGACGGCGCGACCACCGGCGAGACCCCGGGCACGGGCCCCGGCGGCTCCGGCTCCGGTACGCAGTCCCAGCTCGGGGCGCTCTCCGAGGTCCTCGACAGCGTCCCCGCCCTGCTCGGCCCGAACGGCAACGGCATCGGCTCGAACTCCTGGGTCGTCTCCGGGGACCTGACGACCTCCGGCAAGCCGCTGCTCGCCAACGACCCGCACCTCGCGCCCCAGCTGCCGTCCCTCTGGTACCAGATGGGCCTGCACTGCCGCTCGGTCTCGGCGACCTGCCGCTACGACGTCTCGGGCTACACCTTCTCCGGCATGCCCGGTGTGATCATCGGACACAACGACAAGATTGCCTGGGGTCTCACCAACCTCGGCGCCGACGTCACCGACCTCTACCTGGAGAAGATCGGCCCCGACGGCTACCTCGTCGACGGCAAGGTCAAGCCCTTCACCACCCGCGAGGAGACCATCAAGGTCGCCGGCGGCGACGACCGCAAGATCACCGTCCGCTCCACCGAACACGGCCCGCTCGTCTCCGACCGCTCCACCGAACTGGAGACGGTCGGCCAGACCGCCCCCGTCGGCAACTCCGCCCCCGACCGCGGCACCGGCTACGGCGTCTCCCTCCAGTGGACCGCCCTCCAGCCCGGCAGGTCCATGGACGCGATCTTCGCGATCGACCGCGCCAAGGACTTCGACGCCTTCCGGGACGCCGCGAAGAACTTCGAGGTCCCCTCCCAGAACCTGATCTACGCCGACACCGACGGCCACATCGGCTACCAGTCGCCCGGCAAGATCCCGCGCCGCGGCAAGGGCGACGGCACCATCCCGGCGCCGGGCTGGGACTCCTCGTACCGGTGGAAGGGCTACATCCCCTTCGACCAGCTGCCCTACGAGTACGACCCGAAGCGCGGCTACATCGTCACCGCCAACCAGGCCGTCATCGACCAGAAGACCTACCCCGACCTGCTCACCAAGGACTGGGGCTACGGCTCGCGCAGCCAGCGGATCAACGACCTCATCGAGTCGAAGACCAAGGACGGCGGCAAGATCTCGCCGGACGACATGCGGACCATGCAGACCGACAACCGCAGCGAGATCGCGACCCTGCTCAACCCGCTGCTGCTGAAGATCGACATCTCCGACCCGTACGTCCGCGAGGCGCAGAAGCTCCTCGAAGGCTGGGACTACACCCAGGAGCCCGACTCGGCCGCCGCCGCCTACTTCAACGCGGTCTGGCGCAACGTCCTCAAGCTCGCCTTCGGGAACAAGCTGCCCAAGGAGCTGCGCGCCGAGGGCGACTGCATCAACGTCCGCCCGGTCGACGCCACCGGCCCGGTCGACGAGCAGAACAAGCTCGTCCGCGAGTGCGGCGAGCGCGACCCCGACTCGGCGCAGCCGGACGGCGGCGACCGCTGGTACGAGGTGGTCCGCCCGCTCCTCAAGAAGGAGAAGAGCGACTGGTGGGTCACCCCGGGCAACCGCACCGACCAGGCCACCGAGACCCGTGACCAGCTGCTCGCCCGGGCCATGAAGGACGCCCGCTGGGAGCTGACCGCCAAGCTCGGCAAGGACGTCACCACCTGGAGCTGGGGCCGGCTGCACCAGCTGACCCTGCAGAACCAGACCCTCGGCACCGCCGGACCCGGCGTCGTGCAGCAGCTCCTCAACCGCGGCCCGTGGAACCTGGGCGGCGGCGAGGCGGCGGTCGACGCCACCGGCTGGAACGCGGCCGGCGGCTACGAGGTGATCTGGGTGCCGTCGATGCGGATGGTGGTCAACGTCGGCGACTGGGACAAGTCCCGGTGGATCAACCTGACCGGCGCCTCCGGTCACGCCTTCCACTCGAACTACACCGACCAGACGGACGCCTGGGCCAGGGGCGAGCTCCTCGACTGGGCCTACGGCGGTGCGGCGGTCGACGCGGCGACGAAGGACAGGCTGGTCCTCAAGCCCTGATCAGGGCCTGAAGCGGGTGACCCCGGCCGGGGTCACCACCGCGTGGACGGGGTGGTCGTGCGGTTCCTCCGGGACCCGGGCGACCACCTCGTTCGCGTACAGGAGGACCACCAGGGCGGGGTCCTTGCCCGCCCTTGCCAGCCGCGCGAGAACCCGGTCGTACGAGCCGCCGCCCCGCCCGAGCCGCATCCCGCGCGCATCGACCGCGAGGCCCGGCAGCAGGACGGCGTCGGCGGCGCACACGGCCTCGGGGCCGAGTCGGGGCCCGGTCGGCTCCAGGAGGCCGCGGCCGGCCTTGGCCAACGCCTCCCGCCCCTCGTACGCCGCCCAGTCCAGATCGTTGTCCGGGAGCAGGACGGGCAGCAGGACCCGGACCCCGCGCGAGTGGAGCGCGTCGAGCAGCGCGCGCGTGCCCGGCTCGCGGCCCACCGACACGTACGCGGCGACGGTGGACGCCTCCGCGAGTTCGGCCAGTTCCACACCCCGGCGAGCGAGGGATTCGGTCGCGTCCGCAAGGGAATCGGTGCTCAGAGCGGCCCGCTCGGCCAGAAGTCGACTGCGCAGCAGGGTCTTTTCGGACATCTCAGGTGTCATGACGGCCTCATGTGAATGCATGAACTTCTCGTAACTGTCTTTATGTGGAGGAAGTTAACCGAAGCCACATCTTCCTCTCATTCCGAACGACTAAAGTGCACACATGAATCAGTCGCTCCCCAGGCTCGGCCGGATCAGCAAGGCTGTCATCCCCGCCGCGGGCCTCGGCACCCGCTTCCTCCCGGCGACGAAGGCGACGCCCAAGGAGATGCTGCCGGTCGTCGACAAGCCGGCCATCCAGTACGTCGTCGAGGAGGCCGTCGCGGCCGGTCTCTCCGACGTCCTGATGATCACCGGCCGGAACAAGAGGCCCCTGGAGGACCACTTCGACCGGAACTACGAGCTGGAGGAAGCCCTGAGCCGGAAGGGCGACGACGAGCGCCTCTCCAAGGTCCAGGAGTCCAGCGACCTCGCCACCATGCACTACGTGCGCCAGGGCGCCCCGCGCGGCCTCGGCCACGCCGTGCTGTGCGCCGCCCCGCACGTCGGCGACCAGCCCTTCGCCGTCCTCCTCGGCGACGACCTGATCGACCCGCGCGACCCGCTCCTCGCCCGCATGGTCGAGATCCAGGAGCGCGAGGGCGGCAGCGTGATCGCCCTCATGGAGGTCGAGCCCTCGCAGATCCACCTGTACGGCTGCGCCGCGGTCGAGGCCACCGTCGACGCGGACGTGGTGCGGGTGACGGACCTCGTCGAGAAGCCGGAGCCGTCGGAGGCGCCGAGCAACTACGCGATCATCGGCCGCTACGTGCTCGACCCGGCCGTCTTCGAGACGCTGCGGGACACCGAGCCGGGCCGTGGCGGCGAGATCCAGCTGACCGACGCCCTGCAGAAACTCGCCGCCGACGAGAAGATCGGCGGCCCGGTCCACGGCGTCGTGTTCAAGGGGCGCCGCTATGACACCGGTGACCGCGGGGACTATCTGCGTGCCATTGTCAGACTCGCGTGCGAACGTGAAGATCTGGGACCGGACTTCCGGGCCTGGCTCCGGAGATACGTCAGCGAGGAGATGTAGCACCTTGAGCAGCAGCACGGCACCGTCGCCGACCCCCGACGACAGCGCCCACGGTCACGAGGACACGGCGCCGGACCCCTGCGCGGGCCCGGCCCGCGACCTGTGGTCGGTGGACGAGCACCTGGCCGACATCCTCGCGACCGTCGGCCCGCTCGAACCCATCGAGCTGCAACTCCTCGACGCCCAGGGCTGCGTCCTCGTCGAGGACGTCACGGTGCCGGTCGCGCTGCCCCCCTTCGACAACAGCTCCATGGACGGGTACGCGGTCCGGGTCGCCGATGTCACCGGCGCCACCGAGGAGTTCCCCGCCGTCCTCACGGTCGTCGGCGACGTCGCGGCCGGCGACGGCGGACTGCCCACCGTCGGCCCCGGCCAGGCCGCCCGGATCATGACCGGAGCCCCGCTGCCGCCCGGCGCCGAAGCCGTCGTCCCCGTCGAGTGGACCGACGGCGGCACGGGCGGGGGCGCGGCCACCGGCATGCGCGCCGCGAGCGCCGCACCCGAGGGCGCCGCGGGCGAGGTCCGGGTCCACCGGTCCGCCGAGGCCGGCGCCCACGTCCGCAGGGCGGGCAGCGACGTGAAGGCCGGGGAGCTCGCCCTCGCGGCCGGCACCGTCCTGGGGCCGCCGCAGATCGGCCTGCTCGCCGCGATCGGCCGGGGCACCGTGAAGGTCCGCCCCCGCCCCCGGGTCGTCGTCCTCTCCACCGGCAGCGAGCTGGTCCAGCCCGGCGAGCCGCTGGGCGAGGGCCAGATCCACGACTCCAACAGCTTCGCGCTCGCCGCGGCCGCCCGGGACGCCGGCGCGCTCGCCTACCGGGTCGGCGCCGTCGCCGACGACGCCGAATCCCTGCGCGCCACCATCGAGGACCAGCTCATCCGGGCCGACCTCATCGTGACCACGGGCGGGGTGAGCGTCGGCGCGTACGACGTGGTGAAGGAGGCGCTGACCGCCGACGGCCAGGTCGACTTCCGCAAGCTGGCCATGCAGCCCGGCAAGCCGCAGGGCTTCGGCGCGATCGGCACCGAGCAGATCCCGCTCCTCGCCCTGCCGGGCAACCCGGTCTCCTCGTACGTCTCCTTCGAGCTGTTCGTCCGCCCCGCGATCCGCGCCCTGATGGGCGTCGAGGACCTCCACCGGCCCCGCGTCCAAGCCGTCCTCGCCACCGACAAGGCCCTCTCGTCGCCGCCCGGCCGCCGCCAGTTCCTGCGCGGCACCTACGACCCGGCAGCCGGCACCGTCACCCCCGTGGGCGGCGCCGGCTCCCACCTCATCGCCGCCCTCGCCCACGCCGACTGCCTCCTCGTCGTCCCGGAAGGGACGACCGACGTCGAACCGGGCAGCACCCTGGAAGTGGTCCTCCTCGGCTGAGGGGGCGAGGGTGGGGGTACGGTGTCGTCCCCATACAGCGACCGGGAGTGTCACGGCCATGAGCACGCAGCAAGGTCTCACCCACATCGACGAGGCGGGTGCGGCCCGCATGGTCGACGTCTCCGCGAAGGACGTCACGGCCCGCACCGCGCGGGCCAGCGGGAGGGTCCTCGTATCGCCGCGCGTGATCGAGCTGCTGCGGGGCGAGGGCGTTCCGAAGGGGGACGCGCTCGCGACCGCCCGGATCGCCGGGATCATGGGGGCGAAGAAGACCCCCGACCTCATCCCGCTGTGCCACCCGCTCGCGGTCTCCGGCGTGACCCTGGACCTGGCGGTCACCGACGAGGCGGTGGAGATCCTCGCGACGGTGAAGACCACGGACCGCACCGGCGTCGAGATGGAGGCCCTGACGGCGGTCTCGGTGGCCGCTCTGACGGTCGTCGACATGATCAAGGCGGTCGACAAGGGCGCGGTCATCTCCGACGTACGGGTGGAGGAGAAGACGGGCGGCAAGTCGGGCCACTGGACACGGAGCACCTCGTGACGCGCGGGGGCCGGGTGGCGGGCTCGGACGAGAACGGCCACGGCCACGAGCACGGCCATCAGGAGCAGGCGGCCGCGTCGGTTCCGTCCGCGCTCGGCGAGGGGGCCGGCGCCGCTCTGTCCGCGCCCTACTCGGCGCTGGTCGTCACCGCGTCCAATCGGGCGTCCGCCGGGGTCTACGAGGACAAGGGCGGTCCGCTGATCGTCGAGGGCCTGACCGCCATGGGCTTCGCCGTGGACGGTCCGCGGGTCGTCCCGGACGGGGCGCCCGTCGAGGCGGCGCTGCGGGCGGCGGTGGCGGCCGGGTACGACGTGGTCGTCACCACCGGCGGCACGGGCATCTCGCCCACCGACGAGACCCCGGAGGTCACCCGCGGGATCCTCGACCGCGAGATCCCCGGCATCCCGGAGGCGATCCGGGCGTACGGGCGGGAGAAGGTGCCCACGGCGGCGCTCTCGCGCGGTCTCGCCGGGGTCGCGGGCGGCACGCTGATCGTGAATCTGCCGGGGTCCCCGGGGGGCGTGCGGGACGGCCTGGCCGTCCTGGAGCCGCTGCTCCGGCACGCCGTCGACCAGATCCGCGGCGGCGACCACCCGAGACCGTCGTGATCCCGACGTGGCCGGTGATCCTCGTGGACGGGGACGTCGCGCTCCGGCCGATAAGGATGCGCGACCAGCGGGCCTGGCGTGAGGTGAACCGGCGCAACCGGGAGTGGCTGCGGCCCTGGGAGGCGACGGTTCCGCCGCCGCCTCCGGGCGGTCCGGTCGCGCAGCGCCCGACGTACCGTCAGATGGTGCGCCATCTGCGGTCGGAGGCGAACGCGGGCCGGATGCTGCCGTTCGTCATCGAGTATCAGGGGCGGCTCGTCGGGCAGTTGACGGTGGCCGGCATCGCCTGGGGCTCGATGTGCTCCGGGCACGTGGGGTATTGGGTGGACAGCGAGGTGGCCGGGCGCGGGGTGATGCCGACGGCGGTCGCGCTCGCCGTCGACCACTGCTTCCGCGTGGTCGGGCTGCACCGGATGGAGGTGTGCATCCGCCCGGAGAACGGGCCGTCGCGCCGGGTGGTGGAGAAGCTCGGGTTCCGCGAGGAGGGGCTGCGGCCGCGTTATCTCCACATCGACGGTGCCTGGCGCGATCATCTGGTCTTCGCGCTGACGGCGGAGGAGGTGCCGGAGGGGCTGTTGAGGCGCTGGCACCAGGCAAGAATAAAATAAGTGTTCGAATTCAATCGGTAGTTGGCATGCAAACGATCTGAACAATCACAAAAAAGTTCAGTGATATCAGCCAGATCGTGCGACACACCGGGCCAATTGGCCGATGGCCCCGCGCGAACCCCTCTACCGTGTGATGCGTGAGCAGCAGCGGCCTCATCTACGCAGTCATCGTCGGGGCCTGGGCCGCCTACTTGGTGCCGATGTGGCTCCGCAGGCAGGACGAGCTGAACGAAGCCCGTCCGACGGAACGCTTCAGCACCGCCATCCGGCTGCTGTCCGGACGGGCGGGCATGGAGCGCCGGTACGCCAAGGAGCTCAAGGAGCGGGACCGTACGGCGGAGGGCCCGACGCCCGACGTGGACCCGGACGTGGCGACCGAGCATCTGAGCTCGGTCGACGTCCGGGCCTTCTCCGCGCCCGCGGCCAGAACCGAGGCGCGCCTGGAACTCCCGGAGCCCGAACCGGAACCCGCCCCGGCCCCCGGCCCCGTCGCGGGCGCCGCTCAGGCGTCCGCCGCGGCCCGCCCCGCCGCGGGCGCCGCGGGGGCCGCCGCCGAGCGCGCCCGCCGGGGCAAGGTCCTCGCCAGGCGCCGGCGCACCACGACGCTCCTCTTCGCCGCCTTCACGCTCGGCGCGGTCGTCGCGGCCGTCGGCGGCGTCACCTTCCTGTGGGCGCCCGCGGTCCCCGCGCTGCTCCTGAGCGCGTACATCGTGCACCTGCGGGTCCAGGAGCGGCGGCGCTTCGTGTACGTCATGGACCGCCGCCGTGCCGAGGCCGCGGCCGCCCGGCTCAGGGAGAGCCGTCGCCCGGCCCCGACGCCGGAACCCGTTCCCGACCCGGCGCCGTCCCCGCAGGAGGCCGACCGCCGGGCCCTCGTCGAGCAGACCGACCACGCGGAGTGGGTCGACCAGCAGCGCGAGCGCGGGCCCGCCCGCGGCGACAGCTGGGACCCCGTCCCGGTGCCGCTCCCCACCTACGTCACCGCCCCGGTCGCCCCGCGCGCCACCAGCGGCATCGACATCACGGACCCGGAGACCTGGAGCGCCGCCCGCTCCTCCACGGCCGCCGACCCGACCCCCGCCCCCTCCCCGGCCCCCCGCCAGCGCGCCAACCCGTCGCGCCGCACCCGCGACCACGGCCGCACCCCCCTCTTCGACCAGTACGCCGACGACGACCGCCCCCGCGCCGCCAACGAATGACCCCCGCCCGGGGGCCCGCGGCGGCCCCCGGCTGACCTGCGCGGGAACCGATTTTTGTCTCAGCCGGTCGGGATGCTAATGTTTCACACGTCGCAAGGGCCTGTGGCGCAGTCTGGTAGCGCACCTCGTTCGCATCGAGGGGGTCTGGGGTTCAAATCCCCACAGGTCCACAGACACTGAGGATCCCGTCCGATCGCAAGATCGGGCGGGATCCTCTTCGTTGTGGCGCCGGGTGGCGCCCGCGGTGAAAGGGCGGGACGTTCTCGGACGTCCCGCCCTTTCGCGTGCGGTGGGGTGAGGCCGGCTCAGAGGGGCTTCGCGTAGCAACGGCTGTTGGGGTAGTGGCGGTAGTGGCCGAACTTGGGGGCGGGGACGTAGCCGCTGGAGAGGTAGAGGGAGATGGCCTCGGGTTGGGCGGTGCCGGTTTCGAGGACCATGCGGGTGCGGCCGGCGGCGCGGGCGTCGGATTCGAGGGCGGCGAGGATGCGGCGGGCGAGGCCGAGGCCGCGGGCTTCGGGGACGACGTACATGCGCTTGAGCTCGGCGTCGCCGTCGGAGTAGTTCTCGGGGTTGGCGTCCTGGGTGCGCCAGCCGCCGGAGGCGAGGGGGGTGCCGTCCTCGTCGTAGGCGAGGAGGTAGAGGCCGTGGGGCGGGGTGAACATCGCCGCGTCCAGGGGTGTGACATCGCCCTCGTCGCCGTAGCGGACGGCGTACTCGGCCTGGACGGCGTCCTGGAGTTTGACGGCGTCCGGGTGGTCATAGGGCGTGGGCTGGATGTTCATGCGGAATATCGTACATGTATGCACCAGGCGGGTGTCGGTATTCTCCCGGGATGCTCACTGTCACGACCGCGAATGTCAATGGTCTCCGTGCCGCCGCCAAGAAGGGCTTCGTCGAGTGGCTGGCCGGCACCTCGGCCGATGCCGTCTGCCTCCAGGAGGTGCGCGCCGAGGAGGCGCAGCTGCCCGCCGAGGTGCGGGCGCCCGAGGGATGGTTCACCGTCCACGCGCCGGCCGCGGCCAAGGGGCGCGCCGGGGTCTCCCTGTACACACGGCGCGAGCCCGACCGGGTCCGCGTCGGCTTCGGGTCGGAGGAGTTCGACGGCAGCGGCCGCTACGTCGAGGCCGACCTGCCCGGCGTGACCGTCGCCAGCCTCTACCTGCCGTCGGGCGAGGTCGGCACCGAGCGCCAGGACGAGAAGTACCGGTTCATGGGCGAGTTCCTGCCCTACCTCAAGGAGCTCAGGGGGCGGGCCGCCGCCGACGGGCGCGAGGTCGTCGTCTGCGGCGACTGGAACATCGCCCACCGCGAGGCCGACCTCAAGAACTGGAAGTCCAACAAGAAGAACGCCGGCTTCCTGCCCGAGGAGCGGGAGTGGCTGGGGCGGGTCCTCGAGGAGGGCGAGGGCGGTTACGTCGACGTCGTCCGCGCCCTGCACCCCGAGCAGGAGGGCCCCTACTCCTGGTGGTCCTACCGCGGCCGTGCCTTCGACAACGACAGCGGCTGGCGCATCGACTACCAGATCGCCACGCCCGGTCTCGCTGCCAAGGCCGTGAAGGCGTACGTCGAGCGCGCCGCCACCCACGAGGAGCGCTGGAGCGACCACGCACCCGTGACCGCCGTCTACGACCTGTAGCGCCTTTCCGCGCGGTACCGTGCCGGTAAAGGGGCGGAACCGGGTGGGGAGAGTCGTTGAGTGCGCGCATTCTGATCGCCGAGGACGACGAAAAGCAGTCGCGGCTGATTCGGATCTATCTGGAACGAGAAGGAAATACCGTCCAGGTCGTCGCCGATGGGCGGTCCGCATTGGAAAAGGTGCGTTCCGTACGGCCGGATCTCGTCGTCCTCGACGTGATGCTGCCCTTCGTCGACGGCCTCGACGTGTGCCGCATCCTGCGCTCCGAGGGATCGGACGTGCCGATCCTCCTGCTGACCGCGCGCAGCACCGAGGAGGACATGCTCCTCGGCCTCGACCTCGGCGCCGACGACTACCTCACCAAGCCCTACAGTCCGCGCGAACTGACCGCCCGGGTCCGCGCGCTCCTGCGCCGGTCCCGGGCGACCGGCGCCGCCACCCGCGACGCACTGCTGCGGGTCGGCGCCGTGGAGCTCGACACGGCCCGCTTCGAGGTCCGCGTCGCCGGCCGGCCCGTCGCCCTCACCTCCAAGGAGTTCTCCCTCCTGGAGGCCCTCGCCCGCGAACCCGGCCGGGTCTTCTCCCGCGCCCAGATCATCGAGCGGGTCTTCGGCTTCGACAGCGACGTCCTGGAACGCACGGTCGACGCCCATGTGCGCAACCTCCGGCTGAAGCTGGAGCCCGACCCGGCCCGCCCCCGCCACCTGGAGACCGTGTACGGACGCGGCTACCGCCTCTCGGACGGCGGGGCACGGGCGTGAGCTTCCGCCTCCGCGTCCTCGCCCTCGTCCTGCTCGTCGCCGTCGCCGCCACTTCCGCCACCGCCTGGCTCACCCTGCGCCAGGCCGGCAGCCAGGTCCGCGAGTCCGCCGCGGCCGACCGCCAGTCCCTCGCCGCCATCACCGAACAGCTCCGCGCCTACGGCGCGGGCCACGGCACCTGGGACGGCGTCGCCGCCACCGTGCGCGCCCTCGCCGAGAAGACCGGGCAGCGCATCCGGATCGGCACCGACCGGCAGGGCCAGATCGCCGACTCCGACACCCTCCTCGGCCGCGACCCGCGACCCGGCGGCACCGCGCCCGCGCTCCTCGTCGACCCGAGGCACCGCCTGGAGTTCCCCGCGGCCTGGGAGGAGGGATCCATGCGCAAGGTGACGGCCCCCGTGATCGCCCGCTACAACGCCAACGTCACCTACGCCGCCTGCCTCACCCGGGTCGGTCACCGGGTCACCGTCCTGCCCGGCAAGTTCGGCATCCCGCTCTTCCAGGACGGCGGGAAGGCCCCGGGCGGCGTGCCGGGGGCGGCACCGTGCACCGATGCCGCCCCGGGTGCCCCGCGCCCCGCCGACGTCCTCGCGGCCGACGGCTGCCGCGCCCCCCACAAGGCCGACACCCTCGCCTGTCTGCGCCGCGTCTTCACCGAACGGACCGCCGCCGTCGCCCCCCAGCCGCTCACCGTCCGCCTCGGCGCCGTCGACGACGCCGGGCAGAGCCTCGCGGTCGGCCCCGCGATCGGCGTCGCCGCCGGGGTCACCGCCGCCGCCATCGCCTGCGCCCTGCTGCTCAGCCGGACCGTGCTCCGTCCCGTACGCGCCCTCACGGCGGCCTCGCGGGGGCTCGGCGAGGGCGACCTCGGGCGCAGGGTGCCGGCGTCGGGCCGGGACGAGATCGCCGAGCTGGGCCGGTCCTTCAACCGGATGGCCGGCTCCCTCCAGGACAGCGAGGAGCGGCAGCGCCGGCTCGTCGGCGACATCGCCCACGAGCTGCGGACCCCCCTCGCCAATCTGCGCGGCTACCTGGAGGCCCTGCGCGACGGGGTCCTCCAGGCCGACGCCGAGCTGCTCGACTCGCTCCACGAGGAGGTGCTGCTCCAGCAGCGGATCGTGGACGACCTCCAGGACCTCGCGCTCGCCGAGGCGGGCGCCCTCACGTACCACCGCAGGCCCCTGGACGCCCGGGAGCTCGTCGAGGCCTGCCGGACCGCGCACAGTGCCCGGGCGGCGGCCGCCGGGGTGGCCCTCGACGTGGTGGGCGCGGGCCCCGGCACCGTACGGCTGCACGGGGACCCCGACCGGCTGCGGCAGGCGCTGGGCAACCTGGTCGGCAACGCGGTGCGGCACACGGCGCCCGGAGGCGGGGTGCGGCTAGAACTCGCCGAGCGGGACGAGATGGTGCGGATCGCCGTCCGGGACACCGGCGGCGGGATCCCGGCCGCCGATCTGCCCCGGCTCTTCGACCGGTTCTGGCGGGCGGACGCGGCCCGCGGCCGGGCCACCGGTGGCAGCGGCCTCGGCCTCTCGATCGCCCGCCAGATCGTCGCCGACCACCACGGGGCCGTCGAGGTGGCGAGCGAGGTGGGCATCGGCTCGGTCTTCACGATCGTGCTGCCGTCCCCGCGGAATCCGGGGAGTTCCGGGAAAACCGAATAACTCCCGGGGAATCGCCGAGAAGTGTGAATTCGGCAGCATCGCGGAGACGGGCGGATAGCGGATAGCGGATAGCGGATGGCGGGGGAGGGGGAATTCCCGCGGAGCCGGGACAAGGCGCCGGGAAAGGGTCGGAGTAAGGGGTCGGAATAAGGGGCCGGAGTAAGGGCTGGGATACGAGCCGGGAAAGGGTGCCGGGGAATCTGCTTCCGGTGGCGCCGGATTGGCCGGAGTCGGCGCCGCCGGGGCGGGAGGGGCGTCAGGTGCCGGCCAGGGCGACGGTCGGGGCCAGGCGGCTGGCGCGTACTGCTGGATAGAGGCCGGCGAGCATGCCGATGAGGAGGGTGGCGCCCACTCCGGTGGCGGTGGCCCATACCGGGACGACCGTGGGCCAGACCCTGCTGAGGGCGTAGGCCGCGGTGATGAGGGTGCCGAGGACGGTGCCGCCGAGGCCGCCGATGACGGAGAGCAGCAGGGACTCGGTGACGAACTGGGCGCGGATCTGGCCCCGGGTGGCGCCGAGGGCACGGCGGAGCCCGATCTCGGGGCGGCGTTCCAGGACGGAGATCACCATGGTGTTGCCGACCCCGACGCCGCCGACGAGGAGTGCGACCCCGCCGAGGCCGAGCAGCAGACCGGTGAGGGCCGACTCGGTGGCTTCGCGGGCGGCGAGCGCGTCCGAGGGGCGGGAGACCTGGACCTCGGAGGGGCTCTCCGGGTCGGCGGTGGCCGGGAGCACCGCCCGTACCGCCGCGACGGCGCTGTCGTCGGTGCGGACGTACACCGTCGAGGGGTGACCGTCGAACCGCAGGTACGTGCGGGCCGCGGGCCAGCCGACGAGCGCGGCACCGTCCAGTTCGGGAGCGAGCGGTACGGGGTCGAGGACGCCGATCAGGGAGAACCAGTGGTCCCCGATCCGGACCCGGGTCCCCGGGGCGTACACGTCGAGCCGCTGGGCGGCGGTCGCGCCGAGGACGACCGCCGGGTAGCGCGCGGTCGCCGCGTCCAGCCAGCGGCCGCGGTGGAGGCGGCCGCCGACGGCGGGGAGCAGGCCGTCGTCGGCCGCGAGGACGGCGAGGGAGCCGGTCCGGCCGACGGCGATCCGCTCGTTGCGGTAGACGTGGGCCTCGACGGCCCCGGTGGCGGCGACCTCGCGGACCGGCGGCACGCGGCCGATCATGCGGACCGCGTCGGCCGGCAGTTTCGTCTGCTCCCCGCCGAGGGCGGAGCCGGGGGCGACCCGGAGCAGGTTGGTGCCGAGTGCGTCGAGTCGGCGGTCGACCTCCGCCCGGCCCGAGCCGGAGATGCCGACCACCGCGATCATGGCGGCGACGCCGATCGCGATGCCGAGGGCGGAGAGGAAGACGCGCAGCGGGCGGGTGCGCAGGCCGGTGCCGCCGAGCCGGATCACGTCGGCGGGGCGGAGCCGGGCCGGGCGGAGCGGTCCGTCGTCCCGGGCGCCGCGCCTGCCGTGCCTTCCCCTTCGGGGGGCGGGGATCATCCGAGCGCTCCGATCGGGGGTTCGGCGGCGGTGTCGGCGACCACCCGGCCGTCCCGCATCTCGATGCGGCGGGGCAGCGCGGCCGCGATCTCGCGGTCGTGGGTGATGACCACGACGGTGGTGCCCGCCGCGTTCAGCTCGCGCAGGAGCGCCAGGACCGCGGCGCCGGACGCGGAGTCCAGGTTTCCGGTCGGTTCGTCGGCGAGCAGCACCGCCGGTTCGCCGACCACCGCCCGGGCCACCGCGACCCGTTGGCGTTCGCCGCCGGACAGCTGGTGCGGGAGGTGGTGGAGGCGGTGGCCGAGGCCGACGCGGGCCAGGGCCGCGGCCGCGCGGGAGCGGCGGCGGCGCAGCGGGACCCCGGCGTACAGCAGGCCGTCCGCGACCGCGTCGAGGACCGGGACGCCGACCGCCAGGTGGAACTGCTGGAAGACGAAGCCGATCCGCCCGGCCCGCAGCGCGGAGACCTCCCGGTCCGTGAGGGCGGCCACGTCGTGCCCGTCGACCAGGACCGAGCCGGCGGAGGGCCGGTCGAGGCTGCCCATCAGGTTCAGCATGCTGGACTTCCCCGAGCCCGACGGGCCGACGATCGCGACGAGTTCGCCCCGCCGGACCCGCAGCGTCACGTCCCGGACCGCCGGGACCCCGCCGGGGTACGTCTTCGAGACCGCCCGGAACTCGACGACCGGAGTCCCGTTGCCGGTGTCGCTCACTGCGGGATCCTCGCCTTCATGCCCTCGCGGAGAGCCGGGCCGCTCACCTCGACCATGCCGTCGGCGAAGAGGCCCGTCCGGGCGGCGACGAAGCGGCCGTCCGGGGTCTCCAGGCCGTGCCCGCCCTCGGCGAGCGCCACCAGGGCCGCGACCGGGACGGTCAGGACGTTCTCGCGGCGCCTGCCCGTGTACTCGACGGTGACGGGGCCGCTCTCCAGGCGGCCGAGGGCCCCCTGGTCGGGGACGGTGATCGTGACCGGGAGCGTCGGGGGCGTGTTCCCCGCGCCTCCCTCGGGTGCGGTCGCCTGCCTGCCCACCGAGGCGACCTCGCCCCGTACGGGGTTTCCGTCGGGCAGGATGACGGTGACGCCGGTGCCGCGCACGGCCCAGGAGGCCTCCTGCGCCGACGCGTTGACGACGACCTTGCGGGTGGTGCCGGTGTAGGTCAGGGCGTTGTCGCCGGCGGCCGCGCCGAGCCGGACGCCGGGTTGGCCGATGCGGATCCGGCCGGAGGCGTAGACGACGTCGCCGAGGCCGATCCGGCCGGTCTCGGGCACGCCGAGGGCCTTCTGCCAGCGTTTGACGGCCCGTTCGGTGCCGGACGTGAAGTTCTCGTCGACGGTGAAGCCGGTGTAGCCGAGCGCGGCGAGGTTGGACTCGAACTGGAGGACGTCCATGCCCCGGAGCGGCTCCGGGGTGGCGGCCGGGGCGCCGGAGGACGGGGGCGGGGTGGTGTCCGTGCCCGTGCCCGTGCCCGTGCCCGTGTCCATGCCCTTGCCCGTACGCGGGTCCGTGGCGCCGTCCGTGCTCCCGCCCGCCGCGCCGCCGTCCGTGTTTCCTCCGGTGCCGCCCTTGCCGTCTGTGGTGCCCGGGCTCGGGGGTGCCGGGGAGCCGGCCTCCGGGGTGGTGGTGCTCGTCGTCAGGCCCAGTTCGCGGTACATCGGGAGGGTGCCGTAGAGCAGCACCACCGGGCGGTCGTCCACCCGGAGCAGGGTGTCGCCGCGTTCGGCGGTGGCGCCGGCCTCCGGGAGCCAGGTGACGGTGCCGGTGGCCTTCACCGGTGCCGGTATCTCGGCCCCGTACCCCAACGTGCCCTCGACCTTGGTTCGTTCGACCAGGGTGGTGCGGGTGACGGTGATCGTGGAGCCCGTCCGGGGCGGGGCGGTGGGGGCCTCGCCGCCGCCGCCGAGGCCGAGCGCGCCGACGGCGGCGACCGCCGTGACCGCCACGAGGGCGGCGGCGAGGAGGGCCGTACGGCTCCGCCGGCGACCGGGCGCGCGCGGGGGAGCCGTCCCCTCCGGTGGCGGCTCCGCCTCGGCGCCCGCTCCCGGGCCCGGCTGCGGGCCTGCCTTCGTGCTCGCAGCCGGGCCCGCTCCCGTACCCGGCTGCGGGCTCGCCTCCGTGCCCGCTCCCGTGCCCGGATCCGGGGGTGGTGTCGTGCCGGTGTCCGTGAACATCCCGCTCATCGCTCAGCCCTTGCCCGGGCCCTGGTCGACCGGCTGGCCGATGATCGGGGCGCAGGTGCGGGCGGCCTGTTTGGCGGCGGCGGTGGTCGAGTCCCACTGGACGTCGCCGTAGACGTTGCCGTCGGGTGCGGGGTCGGGGAAGTCGGGGGCGCCGTTCTTCTGCATGCAGTCGGCGAAGGCGAACTGCGTCTTGATCTGCTCGGGGGTGAGCTTGGGGGCGAGCCTGCGCTCGATCTCCTCGGGTACCGGAGGGCTGAGCGGGGCACACTTCTCCGAGGCCGTGCGGAAGGTCGGGTTCTTCTTGAGGGCCACGCCGTCGCCGAGGTCGACCTGACCGTTCGCGTCGGGGTCGGGGGCGTCGATGCCGTTCTCGCGCAGGCACTTCACGTAGGCCCTGCGGCCTTCGACGTACGCGGCGACCTCGTCCTTCCCGCTGCCGGACGCCTGGCCGGCGGTCGTGCCGCCGGACGTCGCGCCGTCGCCGGCCGTCGGGATCCTTCCGGCCTCGCCGCCGCCGTCCCCGCAGCCGGTCAGCGCGAACGCCACGACGGCGGCGGCCGCGGCGAGCAGCACCCGGTTGGTCCTCATCGGTTCTCCCGTTCCTCCGGTGGGGCCCGGCCGCGAGTGCGGGGGGCGGACCGACCGTAGGGCGGAGGTCATGAAGAACTTTCGAAGAACCTGTCAGGCGGTCATGAGGCCCGGGATCAGGGGGTGTCGCGCAGGTGGCGGTCGAGGGCCATGGAGAGTTCGGCCTCGACGACGCTCTTGGCGAGCGGGCGGAGCCGCCGGACGTCCTCCTCGCCGGCGTGCGCGCGCAGCAGCTCGGTGAAGAGCTGCGCGAGGGCGTCGGCGTGCTCGCGGACGCGGGCGCCCGCCTTGAGGACCTCGGCGAGGGGGACGCCCTCGCGGACGAGGGCGGCGGAGACGTCGAGGAGGCGGCGGCTGATGTGGATGATCTCCTCGCCGTCGGTGACGAGGTAGCCGAGGTCGAGGGCGGCGGCCAGGTTCTCGGGGGTGACCTCGCCGGCGAAGTGGTCGGCGAGCTCCTCCGGGGTGAGGCGGACGGGCTCCTCCTCGCTGGGGGCGCCGAGGGCGAGGACCTCGCGGACGTTGCGGCCGCTCTCGAAGGCGGTGGTGAGGTCGGCGATGCCGTTGAGGGTGTGGCCGCGCTCCAGGAGGGCGGCGATGGTGCGGAGCCTGGCCAGGTGCTGCTCGTCGTACCAGGCGATGCGGCCTTCGCGGCGGGGCGGCGGGATCAGGCCGCGTTCGCGGTAGAAGCGCAGGGTGCGCACGGTGATGCCGGCGGCGCTCGCCAGCTCCGCCATGCGGTACTCGCGCACGCCGGAGTCCGGGTGCGCGCTGTCGGGTCCTGATCCTTCTGCCACGTCGCCAGCCTATGTTGTACCGCCGGTAACTTTCCCTCGCCGTACCCCTACCGCTCGGTATGCAGCTGCTCTACAGTCCCGATTGTGCCAGTGATTGCTGGCGGAGTGGGCCGGGCGCGGGAGGCGGCATGGCGAAGCACGAGCACGTACGGGTGGCGGTGATCGGATCGGGGTTCGGCGGCCTGGGCGCGGCCGTCCGGCTGCGCCGCGAGGGAATCACCGACTTCGTGGTCCTGGAACGGGCCGACTCCGTGGGCGGCACATGGCGGGACAACAGCTACCCCGGCTGCGCCTGCGACGTACCGTCCCACCTCTACTCCTTCTCCTTCGCACCCAACCCCGACTGGCCCCGGACCTTCTCCGGACAGCGGCACATCCGGGCGTACCTGGAGCACGTCACGGACACCTTCGGCATCCGCCCCCACCTGCGGCTCGGCCACGAGGTGCTCCGGATGGAGTGGGACACCGAGGCGCTGCGCTGGGAGATCGAGACCAGCCGGGGCGCCTTCAGCGCCGACGTCGTCGTCTCCGCCACCGGACCGCTCTCCGACCCCAAGATCCCCGACATCCCGGGGCTCGCCGACTTCCCCGGCAAGGTCTTCCACTCCGCCCAGTGGGACCACGACTACGACCTCACCGGCAAGCGCGTCGCCATGATCGGCACCGGCGCCTCCGCCATCCAGATCGTGCCCGCGATCCAGCCGAAGGTCGGGAAGCTGACCCTCTTCCAGCGCACGCCCCCCTGGGTCATGCGCCGCATGGACCGGGCCATCACCGGACCCGAGCGCTGGCTCCACCGCACCCTGCCCGTCACCGGCACCCTCCGCCGCGGCCTGCTCTGGGGCATCCGCGAACTCCAGGTCGGCGCCTTCACCAAGCACCCCAACGAGCTCGGACTGGTCGAGAAGCTCGCCAAGGCCAACATCGCCAAGTCCGTCAAGGACCCCGTGCTGCGGGCCAAGCTGACCCCCTCGTACCGCATCGGCTGCAAGCGGATCCTGCTCTCCAACACGTACTACCCGGCGGTCGCGCAGCCCAACGTCGACGTCGTCGCCTCCGGCCTCCGCGAGGTCCGCGGCTCGACCCTCGTCGGCGCGGACGGCACCGAGACCGAGGTCGACGCCATCGTCTTCGGCACCGGGTTCCACGTCACCGACATGCCCATCGCCGAGCGGGTCGTCGGCGCCGAGGGACGCACCCTCGCCGAGACGTGGAAGGGCGGCATGGAGGCGCTGCGCGGCGCCACCGCCGCCGGCTTCCCCAACTTCATGACGGTCATCGGCCCCAACACGGGCCTCGGGAACTCCTCGATGATCCTCATGATCGAGTCCCAGCTGAACTACATGGCCGACTACCTGCGCCAGCTGAACGTCCTCGGCGGCCGCGCCGCCCTCGCCGTCCGGCCCTCCGCCGTCGGCGCCTGGAACCGCAAGGTGCAGGCCCGCATGGAGCGGACCGTCTGGAAGTCCGGCGGCTGCGAGAGCTGGTACCTCGACGCCAACGGACGCAACACCACCCTGTGGCCGGGCACCACGGGCGAGTTCCGGCGCGAGACCCGGCAGGTCGACCTCTCCGAGTACGAGGTCATCCGCGCCCCCAGGACCGCACCCGCCGCCAAGGCCCGCACCCCGCGCAAGAAGGAGGCCGCCCAGTGAGCCGCCACCTGACCCCGCTGCCGGAGTCCCGCGCACTCACCGCCGTCTCCGCCGACGGCTCCCGCGTCCACGTCGAGGTGTACGGCCCCGAGGGCGCGCCCGCCGTCGTCCTCGCCCACGGCTGGACCTGCTCGATCGCCTTCTGGGCCGAGCAGATACGGTCCCTCGCCGCCGACCACCGGGTCATCGCCTACGACCAGCGCGGCCACGGCAGGTCCCCCGCGCCCGGTCCCGGCGGCTACTCCACGACGGCGCTCGCCGACGACCTGGAGGCGGTGCTCGCGGCCACCCTCGGCCCCGGCGAGCGGGCCGTCCTCGCGGGCCACTCCATGGGCGGCATGACGATCATGGCCGCAGCCGGGCGCCCCGGCCTCCGGCAGCACGCCGCCGCGGCCCTCCTCTGCTCCACCGGGCCCTCGCGGCTGACCGCCGAGGCCACCGTCGTCCCGCTCGGGCCGGGCGCGCTGCGCAGCCGGCTGACCGCGGCCGTCCTCGGCGCGAAGGCGCCGCTCGGCCCGGTCAACGCCGTCTCGAAGAAGGTCCTCAAGTACGCGACGATGGGACCGGGAGCGGCGCCCGACCGCGTCGAGGCCTGCGCCCGGATCGTCCACGCCTGCCCCCGCGGCGCCCGCCACGGCTGGTCGCAGGTCCTCGCCGGCCTCGACCTGGAACCGGGCGTGCGAGAGCTGCGGCTGCCGGTCGCCGTCCTCGTCGGCACCGCCGACCGGCTCACCCCGGCCGTCCACTCCCGCGCCATGGCCGAGGCACTCCCGCACTGCACGGGCCTCGTCGAACTCCCCGGCATGGGCCACATGACCCCGGTGGAGGCCCCGGAGGCCGTCACCGCACAGATCCGCGAACTGACCCTGACGTACCTGGGCGTCAAGGAGACCGAGGAGGCAGAGGCATGAGCAGGGTGAGCCTGGAAGGACAGGTCGCGGTCGTCACCGGAGGCGCGCGTGGCGTCGGCGAACTCCTCGCCCGCAAGCTCTCCGCGCGCGGCGCGAAGATCGCGCTGGTCGGCCTGGAGCCGGAGCAGCTCAAGGAGGTCGCCGGACGGCTGCACACCGAGGCCGACTGGTGGCACGCCGACGTCACCGACCACGAGGCGATGGCGAAGGTCGCCGCCGAGGTGAAGGAGCGGTTCGGGAAGGTCGACATCGTCGTCGCCAACGCCGGTGTCGCGGCGGGCGGTCCGTTCGTCGAGTCCGACCCGGGCGCCTGGCGGCGGGTCATCGAGGTCAACCTCATCGGCGGCGCCGTCACGGGCCGGGCGTTCCTGCCCGTCCTCATGGAGTCCCGGGGGTACTTCCTCCAGATCGCCTCGCTCGCCGCGCTCACCCCGGCCCCGATGATGACGGCGTACTGCGCCTCCAAGTCGGGCGTGGAGGCCTTCGCGCACAGCCTGCGCGCCGAGGTCGCGTACAAGGGCGTGAAGGTCGGCGTCGGCTACCTCTCCTGGACCGACACGGACATGGTGCGGGGCGCCGACCAGGACGACGTCATGAAGGAGCTGCGGCAGCGGCTGCCGTGGCCGGCGAACCGCACGTACCCGCTCGGCCCGGCCGTCGACCGGATCGTCGCGGGCATCGAGCGGCGCTCCGCCCATGTGTACGCGCAGTGGTGGCTGCGCGGGATGCAGTCGGTACGCGGCTACCTGCCCGGCATGATCGCGACCGTCGGACAGCGCGAGATGCGCCGCTTCGAGCCGCGGCTCGGCTCGGTCTCCAAGGGGCTCGTGGGCGCCGGGGGCGCGGCCGACGAGCAGGAGCGGACGGAGGGGACCGCCGCGCGGTAGCCGTGCGTGACTGATCGAAATGCGTGGAATGTTTGCCCGTGCAAGGCTGGTCGAGGCCGGAGAGGCATACCGCCCCGGCCGTCCCTCACCCGTCTAGGAGTGAATTTCCATGGGTATGCAGGACCAGTTCAAGGACAAGGCGCAGAAGCTCAGCGAGCAGGCCAAGCAGGCCGCGGGCAAGGCGAAGGACCAGGCCTCCCAGCGCGCCTCCCAGGGTCGCGACCGCTCCGAGGAGGAGCCCCGTCGCGCCCAGCAGGAGGCCCAGGACCGCATGGACCAGGACTACGACGCCTGACGTCGCCCGTCCTTGAAGAAGGCGCACCCGGCATCACCGGGTGCGCCTTCGCGTGTGCGTACGGCCTGGTCAGGCGACGCTGTTGTACGGGCCGCCGCCGAAGGTCAGGCCCGCGAGCTGCGCGCCGGACAGCGGGCTCGACCAGTTGCCCGTGCCGCGGTAGAGGTAGGCCTCCGTCGCCTTGAAGCCGACCAGGTCGGGGCGCCCGTCCCGGTTCGCGTCGCCGACGCCGACGAGGTGCTGGTACGCGTTCCAGCCGCCGCCCACCTTCGTGCGGGCGGCGAAGGTGCCGTCGCCCTTGCCGAGGTACTGCCAGAGGACGCCCGTCGTGTCACGGGCGTACAGGTCGCCGGCCGCTCCGCCCGCGACGTTCCCGACGGCGGTCAGCTGGTTGTAGACGCCCCAGCCGTTGCCGATCTTCTTCCGGGGGCCGAAGGGCGCGGTGGCGGAGCCCGTACCCGGGTAGAGGTACAGGTCGCCCGCCTTGTCGGTGGCGACCAGGTCGGCCCGCCCGTCCCCGGTCAGGTCGCTTCCGCCGGCGATCTGGTGGAAGGCCTGCCAGCCGGTGCCGATCTTCGTACGGCCGCCGAAACCGCCGCGTCCGTTGCCCTGGTACAGCCACAGCGCGCCGGACGGCTCCCGCGCGATGACGTCGCCGACGTTCGAGCCCGCGATGTCGCCGGTGGCCTCGATCCGGTCGTAGACCTGCCAGCCCGTGCCGATCAGCTGGTACGGGTCGGCCCACAGCTGCTGGTCGTACCCCGTGTCGGCCCGCCACAGGCGGCCAGAGCCGTCGCGGAGGAGCACGTCGGGGGCGCCGTTGTCGTCGAAGTCGTGCGGCTTGGGCGTGCGGGTCGCCGTGAAGCCGCCGGAGGCGGTGGCGGCCGGGCCGATGCCGTTGAGCGGACGGGCGGTCAGCTGCCAGGTGTAGTCGCCGTTGTACTCGCCCCGCCAGTCGAAGGTCGTGCTCGGCTTGCCCTGCGGGTAGTCGTAGACCGTGTGGGTCTGGCCGGTCCGTGTGTGCCGCATGGTGAGCGTGACCTCGGTCCTGCTCTGCGACAGGTTCCAGGTGAAGAACGCCGTCCCGGCGTTCTTGTCGAGGTCGACCGTGGCGGGGATGTCGTTGCCCGTGATCTCCAGCCGGGTGGGCTCGCCCGTGATCGCCTCCAGGGTGACGACCGGAGTGTCGTTCTCCGTCGCGGTGATCTTGTACATGCCCTCGCCCTGGTCGACGCTGCCGCCGCGCACGTGGAGGCTGCCGTCACCGGCGGTGGCGGACGAGGTCAGGTGGTCGAGCAGCTTCACCGACTTCGTCTCGGCGTCCGGGTTGTACGCGGTGAGGGCGTACTGCGGGCCCGGACCGTAGGAGAAACCACCGGCCTCGCCGTACACGACCCAACCGCCGACCAGGCTCACCTTGAGGTCGTTCGACGGCGCGTCGGCGACCGGGATCTCCTCGACGGCGTCCGTGGCGCGGTTCAGGCGGAAGATCGAGGGTGTGGAGGTGCCGACGCCCGTGGTCCAGGCGACGTGCGTCGCGGAGACGGCCTTGATCTCGGCACCCGCCGGGTGTTCGTGGATCTCCTTGACCTCGTCGGTGGCGAGGTTCAGCAGACCCCACTTCCTCACGCCGTCCACGGTGAACCGGATCAGGGCGTCGTCGGCGGTGCCGGGCGAGACCGTGATCAAGGTGGCGCCGGTGGGCAGGCCGGCGACGGGGACGGTGCCGCCCGCCTTGCTGTGCTTGCGCAGATCGGGGCCCACGGTGGTGAACAGGGCGTCCGCGGCCGAGCCGACGAAGACGGTCGGGGTGGCGGCCAGCGGGTCCCAACCGATCTGGTAGCTCGACATGGTCGTCAGGTCCCGGACGGTGACCATGTTCGTGCCCTTGAGGATCAGGTAGTCGTTGGTCCGGGTCGACCGCAGGTAGGTCGGGCCGGTGTAGCCCTGCCCGCTGTCCTGCCCGTACCAGGCGAAGCGCTTGATGTTGCTGCCGACGGTCTGGGTGAGGAAGCCCTTCACCCCGGCGTCGAGCAGCGTGGAGTTCTTGGGGTACGCGAAGGGGGTCGCGGTGGTCGCCGCCGCGTCGGCAGACTGCGCGGCGGGGGACGCGGGGGCGGCGGTCGCCGGGACGGTCAGCGCGCCCGCGCCGAGGGTGACGGCGAGGACGGTGGTGACGGCGGCGGCGAGGCGCCGCCGGGTCGAGCGGGCGTGAGGCACGTTCGGTTTCCTCCCAGAGCACTGGCGCACCGTGCGCCACACCGGTTCTGACTCACCAGGTGACGAAAAGTTGTGCGAGTGAGTGACTGATTTTCGAGATCGTCCGTGACGGCTGTAGCCCCGGCACCGGTCGTGACCGCCTCGTGGCGTGGTCGCGCCGGGAATCGTGGCGCGTAACTCCCGCGCGTCCGGCGCCGGATCTTCGTACCGTGAGCGCCATGGCCGTACTTGAGCGACTCCGACCCGACCACGCGCCCGCCCTGCTCGCCTTCGAGCGGGAGAACCGGGGGTACTTCGCCGCGTCCGTGCCCGACCGGGGGGACGCGTACTTCGCCGAGTTCGAGGACCGGCACCGGGCGCTGCTCGACGAGCAGGAGACCGGCACGATCCACTTCCACGTCCTCGTGGGGGAGGGCGGGGCGATCCTCGGGCGTTTCAACCTGGTCGACGTCGCCGACGGAGGTGCCGAACTGGGCTACCGGGTGGCCGAGCAGGCCGCCGGGCGCGGTCTCGCGACGGCCGGGGTGCGGGAGGTGTGCCGGCTGGCGCGCGAGGAGTACGGGCTCAGCCGGCTGACCGCCGTCACGACCCTCGACAACGCGGGGTCGAGGGCCGTGCTCGGGCGGGTCGGCTTCGGCGCGGTGGGCAGTGTGACGCTCGCCGGACAGGCCGGTGCCGCCTACGAGCTGGACCTCCTGTCGGTCTAGGCCTCCGGCCGCGGCGGCAGTTTCGGGCGGGAACGGTCGGGGAGGCCCTCGTAGCCGGGAGGACTGGCGGCGGGGGTCTCGTCGAGCAGGGCGAGGGCGACGTGGACGGCGTCGTCGAGCTGGGCGTGCCGGCCCTCGGCCCAGTCGAGGGGGGTGCGGAGGACGGCGAGGTCGGGTTCGACGCCGTGGTTCTCCAGGGACCAGCCGTACTCGGGGAACCAGGCCGCGTTCATCGGGACGGTGATCTGGGTGCCGTCGCCGAGCCGGTGACGGCCGGTCATGCCGACCACCCCGCCCCAGGTGCGCTGCCCGACGACGGGTCCGAGGCCGAGCAGCTTGAACGCGGCGGTGATCATGTCGCCGTCGGACGAGGTGGCCTCGTCGGCGAGGGCGACGACGGGGCCGCGCGGGGCGTTGGAGGCGTACGCGACGGGCTGGGCGTTGCGGGTGAGGTCCCAGCCGAGGATCTTGCGGGTGAGCTTCTCGACGACGAGCTCGCTGATGTTGCCGCCGGCGTTGCCCCGCACGTCGACGATGAGCGCGGGCCGGGAGACCTCCATGCGCAGGTCGCGGTTGAACTGCGCCCAGCCGGAGCCGCCCATGTCGGGGATGTGGAGGTAGCCGCAGCGGCCGCCGCTGACCTTCCTGACGACGGCCCGGCGTTTGGCGACCCAGTCCTGGTAGCGGAGCGGGCGTTCGTCGACGAGCGGGACGACGGCTACGCGGCGGGCCCTGCCCTCGCCCTCGGGGGTGAAGGTGAGCTCGACGGTGGTGCCGCCGGTGCCGGAGAGCAGCGGGTAGGGGCCGGCGACCGGGTCGACGGGCCGGCCGTCGACGTGGGTGAGGACGGCGCCCTCGCGGATGCCGGTGCCGGCCAGCGGGGAGCGGGCCTTGGAGTCGGAGGACTCGCCGGGCAGGATCCGCTTCACCGTCCAGCCGGCCTCGCGGGGCACGAGGTTGGCGCCGAGGAGGCCCATCGGCCGCTGGTAGTGCGGGGGTCCCTCGTTGCGGCGGGCGGGGGTGACGTAGGCGTGCGAGGTGCCGAGTTCGCCCATGACCTCGCGCAGCAGGTCGGCGAACTCGTCGGGGGAGGAGACCCGTTCGACGAGCGGCCGGTACTGGTCGAGGACGGCCTCCCAGTCGACGCCGCCCATTTCGGGCTCCCAGAAGTAGGCGCGGACGATCCGGCCGGCCTCGTCGAAGGCCTGCCGCCACTCGGCGCCGGGGACGACCTCGTGGAGGATGCGCCGCAGGTCCAGGTAGACGGTGGAGTCGCCGTCCCCGGACTCGGTGGCGGGGACCGCCCGCAGCTCGCCCTCGTCGGCGACGACGAGCCGGGTGCCGTCGCCGCTGACCGCGAACCAGTCGAGGTCCTTGGCGAGTTCCGTCTTGCGGGCCTTGGTGATGGTGAAGTGCTCGAGGGTGGGGCGGCCCGAGGTGTCGGCCGGGTTGGCGAAGGTCTCGCCGAGCGCGCCGGAGATGGGCCAGCGCAGCCAGACCAGGCCGCCGCCGTTGACCGGGTGCAGGGCGGAGTACTTGGAGGCGGCGACCGGGAACGGGGTGACGCGGTCGGGGAGTCCCTCGATCTCGACGGTGACCGTGCCGTCCCCGGTGTCCGTCTCGTCGTCGGCGGGGTCGAGGCCGCCGGCCGCCGGCCGCCCGTCGGGGAGCAGCGCGAACGGCGAGGGCGTGGCGGAGGAGAGCGGGACGAGGTAGGGGCGGCAGCCGAGCGGGAACGACAGGTCGCCGGTGTGCACGTCGTACACCGGGTCGAAGCCGCGCCAGGACAGGAAGGCGAGGTAGCGGCCGTCGCGGGTGAAGACCGGGTTCTCGTCCTCGAAGCGTCCGTTGGTGACGTCGACGACGGTACGGGCGCCGGGGCCGGAGATGCGGGCCATCTTGATGGAGCGCAGGGAGCGGCCGATGCCGGGGTGGGACCAGGTGAGCCAGTCGCCGTCGGGGGAGAAGGCGAGGTCGCGTACGGGGCCGTTGACGGACCTGATCAGTTCGGTGACCTCGCCGTTGGACTCCTCGGTGGCGTCGAGGAGGAGGAGCCGGCCGTCGTGGGAGGCGATGGCGAGCCGCTCGCCGTCCGGGTCGGCGATCAGTTCCTCGACCCGGCCGAGATCGCCCGAGGCGAGCCGGCGCGGCGGCCGGTCGCCGCTGGCGCGGGGCAGGTAGGCGACCTCGACGGCGTCCTCGCCCTCGGCGTCGGTGACGTACGCGACCTGGCCGCCGCTGCCGAGCATCTCGGGCAGCCGGACGCGCACGCCCGGCTCGTCGATGATCGTGCGGGCCGGGCCGTCGCGGTGGGTGAGCCAGTACAGGCTGCCGCGTACGGAGACGGCGCTGGCCCGGCCGGTCTCGTCGACGGAGAGCGCGTCGATGTGGTGGGCGGCCGGCACCTGGTAGGCGCGGCGGCCGACGCGCTGGCCGCCGAGCCGGACCTCCAGCTTCCGGGGCCGGGAGTCGGCGGTGAGGGCGTCGACGATCCACAGCTCGCCGGCGCACTGGTAGACGACCCGGCGGCCGTCGCTGGAGGCGTGCCGGGCGTAGAACTCGTCGTGGTCGGTGTGGCGGCGCAGGTCGGTGCCGTCGGGCAGGCAGGAGTAGAGGTTGCCGATGCCCTCGTGGTCGGAGAGGAAGGCGATCCGTCCGTCGACGGCCATGGGGCAGTCGAGGTGGCCGTCGATGTCGGCGAGCAGCCGCTCGCCGTGCAGCCAGAGGCGTCCGGTGGCGCCGCCCAGGTACCGCTTCCAGGCGGCGGGTTCGTGCGGCGGCTTGCCGGTGAGCAGGAGGGTGCGGCGCTCGGCGCCGTTGCCGGCGGCGTCGGTGTGGCCGCAGACGACGGGGTCGTCGGTGACGGCGATGTCGGAGACCGGGCCCCAGGGCATGCGGAGGCCGGGGGAGCCGTCGGTGGGGACGGTGTAGGCCCAGGAGTAGTACGAGAACGGCTGCCCGTGCGAGGAGACGGCGAGGATGTCGGACCGGCCGTCCTTGTCGGGGGGCGTCCAGCCGCAGACCCGGGTGTCCGTCGAGCCCCAGTAGCCGAGCCGCCGGGCGGGCCCGCCGTCGACCGGCACGAGGTGGATCTCGGGGTCGAGGCTGCGCCAGTTCGTGTACGCGATGTGGCGGCCGTCCGGCGAGAAGCGTGGATGGCCGACCCGCGTGCGGTCGACGGTGAGGCGCCAGGCCCGGCCGGGGCGGTCGCCCTCGGGGACGAGCGGGGCGATCCAGAGGTCGTCCTCGGCGACGAAGCACAGCAGGTCGTCGTGGAGGTGCGGAAAACGGAGATACGCGACGTCGTCACTCACCTCCTCATGCTTTCCGCGCTGAGGGGGTCAGGCAACTCGTACGTGTATGCGGGCGTCTTCACCGGGGGGTGTTCGCGTGCAGATCGGGGTGGTTCGCGTGGGGGTCGGGGCGGTCCGGGGGTGGTCCGGTGGGCTCGTGCCGGGCTCGCGGGTGGGTCGGGGGTGGCTCGGATGTGGCTCGGATGTGGTCCAGGACACGTACGAAACGGTTTCGTTTCGCTGACGGGGTGGGTATCTTCGTACTGTACGAAACCGTTTCGTTCGCATCGGAGGCCGTTCCATGGCACGCAGCAGACTCACTCCCGAGCGGGAGTCCGAGCTGTACGCGGCCGTGCTCGACCTCCTCCGCGAGGTCGGCTACGACGCCCTCACCATGGACGCCGTCGCCGCCCGCACCCACTCCAGCAAGGCCACCCTCTACCGCCAGTGGGGGAGCAAGCCCGAGCTGGTCGCCAGGGCGCTCCGCGCCAACAAGCCGGCCGACCTCTCCGAGATCGACACCGGCTCGCTGCGCGGCGACTTCCAGGAGATGGTGGCGCGGACCGACGACTGCCAGATGGAGAAGGACTCCGCGCTGATGCGGGGCCTGGCCCATGCCGTCCACACCAACCCCGAACTGCACCGGGCACTGCGCGAGCTGCTCATCGAACCCGAGATGACCGGCTTCGACGAAGTGCTGAACCGAGCGGTCCGCAGGGGAGAGGTCGACGCCGACAACCCGGCGCTCAAGCTCATCCCGCACATGCTGATCGGTGCGTTCATCGCCCGGCCGCTGATCGACGACCTGCCGGTCGACCACGCGTTCCTCAGTGCGTACGTCGACGCCGTCGTGCTCCCCTCACTCGGCGTCTGATCCACCTTCCCCAGGTGGACCGCACGACCAGCACCACCGGCACCACAGGCACCACCTGCCCCAAAGGCACCACCCGCACCACCTGACATCGCACCGCTCACGACGTCGGGCCGGCTCCCCATGTCCTGTCCCGCCCCACAATGGGAGTACGCCCCCGTGGCAACGTTCCTGTACAAGCTCGGCCGTTCCGCCTTCCGGCGCCGACGGCTCGTCGCCCTCCTCTGGGTGGCCCTGCTCGCGATCGCCGGCGTCGGTGCCGCCACCGCGCCCGCACCCACCTCAGGCTCCTTCTCGATCCCCGGCACCGAGGCCCAGCGCGCCTTCGACCTGCTCGAAGAGCGCTTCCCGGGCGCCGGAGCCGACGGGGCCACCGCCCGTATCGTCTTCAAGGCGCCGGCCGGCCAGAAGGTGACCGACCCGGCCCACAAGGCCGTCGTCGAGGAGACCGTCGCCGCGCTGAAGTCCGGCTCGGACCAGATCGTCTCGGTCGCCGACCCGTACACCGCGCACGCCGTCTCGCAGAACGGCTCCACCGCCTACGTCTCGGTCACCTACAAGGTCAACGCCATGGAGCTGACCAAGGAGACCCGGGAGGCCCTCAAGGCCACCGGCCACAGCGCGCAGGGCAAGGGCCTGACCGTCGAGATCGGCGGCGACGCGCTCCAGAGCCCGCCCGAGCAGGGCGCGAGCGAGGCCATCGGCATCGTCCTCGCGGGCGTCGTGCTCGTCATCACCTTCGGCTCGCTCGTCGCGGCCGGGCTTCCGCTGCTCACCGCGATCATCGGCGTCGGCATCGGCGTCTCGACGGTCAGCGCGCTCGCGAGCGTCCTGGACCTCGGCAGCACCACCTCCATCCTCGCGTCGATGATCGGCCTCGCCGTCGGCATCGACTACGCCCTCTTCATCGTGTCCCGCTACCGCGCGGAGCTCGCCGAGGGCAGGGACAACGAGGAGGCCGCGGGCCGCGCGGTCGGCACGGCCGGCTCCGCCGTCGTCTTCGCCGGACTCACCGTCGTCATCGCCCTGGTCGGCCTGTCCGTCGTCAACATCCCGATGCTGACGAAGATGGGCCTCGCCGCCGCCGGCACGGTCGTGATCGCCGTACTGATCGCGCTCACCCTGATCCCCGCCCTGCTCGGCTTCGCCGGGAACAAGGTCGTCGGCCGCAAGCAGCGCAAGGGCCTGAAGAAGGACGAGGACAAGCCGAACGGGGGCACCCGCTGGGCCCGGTTCGTCATCCGCCGCCCCCTGATGGTGCTGCTCGTCGGCGTCCTCGGCCTCGGCGCGATCGCGCTGCCCGCCTCCTCCCTGGAGATGGGCCTCCCGGACGACGGCGTGAAGCCGACCTCCGCCACCGAGCGCCGGGCGTACGACGCGCTGTCCGACGGCTTCGGCCCCGGCTTCAACGGCCCGCTGCTCGTCGTCGTGGACGGCGACAAGGCCGCCGCGGACAAGGCGGTCTCCACCATCAAGGGCCTGGAGGGTTGGGCCGCGGTCACCCCGCCGACGCCGAACAAGGCCGGCGACGCCGCGATGATCACGGTGGTCCCGAAGGACCGGCCGTCCTCCACCGAGACCGAGAGCCTGGTGCACGACATCCGGGAGGCCACCGGCGACGACGTCCTCGTCACCGGCGCCACCGCGATGAACATCGACTTCTCGCAGAAGATGAACGACGCCCTGGTGCCGTACCTGGCCCTCGTCGTCGGCCTCGCCTTCGTCCTGCTGACGCTGGTCTTCCGCTCGGTCCTCGTCCCGCTGAAGGCGGCCCTCGGCTTCCTGCTCTCGGTGGTCGCGGCCCTCGGCGCGGTCGTCGCGGTCTTCCAGTGGGGCTGGCTCGGCAGCCTCTTCGGGGTCGAGCAGACCGGCCCGATCATGTCGATGATGCCGATCTTCATGGTGGGTGTCGTCTTCGGTCTCGCGATGGACTACGAGGTCTTCCTCGTGACCCGGATGCGCGAGGCGTACGTGCACGGCGAGCGGCCCGGCGAGGCGATCGTGACCGGCTTCCGGCACAGCGCCCGGGTGGTCGTCGCCGCCGCGGTGATCATGATCGCGGTCTTCTCCGGCTTCATCGGCATGGACGACCAGATGGTCAAGATGATCGGCTTCGGCCTGGCCGCCGCCGTCCTCTTCGACGCCTTCGTGGTCCGCATGGCGATCGTCCCGGCCGTCCTGGCGCTCCTCGGCCACAAGGCCTGGTGGCTGCCGAAGTGGCTGGACCGGATCCTGCCGAACGTGGACGTGGAGGGCGAGGGCCTCGCCAGGGCGACCGGCGAGGACGCGGGCGCGAAGCCCGACCTCGTGAAGGTCTGAGGTCCTCGAAGGCCCGAGGCTCGTGAAGGGCTGACGCCAGTGAAGCTCTGACCCCGGGCCTCCGGGCCTCCGGGCCTCCGGATCGAACCCCGTACGCCGTCAGCGTGTCGTCATCGACGCGCCGGCGGCGTACGTGTGCCGGAGGAAGCGCAGCAGGGCCGTGGTGTCGAACTGGACGACGGTGACGCCGTCTTCGGTGTGGAGCTCGACGACCGTCTGGACGCGGCCGCAGGGCCAGACCCCGATGTCGCCGCGGCGGGTCGGGGCGCGCAGGCCGGTCTCCAGGAGGGCGCGGGGGAAGGACCACTCGACGGGGCCGGGGAAGCAGAAGCGGACCGTCGCGGGGGTGAAGGCGGGGTCGTAACGGAGGGACACCGGGACGGGGCGGGAGAGCGGGGCGTCGCTGATGATGCGTCCCTTGGCGTGGTCGTCGACTTCACGGTCGTGCGCGGCGGCCATCGGAGGCTCCTCACGTTTTGTCCTCTTATCGACTAACTGTCCCACTCCTTCCCGAGGGCCGCGCGGGACATGCGTGAACGGCGACAGGTGTGCGCGGGGTCACGTGCGTCCGTACGCCGTCGTTCTGTGACCGATGCGCTCTTGCAAGCTCTTCGCAGGAGCGCTCTATCATTCGGGACGTGCATGTACCTGACGGATTCATCAACGCCCCCGTATCGGCCGCGGCCGGTGTCGTCGCCGCCGGCGCCGTAGCGGTCAGCCTGCGCGGGGCGCGACGGGAACTGGACGAGCGGACCGCGCCGCTCGCCGGCCTCGTCGCGGCCTTCATCTTCGCCGTGCAGATGCTGAACTTCCCGGTCGCGGCCGGGACCAGCGGACACCTGCTCGGCGGCGCGCTCGCCGCGATCCTCGTCGGGCCCTGGACCGGCGTCCTGTGCATAGCCGTCGTCCTGCTGATGCAGGGCATCCTCTTCGCCGACGGCGGCCTCACCGCCCTCGGCGTGAACATCACCGTCATGGGCGTCGTCACCGTCGTCGTCGCCTACGCGCTCTTCCGCGGCCTCGTCCTCGTGCTGCCGCGCACCCGGCGCTCGGTCACCGTGGCGTCCTTCGCCGCCGCGCTCGTCTCCGTACCGGCCGCGGCCGCCGCCTTCACGCTGCTCTACGCCGTCGGCGGCACCACCGACGTACCGCTCTCCAAGGTCCTCACCGCGATGGTCGGCGTCCACGTCCTCATCGGCATCGGCGAGGCCGTCATCACCATGCTGACCGTCGGCGCCGTCGTCGCCGTCCGCCCCGACCTCGTGTACGGCGCCCGCGGCCTCACCGCCCCGCTCAAGCTCCGCGTCGGCGGCGAACTGGTCGACGCCGCACCCGCCGCCCCGGCGACCGCCCCAGCCGGCTCCCCGAAGAAGCTGTGGATCGGCGGCCTGGTCACCGCCCTCGTCCTCGCCGGCTTCGTCTCCTTCTACGCCTCCGCCAGCCCCGACGGCCTGGAGAAGGTCGCCGCCGACAAGGGCATCGACAGCAAGGTCGAGGACCACGCGGCCGCCGACTCCCCGCTCGCCGACTACGGCGTCAAGGGCGTCGAGGCACCCCGCCTCTCCGGCGGACTGGCCGGCGTGATCGGCGTGGGCGCCACCCTCGCCGTCGGCACCGGCGCCTTCTGGGTCGTCCGCCGCCGCCGCACGCACTCCGAAACCGCGGCCTGACATGGGAGCGGGGCACGCCCACAAGCTCTACCGGCACGCGCACTCGCCGGTCCACGAGCTGCCCCCGCACACCAAGCTCGCCGCCGTCCTCGGCTTCGTCGTGGTCGTCGTCTCCACCCCCCGCGAGGCCGTCTGGGCCTTCGGCCTCTACGCCGTGCTCCTCGCGGCCGTGGCGGCGAAGGCCCGCGTCCCGGCCGGCTTCCTGCTGAAGCGGCTGCTCATCGAGATCCCGTTCGTCGCGTTCGCGCTGCTCATGCCGTTCGTCGTGCCCGGCCAGCAGACGACCGTCCTCGGGGTGTCGCTGAGCGTCCCCGGCCTCTGGGGCGCCTGGAACGTCCTCGCCAAGGGCACCCTCGGCGTCGCCGCCTCCGTGCTCCTCGCCTCCACCACCGAACTGCGCGCCCTGCTCCTCGGCCTCCAGCGCCTCAAGCTCCCGCCGCTGCTCGTCCAGATCGCCTCGTTCATGATCCGGTACGGAGACGTCATCACCGACGAGATGCGCCGCATGTCCGTCGCCCGCCGCTCGCGCGGCTTCGAGGCGAAGGGCGTCCGCCACTGGGGCGTCCTCGCCAAGTCCGCCGGCGCCCTCTTCATCCGCTCGTACGAGCGCGGCGAACGCGTCCACCTCGCCATGGTCAGCCGCGGCTACGCGGGCACCATGCCGGTCATCGACGAGGTCACCGCCACCCGCGCCCAGTGGGCCCGAGCCGCCGCGCTCCCGCTCACCGCACTCCTGATCTGCCTCCTCGGACGGACGCTATGACGACCCCTCCCCCCTCCCTCGAAGTCCACGGCCTCGCGTACGCGTACCCCGACGGCCACCAGGCCCTCTTCGGGGTCGACCTGACCGTCGGGCGCGGCGAGCGGGTCGCCCTCCTCGGCCCCAACGGCGCCGGCAAGACCACCCTCGTCCTCCACCTCAACGGCATCCTCACCGGCGGCGCGGGCGGCGTCACCGTCGCCGGACTGCCGGTCGGGAAGAAGCACCTCGCCGAGATCCGGCGCAAGGTCGGCATCGTCTTCCAGGACCCCGACGACCAGCTCTTCATGCCGACCGTCCGCGAGGACGTGGCCTTCGGCCCGGCCGCCGCCGGCGTCCGGGGCGCCGAGCTCGAAGCCGTCGTCCGCAAGGCCCTCGACCGGGTCGGCATGGGCGCGTACGCGGACCGGCCGCCGCACCACCTCTCCTTCGGTCAGCGCCGCCGGGTCGCCGTCGCTACCGTCCTCGCCATGGAGCCGGAGATCCTCGTCCTCGACGAGCCGTCCTCCAACCTGGACCCGGCCTCGCGCCGCGAGCTCGCAGACATCCTCCGCTCCCTCGACGTGACCGTCCTCATGGTCACGCACGACCTGCCGTACGCCCTGGAGCTCTGCCCGCGCGCGGTCGTCCTCAGCGAGGGCGTCATCGCGGCCGACGGCCGCACCGGCGACATCCTCGGCGACGAGGAGCTGATGGCCCGGCACCGCCTGGAGCTGCCGTTCGGCTTCGTGCCCGGCTCCGTCGCCTGACACCCCCGGAATCGGACCTCCGCCTCCCACGTTGCACCATGGGAGCCGGTCGTACGAGAGGAAGAGTGAGTCGGGTGGACGTCCAGGGCACGGTGGCGGCGGGCTGGGAGCCCGTCAGGGACGCCTTCCTGCGCAACTTCGCACAACGCGGCGAGCGCGGCGCGGCCGTCGCCGTCCACCGCGACGGCGTCAAGGTCGTCGACCTGTGGGCCGGGACCAGGGACGCCGACGGCGAGGAGGGCGACGGCCGGGACCCGTGGTCCGAGGACACCGCCCAGGTCGTCCGCTCGGCCACCAAGGGCGTCGCCGCCGCCGTGCCCCTGCTCCTGCACCAGCGCGGCCTGCTCGACCTGGACGCGCCCGTCGCCGCGTACTGGCCCGAGTTCAAGGCGGCCGGCAAGGACCGCGTGACCGTACGGCAGCTGCTCGCGCACCGGGCCGGCGTCCCGGTCGTCGACCACCCGCTCACCCTCGCCGAGGCCATCGACCTCCCGACGGCCACCGCCGCCATCGCCGCCCAGGCCCCCGTCTGGGAGCCCGGCACCGCCCACGGCTACCACGCCCACACCTTCAGCTGGCTGCTCTCCGGCCTCGTCCACCGGGTCACCGGCCGCACCATCGGCCGCTGGGTCGCCGAGGAGATCACCGGCCCCCTCGGCCTCGACCTGTGGATCGGCCTTCCGGAGGCGGAGGCCCACCGGGTCGGCCGCCTCGGCCCCGTCGAGGAGATCGAACCGGCCGACAGCGGCGCCCTCAGGCTCCGCCCCAAGCGCTCCGTCTCCGCGGCGTACAAGGACCCCGGCTCCCTCACCCGGCGCGCCTTCGGCGTCATCGAGCCCGCGCCCGACGAGAACGACCCCGTCTACCGGGCCGCCGAACTCCCCGGATCGGCGGGCGTCGCCACCGCCCGCGCGCTCTCCCGCTTCTACGCCGCCGCCCTCGGCCCCGTCGACGGCGCCGACCGCCTCTTCGCACCGGCCACCCTCACCCTCGCCCGCACCGAGGAGTCCGCCGGCCCGGACGAGGTGCTGCTGGTCTCCACCCGCTTCGGCCTCGGCCACATGCTGCACGGCCCGGCCTGCCCGCTGCTCGGCCCGACCTCCTTCGGCCACCCCGGCCGCGGCGGCTCCCTCGGCTTCGCCGACCCCGACTCCGGGATCGCCTTCGGCTACGTCACCAACGGCATGCGCAAGACGGTCACGGCCGACCCGCGCGCCCAGGCCCTGGTGCGGGCGGTCCGGGCCGCGGCCTCCTGACCCGCCGCGGCGAGTAGGGTCGAGCGCCGGAGCACCACACAAGTCGCAAGGGGAGCAAGGCGCATGACCGCGGACTCGGTGAACACCACGCACGCCACACCCGACACGCACGCCACCTACGAGAAGCTGCTCGCCCTGCTCGACGAGCACGGCGCCGCCTACCGGGTGATCGAGCACGCCCCCGAGGGCGCCACCGAGGCGGTCAGCGCGCTGCGCGGCCACGCGCCCGCCGAGGCGGCCAAGTGCATCATCGCCATGGTGAAGATCGGCAAGAAGGAGAAGCGCTTCGCGCTCGTCGTCGTACCCGGCGACAAGCGCATCGACCTCGCGGCCGTGAAGGCGCTGTACGGCGGCACGTACGTGTCCTTCGCCTCCCCGGAGATCGCCGAGGAGCTCGCGGGCTCCCCGAGCGGCACCATCCTGCCCTTCTCCTTCGACGAGCGCCTCGACCTGTTCGTCGACCCGGACCTGCTGGTCCACGAGGAGTTCTACTTCAACGCGGCACGGCTCGACCGCTCCCTCGCCCTCTCCGCGAAGGACTACCGGGCGATCGCGGAGCCGCGCGTCGAGCGCGTGTCCACCGACTGACCCGGGCCGCGCACCCGTACCGGGATCAGGCGACGGCCGGCGTGAGCGCGAGCACCATGCCGAGCCCGACGAGCACCGTGCCGATCACCTTGTTCAGCACGGCCTGCTTCCGCAACAGCCGCGCCCGCAGGCCCTGGTGGGAGAAGAAGACCGCGGCGAGACCGAACCACACCAGGTGCGCGAACGACATGAACAGGCCGTAGCCGACCTGCTGGAAGACGGGGGTGTCGGCGCTGACGACCTGCGTGTACGTGCTCAGGACGAAGAGCATCGTCTTGGGATTGAGCGCGTTCGTCAGGAAGCCGGTGCGCAGCGCCCCCGCCTTCGACAGGCCGCCGTCGTCCGAAAGGTCGATGTCCACCTCGGACTTGGCGACGAAGGTCTTGTAGCCGATGTACACCAGGTACGCCGCGCCGATCAGCTTCATCGCCGTGAACAGCATCGGCGACCGGCTCACCAGCAGGCCCACGCCCAGCATCGTGTACGTGACGTGGACGAGCACGCCCAGGGCGATCCCGACGGCCGCGAGCACGCCCGCCGTCCGCCCGTACAGATAGCTGTTGCGGACCGTCATGGCGAAGTCCGCGCCGGGGCTGATGACCGCCAGCACCGTGATGACCGCTACGGCGATCAGCTGCCCCATGTTCCCCGTCCCCCCATCCGTCCGCACCCCCGACCGGAGCGGACCCGTGACGCTAGTCGATCACCGGCCCACCGCGCGAGGCCGAGGTGACAGAGTCACGCCCTCTGGTGCGAGCGGCGCGTCCGGTGCTGAGATCGCCCCATGGAGCTCACACGGCGGTTCGAGGGGTACGCGGCACTGGTCACCGGCGCGGCGCGCGGCATCGGCGCGGCCACCGCGCGACGGCTCGCGGCGGAGGGTGCCCGGGTCCTGGTCACGGACCTCGACGAGGAGGAGGCCGTCAGGACGGCCGCGGACGTCCCCGGCGCGGTGGCCGTGCGCTGCGACGTCGGCGACCGGTCGTCGGTGGAGGCGGCCGTCGCGTACGCCGTGGAGACCTTCGGCGGCCTCGACGTCCTCGTCAACAACGCCTTCGCCCCCGTCGTCCCCGACTCCGCCCGCTTCGAGGACGATCCCGACGACGGCTGGGCCGGTCAGCTCGACGTCACGCTCCTCGGTGCCGTCCGCTGCTCCCGCGCCGCCCTCCCGTACCTCGCGGCGGCCGGCGGGCGCGGCGCCGTCGTCACCATCGGATCCGTCAACGCCGAGGCGGACTTCGGCAACCACGCCTACAGCGCCGCCAAGGCCGGCCTCGCCTCCTTCACCCGCACCCTGGCTGGGGACGCCGCCCCGCGCGGTGTGCGCGTCAACCAGATCAACCCGGGCACGATCGCGACCACCGGCTGGGCCGGAAGGGAGGCCGAACTCGCCGCCCTCGCCGACCGCGTCTACCCCCTCGGCCGCGTCGGCGCCCCGGAGGACGTGGCCGCCGCCGTCGCCTTCCTCGCCTCCCGCGACGCCTCCTGGATCACCGGCACGGTCCTCCGCGTCGACGGCGGACTCCTCGCGGTGAACACCCACTTCGCGGAGGTGCTGGGCGACTGAGGCCTCCGGGGCGACCGGGGTCACCTGGGCGACTGAGGCCTCCGGGGGCGACCGGGGTCACCTGGGCGACTGAGGCCTCCGGGGGCGACCGGGGTCACCTGGGCGACTGAGGCCTCCGGGGCGACCGGGGTCACCTGGGCGACTGAGGCCTCCGGGGGCGACCGGGGTCCGAGGGCGGGCGCGGTCTGCGGGCGGGCGCGGTCCTGGGCACCCGGGGACCTCGTCGGCAGCGCCGCCGAAAGAATCCCGTACCGAGGCGCAACCTCGGGAGGTGCCGCACGTCTGGTGGGTTGAAGGCGCCCTTCACCGCACGACCCAGACCGTGTTCCCTCACCACCTCGGGAGAGTCCCATGTCCACCCGCGCCCGGATGAACCTCCGCGCCCGCCCCCGGGTACTCGGCGCCGTCGCCGCCGCCGCCCTCCTCCTCGGCGGCGCCTTCACCGCCCAGGCCGTCGCCGACTCCGCCCCGAAGCCGGCTCCGGCCGCGCCGAAGGCCGTGACGGCTCCCACGCCCGCGACGAGCCCGGCCCGGCCGACCCCGGCCCCGGTCCCGCCGTCGGTCCGGCCGGCCCCGGCCCCGACCAGGCCTTCGGTCGAGCCGGCTTCGACTCCGGCCCCGGTCCCGGCTCCGGCCCGGCCTTCGATCGAGGCGACCCCGGCCCCGGTCCCGCCGTCGGTCCGGCCCACCCCGGAGCCGACCGACCCGCCGGGCCTGCCGACCCCCGCCCCCGTCCCGGCCGGGCCGTCCCGGGAGGCCGCCCCCAAGGTGATCCACCCGGGCGCCGGAAACGCGAAGTAGCAGCACGCGAGGGGCGGGCGGGCGATCCGCCCGCCCGCCCCCGATCCCCTGGAACGAGGCCCATGCAGTACGCGATACCCGCAGCGCCCCCGTCGTGGTGGTCCCGCCTGCTCGCCCGCGTGTCGGGAGCCGAGGACGTGCCGGTGGTCCGGCCGGGCCGGCACCTGCGCGTGCTGCCGGCGGTGCACGAGGACGAACGGCCCCCCACGCTGACCGAGTTGTACCGGGCACGGCGGGTGGACATGGTGCGGCTCGCGCTGTTCCTGGTGGACGACCTGCACACGGCGGAGGACGTCGTCCAGGACGCCTTCGCCTCCGTCTGCCGTACGTACGGGACGTCGCTCGCGGGCCTCGACGACCCCGGGGCGTACCTGCACACCGCCGTCGTCAACGCGGCCCGTTCCGTCCTGCGCCGCCGGCGGACCGCCCGCGCGTACACCCCGCCGCACCAGGGCGCCGGCCCGCCCGTCGACGAGGCCCTGCTGCTCGCCGAGGAGCACCGCCACGTCCTCGACGCGCTGGCCCGGCTCACCCACCGGCAGCGCGAGGTCCTCGTCCTGCGCTACTGGTCCGAACTGACCGAGGTCCAGATCGCCCAGACGCTCGGCCTCTCCCGGGGCACCGTCAAGTCCACCGCGAGCCGCGCCCTCGACGCGCTGGAGAGACTGCTGGAGGCGACGTCACGATGACCGACCACCCCACCACCGAGGCCCGCCTCCGGGCCGCCTTCGTCGCCCGCGCGTCCCTCGTCACGCCCCACGACCTCCGTCCCGCCGCCCCTCCCCGGGGCCGCGCCTGGGGCACCCGCCGGGTGTACGGCCTGGTCCTCGCGACCCTCGGCACGGCCGCCGCCGCGGCGGCGGCCGTCTACTTCCTCGCCCTGACCCCGGGCACCCCCGTGCACCCGGTGCCCGTCCCGCCGGCCCGCACCCCGGCCGTCGGCGAACCCCGACCGGCGACCCCGCCCCCGGGTCCGGCGACCCCTTCGGTCACGCCCCAGGCCGGGGGACCACCGCCGGAAAGTCGTTAGACAGGCGAAGGTTTTGCTTACATAATCCTTAGACATGGGAAAGACTTACGAGCGCATAGACGGCCGGCTGCGCACCTTCATCGAAGAGCAGCCGATTTTCTTCACCGCGACCGCCCCGCTGGACGGCGACGGCACGGTCAATCTCTCCCCCAAGGGGCTCAAGGGCTCCTTCGCGGTGCTCGACGAGCACCGGATCGCCTACCTCGACTTCGCCGGCAGCACCGCGGAGACCGTCGCCCACCTGCGGGAGAACGGCCGGATCACGGTGATGTGGTGCGCCTTCCAGGGACCGCCCAACATCGTCCGCGTGCACGGCCGGGGCGAGCCCGTCTTCCGCGACGACCCGCGCTTCAAGGAACTGCTCGGGCACTTCCCGGACATCGACCCGTCCCTGCACGGCCTGCGCGCGATCATCGTGGTCACGGCCGAACTCGTCCGCGACTCCTGCGGATACGGGGTCCCCTTCATGTCGTACGACGAGGACCGCGACCTGCACGGCAAGCGCTTCGCGCGCGAGGACGACGCCTCCCTCAGCGCCTACTTCGCCAAGAAGGAGCACATCGCCCAGAGCATCGACGGCCTCCCCGGCCTGCCGCTCCCCCTGCCGCCAAGCGACTTCTGAACGACCTCCCCCAGCGCGAAGTGGGGTGTCTGCGGGCGGCTCCCGGCGGGAAAGCTGGTGGGGGCGGAGCTTGCCGTGGAGGGGGAGTCGGATGGGGCATGAGGGGACGGCGGCGACTCGGGTGGCCGGGGTCGTGCCGAGAGGCGGTCGGCGGCCGAAGCTCTGGGCGCTGCGGAGCGACCGTTCCGGCAGCGGGCCGATCACCGAGGCGGAGTGCACCACGTGCCTGGACGGCTCCGGCCCGGCGGACGACGGACGCGGCCCCGCCTTATGGTGCCTGGCCCACGCGCAGGAGACCGGCCATACGGGCTTCCGTCGCATCCGCACCGACTTCTTCCGCGCCTCGTGCGACGGCACGGCGGCCGAGGCCGGCGGCTGACGGGCGGGACCGGCCCACGTCGGCGGCGCGGCGGGTCAGCCCGCGCGCAGCATCAGGCTGATGCCCACCACCATCAGGCCCGCGGCCGCGATCCGAGGGCCGCCGAAGCGCTCCTTGAAGAAGAGGGCGCCGATGGCGGCGCCCACGATGATGGAGGACTCGCGCAGCGCGGCGATCGGGGCGAGCGGGGCCTTCGTCTGGGCCCAGAGGATCAGGCCGTACGCCGCGACGGACAGGGCGGCGCCGAGCAGGCCCCGGGCCGCGTACGGGCGGAGCTGCGGCACCAGGGCGGCGCGGCGGGTCCAGAGGGCGTACGCCGGGATCGCCAGGCCCTCCATGATCATCAGCCAGGCGACGTAGCCGAGCGGGGTGCCGGAGGCGCGGACGCCGACGCCGTCGACGACCGTGTAGAGGGCGATCGACAGACCCGTGGCGCCCGCGGCGAGGAGGGCCGGCCAGTGCGGGCGGGTGTCCTTGCCGCGGATGCCCCAGAGGGCGAGGCCGGTCAGGCCCGCGCAGGCCACGGCCACGCCGAGGAGCTGCCAGCCGCCGGGGACCTCGTCGAGGAACAGGGCCGCCAGGGCGGTCACGACGAGCGGGGCCGACCCGCGCGCGATCGGGTACATCTGGCCGAAGTCGCCCAGCGTGAACGAGCGCATCAACAGGGCGTAGTAGCCGACGTGCAGGAGCGCGGAGGCGATCAGGAACGGCCAGGCGCCGGCCGCCGGCAGCGGCGCGAAGAAGGCCGCGGCCACGCCGATCAGCGCGCCGCCGCCTGAGATCAGCGTGAAGGAGAGCAGCTGGTCCTTGATGCCGTGGGCGATCGCGTTCCAGCTGGCGTGGGTGACGGCGGCGACGAGGACGGCGAGGGTGACGAGCGGGGTCACGCCGAGGGCTCGCGGACGTCGACCAGGGTGCCGCCGGCGTGGGCCACCAGCGTCTTCGGGTCGAGCGCGAAGACCGTGTGCGGGGTGCCCGCCGCCGCCCACACCACGTCGTGTTCGAGGATGCCCCGGTCGGCGAGGACCCGGGTCCGCGTCCGGTGGCCGAAGGGCGGCACGCCCCCGATCGCGTACCCGGTGGTCTCGCGCACCACCTTGGCGTCGGCCCGGGTGACCTTCCCGGCGCCCAGCTCCTCCCGCACCCGCTCGACGTCGACCCGCGACGCCCCGTCCATCAGGACGAGCACCGGCACCCCGTCGGCCGCGAAGATCAGCGACTTCACGATCTCGGCGGCCCGGCAGCCGATGGCGTCGGCGGCCTGCTGGGCGGTGCGGGTCTCGTCCGGGAACCGGCGGATCTCGACGTCGAGGTCCAATTCCCTCAGGGCTGCGGCGAACTGCGGATGCGCGAGGGCGGTGGCGTCGTCAGCGGTCGTCATAACGGCACGCTAGCGGTCGGTGTACGGGGCACGCGACCTGGTTCCGCGTTCCGGACGCCGACCCGCGCCCCCCGCCAACCCGCCTGCCCACCGCCCCGCCCGGCCCGTCGACCGTCGCGGGTCAGCCCGCCTTCAGGACCCGGGCGACCACCGGCCCGGCCGCGTCGCCGCCGTGGCCGCCGGCCTCGACGACCGCGGCGGCCGCGAGGTCGCCGGAGTAGCCGGTGAACCAGCTGTTGGAGGTGGCCTGGTCGCCGACCTCGGCGGAGCCGGTCTTGGCGCCCTTGGGAGAGGGGACGCCGGCCATCACCCCGGTCGCGGTGCCGCGCGGGCTCGTCGCGGCCGCCTTCATCATCCGGAGCAGGCCCGAGGCGACCTCGGGGGAGAGCCGCTCGGCCTTGGCGAACTCGCGGTCGTCGAGCTCCCGCGCCACCAGGTAGGGCTGGAGGAAGCCGCCGTTCTTGACGGTCGCGGAGAGCGAGGCGACGTTCAGGGCGTTCATCGTGATCTTGCCCTGGCCGATGTACGAGGCGGCCGTCTCCACGCCCTGCGACTCCGGCACGCTGCCGTCCGTCGTCGGGATGCCGATCTTCCAGTTCAGGCCGATGCCGAAGGAGCGGCGGGCGGTCTCGCCCAGCGCGGTGTTCTCCTCGTCCTTCTCGCTGAGCGGCTTGACCGCCTTGATGAAGGCGGTGTTGCAGGAGCGGGCGAAGGCGTCGGTCAGCGTGCCGCCGGTGATCTCGAAGTCGTCGAGGTTGTGGAAGGTGTAGCCGTACCAGGGGACGGTGGACGGACACTCGACCCGGCTGCCGGGCCCCGCCAGGCCCCGCTGCATCATCATCGCCGCCGTGACGATCTTCATCGTCGAGCCCGGCGCCTGCTTGCCCCGGAAGGCCGTGTTGAAGCCGCCGGCCGGGCTGTTGGCGACGGCCCGTATCGCGCCGGTGGACGGCTCGATCGCGGCCACCGCCGCCGTGCCGTACGCCTTGACCGCCTTCTCGGCGGCCGCCTGCACGTCGGCGTCGATGGTCGTCTCCAGGACGCCCGGCCTGCCCTTGGTCAGCACCAGGAGGGTGGTGTCGGGAACGGTCGAGCTGCCGGAGTCGATCCAGGTCTCGACGCCGGACGTGCCGCCGGCCTTCGCCCCGTACCGCTCGCGCAGTTCGTCGAGGACCGGCCCGAGCGAGGGGTACTTCTCCGCCGTCAGCTCCTTGCCGTCGCGGTCGACGGCCTTGACGGAGGCGGTCGACGCGACGCCGGTGCGCAGGGTGCCGTCGGTGGTGAGCTTCGGGTGCAGCACCGACGGCAGCCACCTGACCAGCGGCCGGCCAGTGGTCTCGCCGCGGACGACGGTCAGCTCGGACGCGTACGACCAGGGCTTGGAGACGCCCTCGAAGGTGACCGTCGCCGCCACCGTGAACGGCACCTTCGACCCGACCGGCGTCCCCGGCGTGATGGTGGCCTCGGAGACGCTCGCGCCCTCCCGGAAGCCGAGGACGGCGGGGCCCACCGCGACCGGGTCGTTCGTCAGCTGCGCCGCCCGGTCCGACTCGCCGGCCGCCCAGGCCGCCAGGAAGTCCCGCGCGGTCGACGTCACCTCGTCGGCCGTCACCGGTCCCGTCCTCGGTGCGGCGTCGGCCCTCGTACCGATGTCCGATCCGCCGCCCGTGAGGCCGTTCCAGAGGTTGTAGCCCCCGTAACCGACCCCGCTCGCCACCACCGCGAACACGCCTCCGACGATCGCGACCTTGGCCCCACTGCGCATGGCTGCGCCTCCCCTCCCCAGGTGGCCGTCCAGTCAAGCGTGTCCCTTCCGATGTGTCGAGCAACTATCGCCATTCCCGTCACACTTGCCTCAGGGAGCACACCACGGGACGGGTGAACGGCATGAGCGAGACGCGCACCGGCAGCGGCAAGGTGGTCGTGAACAGGGCGATGTCACTGGACGGCTTCGTCGCCGGTCCCGACGACGACATGGACTGGATCATCGACGCCGTGCCGCCCGACGAGCTCGCGGCGAACGCGGCGGCCACCGGCGCCATGCTCGTCGGCCGCCGGACCTACGACGTGGGCGCGCGCATGAAGGCCGAACGCCCCGACAGCACCGACTACCCCTTCGCCGGACCCCTCTTCCTCCTCACCCACCGGCCGCCGGATCCGCCCGACCCGGCGGTCACCGTCCTCACCGGCGACATCGCCCGGGCGGTCGCCACGGCGCGCGCCGCCGCGGGCGGCAAGGACCTGGAGATCCTCGGCTCCGACGTCGCCGCCCAGTGCCTGCGCCGCGGCCTCGTCGACGAACTCCTCGTGTACGTCCTGCCGGTCCTCCTCGGCGACGGCGTCCGCCTCCTGCCCCCGGGCCTCCCCGGCACCGACCTGGAACCGCTCTCCTCCACGCGCTCGGGCGCCGTCACGGTCCTCCGCTTCCGCGTCCGCCGCACAGCGCCCTAAGGCCTGTCGCCGAGCGGCACTTGGGAACACCCGACCCCGAGCCGCACAACCTTTCGCCCTCCAGGAAGTCTTACCCATGAGGCGCATGGTGCGCCTGATGCCTCCGGGAGGAATGACACGTGCCCCTGGCCCGTCCGCCCCGACGCCGGCTCGCCGCCGCCGTCACCACCGTCCTCGCCGTCACCCTCGGCGCGAGCGCGCTGACCGCCCCCGCGCACGCCGTTCCGGTGGCGAGCGGGGTCCTCACGGCGACCCCGGCGACCACCACCGCCGACCCGATCCCGTACCCCGTGAACGGCCGGCTGATGGGAGCCGGGGTGTCCGGCTTCCTCACGGCCGCTCCCGACAACACCCTGACGTGGCGTCGGTACGCGGACGGTTCCGGGCAGACGTACGCGTACCACGCCACCCTGCGGTCGACGAGGACCACCGACTACCTCGTCCGGCGGGAGACGAACAAGATCACGCAGACGAACCTGAGCACGAACGACTCCATGGGGGTCTTCGTCGGGGCGGCGACGACGGACGGTGCGAAGTACGTCGGCTCGGCGGCCGACGCCGTCTTCACGACCGTCGTGACCGAGACGGGCACGGTGCTCCGCAAGCACAGCAGGGCGGTCCCCAGCGCGACGGTGACCGGCCTCCCCTCGGACGCGATCTCCGTCGAGGTCACGCCGGCCACTCCCGAGCACGCCAAGGTCGGCTTCCTCCAGGGCTCGGTGGCCAAGTGGGCCCTGATCGATCTCGCTACCGGCACCGTCGGCGACATCCGCGAGCGGACGTTCGGCTTCGAGGCGGTGTCCGACACGCACACCGCCTGGGCCGTGGGCGAGGCGACGGACCGGCCGCCGCAGGTCTTCGTCGCGGACCTCGCCACCGGCGCCGTCCAGGAGGTCCCGGTCGCCCAAGTGCCCTCGTCGGGCTACTTCCACGTCGCCCTGGTCGGTGACTGGGTCGTGTACGGGCAGATGGGAGGCATGTCCTTCAGCCAGCCCAGCGTGCACGTCCCCCTCACCGCCTACAACTTCGTCACCAAGAAGTCGGTGAAGCTGCTCGACCACGCATGGGGGCTCGCGCCCGCTCCCGACGGCAGCCTCTACGCGCGCGGCGGCATCATCGGGCAGGGCGAGGGCTTGTACCGGGTCGCGGACACGGGCGGCGAGACCCCGGGCGTCGAGAAGGTCGCGACGACCGGCGAGCCCACCGAGCTCGTCGTCACGAACGTCGCCGTTCCCCCGGCGGTCCTCGACCTCGACACGAACGACGGGTTCACCTTCCGGTGGAGCCTGTCCCGGGAGATGGGGAACGCGACGGTCACCGTGCGCCACGTACGCACCGGGAAGACCCAGACCTCCACCCCGTGCTGCGGGACCACGGAGGCGGTGTTCGGCTGGCAGGACAACAACTGGGACGAAGAGGTCCACAACGGCGACTTCACCTGGGAGATCGTCGCCCGTCCGGACAACGGCATCGGACCGGACGCCGTCAGCAAGGGCACCTTCAAGGTCGTCCGCAAGACCGCGCCGCACGACTTCAACGACAACGGCACCCCGGACCTGCTCACCCGGGACTCCGCCGGCCGCCTGTGGCGCACCGACCTCTTCTACCGCCCGATCAACGAGCAGGCGGGCGTCCACGAGGGCGAGCCCAAGGCGCTCCTCGGTTCCGGCTGGAACATCTACGACCGCATCGAGGCCACCGGCGACCTCGGCGGCTCCCCGGCCGGCGACATCCTGGCCCGCGAGAAGACCGGCGTGCTCTGGCTGTACCCGGGCAACGGCGTGGGCTCCTTCGGCACCCGCGTCAAGGTCGGCACCGGCTGGCAGATCTACGACAGGATCGCGGTCGGCAGCGACCTCACCAACGACGGCCGCCCCGACGCCGTCGCCACCGACAGGTCCGGCGGCCTCTGGCTCTACCCCGGCACCGGCAACGCCAACGCCCCCTTCGGAGCCCGCAAGCAGATCGGCACCGGCTGGGGCGTCTACAACGAGCTCGCCGCCGTCGGCAACATCGCCGGCGGCACCGCCGGCGACCTCGTCGCCCGCGACAAGGACGGCGTCCTCTGGCAGTACCTCGGCAAGGGCGACGGCACCTTCGCCCCCCGCACCCGCATCGGCGCCGGCTGGAACGCCTTCGGCGCGCTCATCGGCTCCGGCGACACCGACGGCGACGGCCGCCCCGACCTCATCGGCATCGGCGCGGCCTACTACTCCTCGACCCTCTACAAGGGCACCGGCGACTGGAAGGCCGCCTTCCGCCCCGCCGAGGCGACGTACCTCGAACCGGTCACCTCCTCGGACCTCGTGTTCTGATCCCCCCCCCGCACGACAGAGGGCGCGACCGCCGGTCGCGCCCTCTTCGCTGCCCTGCTGGTTGATGGCGCGGGGCAATTAATTTCGAATTACCTGGTGAGTCTGGCGTCTCCCCAAGCTCCATAAGAATAGTCATTGTAGTACTCACCTGCGGTGAATCGCACTTTCAACTTCAAAGTCTGCATTCCCGACACTTCGAGGTGGACCTTGGCGGGGCTCCCCTTGGCTAGCTCGACTTTACGCAAAGTGCGACCGTCGCCGAGAACTTCAAATGTCAGGCGCCCTCCCGTAGGGGAAGTGTCGGTGACACCGATGGTTGCATCAAAGATTTCCCATTGGCCGCCAAGATTGTACTCGGCCTCATTGGCTGGGAGAGAATTCTTGTCGACTCGGAGGGAAATGCTTTGAGGTAGCGTCTCGCCGCGCAGCTCCACGGATCCCGAGTCCACGCCGTAGGTGGTGCTCAACGGCTCCATGTCGACCAGATATTTCGTCTCCCGCGCTGCCGAAGAGGGCGGGGTTGTGGCTGGTGAGACGGGGTTTGATTCCGTCGACGGAGGGGTTTCGGTGACGGGGTTGGCCTTTGTAGTCGTACCCGGCCCCGGCCCCGGCCCCGGGTCGCACGACCGGAGACCGATGATAATACCCACGATTCCGCCGATGATGGTTACAACGGCGGCAGTCGTCATCAGCCACGAGTGCAGCCGTTGATTCCTTGCCATTCGATAAGTATCTGGGATTTCTTTTGGTTGGCGGGGGACGCAAATGTGCGGGTGTGTCGAAGGTCTGTAGGTCGCGGGCCCCGGGGTTGACCAGGGCTCGCGCCTGAGCGTGCTAGCTACTCCTGTGAGTTGTTGTGAGTATCAGCCAAGTTGTAAATAGCGTCCGCCAGGTCTAGTGGCGGCGACCTACCTGGTTGCTGAGGAAGGTGCTGAAGAGCTCACTCTCATCGGGCCGACCGAACAGACGCTTGGGCACCACCAGCAGGCACGCCTTCCTGCCCCTGCGCCCGACGAGCACATGGAGCCGAGTCGTCTCGCGATAGCGGCTGAGCTCGCGCCACGCCATCTGCCGAGTCTCGTCACTCCGGGACACGGTGATGCCGGTGTCGTCCGCTGTGGTCTGCTTCTCCTCCGAGGCGTGGCCGGCTCGGTAGTACCGAGTGGTCAGCACCCGCACGATCCCCAGCCAGACAGCTATGAAGACCACTGCGACACCAAGAGGCACAGGGCGCACAGAGCCGCCGTCTGCTGAGAGTGACACGCTCTGGAAAGCGATCAATGCCGAACCGACGAAGACGATGAGCCACATCCGTCGAAACAATCCAACGGCTTTGACAGCTTCGTTGAACTCATCGCGGGTCAGTGCACCGGACACGGTGAAGGAGGTCTGGCGTATGTCGCTCACGAGCGCGGAGCCTACCCGTCCGCTCCTGAGCAGCGGGACGTAACGATGGTCTGAGGGCACACTGCGCAGAGTCGCTGTTGCGTCAGGCGCGGGCGGCCGACGCGGTGCGGCTTGTCGCTTGTCTTGTTGTCCGGGCCTTTAGGTGGCACCCGAACGCGCCAACAGGGCCGCTGACCAGGGATGCGACAAGCGACAAGGCAAGCAATCTGACCAGCGCGTTGGGCAGTAGGCAGTAGGCAGTTCCCGTGATGTCGCCGAACCATCCGAGCAACACTGGACAGAGGCGCCTGAGAGTCGTCCGCTGAAGGCGGCCCTTCTAGCTACTCGGTCTCTGCGGCTCGGAGGTCTTCCTGCAGCCGGCCCAGAATCCGCTCCTGCAGGGCTCGTTCCTCCGGAGGCGAGTTGGGGTCAGCGAGCTTCCTTTGAACGTTCTCGATCGCCCGCCGGAACACTGCCGGGTCCCGGCGAGGCATCGGAGCCGATGGCTGCTCGCGGAGGCGGTGCCGTTGGGCGAGCTGTTCGCGGGTGATGTGCCCCTCGCGGAAAGCCTGCTCCCACGTTGCTTCAACGTGATCCTCGTTCGGGTCTTCTTCCCGGAAGTCGAGTTCCCATGAGTCGGGATCGTCGATGGGGCCCGGCGGAGCAAAGGGGTCAGGCTCGTAGGAGAGCCCGTAGTCATAGCTGTGTGGGCCGTAATCGTCCTCGCGCTACCTGTCCATGCCCCGCCCTCCTCGTCATGACAGTCGGGTCGGATCGTACCGGTGGGGTGGCGATGAGACGGCGGTATCGGAGGCCAGGGCGCGGGGCCGTCTGTGGGCCGTCGAGGGGTCGCCAGAGCCCACTCACAGCCATCGACAACAACCAAGAGGGCGCGACCGCCGGTCGCGCCCTCTCGCTGTAATTCCCCCGCTAAACCCAGGTGTCGAGCCACATCCGGTTTCTCCACTGGTCCAGTGGAATGGGGGTGCCGGTGTAGATGGGCCAGAAGTAGATGAAATTCCAGACGATGAGCAGGACGAGGCAGCCGGCGGCCACCGCGCCGAATGTGCGGCGTCTTTCGGATGAGCCTCGGGGGCCGACGAGGGCGCCGATCATCATGGCGACGGCGAGACAGAGGAAGGGCACGAAGACGACGGCGTAGAAATAGAAGATGGTGCGTTCCTGGTAGAGGAACCAGGGGAGCCAGCCGGCCGCGATGCCGCAGGCGATGGCCCCCGCGCGCCAGTCGCGGCGGAAGGCCCAGCGCCAGAGGATGTAGAGGACGGCGAAGCCGGCGGCCCACCAGAGGAGCGGGGTGCCGAGGGCGAGCACCTCCTGGGCGCACTTCTCCTTCGCGGTGACGGGGCAGCCGTTGGTGCCGGGCGCGGGGGACTCGTAGAAGTACGAGACGGGGCGGCCGAGCACGATCCAGGACCAGGGGTTCGACTGGTAGGTGTGCGGCGAGGTCAGGCCGACGTGGAAGGTGTACACCTCGGACTCGTAGTGCCAGAGGCTGCGCAGCCAGTCCGGCAGCCAGCCCCAAATACCGCCGCCCGTCAGCTTGTCGTGGTCGGTGGCCCAGTGGCGGAAGTACCCCTTGTCGGAGGCGAGCCAGCCGCTCCAGGTCGCCAGGTAGGTGGCGAGGGCCACCGGGACGACCGACACGAACGCCGGGACCAGGTCCTTCTTCAGGACGGCGAGGTGCGGGCGGACGGCGCCGGCGGTGCGGCGGCCCGCGACGTCCCACAGGACGGTCATCAGACCGAAGGCGACCATCACGTACAGGCCGTTCCACTTGGTCGCGGCCGCCAGGCCGAGGGAGACGCCCGCCGCGACGCGCCACGGCCGCCAGCCCAGGCGCAGGGACTCCGCGATCTCCGCGTCCGGGCGTAGCACGCCCTCCTCGTCCTCCGGGAGCGCGCCGGCGAGCCGCGACCGGGTCCGGTCGCGGTCCAGGACGAGACAGCCGAAGGCCGCGAGGACGAAGAACATCAGCACCTGGTCGAGGAGCGCGGTGCGGCTCATCACGAAGTGCAGCCCGTCGACGGCCAGCAGCAGGCCGGCCAGGCAGCCCAGGAACGTCGAGCGGAACAGCCGGCGGCCGATCCGGCACAGCATCAGCACCGACAGCGTGCCCAGCAGCGCCACCATGAAGCGCCAGCCGAACGGCTCGAAGCCGAACAGCTTCTCGCCGACGCCGATCACCCACTTGCCCATCGGCGGGTGGACGACGTACCCGGGATCGGTCGGGACGAGGACCGCGCCCGGGTCGGTCAGGATCGTCTTGTCGATGTCCTTCGGCCAGGCGCCCTCGTACCCCTGGTTGATCAGGGCCCAGGAGTCCTTGGCGTAGTACGTCTCGTCGAATATCACCGCGTGCGGCTTGCCCAGGTTCCAGAACCGCAGCAGGCCGGCGACCGCCGTGACCAGCAGCGGACCGCCCCAGGCCATCAGCCGCCAGAGCCGCTCGGCCGGCCCCGGGCCGAGGCCGAGCAGCGACCACACGCGCTCGGAGGGGCGGGTGTACGACGGGACGAGCCGCTCCCGCAGCCCGATGGGTGCGGTGCTTCCGGCGGGCGGCACGTAGCCGAAACGCCGCAGCCGCTGCTGCCACGAAGAGGGCTCTGCCACGGCGTGCCGGCCCTCCAGGGTCTCGGGTGCGGTACTGGTCACCGCGCCATCGTAGGGAACGCGCCTGTGCGCGTCGCCTGTCCGGGCTGGGAGGATGGTGCGTGTGACAGGAACGCTGGTACTCGCAGGGACCCCCATCGGTGACATCGCGGACGCTCCGCCCCGACTCGCCACCGAACTGGAGAACGCGGACATCGTGGCCGCCGAGGACACCCGGAGGCTGCGCGGACTGACCCGGGCGCTGGGCATCCACACCTCGGGCCGGGTCGTCTCCTACTTCGAGGGGAACGAGTCCGCCCGTACGCCGGAGCTGGTCGAGGCGCTGGTCGGCGGCGCCCGCGTGCTCCTCGTGACCGACGCCGGCATGCCGTCCGTCTCGGACCCCGGCTACCGGCTCGTCGCCGCCGCCGTCGAGCAGGACATCAAGGTGACGGCCGTCCCCGGCCCGTCCGCCGTCCTCACCGCGCTCGCCCTCTCCGGTCTGCCCGTCGACCGCTTCTGCTTCGAGGGCTTCCTCCCCCGCAAGGCGGGCGAGCGCCTCGGGCGGCTCCGAGAGGTCGCCGACGAACGCCGCACCCTCGTCTACTTCGAGGCCCCGCACCGGCTCGACGACACCCTCGCCGCCATGGCCGAGGTCTTCGGCGCCGAGCGCCGCGCCGCCGTCTGCCGCGAGCTGACCAAGACCTACGAGGAGGTCAAGCGCGGCCCCCTCGCCGAACTCGCCGCCTGGGCCGCCGAAGGCGTCCGCGGCGAGATCACCGTCGTCGTCGAAGGCGCCCCGGAGACCGGGCCCGCCGAGCTCGACGCCGAGGAGCTGGTGCGCAGGGTGCGGGTGCGCGAGGAGGCGGGGGAGCGCCGCAAGGAGGCCATCGCCGCCGTCGCGGCCGACGCGGGACTTCCCAAGCGGGAGGTGTTCGATGCGGTGGTCGCGGCAAAGAACGCGGACGGGTCGGGCCCCGGAAAAGGTAAAGGACTAATCTGAAAGGCAAAGCCGAACCCGGCGCCGGGACGTTTCCTTGGGCGCTTGGCAAGGGAAGAGCCAAAAGCCTTCCATGGTTCGTCCCGCGCTGATGCGCTCCGGCCCGAAAAGGCGTCCACTGTCAGTGGAGAGGAGCTGGCATGAGCGAGATCACCGGCACCGGCATATCCGTCGCCCATGAGGCGTACGCCTTCGCCTGCATGCGCTGTGGATACGGCTGGGAGCAGGCGTACGACATCGAGCACCACGTCGACGCCGCCGGCCACGAGTTCGTCGTCTACAAGGCCGACGGGGAGCGGGTTCCGTCACCGCTGTCCAGTCCCACGTGCATGAACTGCGGCGGCCACGTCGTCCGGATCATGCGTGCGGGGCAGGTGTCGTCGGTGCTCGACCTGATCGCCGCGACCGAGAGGCACCAGCACGGGGCGCGGGCGACGAAGCCCGTCTCGCCGGCGGGGCCGATCGGGCAGGAACTGACCGAGGACGTCCCCGAGAAGCCGCCGGTGCCGCACCACTGGCACCTGTCGGACCTGCTGCATCCTTTCCGCCACAACAAGTAGCGCCTTGGCGGTGGTGCTCATGGCCCTCGTACGATCGGGCCATGAGTGCCAAGGACGCCCCGCCGCCGCTGCCCGAACCCCTCCTCGTGGAGGTCGCGGACTCGCACACCCACCTGGACATGCAGTCGGGGACCGTCGAGGAGGCGCTGGTGAAGGCCGCCGCCGTCGGCGTGACGACGGTCGTGCAGGTCGGCTGCGACGTGAAGGGCTCCCAGTGGGCCGCGGAGACGGCCGCCGCCCACGAGAACGTGCACGCGGCCGTGGCCCTGCACCCCAACGAGGCGCCCAGGATCGTCCTCGGGGACCCCGACGGCTGGTCGCGGCAGGGTGCCCGTGAGGGCGGCGGCGACGCGGCCCTCGACGACGCGCTCGCCGAGATCGACCGCCTCGCCGCGCTGCCGTACGTGCGCGGCGTCGGCGAGACCGGCCTCGACTTCTTCCGTACGGGACCGGACGGCATCGCCGCGCAGGAGCGTTCCTTCCGCGCCCACATCGAGATCGCCAAGCGGCACGGCAAGGCGCTGGTGATCCACGACCGGGAGGCGCACGCCGACGTGCTGCGTGTCCTGGACGAGGAGGGCGCCCCGGAGCGGACCGTCTTCCACTGCTACTCCGGCGACGCGGCCATGGCCGAGATCTGCGCCGCCAAGGGCTACTACATGTCCTTCGCCGGGAACGTCACCTTCAAGAACGCCCAGCCGCTGCGCGACGCGCTCGCCGTCGCCCCGCTGGAGCTCGTCCTCGTCGAGACCGACGCCCCCTTCCTGACCCCGGCGCCCTTCCGCGGCCGGCCGAACGCCCCCTATCTGATCCCCGTCACCGTCCGGGCGATGGCCCGGGTGCGGGGGATCGGCGAGAACGAGCTCGCGGAGGCGATCGCCGTGAACACGGCCCGCGCCTTCGATTACTGATCCATAACGGTTACGTGTCGTAGTCGGGTCGTTCGGGAGAGTGACGAAGGTCGGGGCTAGGGTCCGGGCCTCGTGAGTACTTCCCAGGGCAGTCACCGAGCCGGGCGGCGGGGCGCGACCCTGTCCGTGCACGAGCAGCCGACCCAGGCGGCACCCCTCGTCATGCCGGAGGCACGGCCGGAGAGCGGCCCGGAGAGCGGGCGCGGGCCCTGGCCCGCGGCGGGTGCGGCGGCCCGTCCGGCGGCCGGTCCCGCGGCGGGTGCGGCGGCCGGTGCGGCGGCAGGGCCCGTGCCCGGCGCCGTCCCGGGGCAGGGCTCCCGGGCCGGTTCCCGGCGGGCGGCCCGGCGCCGCAAGGCGTCCGGGGGAGCCGGTGACGGCCTGCGACGGCTGGTCCCGCAGGCCCTCGTCGTCGCGTTCCTCGCCGGCGGCACCAGCGCCTTCGTCGCCGACGACAAGGCGGTCCGGCTCTCCGTCGACGGCGTTCCGCGCACCCTCCACACCTTCGCGGACGAGGTCGACGAGCTCCTCGCGGACGAGGGCCTGAGCGTCGGACCGCACGACATCGTGGCCCCCGCGCCCGGCGAGGCGCTCGCCAGCGGCGACGAGATCGTCGTCCGGTACGGCCGCCCGGTCGCCCTCACCCTCGACGGGCAGCGCCGCCAGGTATGGACGACCGCGCGGACCGTCGAGGGGGCGCTGCGGCAGCTCGGGGTCCGCGCGGAGGGCGCGTACCTCTCCGTGTCCCGCGCGGCGCCGATCTCCCGGCAGGGCCTGGCCCTCGACGTGCGGACCGAGCGGACGATCACGTTCCTCGCCGACGGGCGCGAGCGGACCGTCCGGACGAACGCCGCCACCGTCCGGGAGGCGCTCGTCGAGGCCGGGATCACCCTGTCGGGCCAGGACACGACGTCCGTGGCGCCCGGCGCGTTCCCGCGCGACGGCCAGACGGTCAACGTGCTGCGGATCACCGGCTCCCGGCAGGTGCGGGAGGAGGCGATCCCGTACGCCGTCGAGCGGGTCCGCGACCCGGAGCTCTTCGCCGGCACCGAGACCGTCGAGCGGCAGGGCGTCCCGGGCGTCCGCCGCGTCACGTACAGCCTCCGCACGGTCAACGGCGTGAGGCAGAGGCCGCGCAGGACCGGCGAGGAGATCGTCCGCGAGCCGGTCAGCCGCAAGGTGCGGATCGGCACCCGGTCGCTGCCCACGTCCGTCGCCGGCGCCGACGGGCTCGACTGGGGCGCGCTCGCCGCCTGCGAGTCCGGCGGTCGCCCGAACGCCGTCGACCCCTCGGGAACGTACGGCGGCCTCTACCAGTTCGACCCCGGCACCTGGCGCTCCCTCGGCGGCAGCGGAGTCGCCCAGAACGCGCCCGCCGCCGAGCAGACGTTCCGGGCGAAGAAGCTCTACGTGTCCCGGGGCGCGAGCCCCTGGCCCCACTGCGGCCGACGGCTGTACCGGTGAGCCGGGTCCACTCCTGGCCTAGGCTGTACCGGTGAGCACCACCACCGGCCCCGAAAGCCCCGACGCCCTCCTCGGCCCCGCCGACATCCGTGAGCTGGCCGCCGCCCTCGGCGTGCGCCCCACGAAGCAGAAGGGCCAGAACTTCGTCATCGACGCCAACACCGTCCGGCGGATCGTCCGCACGGCCGAGGTGCGGCCCGACGACGTGGTCGTGGAGGTGGGTCCCGGACTCGGCTCCCTCACCCTGGCGCTCCTGGAGGCCGCGGACCGGGTGACGGCCGTCGAGATCGACGACGTGCTCGCCGCCGCGCTGCCCGCCACGATCCGGGCCCGCATGCCGGCCCGCGCCGACCGCTTCGCGCTCGTCCACTCCGACGCGATGCACGTCCAGGAGCTGCCGGGCCCGGCGCCGACCGCGCTCGTCGCCAACCTGCCGTACAACGTGGCCGTGCCGGTCCTGCTCCACATGCTGGAGCGGTTCCCGACCATCGAGCGGACCCTCGTCATGGTCCAGGCCGAGGTCGCCGACCGGCTCGCCGCGAAGCCGGGCAACAAGGTGTACGGCGTCCCGTCGGTCAAGGCGAACTGGTACGCCGAGGTGAAGCGGGCCGGCTCCATCGGCCGCAACGTCTTCTGGCCCGCGCCCAACGTCGACTCCGGCCTCGTGTCCCTCGTCCGCCGCACCGAGCCGCTGGCCACCACCGCCTCCCGCCAGGAGGTCTTCGCGGTCGTCGACGCGGCCTTCGCCCAGCGCCGCAAGACCCTCCGCGCCGCCCTCGCCACCTGGGCGGGCTCGCCCGCCGCGGCCGAGGAGGCCCTCGTGAAGGCCGGCATCTCGCCGCAGGCGCGCGGCGAGTCGCTGACGGTCGAGGAGTTCGCCCGGATCGCCGAGGCCAAGGCGTGAGCGGCGGTACGGGCGTGAGCGGCGGTACGGAGGCCGGTCGCGGTACGGAGGCGAGCGGCGGCCCCGTCACCGTGCGCGTCCCCGCCAAGGTGAACGCGCAGCTGGCGGTCGGGGCGGCACGGCCCGACGGCTTCCACGACCTGGCCAACGTCTTCCTCGCCGTCTCGCTGTTCGACGAGGTGACCGCGACGCCCGCCGCCGCGCTGACGATCACGTGCGAGGGCCCGGACGCCGACAAGGTGCCGCTGGACCGCACGAACCTGGCCGCGCGGGCCGCCGAGCTGCTCGCGGCCCGGCACGGCATCTCGCCGGACGTGCACCTGCACATCGCCAAGGACATCCCGGTCGCCGGCGGCATGGCCGGCGGCAGCGCCGACGGCGCGGGCGCGCTGCTCGCGTGCGACGCCCTCTGGGGCCTCGGTTCCTCGCGCGAGGAGCTCCTGGAGATCTGCGCGGAGCTGGGCTCCGACGTGCCGTTCAGCCTCGTGGGCGGGGCGGCGCTCGGCACGGGCCGGGGGGAGAAGCTGACGGAGCTGCCGGTCGGCGGGACGTTCCACTGGGTGTTCGCGGTCGCCGACGGCGGCCTTTCGACGCCGACGGTGTTCCGCGAGTTCGACCGGCTCGCGGAGGGCGTGGAGATCCCCGAGCCGACCGCGTCCCCGGTGCTCCTGGACGCCCTGCGCACCGGCGACACCACCGCCCTCGCGGGCGCCCTCGCCAACGACCTCCAGGCCCCGGCGCTCTCGCTGCGCCCCTCGCTCGCCGCGACCCTCGCGGCCGGCACCGAGGCGGGCGCCCTCGCCGCGCTGGTCTCCGGCTCCGGCCCGACGACCGCCTTCCTCGTGAAGGACGCGGAGGCCGCCGAGACCGTCGCCGCCGCCCTGATCGCCTCGGGCACCTGCCGCACGGCGCGCCCGGCGACCTCCCCGGCACCGGGCGCGTCGGTCCTCTAGCGCTTGTTCTTGGAGATCTTGGCCAGGAGCAGGTTCGGGTCGGGGTCCTCCGTGTTGAAGAAGGCCGCGCTGTTCACGTAGACGGTCTTGGCGCGCACCGCGATCGAGGTCGGGTTGTCGAGCCCGTCCGCCTGGGTGAGCACGGTCTTGTGGGTGCCGTCGGGCCGTACGAGCTCCACCTTGTCGTCCATGATCAGCGCGGCGAGGACCGTGTCGCCGTGTCCGGTGAAGGCGAAGTCGTCGATGAACGTGAGCCCGGTCGCCCGGGTCTCGATCGGGCCGGCGGCGTGGTCGGGACCGTGGCCGATCGGGATGCGCAGCAGCGTGGCCCGGGCGGTGTTGGAGACCCAGACGGCACCGTTGTGGACCTTGAGGCCGTTGGCGCCGAAGGGGATCTCAGCGGTGGGTTCGAGTGCGGCCCCGGTCGCCCAGACGGTGGGCGTGCCGCCGGTCACGGGGAGGCTCCACACCCTGCCGAGGCGCGTGTCGGCGGTGTAGAGGGTGCCGCACTTCTCGTCGAGGGCGAGCCCGTTGGGGAAGGCGTCCGCGGGGAAGAACCCGATCTGCTCCGGCTCGCCGCCGCCGGGTGCGATGCGCCAGACGCCCGTCTCCGCCTTGCCGGTGGTGTAGGTGACGTACAGGGTGCCGTCGTGGGCGCGGGCGATGCCGAGGAGGACGGGCCCGCCGACGGGTGTCTGACCGTCCGGCACCTCGGGCAGGGTGGCGAGGATCGTCGTGTCGCCGTCCTTGGTGACGCGGGCGACCTGGTGGGAGTTGGCGAAGGTGATGTCGGCGGAGCCGTCGGGTTCGAGGGCGATGTTCTCCGCGGTCTGGCCGGCGGCGAAGTCGAAGTGGGCGACGACGCGCGGATCGGACACGGTCGGGTCGCCGCCCGAGGCGGGGCCCGCGGCGATCAGGGCGAGGGCGACGGTTGCGGTGGCGACGGCGACGAGGCGTGGGCGTCTCTTCATGGTCTCTCCTCGGGTGGGGGGTGTGAGAAGAACATGGCGGGCCGTCGGTTCGGGGTGGGGGCAGCCCCGGCCGGGAGGTCGCCCGCGTGGCCGACGGCATGGGCCCGGTTGGCAGCGCGGGGCGCCCGGCCCCGCGGCCCGCGCGCGGTGTCCGGTCGTCGGCCCGGGCCGGTACTCATCCGCCGGGTTGAGTATCCGCGCCCTGACGGGGGACCGGGCGGGCGCGGGACCGTGCGGGCATGGGAATGAGTGCGCGTGAACTCGCGGCCGCGACGCCTGCGACGCGGGACCGGTACGTCGATCTGCTGCGGGTCGCCTCGCTGGGGGTGGTGGTGCTCGGGCACTGGCTGATGGCGGCGGTCACCGGTGACGGGCAGGTGGGGAACCTGCTCGCGGTCGTGCCGGAACTCCAGGTGGTGACCTGGGTGTTCCAGGTGATGCCGGTGTTCTTCTTCGTCGGCGGCTTCTCGCACGCCCTGGCCCACCGGTCGCGTCCGCGGTACGCGGAGTTCCTGCGCGCCCGGCTCCAGCGGCTGCTGCGGCCGACGATGGTGTTCGTCGGGGTGTGGGGGGCCGCCGCGCTCGTGCTCCAGCTCGCCGGGGCCGACGGCGGGCTCGCGGGGGTGGCGCTGCGGCTGGTCACGCAGCCGCTGTGGTTCATCGGGATCTACCTGGCGATGGTGGCGTTCACCCCGCCGCTGCTGCGGGCGCACGAGCGGTGGGGCTGGGGCGCGTTCGGCGCGCTCGCGGGCGGCGCGGTCCTCGTGGACGTGTTGCGGTTCGCGGCGGACGTGCCGTTCGTGGAGTTCCTGAACTTCGCGTTCGTGTGGCTGGCCGTGCACCAGCTCGGCTTCCTGCGCGCCGACGGGATGATCCGCCGCCCGGCGCTCCTCGCGGGTGCGGGCCTGGTCGGGGCCACGGCGCTGGTGGCCCTGGGACCGTATCCGCTGTCGATGGTGGGGATGCCCGGCGAGAAGGTGTCGAACATGGCGCCTCCGACGCTCGCCCTGCTCTGCCACGGCCTGTGGCTGGTCGGCGCGGTCGAGCTCCTGAAGGGGCCGGGGGCGCGGTTCGTCGCGCGGGCCGGGGTGTGGCGGACGGTGGTCGCGGCCAACGGGATCGCGATGACGGCGTTCCTGTGGCACCTGACGGCGATGCTCGGGGTGTACGGGGCGATGCTCGGGCTCGGTGTCGGCCTTCCGGTCCCGGCCTCGGGCGCCTGGTGGGCGCAGGTCCCGCTGCGGTTCGCGGTGGCGGCCCTGCTGACGGCGCTGCTCGTCGCGGTCTTCCGCCGCTTCGAGGCGCCCGCCCCGGCCGCCCCGGCGACCGACGAGGGCGGCCCGCTCGCGGCCCTCGGCATCACCCTCGCGCTCTTCGGCGTCCTGGGCCTGTCCCTGACGGGCTTCGCGGGACTCCTGGAGGGGCACGCGGCGACCCTGATCGCCGTCCCCGTCACGGCGCCGGCGGCCGTGGGTCTCGCGCTCGTGGGGTGGCTGCTGGTGGAGCGGGCCGGGCGGCTCAGATCGCGATGACGGTCGCGCGGCCCCGACAGAGGGCCAGAAGATCCTCCGGGTCCGAGGTCAGCACGGTGACGGGGCCGGGCGCCCCGATGGCCGTCGCGGCGACCATCGCGTCGATCGCGTACTTGTTGCCGTGCAGACCCGCCTCGGCGAGCAGCGCCGCCGCCTGACGGGCGACGGCGTCGGTCACGGGTTCGACGACGAGGCGGGACAGCGTCCACTCCAGGGCGGCCCGGTTGATCCGGGGGTGCATCACCTCCACCAGGGTGGCCGCGCTCGTCACGACCCGCAGGTCTTCGGCGCGGGCCACCGCGAGCCAGTCCGTGACCTGGCGGTCGCGCAGAGCGGCCTTGGCGAGTCCTTCGCCGTCGAGCACCAGGGTCCCGCCGGGGGCGGCCTCGGGACGGGGCGGTGTCACGCCGCACTCGCCTCGCCGGATGCCGCGGTGCCCTGTTCCTCACGTGCACGCCGCAGCTGCTCGCGCTTCGCCTGGATGTCCTCGTCCGTGACCGGCCCGTGCTCGGCCTCGGCGACGGCGATGAGCTCGTTGAGGTTGTCCCGCTCGATCTGGCGGGCGACCGCCGCGGCGACGTACGCCGAAAGACCGGAAGGACCGCCGCGCGCGCGTGCCGCCTCCGCGACGTCCTGCGGCATGCTGATCGAGTACTTCCGAGTGGGCTCGCTCATGCTCCTCATGCTACTGCTGATGCTACCCGTCGGGTGGGGAGAGCCCGGCGACGTACCCTGGGACGTCGATCGATCCCCCGTACAGGAGTCAACGTGGCCGTCAACCTGGTCAATGTCGAGGCAGTCAGCAAGGTGTACGGCACCCGTGCCCTGCTCGACGGCGTCTCGCTCGGCGTCTCCGAAGGGGACCGGATCGGGGTCGTGGGCCGCAACGGCGACGGCAAGACCACCCTCATCCGGATGCTGGCGAAGCTGGAGGAGGCCGACACCGGCCGGATCACCCACAGCGGCGGGCTCCGCCTCGGCGTCCTCACCCAGCACGACTCGCTCGACCCGAAGGCCACCATCCGGCACGAGGTCATCGGCGTCATGGCCGACCACGAGTGGGCCGGCAGCGCCAAGATCCGCGACGTGCTCACCGGGCTCTTCGGCGGCCTGGACCTGCCCGGCTTCGAGAACGGGCTCGACACCGTCATCGGCCCGCTCTCCGGCGGCGAGCGGCGGCGCATCGCGCTCGCCAGGCTCCTCATCGAGGACCAGGACCTCATCGTCCTCGACGAGCCCACCAACCACCTCGACGTCGAGGGCATCTCCTGGCTCGCCCAGCACCTCCAGACGCGCCGCTCGGCGCTCGTCTGCGTCACCCACGACCGCTGGTTCCTCGACCAGGTCTGCACCCGCATGTGGGACGTGCAGCGCGGTGACGTCCACGAGTACGAGGGCGGCTACTCCGACTACGTCTTCGCCCGCGCCGAGCGCGAGCGCCGCGCCGCCACGGAGGAGACCAAGCGGCAGAACCTGATGCGCAAGGAGCTGGCCTGGCTGCGGCGCGGCGCCCCCGCCCGCACCTCCAAGCCGCGCTACCGCATCGAGGCGGCCAACGAGCTGATCGCCGACGTGCCGCCGCCGCGCGACACCAGCGAGCTGATGAAGTTCGCGAACGCCCGCCTCGGCAAGACGGTCTTCGACCTGGAGGACGTGAGCGTCACCGCCGGTCCCAAGGAGCTGCTCAAGCACCTCACCTGGCAGCTCGGCCCCGGCGACCGCGTCGGCCTCGTCGGCGTCAACGGCGCGGGCAAGACCTCACTCCTGCGCGCGCTCGCCGACGCGGCCGTCAGCGAGGGCGAGAAGCAGCCCGCCGCCGGGAGGGTCATCGTCGGCAAGACCGTCCGGCTCGCCTATCTCTCCCAGGACGTCACCGAACTCCCGGGCACCCTGCGCGTCCTGGAGGCCGTGCAGCAGATCCGCGACCGCGTCGACCTGGGCAAGGGCCGCGAGATGACGGCCGGGCAGCTGTGCGAGCAGTTCGGCTTCTCCAAGGAGAAGCAGTGGACGCCGGTCGGCGACCTCTCCGGTGGCGAGCGCCGCCGCCTCCAGCTGCTGCGCCTGCTGATGGACGAGCCCAACGTCCTCTTCCTCGACGAGCCCACCAACGACCTCGACATCGAGACCCTCACCCAGCTGGAGGACCTCCTCGACGGCTGGCCGGGCTCCATGGTCGTCATCTCCCACGACCGGTTCTTCATCGAGCGCACCACCGACAAGACGTTCGCGCTGCTCGGCGACCAGACCCTGCGGATGCTGCCGCGCGGCATCGACGAGTACCTGGAGCGGCGTCAGCGGATGATCGAGGCGTCCGTCCCGGCGCCCGCCGCCGCGCCCGCGCAGGCGAAGCCCGGTGTCTCCGCCGCGGACGCGCGCGCCGCCAAGAAGGAGCTGCAGAAGGTCGAGCGGCAGCTCGACAAGCTCTCCGAGAAGGAGGCGAAGCTGCACGCGCAGATCGCCGACAACGCCACCGATTTCGAGAGGGTCGCGAAGCTCGACGCGGAGCTTCGGGAACTCGCGGGGGAGCGCGAGGAATTGGAGATGCGCTGGCTCGAACTGGCCGAGGACGCATAACGAGGGCATCACAGGCCGGTCCTCCCTTGGGCACAAGGGGCGGACCGGTCGCTTTTGCGCCATCGCGTGAGTGGTAGAAAGAAAACCCGCTCACGTCAAGGGGGAACCGCTGATGACCCAGCCGCCCAGCAACCAACCGCCGGGGGGCTTCGGAGCCCCTCAGGACCCGGCCCAGGGCCCGAACCCGGCCATGCCGCCGGTGCCGCCGGTCCCGCCGCAGGCACCGTCGGCGCCGCAGACCCCGCCGCCCGCCGCGCCGGGTCCGTACGGCCAGCCGGCCCAGCCGGGGTACGGCTACCCGCAGGCGCCGGGCCAGCAGCCGGGTCAGCCCGCCGCGCCGGGTCCGTACGGCCAGCAGCCGGGTCAGCCCGCCGCGCCGGGTCCGTACGGTCAGCAGCCCGGCCCGTACGGTCAGCAGCAGCCCTACGGCTACCCGCAGCAGGGCCAGTCGCAGAACCCTTACGGCGGCTACCCCACCCAGCCGATGTACCAGGGCGCCCCCACCCCGCCGCCCGCCTCCGGCGGAGGTCTCAAGGGCCGGACCGGTCTCGTCGCGGCCGTGGCCGCCGGCGCCGTCCTGGTCGCCGCCGTCACGACCTGGGCCGTCGTCTCCGGCGGGGACGACGAGGGTCCGATCGCCGGACCGACCACCAGCGCCTCCACGTCGGCCGCTCCCAAGCCCACCGAGTCGGTGGACCAGGGCGACGGCTCCGGCGACGGCCGGGACGGCGGCGACGACCTCAACGCGGACCGCAAGCCCGGCGACGCCAAGGTCAGCTGGCTGCTCAAGAACGACGTCGACCTGCCCCGCAACGGCTCCGACGTGTTCGGCCCGTGGATCGTCGGCGACACCGTCGTCAAGGCCATGTACAAGGGCGTCGACGGTTACTCCCTGAGCGACGGCAAGCGCAAGTGGCACGTCGACCTGCCGTTCGAGCTGTGCGCGGCCCCGCCGCAGCCGGCCGCCGACGGCTCGATGGTGTTCGGGTACGCCGAGAGCGCCAAGGACGGCGCCAAGTGCACCGAGCTCCAGAAGATCGACCTGAAGACCGGCAAGGCCGGCTGGAAGAAGGCGGTGCCCAAGGCCACCGGCTTCTTCGCGTTCTCCGACAACACCCTGGCCATCAGCGGCAACACGGTCACCGCGGCCGGCACCAGCAGCGCGTACGGCTTCTCGCTCGCCGACGGCCGGCAGCTCTTCAAGGGCGCCACCACCGGCTGCAAGCCCTTCGCATACGCGGGCGGCAGCAAGCTGATCGCCGCCATGGACTGCCCGTCCGGCAGCACCGGCAAGAAGCTCCAGGCGGTCGGCCAGGTCGACCCCAACACCGGCAAGCCCAGGTTCACCTTCCAGCTGGAGGCGAACTGGGAGGTCGACAAGGTCTACTCGGTGGACCCGCTCGTCGTCTCCGCCACCCAGCGCGAGCAGAAGAAGTGGACCGTCTTCGCGCTCGACGCCAACGGCAAGCTCCGCTCGCAGATCCAGGGCGGCACGGACAAGTTCGCGCCCGACTGCGGCGGCAGCTTCGTCATCTTCGGCAAGAACCTCCAGGGCTGCACCGGAGTCGCCGCCGACGCGAACACCTTCTACATGGCGACCGAGGGCGGCTACGGCAAGACGAACGAGGTCGTCGCCTTCGACCTGCGGACCGGCAAGGCCAAGTGGCGCTCCAAGGCGCCCGAGGGGCGCTCGGTGAAGCCGCTGCGCATGGAGGGCCCCGACGTCCTGATGTACGTGACCCCCTTGTACGACCAGGGCGGCGCCGTCGCCACCCTCGCTCCGACCGGCGGCGCGCCGAAGATCGTGCTCCAGCACCCGGTCTCGGCTTCCGACGTCGAGGGCAGCTTCTACAGCGCGGGGTACGCCTACGGCAGTGGCACCTTCGTGGTGGCGAGCGGCCGTGTGTCGGCGTCCAACGACAAGGACGAGATGCAGGTCAAGACGATGATGGCCTTCAGCAAGTGAGGTACACGGACCGATGACGCAGCCACCCCCGCCCCCGCCGAACCAACCCCCGGATCCCCAGGGCGGCTTCGGCGCCCCGACGCCGGAGCCCGGTTACGGCCACCCGCAGCAGGCACCGCAGCCGGCGCCCGGTTACGGCTACCCGCAGCAGGCACCGCAGCCGGATCCGGGTTACGGCTACCCGCAGGCTCCACAGCAGCCGCCGCAGCAGCCCGACCCGGGCTACGGCTACCCCACGCAGCCGCAGCAGCCGTACGGCTACCCCACGCAGCCCCAACAGCCTCAGCAGCCCCCGCAGTACGGCGCCTACCAGCAGCCGCAGCAGCCTCCGTACGGCTATCCGACCCAGCCCCAGCAGTCCTACGGCGGCTACCAGCAGCCGGCGCCCGCCCCCTCGGCGCCGGGTGGCAGGAAGCTGTCCGCCCAGCTCCAGATCGTCATCGCGGCGGTCGTCGCCGTCGCGGTGATCATCGGCGTGGGCATCTGGTACGCCGGTTCCGACGGTGACGGCAAGGACGAGGCCAAGGGCACCGGCGGCACCTCGCAGGGCACCGACGGCGGCGGTTCCGGCGACACCAAGGGCATCGGCGGGGGCGGCAAGGAGAAGGCGCCCGCGAACACCCAGGCGAAGACGGCCTTCACCGTGCCCGAGCCGAAGGTCCCGGACGTCACGGACGTGTCCGGCTCCTGGACCACGGACAAGGCGTACGTGAAGACGGGCGTCAACTCGGTCGTCGCGTACGACATCGACAAGGGCACGGTCCTGTGGACGCTGCCGCTGACCGGTCAGGTCTGCGGCGCCTCGCGGCACATGACGGCCGACCACAAGGTGCCGATCCTCTTCGAGGCCAGCAAGCGCGTCGCGCCGCGCTACTACCAGCTGTGCACCGAGGTCGGCATGATCGACCTGAACACCGGCAAGCTGCTGTGGTCGACCTCGGTCACCGGCGGCACCGCGGGCGACCAGAAGGTCCGGTTCAGCGAGGTCACGCTCAGCGGCGCGACCGTCGCGGCCGGCGGCACCGACGGCGGCGCCGCCTTCGACGCGGCCAACGGCAACCCGCGCTGGAAGCCGCAGGCCAACGACGAGAACTGCTACGACCTGGGCTACGGCGGCGGCGAGGGCCTCGTCGCGGTCCGCAAGTGCGGTCCGTACGACAGCCAGTACGTGATGGTCCAGAACCTCGACCCGGTCTCGGGCGCCCCGCTCTCGCAGTACAAGATGCCCACCGGCGTGAAGTACGCGTCGGTCGTCTCCACCAAGCCGCTCGTCGTCGCGGCCGACGTCGGCGAGACCGCCGGCGACGGCAGCGGCATCTCGGACTTCTTCTCCCTCGACGAGAAGACCGGCAAGCTCAAGGCGAAGATCACGGCGGACGCGGACCAGTACGGCGCCCGCTGCCGCTCGACGAAGGTCGAGTCCTGCTCCCAGGCGCTCGTCGGCAACGGCCGGCTCTACGTGCCGACCGAGGAGCACGAGGGCAGCACCGGCGAGTACGGCGACGAGACCAACGAGATCATCGCCTTCGACCTGACCACCGGGCGCACCCTGCCCGACAAGGCGGACGCGGGCGACAAGTACACCCTGGTCCCGCTCCGGATGGACGGCGGCAACCTCATCGCGTACAAGGAGCCGCCCTACGACAAGGGCGGCCGGATCGTCTCGATCGACGGCGGCACGATGAAGGAGACGCTGCTCCTGGAGAACCCGGGGGACAAGACGAGCCGCGACATGGAGGGCGAGTTCTCCGTGGACTACTCGGAGATCCTGTACCGCGACGGACGCCTGTTCATGTCCGCCATGATGATCTCCAAGCCCCGGGCGTCCGCCCCGCCGGACGAGAAGAAGTACGTGGCGGTGTCGTACAGCACCCGCTGAACGCGCTGACGTCGTACGGACGTTCGTGAGACGGGTACAGCCCGGCGTGTCGGTTCACTCCGACGCGCCGGGCTGTTTGCACATCGCGCCGGGTGGCGAAGAATTCGGGGTCGAGCGGGCCGGCCGGGGGACGGCGGGCCCGGAGGATGGGGGATGACCGGATGGGCGTACGCCTCGTGGTGGTCGACGACCACCGCCTGCTGGCGGAGGCGCTCGCCTCGGCGCTGAAGCTGCGCGGGCACCGGGTGCTCGCGGCGGGCGCGCCGGTGGCGGCGGCTGCGGAGCTGGTGGTGGGTCGCGGGCCGGAGGTCTGTCTGCTCGGCACGGCCGCGCCGGCCGCGCCGGGCGCCTTCGACGTGGTCGTACGGATCAAACGGGAGCGGCCGCAGGTGGCCGTGGTGGTGCTCGGTCCGGTGCCGTCGCCGCGCGGGATCGCGGCGGCGTTCGCGGCCGGTGCCTCGGGGTACGTCCGGCACGACGAGCGCATCGAGGGCGTCGAGCGCGCCCTGGTGAAGGCCAGGGCGGGGGAGTCGGCGGTGGCGCCGGCGCTGCTCCAGGGTGCCTTCGCGGAGCTGCTGCACCCGTCGGCTCAGCCGGACGACGAGGCGCAGCGGCTGCTGCGGATGCTCACGCAGCGGGAGGTGGAGGTCCTCGTCCGGGTGGCGGAGGGGGAGGACACCCGGCTGATCGCGGCGGGGATGGGGATCGCGCCGAGCACGGCGCGGACGCACGTGCAGCGGGTCCTGATGAAGCTGGGGGTCGGTTCGCGCCTGGAGGCGGCGGCCCTGGCGGCCCGGACGGGGCTGCTCGACCGGGCGGTGCCGGGGCAGCGCGGCCCCTGCTGAGGCTTCCGCCGAGGCGGCTCGTGAGGTGATGCCGGAGGGTCCCGGGGTACGGGGCCCCGCTTCGCCATTGACGTCGATGTTTGAATGTGATTCTTTGTGCGTGGTTCTGTTTGATCCGCCCGAAGGGCACTGCCGTGAAGAAGACCGTCACCACGCTCGCCGACGGGCGCGAGCTGATCTACTACGACACCCGCGACGACACGGTCCGCACCGCCGTCGACCCGCGGCCCCTCACCCCCGTCGTCTCCCGCTCCGAGATCCGGTACGACGAGCTCACCGGCGACCCCGTCGCCGTCGCCTCGCACCGGCAGGCCCGCACCTACCACCCGCCGGCCGACGCCTGCCCGCTGTGCCCCGCCAAGGACGGCCGCGAGAGCGAGGTCCCGGAGGAGAGCTACGAGGTGGTGGTCTTCGAGAACCGCTTCCCCTCCCTCTCCGGCGGCGTCGGCCGCTGCGAGGTCGTCTGCTTCACCGACGACCACACGGTCTCCTTCGCCGACCTCACCGAGGAGCGGGCCCGGCTCGTCCTCGACGCCTGGACCGACCGGACCGCCGCGCTCTCCGCCCTGCCCGGCGTCGAACAGGTCTACTGCTTCGAGAACCGCGGCCGGGAGATCGGCGTCACCCTGCCCCACGCGCACGGCCAGATCTACGCCTTCCCCTACGTGTCCCCCCGGACGGCCGCCATGCGGCGCCGGACCGACGAGCACCGGGCGGCGACCGGCCGGAACCTCTTCGACGACGTCGTCGCCCGCGAGCGGGCCGACGGCGAGCGGGTGGTCCTGGAGACCGAGCACTGGATCGCCTTCGTGCCGTACGCCGCCCACTGGCCGTACGAGGTGCACCTCTACCCCAAGCGGCGGGTGCCCGACCTGCTCGCCCTCGACGAGGCCGCCCGCACAGAGTGCGCACAGGTCTACCTGGAACTCTTGAGGCGCTTCGACCGGCTCTTCGGCCCGGACGAGCCGCCGACGCCCTACATCGCCGCCTGGCACCAGGCGCCGTTCACGGACGAGCGGCGCGAGGACTTCGGACTCCACCTGGAGCTTTTCAGCGTCCGGCGCGCCTCTGGCAAGCTGAAGTTCCTCGCGGGCACCGAGTCCGGCATGGGCGCGTTCATGAACGACGTACGGCCGGAGGACGCGGCCCGACGACTCCGAGAGGTGGCGACCGCATGACCACGACCGCGAAGAGGTACCTGGTGACGGGAGGCGCCGGCTACGTCGGCAGCGTCGTCGCCGCCCACCTCCTGGAACGGGGCCACCGGGTCACCGTCCTCGACGACCTCTCCACCGGCTTCGCCGAAGGGGTCCCGGACGGCGCCGAGTTCGTCGAGGGCCGCATCCAGGACGCGGCGAAGTGGCTCGACGCCTCCTACGACGGCGTGCTGCACTTCGCCGCCTTCTCGCAGGTCGGCGAGTCCGTCGCCAAGCCCGAGAAGTACTGGGAGAACAACGTCGGCGGCACCATGGCCCTGCTCGCGGCCATGCGCGACGCCGGGGTGCGCCGGCTGGTCTTCTCCTCCACCGCCGCGACCTACGGCGAGCCGGAGACCGTGCCGATCACCGAGACCGCGCCCACCTCGCCCACCAGCCCGTACGGCGCGAGCAAGCTGGCCGTCGACCACATGATCGGCGGCGAGTGCGCCGCCCACGGCCTGGCCGCCGTCTCGCTGCGCTACTTCAACGTCGCCGGCGCGTACGGCTCCCTCGGCGAGCGCCACCACCCCGAGTCCCACCTCGTCCCGCTCGTCCTCCAGGTCGCCCTGGGCGAGCGCGAGGCGATCTCGGTGTACGGCGAGGACTACCCGACCCCGGACGGCACCTGCGTCCGCGACTACATCCACGTCGCCGACCTCGCCGAGGCCCATCTCCTGGCGCTCGACGCCATGACGGCGGACTCCGTGCCGGCCGGCGAGCACCTGGTCTGCAACCTCGGCAACGGCAACGGCTTCTCCGTCCGCCAGGTCGTCGAGACCGCGCGCGAGGTCACCGGCCACCCGATCCCCGAGATCACCGCCGCGCGGCGGCCCGGCGACCCGGCCGTCCTGGTCGCCTCCGCCGACGCCGCCCGCGAGCGGCTCGGCTGGACCCCCTCCCGCCCCGACCTGGCCGCCGTCGTCGCCGACGCGTGGGCGTTCGCCCGGCACCGTCGGGAGGGAGGCGCATGAGCGTCGCCGCCGGCTTCGAGGCGCTGTACGGCGCCGCGCCCGACGGGGTGTGGGCCGCCCCCGGGCGGGTCAACCTCATCGGTGAGTACACCGACTTCAACGACGGCTTCGTGCTGCCGCTCGCGCTGCCGCACACCACCGTCGCCGCCGTCTCCCGCCGTGACGACGGCGTCCTGCGGCTGCACTCCGCCGACATCGACGGCGGGATCGTGCAGCTGGAGGTCGACGCCCTGGAGCCGCTGTCCGGCGGCGGCTGGGCCGCCTACCCGGCCGGCGTCGTCTGGGCGCTGCGGGAGGCCGGGCACCCGGTGGCGGGGGCCGACGTGCACCTCACGTCGACCGTGCCGACCGGCGCCGGGCTCTCCTCGTCGGCGGCCCTGGAGGTCGTCACGGCGCTCGCCCTGAACGACCTGTTCGGCCTCGGGCTCTCGCGCCCCGAGCTCGCCCGGATCGCGCAGCGCGCCGAGAACGCCTTCGTCGGCGTCCCCTGCGGCGTCATGGACCAGATGGCCTCCGCCTGCGCGGAGGAGGGCCACGCCCTCCATCTGGACACCCGGGACCTCTCGTACCGTCAGGTCCCCTTCGACCTGGCCCGCGAGGGGCTGCGGCTGCTCGTCGTCGACACCCGGGTGAAGCACGCGCTCGGGGACGGCGCGTACGCGGAGCGGCGCGCCGGGTGTGAAGCGGGTGCGCGGGCGCTCGGGGTGAAGGCCCTGCGCGACGTGAGCGCCGCGCATCTATCCGAATCCCTCGCACTCCTGGGCGACGAGACGATTCTTCGGTACGTCCGGCACGTCGTCACCGACAACGCCCGGGTGGAGCGCGTGATCGCCCTGCTCGACGCCGGGGACACCCGGGCCGTCGGGCCGGTCCTCACCGAGGGGCACGCCTCCCTCCGCGACGACCTGCGGGTCTCCTGCCCGGAGCTCGACCTCGTGGTCGAGGCGGCGAACGCGGCGGGCGCGCTCGGCGCCCGGATGACCGGCGGCGGTTTCGGCGGCTCGGCCGTCGTCCTCGTCGACGCCGACCGGGCGGAAGCGGTCTCGGCCGCCGTCGTCGAGGCCTTCGCCGCGGCCGGACACGCGGTACCCGGGATCTTCCCGGCGGTGCCCTCGGCGGGTGCGCGCCGGCTCTGAACCCGTCCCCGCATCCGTACGAGTTCGCGCAGTTCCGCCAAACGGCCCCCACCGTGACGCCCCGCCCCTACTCTGTTGGGCAGCGCCGGTGGGGGCCGGTGCTGTTCAGGGGTCGAGACCCGTCGGGTACGGCGCCGGGAGCGGGGTAACAGTCACGCACGGCGGCGGCCGGGCGATCGGCGGACCCGCCTCCGGCGCCGTACCGCGCCGGTCCGTTCCTCGATGCATGGGGGTGTCCGTGGCACGTATCCGGGTCCTGGTGGTGGACGACCACCGCATCTTCGCCGAGTCGCTGGCCGCCGCCCTCGCGGCGGAGCCCGACGTCGACGTCGCCGCCGCCGGCAGCGGCCCGGCCGCACTGCGCTGCCTGGACCGCGGCGCCGCGGAGGGGCGCAGGTTCGACGTGCTCCTCGTCGACGCCGAGCTGGGCGCGGGGCCCGCCGCCGGCGCGGCCGCGGCCCACCCCGCCCCGGCCGACCCGGAGGCCGTCGTCGACGGGATCTCCCTGGTCGCGGGCGTGCGCCGGGCCCAGCCCGCCCTGCGTACGGTCGTCCTGGCGGAGAAGGACGACCCGCACCGGGCCGCGCTCGCCCTCCAGGCCGGGGCCTCCGGCTGGGTCGCCAAGGACTGTTCGCTCCAGCGGCTGCTCGCCGTGGTCCGCGGGGTGCTGCGGGACGAGACGCATCTGCCGCCCGCGCTGCTCACGGGCGTCCTGCGGGAGCTGACGGCGGCCCGCAAGCACCGGACGGACAGTGAGCGGCTCGTGGAGTCGCTGACCCCGCGCGAGCGGGAGGTGCTGCGCTGCATGGTGGCGGGCCTGGGCCGAAAGGCCGTCGCGGAGCGGCTGTTCCTCTCCCCGCACACCGTCCGTACGCACATGCAGAACGTGTTGGGGAAGCTGGGCGTGCACTCGACCCTGGCGGCGGTGGCGCTGGCCCGGCGGGCCGGTGTGGGCCCGGCGGAGCCGGCTGCGGCGCTAGCCGGGGACGTTGTCGAACGGGGCGGTCAGCCGGCGTAGCAGGGCGGCCAGTTCGCCGCGCTGGGCGCGGGAGAGCTGGGCGAGGATGGCGCGCTCCTGGGCGAGCAGCCCGGCGAGCGCCTCGTCGGCGCGGTCGCGGCCCTCGGGGGTGAGCCGGACGAGGACCCCGCGTCGGTCGCTGGGGTCGGGCAGCCGTTCGACCAGACCCTTCTTGGTGAGCCGGTCGATGCGGTTGGTCATGGTGCCGGAGGTGACGAGGGTCTGGGTGAGGAGCTGGCCGGGGGACAGCTGGTAGGGCGCGCCGGCCCGGCGGAGCGAGGTGAGGACGTCGAACTCCCAGGGCTCCAGCTGGTGCTCGGAGAAGGCGAGTCGACGGGCGCGGTCGAGGTGCCGGGCGAGCCGTGAGACGCGGCTGAGCACCTCGAGCGGTTCCACGTCGAGGTCGGGGCGCTCGCGGCGCCATGCAGCGACCAGTCGGTCGACCTCGTCCTCCATGACGATCAGTGTAGAGGGTCTGTTGACATAAAGTCTCTTGGGTTCGAGTTTCTCGATATCGAGTATCTTGAAATCAAGATATATTTCCCTGGACTACGGGGAAGGGACCCGGCCGGAACTTCGTTCCGCTTCGGCAACACGTGCCAGCAAGGGGGCTTCGAACATGCATTCCGTGGAATCCGCCGCACCAACCTGGGATCCGCAGCAGTACCTCCGTCACTCCGGCCACCGCACCCGGCCGTTCCTCGACCTGCTCGCCCGAATACCGCACCTGCCGGCCCAGGACCGGCCCGCCCGCATCGCCGACCTCGGCTGCGGTCCCGGCAACGTGACGGCCCTCCTCGCCGACCGGTGGGCCGACGCGCACATCACCGGCTTCGACCTCTCGCCGGAGATGCTGGAACGCGCCGAGAAGGACTGGGCGGGCACCACCCGCGGCGGCGGCTGGCTCGACTTCCGGCCGGCGGACGCCGCCCACTGGACCCCCACCGAGCCCTACGACCTGATCGTCTCCAACGCGGCCCTCCAGTGGGTGCCCAACCACCCCGAGTCCCTCGCCCCCTGGGTCGACGGACTCCACCCCGGCGGCACCCTCGCCTTCCAGGTCCCCGGCAACTTCACCTCACCCAGCCACGCCCTCCTCGGCGAGCTCTGCGAGACCCCCGAGTGGCGCGACCGCCTCGGCGACCAGGGCCGCCGCTTCGTCCACATCCTCGACCCGGCCGAGTACCTCACCAGGCTCACCGACCTCGGCTGCGAGACGGACGTCTGGGAGACCACGTACAGCCAGCTCCTGCAGGGCGAGGACCCCGTCCTCGACTGGGTGAAGGGCACGGCACTGCGGCCCGTCCTCACCACCCTCGGCGACGACCAGGAGGCGATCGACGCCTTCCTCGCCCAGTACCGCGCCCTGCTGCGCGAGGCCTACCCGGCAGGCCCGCACGGCACCGTCTTCCCCTTCCGGCGCATCTTCGCCGTCGCCCGCAAGCAGGGGTGACCGCACCGACGGGGGGACGCACGGGCGCCCCGCACCGGAGTTCCGGTGCGGGGCGCCCGCGTTCCCCTGCTAGAACACGCCGTTGTACGTCTGGAAGCCCGTCCCGATCCGGAAGCGCGGCCCGAACGTGCCGTTGCCGACGCCCAGGTAGCGCCAGAGCTCGCCCGCCGCGTTCACCGCGAGCAGGTCGCCCTTGCCGTCGCTGTTCAGGTCGCCCGGCGCCACGACCCGGGCGTACGTCCAGCCGCTGCCGATCTGCGTCCGCGCCCCGAACGGAGCGGTGGCGGAGCCGGTGCCCCGGTACAGGAACAGCCTGCCGGAGCCGTCCCGGGCGATCACGTCCGGACGGCCGTCGCCCGAGTAGTCGGCCGCGCCGACGATCGCGTTGTAGCCGGCCCAGCCGGTGCCGACCTTGATCCGGGCGTAGAAGCCGGTGCCCTCGCCGTTGCCCCGGTACAGGTACAGGTTGCCGGCGGCGTCCCGGGCCAGCACGTCGCCCCGGCCGTCGCCGTTCAGGTCACCCGCGCCGACGACCCGGTTGTAGACGTGCCAGCCGCTGCCCAGGATCGTGCCGTCGTCGCCGTACAGGTAGCCCTGGACGGTGACCAGGAGGTCGGCGTCGGTGTCCGGACCGAGGGACGAGGCGAAGGAGAGGTTGTAGCTGTTCCAGCCGTTCTCGTCGCTCGCCTGGTACCGCTTGCCGAGCAGGCCGTTGTTGTCGGCGAAGTACCGGTAGATCAGGCCCTGCTTGTCCCGCGCCAGGATCGCGTTCTTGCCGGATCCGGCGATCGCGCCCGAACCGCTGAACTGGTCGACCTGCCGCGCCCCGCGGTCGTAGCTGACCTGCGCGCGGGGGCCGAGACGGCCGTCGCCCAGGCCCAGGTAGCGCCACAGGGTGCCCTGCTGGTCGCGGGCGAGCAGGTCGGCCCGCCCGTCGCCGTCCTGGTCGTCCACGGGCACGATCTGGTTGTACGTGCCCCAGCCCGTGCCGACGGGCACCCGGCCCTTGAACGGGGCCGCCTTGTCGCCCGTGCTGCCGTAGAAGAACAGCTGCCCGCCCAGGGTGCGGCCGATGACGTCACCGCGGCCGTCGCCGTCGTTGTCGCCGAGACCCACGATCTGGTCGTACAGGCCCCAGCCGGTGCCCACCTTCGCCCGCGGCCCGAACGGCGCCGTGAGCGAACCGGTCGCCAGGTACAGGTACAGGTCGCCGTTGTGCTGGCGGCCCATGAGGTCCGCCTTGCCGTCGCCGTTCACGTCACCCGGCGAGAAGACCTTGTTGTAGATCGTCCAGCCGTTGCCCGTCCACTGGTGCCAGCCTTGCGTCGCCGTGGCGTCGGAGAAGAGCTCCAGCTGGCCGTACTTCGAGACGGTCAGCACCTCGGGGCTGCCGTTGCCGTTCAGGTCGCCGATCGGGACGATCTCGTTCTTCAGGACCGAGGAGCCCCCGTAGCCGGTCCACGCCTCGGTCGGCGACACCGCGGTCGACGGCACCGCGTACAGCTCACCGGTCCACTCGCGGTTGAGCAGGTCCGTACGGCCGTCGCCGTCCACGTCGAACCGGGGCGGCACGACCGCCTCGGCCTGGGCCGTACCGGCCTTGGCCGCGCCCGACAGCGCAGGCCAGTCGAGCTTCAGCGCCGTGTGGTCGCGCTGCGGCGTCTCCACGGCCGGCCGCGGCGCGGGCTCGGCGACGGCCGGGGACGCCAGCAGCATGCCGGCGGACAGGGCGAGCGCGGTGCAGGTCGTGACACGACGCGCGCGCCCGAAGAATGCGGAACGCAAAAGATCCCCCCCTGGGGAACGAGAACAGGGCCCGGGGCAGGGATCCGCGACGCGTCCGCACGGCAGTCGGCACGTGCGGAGGGCGGACACCCCCCTCGGATGTGGACCGGAGTGTACTCCTGTTCGAGTATGGGGAAACCACTGGTTTTCCCCGACCCCGTCAGGTCCCCCGGACCCCGGCCCCACCCGTCAGTTCTTGCGGTGCCCTATCAACCGCGGCTTCTGCTCCAGACCGTCCAGACCGTGCCACGCCAGGTTCACCAGGTGCGCCGCGACCTCCGCCTTCTTCGGCTTGCGGACGTCCAGCCACCACTGACCCGTCAGCGCCACGCTGCCCACCAGCGCCTGCGCGTACAGCGGCGCCAGCTTCGGATCGAAACCGCGGGCCTTGAACTCCAGACCCAGGATGTCCTCCACCTGCGTGGCGATGTCGCTGATCAGTGACGCGAACGTGCCCGTCGACTGCGCCACCGGCGAATCCCGCACGAGGATCCGGAAACCGTCCGTGTAGTTCTCGATGTAGTCGAGGAGCGCGAACGCCGCCTGCTCCAGGAGCTCCCGCGGATGCCCGGCCGTCAGCGCACCGGTCACCCCGTCGAGGAGCTGGCGCATCTCCCGGTCGACGACCACCGCGTACAGCCCCTCCTTGCCGCCGAAGTGCTCGTACACCACCGGCTTCGACACCCCGGCCTTCGCCGCGATCTCCTCCACCGACGTGCCCTCGAAGCCCTTCTCGGCGAAGAGCGTGCGACCGATGTCGAGCAACTGCTCCCGGCGCTGCGCGCCCGTCATCCGCACCCGGCGCCCCCGCCGGGGCTTCTGCTCTCCGCCGCTGCTGCCGGTACCGCCGGTCCTGCCCTCGATCGCCACGTCTTCCATCATGCCGCGTCTGCGGACGCGCTCTGGCGGCGGGCTTCGATGCGGGACTTCGCCGGCCAGCGCACGTCGGACGCCCAGCCCAGCTGCTCGAACCAGCGGATCAGCCGCGCACTCGAGTCGATCTGCCCGCGCAGCACCCCGTGCCGGGCCGACGTCGGGTCCGCGTGGTGCAGGTTGTGCCACGACTCGCCGCAGGACAGCACCGCCAGCCACCACACGTTGCCCGAACGGTCACGCGACTTGAACGGACGCTTGCCCACCGCGTGACAGATCGAGTTGATCGACCACGTCACGTGGTGCAGCAGCGACACCCGCACCAGGGAACCCCAGAAGAACGCCGTGAACGCGCCCCACCACGACCACGTCACCAGACCGCCCACCAGCGGCGGGATCGCCAGCGACACCACCGTCCACAGCACGAACTGGCGCGAGATCGCCCGGATCGCCGGGTCCTTGATCAGATCGGGCGCGTACTTGTGCTGCGGCGTCCGCTCCTCGTCGAACATCCAGCCGATGTGCGCCCACCACAGGCCCTTCATCAGCGCCGGAACCGTCTCGCCGAAACGCCACGGCGAATGCGGGTCGCCCTCCGCGTCCGAGAACTTGTGGTGCTTGCGGTGATCCGCGACCCACCGCACCAGCGGCCCCTCCACCGCCAGCGACCCCATGATCGCCAGCGCGATCCGCAGGGGCCGCTTCGCCTTGAACGCGCCGTGCGTGAAGTACCGGTGGAAACCGATCGTGATGCCGTGGCAGCCGACGAAGTACATGACGACCATCAGCCCCAGATCCAGCCAGCTCACCCCCCAGCCCCACGCCAGCGGCACCGCCGCGAGCAGTGCCACGAACGGCACCGCGATGAAGAGCAGCAGCGCGACCTGCTCGGTCGAACCCTTGCGATCGCCGCCGAGCGTGGCGTAGGGCAGGGCCGCGGTGCCGTCGGACGTCTCGGGCGCCGAGGTCATCTCGGGGCTCATGGTCATGGATGTCCCCTGGGGGTGAGGGTGAGAGTGGGGGAATGTACGAGAAAGTACGGATATACACGGCCGAGGCTACGCCTCCGTAACCTACGGCGTCGTAAGTATGGCAGCGCCGTGGCGCGCGGCAAGAGGGCACAACAGGGCCCTGCCCGCCGCCCACCATGTGGACACCTATCCTGGGGGCGTCGGACAGCGCGGTCCGCAAGCCTCCAGAACCCCTCCAGACGTGCTGAAACACTGCAAGGAGCCGCACCTGTGAGCAGTGCCGACCAGACCCCCACCGCCAGCACCGAGCTGCGCGCCGACATCCGCCGACTGGGCGACCTCCTCGGCGAGACCCTCGTCCGCCAGGAGGGCCACGAGCTCCTCGACCTCGTCGAGAAGGTCCGCAGCCTCACCCGCGAGGACGGCGAGGCCGCGGCCGAGCTGCTCCAGGGCGTCGAGCTGGAGACCGCCGCCAAGCTGGTGCGCGCCTTCTCCACCTACTTCCACCTGGCGAACGTCACCGAGCAGGTCCACCGCGGCCGCGAGATGCGCGAGAAGCGCGCCGCCGAGGGCGGGCTCCTCGCCCGCACCGTCGACATGCTCAAGGACGGCGACCCCGAGCACGTACGCGAGACGGTCAAGAACCTCAACGTACGGCCGGTCTTCACCGCCCACCCCACCGAGGCCGCCCGCCGCTCCGTCCTCAACAAGCTGCGCCGCATCGCGGCCCTCCTGGAGACCCCGGTCATCGACGCCGACCGGCGCCGCCACGACCTGCGGCTCGCCGAGAACATCGACCTCATCTGGCAGACAGACGAGCTCCGGGTGGTCCGCCCCGAGCCTGCCGACGAGGCCCGCAACGCCATCTACTACCTCGACGAGCTGCACGCCAACGCCGTCGGCGACGTCCTGGAGGACCTCGCCGCCGAGCTGGAGCGCGTCGGCGTCGAACTGCCCGCCGGCACCCGCCCGCTGACCTTCGGCACCTGGATCGGCGGCGACCGCGACGGCAACCCCAACGTCACCCCCCAGGTGACCTGGGACGTCCTGATCCTCCAGCACGAGCACGGCATCACCGACGCCCTCGAACTCGTCGACTACCTGCGCGGACTGCTCTCCAACTCCATCCGCTACGCCGGAGCCACCCAGGACCTCCTGGACTCCCTCCAGCGCGACCTGGAACTCCTCCCGGAGATCAGCCCCCGCTACAAGCGCCTCAACGCCGAGGAGCCCTACCGGCTCAAGGCCACCTGCATCCGGCAGAAGCTCGTCAACACCCGCGAGCGCCTCGCCACCGGCACCCCGCACGCCGAGGGCCGCGACTACCTCGGCACCGCCGAGCTGATCCGCGACCTCACCCTCATCCAGACCTCGCTGCGCGAGCACCGCGGAGGCCTCTTCGCCGACGGCCGGATGGACCGCACCATCCGCACCCTCTCCGCCTTCGGCCTCCAGCTCGCCACCATGGACGTCCGCGAGCACGCCGACGCCCACCACCACACCCTCGGGCAGCTCTTCGACCGCCTCGGCGAGGAGTCCTGGCGCTACGCCGACATGCCCCGCGACTACCGGCAGAAGCTCCTCGCCAAGGAACTCCGCTCGCGCCGCCCGCTCGCCCCGACCCCGGCCCCGCTGGACGCCGCCGGCGAGAAGACCCTCGGCGTCTTCCACACCATCAAGGAGGCCTTCGAGCGCTTCGGCCCGGAGGTCATCGAGTCGTACATCATCTCGATGTGCCAGGGCGCCGACGACGTCTTCGCCGCCGCCGTCCTCGCCCGCGAGGCCGGACTCATCGACCTGCACGCCGGCTGGGCCAAGATCGGCATCGTGCCGCTCCTGGAGACCACCGACGAGCTCAAGGCCGCCGACGTCATCCTCAACGACATGCTGGCCGACCCCTCCTACCGGCGCCTCGTCTCGCTCCGCGGCGACGTCCAGGAGGTCATGCTCGGCTACTCGGACTCCTCCAAGTTCGGCGGCATCACCACCTCCCAGTGGGAGATCCACCGCGCCCAGCGCAGGCTCCGCGACGTCGCCCACCGCTACGGCGTCCGCCTGCGCCTCTTCCACGGCCGCGGCGGCACCGTGGGCCGCGGTGGCGGCCCCTCGCACGACGCGATCCTCGCCCAGCCCTGGGGCACCCTGGAGGGCGAGATCAAGGTGACCGAGCAGGGCGAGGTCATCTCCGACAAGTACCTGATCCCCTCCCTCGCGCGGGAGAACCTGGAACTGACGGTCGCCGCCACCCTCCAGGCCTCCGCCCTGCACACCTCGCCGCGCCAGTCCGACGACGCCCTCGCCCGCTGGGACGCGGCCATGGACACCGTCTCCGACGCCGCCCACACCGCGTACCGCAAGCTCGTCGAGGACCCCGACCTCCCCGCGTACTTCTTCGCCGCCACCCCCGTCGACCAGCTGGCCGACCTCCACCTGGGCTCCCGCCCCTCGCGCCGCCCCGACTCCGGTGCCGGCCTCGACGGACTGCGGGCCATCCCGTGGGTGTTCGGCTGGACCCAGTCCCGGCAGATCGTCCCCGGCTGGTTCGGCGTCGGCTCCGGCCTCAAGGCCCTGCGCGAGGCCGGCCTCGACGCGGTCCTCGGCGAGATGTACGAGCGCTGGCACTTCTTCCGCAACTTCCTCGCCAACGTCGAGATGACGCTCGCGAAGACGGACCTGCGGATCGCCCGCCACTACGTCGACACCCTCGTCCCCGACGAACTCAAGCACGTCTTCGCCGACATCGAGGCCGAGCACGCGCTCACCGTCGCCGAGGTCCTCAAGATCACCGGCGGCGAGACGCTCCTCGACTCCAACCCGGTCCTCCAGCAGACGTTCGCCATCCGCGACGCCTACCTCGACCCGATCTCCTACCTCCAGGTCGCCCTCCTCGCCCGCCAGCGCGCGGACGCCGAGCACGGCCGGGAACCGGACCCGCTGCTCGCCCGGGCCCTCCTCCTCACGGTGAACGGCGTCGCGGCGGGCCTCCGCAACACCGGCTGACCCCCACCCCGTTCATGACTGTGCCCCCGTCGGAAACGACGGGGGCACAGGCGTGTCCGGCAACGACGCCGTTACTGCTGCGCCTTGCGACGGCGGGTCACCAGGACCGCGCCGGCGGCCGCGAGGGCCAGGGCCGCGGCGGCGATGATGCCGACGGGAGCGCTCGAACCGGTCTCGGCGAGGTTGCCCTCCTCCGAACCGCCCGCGGCGGAGCCGCCGGTGGTCTCACCGGTCGTCGCGCCACCGGTGGTGGAGCCCGACGTGGTGGTGGTCTCGCCCGTGGCGGAACCGCTGGTCGCGGTCGTCTCACCCGTGGTGGTCTCGCCGGTGGTGGTCTCACCCGTGGCGGTGGTCTCGCCCGTGGTGGTCTCACCCGTGGTGGTCTCGCCGGTGGTGGTCTCACCCGTGGTGGTCTCACCCGTGGTGGTCTCGCCGGTCGTGGTCTCACCGGTGGTGGTCTCGCCCGTGGTGGTCTCACCGGTGGTGCCGGTCTCGGCCACGCAGGCGTGGGACAGGTTGAACCAACCCTGCTTGATCACGCCGTCGACGACGGCCGAGGCCGAGGTCAGCTTCGCACCCGGCGCGGAGGCCACGTACGCGTGCTTGGCGTCCGGCGGACCGAACGAGGTGATCTCGATCGGCGAGCCGTTGTCGAAGGTCACCGTCAGCTTGACGAACTCGACGCCCTTGCCGGGGATGACGAAGTGCCAGCCGTCCTTGTCGGCCGGAACGGGCGGGCAGTCCTCACCCTCCTTGGCGAAGTCGGAGGCGCTGATAGCCGGGTTGGTCGGCTGGTGCAGCGGGTACTCGTACGTCTTGGCGTCCGACGCGAAGGCCGCGGGGGCGAGGGTTACGGAGCCCGCCATGGCCGCGACAAGAGCGGCTGCGGGGATGAGGGAGCGTCGCATGTGCAGTCGTCCATCTGTGGAATGAGGGATGCCGTGGGAGGTGGCTGGGGCAGCCTATCCACCGCTTTAAGTCGCGCTTAACCCAGTGGGTCATAACGATTGCGCCAGGAACCCGGCGCAATCCGGTCAGAGCGCAACGAACGCGGCGACCAACACGGCCCCGCCCGCCCCCGCCAGCGACCACGCCGTCCGCGGGAGGCGCAGACCGCCGCCGATGAGGGGCGCCGCGAGGAGGAACGCGCCGCCCAGCGGGAGCCAGGCGTGCAACCCGCCGCCCCAGCCCGTACGTACGCCCTCGTCCGTGCCCGGCTTCACCACCACCGGGATCGTCTCGCCCTTCTCCGCCGCGACCGACCTCGCGATCGTCAGCGTCCGCCGCGTCGACGACGGGTCCTCCGGGGCGAAGGCGCCGCTGCACGTCTCCTCCGTGCAGCCGGTCACCGTCAGCGTCCCGTGCTCGCGGCCCTTGGCGAGCAGGACGTGCTGGGCCGAGTTCCACGAGGCCCACGCTCCCGCGACGACGAGGAGCAGGGCGACGAGGGCCATGGCGGCGTTACGGACGTGCGTCATGACCCGCGATCGTACAGTCGTACGGCCCGACCGCCAGGGGGCGGTCGTACGGCCCGACCGGAAGGGGGTCTCGGGCCGACCGCAAGGGGGTCACGGGCCGACCGTAAGGGGGTCTCGGGCCGCCCGCAGGACCCGACCGTGGCGGGCGGGGCGCCCGGACAGGCCCTACGCGTTGTACGCGGACTGGGCCCGCTCCAGGCCCTCCGCGACCAGACACTCCACCGAGTCCGCCGCCCGGTCCACGAACCAGTCGAGTTCCTTGCGCTCGGTCGAGGAGAAGTCCTTGAGGACGAAGTCCGCGACCTGCATGCGACCCGGCGGACGCCCGATGCCGCAGCGCACGCGGTGGTAGTCCGGACCCATCGCCTTCGTCATCGACTTCAGACCGTTGTGCCCGTTGTCGCCGCCGCCGAGCTTCAGCCGCAGCGTCGCGTAGTCGATGTCCAGCTCGTCGTGGACCGCGACGACGTGCGCCGTCGGCACCTTGTAGAAGTCCCGCAGCGCCGTCACCGGGCCGCCGGACAGGTTCATGTACGACATCGGCTTCGCCAGGATGACGCGGCGGTTGGCGGGCCCCGGAGGCCCCATCCGGCCCTCGACGACCTGCGCCTGGGCCTTCTGCGCCCGCTTGAACGAACCGCGCATCCGCTCGGCGAGCAGGTCCACGACCATGAAGCCGATGTTGTGGCGGTTGGCCGCGTACTCGGGCCCCGGGTTGCCGAGGCCGACGATCAGCCAGGGGGCGTTGGCGTCGTCCGTCATGTCCGTCAGGTCTCCTCGTATCCGTCCACGCGCGTGCGTACTTCCCCGTACAAGAGAAACGGGGTGACGGGCCGCACGGCCCGTCACCCCGTCACGTCAGGCAGAGCCTACGGCTCAGGCCTCGGCGCCCTCGGTGGCCTCGGCCTCGGCGGCCGGCTCCTCGGCCTGCGCGGCCAGGACCTGCAGGACGACGGCGTCGGCGTCGGTCACCAGCGTGGCGCCCTTGGGGAGGGTGATGTCCTTGGCGAGGACGGAGGCGCCGGCCTCCAGGCCCTCCACGGAGACCGTGACGGCCTCGGGGAGGTGGGTGGCCTCGGCCTCGACGGAGAGGGTGCCGAGCACGTGCTCCAGCAGGTTGCCACCGGCGGCGAGCTCGCCCTCGGCCTGAACCGGGATCTCGACCGTGACCTTCTCGCCGCGCTTGACGAGGAGCAGGTCGACGTGGATCAGGAAGCCCTTGATGGCGTCACGCTGGACGGCCTTCGGGATCGCCAGCTCGTTCTTGCCCTCGATGTCCAGGGAGAGCAGGACGTTCGGCGTACGCAGGGCGAGGCCGAGCTCGTGCGCCGGGAGGGTGATGTGGGCCGGCTCCGAGCCGTGGCCGTAGACGACGGCGGGGACCTGGGAGTCGCGGCGGATGGCGCGGGCGGCGCCCTTGCCGAACTCGGTGCGGACGGCAGCGGCGAGCTTGACCTCGGACATGTGCACTCCTCGTAGAAAGGTGACGAACAACGTGGTCACCCGGCCACGACTGGCGATGGCCTGCTACGAAGAGCGCGTCGATAACGGACCGCCGTGGACCCTGTACGGGTACGGCCTCCCTCGCCGAGCAACTACGGCAGTCTACCGGCCCGCCGCCCCGCCACCCAATTGGATCACCCGGCGGCCACCGGAACACGGCGGAGGGCCGCTCCCCCGAACGGGGGAGCGGCCCTCACGCGTCGGCTCTCGCCGTGGCTCAGTGCTCCTCGAAGAGGCTCGTCACCGAACCGTCCTCGAACACCTCGCGCACCGCGCGCGCGATCGTCGGCGCGATCGACAGCACCGTGATCTTGTCCAGCTCCAGGGCGCCCGGAACCGGCAGCGTGTCCGTGAACACGAACTCGCTGACCTTGGAGTTCTTCAGGCGATCGGCGGCCGGACCCGACAGGATGCCGTGCGTGGCCGTCACGATGACGTCCTCGGCGCCGTGCGCGAACAGGGCGTCCGCGGCGGCGCAGATCGTACCGCCGGTGTCGACCATGTCGTCCACCAGGACACAGACGCGGCCCTTCACGTCACCGACGACCTCGTGGACGGTGACCTGGTTGGCGACGTCCTTGTCGCGGCGCTTGTGCACGATCGCCAGCGGGGCGTCGAGACGGTCGCACCAGCGGTCGGCGACCCGCACGCGGCCGGCGTCCGGGGAGACGATCGTCAGCTTGGAGCGGTCGACCTTCGCGCCCACGTAGTCCGCGAGGACCGGGAGGGCGGACAGGTGGTCCACCGGGCCGTCGAAGAAGCCCTGGATCTGGTCGGTGTGCAGGTCCACGGTCAGGATGCGGTCCGCGCCCGAGGTCTTCAGCAGGTCCGCGACCAGACGGGCCGAGATCGGCTCGCGACCGCGGTGCTTCTTGTCCTGACGGGCGTAGCCGTACGACGGGATGATCACGGTGATGCTCCGGGCCGAGGCCCGCTTCAGAGCATCGATCATGATCAGCTGCTCCATGATCCACTTGTTGATCGGAGCCGTGTGGCTCTGGATCAGGAAGCAGTCCGCGCCGCGGGCCGACTCCTGGAAGCGGACGTAGATCTCACCGTTGGCGAAGTCGAACGCCTTGGTGGGAACGAGGCCGACGCCCAGCTGGTGCGCGACCTCCTCGGCCAGCTCGGGGTGGGCGCGGCCGGAGAAGAGCATCAGCTTCTTCTCGCCGGTCGTCTTGATCCCGGTCACAGCACTGTCTCCTCAGACGTGTTCTCTGGCCGCGATCCCGCGCCTGTCGAGCGCATGTGCGAACCAGCCGAATTTGTGTGCACGTATCACGGTACGCCGAGTTCGACGTACCCGTTTCCGGTCAGCTTTCGCCGGCGGACTCCTCCGAGGTGGCCTGAGCGGCCTGCGCGGCAGCGCTGCCGGGCCGCTTCCGGGCCACCCAACCCTCGATATTCCGCTGCTGGCCCCGGGCCACCGCCAGCGAACCCGCCGGCACGTCCTTCGTGATCACGGACCCCGCAGCGGTGTAGGCGCCGTCCCCGATGGTGATGGGAGCCACAAACATGTTGTCCGAACCCGTACGGCAGTGGGATCCGATCGTGGTGTGGTGCTTCGCCTCGCCGTCGTAGTTCACGAAGACGCTCGCCGCGCCGATGTTCGTGAACTCGCCGATCGTCGCGTCACCCACGTACGACAGGTGGGGGACCTTCGTGCCCTCGCCGATCGTCGCGTTCTTCATCTCGACGTACGTGCCGGCCTTGGACTTCTTGCCGAGGTTCGTCCCCGGACGCAGGTACGCGAACGGGCCCACGGACGCGCTCTCGCCGATCACGGCCGAATAGGCGACCGTGTTGTCCACCCGGGCGCCCTTGCCGACCGTGGTGTCCGTCAGGCGCGTGTTCGGGCCGACCACGGCGTCCTCGGCGATGTGTGTCGCGCCGAGCAGCTGCGTACCCGGCAGGATCACCGCGTCCGGCTCGAACGTCACGGTGACGTCCACGAAGACGGTCGCCGGGTCGACCACGGTCACACCGGCGAGCATCGCCCGCTCGACCAGCCGCCGGTTCAGCAGGGCGCGCGCCTCGGCGAGCTGCACCCGGTTGTTGATCCCCAGGATCTCGCGGTGGTCGCCGGCGACGGAGGCGCCCACGCGGTGGCCGGCCTCGCGCAGGATCGACAGCACGTCGGTGAGGTACTCCTCGCCCTGGCTGTTGTCCGTCCGCACCTGGCCCAGCGCCTCGGCGAGCAGCCGGCCGTCGAACGCGAACACGCCCGAGTTGATCTCCCGGATGGCGCGCTGCTCGTCGGACGCGTCCTTGTGCTCGACGATCTCGGTCACCGCGCCCGAGGCGTCACGGACGATGCGCCCGTAGCCCGTGGAGTCCGGGACCTCGGCGGTCAGCACGGTCACCGCGTTGCCGTCGGCGGCGTGCGTGTCGGCCAGCGCCTTCAGGGTCTCCCCGGACAGCAGCGGAGTGTCGCCGCACACGACCACCACGGTCCCGTCGGGCGCCTTCCCCAGCTCCTCCAGCGCCATCCGCACCGCGTGCCCGGTGCCGTTCTGCTCCTCCTGGACGGCGGTGCGGGTCCCCGCGTAGTGCTCCTCCAGGTGGCCCGTCACCTTCTCCCGGGCGTGCCCGACGACCACCACGAGGTGCTCGGGCTCCAGCTCCCGCGCGGCGGACACGACGTGCCCGACGAGCGACCTCCCCGCGATCTCGTGCAGGACCTTGGGAGTCTTCGACTTCATACGGGTGCCCTCACCCGCTGCGAGGACGACGACGGCTGCCGGGCGATTGGCGCTCACGGGAATGCCCTTCGGCTTTGGGTGGTGGACCCACGCAGGATACCGGGGGGCAAGCCCACCGAAATGAGCGCGGGTCCTGACCGTGACGGTCAGGACCCGCGATGCGTGGCTCCCGGAGAAGGATTCGAACCCTCATTCAATGGACCAAAACCATTTGTCCTGCCCTTAGACGATCCGGGATGGTTCGCCCTCTATGTCCGTTCCTCCGTCGAGGGGATCGGGACGGCCCCTACTATGCCGCACCACGCCCCTTCGATGCGACGGTACAGATCGGCGCTCCCGAGAATTCGGATCACCAGGCAGCCGTGATACCCGGCGTCGACGTTCTTGCGGTTGGTCAGAGGGTTGTGGCGTTTGACGGTGGTCTTCCTGAAGGCCGAGGGGTCGGCGCTGACGAGGTCGGCCCAGTATCGCTCGGCCTTGGCGGCGTCCGCTGTCTCGTGAATCATCACGCAGTACCTCCGCCGCTCGGGTTCGATGCCGAGAAGGTCGAGCCAGGCGGCGAAGACCTGGATCATCCCGGGGTCGCTGTTCACGAATGTCACGCGTTCGCGGCGCGCATGCGGCTTGTCCTTCGTCCCTTCCGCCCAGTAGAGACCTACGCCCAGCAGGAAGAGCTCGCGCTCCGACAGCGGCCCGATCGCGGCGGCCGCCGCGCTCTTGGCGGCTTGGCGCACCTCTTCGCGGCGGCGCATGGTCGGTTCCCAGCCCCGTCGAGCGATCTCCGACGCCTCTTCCCTGCTTCGGTTCCGTTCCGGCTTCGGGAGGTCCCGCACCCACAGCGAGATCGAGCTCTTCGAGCAGCCCAGCTCGACCTGGATCCGGTCGTAGGTCATGCCCTGGAGGCGCAGTTCGCGGGCGCGCTCGCGGAGGTCGTCCTTGGCATTGGGGCGTTTCGTCCAGGCCGGCGGGGGCTCGCCTTCGAGGAGACGGTTGAGGATGTCGTTGTTGCCGACGTGGAGGCGGTCCCGGATCTGGCGGCGGCTGAGACCCTCGCGGCGCAGGGCGACGGCCTGCTCCCGCAGGTATTCGAAGTCGGCGTACCTGCTCGTTTCGACTGTCATGCGAACACCATCGTCCGGAATGCGGACGTCCGGGTCGAAAGTTCTGGCGATTCAATAGTTCGAGGGACTGGTGTGCGTGTGGTTGACGTCGGGCGCTTTCGGGAGAGGGGCGCCCGTAGGGTGGTGGGCATGACCACAACGGGGGCAGACCGGGACGCTGGGGGCGTCGGGAGTTGGTGGTGGTGGGGGAGAGGGCGGAGTGTCGTCCTCGACGTGGGGCTGGCGGTGGTGTCGGCGCTGGAGTGCGGGATCGAGGGGGTGGGGTTCGCCGGGAAGGCGGGCCTGCCGGTGCCCGTGGGGGTGGTGTTCGGGCTGATCGTGGGGTCCGTGCTGCTCGTACGGCGGCGGTGGCCCATCGCGGTCGTGCTCGTGTCGATCGCCGTGGCGCCCGCCGAGATGGGCTTCCTGATGGGGATCGTCGGGCTGTACTCGCTCGCCGCCTCCGAGGTGCCCCGCCGGATCACCGCCGTACTGGCGGGCATGTCGACGCTGGCCGTGTTCGTCGTGACCGTGGTGCGGCTGCGGCAGGACGTCGCCCAGGTCGACGACGGTCCGCAGGACTTCGACCCGAGCGGCTGGTACGTGCCGAGCGTGTCGCTCTTCATGACGCTCGGCCTCAACGCGCCGCCCGTGCTCTTCGGCCTCTACATAGGGGCGCGGCGCCGGCTCATGGAGAGCCTGCGGGAACGGGCGGACAGCCTGGAACAGGAGCTGTCGCTGCTCGCGGACCGGGCGGAGCAGCGGGCGCAGTGGGCGCGGCAGGAGGAGCGCACCCGGATCGCGCGGGAGATGCACGACGTGGTGGCGCACCGGGTGTCGCTGATGGTGGTGCACGCGGCGGCCCTGCAGGCGGTGGCGCTGAAGGACCCGCAGAAGGCGGTGCGGAACGCGGCCCTCGTGGGCGACATGGGCCGCCAGGCCCTGACCGAGCTGCGCGAGATGCTGGGCGTCCTCCGCGAGGGGACCGCGCCCGCCGCCCCCGCCGCGGTGCCGCTCGCCGCCGTGGGCCGGGCCGCTGCCGCCGCCGCCGAGGCCGCCGCCGACGACGGGCCCTGCCTGGACGCCCTGGAGGCGCTGTGCGAGCAGTCCCGGCTCGCGGGGGCCGCCGTGGAGCTGCTGGTGATCGGCGATGCGCGCCCGTACGCCTCCGAGGTGGAGCGGACGGCGTACCGCGTCGTCCAGGAGGCGCTCACGAACGTCCACAAGCACGCGGTGGGTGCCGCGGTCGTGGTGCGGCTCGCGCACCGGGGGGCCGAGGTCGCGATGCAGGTGGAGAACGGCCCCTGTCCGTCGGACGTGTCCGTCGCCGACGTACGCCTCCCGAGTGGTGGGAACGGTCTCGTCGGGATGCGGGAGCGGGTGCTGCGCCTCGGCGGGGTGTTCGTCTCGGGGCCCACGGACGCCGGCGGGTTCCGCGTGTCGGCGGTGCTGCCGGTGGCCGTCGAGGAGCCGGCCGCGTAGCCGTCGCGCCCCACGCGCCCCGGGCGTCGCACCCCGGGCCCTTCGGCGTCGCGCCTCGCCCCCGCCTGGGCCCGCACGTGAGCCGGGGGACGGGGGCGGGCCCTAGGGCGCCGTGAGGCGGGTGGGGTGGGCGCCGGTGACGAGGGTGGCGAGGGCGGCGTCGATGTCCTTGCCGAGGTACCAGTCGCCGGCGTGGTCGAGGCTGTAGACGCGGCCTTCGGCGTCCATCGCGAGGACGGCCTGGTGGTCGCCCTCCTCGCCGAGCGGGGCGAGCTCGGTGTCGAGGGCGCGGCCGAGGTCGGCGAGGGTGCGGGAGAGGTGGAGTCCGGCGAGCGGGTCGAAGCGGACCGTCGCGGGCGCTATCTGCCGGCCGTGGCCGGGCGCGGTGATCCGCAGGCCGCCGAACTCGGCCCAGGCCTCGACGGCGGCGGGGAAGACGCTGTGCCGGTGGCCCGCGGGGGAGACGTGGGCGCGCAGGGCGTCGGCCCACTCCTCGGCGAGCTTGATGTCCCAGCGGCCGGGCTGCCAGCCGGCCTCGCGGAGGGCCGCGTCGACGTTGACGGGGAAGCGGGTGGTGCTGAGGTGGTCGGGCATGGGGGCGGTCAGCCGTTCTCGACAGGCGTGGTGGGGTCGACGGCGCGGACGCCGAAGTGGGCGAGCATCGCCGTACAGGAACGACAGGGTGCGGCGTAGCTGCCGTGGAGCGGGTCGCCGTCCTCCCGGATGCGCCGGGCGGTGAGCTTGGCCTGCTTGAGCGAGCGGCGGGCCTCGCCATGGGTGAGTGCTTTGCGCTGGGCGCGCTTGGAGCGGGCGTTCTCGGTGGCGGTCAGGTGCCGGGAGAGCAGGATCGCCTCCGGACATCGGCCGGTGAAGCGTTCCCGCTGGCTGCTGGTGAGGGTGTCCAGGAAGTCCTGGACGAGGGCGTGCAGGACGGGGGGCCGGTCGCCGCGGCCCGCGGTGCACGTGAGGGTCTCGCCGCGCACGGAGAGGGCGGCGCCGACGGTGGGGAGGATTCCGTCGCGACGGTGACGCAGTATGGGCGCGCGTGTGGCCTCGGCGCTGCTGCTCCAGTTGAGGCGTGGGTCACCCTGTGTGGGCGTTGTTGCTGCGTGCATGGTGCTGGTCTTCCCCTCCTGCAATCCCCCGAGTTGCGTGGACAGCCTGCCAAATAGGGAGCCATATGGGGAAGCTGGGGCGCCGAAACGCCGCTTCGGTGTGTCGGAATCATGGTGCGACTGTCATGGCGTCGTGACACTTGGTCACCGTCGGGCGGGGGCCGTTACGGGTCTTGTGGCAGCGCATAGGCTGTGCGGGATCAGTCGGTAGTAGCAGTCAGCGACGCCATGCAGGGGGCAACCGCCATGACGAGTCGGCTCGGGCACACCGCGCCACCGAACGCGGCCTACGCCGGGCAGGTCGTGCACTTCCCGGACCCGGTCCGCGCCTCCCGTCACCCCCGAGGGGTACGGGTGGACGAGCACGGCCACCCGGACTTCTCGCCGTACGCGCGTGCGGCGGTGGAGATCGCCGACCCGCCGGAGGGTTTCGGCGTCGACGAGCTGCGGCTCACGGACTACGTGTCGGCGAACGCGGCGATGGCGGCGACCGGCCACGAGCTGTGGGACACGATCCCGTCGGTGGCGACGCCGCACGGCTGGACCTGGCACCACGTGGCGCGCAGCCGCCGCATGGAGCTCGTGCCGGTCGAGGTGAAGGCGCTGCTGCGCCACCACGGCGGGGTGGCGACGGCGGCCGTCGACCATGCGAAGCGGGGCACGCGGCCGCTGCAGGAGACCCGGCCGGTCCACTTCGGGCTGCCCAAGGGGTCGGTGTCGGTGTCGGAGCAGCAGCTCCAGGGCGTCGAGGAGGACCTCGGTTACCGGCTGCCGGGCGCGTACCGCACCTTTCTGAAGGCGGCGGGCGGCTGCGCCCCGGTGGGTACGGCGCTCGACGCGGAGCTCGGGCTGCTGGTCGACCAGCCGTTCTTCACGGTGCGGGAGGAGGCCGGTCTCAACGACCTCGTCTACGTCAACAAGTGCCTGCGCGACCACCTGACCAAGGACTATCTGGGCGTCGCCTTCGTCCAGGGCGGTCTGATCGCGGTGAAGGTGCGCGGCCAGGCGGTCGGTTCGGTGTGGTTCTGCGCGTACGACGACGCGCGGGACTCCGGCGAGGTCGCGGCCGGCTGGTCGGTGGCCGAGCGCGTGGAGCGGCTGCTGCTGCCCTGCGGCGCGGACTTCGACGCGTTCCTCCAGCGGCTCGCGGGCAACCCCCCGGAGCTGGAGACGGTGGCGAACCTGATGGTGGACGGTGGCTTCGCGCGTGCCGTGCCCGTGGTCCCGGTAGGGGAGTGAACTGGCTGTGGTGACGTTCGCGCAGGCGCAGGAGCGCGCCGAGGAGTGGATCAACGGCGAGCTGCCGTCGTACCAGCACCGAGAGGTGCGGGTGCGGGAGTTCGAGCTCGGGTTCGTGGTGTGGGCGGAGGACCGCGAGGGCGGTCCGACGTCCGACGGCGGCCGCCAGCGGCTCGTGATCGCCCGGGACAGCGGTGAGGCCACGCTGTGGCCCGGTCTGCCGGTGGGCGAGGTGATCCGCCGGTACGAGGAGGAGTACGGCTCCGCCGACGACGTCCCGGCCCAGGCGGCCGTGCCCGCGGCCCGTATCGACCTCAACCAGACGTCGTTCCTGCTGAGTCCGCCCGAGTGGCTACAGGACGCCGCCGACAAGATCGGCATTCCGGCCGGCCCGAACGCCTCTCAGGAGACCGGCGGTTCGTCGGCCCCGGCGGACGACGTCTCGGAGGCGGTGGGCGCTGGGGACGCGGTGTCCTCGGCGTCGGTGGCGTCGTCGGGCGGGGACGGCAGCGAGGGCGTCGGTGTCGGTGTCGGCGCGAGTGTCGGCGCGAGCGCCGGTCCCGGTGCGGGGTCCGGTGCCGTTGCCGGGGATTCCGGTTCCGAGTACGAGCCGACGGCGATGGACGGGGTGCCGGCGGCCGCGCCTTCGGCCCCTCCGTTCGCGCCTCCGGCCCCCGCGCCTCAGGAAGCGCCGGCTCCGCCGGCCGCCCCTCCGGCTCCGCCTGCCGCCGCCCAGGCTGCTCCCTCCGCCCCCGTTCCCGCGCAGGCTCCCTCCGCTCCCACCCCTGCTCCCGCTCCTGCTCCCGCTCCTGTTCCCGCTCCTGTTCCCGCTCCCGCGCCCCTCCCGGCTTCGCCGTCGTTGAGCGGGCCGTGGGTGGACGCGAACGCGAGCTCCGGGGGTGCGGACGGGGCGGTGCCGTTGCCGGCGACCGTGTTCGCGCCGCCGCTGTCGGGGACGGACGACGAGGACACTCCGCCGCCGTTGGTGGGTGCCGACGCGCCGACCGCGTTGATGAAGGGCGGCAGTGCGCTGCCGCCGACCGCCGTGGCTCCCCGGCTCGACCCGTCCGCGCCGCGGCCGGACGCCGCCGCCCCGGCGAACCCGCCGGCCGCGCCGGCGCCGGGCGCTCCGGTGCCTCCGCAGGGCGGGCCCGGTGTGCCGCCGCCTCCGCCCGCGCCTTCGGCGCCGGGTGCGGGGGACATCGCGGACGCGGCGACCAGCAAGGCGACGGTGCCGCCGAAGGCCGGTGGGCGGGGTCCGACGCCGCCTCCGCCGCCCGGTGTGCCGGGTACGCCGGGAGCGTCGTCGGGTGCGGGGGCGTACATCCCCACGCAGTTGGTCTCGCAGCTCGGGCCCGAGGGGCTCCAGCCGCCCGCGCAGCCGGGTCCGCCCGGTCCGCCGCCCGCTCCGGCGCCGCCCGGTCCGCCGACGCCGCCGCAGCCCGTGCACCACGCCGCGACGATGCTGGCGCATCCGAACCAGGGCGGTCCGGGCGCACCGCCGCCGCCTCCGCCGCCGCCGGGCGTGCCGGGTACGCCTCCGGGCGGCATCGCGCATGCCGCGACGATGCTGGCGCACCCCGGTCCGGCCGGTCCGGGGGTGCCGCCGCCGCCCGCTCCGGCGCCGCCGGTGCACGGTGGGCACACGCCGCCGCCGGCGCCCGGTCCGGTACCGGGAGCGCCCGCGGCCGGGGGGCCCGTACCTCCGGCGTACGGCTATCCGCAGCCGGCGGGGCAGCCGACGGTGGGCCCTGGCTACCAGGCGGTGCTGCGGTACCGGGCGCCGGACGGTTCCGAGGCGCAGATCATCCGGCGTTCGGCGCCGGGCACGCCGCATCCGGAGTGGCAGATCCTGCACGAGCTGCGCGCGATGAACGTGCCGCCGCAGCAGGTGCTCGAACTGCACACGGAGCTGGAGTCCTGTGAGCTGCCCGGTGGTTACTGCGCGCGGATGATCCGGGAGACGTGGCCGCAGGCGCGGATCACCAGCATCGCCCCGTACGGCCGTGATCACGCGGGCCGACAGCAGGGCATGCGGCAACTCCTGACGCATCAGGGCGAGTTGCACCAGGTCGCGGACGGTCCGGCGCGGCCCGCGCCGGTGCGGGCGCCGCTGCCGCAGGTGCAGCCGGCGCCGCCGATTCCGCCGGAGGGGATCGCGCAGGAGCTGGCGGGGGCGTTCGGTCCGGGCATCCTCCGTTTCGACCAGCGTGCGGTGTCCCGTCAGGGCGTGCCGGAGCTGGTGGCGCGGACGCTGGTGTGGGCGGGTCTGCCGGCGGACTTCGGTCCGTTCTTCTGGGCGCAGCCGGCCGTGCCGGTGGTGCCGACGCTCGCGGAGCTCGCGGCGCAGCGGCAGGTCCAGGCGGCGACGGACGCGAGTTCGTACCTGGTGCTGGGTTCGGACTTCGGACGGGCGATCTGCGTCCAGTACGGGACCGCGCACATCGTGGCGGTTCCGGTGGAGGCCGGTCCTGGCGGACAGCCGGTGCCGCCGCAGTTCGTGAACACCGGGCTGCCGGAGTTCACGCGCTCGCTGGCCCTGCTGGGCCGGATGTGGCGGCTGCGGTTCGGGCTCAACCCCGAGCAGGCGGGGCGCTGGACGGTCGACTTCCAGGCGCAGCTGGCGATGCTGGACCCGCAGGCGCTGGCGTCGCCGGAGAACTGGTGGTCGGTGCTCCTGGAGCAGATGTGGGACGGCCTCCTGTAGTCGGAGGCAGGCGGAATGTGACGAAAGGCGCTCGACGTGCGTGCACGTTGGGCGCCTTTTGTCCGTTCTGATGGCGCATCCTTGACGTTTGAGGCCATACGGGAAGGGGCGTCAGGGATGGGATTCGCTGTCGGACGGGGCCGGGGGTACCGCCCCGAGCAGGTCGACCGCCAGGTCGCCGCACTCTCCGAAGAGCGCGACGGCGCCTGGGAACGGGCGGCGCGGCTCACCGTACTCGCGAAGGAGATGGAGGCCGAGGCCGCCCGGCTGCGCGCCGCCGTCGAGGCCCTCGCACCCCAGCGCTACGAATCCCTCGGCGACCGGGCCCGCAAGATACTGGAGATGGCCGAGCAGGAGGACGAGGAGCTCGTCCGCGCCGCCGAGGCCGACGCCCAGGCCCTCGCGGAGGCCGCCGAGGCCGCGGGCGCGGAGGCCGCCGAGGCCGCCCGGGCGTACGCGGAGGGCGTCCGGTCCGCGGCCGAGGCCGCCGCGGGCACCACCCTGGAGGCCGCCCGGAAGCAGGCCGCCGAACTGGCCGCCGAGGCCCGCCGCGACACCGACGAGCAGCGGACCGCCGCCCGCGAGGCCTACGAGGAGACCGAGCGCCGCTCCGCCGACCTCCTTGCCGCCCAGCGCACCGAACAGGCTGCGGTACGCGACGAGGCCGACCACGAGGCCGAAACCCGCGCCGCCGGCCTCGACGCCCGCCACGACGAACTCGTCTCCCGTGCCGAGGCCCGCCTCGCCGAGGCCCAGCGCGCCCTCGCCGAGACCGAGGAACGGGCCCGTCACGGCCAGGAGGACGCCGAGGCCCGCGCGGAGGAGCTCCTCGCCGAGGCCCGCATGAAGGTCGAACGCGTCGAGCGCGACACCGAGCGCCTCCTCCGCGAACACGACGAGTCCCGCGACGAGATCCACTCCCACATGGAGCACATCCGCAACTCCCTCGCCACCCTCACCGGCCGCCCCACCGCCCCCGGCGAACCGACCGCACCGGAACGGCCCGACGAGGACGAGGACTTGACGTAAGGGGACGGCCCCGAGCGCGCCCCCTGGGGCCTGCCCGGAAAGTCCCGCCTGGTTCGCGGGGCCCGGGGCGCACGCTCGCACCAGGACCGGCTCCCTGATCGTGCCCGGTCGACCGGGCACCCCTAGGCTGACCGGCCATGCTCATGAAACTGACGGCGGTCACCCTGGACTGCGCCGACCCGATGGCCCTCGCCGCCTTCTACCACCGCGCCACCGGCATCCCCCTCGCCGACCGCTCCGACGACGAGTTCGCCGGCCTCCGCGGCCCGGACGGCGGCCTCTTCCTCGGCTTCCAGCGCGTCGACGACTACCGCCCCCCGACGTGGCCCACCCAGACCGTCCCCCAGCAACTCCACCTCGACTTCGACGTCGACGACCTCGACGCGGCCACCGCCCGACTCGTCGACTGGGGCGCCACCCTGGCTCCCTCGCAGCCCGAAGCCGACCGCTGGCGCGTCCTGCTCGACCCGGCGGGCCACCCCTTCTGCCTGACGGTTCCGCGCCCGCCCTCCTAGGGCCTGCCCGGCGGATCAGGGCCGGACAGGCCCTAGGGGACGTCCTGCCGGTCATGCCGGGGCCGCGGTGGTGTCGCCGATCTTGGTGGTACCGGGGCGGCGGGAGGCGTGACCGGAGGGCCCGTTAACCTCCTGAGTCCAGGGGAGGGAACCCGTACATGCATCACGCACACACCCGCGGCCGCCGTCTCGCGACCGCCGCCGTCACCATCGTCCTCGCCGCCACGGGCGGCACACTCACCACGCTCCCGGCCGCCGCCGCGCCGGTCGCCGCGCAGGAGGACCCGCAGCAGACCACCGTGACGTTCCCGCTCGACGCGGACGTCGTCGGCGCGGGACCGAGCGGATTCCTGTCGAAGACCCGCGGCACCACCCCCGAGTACCGGTGGACGCGGTACGCGGACGGTTCGTCGACCGTGCTGCCCGGGGCCGCCGCCGCCGGAGGCGGCTCGGACCTCGTCGTCACCGGCAACCGGGCCCTGCTGTCCGTCAGTTCGCTGATCCGGATCCACGACGTGTCGAAACCCGCTGTGACGTCCGTGGAGATCGACCTCGACGCGCTCGGCGACTACTCGTACTCGGGCCTGGCCGGCGACACCCTGCTCCTCGGGAAGTACGAGGGCGGTTACCAGGTGCAGTACGCCGCCACGCTCGACGCCGCCGTGCTCGCCGGCGGCACGCCGAAGCTCCGCAAGCTGGTCGGAGGGGCCCTCGTCGACTGCGACGCCGCCGACGAGGCGTGGACGGACACCGCCTCCGCGCTCTACGACTGCCTGATCGGCGAGACACGGATACCCGCCAAGATCCTCGTCGACCTCGCTTCGGGGGCGGATTCCTGGAACGTCCAGGCCAAGGACGAGTGGGCGTGGCACGGCACGGTGTCCGCCACACACGTGGCCTGGCGTGAGGCTCGACCGGGGGGCGACGGGATCGTCGCCCTCAAGCGCGGCACCACCACGCCGCAGTGGATCCCGGACGACGAAGCCGATACCTCCGCCCCGCTCTACCTGGTCGGCGGCTGGCTCGCGACCGGCCAGAAGGCCCACATCAGCGCGTCCACCTTCCTCGACGGCGCGGCGAACCCGATGATGAGGCCCTTCACCGTCCAGTCGATCCAGACCGGCGAGAAGGACACCCTCCTCACCGCGTTCTCCTCCGCCGTCACCGGCCCCGGCGGCACCCTCCTGGTGCGCGGCGGGACCCCCGAGCAGGGCGAGGGCCTCTACCGGATCTCGCCGCGCGCCGACGGCGGGCGGCCGGACGTCGAACTCGTCGCGTCCACCGGGCAGTCGACGGTCGTGACCCTCACCGGCTCCGACACCCCGAAGGCGCTCACCGGCGAGCAGGCCGAGCGCGGGGTCGACTTCAGCTGGGACCTGTCCCGGGCGGACAGCCGGGTTTGGGTGACCCTGACCCACGTGCGCAGCCGCACGACGGTGCGGGACGGGTGGTCCGTCCCGTACGGGGTCACCCCCGGGACGCCGCGCCGGATCACCTGGCATTGGGACGGAAAGAGCCTGGAGGGCGGCCAGGACCTCGGGACGGCCCCCAACGGCGAGTACGAGTGGCAGCTCATCGCGCGCCCGGACGAGGGAATAGGCCCGGAGCTCAAGGCCACCGGCCGTTTCACCGTGACGCGGCCCGTGGGCGCGCACGACTACAACGACGACGGCACCCCGGACCTGTTCGTCCGCTGGGGGGACGGCGAGCTGCGGCGGGTCGGCACGATGCGGACGCGGGCCGGCGACAACGTGGAGGCCACGGGAGGGCTGCCGGTCGGGACCGGGTGGCAGGTCTACGACCGCATGGAGTCCGTCGGGAACATCGCGGGCACCGCGGTGGCCGACACGATCGCCCGGGACAGGAGCGGCGCGCTGTGGCTCTACCAGGGCACCGGCGTCGGGGAGAAGCCGTTCTCGGGGCGTACGAGGATCGGGACCGGCTGGCAGGTCTACGACCAGGTGGCGGGTGGCAGTGACCTGACGAACGACGGGAAGCCCGACCTCCTGGCGACGGACAAGTCCGGCGGGCTGTGGCTGTACCCCGGCACCGGGAACGCCAACGCCCCGCTCTCCGCGCGGAAGAGGATCGGTACCGGCTGGGGGATCTACAACCAGATCACCGCGACCGGCAACCTCGCCGGTGCGCCCGCCGGCGACCTCGTCGCCCGGGACAAGGCCGGTGTCCTCTGGATGTACCTCGGCCTCGGCAACGGCACCTTCGCGCCGCGGGTCAGGCTGGGCGGCGGCTGGAACGCGTACCGGGACATCGTCGGCATCGGTGACGCCGACGGCGACGGGCGTGCGGACCTGCTCGGGGTGAACGACAGCTCGTACCTCTACAGGGGTACGGGGGACTGGCGGGCGCCCTTCAAGGGCGCGGTGCGCAACGGCCTGGTCGAGCCGGGCAACTGGATCGACGCGGCGTTCTGACGGGCCCCGGGCCCTCGCTCCGCCTCACTCCGCGCCCCGTCGCTCCCCCTCCTCCGGCAGGACGGGGAAGCGGCGGGGGGCGAGGGTGAGCAGGACGAGGAGGGCCAGGGCGGCGGCGCCGGCGGCGCCGAGGTAGACGTAGTCGACGGCGGCGTCGACGGCGCGGCGGAGGTGGTCGGTGGCCTCGGCGGTGAGGGAGGCGGGGGCGTCGAGGGCGCGGGCGAGGGAGTCGAGGTCGCCGTCGCCGCCGAGGCGGGAGGCGAGGACGGAGTTGGCGAGGGCGCCGAAGACGGCGGCGCCGATGCTCTGGCCGACCTGGCGGCAGAAGAGGACGGACGCGGTGGTGGTGCCGCGTTCCTCGTACGGGACGGTGGACTGGACGCCGACGATCAGCGGGAGTTGGAAGAGGCCGAGGGTCGCGCCGAGGAGCAGCATGAGGAGCGCGGGCTGCCAGGGCTCGCCGGGGAAGGGCAGGAGCGGGAAGGCGAGGAGGACGAGGAGGGCGCCGGAGATGCCGAGGACGGCGGTGAGGCGGAAGCCGATGCGGGTGTAGACGCGGTTGGAGAGGGCGGCGGAGATGGGCCAGCTGAGGGTCATCACCGAGAGGACGAATCCGGCGGCGATCGGGCCGAGGCCGAGGACCGACTGGGCGTAGGTCGGCAGGAAGACGGTCGGGGCGACCATGAGGAGGCCGAGGGCGCCGAGGGCGAGGTTGACGGCGGATATCGTGCGGCGGCGCCAGACCCAGCCGGGGATGATCGGTTCGGGGGCGCGTCGTTCGACGGCGACGGTCACGGCGGCGAGGACGGCGGATCCGCCGAGGAGGCCCAGGGAGGGTGCGGAGAGCCAGGGCCAGGCGACGCCGCCCTGGACGAGCGCGGTGAGGAGCAGCGCGCCGGTCGCGAAGATGGCGAGGGCTCCGGCCCAGTCGACGCGTACGCGTTCGCGGGGGGCGGTGCGGGCGGGTTCGACGAGGTGGCGGCCGATCAGCCAGAGGGCGAGGAGGCCGACCGGCAGGTTGACGAGGAAGATCCAGCGCCAGTCGGCGTAGCCGGCGAGGAGGCCGCCGGCGGCGGGTCCCGCGACGGAGGACGCGGCCCAGACGGAGGAGAGCTTCGCCTGGATCTTGGGGCGTTCCTTCAGCGGGTACAGGTCGGCGGCGATGGTCTGGATCGTGCCTTGGAGTGCGCCGCCGCCGAAGCCCTGGATCACGCGGAACGCGATGAGCGACGCCATGTTCCAGGCGGCGGCGCACAGCAGCGAGCCGACGACGAACAGGATCACGCCCGCGACGAGGACCGGCTTGCGGCCGAAGGTGTCGCTGAGCTTCCCGTACACGGGCAGCGTGACGGTCACCGCGAGCAGGTAGCCGGAGAACAGCCAGGAGAACACGGCGAGTCCGCCGATGTCGCCGACGATCTGGGGCACGGCCGTGGACACGATCGTCCCGTCGATGGCGGCCAGCCCCATCGTGATCATGAGCGCGGCGACGACGGGCCCCCGTCGCGCGGCGGCCGGGGCGGAGGGCGCGGGCGTCGCTTCGGCTCCGGCCCGGGTCGTCGACGGTTCCGTCACCGCGCACCCTTCCTTTCTTCATACACCTAAATGTCTGAGGGTCAGGGTCTCACTAGGACCAGGGGTGGAGGAACCCCTAGGGGCTTCTCCCCCATAGGGGCCAGGGGTCGTTCGTACCGGCGGAGGAGGTGCGAGGAGGTGGGGGGTTCTTAACTTGAACTTACAAACCAAGCCACTGCTTCAAGGAGACAACCGTGACTTCGGCTGTGACCATCCCCAGGCACGGGGGTACTGGAGGGCGTACGGCCGTTGCTGCGAGGGCGCGGCAGGTGGTGAAGGCGTACGGCTCGGGGGAGACCCGGGTCGTGGCGCTGGACTCCGTCGACGTGGACATCGCCCGCGGCCGGTTCACCGCGATCATGGGCCCGTCGGGGTCGGGGAAGTCGACCCTGATGCACTGCCTCGCCGGGCTGGACACCGTGACGAGCGGGCAGATCTTCCTGGACGAGACCGAGATCACGGGTCTGAAGGACAAGAAGCTGACGCAGCTGCGGCGGGACCGGATCGGCTTCATCTTCCAGGCGTTCAACCTGCTTCCGACGCTGAGCGCGATCGAGAACATCACGCTGCCGATGGACATCGCGGGCCGCAAGCCGGACGCGGAGTGGCTGCGGCGGGTGGTGGACACGGTGGGCCTGTCCGAGCGGCTGAAGCACCGGCCGAACGAGCTGTCCGGCGGTCAGCAGCAGCGCGTGGCGGTGGCTCGGGCGCTGGCCGCCCGCCCGGAGATCATCTTCGGTGACGAGCCGACCGGAAACCTGGACTCGCGGGCCGGCGCGGAGGTGCTCGGCTTCCTGCGGACGTCGGTGGACGAGCTGGGGCAGACGATCGTGATGGTCACCCACGACCCGGTCGCCGCCTCCTACGCGGACCGGGTGCTGTACCTCGCCGACGGGCGGATCGTGGACGAGATGGAGCGGCCGACGGCCGACGCCGTACTCGACCGGATGAAGGACTTCGACGCGCGCGGGCGGACGTCATGAGCGTCCTCAAGACCTCGATGCGCAACTTCTTCGCGCACAAGGGCCGGATGGCGCTCTCCGCCGTCGCCGTCCTGCTGTCCGTCGCGTTCGTCAGCGGCACCCTCGTGTTCACGGACACCATGAACACGACGTTCGACAAGCTGTTCGCGGTGACCGCGTCCGACGTCACCGTCAGCCCGACGAACTCCGACCCGTCGGACGAGACCCCGGACACCGGCCGCCCCGAGTCCCTTCCGGCCTCCCTCGTCGAGAAGGTGCGGAAGGCCGAGGGCGTCAAGGACGCCCAGGGTTCCGTCGCCTCCCTCGCCGTCACCGTCGTCGACGCGCAGGACAAGAACGTCGGACCGACGAGCGGCGCGCCCACCATCGCCGTCAACTGGAGCCCGTACGAGCTGCGTTCGGTGGAGCTCACCGCCGGTCACGAGCCGCGCGGCCCCACCGACGTGGTCGTCGACCGGGACACCGCCGACAAGCACGGCCTGAAGCTCGGCGACGAGCTCCGGACGATCGCCGCCACCGGCGACTTCACCACCACCATCAGCGGCATCGTCGACTTCAAGGTCACCAACCCCGGCGCCACCGTCGTCTACTTCGAGACGGCCGCGGCCCAGCGTGGACTCCTCGGCAAGGAGGGCCTGTTCACGCAGGTCATGGTCGACGCGGAGCCCGGAGTCACGGACGACGCCCTGAAGGCGAACGTCGCCGCCGCGCTCGGCGACGGCTACGACCTGAAGACCGCCGCCGAGGCCGCCGACGCGGGCCGCGAAGACGTCGCGGGCTTCCTCGACGTCATGAAGTACGCGATGCTCGGCTTCGCCGGGATCGCCTTCCTCGTCGGCATCTTCCTCATCGTCAACACCTTCTCGATGCTGGTCGCCCAGCGCACCCGCGAGATCGGCCTCATGCGGGCCATCGGCTCCAGCCGCAAGCAGGTCAACCGTTCCGTCCTCATCGAGGCCCTGCTCCTCGGCGTCGTCGGCTCCGTCGCCGGTGTCGCCGCAGGCGTCGGCCTCGCCATCGGCCTCATGGAACTGATGTCCTCCATGGGCATGGAGCTGTCCACCGACGACCTCACCGTGAAGTGGACGACCCCGGCCGTCGGCCTCGCCCTCGGTGTCCTCGTCACCGTCCTCGCCGCGTACGTCCCCGCCCGCCGGGCCGGGAAGGTCTCCCCGATGGCCGCCCTCCGCGACGCGGGCACCCCCGCGGACGGGAAGGCCGGCCGGGTGCGGGGCGCGATCGGACTGCTCCTCACGGCCGCCGGCGCGGCCGCGCTGTGGACCGCGACCCGCGCGGCGGAGGCCGGACCCGGCTCCCTCTGGCTCGGCCTCGGCATCGTCCTGTCGCTCCTCGGCTTCGTCGTCGTGGGTCCGCTCCTGGCGGGCGGCGTGGTCCGCGCCCTCGGCGTCGTCGTCCTGCGGGTCTTCGGCCCGGTCGGCCGGATGGCCGAGCGCAACGCCCTGCGCAACCCGCGCCGCACCGGCGCCACCGGCGCCGCCCTGATGATCGGCCTCGCGCTCGTCGCCTGCCTCTCGGTGGTCGGCTCCTCCATGGTCGCCTCGGCCACCGAGGAACTCGACCGGTCCGTCGGCGCCGACTTCATCGTGCAGAACGCCACCGGCCAGCCGGTCGTCCCGCAGGCCCAGGCCGCCGTGGAGAAGGTCCCCGGCCTCGACCACGTCACCGAGTACAAGTGGGTCGACGCCACGATCACCGACCCGAAGGGCGGCACCTTCGAGCACGGCCTCGCCGCGACCGACCCGACGTACCCGCAGGACCTGCGCCGCGAGACCGTCGCGGGCCGCCTGACCGACGCGTGGGGCCCGGGCGCCATGTCCGTCGGCAGCGACTACGCGACCGAGCACGGCGTCAAGGTCGGCGACACCCTCACCGTCGCCTTCGCGCACGGCGAGACCGTGCGGCTGAAGGTCGTCGCGATCACCTCCGACGAGTCCAACGTCGACAAGGGCGCCATGTACACGGCCCTCTCGACCGCCTCCGAGGCACTTCCCGCCGACCGGATGCCGCAGTCCGCGCTGCTCCTCGCCTCCGCGCGGGACGGCCAGGACGCCCAGGCCTACCAGGCCCTCAAGGACGCCCTCGCGCCCTACCCGCAGTACAAGGTGAGCAACCAGGCCGACTACAAGGAGGACCTGAAGGACCAGGTCGGCCAGCTGCTCAACATCGTGTACGGGCTCCTCGCCCTGGCGATCGTCGTGGCCGTCCTCGGCGTCGTGAACACCCTCGCCCTCTCCGTGGTCGAGCGGACCCGGGAGATCGGCCTCATGCGGGCCATCGGCCTCTCGCGCCGCCAGCTGCGCCGCATGATCCGCCTGGAGTCGGTGGTCATCGCCCTCTTCGGCGCACTGCTCGGCCTCGGCCTGGGCATGGGCTGGGGCACGGCCGCCCAGAAGCTCCTCGCCCTGGAGGGCCTCGGCGTCCTGGAGATCCCGTGGCCGACGATCCTCACGGTGTTCGTCGGATCGGCCTTCGTGGGCCTGTTCGCGGCCCTGGTCCCGGCTTTCCGGGCCGGCCGGATGAACGTCCTGAACGCCATCGCGAGCGAGTAGCGGACCCGGCTCGAAGCGGTACGGCCCCGGTGGAGCTCCACCGGGGCCGCCCGTGTTTCGGAAGCGACTGTCGGTGCACCGTCGTACGCTGGACACCCCGGCCCGTACGACGTGTCGGGCTGTTCGCGTTGCCCGCCTCCGGCACCCCTCGGGATGGACACCTTCATGAGCCTGCACGGTCTGCTCGATGTCGTCGTCAAGGACGCGGCTCTCGCCGAGGCGGTGAAGGCCGCCGCCGACGGGAACCGTCCGCACGTGGACCTGGTCGGCCCGGCGGCCGCGCGGCCGTTCGCGCTGGCCGCGCTGGCCCGTGACTCGGGCCGGCCGGTGCTCGCGGTGACCGCGACCGGGCGGGAGGCGGAGGACCTGGCGGCCGCGCTGCGGTCGCTGCTCGACCCGGACACGGTCGTCGAGTACCCCTCGTGGGAGACGCTGCCGCACGAGCGGCTCTCGCCGCGTTCGGACACCGTGGGCCGCCGTCTCGCCGTACTGCGCCGCCTCGCCCATCCGCGGGACGACGACCCGGCGGCCGGCCCGGTCAGCGTGGTCGTCGCGCCGATCCGCTCCGTGCTCCAGCCGCAGGTCAAGGGCCTGGGGGACCTGGAGCCCGTGGCGTTGCGGTCCGGGCAGACGGCCGATCTGAACGAGGTCGTCGAGGGCCTGGCGGCCGCCGCGTACTCCCGGGTGGAGCTGGTCGAGAAGCGCGGTGAGTTCGCCGTGCGCGGCGGCATCCTGGACGTCTTCCCGCCGACCGAGGAGCACCCGCTCCGGATCGAGTTCTGGGGCGACGACGTCGAGGAGATCCGCTACTTCAAGGTCGCCGACCAGCGGTCCCTGGAGGTGGCCGAGCACGGTCTGTGGGCGCCGCCCTGCCGGGAGCTGCTGCTGACGGAGGACGTACGGGAGCGGGCGGCGGTGCTGGCCGAGGCCCACCCGGAGCTGGGCGAGCTCCTGAACAAGATCGCCGAGGGCATCGCGGTCGAGGGCATGGAGTCCCTCGCCCCCGTCCTCGTCGACGACATGGAGCTCCTCCTCGACGTGCTGCCGAAGGGCGCCATGGCCGTGGTCTGCGACCCCGAGCGGGTCCGCACCCGGGCGGCGGACCTGGTGGCGACCTCGCAGGAGTTCCTCCAGGCGTCCTGGGCGGCGACCGCCGGTGGCGGCGAGGCCCCGATCGACGTGGGCGCGGCCTCCCTGTGGGGGATCGCGGACGTACGCGACCGGGCGCGGGAGCTGGACATCGCCTGGTGGTCGGTGTCGCCGTTCGCCGCGGACGCGGCCGACACCGACGGCGACACGCTGACCCTCGGGATGCACGCCCCCGAGTCGTACCGCGGCGACACCGCACGCGCGCTCGCCGACACCAAGGGCTGGCTGGCCGACGGCTGGCGCACGGTCTACGTGACGGAGGCGCACGGCCCGGCGTCCCGCACGGTCGAGGTCCTCGGCGGCGAGGGCATTCCCGCCCGCCTCGACGCCGACCTCGCCGAGATCTCCCCGGCCGTCGTGCACGTCTCCACCGGCTCCATCGACTACGGCTTCGTCGACCCGGCCCTGAGGCTGGCCGTGCTCACCGAGACCGACCTGTCCGGCCAGAAGGCCGCCGGCAAGGACGGCCAGCGGATGCCGGCCAAGCGACGCAAGACGATCGACCCGCTGACCCTGGAGGTCGGCGACTACATCGTGCACGAGCAGCACGGCGTCGGCCGTTACGTGGAGATGGTCCAGCGGACCGTGCAGGGCGCCACCCGCGAGTACCTCCTCGTCGAGTACGCCCCCGCCAAGCGCGGCCAGCCCGGCGACCGGCTGTACATCCCGACCGACCAGCTGGAGCAGGTCACCAAGTACGTGGGCGGCGAGGCGCCGACCCTGCACCGGCTCGGCGGCGCGGACTGGACGAAGACGAAGGCGCGGGCGAAGAAGGCCGTCAAGGAGATCGCGGCCGACCTGATCAAGCTGTACTCGGCCCGGATGGCGGCCCCCGGCCACGCCTTCGGCGCGGACACCCCGTGGCAGCGCGAGCTGGAGGACGCCTTCCCGTACGCGGAGACGCCCGACCAGCTGTCCACCATCGCCGAGGTGAAGGAGGACATGGAGAAGACGGTCCCCATGGACCGTCTGATCTGCGGCGACGTCGGCTACGGCAAGACGGAGATCGCGGTGCGGGCGGCCTTCAAGGCCGTGCAGGACGGCAAGCAGGTCGCGGTCCTCGTGCCGACGACGCTGCTCGTGCAGCAGCACTTCGGCACCTTCAGCGAGCGCTACTCCCAGTTCCCGGTGAAGGTGCGGGCGTTGTCCCGCTTCCAGACCGACACCGAGTCGAAGGCGACTCTGGAGGGCCTGCGGGAGGGCTCCGTCGACGTCGTCATCGGTACCCACCGCCTGTTCTCGTCGGAGACGAAGTTCAAGGACCTGGGCCTGGTCATCGTCGACGAGGAGCAGCGCTTCGGCGTCGAGCACAAGGAGCAGCTGAAGAAGCTCCGGGCCAACGTCGACGTGCTGACGATGTCCGCCACCCCGATCCCGCGGACCCTGGAGATGGCGGTGACCGGCATCCGCGAGATGTCGACGATCACCACCCCGCCGGAGGAGCGGCACCCCGTCCTCACCTTCGTCGGCCCCTACGAGGAGAAGCAGATCGGCGCGGCCGTGCGCCGTGAACTCCTGCGCGAGGGGCAGGTCTTCTACATCCACAACCGGGTCGACTCGATCGACCGGGCGGCGGCCCGCCTCCGGGAGATCGTTCCCGAGGCGCGGATCGCGACCGCGCACGGCCAGATGTCGGAGACGGCGCTCGAACAGGTCGTGGTGGACTTCTGGGAGAAGAAGTTCGACGTGCTCGTCTCCACGACGATCGTGGAGTCCGGCATCGACATCTCCAACGCCAACACCCTCATCGTGGAGCGCGGCGACAACTTCGGCCTCTCGCAGCTCCACCAGCTGCGCGGCCGTGTCGGCCGCGGCCGCGAGCGCGGGTACGCGTACTTCCTGTACCCGCCGGAGAAGCCGCTGACCGAGACCGCGCACGAGCGGCTCGCGACGATCGCCCAGCACACCGAGATGGGCGCCGGCATGTACGTGGCCATGAAGGACCTGGAGATCCGCGGCGCGGGCAACCTCCTCGGCGGCGAGCAGTCCGGTCACATCGCGGGCGTCGGCTTCGACCTGTACGTGCGGATGGTCGGCGAGGCGGTCGCGGACTACCGGGCGCAGATGGAGGGCGGCGTGGAGGAGGAGGCGCCCCTGGAGGTGAAGATCGAGCTCCCGGTCGACGCCCACATGCCGCACGACTACGCGCCCGGGGAGCGGCTGCGGCTCCAGGCCTACCGGTCGATCGCCTCCGCCAACTCGGAGGAGGACATCAGGGCCGTGCGCGAGGAGCTGACCGACCGCTACGGCAAGCTGCCCGAGCCCGTCGAGAACCTGCTCCTGGTGGCGGGCCTGCGGATGCTGGCCCGTGCCTGCGGCGTCGGCGAGATCGTCCTCCAGGGCTCCAACATCCGTTTCGCCCCGGTCGAGTTGCGCGAGTCGCAGGAGCTGCGCCTCAAGCGTCTCCACCCGCGCACGGTCATCAAGCCGGCCGTCCACCAGATCCTCGTCCCGCGCCCGACGACGGGCAAGATCGGCGGGAAGCCGGTGGTGGGCCGTGAACTCCTGTCCTGGACCGGGGAGTTCCTGACGACGATCCTGGCTTAGCGGCGGTGTCGCCCGGCCGGTCCGCCGGGCGGGCCGGCCGGGTGGCGGGGCGGCGGGGCGGTCACAGGATGTCGGGGTCGACGGCCTCGGCCATCGCGCGGTAGCCCGCGTCGCTCGGGTGGAGGTGGTCGCCCGAGTCGAAGGCGGGGCGCATGAGGTCGGGGTCGGCCGGGTCGGCGAGGGCGCGGTCGAAGTCGACGTAGGCGTCGTAGGCGCCCGAGGTGCGGACCCAGTGGTTGAAGGCGTCCCGCTGGGCCTCGTTCTCCGGGGTGTCGAAGACGGACGCCTTGATCGGGGTGAGCGTGGCGCCGACGATCCTGAGGCCCTTGGCGCGGGCCTCGCGGATCAGGGCCCGGTGGCCTTCGACGAGTTCGTCCACGGTGACCTCGGGTGCTTCGGGGGTGCCGGGGCCGCCGATGTCGTTGATGCCGGCGAGGACGAGGACGGTGGTGACGCCCGGTTCGGTGAGGACGTCCCGGGCGAAGCGGTCGACGGCGGGGGCGCCGTGCGGGCCGTTGTCGCGGACGACCTTGTTGCCGCTGATGCCGTGGTTGAGGACGGCGCGGGGGCGGCCCGCGGCGGCGAGGCGTTCGGCGAGGGCGTCGGGGTAGCGGCGGTTCGCGTCCCGCGTCGAGCCGACGCCGTCGGTGATGGAGTCGCCGAAGGTGACGAGGCCGTCGCGGCGGGCCCCGTCCCGGCCGCCGGCGACCTCGATGCCGGAGAGCAGGTACCAGGAATCCCCGGCGTCGGTGAAGGCGCTCGCCCGGGTGTCGGCGAGGCGGTCGCCGTCGGCGCGGCGGCCGGTGGCCGCCGCGAAGCGGTGGATCGTGGCGGGGCCGGTCGGCTCGGCCAGGCGGAGGGTGACGGTGACCGTCTCGAACGCGGTGACGGGGAAGACGGCCGCGTCGGTGCGGACGGAGCCGCCCGGGGGGACGGTGACCGTGGGCGCGCCGTGCCCGAAGGTCACCTGCCGTGCCGAGCCCGGCCGGACCGCGCCGCCGCCTGCCGTGCGGGCGACGGTGGCCCCGGCGATGCGGAGGGGGCGGGTGCCGTAGCGGTGGGTGAGTTCGATCCTGAGGGTGCTGCCGCCGGTGGTGACGCGGACGGACTGGCGCAGGGTCTGGTCGGCGAAGCCGTCCGTCGACCAGTTGTCGGGGCCGGGGGGTTGCGGCGAGGCCGCCCAGGCGCCTCGCCATGCCTCGCCGGGTACGGGGGTGGCGGGAGCGGGTGCGGTCGCCAGGGGCCGGTCCGGGGCGCCGTCGGTGCCGCAGGCGTTCAGGGCCGCGGCGGCGGCCAGGGCGACGAGCGCGGTCGTGGCGGTGCGGCCGGGGTGCCGGGCGGGGGCGCGGGCGGGGGCGCGGGCGGGGGCGGGGGCGCGGCTTCCTGAGCGCCCGGGGGAGCCGGGGGTGTGGTGCGTCGTCATCCGTTCCGCTGTTCCGTCTTCGTGCGCGGGAGGTCCGCGCCGAACATCGAGCCGGTCAACGAGCGGAAGACCTCGCCCGGGTCGCGGCCGCCGACGGGGTCGTCCAGGTTGTGGGTGAGGAGCAGGGTCGCGAAGCCGTGGGCGAGGGACCAGGCGGCGATGCCGGCGGTGCGGGCGTCGGGGACGGAGCCCAGGCCGGTGACGCCGGCGCGGAGTTCGGCGGAGGCGCGGTCCTTGGCGGCGAGGAGGGCCGGGTCGTCGGCGCGCAGCAGCTCCGGCTGGAACATGACGGTGAAGTGGGCGGGGTGGTCGACGGCGAACCGTACGTACCGCACGCCGCGTTCGCTGAGCTCGGGTGCGTCGGCGAGGGCGTCGGCGAGCAGGTCGTACCCCTGGGCGGCGATGGCGGTGAGGAGGCCGGTGCGGTCCTTGAAGTGGTGGGCGGGGGCGGCGTGGGAGACCCCGGCGCGGCGGGCGAGGTCGCGCAGGCTCAGCGCCCCGGGGCCCTCGGCGGCGATCACGTCGAGGGCGGCGGCGAGGACGGCCTGCCGCAGGTCGCCGTGGTGGTAGCTGTTCCGGCTCGTCATGGCAGCAGCCTAGCCCGTATCTAGTCATTGACAAGTTGCGGGGGCGGGGGCAATCTAGTCAGTGACAAGTCGATGGTGCGAGGAGGACGTCATGGAACCCGTGAAGCCCCTGGAGACCCGGCCGGCCAAGGCGGCCGGGTCGGTCGACGAGACCGCCGGAGCCGCGTGGACCGCCGAGGTCGTGGAGCCCGGACGCGTACGTCAGATGTGGCATCTGCTCGAACCCCTGCACGCCCTGCTCTACTACGCCCCCGAGGCCTTCGACGAGGCCGCCGCCCTCGGCTACGACACCACCGAGCGCTGGCCCTCCTACTTCGCCTGGCGGGCCGCGCCCCTCGGCGCCCCCGGGGCGGTCCCGGTGACGTCCGCCTTCTACAGCTTCAGCCCCGCCATGGTCGCCCGGTACGTCCCCGCCGTCTGGGAGACCGCCGCCCCGCCGGAGGTGCTCGCCGCCCGGCTGCGGGCCGTCGACCGCACCTACCGGGCCGTCCTCGGCGACGACGTCGTCGAGGGCCCCGAGCTCGCCGAGGCCGCGGCCCTCGCCCGCCGTGCCGCGGAGGCCGTCCGGCCGCTCGGGCTGGGCGGACGCCCGCTCGCCGCCGCCAACACCGGGCTGCCCTGGCCCGACGCCCCGCACCTCGCCCTCTGGCAGGCCGCGACGGTCCTGCGCGAGCACCGCGGCGACGGACACCTCGCCGCCCTCCTCGCCGCCGGGCTCGACCCGGTCGAGGCGCTCGTCTCCTTCGCGGCGATCGGCGCCGCCCCCGAGCCCGTCTTCGAGAGCCGCGGCTGGTCCGCCGCCGACTGGTCGGCCGCCCGCGCCCGCCTGACCGCCCGCGGTCTCCTCGACCCGGCAGGCGCCGCCACCGAGGCCGGCCGCGCCCTGCGCGCCGAGGTCGAACTGCGCACGGACGTCCTGGCCGCCGCGCCCTGGGCCGCCCTCGGACCCGACGCCACCGCCCGGCTCGCGGACCTCCTCGGCGGCCCGTGGCTCGCGGCCATCGGCTCGGGCCTGCTGCCCGCCGAGAACACCCTCGGCATCGGCAAGGTCTGACGCGCCGGCGGAGCCGGACGGGGCGGGCTGCCGGTTCTCCGGACGTGCCCCGTCGGCCGCCGCCCAGGGGGTGCCGGCGAGACACCCCCTAGGATTCCGGGGTGTTCACACAACGGACGTATCGAACGAATCGAAGGACCGCCGCCGCGGTGGTGCTCGCCGCCACCGCGCTCGTCACCACCGCCTGTTCGCCCGGAGCCGGCACCCCGGACGCGGACGGCGGCTCGGGCGGGACGTCGGCCGCGCGGGGTACGGCCCTGGCGGCCGTGGACACCCTCACGGTCAAGGGCCGGGCCCCGAAGGCCGGGTACGAGCGGGAGAAGTTCGGCCGCGCCTGGGCGGACGTCGACGGCAACGGCTGCGGCACCCGCGTTATCTCTATGCTTCGCCGGGTGGCTGAGGAGTTTGCGCAGCTCACACAGGGGATGGTGAGTTGTGCTTACTGAGAGGCACATGAGTCACAAGAGGGTGGCTGGCGCGCGATTCCTCCGTGCGGTGACGGTGGCCACGACTGCCGTGCTTCTTGTGTCGGGATGCGAGGGCCTCGGCGATGACGGCTCCTCCGCGGGGCCCGGACCGACTCCCGACGGGCGGGCGGTCAGCCCGCTCAAGAACCCGGACGGTACGAAGCCAGGGCTCGCGCCGGTGACGACGGTGGAGGACAGGGCCGAGGCCCGCAAGCTCATCGAGGAACTGTCCACGAAGGGGCGGGGGCCGAAGACGGGCTACGACCGCAACAAGTTCGGCTATGCATGGATGGACACGGCCGACGGGGTGCCGCTCGCGAGGAACGGGTGTGACACTCGAAATGATCTCATTCGCCGTGATGGTCAGAAGCTTCGTTTCCGGGCCGGCTCCGACTGCGTCGTGATCGCCATGACGCTGGACGACCCGTACACCGGGACGACCATCGAGTGGCGTAAGCAGCAGGCGTCCGAGGTACAGATAGACCACGTGGTGCCGCTGTCGTACAGCTGGCAGATGGGTTCGTCGCGCTGGCCGAAGAGCAAGCGCGAGCAGCTCGCCAACGACGTGCTCAATCTGATCCCGGTCCAGGGCCGGGCCAACTCGGCCAAGGGCGATTCCGGACCAGCCGCCTGGCTGCCTCCGCACAAGCAGATCAGGTGCTCCTACGCGATCCGCTTCGCACAAGTGGCACTCAAGTACGACCTTGCGGTGACGACGGCGGACAAGGCGACGATGCTGAAGCAGTGCGAAGACCGATAGCGATGTCGGAGGTGGTGGCTAGGGTGCACTGCCGTGGACGCTGCTGATCTTGACTACCGGGCCCGGACGCTGTCCGGCTGCATCCCTCCGCTCCTGGTCACCCGACTCCTTGAGCTGGGTCACACGGAGGAGGTGGAGTTCCAGGCCGGCCGTGGGGAGTGGTCCTGCGCGCGGGAGTGGGCGCGGCTGCTCGGTGACCAAGGTCGGCAGGCCGAGGCGTTGGAGGTGTTTGCTCCATACGTCGCCACGGGCTGGTGGCCGGCCGCCCAGGCCCAGGCGGAGCTGCTGGAGAGCTGGGGGCGGGCACAGGAGGCGATCGCGCTGGCCCGGCCGTACGCGGAGGTCGGAGGGCTCCCGCTGGAGTTCTTCGCGCGGCTGCTGGCCCGGCACGGACGTATGGACGAGGCGGTCACTCGGCTGAGCGCCGGGATCGAGGACCGGCTCCTCGCCACCGCCCTGGTCGACATCGCCGGGGAAGCGGGCCGGGACGAAGACATCGTCGCGCTGCTGGCCGCCCGGATCCCGGACCAGCACCGGTGCGACAGCCCATGGTGCTGCCGAGGCCTCGCCCCCGACACAGCGATCGGGCTGCTTGCCATGATCCGCGAACGTCAGGGCCGCGTCGACGAAGCGATCGCCCTGCTGCACACCCGGCAGCACATCACCTCCGTCAACAATCACGACCAGTTGGCCGGCCTGCTGGCGAGACACGACCGGATCGAGGAGCTGCGTGTCTATGCGGCGTCCGAGCGCTACGGACACGCCGCACAGTGCCTGGCCGACGTGCTGGAGGAACGCGGCGACGTGGAAGGAGCGATCGCCGCCTACCGGACGTTCGGCGGTTCACCGGAAGGCATGTGGCACGTGGCCGTCCCCCTGACCCGGCTCCTGGTCCGGCGCGGCCGCAGCGACGAGGCGATCGAGGTGATGTACATGCTCGCCGACCAGGTCGGCGCAGAGGACTGGATCGTCGACACGCTGTGCACCCTGTACGCCGACCACGGCCGAGCCCAGGACGGCCTGGCCTACCTCGACGCCCTCAAGGCGTGCCGCGGCGGCGAGGAGGAGTGGGACTTTTTCAGGCTGCGGCTTCGACTCATGGCCGACTGCGGTCTGCTCGACGAAGCGATCGAGCAGGCGCGGAGGCACGCCCAGGGCGACACCTCGTACGCGGCCCGGACCATCTCCGGCCTATTGGCCAAGACTGGTCGGGTCGAGGAGGCCGTCGCGGTTCTCGAACCGCACGCCTTCGCCAACCGCGGTTCTCTGGCCGGGCACCTCATCGACCTGGGCCGCGTCAAGGACGCCGTGATGCTCCTTAAGCAGCGCAAATCGGAGCCGGTCGCACCCGTTTGGCCCGGCTCGTTCTCCAATGAGCCCTGATTCTGATCTGACTCCGCGAGATGTCCCGGCGGCTGTCCGGCAAGACGACCCCCCGAGCCGGACAGCCGCAGGGTGTGGCGGTGGAGCGCGGGTTATGAGGACGGTACGGCCCGCATCGCACGGCGGAGCCCGGCTCGTGCGGCGGTGAGATCGTCTTCCGTCTCACGCAGACGGTCCTCCAGGGTGGCGATCCGATTCCTGGCCTCTGACAGTTCCTCATTCAGGGCGGTGTTCCGCTGCTCCAGTCGTTGCACCCGCTGGATCAGCTCGTTCTGGTTCACTCCGTCCAGCTCGGCACCGAGAGACAGCCGAACCCGGTTCAGGAGCTGGTCGCGTTCCCTCTTGAGATCCTTGATCTCTTCGCGTGCCAGGGCGAGGTCCGTCCGCAGCCCGGCAGGGGACACCTGTTGTGCCACCGGAGCGGTGGAGTCCTGACGTACCCGCTCTCGCTGGGAGGCGATGCCCTCCCGAACCGCTCGGTGCACCTGGGGCTGGTTGTAGACGAACCACGTGGACACCGCCGCGTCCCGCGCCACCTGGCTGACGGTGATACGCCGTCCCGAGCGGAGAAGGCCGTCCAGGGCGTCGAGCGCGCGCGTGGTCTTCTCCTCGCTGTCCTTGGCGCGGCTGGCACGCAGGCGCTCGACCCGCGCGTTCCGGTCATTGCTGCTGGAAGCAGCGGCACTCTTCATTCGGGGCTCCGTGCCGTCAGTGCCTGCAAGGGGACGAATGCTGCTGCGGAGCGGGCCTTGCGCAGCTCGCGTGAGGCGGATTCGACGGCGGCCCGCTCCTCGGCGGGCAGCACGTCGAGTTTCCGCCGCATCTCGTCGGCGGACTTTGAGTAGGCGCGGATCTGGTCGTCGAGATTGCGCACGACCCAGTCGGCGGCCTCCATCGCCAGGGCGGCTTCCTTGTCGGCCCGCAGGTCCGCGATCTGCTGTTCCAGGGCGGGGAGGTAGGAGGGATCGGGTCGGTAGAAGTCGCATCCGGCGCACTGGAAACGGATGCGGCAGTGCCCGCCGCCGGCCTTGACGTTGCTCGGCTCGGTGCAGCCGCCGTAGGGAACCCCGACGCTTTCCACCTCGTAGGCGAGGGGATCGTCGAATCCGCGGGCCGCCCCGTGCCGGTCGACGGCGAGTGCCGCGACCGTGCGCACGGCCTCCTGCTTTCGGCTGAGGGAGACCTTGTAGTAGCCCATGGTCACGTCCAGTGAACGGTGGTCCATGAGTTCCCGCAGGACGTCGGGGCGGGTGCCCGCGTCCGCATGCCGCTGGGCGTACGCGTGGCGGAAGCCGTACGGGACGACCTGAGTGCGGTCGTAGGCGAGCGGGGCACCGTTCTCGTCGAGCTGCTCGTCCACGAGATCCGGAATCAGCTCGTCGATCCAGTCGCGGAAGATTCGGTTGCAGAACTGCGCAGCGTTCAGGTGCCCGCGGCGTGGACGATTGCGCTGTCCTGGCGAGGGAAACAGCCACTGTGCGCAGCCCGGTACGGCTGGCAGTGCATCGAGTTCCTTCTGCCAGGTTTCGACCAGCTGGGCGGTGCTCTCCGAGACAGGCAGGCGGCGGCCGTGCCGCCGCCGCTTGTGGTTGTCGTAGATCAGCGTCGGTTTGCCGTCGACGCGCTCCAGGCAGTCGCGGTGCAGGCTGGTGACCTCACCTGGACGGCGTCCGGTGTCCCTGAGGACCGCGTAGACCACCTGGTACATCCGCGCGAAGTCGGCGGCCGTCCAGCCGCCGCTCGCGTATCCCGTCGATGTGCCCAGCAGTCCGAGGTGCGCGTCGAGCTGGGCGATGACGTGCTCGGGGATCGCGCGCCCGAGGTCGTCCTCGGTCACTTCCACGGCGGCGATGCGGTGGAAGCGGGGGTTGAGCGCGAACCCGCCGGGCACGTGGTCCATCATCCCGGCCTGACGGGCGTATTCCAGGAACGTGCGCCAGTGGCGGAGCAGGGCCCTGCGGTGGCTGCTGGAGTAGTCGTGACCGTCCTCGGGACGCTTGGTGATTCGGAACACGTCCACTACGGCGTTCATGTCAGCCATGGCGAGGAGCCTCGGCTCATCCCCGTGGGGGCGGCCTGCCAGCGCGGAGGACGCGATGGTCGCCGCGTAGACGGTCTGCCGTAGGTCCATGACGTTGGGGCGTGCCGTGCGGCCGTACTCCTTGACCAGTTCCCGCAGCCAACGCTGCCGTACCGGACGGAAGTCGATGTCGCCGTGGACAGCGGCATACCTGCGACCGCGCCCTGCCGTCAGCCCGATGAGGGCGCACTCCCATACGTCGCCCGAGGTCGGATCGGTGCCCTCGAACTCGACGCGTGCGCGTCGGACGTGCAGGAGAACACCGTTCAGGATGCCGGAGGCCGCAGCCGGAAGCCCGGAGGGGAAGGAGGGGTCCAGGTCGAGGAGCGAGCCGAGTCCTGCGGGGAGACCGGCCACGATGCGGCGTACCCGCTGGGGGACCAGGCTGATCCCGGCGTCGTCGCGCTGCTGGAGCCCGTACAGGAGCTCCTGGCGGACTGCAGGACTCACATTCGCGAGCGAGAACTGGGAGACGCCCGGCATCGCCCCGTTTGCGGAGGTGTTGGGTCTGCGGCGGGATGAGTCCGGGGTGTGCGTGGTGTCGAAGTCCGTGGGGTTCCCCAGGAGATGTCGGGCTTTCTGGCAGGCGACGCAGCGGGATCCGTTACTCGCCACATGGGTGGCACAAGCGGTCACCGAACAGACGAACACGCTGGTTGTCGGGTTGCCGGGATCGGCAGTGAACAGGGCCTGAACTGGATCCCATTCATCTGTGCGCCAGCCTGAGGGGAAACGTGCCGCGAGCCACGACCGCCACTCCGGACCAACGCGGACGAGGGGAGCGGCAGTGGATCGAACGGGTGCGATGGTCATCGCGGCAACTCCGGCGCGAGGCTTTCAACCGCCGCGACGGCTGCGCGGAGCTCCTCGTCCTGGGCGTGCAGGTACACGGCGGTGCTCGCCGAGGAGGCATGACCCAGAAGGGTCTGTACGACGTCCGGAGCGACTCCGTTACGGATCCAGCGGGTGGCGGCTGTGTGCCGCATCATGTGCGGTCGGGCGGTCAGACCGCAGCGCCTCCCGATCCGTTCGATTACCTGCTTGGTGTTGGAGTACGAGAGGGGGCGTCCCGCGTGGACGCCGACAAGGTTGACGAAGACGTAGTCACAGTCGGCGGAGCCGGCCACCTGTTCACGCTCGGCGAGATGATCGCGATATCGATGCACCCCTTCCGGCGTGAGCGGAACCATGCGAGGGCGCCCGGCCTTGGCCCGCGCCCCGTTGATGTTGTCCTGCCGGGGCCTGACGTGCAGGTGCGCGCCAATGGTCCGGCAGCCGAGGTGCGTGGAATCGGGGAGAAGATGCATGTCCTCACGCCGCAGTCCGAGGGCTTCGCCGATGCGGAGGCCCGCTTCCACAAGGACGGTCAGTAGCAGCCGGTCACGCGCGGTGCGAGCGGCGTCGAGGACTTGATCCATCTGGGTGCCGGTGAGCGTCTGTGGTGCCCGCTCGATCTCCGAGGCCTTCAGGACGCGGGCTTTGACCATCAGATGCTGGCCGCCCTCGCCGGGATCAAAGCCGGCCGGGGCGTGGGCGAGGAAGCGCGGCTCGCTGAGACGCGCGGCGATTTCGTGATCCACGTGCCCCTGGACGGCGCAGAAGCGGAGGAACTCGCACACGGCAGTGAGCGTGGCGTTGACCGTCTTGCCGGATGGAGGCCGCCCATACCGGGTCGGTGTCCGCTCGACGTGGAACTTGAACAGACTCATGTCCCCAAGCCGGACGGTCTTCCAGGCGGTGCCTCGCTCTGCACACCAATTGAGGAAGCGACCGATTCTGGGGACGTACGCGCGCTGTGTCTGCGGTGACCGCCCGGCTCCGCGCAGATACAGGGAGAACTCGCGGGCCTCGGGATGAGGGGCGTAGGTCCCTTCGTCGACCAGGAGCCAGGTGATCTCGCCGGTGGCGGGTGATACAGCCTTCTCTGTGCGTAACGTCACGGGATCTGCGTCCTGTCTCCAATGTCACTCATGTACCTCATGGCATGACTGATAACGGCGAGGGACAGGAAGGGGTTACGGCTGTGCCTCATGTGCATCGCAGTCAGCAGGGGGGTAGAGATAACCCGCGACGACATACTCAAGCGCGACCTGAGCGGCGTCCGCTTCACGGACGGCCGCTGCAAGGTCGCCTCCGGCACGCTCGCCGACGACCCGTACACGGGCGGCACCGTCTCCTATGTCCGGGGCCGCAGCAAGGTCGACATCGACCACGTCGTCGCACTCTCCGACGCCTGGCAGAAGGGCGCGCAGAAGTGGGACGGGGAGACCAGGCGGCGGTTCGCCAACGACCCGCTCAACCTCCTCGCCGTCGACGCCTCCGCCAACCGCCGCAAGTCCGACGGCGACGCGGCCACCTGGCTGCCGCCGAACAAGGCCTACCGCTGCAGGTACGTGGCCCGTCAGGTCGCGGTGAAGAAGAAGTACGGGGTGTGGGTGACGCGGGGGGAGCGGGACGCGATGAAGCGGGTTCTCGACGGCTGCCCGCAGCAGGAACTCCCGTAGAGCGGGGCCCTGTCGGGAAAACCTCGCCAAACAGACTGGAAAGTCGGTTGGTGTAGGAGCCAGTGATCTCTACTCTGGTCGTATGGACCTCAACATATCGACCCTCGCCGAACGCCCCGAGCTCGAAGGGGCGATGTGGTCCATGAAGGACCTGTGGCCCGAGTTCATGATGTACGACCCGGTGGGCTGGGCCAACATGGGCCGGATCGTCCGGGAGTTCCCGGAGTACGTGCTCGTCGCCACCGACACGAAGGGCGCGGTCGTCGCCCGTGGCTTCAGCGTGCCCTTCCGGCTCGACGCGGAGGGCCGCCGCGAGCTGCCCGCCCGCGGCTGGGACGAGGTCCTCAACTGGGCCTTCTCCGACCTGAGGCACGGCCGGGAGGTCGACACCGTCAGCGCGATCGAGATCACCGTTGACCTCGGCTACCTCGGCAAGGGCATCTCGCACCGGATGCTCGCCGCCATGCGGGCCAACGTCGGCCGGCTCGGCTTCGCCGAACTGGTCGCCCCGGTCCGCCCGAACGGCAAGCACCTGGAGGCCGCGACCTCCATCCACGAGTACGCCTTCCGCACCCGCGAGGCCGACGGCCTGCCGCACGACCCGTGGCTCCGCGTGCACGTGCGCGCGGGCGGCGAGATCGAGGCGGTGGCCGCCGCCTCGATGACCGTCTCCGGCTCCGTCGAGCAGTGGCGCGAGTGGACCGGTCTCCCCTTCGACACGGACGGCCCGGTCGAGGTCGAGGGCGCGCTGGTGCCGGTCCACTGTCAGGTCACGCGCGGCTACGCGGTCTATGTCGAGCCCAACGTCTGGGTGCGCCACCGCATCTGACGCACGCGCGGGGCGGGGCCGCTCCCCAGTGGCGGCCCCGCCCCGCGCGTTCCGTTCCGCCCGGTTCAGTCGGTGACGACGACGTCCTTGGCCGCCGGGACCTTGGCCGCGACGGGCCGCCCGTAGTGGGAGAACGTGATCGTCCCGGGCTCCTCGCCGCCCTTCGTGACGATCTTCAGGATGTACGGGGTCCCTTCCGTGGCCACGTAGACCGTGCTCGTCTCGCCGGCGTCGCCCGGCTCCTTCAGCGCCAGTGCCCGGTGGCCGTCGACGGTGGTCTCGTCGCCCTTCGCGATGCCGGTCGCGCCCTGCTCGAACCCGTCGAGCAGCTCGTCCAGGTCGCAGAGCGCCAGCATCCCGTCGGCGTCGGCCTCCTTCGCGGACGACTTCAGCCAGCGGCCCTTGAGCTCCTTGACCATGGCGTCCTGCGCCTCGGGGCCGTCCTCCTTGACCTGCTCCCGCAGGAAGGCCTCGTCGAAGCGCAGGTAGACGTCCTTGTCGTCGGCCTTGATCAGTTCGGCCGTGTTGGTCGCGCCCATGGTCAGCGTGCCGGCGCACTTCCCCTGGGTGTCGAGCGACAGATAGGCCTTCACCGGTTCGACGGGGGACCGGACGTCGACGTCGACGGTCAGCGACTTCGCCGACTTCGTCGCCGCGAACGCCTTGTCGACGACCTCCGACCCCGTCAGCTCCGCGAAGGGCCCCGTCGGCTCCGGGTCGGCCATGAGGTGGCCGCAGGCGGTGGCGCCGGCCGCGACCGCGGCGCACAGGAGTGCGGCGACGGCGGTACGGGCGGTGCGGTGGGTCCGGGGGCGGGTGAGGGCGCGCATGGGGGTGTCTCCGAGGGGTCGTACGGCGGTGGGGGCCCCTGAGGGCCCCCGGTCCTGGTCGTGCGGGCGGTGCCTGGTCGTGTCCGGTCCGGGCCGGTCAGCCGACCTTCAGCTCCCACTGCGAGGCGTCGTAGGTGAAGCCGGGGTTGACCTCGACGGTCAGGTTCTCGGCGTCCTTGGGGGCGTCGAAGGCGACGGTGATGGTGGCCTTCTTGCCGGGCATGATGGTGCCCTCGAAGCCCGCGCCGATCTTGTCGTCGAAGATCCGCTCGGCGGCGACGCCGTCCTTGCCGGCCGTGGCGCTCAGGGACACCAGGGTGGCGTCGAACTTCTCCTTGCCGCCGTTCTCGATGACGACGGTGACCTTGTAGGCCGTGTTGCCCTTGGTGTGGCCGATCGCGTACTCACCCGGGGTGTACGCCTTCGGGTCCGAGACCGTGACCTTGACGTCGTCGTCGTAGACCGAGGTGTCGCCGTCGGCGAGGCCCGCGCCCTTGTCCTTCTTGCCGGCGTCGCCGGCCGGGGCCTTGGAGGCGGAGTCGGCCGGGGCCTTGGGCGACGCGGACGGGTCCTTCGGCGCCGAGTCCTTGACGGCCTTGTCGATCTCGTCGACCGCGTCGCTGACGGCCGTGACCGTGATGACCAGGCCGACGACCGAGAGGACCAGGGCCGCGAGGCCCAGGATCGCGCCGGTGAGGGCCACTCCCTTGTTGTTCGCCTCGCGGCGCTTCACGCGGCCCCTGGCGACGAGGCCCAGGATCAGGGCGATCAGGCCGAGGATGCCCGCCAGCCAGAAGAAGAGCGGGATGAGACCGGAGAGCGTGCCGATGATGCCGAGGATCAGGGCCGCGGTGCCGAGCCCGTTGCGCATGACCTGCGGAGCGGCAGGCGGGACCTGGGTGTCGTACGACATGGGTGTGTCCTCCCGGACGGTGAAGATGTCTGGCGCGATGGGTCAATCACAGCAGAGGCTGTGAACCGAGTCAACACGGTTCACGAAAAACGAGTCCGCTCACGCTGTGAAGTGGTGCAGCCGACGTTCGTCGTTAGGATTGGTGTCACACAAGGACGAGCAGGACGTACAAGCGGCGAACCAGGGGAGATGGGTCACGTGCCGGAGCGCGCAGCGGACGTAGGCGGCGGAGACACGGGCGGCGCGGAGGTGAGCGGCGCGGAGGTGAGCGGGGCAGAGGTGAGCGGCGCGGAGGTGAGCGGCGCGGAGGTGACCGCCGCCGGCATCGCCCGGCTCGCGGGGGTCGGCCGGGCCGCCGTCAGCAACTGGCGCCGTCGCCACCCCGACTTCCCCAAGCCCGTCGGCGGCACGGAGGCGAGCCCGTCCTTCGCCCTCGCCGACGTCGAGCAGTGGCTCCGCGACCAGGGCAAGCTGGCCGAGGTCCCGCTCCGCGAGCGGGTCTGGCAGCAGATCGCCGGCCACCCCGCGGGCGCCGTCACCGCCCTCGTCCACGCCGGCTGCGCCCTCCTCCTCGTACGGGAGCGGTCCGCGGCCTGGCCCTCCCTCGCCGAACTCCCCGACGAGCGGCTCGTCGAGGTGCTGCCCGTCGCCCTGGAGGAGACGCTCGGCGAGCGCCTCGGCCACGCGCGGCCCGTGCCCACCCCCACCAGTTCCGCGCTCGCGGCCTCCGTCCCCCTCCTGCGCGGCGCCGCCGAGCTCGCGGCCGAGACCGGGGTCCGCCCGGCGTTCGAGTTCCTGCTCGGCCGTCACCTCGACGCCAACCCCCGGCAGTACACGCTGACCCCGTCCGGCCCCGCCGCCCTCATGGCGGCGCTCGCCGTCGGCACGGACACCAGCGTGGGCGAGGGCGCAACCACAGGCGCGGGTACGGGCACGAGTACGGCCACAGGCGCGGGTACGGGCACGAGTACGGCCACAGGCGCAGGCACGGTCGACGAAGCCGGCGGCGCCCCCGTCACCGTCCTCGACCCCGCCTGCGGCACCGGCAGCCTGCTCACCGCGGTCGAGCGGCCCGGCGCGTTCTGCGGCCAGGACGCCGACCCCGACCTCGCCGCGCTCACCGCCCTGCGCCTTGCGCTCGCCACCGACGCCGACATCCGCGTCCGGTCCGGCGACAGCCTGCGCGCCGACGCCTTCCCGTCGCTCGCCGCGGACGCCGTCCTCTGCCATCCGCCGTTCAACGAACGCAACTGGGGTCACGACGAACTGGCCTACGACCCGCGCTTCGAGTACGGCTTCCCGGCCCGCACCGAGTCCGAACTCGCCTGGGTCCAGCACGCCCTGGCCCGCCTCCGCCCCGGCGGCACCGCCGTCCTCCTCATGCCGCCCGCCGCCGCCTCCCGCCGCTCGGGCCGCCGGATCCGCGCCGACCTGCTGCGCCGGGGCGCCCTGCGCGCGGTCGTCGCCCTCCCGGCCGGCGCCGCGCCCCCGTACGGCATCCCGCTGCACCTCTGGGTGCTGCGCCGGCCCGTCCCGGGCGAGCGGTCCCCCGCGGAACTCCTCCTCGTCGACACCGCGTCCGAGCACGCGGGCCCCGCGCGGGACGCCCGCGACCGGATCGACTGGCCGTCCGTCCAGACCGCCGTACTGGAGGCGTGGACGCCCTTCGACCGGGACGGGAGCATCGCAGGGACCCCGGGGGCGAGCCGTTCCGTCCCCGTCATCGAGCTCCTCGACGACGACGTCGACCTCGCGCCCGCCCGCCACCTGCCGCCGCCGGCCGCCGCCGAGGGCGCGGCGCAGCTGGCCGGGGTGCGCGAGCGCCTGACGGAGACCCTGCGCCGGACCAGGGAACTGACCCCGCCGCCCGTGACGGACCCGGCCACCGCCGGCGGCGGACCGGTCGGCCGCCCGACGACCACCGTCGGCGAACTGGCCAGGGCCGGGGCCCTGGCCCTGCGCGCCGGCGGCGTGGGCACGACCCCCGCCGCGTCCCCGGTCGCCGTCCTCACCGACCACGACGTCCTGGCCGCCCAGCCGCCGTCGGGCACGCTCCCCGACGGCCCGCCCGAGGAGCCGGTCCTGCTCGCCGCCGGCGACGTCGTCGTCCCCGTCCTGGGCGGCGGCGCGGCCGTCCGGGTCGTCGACGCCTCGGCGGAGGGCGCCGCGCTCGGCCGCAACCTCCAGCTGCTGCGCCCCGACCCGGCGGCCCTCGACCCCTGGTTCCTGGCCGGGTTCCTCCGGGCCACCGCCAACAACCGGCAGGCCAGCAGCTACGCCTCCACCGCGACCCGGCTCGACGTCCGCCGCCTCCAGCTGCCGCGGCTGCCGCTGGCCGAACAGCGCCGGTTCGGGGCCCGGTTCAGGGCCCTCGCCGAGTTCGAGGAGGAGCTGCGGCAGGCGTCCCGGCTGGGCGACCAGCTCGTGCAGGGCCTTTACGACGGCCTGGCGGACGGCACGGTCGCGCCCTGACCCTCCCCTGAGGGGCCGCTTCTCCCGCTCACTTCGACAACGGTTCCGGGATGACCGGAACCGTTGTCCGCATCGGTGTATACGCTCGTCTCCGCACCCCGATCCGTCCGAGCAGGAGCAGCCGAGATGTACGGCCCCCCGCAGGCCCCGCAGCCGCCGAAGAGCCCCGCCTCCGGCGGCCTGATCGCCCTGCGCGTGCTCTTCGCCGCGCTCCCGCTGCTCAGCTGCGGCTTCCTGGCCTGGGCGCCGCTGCTGCGACTCGCGATCGTCACCCGCCGGACACTGGACTGGGTGCTGTGCGGCCTGGCGTTCGTGGCGGGGGCGGCCCTCTTTGCGTACGCCGCGGCCACCGGCGACGAGGAGGGCAGCACTCTGGAGGCCTTCGTCGGCGTCGGCACGATCACGGTCCTCGCGGCCGGCTCGGTCACGTACTACCTGGTCGCCGAGATCCGCCACTTCGAGCGCCGCCGCACGTCCCCGGAGCAGGGGCCCCCGCCGTACCGGCCGCTCGGCCACGTCTACGGCGCCGACGGCTCGGCCGTCACGGTCCCGAGCCCGCTCGGCAGCCCCAACCCGTACACCTGCGCCCCGCCCGAGCCCCCGGTCCAGACCCCCCAGCCGCCCGCCGCGCCGCGGATCGAGCAGGTCCGCGCCGAGCTCGACGAGCTGAGCGACCTGCTCCGCAAGAACGCACCGGAAGGTGAAGACCGCAGGTGAACGGGCGCGTCATCGGAGGGCGTTACGAGCTCGCCACCGTCATCGGCCAGGGCGGCATGGGCCAGGTCTGGACGGCGTACGACGGGCGGCTCGACCGCCGGGTCGCGGTGAAGCTGCTCCGGCCGGCGACGATGACCGGCCCCGCCACGGCGGCCGAGGAACTGCGGCGCCGGTTCGTCCGCGAGTGCCGGGTCACCGCCCACGTCGACCACCCCGGCCTGGTGACCGTGCACGACGCGGGCAGCGACGGCGACGACCTCTACCTCGTCATGCAGTACGTGGAGGGCGCCGACCTCTCCGACCACCTCGCCGAACACGACCCCTACCCGTGGGAGTGGGCCGTCTGCGTCGCCGCGCAGCTGTGCGCGGTGCTCGCCGCCGTGCACGCGGTGCCGATCGTGCACCGCGACCTCAAGCCGCGGAACGTGATGATCCGCCCCGACGGCTCCGTCACCGTCCTCGACCTCGGCGTCGCCTCCGTCCTCGACACGGACACCACCCGTCTCACCCAGACCGGCTCGCCGATCGGCAGCCCGGCCTACATGGCGCCGGAGCAGGCCATGGGCGGCGCCGTCGGCCCGTCCACCGACCTGTACGCGCTCGGCGTCCTGCTCCACGAACTCCTCAGCGGCGACGTGCCGTTCGCCGGCTCCACCGCGCTCGGCGTCCTGCACCGCCACCTGTACGAGCCCCCCGTGCCGATCCGGCAGATCCGCCCCGAGGTCCCCGAGCCCCTCGAAGCCCTCGTCCTTCGCCTCCTCGCCAAGGACCCGCAGGCCCGCCCGTCCGGCGCCCACGAGGTGTACGAGCACCTGCTCCCGCTCCTCCCCGCGCGCGGCGCCCCCACGGGCCCCATGGACCCCACCCGTCCCTTCCTCCGCCCGCACGCCCCTTGGCCGGCCCGCCCGGCGACCGTGCCGGCACCGCCGACCGTGCCCGTGCCGGTCCTCCCGCCCGTCCCCGTACAGGCGCCGACGCCGCCCCCGACCGCACCTCCGGCCGCACCGGCGGACCCCCGCGCCGACCCCCGTCACGACCCCCGGGTCCCGCTCGGCACCGCCACCGCCCCGCGCACGGACCTCGCCGCCGCCGTGGACGAGGTCAAGCGGCTGCTCGGCGAGGGTTCGCTCACCCAGGCGGTGGACCTCCTCGGCGGCATCCTGCCCGCGGCGGCCGCCGAGCACGGCGAGCGCTCGCCCGTCGTCCACATCCTGCGCAAGCAGTACGCCTCGACGCTGATGGACGACGGCCAGTACCGCCGTGCCCTCCCGGAACTCCGCCGGCTCGCGGAGGACCGCGACGCGGAGGCCGGGCCCGCGGACCCCGGGACCCTCCAGTTCCGGTACGACGCCGCCCTGTGCCTGGAGCAGCTGGGCGAGACGGCCGCCGCGCTCGCGGAGTTCCGCGCCGTCCTCCCGTACTACGAGCACGACCTCGCCCGCGCCTTCGACATCCGCCGCCGCGTCGGCCTGCTCCTCCTGGCGACCGGCGAGCACACGGCCGGCCAGGACCAGCTCCAGCGCCTCCTCTTCGACGCCGAGCGCTCCTACGGCCCCTATCACCCGCTTCCGGTCGACTTGCGCCGTGCCCTCGACCACCAGCGGCAGCTGGGACCCCGCCCCTGACGGTCACCCAGTGGCCCCCTGCCGGTCTCCGCAGGGCCTCCTGACGCCCCGCCAGGATCACGACTCCACAACTGATCGGCAAGTGGATCTTCATGATCCTTTTTGCCTGTTTTGGTGCATGTAACGTTCGCGTCTGATCACGCCAACGTCCCCAAGGAATCCCTCATGACGACGCCGTCCGCGCCCCTCACCCCCGAGCAGCAGCCCGCCGCTCCCGCCCCGGCCAAGAAGGGCAGCGCCATCCTCAAGAAGGTCGGCGGCGTCCTCGTCGCGATCGTCGTCGCCCTCGCCGTCAAGTTCGGCCTGCCCTACGTCACGGGCGACGCCCCGGTCCACGCCAAGGCCGGCGAGTGCGTCACCGTGACCGGTGCCGACAACGACCCCAAGGTCGACACGGCGGACTGCTCCTCCGGCAAGGCCGACCTCTTCAAGGTCGTCAAGGTCTACGACGACACCTTCGACCTCGACAAGTGCGGCCAGGAGCTCTCCGCCCTCGCCCAGCAGCTCGAGTCGGACAAGTTCGTCCTCTGCCTCGAAGAGGTCGTCAAGAAGTAACCCCCGCACTCCCGAGAGGGCCGGAACCGACAGGTTCCGGCCCTCTCGCGTTACCCGGACCGGGCCGCGCTCCACCGGGCCGCGCTCCACCGGGTCGCGCGCGGCCGCGACGCGGTCCGCCCGGACGTCTCTTTAAGCACCCAGGGCAAGTACCAAACCCCACCCCACCTGCTGTAAGAGGACACGCTGAGGGGGCGTCACCCACACGAGCGAACTATCCCAACTCGGCTGGATTTCGGGGTGGTTGCCTGGCATATGCTCGCGGCGACTTGAACGGGAAATAGTTCGGCCCCCGCCCGGGACTCGCAATCCCGACGAGGGCCTGACCAACGAGGAAGCAGGAACTTCCCCATGGGTAAGCACAACCTTAGCGCGGCCACGCCCCGCGCGGGCGTCATCCACGCCAACGTCGCCCACACCGCGCACTACACGGTCGTCGGCAACCACCTCGCGCAGCACGAGCACCTCTCGCTCACCGCGATCGGCCTCGCCACCCACATCCAGTCCCTCCCCGCCGGCTCCCCCATCGGCATCAAGCACCTCGCCGACCGCTTCCCCGAGGGCGAGGTCCGCATCGCCTCCGCCCTCCGCGAGCTGGAGTCCCACGGCTACCTCCACCGCCTCCGCGAGCGCCTCCCGAGCGGCCGGATCGTGACGCGGACGATCTCCTGCAACAGGCCGGGGGCGGGAGGGGACTTGAGGGCAGGGCAGGATCAGGGACAGGGCGCGGCCCCGCAGGTGGTGCAGGGCGAGGCCCGGCGCGGGACGCAGGGTGCGGTCCCGCGCGCGGTGCGAGGCCCGATCCCGTACTTGGCGCAGGGTTCGGTGCCGTCCCTGGCCCAAGACCCGGCGGACCGAACCCCCGCCGCTGCCCCATTCGCTGCCGAGGACCCCGCTGCCTCCGTCGTCCCGGACGCGGCCGACGCCCCCGCCGTCCCGTTCGCGGCCGCCGCCCCCGCCGTCCCGTTCGCGGCCGACGCCCCGTCCGTGCAGCCCGTACGCCGAGAGGCGGACCGGCTCCCGGAAGGCCCGGCCGCCGAGTTGCTGCTCGACCTGCGTCGCCATGACCCCCGCATGCTGCTCTCCGCACGGGACGTCCGGTACCTGGCCCCCGCCGTCGACGAGTGGTTCGCGCGGGGCGTGACGCCGGACGCCGTCCGCCGCACCCTCCTCGCCGAGCTTCCCGACCCCCTCAGGCACCCGGCGGGCATCCTCTCCCACCGCCTCGCCCACCTGCTCCCGCCGCCCCTCCCCACACCGGCCCCGGCTCAGGGCACGCGCCCGATCCAGCTCTGCGTCACCTGCGAGAACGTCGCCTTCCGTGCCTGGGAGCCCGGTCAGTGCCCGGACTGCCGCGCGGACGCGGAAGCGGACGCGGCGGCGGTCAGGGAAGCGGGGGACAGCGTCGCCGCGTGACGTCCCGGAATGCCCTGAGCTGATGCCTCAGGCGCCGAGCCGCCCGCCCTTGACTCCGGCGACGAAGGAGGACCAGGCGGCGGGCCCGAAGACGAGCGCGGGGCCGGCGGGGGTCTTGCTGTCGCGGACGGGGACGACGGGGAGGTGGTCGGCGACCTCGACGCACTGGCCGCCGTCCTCGTTGCTGTGGGAGCTCTTGCGCCAGGTGAAGGTGCTCAGATCGACGGCTCGCACGATGCTTCCTCCAACGTCCTCAGGATGAACTTCCGTGAATCCGCCGGGGAAAGGGCCAGATCACGGACGAGATCGTATCGGTGCTGAAGTCGATCGACGGCGGCCGTTTCCTCGACGAACTCGCCGGAGTAGGAGGTCTCGATCCATGCCACCGTTCGGCCGTCCGTCGGCTTCAGGAACATCACATCAGTGTTTGCGAGGCCGTACAGCCCGGCCGCGTGGGGGACCACTTGAACGGCGACGTTTCGGCGGTCACTGATGGTCAGTAGCCACTCCAGTTGCTTCTGCCACTGCGCTCGCACCGGCAGCGGAGTGCGGAGCACCGTCTCAGAGAGGATCGTGCGGAACACGGGAGCGTTCTCCCCTTCCAGCAGGGCTCGTCGTCCGGAGCGTGCCTCGACCTGCCGGGTCAGTTCGTCGCCTTCGAAGCCGCCGCCCCATCCCATCAGGGTGCGCGCGTACGCGTCGGTCTGGAGGAGGCCTGGCAACAAGTAGGGCGCGAAGTGCCACAGGCTGATCGCCTCCGCCTCCAGCGTCATGTACCGCCGGTACCGCTCCTTGAACTGCGTCGGGTCCCCCACCGCCAGCTCCCACAGCGCCAGCAGCATCGTCGCCGTCCCGTAGTACTGGTCCAGTGCCTGGACCACCTCCGGTCCGCCGACCGTCTCGCCCTTCTCCATCTTGGAGAACAGAGACCAGTCCCACCCCAGCGCCTCGCCGAGCTTCCGGAGGCTGAGGCCCCGGTCGGTGCGGAGGAGTTTCAGCTCTTCCGCGAACCTCTTCCTGGGCTCCTGGCTGCGGCCCGTCACCACGCGTCTCGTCGGCATCGCGCGTACTCCCTTGTGGAAGATGTGGAACTACCCGCGCGACCTGGGGAAGTACGGTCCGCCACCGCTCCGGGTTCCCTGTGCCCCGGTCCATTCTCGTAGTGCCGGGATCACAGAGGGTAGTCCACGGAGGGGAGCGGAATCCATGGAACGCGGGGCTTGGGTCTACGACCAAGTGGCGGGTGTGGTCGGTGAGTTCAAGGGAGACGTGGGGCCCTATGTGATGCTGCGGCCGGTCGGGGGCGGCCGTGAGTGGCAGGCTGACCCGGCCGACGTGCGGCCGGCCACGCCGGCCGAGCGGCTGAGCGCCGGGGTGCGCGCCGCCAATGACAGAGCTCGCGTCGGCTGCTCCCCGCAGACGGCGCCGGACCTGAGCCGTCCGCCGGAGCCCGTGGAGCACTGTGTGGCGTGTGCGCTGCTGGTGCGGGAGCGGGCCGAGGCTCGGCGCCGGTTCGACCACAGTGCGGTGACGGATGCCAACGTGCTGCTCAGGCGGCACTTGTGGCAGGACCACCGCTGAAGGGCGTCCCGAGAAGGCCCGGAAGCGTCACGATCGCGTGGCCGGTGCGTGCCTGACTGACGGCTACGGAGCAGCTCGCTAGGGGATCAGGGCCGCCACTCCGTCCAGGATCCGCTCCAGGCCGAAGTCCAGCGGGTCCCCGCCCCGTGGTGCGAAGGCGCCCTCCGCGATGGCCGACGTGAGTGCGGGGAAGCGGTCCGCGTGGCGCTCCAGGACGTCGGCTGTGAGTCGTGCCCACTCTGCGTTCGCCGCCTCGTCGTGGTCCACGTGCTGCTGGGCGATGTTGCGGACATGGCCTACGAGCAGCAGGAACGTGTCGTGCTGCTGGGCGGCCGACAGGCCGGTGCCGGCCATCGCGGCCAATGCCGTCTCCAGCCAACCGAGTTGATGGGGGCCCATGATCTGACGGCGCATGCCGGTGGCCGCAAGGATCCACGGGTGGCGGCTGTACGTGGCCGAGCACTGCCGGGCCCACTCGGTCAGCTGTGGGCGCCAGCCGCCGGGGATGCCCGCGATAGGGGTCGGGGGGCCGATCGCGAGGTCGACCATCAGGTCGAGGAGTTCCGCCTTGCCGGGAACGTACCGGTAGAGCGCCATCGCGGTGACGCCGAACTCCTTGGCGACCCGCGCCAGTGAGACCGCGTCCAGGCCTTCCTCGTCGGCGATGCCCATGGCCGCCTCGGCGATCCGGCCCGCGGTGAGCGAGGGCTTCGGGCCCCGGCTCGGCGGCTCCTGCTCGCCCCAGAGCAGCGCGAAGCTCGCCTTCGCGCCGGGCTGCTTCTCGGTCGGCTTGGTCGACTCCCGCCCGTTCGCCGGCCCGGGCTTCTTCGCGGCCATCCTCGTCTCCCTCGCGTCGCCTGTTGACGACCAACCCTAACTGTTTATAGCGTATAGCCAACTGCTTACGTCATATACAGTTTCGAGGAGTAGTCGTGATCGCCACCATCGTCGCCACCTCTGCCGCCGCACTCCTCGCGGCGCCCACGGCCGGGCTCCTCGGCCACCGGGCCCTGAGGCGCTCCCGCAACGCCTCCCTGATGAAGATCGGCACCCCGAACGGCATCGACGAGCAGGGCTTCGTCCCCATCGGTGGCATCGACCAGTGGATCTCGGTCCGAGGCGAGGACCTGGCCAACCCGGTCGTCCTGGAGCTGCACGGCGGCCCCGGAGCCTCGACCGCGATCTTCGGGCCGCGCACCAGGTCTTGGGAGAAGCACTTCACGATCGTCCGCTGGGACATGCGCGGCTCCCTCAAGACCTTCGGCCGCGGCGGCCCTGAGGGGCAGGGCGAGATGACCTTCGACCGGATCTACGCGGACGCGATCGAGGTCACCGACCACATACGCACCCGCCTGGGCGTCGACAAGGTCGTCCTGCTCGGCCACTCCTACGGCAGCGCCTTCGGCCTGCGACTCGCCCGCGAGTTCCCCGAGCGCTACTCCGCCTACGTCGGCACCGACCAGAACATCCACGACGCCGGCCGCGACGACTCCGTGCACCGGGCCCTGCTCGGCCGGCTGCGTACGACCGGAAAACTCAAGGAACTGGCGGCAGTCGAGGCGCTCGACCCCGATGGGCACCAGTGGACCGCCCGCGAGCGCGCGATGCACGCCAAGCTGCTGGCCACCAGCGACCCGCTGACCCTGGACACGATGAAGAAGGTCGTCATGGGGTCCCTGTGGCTCTCGCCGCTGCACTCGCTGCGCGAGCTGGGGAGCTTCCTCAAGGGCATGACTTTCTCGGAGCGGATCACCGCGGGCACGTCCGGGTTCGACGACTGGGCGGACGGCACGGAGTTCGAGATCCCGTTCTTCCTCTTCCAAGGCGAGAAGGACGTCCTTACGTCGCCGGAGCTCGCCCGTCGCTTCTTCGACGACGTCCAGGCGCCCACCAAGGGCTTCGCGCTGATCGAGGACTGCAGCCATTTCGCGGCGTTCCGGCGGCCGGAACGCTTCCTGGGGCTGCTGCTGGCGCATGTGCGGCCGGTGATCGCCGGCAGGTCGGATGCTGCGGCGGGCATCTAATTCGGAGGAACGGGTGGGTGGGGGCGTGTCAGTGTCGGGGCATGTCCAATGACGTTGCGTATCCGGTATTTCGTAGTGCCGACCGTGGGGAAGCCCTGCGGGTGGCCAGGCAGTTCGTGGAGTACGGCCAGGAGTCGTTCAGTGAGGTGAGGGTGGAGGCCGAGGTGCACACCGTGGACGAGCTGAAACGGCTGGGCGGGGAGCTGCCGGAGGCGTGGGTGATGTGCTGGGACGACAGGAGGGCGCCGGACGTGCCGCCGCCGGGGCTGCCGGACCTGACGCATCCGATCCGGGCCCGGGAGCTGCCCGAGGACCTGAGGGGTGCGGAAGCGTATCTGCCGCTGAGCCTGGAGATCGAGGAGGAGCCCGTCGGCAGCCTTGAGGACGGCTTCGTGGCGGCGGTCGGTGCGTCGCCGGGTGCGGTCAACTGGGAGAGCCTCGAGTGGCCGGAGGTGCCGGAGCGGGACTTCTGCGGGGAGTTCAAGCACGCCGAGGTCACGCTCGTCCTGAACAGCGACTCGCGTGAACTCGACGTGCCGGCCGACACGCACCTGGTCCTCGTGCACGTCCGCCGCCGCAATGGGGACGGTTACGAGGAGGAGCGGGTCCAGTGGCTGGCCGAGCGGTTCGGCCACGGGGTCATCGGCCCGCCGCAGCACGTGTGAAGGGCGTCAGGCCGACCGGGGGTCGCGCTTCATGGCCCACAGGGTCGGGCCGCCGCCCGGGAGGGCGAACTCGTCGACGACGGTGAAGCCGAAGTGCTCGTAGACCGGGAGGTTGTCGGGCTTGGAGGACTCCAGGTAGACGGGCATGCCCGCCGCGTCGGCCTTGGCGAGGCCGGAGCGGAGGAGGGCGGAGCCGTGGCCCTGGCCGCGGGCGGCGGGGTCGGCGCCGATGACGGCGAGGTACCAGTGGGGTTCGGTGGGGCCGTGTTCCGCGGCGGCCATGACGGCCTCGCGGAAGACGGGGGCGCGGTCGCCGAGGATGGCGACGAGTTCCCGGATGGTCTCGTCGTCGGGGACGGCCTTGTCGGCGCCTTCGGGCGAGACCCAGAAGGCGGCGGCCGACTCGGTTCGCTCGCAGACGCCGTGGAGGCCGTACTGGCGGGTGAAGAGGGTGGTGAAGTAGCGGCCGAGGCTCGACTCGCGGGTGGCGGCGTCGGGGAAGAACCACTGCATCATCGGGTCGTCGCCGAAGGCGGAGGCCAGGGTCTGGCCGACCATGCGAGCGTCGTCGATCGTGGCCGTCTTCGGTGTGTTTGCTATGGGCATACGGGTCATTCTGCACCCGTGATGATCTTGGTCGGGGCGGGGGGTGGACCTCCGCGTTCCGGGCCTGGTCAGGCGGCCTGGGGTCGGGCGCGGAGCAGGCGTACGGCCGCCGTGGCCGGAAGGGCGACGGCCAGGGCGAGGATGACGAGCAGTTCCGTCGGGCCGAGGCGGGCCGCCAGGAGGAACGCGCCGAGGAGGGCCACGACCGGCGTCGCGAGGGCGAGCGCGGTCGCCAGGACCTTGGTGCGCCGGTCCCACACGGCGGACGTCCACAGCAGGCCGAGGCCGACGGCGAGGGCGACCAGGCCGGCGAAGTCGAAGGAGAGGATGGCGACCCCGCTGACGCCGAGCAGAACGGCGGTGGCGACGGTCCGCGACGACCGGGACTGCGCCTCGGGTGCGGCGGGGACGGCGGGCGCGGCGGGCGTCACGAGGGTCTCGGGCTCCTCCGCGCGGGCGGCGGCGACGATGGCGGAGGGGCTGCCGAGCCGTTCGAGGGCGGCGCGGACGGTCTCGGGGTCGGGCTCGTCGCCGACGGCGACGGCGAGGTGTTCGCGCAGGTCGGCGAGGAGTTCCTCGCGGCGCCCCGCGGGCAGGAAGGACGCCTCGCGCTCGATCGTGGTCAGGTAGTCGGTCACGAGGGGGTGTTCGGTGCGGGTCATGCGGAGCCTCCGTGGGGTGCGGTCAGGAAGTGGTCGACGCCGTCGCGGAAGCGCGGCCAGCTCTCGGCGAACTCGGTGAGCGCGGTCCTGCCGGGCGCGGTGAGGGTGTAGTAGCGGCGGGCGGGGCCGGTGGCGGACTCGCGCAGCTCGGTGTCGACGAGTCCGTCGCGGCGCAGCCGGGACAGCAGGGGGTAGATCGTCCCCTGGCTGGTGGTCATGACGCTGACGGCGGCCAGTTCGTCGAGGATCTCGACCCCGTAGCGCGGGCCGTCGCGCAACAGGGCGAGTACGCAGTACTCCAGTACGCCCTTGCGCAGCTGACTGGCGACCTTCCCGGTCGCCTCGTTTCTTGCTTCGCCAGGAACCATGTAATGCAAGATACCCCCGACGGTGCCGCCGATCAACGGAGAACCGCGTGGGACGATGCCTGTGTGCGAGAACCGCGTGGACTGAACGAACTGACCGAGGTCGACGAGCCGGCGTGGCCGCTGCTCGAAGCGGAGCTGCGGGCGGCGAAGGTGCCCGTCGAGGTCCTGGACGCCGACCCCGCGAACGCGGCCGCCACGCTCCTCCGGACGCAGGTCACCGTCCGCTCGTACCTCGGCGCGGTCGTGTTCCGCACCGGCGGACTGCTCGTCGACGACGGCTGGATCCGGGTGTACGGCAGCCCCGCCGCCCACAACGACCGGCGCCTGCCCGGCCTCGCCCGCGTCAACGGGTACCCCGCCGACCCCGACGCCGACTGGCGCCCCGCCGGCGGGCTCGTCGTCGCGCACGACGTCCTCGGCGGCACCTTCGTCGTCCAGGGCGGCACGGAGGAGGAGACCGGACTGCCCGGCCGTCCCGGCGAGATGGTCTACTTCGCGCCCGACTCCCTGCGCTGGGACGCGATCGGCGCCGGGTACGGCGCCTGGCTGTCGTGGCTGCTCGACGGCGGCACCGAGGAGTTCTACGAAGGCCTCCGCTGGCCCGGCTGGCGCGACGAGGCCCCCTACCTGACCGGCGGCGAGGGGCTCACCCTCTATCCGCCGCTCTGGTCCGCCGAAGCGCACCAGGACCTGGCCGGGACCAGCCGCGCGGTCGTCCCCCTGGGGGAACTGCTGGGCGTCGCCAAGGAGACGAGCCTGCAACTGGACGGGACCGACCCCGGCTTCCTGGGGGAGCCGTAGTCCCCCAGTGCCTGCCTGTCCGGCGGATCAGGGCCGGGTCCGCGGCGCCTGATCCGCCGGACAGGCCCTAGGCGACGCGCCGAGGTGCCGGACGCCAAGGGCGGGCAGGAGTCGAGTCAACGGTCGACCGGCAGTGGACGCGGGGCCTCACCCGTGGATTCCGCGTCGGTGTCGTCGGTGTCGTCGGTGCCGACCGGGCCGCGGGGAAGCATCCGGTCCAGCCACTTCGGCAGCCACCAGTTGGTCCGGCCGAGGAGCGTCATGGTCGCCGGTACCAGCACCATGCGTACGACCGTGGCGTCGATGAAGATCGCGGTGGCCAGGCCGAGCCCGAACATTTTGGCGGAGGGGTCGTCGGCGACGGCGAAGGACAGGAAGACCGCCACCATGATGAGGGCGGCCGAGGTGATGATCCGGGCGGTGCGCGAGACGCCCTCGACGATCGCCGTGCGGTTGTCGCCGGTGCGCAGGTACTCCTCGCGTACGCGGGAGAGGAGGAACACCTCGTAGTCCATCGACAGGCCGAACAGGATGGCGAAGAGGAACATCGGGATGAACGACACGATCGGAACCGTCGCTTCCAGCCCGATGAGCGCGCCTCCCCAGCCCCACTGGAAGACCGCGACCATGATGCCGTAGGCCGCGCCGATGCTCAGCAGATTCAGCAGTACCGCCTTGAGCGGTACGAGTACCGAGCGGAAGACCAGCATCAGCAGCAGGAACGACATCGCCAGCACGGCGGCGACGAACGCCGGCAGTCGTTGGCTGGTGCGTTGGCCCACATCGGACAGGCTCGCGGCGGCGCCGCCGACGTGGGCCCTGGCCGGGCCGTGCCCGATCGCCGTGGGCAGCACGTCGGCGCGCAGCCGGGCGATGGTGTCGGCCGTGGCCTTGTCCTGAGGGCTGGTGGTCGGGAACACCACGAGGGTCGCGATGCCGGTGGCCCGATCGACGTGCGTCGGCGCGACGGATGCGATGCCCGGATCCGCCGCGACCGCCCCGACGAGCCGGTCCAGCACTCCCGGATCACCGGTGGGGTCCGCGGCGATGACGAGGGGACCGTTGGTGCCCGGGCCGAACCCCTCGGCGACGAGGTCGTAGGCCCGGCGCTCGGTACGGCTCTGGGGCAGTGAGCCGTCGTCGGGCAGGCCGACGCGCAGGCCGAGCACGGGCAGCGTCGCGGTCAGCAGCAGCCCCGCCGCGCCGACCGCGTACGGCACCGGGTGCCGGCTGACGTGCCCGATCCAGCGACGCCACCCGGCGGCGTGGGCGGCGCCTGCCGCCGGGTCCCGCCGCCGTGCGAGTCGGCCCGGCTTCCCGGTCTGCAGAGCCCGGCCGATCCGGCCGGCCCGGGCCAGGCGCGGGCCGGCGGCGCCGAGGAAGGCCGGCAGCAGCGTCACCGACGCGACCACCATGATCAGAACGACGATCGAGACGGCGAGCCCGCCCACCGTCATGAACGGCACGTTCGCGACCGCCAGGCCGAGGATCGACACGACGACGGTTCCGCCGGCGAAGACCACCGGCCGCCCCGCCGTGGCCACCGCTCGTCCGGCCGCCTCGTGCGGATCGAGCCCGCGCGCGAGGTACTCCCGGTGTCTGGCGAGCACGAACAGCGCGTAGTCGATGCCCACTCCGAGCCCGACCATGCTGCCCAGGACCGGTGCGAAGGCGGGGACGTCCGTGACCCCCGCCAGTACCGTCATCGTGGCGACCCCGACGGTCAGTCCGAAGAGCGCCATGCCGATCGGCAGCGCGGCGGCGACGAGCGAACCGAACGCCAGGAACAGGATCGCGGCCGCGGCGACGAGGCCGATCAACTCGCTCACGCCGCCGTCGGGGTCGGAGAAGGCGTAGAAGAGGCTCCCGCCCATCTCGACGCGCAGGGGCAGTTCGGCGCGCAGCCGGTCGCCGAGATCGACGAGGGCGTCGAGGTCTTCGGCCGACAGCCGGCTCTGGTCGGGGTACTGCACCCGGACGACCGCGATCCGCCCGTCGGCCGAGACGAGGCCGCCGCGCACGGCGGTGTCCCCGCCCGCGGCGAGCGCCCCCGCCGGGTCGCTCGTGCCGAGCACGTGCGGCAGCCCCTTCACCTCGGTCTGCAGCCGCGTGAGAGCGGTGCGCGCGCCGTCGTGGTCGAAGAACGTCGCAGCGCCGTCGAGAGGGGTGACGACCACTTGGGCGGTCATCCCCTCCTGGCCGGTGCCGGCCCGCTCGATCAGCTCCGCGGCCCGCTGGGAGTCCAGTCCCGGGGCGGTCATCGAATCCGCGCTCCGCCCGCCGAAGGCGATCGCGGCGAGGACGGCGAGCGTGGCGGCGACCAGCCATGCCGCGATCACCCGCCAGGGATGGCGGGCGGCGCTTGCGCCCAGGCGCAACAGGGCTTTCGAGAGCATCGGGTCCTCCAACCACCTCGTCGGCCGTCCTTGTACGGCCGCCGATGCCGAGGCTCCTCGCCACGGCGCTCCGCGGCATCGGCCCGCGGGCCGCGGATCCGTCGGCCCCGGGGCGGAGCGACACCCCGTACTTTCGGCCGATGCGCGGCACGGCGCCGCGCCTAGGCTGAGAACCGTGCTGCGAGACGATGCGCGAACCCTGTGGACCGAACCCCGGCCGCCCGGCGCGCCCGCCCGGGTGTGGCGGGACTGGGCGCTGCTCGCCGTGGGCCTGGGCAGTGTGCTGCTGGAGGCCGTACTGCGCGAGAACGTCGTGTGGCGGCCGGTGGCGGTGGTGTTCGCCGTATGGCTGTGCCTGCTGTCCTTGTGGCGCCGGACCCGCCCACTGGCGATGGTCACGCTGGCGTTCGGCTCGGTGATCCTGCTCCAGGTGGCCTCGCTCGTCGCTGAGCCGCGCGAGCCGGTCGGCCTGGTCACCGGCCTGGTCGTGCTCGTGCTGGTGTACGCGCTGCTCCGGTGGGGATCGGGACGGGAGATCGTCCTCGGCGGTGCGCTGATCCTCGCGGCCTCCACCCTGGCGACCGTCACGGACGACACACCGGTCGTCGAAAAGGTCGCGGGCTTCGTCTTCCTGCTGCTGCCCGGCGTGGTCGGGACTGCCGTGCGGTTCCGCGTGACTGCTCGCGAGCGGCAGCTGGACCAGGTGCGCTCCCGCGAGCGCGAGCAGCTCGCCCGGGAACTGCACGACACGGTGGCCCACCACGTATCGGCCATGGTGATCATCGCCCAGGCGGGCCGGGTGCTCGCGGCCACCGACCCGACCGCCGCCGTCGAGGCGCTGGACGGAGTCGAGGAGGAAGGGGCGCGCACACTGGAGGAAATGCGCGCCATGGTCGCCGCGCTGCGCGACCGCGGGGTCGGCGCCGAGCTGGCGCCCCCCGCCGGAGTCGCGGATCTGGAGCGCCTGGTACGCACCCCGGGCGGCCGCCTCAGAGTGGACCTGGGACTCGACGGCGAGCTGGACGCGCTGCCCCCGGCCGTGGACGCGGCCGTCTACCGCATCGTGCAGGAGTCGGTGACCAACGCGATGCGCCATGCGGTCGACGCGACCGAGCTCGTCGTCCGGGTCGCCGCGGAACGGCATACCGTACGGGTGAGCGTGCGCGACAACGGCCAACGCACCGGCCGGGGCCGCGACGGATACGGACTTACCGGACTGCGCGAACGCGCGACCCTGCTCGGCGGCACACTACGAGCCGGCCCCGGCGCCGACCAGGGCTGGCATGTCGAAGCCGAGCTGCCCAGAGGGAGGACCGAGAACGGTGCCCATCCGCGTCCTCGTCGCTGACGACCAGACCATCATCCGCACCGGGCTGCGGATCATACTGAACGCCCAGCCCGGCATCGAGGTGATCGGCGAGGCCGCCGACGGAGAGGAATCGGTACACCTGGCCCGCGAACTGCGCCCAGACGTCTGCCTGTTCGACATCCGCATGCCCGTGATCGACGGGCTCGAAGCCACCCGGCTGCTCGCCGGCCCGGGCGTCGCCGACCCGCTGGCCGTGGTCGTCATCACCACGTTCGACCTCGACGAGTACGTCTACGGCGCGCTGCGTGCAGGCGCCCGCGGATTCCTCCTCAAGGACACGGGACCGGACCTCCTGGCGCAGGCCGTACGGTCGGCGTCCGACGGTGAGGCGCTCATCGCGCCCAGCGTCACCGTCCGTCTGCTCCAGGCATTCGCGGACCTGCCCGCCGGCCGGCCCGTGGCCCAGCCGGTCTCCCCCGTCACCGCCCGCGAGGAGCAGGTGCTCCTCGCCGTCGCCCGCGGGCTGACCAACACCGAGATCGCCGACGCGCTGCACATCAGCCTCAGCACGGTGAAGACGCATCTGGCCAGCCTGATGGCCAAACTCGGCGCCCGCAACCGGGTCGAGATCGCGATGTGGGCCTACGAAACGCGCCGTATCCTCCCCGGAACCTGAGCTCGATACGCGCCTAGGACCTGGCCGCCGTGGCGAGTGCCTTCTCCCGCAGGGTGCGCAGCGCGGCGAGCTCGTCCGCGTAGCCCGCGCCGAGGGTCTTCTCGGCGTCGGTCTGGGCCGCCGAGACGACGGCGGTGAGGCCGGTGGCGGCCTGGCAGTCCGCGTCCGCTCGGGAGAGCTTCAGCTCGACGCCGGCGACGGCGTGCAGCTCGGCCTGGTCCTGGCCGGCCTGCCTGAGCCGGCGGTCGACCGTCGCCTGGGGATCGCCGAAGGCCTTCGCGGGGGACCCGGCGTCCTTCATGCAGGCGCTCCAGGAGTCCTGTGCGGCGAGGTACCGGCGGTCGGTCCTGACCCTCTGGACGACCGCGTCGCCCAGGACCTGGAAGGTGTTGAAGAGCCTGTAGTACTCCGGTCCGTAGAGGCGGGACATGGCGTCGCTGACGCAGGAGTCCGCCTGGTGGAAGAACTCCCGCTTCATGGGCATGGCCAGGTTCACCCGGTGGGCGGGGGTGCCGAGCAGGGCGTCCTTCCAGCGCGTGTCCGCCGCCTCGGCGGCGTTGACGTCGACCGGCGGCCGCATGGAGAGCGTGGTGCTCGTGATGCCGTAGCCGTCGTTCACCGCCTGCGCGACGGTGAGCAGTCCGTACGGGTTGGTGTCGGCCAGGTGGTTCCCGGTGGGCAGGGGCTGCGGGCGGTAGGTGAACCCGCGCCGCTTCATGCAGGCGGCGACGAGGTCTTCCTCCGCCGCGTGGAGGGCCGTGAGCTGCGGCCCGGGGTAGTGGGTGACGCCCTGGAAGGGGCGGGGTGCGGGGAGCGGCGCGGGGCCGGGTGCGGCGGTGCCGCCGGACGTCGAGCATCCGGCGGCACCGAGACCCAGAAGCAGCGCCACGGCTGCGGTGCGTCTCCTGGAGGTCATCGACTCAGACCGTGCACCACTCGTTGGAGCCGATGGTGCTCAGGTTGTCGCCGATCCGGTTCCAGCCGGTGCCCCGGTACAGGATCCAGCCCTGGCCCTGGTAGTCGGTCTCCTTGTAGAGCACGACGTTGCAGCTGTTGCCGTTGTTGAAGGCCGCGCCGTTCAGGGCGTACTTGAAGTTCGTGTACCCGGTCAGGTCACGGTTGTCCTGGTAGACCGTCTGCACGGCGCCCTGGTAGTCGGCCTGCCAGTACACGCACAGACCACCGCTGGCACAGCCCGCCGGGGCCGCGTTGGCGGCCGGGGCGACGGCCGCCGCGCCGAGGGCGACGCCGGCCGCCATGCCGAGGGCCGCGAGGGATCGCTTGAAGTTCACGAGGTGCTCTCCGTTTCTCCTGGACCGGGTTCCCGGTACGGCACGAAGCTGTCAGGGGCGGTCAACGGAACCTCAAGTGCCGCTCAACGGTCGCTCAACGCAGGGCTGTTGAAGCGCAGGTCCGGGCCGTTCCGAGGGGGGCGCGGCCGGGTTCGCCGGCGCGCCACGCCGTCCGTGGAAACCGGCGACAAACGCGTTCGCGCCGCTGCATCCTGGCCGCCGACACCAAGATCGACGGGGGCGCGCGATGTGGTCAGTGGTCTCGGCAGGGGAGTTGCCGGCACGGGAACGGTTCGACTGGTTCGAGGACCTGGTCACGCGGGAGGTGATGCCCACCGCGCTCAGCGTCGAGCGGCCCGCCGACTTCCAGGCCGAGGCGGCGGTGCTGGACCTCCGGGACGTCCGCGTCGCACGGTTCGCCTTCTCGCCCCTGCGGTCGCGCCGTACGCCCGCGCTGATCCGGCGCGGCGATCCGGAGCAGTACCAGCTGGGGCTGATCAGGCAGGGCGTCACCGTCCTGTCCCAGCACCGGAACGACTGCAGTGCCGGGGCGGGGGACCTGCTCTTCTGGGACACCTCGCGGCCCTCGGCCGCGGACATGCCCACCGCGTCGGGTCCCGTGCGGCTGACCCTGCTGCAACTCCCGCGTGACGTACTGCCGCTGCGGCCCCAGCGGGTCGACCGGCTGCTGGGCAGCCGGATTCCCGGAGGGCACGGGGTCGGGGCGGTCCTCGCCGCTTTCCTCGACTCCCTCGAAGGGCATGCCGGCCAGTGCGCGCCCGACGACCTGCCCCGGCTCGGCTCCGTCGTCGTCGACCTCGTCGCCGCCTGCCTCGCCCAGAACCTCGACGCCGACGACCAGCTCCCCGCCGAGGCGAGGGCACGGGCGCTGATCCAGCGGATCCACGACTTCGTCGAGACCCATCTCGGCGACCCCGACCTCACCCCGGCCGCCGTCGCCGCCGGCCACCACGTCTCCGTACGCACCCTCCACCAGCTCTTCCGGGCGTACGGCGACGGCGAGACCGTCCAGGCCCGCATCCGGCGCCGCCGCCTGGAGCGGTGCCGCGACGACCTCGCCCGCCCCGAACTCCTCGGCCGTCCCGTGCAGGCCGTCGCCGCGCGGTGGGGCTTCAGCGGCCCGGCGGTCTTCAGCCGCACCTTCCGGGCGGCGTACGGCCTCAGCCCCACCGAGTTCCGCGCGCTGAGCGTCAAGGACGTCCGCGCCGAGCGCACAGCGGGACGGGCGGCGCGTTCCTAGGCTCGTGGCTGTCAGCACGTGCTTCGGGAAGGCGGGGGAGGGACGACAATGACCAGGTACGACGGCCAAGGGGTCTGGGACTTCGACGCGTGAGCCCGGAGGCGGGCGGCGCGCGAGCACGGAACGGGGGACGCGTGAGCACGGAGGAAGGGCGCGGCGTGAGCACGGAGCAGCACGGCATCGGCGCCGTCACGGTGGCGACCGGACGTCTCGACCTCGTCCCCCTCGCCGTCGAGCACGCCGGCGAGATGGCCCGGGTCCTCGCCGACCCCGCGCTGCACGCCTTCATCGGGGGCGACCCGCTGTCCGAGCCCGAGCTGCGCGCCCGGTACGAACGGCTGGTCGCGGGGTCACCCGACCCGGCGGTCGTCTGGTGCAACTGGGTCGTACGGCTCCGCGCCGAGGACCGGTTCGCCGGGACCGTGCAGGCGACGGTCACCGACGGCGGGCGGACCGCCGAGGTCGCATGGGTGACGGGGACGGAGTGGCAGGGGCGCGGGATCGCCCGGGAAGCGGCCGAGGCGCTCGTCGGGCTGCTCCTGGAGCGGGGCGTCCGTACGGTCGTCGCCCACGTCCACCCCGACCACGCGGCCTCCGCCGCCGTCGCCCGCGCGGCCGGCCTCGCGCGGACGGACGAGGTGGACGACGGCGAGATCCGGTGGGAGCTGCGCAACGCTCCCTGAGGGGGGCGCGGTCAGGGCCCCGAGGACCGGGCCGCCCGGGACCGCCCGCCGGTGGAGGTGACCGGCCTCAAGGGCAGCGAGGAGCTGTTCGGGATCGAGGCGCTCGGCGGGTCCTGACCAGCCGGGGGCCGACGACCACGCCCAGGAGCAGCAGCGCCGCCAGCGCCCCCGCCGCGAGGCCCGCCCGCAGGCCCGGGGGCCGGAAGGCGCAGGAGAGGTCGGTGCGGCCGTCGTGGAGGGGGACGGCGAGGAGGCCGCCGTACGAGACGGGGCCGGCGCCCTCGCAGTGCCAGCCCGCGATGCGCGGGACCGCGACGACCGCCGTGCCCGTGGAGCCCGGCGGGAAAGTGGCGCGTATGCCGTCCGGGGTGACGTGGATCGGGGTCGCGGCGCGGGCGCGGAGGGCCGTGACCGCCGTGCGGAGGCGTTCGTGGTCCAGGCAGCCGAGCTCGCCGGGGCCCGGCAGGACCGGCTTCAGGCCGGGGACCCGCTGCACGCCGAGGGAGGTGAGGGCGGCGCGGCGTTTCGGGCCGCCGCCGAGGAGGTGGACCGGCGGCCGGTCGCCGAGGCGGGCCGGGCCCGTGGCGTCGGGGGACCAGAGGAAGACCTCCGTGCCGACCCGGCACGCGCCCGCGTGCGGAGCCTCGTACACCCGGGCGCCGAGCAGGAGTTCCTGGTTGCGGAACGGCGACGGGCCGTAGGCCGGGGGCGGGCCCGGCGGCCGTACCGTCACCAGCGGCAGGCGGACGTCCGTACGGACGACGGCGCCGTCCCGCCAGCGCGCGCCCACGCCGAACAGCGCGTCGGTCACCGGGTTGTCCAGGCTCTGCAGGTTCCGGCCGCGCGAGGTCCAGCCGCCGCCCAGGGCGGCCAGGGTCTCCGTCAGGACGGCGGGGGTGTGGCTGCTGTAGTAGGCGGCGCCCTGGCCGCCCAGGAGCAGCGGGTCGTTGCCCGCGACGCGCGGGAGGCCGGAGTCGGTGCGGTACGCGGGCCAGCCGTCGGCCGCCGCCAGGGCCGCCGCCCGCCGCTCGTGCCCGGGGCCCCACGGCGGATAGTCGTCGAGCCGGACGAGCCGCTCCCGGTCCGCGTACGCCGTCGTGGCCGCCGCCTGGCCCAGCAGGGTGCCGGTCACGAGGAGCGCGGCGAGGAGCCCGTACCGGCCCCGGCGGGGCAGCAGGAGCGCGCCCGCGACCGCCGCCAGACCCGCGCCCGCGAGGAGCAGCGACCAGGAGGTGACGAGAGGGCTCGGCAGCGCCCCCGCCGTGAGCGCGAGGACCACCGCCGCCCCACCGAGGAGCGCGCGCCGGTCCGGGAGGCCGTGGGCGAGACCCGTCCAGGCGGCGAGGACGAGGACCCCGGACAGGACGAAGGTCTGGCGGTACGGGCTGCCGTTCGGGGTGGCGAACACGTGCCAGACGAGATGGGTCGGGCCCCACTGCATCGACAGGGCCACCGCCGCGCACAGGGCTCCCCACGCCCACCGCTCCCGGCCCGGCGCGTCCCGGCGGAAGAGCAGCGCTGCGGCGAGCAGCGGCACCGCCGTGCACACGAAGGCCGCGGGGGTCGCGAAGCCGTACGTCACCGGGAGCAGGCGGGCCAGCACGTCCGTGCCGTCCGCCGCGACGAAGTCCCGGACGACACCCGGGTGGGCGTGCCGGGAGCCCAGGAAGACGGGCACGAGGACGGGGGCGGCGAGGCCGATCCCCAGCCCGGTCGTGAGCGCCGCCCGGCCGAGGGTCCGCACCCGCGGGGAGTCCGTCACCGCGAGGCGGACGAGGAGGACGAGGCCCGCGCCCAGGGTCGCCATGTAGGCCGTGTAGAAGTTCGCGAACCAGCAGGCGGCCACCACCAGGGGGCCGAGGAGGGGGCGGCGGGCCTCCCGGCTCCACTCGCCGACCAGGCAGAGCAGCGGGAAGGCGATCAGGCCGTCCAGCCACATCGGGTTGTACGTGCCCTCGGCGAGCGACCATCCGCACAGCGCGTACGAGGCGCCGAGGACGGACGCCCACCACCAGGCGCCCGGCCCGAGGCGGCGCAGCAGGAACGCCATCGCGGCCGCCGCGGTCGCCGTCTTCAGGACGGTGATCGCGTACACCGCGTACTCGATGTCGGCGCGCGGGAACAGCGCCACCAGCGGGGCGAAGGGGCTCGACAGGTAGGTGCCGTAGTCGGGGAGGAAGCTCGTGCCCCAGCCCGCCTGCCAGTCGAGCAGCGGCCCGCCGTCCGCCCGGCCGTGCAGGAGGTCCCACAGGTGTGCGTGGAACGGCACGAACTGGTTGGCGAGGTCGTTGACGGCCCGGTGGCGCGGGCCGAAGGGGAAGACCCGGGCGACCGCGTCCCCGCCGCAGACGGCGACGGCGGCGAGGAGGGCGGCGAGCGGGCAGGGGCGCTTGGCGTTCGGCATGACAGGTCGAATATGTCAGCGTCCCCGGCGGAAGAGCCGGGGTCGGAGGGCCAGTTCACGCGATGGTCGTCTGCAGGCCACGCACGTGGACCGGCCGGGACACCGCGGTCCGTTGTCGTGGTCCGTGTGCTGCTCTCGATCGTCGTCCCGTGCTTCAACGAGGAGGACGTCCTCGCCCGCTTCCACGACCACGTGACCGTCGAACTCGCCAGACTGGAAGGCGAGTTCGAGATCGTGTACGTGGACGACGGAAGCCGGGACGGGACCCTCCCGCTCCTCCGGGAGCTCGCAGCGGGCGATCCGCGCCGGGTCCGTTACGTCTCCTTCAGCCGCAACTTCGGCAAGGAGGCCGCGATGCTCGCCGGCCTCCGTCACGCGGCCGGCGACGCCGTCGTGATCATGGACGCCGACCTCCAGCACCCACCCGAGCTGGTGCACCGCATGGTCGCCCTCCACGCGGAGGGGTACGACCAGGTCGTCGCCCGCCGCACCCGCGACGGCGACCGCGTCACCCGGACCCTGACCGCCCGCCTCTACTACCGGGCGATCAACCGGCTCGTCGACGTCGAGCTGGTCGACGGCGTCGGCGACTTCCGGCTGCTGTCCCGCCGAACCGTCGACGCGGTCCTCGACCTCGGCGAGTACAACCGCTTCAGCAAGGGGCTGTTCTCCTGGGTCGGCTTCCGCACCACGACCTTCGCGTACGAGAACGCCGTCCGCGAGCAGGGCCGCTCCAAGTGGACCTTCGGCAAGCTCCTCAACTACGGGCTCGACGGCCTCCTCTCCTTCAACAACAAGCCGCTCAGGGCAGCCGTCCACCTCGGGCTCCTCCTCCTCGTCGTCGCCCTCGGCTACGCGGCCTGGATCGTCGGCGACGCCCTCGCCCACGGCGTCGACACCCCCGGCTACGTCACCCTGCTCGTCGCCGTCACCGCCCTCGCCGGCGTCCAGATGGTCATGGTCGGACTGATCGGCGAGTACGTCGGCCGCATCTACTACGAGGTGAAGCGAAGGCCGCACTACCTCCTGAAGGAGACGAGCGGCGACGGGGAACCGGCCGACACCCGGGTGACGGGTGAGTCGTTGTGGGAAACAGTCGCACCGAAGTAGTGGCTCCGGCCCCGGCGACTCCCTACCATCGATCACCGCAAGGTCGTTCAACGTGACGCACGACCAGCCCGGGAGGCTCCTTTGCACCGCCGCACTGCGCTCACCGTCTCCGCCGCGCTCCTCGCCGCGGCCCCACTGCTCACCGCCTGCGGCAGTGACGCCCACCCAGGAGCGGCGGCCGTCGTCGGCGGCGAACGGATCGAGGTCTCCAGCCTCCAGGCGCAGGTGAAGGACGTGCGCGCCGCGCAGGCCTCCTCCGAGCAGTCCGCCGAACTGCTCAAGGCCACCGGCGACCTCGGCCGGCAGAAGCTCAACGCCATGATCATCGACCGGATCATCGAGAAGGTCGCCCGGGACAACGGCGTCACCGCCAGCCGCGCCGAGATCCAGCAGACCCGCACCGCCTACACCCGCGAGAACGGCGGCGAGGAGCGGTTCGAGGCCATCCTGCTCCAGCAGCGGGGCGTGGCGCCCGACCAGATCGACGACTTCGTCCGCCACGAGGTCCTCATGCTCAAGATCGCCGACAAGCTGGGCTTCACCGACACCGCCGAGGGCCAGAAGAAGCGGACCGAGGTCTACTCGGCCGCCTCCAAGGCCCTCGCCATCGACGTGAACCCGCGCTACGGCGCCTGGGACTCCGAGCGCGGCGGGCTGACCGCCGCCACCACGCCCTGGCTCCGGAAGATCAGCCAGGACCCGGCCGTCCAGGCCGGCGCCTGACGTTAGGTAGGTTCGAGGGGTGACTTCTGAGAGCCCCGGCCGCATCGTCCTGCTCACCGCCAGCCACCGCGTGGCGCCCGGAATCCTCTCCTGGCCCGCCTGGCAGGCGCTGCACGGTGCCGACCGGGTGCTCTGCCCCGACGAGGACCACCCCCAGCTGCCGTACCTGCGGGAGGCCGGCGTCGCCGTCGAGCACGTCCGGCCGACCGCCGAGGAGCTCGTGGCGGCCTGCGCCGGGGGCCGGACGGTCCTGCTGCTGCCGTCCGGCGAGGGCGACCGCGCGCTCACCGACGGCCTCGCCCGGCTGGCCGGCTCCGGCCGCCACGCGATGCCCGACCTGGAGCTGCTGCCCGGCTCGTACGACCTGCCCGGCGCCCGCCTCCTCGACCTCGTGCAGATCATGGACCGCATCCGGCGGGCCTGCCCGTGGTCCTCGCAGCAGACCCACAAGGGGCTCGCCAAGTACGGCATCGAGGAGGCGTACGAACTCGTCGAGGCGATCGAGGACGGCGACCGGGACGAACTGCGCGAGGAGCTCGGCGACGTCCTCCTCCAGGTCGTCTTCCACGCCCGGATCGCCGAGGAGGACCCGGAGGAGCCGTTCTCCGTGGACGACGTCGCCGCGACGCTCGTCGAGAAGCTGATCCACCGCCACCCGCACGTCTTCGGGGACGCGACCGCCGAGACGCCCGAGGAGGTCAAGGCGCACTGGCTGCGCACCAAGGCGATCGAGAAGCAGCGCGAGTCCGTCACCGACGGCGTCCCCCTCGGCCAGCCGGGCCTCGCGCTCGCCGCCAAGCTGGCGAGCCGGGTGCGGACGGCCGGCCTCGCCGTGGAGCTCCCGGCGGGCGAGGGCATCGGGTACGAGCTGCTCGCCCTCGCCGCCCGGGCCGAGGCGTCCGGCGTCGACCCGGAGGCCGCGCTGCGGGCGGCGGCGCGGACGTACCGCGAGGCGATCCGCGCGGCCGAGGGGCTGTGACCGGGTCGCCGCGCCGCCGGAGGCCGAGCGCGGCCGAGGGGCTGTGACGGGGGCGACGGCGCCGCCGGAAGCCGGGTGCCGCCGAGGCGCCGGGCGTGACGGCCCTGATGCTGCTGTTCTTCGGGTGGGAGGCCGCGAGTAGGGGCACCCCCGGGTGGCTGCGGATCGACTTCGCGCTGCTCACGCTGCTGATGGCCGTGGAACCGGCGCGGTTCGCCGTGTGGCGCCGGCGCACGCGCGCCCTGCGCTGAGGCCCGGTTTCAGAGGTCGCGAGGGGCGCGGGCGTCCGGGTTGTGCCAGAGGGGGGCGGGCGGGCCCAGGAGGCGTTCGGCGGCGGTGTTGGGGCGGGTGGTGAAGCGGCCCACGGACGGCAGGGTGTCGTGGTGGGTGCGGGCCGGGTCGGTGCCGAGCTCTTCCAGCACCTCGGAGACCTCGGTCACGAAGGCGGGCGGGCCGGCGAGGTACACGTCGTGGGCCGGCCAGTGGACGCAGGCCCGCAGGGCCTGGAGCAGCCGCTCGGTCGCCTGGTCGCGGCGCTGGCGGGGTGCGGCCGCGATGTAGGTGACGCTCAGTCCGGGGAGGCGTTCCTTGAGGAGTTCGGCCTCCCCGCGCGCGTAGAGGTACTCCTTGGCGCGGGCCACGACGAACAGCCGGCCTTCGAGTTCCGGCTCGCCGACGGCGGCCTCCTCCAGGAGGGCCTTCACCGGCGCCCAGCCCGTACCGGCGCATATGTAGGTGCGCAGCCCGCCCGGCGCCGTCCGGGCGGTGAGGCCGCCGCCGGGGGCGCTGAGCCGCAGGACCTCGCCGGGGCCGGTCTCCGTGACGAGCGCCGTGCTCATCGCGCCGCCGGGGATGCGGCTCACGTGCAGGTCGACCGTGCCGTCCGGGCGGGGCGCGTTGCCGAGGGAGTAGGTGCGCCAGACGCGGGGGACGCGCAGCGAGCTGACGCTGACGTACTGGCCGGGCAGGTACGGGAGGGGCCGGCGGGGGCGGAGGGTGAGGACGGCCAGGTCGTCGCCGTACCGCTCGTGGCGGACGACGTCCGCGTCCCACCAGGACGGCTCGCCGGCCGCGGCCGCCTCGTCGGCGCCGGCCAGCATCAGCTCGGAGACCAGGCCGTACGCCTCGGACCAGGCCTTCTCGGCGTCCACCGTCCAGGCGGAACCGGCGGCGTGCGCGAAGGCGGCGAGGAGGCTCTCGCCGACGGCGGCGTACAGCGCGGGCGAGGCGAGGAACTTGCGGTGGTCGCGGCCCAGCTGCCCCAGGTAGGGACCGAGGCCGGGGTCCTCCAGGTGCGTCACCACGTGGGTGAGCGCGGCGAAGAGCCGGTCGCGCTGCGGGAGCATGTCCTGGGGGAACAGCTCGCGCACACCTGGGTTGTTCCAGAACAGGTGCGAATAGAAGAAGGTGACGGCTTGTTCGGCCCGTCTCTCGACGACGGCGAACGTAGCTCTGAGCAGCTGGGGATCCACTGGCAAGAATCTAGGGCACGACCTGTACCCCTTGATCACAGGTTCTCCACGAAAGTTCCTTCCCGGGGTCGCCCTGTACGGTCGTGCCGTGAGTACGCCCCCCGGCCCCGCCCCCGCCCCCGAGCTCTTCACCTGGGAGTTCGCCAGCGATCCGTACCCCGCCTACGCCTGGCTGCGGGAGCACGCGCCCGTGCACCGGACGACGCTGCCCAGCGGGGTCGAGGCCTGGCTCGTGACCCGGTACGCCGACGCCCGGCAGGCCCTCGCCGACCAGCGGCTCTCCAAGAACCCGGCGCACCACGACGAGTCCCCGCACGCGAAGGGGAAGACGGGCATCCCGGGCGAGCGCAAGGCCGAGCTGATGACCCACCTGCTGAACATCGACCCGCCGGACCACACCCGGCTGCGGCGGCTGGTGTCGAAGGCCTTCACCCCGCGCCGGGTCGCCGAGTTCGCGCCGCGCGTGCAGGAGCTGACCGACCGGCTCATCGACTCGTTCGCGGAGAAGGGGTCGGCCGACCTCATCCACGAGTTCGCGTTCCCGCTGCCCATCTACGCGATCTGCGACCTGCTCGGCGTCCCGCCGGAGGACCAGGACGACTTCCGGGACTGGGCGGGGATGATGATCCGCCACGGCGGCGGGCCGCGCGGCGGGGTCGCGCGGTCGGTGAAGAAGATGCGCGGCTACCTGGCGGAGCTGATCCACCGCAAGCGCGAGGAGTCCGGCGAGGACCTCATCTCGGGGCTCATCAAGGCCTCCGACCACGGCGAGCACCTCACCGAGAACGAGGCCGCCGCCATGGCCTTCATCATTCTCTTCGCCGGCTTCGAGACCACCGTGAACCTCATCGGCAACGGGGTCTACCAGCTGCTGCGGCACCCCGGGCAGCGCGAGCGGCTCCAGGGCTCGATCGCGGCGGGGGAGACGGGGCTCCTGGAGACGGGAGTGGAGGAACTGCTGCGGTTCGACGGGCCGGTGGAGATGGCGACCTGGCGGTACGCGACCCGGGCGCTGACCATCGGCGGGCAGGAGATCCCGGCGGGCGACCCGGTGCTCGTCGTGCTCGCCGCCGCGAACCGGGACCCGGAGCGTTTCACGGGGCCGGACGTGCTGGACCTCGCCCGGCGCGACAACCAGCACCTGGGGTACGGGCACGGCATCCACTACTGCCTGGGCGCGCCGCTCGCCCGGCTGGAGGGGCAGACCGCGCTGGCGACCCTGCTGACGCGCCTGCCGGACCTGCGACTTGCCGTCGATCCGGACGAACTCCGGTGGCGCGGTGGGCTCATCATGCGGGGATTGCGCACGCTTCCGGTGGAATTCACCCCTTCCGTACCCCCACAGTGAACTGACGGATCGTCAAAATTGTGATCTTCGCGTGATCGGGGGTCCATCGACTTGTGACGAGCGTTCGAATAGGGCTACCTTCGCCGCAGTCTTCAGCCGTCACGCGAAAGGCGCTTCTATGCGTTCCGGGAACGGACGACACCGTCGCCCCCGTCAGGCCCCCGCCCTCGTCGTCGCCGCCGGTGTCACCGGCTCCGCCATGGCGCTGCCGCTGCTCGCCACGGGATCCGCCTCCGCCGCCGACGCCTCCACCTGGGACCGGGTCGCCGAGTGCGAGTCCGGCGGTCAGTGGAGCGCCAACTTCGGCAACGGGATGTACGGCGGGCTCCAGTTCACCCAGGACAGCTGGGAGCGGAACGGCGGCCTGGCGTACGCGCCCAGCCCCGACCTCGCCAGCCGCGCCCAGCAGATCGCGGTGGCCGAGAAGGCCCTTGCCAAGGGCAGCACCGAGTGGGCCACCTGCGCGCCGATCGCCGGCCTGACGAACGACGGCAAGAGCACCGGCGTCGACCCGGGCCCGACGGCCGTGCCGACGACCCCCACGGGGCCCGTCGCCGAGTCGAACCGGACCGACGGCCTGCCGTCGGCCTCCGCGGGCGCCTTCCGGCCCGCCGGGACGCCGGGAACGGCCACGGCCGCCCCGAGGTCCACGGCGCCCGCCACGCCCTCCGCGCCGGAGACCCCGGACGCCTCCGTCACCCCGGGCACGCCCACCACGCCGGGTACGCCGACGACCCCCGGCGCGCCCGACACGTCCGTTACGCCTGGTGTGCCCGTTTCTCCCGGGGCGACCGAGGGTGACGGGCCGTCGGCCACACCCGGCTCCGGCAAGCACCGGGGCGAGGCCGCTCCGGAGGAAACCGGCAAGCCGGGCAATTCATCGGAATCGGGTCGACACGCGTCGTCCACGGACAAGCCGGTCGACAGCTCCACCGTGACGCCGTCGACTGATGGCGCAAAGGATTCGGGCACAACGGACAGTCAGGGCACTTCGGACGAGTACACCGTGCAGCCCGGCGACAGCCTGTCCGACATCGCGCAGTCGAACGAACTGCCCGGAGGCTGGACGGCGCTCTACGACGCCAACAGACAGACGGTGGGCGCCGATCCGAACCTGATCCTGCCTGGTCAGAGCCTTGAACTGACGGCGGATCCGACGACCGCGGCCGGGTAGTTCGGGGCTGTATGTCCGGTTACGGGCAAGTGAGACATGGGTCTCTTCGCCTCAACTGGCGTGTCCTGTCCGTAACCTTTGCCTCCGTCACCTCTCACCTGCGCAAACGCCCCCCACCGGAGGGCAAGTAGGGGCGATATTTCCGCAATGGGCCTCTTTGAACTTCCGGTGGGTCTGTGTCTACGGTCTTAACCGCTCGCCACCGCGGGCCCCGTCGACCGAAACGCCGAATCCTGCCGTCGGTCGATGGGAACAGTCGTCGCGTAAGCGCCGAAGGCAGGAGTGGGGGACCCAAGGTAAGTGCCGGTCCCGGCCGTTGAGACAGACGGCCGACGACCGGCTTGGGGTGAAGCCGCGTGCAAGGACACGCGGCCGGGCAACTTTCCGGCCCGAACCCGACAGCTCACCTCACAGGCGTCGGTGAGGAGAATCTCCATGCTGTTTTCCGGTAAGGGCAAACACCGTCGTCCCTCCAAGGCCACCCAGGTCGCCACGCTCGTCGGCGTCACCGGTGTCGCCGTCGCCGCCCCGCTGATGACCGCGGGCACCGCGTCGGCCGCCACGGCCTCCGAGTGGGACCGCGTCGCCCAGTGCGAGTCCGGCGGCAACTGGTCCATCAACACCGGCAACGGCTACTACGGCGGCCTGCAGTTCTCGGCCTCCACCTGGGCCGCGTACGGCGGCACCGCCTACGCCCCGACCGCCAACCAGGCGTCGAAGTCCCAGCAGATCACCATCGCCGAGAAGGTCCTCGCGGGCCAGGGCAAGGGCGCGTGGCCGAGCTGCGGCGTGGGCCTCTCCAACACCGCCTACACCGGCGGCACCGAGGCTCCCAAGCGCACGGCCACCGAGCCGACCACCCGCAGCGAGCAGCGCCAGGCCCCGAAGAAGGCCACGGCCACGAAGAAGGCCACCTCCGCCAAGAAGGCCACGGCCCAGAAGACCGTCACCACCCCGGCCGGCGCGAAGGTCAAGAAGGGTGACGGCGAGTACCGCGTCAAGGCCGGCGACACGCTCGGCACCATCGCCCAGGCGCACGGCGTCCAGGGTGGCTGGGAGACGCTCTACGACCTGAACAAGGACGTCGTCGCCGACGCCGACCTCATCTACGTCGGCCAGCAGCTCCACCTCAAGTGAGCCTGACGACCCTCCCGCGGTGACCACCCCGCTCCGGCGCGCCCTCCCCCGTGCGCGCCGGAGCGGGGTTCGTCGTAGAGAGGTCCCGCCCCGCGGAGCCCGTAGAAGGGGCACCCAGCGGTTACTGTCCAGTAGATCTGGGGCCATTCATCCCGAGATGCATGCCCTTGGGTCCTTTTTCGTCCCAGGGTGCGGGCGCCCGGCCGGTCTGAGCCCCCGGGGCGGTTAGGCTCTTGTCGCAAGGCCAAGCGACCTGCATCGACCTTGCGTCACATCCAGCGTCACATCCCAGAAGGAGATGCTCGTGCCGTCCATCGACGTCGTCGTAGCCCGGGAAATCCTGGACTCCCGAGGCAACCCCACGGTCGAGGTCGAGGTCGGCCTCGACGACGGCAGCACCGGCCGTGCTGCTGTTCCGTCCGGCGCCTCCACCGGTGCCTTCGAGGCCATCGAGCTCCGCGACGGTGACCCGAACCGCTACCTCGGCAAGGGTGTCGAGAAGGCCGTCCTCGCCGTCATCGAGCAGATCGGCCCGGAGCTCGTCGGCTACGACGCCACCGAGCAGCGCCTCATCGACCAGGCCATGTTCGACCTGGACGCCACGGAGAACAAGGGTTCGCTCGGCGCCAACGCCATCCTCGGCGTCTCCCTCGCCGTCGCGCACGCCGCCTCCGAGGCCAGCGACCTCCCGCTCTTCCGCTACCTCGGCGGCCCGAACGCGCACCTGCTGCCCGTTCCGATGATGAACATCCTCAACGGTGGGTCGCACGCCGACTCCAACGTGGACATCCAGGAGTTCATGATCGCCCCGATCGGCGCGGAGTCCTTCTCCGAGGCCCTTCGCTGGGGTGCGGAGATCTACCACACGCTCAAGGGCGTGCTGAAGCGCAAGGGCCTCTCCACCGGCCTCGGCGACGAGGGCGGCTTCGCCCCGAACCTCGAGTCGAACCGCGCCGCCCTCGACCTCATCGTCGAGGCCATCAAGGAGGCCGGCTACACCCCGGGCTCCGACGTCGCGCTCGCGCTCGACGTCGCCGCGTCCGAGTTCTACAAGGACGGCAAGTACGAGTTCGAGGGCAAGTCCCGCTCGGCCGCCGAGATGACCGAGTACTACGAGGAGCTCGTCTCCGCGTACCCGATGGTCTCCATCGAGGACCCGCTGTTCGAGGACGACTGGGCCGGCTGGAAGGTCCTCACCGACAAGCTGGGCACCAAGGTCCAGATCGTCGGCGACGACCTCTTCGTCACCAACCCGGAGCGCCTCGCCCGCGGCATCGAGGAGGGCACCGCGAACGCCCTCCTGGTCAAGGTCAACCAGATCGGCTCGCTGACCGAGACCCTGGACGCCGTCGAGCTCGCCCAGCGCAACGGCTTCAAGTGCATGATGTCCCACCGCTCCGGCGAGACCGAGGACGTCACCATCGCCGACCTCGCCGTCGCCGTGAACTGCGGCCAGATCAAGACCGGCGCCCCGGCCCGCTCGGACCGCGTCGCCAAGTACAACCAGCTGCTGCGCATCGAGGAGATCCTCGACGACGCCGCGGTCTACGCCGGCCGCAGCGCCTTCCCGCGCTTCAAGGGCTGACGAGACCCCAGGGGCTGACACCGGCCCCGCAGGGCAGCTTCCGGGCTTTGCATCCGGAGAATTGAACAGGGAGCAAAGGCGTAGCGAAGCGAAGCGTCCCCGCACTCGGTCCCGTACCGTGTGCGGGGACGTACGCATGAACAGGGGAGGCGACAGGCATGGCCGCGAAGGACCGGGACCGGTTCTCGACCGCGACCCGGATCAGGCTGCTCGGCGAGCAGACCGCCGCCCGTGTCTACCGCTCCCAGACCCGCCGTCAGGCCCGCCGCTCCCGGCTCACCGGCCGCGCGGCCTTCCTCGCCCTCGTCGTCTGCTCCCTCGTCGTGGCCCTCGCCTATCCCATGCGGAGCTACGTCTCCCAGCAGGGCGAGATCGCCGATCAGGAGCGCAAGGCCGCCGAGGCCGCCCGACGGGTCGAGGAACTCCGGGACGAGAAGGCCCGCCTCCAGGACCCGGCCTACGTCCGCCGCCTCGCCCGCGAGCACCTGCACTACGTGCTGCCCGGCGAGACCGGCTTCACCGTGAACGACCCCGACGCGGAGCAGCGGCCCCGCGCCGACCAGGGAGCGGCGGACCGCCCCTGGTACGACAACCTCTGGGACGGCGTCGACCACGCCGACCGTCCCTGACCCCTCCTCCGCGACACGAGCAAGGCAGACATGGAAACGCCCCCTCCGCAGACCGAACGCACCGAGCCCACCGAGCGGGACATCGCCGCCTTCGAGCTCCAGCTCGGCCGGCCGCCCCGCGGCCTGCGCGCCATCGCGCACCACTGCCCGTGCGGCAACCCGGACGTCGTCGAGACCGCGCCCCGGCTCCCCGACGGCACCCCGTTCCCGACGACGTACTACCTGACCTGCCCCCGGGCGGCCTCGGCCATCGGCACCCTGGAGGCCAACGGGGTCATGAAGGAGATGCAGGCCCGGCTCGCCACCGACCCGGAGCTCGCCGCCGCCTACCGGGCCGCGCACGAGGACTACATCGCCCGCCGGGACGCCATCGAGGTCCTGGAGGGCTTCCCCAGCGCCGGCGGCATGCCGGACCGGGTCAAGTGCCTGCACGTCCTCGTCGGTCACTCGCTGGCCGCGGGACCGGGCGTGAACCCGTTCGGCGACGAGGCCCTCGCGATGCTGCCCGAGTGGTGGGCCAAGGGCCCCTGCGTGACCCCGTGTGCCGACAAGGACGAGAAGGAGTCGGCGGAATGACCCGGGTCGCCGGAATCGACTGCGGTACGAACTCCATCCGCCTCCTCGTCGCCGACGTCGACCCGGCGACGGGCGACCTCGTCGAGCTGGACCGGCGGATGAAGGTCGTCCGGCTCGGGCAGGGCGTCGACAAGACGGGCCGACTCGCCCCGGAGGCCCTGGAGCGCACCTTCGCGGCCTGCCGCGAGTACGCCGAGGTCATCAGGGGACTGGGTGCCGAGCGGCTCCGCTTCGTCGCCACCTCCGCCTCCCGCGACGCCGAGAACCGCCACGAGTTCGTGAACGGAGTCGTGGAGATCCTGGGCGTGGAGCCCGAGGTGATCACCGGAGACCAGGAGGCCGCGTTCTCCTTCACCGGCGCGACCGGAGAGCTGCACGGCTCGGAGAAGTACCTCGTCTTCGACCTCGGGGGCGGCTCCACCGAGTTCGTCCTCGGCAACAAGACGGTCGAGGCCGCCCGCTCGGTCGACATCGGCTGCGTCCGGCTCACGGAGCGGCACGTCCGCCACGACCCGCCGACCGCCGAGGAGGTCGAGGCGATCCGCGCCGACGTGCGGGCCGCGCTCGACCTGGCCGCCGAGACCGTGCCGATCGACACGGCCGAGGTCCTCGTCGGGCTCGCCGGCACCGTCACCACGGTCGCCGGGATCGTGCACGGGCACACCGAGTACGACTCGGCGAAGATCCACCACGCCCGGATCTCCGCCGAGCAGATCGCCGAGGTGACCGACCGGCTCCTCGCCTCCACCCACGACGAGCGGGCCGCGATCCCCGTCATGCACCCCGGTCGCGTCGACGTGATCATCGCCGGGACCCTCGTCCTGAGGGAGATCGTCGAGCGCGTCGGAGCCCACGAGGTCGTCGTCAGCGAGCACGACATCCTCGATGGGATCGCCCTATCCGTCGCATAGCGGGCACCTATCGAGCCTTCCGGTGACATCTCGTCGGGAAAGTTCGTGAAGTTCTTCACAAGGAAAAGGGTCCTGATGGCGCCCGAGGGGGGTCTTTAGCCCCTCCGAGGGGCGCCTCGGGGCCCTTTCGCAGGTCCGGGGGCTACTTCGCTCGCTGTTTCCATCGTGTGAACGCACCCGGTGGTTCAGCGTTAACGGGCCCTCTCCAGGCCAGTTCACAAGGGGTGAACAACGTTCGCCCTTGCACCTCGGTTCCTTTGCAGCACCATGACATGGATCACGTGGGCGGCGGAGTGTAGCAGAGGTATGCCGAGACCTTGTGAAGGGGCGCACGAGCACCCCCCTCGGAGGGGGTGGATACTCGATGCCATGAGCACCACGGAGCGTCCCAGGATCCTCGTAGTAGGCGGCGGGTACGTAGGCCTGTACGCAGCTCGGCGCATCCTCAAGAAGATGCGCTATGCGGAGGCGACCGTCACGGTCGTCGACCCGCGGTCGTACATGACCTACCAGCCCTTCCTCCCCGAAGCCGCCGCCGGCAGCATCTCGCCGCGTCACGTCGTCGTCCCGTTGCGACGCGTCGTCCGCGGAGCCGAGGTGCTCACCGGCCGGGTCACCACCATCGACCAGGACCGCAAGGTCGCCACGATCGCGCCGCTCGTCGGCGAGGCGTACGAGCTGCCGTTCGACTTCCTGGTCATCGCCATGGGCGCGGTCTCCCGCACCTTCCCGATCCCCGGCCTCGCCGAGCAGGGCATCGGCATGAAGGGCATCGAGGAGGCCATCGGCCTGCGCAACCACGTCCTCGAGCAGCTCGACAAGGCCGACTCGACCACCGACGAGGAGGTCCGCCGCAAGGCGCTGACCTTCGTCTTCGTCGGCGGTGGCTTCGCCGGCGCCGAGACGATCGGCGAGGTCGAGGACATGGCCCGCGACGCCGCGAAGTACTACCAGAACGTGTCGCGCGAGGACATGCGCTTCGTCCTGGTCGACGCGGCCGACAAGATCCTTCCCGAGGTGGGCCCGAAGCTCGGCCTGTACGGCAAGGAGCACCTGGAGTCCCGCGGGATCGAGATCTACCTCGAGACCTCCATGGACTCCTGCGTCGACGGCCACGTCGTGCTGAAGAACGGCCTCGAGGTCGACTCCAACACGATCGTCTGGACCGCCGGCGTGAAGCCGAACCCGGCGCTCTCCCGCTTCGGTCTGCCGCTCGGCCCCCGCGGCCACGTGGACTGCAACGAGAAGCTCCAGATCAACGGCCTCGACTACGCGTGGGCCGCGGGCGACAACGCCCAGGTCCCGGACCTGGCCGCGGTCAAGGCCGGCGTCCCGGTCGAGCGCGCCTGGTGCCCGCCGAACGCCCAGCACGCCCTGCGCCAGGCCAAGGTCCTCGGCGACAACGTCGTGGCCGGCATGCGCGGCTTCCCGCAGAAGGAGTACAGCCACGCCAACAAGGGCGCGGTGGCCGGACTCGGTCTGCACAAGGGCGTCGCCATGATCGTCATGGGCAAGATGAAGATCAAGGTCAAGGGCCGTCTCGCCTGGTACATGCACCGTGGCTACCACGGCATGGCGATGCCGACCTGGAACCGCAAGATCCGCGTCTTCGCCGACTGGACCCTCGGCATGTTCCTCAAGCGCGAGGTCGTCTCGCTCGGCGCCATGGAGACGCCGCGCGAGGAGTTCTACGAGGCCGCCAAGCCCGCCCCCGCGCCGGCCGCCCCGGCCCAGGAGAAGGCCAAGGCCTCGTAAGACCCGCAGCACCGGCAGTACCCGCAGGACCCGCAGGACCAGCAGTACACGCAAGGCCGTAAAAGGGCCGTCCGCCATCCGTGGTGCGGACGGCCCTTCGCGTGTTTTGCCGACTTCTTGCGCTGCGGCGGGACTGCAAACGCCTACGGAGGGTGTTCCCTTGGTGACGAGCATTTCTGGGGCACGAGATCACGGAGGTGTGCACCATGGCCGACGCCGCGTCGCGGCTGACGACCCTCGCCGAGGAACTCCTCGGAGGACCGCTCCCGGTCCGACTGCGAGCCTGGGACGGCAGCGAGGCCGGCCCTGCCGGCGGCCCCGTCCTGATCGTCCGCGACCGCCGCGCCCTGCGGAGAATGATCTGGAAGCCCGGCGAACTGGGCCTGGCCCGCGCCTGGGTGGCCGGGGACCTCGACGTCGAGGGCGACCTGTACGAGGCCCTGGACCGCCTCTCGGGCCTCCTGTGGGAGCGCCCGGAGGAGACCAGGAGCCTGCTCGACTCCGTACGCGATCCCAAGCTGCGTGCCGCCGCCCGCTCCCTCCTGCGGCTCGCCGGCCCGCTGCCGCCGCCGCGGCCCCCGGCCGAGGAGGTGCGCGGACGCAGCGGCAACCGGCACACCCGGCGCCGTGACAAGCAGGCGATCAGCCACCACTACGACGTGGGCAACGACTTCTACGCGCTGGTCCTCGGCCCCTCGATGGTCTACTCGTGCGCCTACTGGACCGAGGGCGGCACCCTGGAGGACGCCCAGCGCGACAAGCTGGACCTCATCGCCCGCAAGCTGAACCTCAAGGAGGGCGACCGGCTCCTCGACGTCGGCTGCGGCTGGGGTTCCATGGCCCTGCACGCCGCCCGCGAGTACGGCGCCCGGGTCGTCGGCGTCACCCTCTCCCGCGAACAGGCCGCCTTCGCCCGCAAGCGGATCGCCGACGAGGGTCTCACCGACCGCGTCGAGATCCGCGTCCAGGACTACCGGGACGTGCCCGACGGCCCGTACGACGCGATCTCCTCGATCGGCATGGCGGAGCACGTCGGCGAGGTGCGGTACCGGGAGTACGCCGACACGCTGTACGGGCTCCTCAGACCCGGCGGGCGGCTCCTCAACCACCAGATCTCCCGCCGCCCCGAACCCGACGAGGCGACCTACGAGATCGACCCCTTCATCGACGCGTACGTCTTCCCCGACGGCGAACTCGCGCCCATGGGCCGCACCCTGTCCACGCTGGAGGACGCCGGCTTCGAGGTCCGGGACGTCGAGGCGATCCGCGAGCACTACGCGCTCACCCTCCGCCGCTGGGTGGCCAACCTGGAGCGCGACTGGCACCGCGCGGTCGGCCTCACCTCGCCCGGCCGGGCGCGCATCTGGCGGCTCTACATGGCCGCCTCGGCCGTCTCCTTCGAACGCAACCGGATCGGCGTCAACCAGTTCCTCGCGGTGAGGACACCGGTCTCCGGGAAGAGCGACACGGCGCTGCGGCCGCGGGTCTGGAACGAGCGGACCTGACGCGGGTACGCGAAAGGGCCGGCCTCCCGGGGTGGGGAGACCGGCCCTTCGCATCGGGTCCGGCTACTCGGCCTTGATGGCGGAGAGCATGTTCAGCTTCGCCGCGCTGCGGGCCGGCCACAGGGAGGCGAGGACGCCGACCAGGGCCGCCAGGACCAGGAAGAGCCCGATCCGGTCCCAGGGCAGGACCAGGGCGTAGCCCGGCAGGCTGTTCTTGAAGGTCTCGCCGATCGCCCAGCCGAGGAAGCTGCCGAGGCCGATGCCGACGACCGCGCCGAACACCGAGATGACCACGGCCTCCAGACGGACCATCCGCTTCACACGGCGCCGGTCGAGACCGATCGCCCGCAGCATGCCGATCTCCTGCTGGCGCTCGAAGACGGACATCGCGAGGGTGTTGACGACACCGAGGACGGCGATGATCAGGGCCATGCCGAGCAGGCCGTACATGATGTTCAGCAGCATGTTGATCGGGCCGCCGAAGGTGTCCCGGATCTCCTTGTGGTCCATGACCTCGATCGCCGGGTTGTCGCCCATGGCCTTCGACAGGGCCTGCTCGTGGGCCGCGCTCGCGCCGCCGTCGGTCGAGACGAAGATCTGGCGGATGTCGGCCTGCTCCTCGTGCGCGGTGACGAGCTCCTTGTCCGCGAGGACCGGCGAGACGAACTCGTTGGACTCGTAGACCGCGCCGACGGTCAGCTTGCCCTTCTGCTTGTCGAGGTACTCGACCGGGACGGTGTCGCCGACCTTCAGGCCGCGCTTCTGGGCGACGCCGTCGTCGATGGCGATCGTGTTCCCGCCGAGGGAGGACAGCGAGCCGTTCACGACGTCCAGCTTGAGGACCTTCTCGATGTCGCCGGGGGTGACACCGGAGACCGAGACGTACGAGCCCTTCAGGTCGAAGGCGCCGGCCTGCTGCGGGGAGACGGCGGTGACGCCGGGAGCCTTCTCCAGGGCGGTGAGCGCCTCCTGGCTCAGGCCGTTGCCGCTGGCCATGGAGACCATGTAGTCGGCCTTGATCTGGTCGGTCGTGACCTTGTCGAGGGCCGTGCCGACGGTGGCGCCGAGCACCGAGAGGCCGGTGACGAGGGTCAGGCCGATGGCGAGCGCGGAGGCGGTGGCGCCGGTGCGGCGCGGGTTGCGGACCGCGTTGAGGCCGGCCAGCTTGCCGGAGACCCCGAAGACGCTCACGAACAGCGGGCGGATCAGGGCGATCACGGGCCGGGACAGCATCGGGATCAGCACGATCACGCCGATGAGGGTGAGGAACGCGCCGCCCGCGATGTACATGCGGCCGTCGTCGCCGCCCTGGTTCGCGCCGAGCACGATCAGCACGACACCGAGCGCGGTGAGCAGGGCGCCGATGGAGTTCCGTACGACGAGCGACTTGGTGCTCGCGGTGGCGTGGACGCTGCTCATGGCGGCGACCGGCGGGATCTTCGCGGCGCGGCGGCCGGGCAGCCAGGCGGCGAACATCGTGATCAGGACGCCGACGGCGAAGGCACTGAGGGCCGGGGTGGCGCCGAGGACCAGGTCGCCGGCCGGGACCTTCATGTCGAAGGCGCTCATGGCCGAGCGGAGCGCGACGGCCAGGCCGATGCCGAGGACGTAGCCGACGGCGGAGGCGACCAGACCGACCAGACCGGCCTCGGCGAGGACGGAGCGGGTGATCTGCTTGCGCGAGGCGCCGACCGCGCGCATCAGGGCCAGTTCCTTGGTGCGCTGCGCGACCAGCATGGTGAAGGTGTTGGAGATCAGGAAGATCCCGACGAAGAGCGCGATGCCCGCGAAGCCCAGGAGGACCTGGTTGAGGGCGCCGAGGCCGGCCTCGATGTCCTTGGCCTGCTGGTCGGCGAGGGCCTGGCCGGTCTGCGCGGAGGCCGCCTTCGGGACGACCTTGAGGACCTCGTCGAGGAGCTTGCCGTCGTCCGCGCCGGGCGCGGCGGTGACGGTCATGCTCCGGAAGAAGCCGGGCTTGAGGTAGAGCTTCTGGGCGACGGAGGTGTCGAAGACGACCAGGCTGCCGCCCGCGTTGACGGCGCCGTCCTCGGTGGTGAAGACACCGGAGAGGGTGTACTCCTTCACCGGGCCGTTGGTGGCGACGCGGACGGTGTCGCCGACCTTGTAGCCGCCCTTGTCGGCGGTGTCCTTGTCGAGCGCGACCTGACCGGCGTCGGCGGGGCCGTTGCCGGTGGTGAAGGCGTACGCGCGGTCCTTGCCGTCCTTGCCGGGGGCGAAGTTGGTGCCCTTGTTCGACCAGCCGCTGCCGATCAGCTTGCCGTTCTTGTCGGGCACGCCCGCGAAGCCGTCGACGCGGGGGGTGACGGAGGCGACCCCGTCGAGCTTCGCGACCTTGTCGACGTCCCGCTGGGAGAGGCCGGGGGCCTTCCGGGCCTCCTCGGGGTTCGGGTACATCTCGACGGCCACGGCGACGTCGTCGTAGCTCTTCGCGGACTGGTTGCGGAAGGCCTGGGAGAGGGTGTCGGTGAAGACGAGGGTGCCGGAGACGAAGGCCACGCCGAGCATCACGGCGAGGACGGTCATCAGCAGCCGCGCCTTGTGCGCGAGGACGTTGCGCAGGGCGGTACGGAACATGGGTGTGTCCTGAACGGAAGGTGGGACGGAGGACGGGGCGGTGGGACGCGCGCCGTACCGGTTCGTGTCCGGTCGCGGCGCCTCGCGTCAGCTCGTACGGCCCTTGGCGTCGAAGGCCTTCATGCGGTCGAGTACGCCGTCCGCCGTCGGGCGCAGCATCTCGTCGACGATCCGGCCGTCCGCGAGGAAGATCACGCGGTCCGCGTAGGAGGCGGCCACCGCGTCGTGGGTGACCATGACGACGGTCTGGCCCAGTTCGCGGACCGAGTTGCGCAGGAAGCCGAGGACCTCGGCGCCGGAGCGGGAGTCCAGGTTTCCGGTCGGCTCGTCGCCGAAGATGATCTCGGGGCGGGAGGCGAGGGCGCGGGCCACGGCCACTCGCTGCTGCTGGCCGCCGGAGAGCTCGCTGGGCCGGTGGCTGAGCCGGGCGGAGAGTCCGAGCATGTCGATGACCTGCTGGACCCACTGCTTGTCGGCCTTGCGGCCCGCGATGTCCATCGGCAGCGTGATGTTCTCCAGGGCCGTCAGCGTCGGCAGCAGGTTGAAGGCCTGGAAGATGAAGCCGATCTTGTCCCGGCGCAGCTGGGTGAGCTGCTTGTCCTTCAGGGTGGACAGTTCCGTCTCGCCGATCCGCACCGAGCCGGAGGAGAAGGAGTCCAGGCCGGCGACGCAGTGCATCAGCGTCGACTTGCCGGAGCCCGAGGGGCCCATGATCGCGGTGAACTCGCCTTGCCGGAAGTCCACGGTGACGTGGTCGAGCGCGACGACCTGGGTCTCGCCCTGGCCGTAGACCTTCGAGAGGTCCATGGCGCGGGCGGCCACCGCGGTGGCGCGGGACACGGTGGGAGAGGTGGTCACGGGGGACTCCTGTCACTGCGGGGGTCGATTCGGGAACCCCTCCATCGTGTCGAGCGTTATGGCGCCGGGCGTCCGCCCACGTGCCCGTTCTCGGGGGCGACTCGAGTCTGACCGGAGGGCCGCTCCGTCCTCCTGAGGTATGACTGCGGCCCTGAGGGGGCCGTTCACGCCGACGTGACAGAAGTGCGGCGACTTTTCGTCATTCCGGGGGGTGCGGCTTTGCGCCTGCGACTCCCGTCACAGTTCGGGGAAAAGGCTCCCACCTGCACTGACGCACCCTCAGACGTCAATAAAATAAGACAACATCGGGCCGATGTTCCGCTGAACGGGGGAAGCGTCCCGATAGGCTCCTGTGCCAACGCGGAGCTTCGCGTGTACGCCCGGATGGTGGAACGCAGACACGGCGAGCTTAAACCTCGCTGGCCTTCGGGCCGTACCGGTTCGAGTCCGGTTCCGGGCACCACCGGGCCCAGGCGGGTGCCTGCGGCCCGGCGGTGTTCTCTCCCGCCGAACCGAGCGCCCTCCTCCCGGCGGTGGAGCGCCTTCCTCCCGCCGGACCGAGTGCCCTCCTACCCCCGGACCGAGCGCCCTCCTCCCGTCGGTCGAGGCCGAACGAGATTCAGGAGTGGCGGAAAAAGATCCTCCCCGAGCACTAGGGAGTTTCTTTTGCCTACGCATTACTCTTGACGCAAGGCCGCGCCGTGCGGTCCGCCATGGAGGAGTGAGATGAGGAGCAGCAACCCGGTCTTCTCGCGACGGGGGTTCAGCCGCGACAACGGCACCGCGGGCTACGGCCAGCAGCCGCAGGCCGGGGGCCCCGCCGTAGGAACCAACCCGTACGCCACCGGTAACCCGTATGCCGAGGGCGCGACGAACCCGTACGCGACCAACCCGTACGCGCCGCAGGACACCCAGTTGGGTGCTCCGCAGCAGACGCGCGGCAACGTGATGACGATCGACGACGTCGTGAGCCGTACGGCCATGACGCTCGGCACGGTCGTGCTCACCGCCGTCCTGTCCTGGCTGCTGCTGCCGGTCGACCCGGCGAACCTCGGCAAGTCGTACGGCATCGCCATCGGCGCCGCCCTGGTGGCGCTCGTGCTGTCGCTCGTGCAGTCGTTCAAGCGCAAGCCGTCGCCGGCGCTGATCCTGGGCTACGCGGCCTTCGAGGGCGTCTTCCTCGGCGTGATCTCCGCCGCCGTCTCGACGTACATCGCCGACGGCGTGGTCATCCAGGCGGTCCTGGGCACGATGGCGGTCTTCGCCGGTGTGCTCATCGCCTACAAGATGGGCTGGATCCGCGTCACCCGCCGCTTCTACGGCTTCGTGATGGCCGCCGCGATGGGCTTCATGCTGCTCATGGTGGCCAACCTGCTGTTCGCCGTCTTCGCCGGCGGTGACGGCCTCGGCTTCCGCAGCGGTGGCCTCGGCATCCTCTTCGGTGTCATCGGCATCATCCTCGGTGCCTGCTTCCTCGCCCTCGACTTCAAGCAGGTCGAGGACGGCGTGACCTACGGTGCGCCGCGCGAGGAGGCCTGGCTGGCCGCCTTCGGTCTCACCATGACCCTGGTGTGGATCTACCTGGAGATGCTGCGTCTGCTGTCGATCCTCCAGGGCGACGACTGACGCACCCCCTGACTCGGGGGAGGGGCCCGTCCGGCATCACGCCGGGCGGGCCCTTCTGCGTGCCCGGAGGCGCTTTCAGGGGCGGGGCACCCCCTGGGGCCTGTCCTACGGGCGGGCGGCGTCGAGGAGGACGCGGGCCGCGGCCTTGGCCTGGGCGGCGGGCTCGGGGGAGCCGGTGATGCCGGCGACGGCCATGGCGCCGTTGGCGAGCAGGGCCAGCTGGTCGGCGAGGACGGGCGGGGCGCCGAGGGCGTCCGTCTGCTCGGCGAGATAGGCCCGCAGGGACTCCTTGTGGTCCCGGGCGATGGTGGCGACCGCCGGGGCGACCCCGCCCAGCTCCCCGAAGGTGTTGATGAACGCGCACCCCCGGAACTCGGGCTCGGCGAACCAGCCGGCCAGCCAGTCGAAGACCGCGAGCGCCCGCTCGTACGGCCCGTCGGCGACCCGGGCGCCGTGCGCGGTCAGGGCGGCGCGGACGGTCTCGTCGCGGCGCCGCAGGACGGCCTCGACCAGGAGGTCCTTGGACGGGAAGACCTGATAGAGCCGCTTGAGCGAGACCCCGGACGCGGTGCGGATGGCGTCCATGCCGACGGACTGCACCCCGCGTTCGTCGAAGAGCCGTTCCGCGGTGTCGAGCAGCTTCAGTTCGGCGGCTTCCGCGTCCATCGTCCCTCACCCCTTGCATGGAGAACCATCGTTCTCGTAGTCTACAGGGCATCGGGAGAACGACCGTTCTCCCGATCGGAGACCGGAAACGGGGAGTCAGTCATGTCCGCTTTCGCCCAGCGCGCCCACACCGTCACCGTCGACGGGCTCGACGTCTTCTACCGGGAGGCCGGCGACCCGGCCAACCCCACCCTCGTCCTGCTGCACGGCTTCCCGTCCAGCTCGCACATGTACCGGGGGCTGCTCGCCGAGCTCGCCGACTCGTACCACCTGATCGCCCCCGACCACATCGGCTTCGGCGCCTCCGCCGCACCGGCCGTCGAGGACTTCGCGTACGGCTTCGAGAAGCTCACCGAGATCACGCTCGGACTCCTCGACGAGCTGGGCGTGGAACGGTTCGCGCTGTACATCCAGGACTACGGGGCCCCGATCGGCCTGCGGATCGCCTCCCGGCACCCCGAACGCGTGACCGCCATCGTCAGCCAGAGCGGCAACGCCTACCTGGAGGGCTTCACCCCCTTCTGGGACGTGCTCTTCGCACACGCTCAGGACCGCGCGGCGAACGAGGCCGGGGTGCGCGAGCTGCTGACCGCCGAGGCCACCCGCTGGCAGTACACCCACGGCGTGCCCGCCGACCGGCTCGACCGGATCGCCCCCGAGACCTGGACCCTGGACCAGGCCGGCCTCGACCGGCCCGGCAACAAGGAGATCCAGCTCCAGCTGTTCTGGGACTACCAGTTCAACCTGGACGGCTACCCGGCCTTCCAGGAGTACTTCCGCACCCACCGGCCGCCGCTGCTCGCGGCCTGGGGGCGCGGCGACGAGATCTTCGGACCGGCCGGTGCGGAGGCCTTCGCCCGCGACCTGCCGGACGCCGAGATCCACCTCCTGGACGCCGGGCACTTCGCCCTGGAGACGCACGGCGAGGAGATCGCCGGACTCGTCCGCGACTTCCTCGGCCGGCACGTGAAGTGAGCCGGCCGACCGGCCGGTGCGGTGCGTGGCGCGCGGCTCAGAGCAGTCTGCGCGCCGCCCGCCGCAGGTCGTACTCGTGAAGGATCGCCTTGGCGTGGCCGTACGCGAGGTCGTGCGCCCCGCGGAGCCAGTTCACCCGCTCCTCGAAGCGGAGGAGGGACGGGCCCTCCTCGACCGTGCGCATCCAGTCGGCGATCTCACGACCGGTGCGGCGGGGGATGCGGGCCAGCATGTTGCGGTGGGTCTCTGCGGAGAAAGTCTGGGACATCGGCGCCTCCGGACGCGTCGTACCGTGTGCTCCTCGTGCTCTTCCCGTCACCGTGCCGAAGCCCGAGCCCGTTGGCAAGGGGCCCGGGACGGCGCGTAGGGTCGCGGGGTGCGCGATACGAGTGAACTGACCGCCGCCGTCGAACGCTTCGCCGACCGGCTGCGGGCCGCCCCGCAGAGCCGTCTCCAGCGCGGCGCGGCCGCCGAGGGACTGGCCCTGGCCAGGGAGTTGGCCGTGCGCGCCCAGCGCGCCGAGGAGCCCGGCCGCGAACCGCGCGTCATGCCCGACGCGGGCGTCTTCACCGTCGCCGACCAGCTCGTCGTCGCCGGACACGACCTGGCCGAGATCATGCGAACGGCCCCGGCCGGCTCCCCCGGAGGGGAACTGGACGAGGCCGTGGCGCGGGTCCGGGAGGCGACGGAGCGCGCGGGGCTCTAGAGCCCCGCGGTCGTCAGAGGGAGGCGATGACGCGGTCGGCGAGGATGTAGACGTTCTCCTCGTCGGCGTCGCCGTACGAGAAGGTGAGGGCGAAGGCGCCCGAGACGCCCGAGCCGCCGAGCAGGACGGGGGTCCGGCCGGAGCGCAGGGCCTCGGCGAGGAGCTCCGCGGTCTCCCGGTGGCCGGGGGTCATACAGAGCGTGGTGCCGTCGGCGAAGACGTACACGTCCAGGGTGCCGAGCGGGCCGGGGCGCACGTCGGTCAGCGCCGTGCGGGTGTCGGCGAGCTCCTCCAGGCGGGCCACCGTCCGCTCGTGGTCGGTGACGACCGGCGTCTGCACCGGCACGAAGTCCGGGTGCGAGGGGTGCCGGCGGCGGGCCGCGGCCAGCTCCGCCGAGTCCTCGGGGTACTCGTCCAGCGCGTCCGTGCCGTCGAGCGCGGCGGCCTCCGCCTCCATGGCCTCCAGGGCCATCGCCTCCAGGCCGGCGAAGTCGGCCTGGCGCGGCACGAAGAAGGCGCCGTCGTCCATCGGGCCGCCGAAGCCGCCGAGCAGCGACGGGGCGTCGGCCGCGTCACGGGCTTCCTGCGCGGCCCAGAAGGCGCGCGCCTCGGCGAGCTCGCGCTCGCGCTCCTCGGCCAGCGCCTCCGCGACCGCGGCCCGTATCTCGGCCACGGGTGAGGCGGCACGGGCGGCGGGCACCGTGATCCCGTGGCCGGCGGCCAGCTCGCCCCGGAGGGCGGTGACCTCCTTCCGGAGACCGCGGACGGCGTGCAGGGCAGCAGCGCCCACGGCCGTGGCAGCGGCCGTGGTCAGCAGCAGGGCAAGAGGCATGGCGCTCACTGACGTACTCCCGATTCCGAGTCGATCCCCCGACTTCCTACATCAGCTTGTCCTGGGGTGGGGCACGCTGTCAGTGCATTACGTCACGAATTGGACAGGTATTTCTGCCAGGCGTTTAGTCCCGAAACGGCTCTGACCTGGGAAAACGAACTCCCCCGGGATGTAGGTCACATCCTGGGGGAGATTCGGTCACGGCTCGGACGCGGTGCGGTTGACCCGCTCGGCCCGTGGGGAGGGGGGGGGGTGCCCCCCCCCCCTCCACGGCCGGAGCGGGTCACCCGCCCGGCTTCCGAGCCGTGACCGAATCTCCCCCAGGATGTGACCTACATCCCGGGGGTGATGAGGGTGCCGGTGATGCGGGCGCCGGTCATGCCGAAGGGGTGGCCGACGGCGATGGCGCCGCCGTTGACGTTGACCTTGTCCAGGTCGAGGCCCAGGTCCTGGTAGGACGGGATGACCTGGGCGGCGAAGGCCTCGTTGATCTCGGCGAGGTCGATGTCGCCGATGGTCAGGCCGGCGCGCTTGAGGGCCTGCTTCGAGGCCTCGACCGGGCCGAGGCCCATGATCTCGGGGGAGAGGCCGGAGACGCCGGTGGAGACGATCCGGGCCAGCGGGGTCAGGCCGAGCTCGGCGGCCTTGGTGTCCGACATGATCACGAGGGCGGCGGCGCCGTCGTTCAGCGGGCAGCAGTTGGCGGCGGTGACCAGACCGTCGGGGCGGAAGACCGGCTTGAGGCCCTGCACGCCCTCCAGGGTGACGCCGGCGCGCGGGCCGTCGTCCGTCGAGACGACGGTGCCGTCCGGCAGCGTCACGGGGGTGATCTCGCGCTCCCAGAAGCCGTTCTTGATGGCCTGCTCGGCGAGGTTCTGCGACCGGACGCCGAACTCGTCCATCTCCTGGCGGCTGATGCCCTTCAGGCGGGCCAGGTTCTCGGCGGTCTGACCCATCGCGATGTAAGCGTCCGGGACGATGCCGTCCTCGCGCGGGTCGTGCCAGGTGGAGCCCTCGGAGGCGGCGACCTCGGCGGTGCGGGCCTCGGCCTCCGCGAAGAAGGGGTTGTGCGTGTCGGGCAGGGAGTCCGAGTTGCCCTTCACGAAGCGCGACACCATCTCGACGCCGGCCGAGATGAAGACGTCGCCCTCGCCGGCCTTGATCGCGTGCAGCGCCATGCGGGAGGTCTGCAGCGAGGAGGAGCAGTAGCGGGTGATCGTGCAGCCCGGGAGGTGGTCCATGCCCATCCGCACGGACACGATCCGGCCCAGGTTGTTGCCCTGCTCGCCGCCCGGCAGGCCGCAGCCCAGCATCAGGTCGTCGATGTCGCGGGGGTCAAGCTCGGGCACCTTCGCCAGCGCGGCCTGGACGATGGTCGCCGTCAGGTCGTCCGGGCGCAGGTCCTTCAGGGAGCCCTTGAAGGCCCGGCCGATGGGCGAGCGGGCGGTCGAGACGATCACGGCTTCGGGCATCACGGCTCCATGAGGGTGCGGTGGGCGGACTCAAGGGAAGTTACCCGTACGTACCGCACGGGTCACCGCCCTGACGGTGTGACGCGGACCTCTTTTCTAAGCGCCCGCTCAGCCCGCCGCTCCGCGCGTCAGGCCTGGGCGTCCTCCGGAGTGGATTCGGCTTCGGAGGGGAGGGGGAGGCGACGGCGGCGGCGGTGCTTGAGGAGGGCCCAGGGCGCGCGCGCCCCGGTGACCTCGGTGCCTGCCTCCTGGACGGCCTCGGCCGCCGCCTTGGCGACCGGCAGGATGTTCTCGCGGCGGGCGGGTTCGAGGAGGTCCGCCTCGGGCCAGACGCCGAGGACGGCGCAGAGCGTGGGCAGGACGGCCATCGCCGCGGTGGCGTACCCCTCGGCCGACGGGTGGAAGTTGTCGACGCCGAACATCTCGCGGGGGTTCGCCGCGAACTCGGGCCCGAGCAGGTCGCCCAGCGAGACCGTGCGGCCGCCCTGCTCCACGACGACGATGGTCTGCGCGGCCGCCAGCTGCCGGGAGGCCCGCCGGGCCAGCCAGCGCAGCGGCTGGTAGACCGGCTCGATGGTGCCGAGGTCCGGGCAGGTCCCGACCACGACCTCCGCCCCGGCCGTCCGCAGCCGCCGGACCGCCGCCGCCAGGAGCCGTACCGACTCGGTGGGCGGCATCCGGTGGGTCACGTCGTTCGCACCGATCATGATCACGCAGACGTCGGGCGGGCCCAGCGACTGGGCGAGCAGCAGCGACACCTGGCGCTCCAGGTCGTCCGAGCGCGCCCCGGAGAGCGCCACGTTCCGCAGCACCACGGGCCGCTCCGCCACCGCCGCGAGACCGGAGGCCAGCAGCGCGCCCGGTGTCTGACCCGTGCGGCGCACTCCCTGGCCGGCGGCCGTGGAATCACCCAGAAGGGCCAGCCGCAGGGGGTCCTCCGTACCGAAGGCGCGGCCGTAGAGTCCGTCCGCTCCGGGAGGCAGTGGCGCGACTCCGCCCCCCACCGTCCGCTTCGCGAGCTGCATCTCGGCCAGCAGGACCCCCACCGCCGCGACTCCGAGCAGCCCGATGCTGCCGCCGCCGTACGCCGCACCCGCCGCGATCCGCCGCGCCACCCTCGCCCTCGACATGGGGCCGTCACCTCCTTCAAGCCGTTCCAGGTCTAAGTGCCCCGTAACCCGCTCCGACTACGCATACGCTGGCCACACCATTACGGAGACCCCGGAGATTACGGTGCAATTCCACGACTCGATGATCAGCCTCGTCGGCAACACCCCGCTGGTGAAGCTCAACAACGTCACAGCGGGCATTCAGGCGACCGTCCTGGCCAAGGTCGAGTACTTCAACCCCGGCGGCTCGGTCAAGGACCGGATCGCCGTGCGGATGATCGAGGCGGCAGAGCAGAGCGGCGAACTCAAGCCCGGCGGCACCATCGTCGAGCCCACGTCGGGCAACACCGGCGTCGGCCTGGCGATCGTGGCCCAGCAGAAGGGCTACAAGTGCATCTTCGTCTGCCCCGACAAGGTGTCCCTGGACAAGATCAACGTGCTGCGGGCGTACGGCGCCGAGGTCGTGGTCTGCCCCACGGCCGTCGACCCCGAGCACCCCGACTCGTACTACAACGTGTCGGACCGCCTGGTCCGTGAGACCCCCGGCGCGTGGAAGCCCGACCAGTACTCCAACCCGAACAACCCGCGCTCCCACTACGAGACCACCGGTCCCGAGCTCTGGGAGCAGACGGAGGGGAAGATCACCCACTTCGTGGCGGGCGTCGGCACCGGCGGCACGATCTCCGGCACCGGCAACTACCTCAAGGAGGCCAGCGGCGGGGCCGTCAAGGTCATCGGCGCCGACCCCGAGGGCTCGGTCTACTCCGGCGGCTCGGGCCGCCCGTACCTGGTCGAGGGCGTCGGTGAGGACTTCTGGCCGACCGCGTACGACCGGAACGTGACCGACCGGATCGTCGCGGTGTCCGACAAGGACTCCTTCCAGATGACCCGCCGCCTCGCCAAGGAGGAGGGCCTCCTCGTCGGCGGCTCCTGCGGCATGGCGGTCGTCGCCGCCCTGGAGGTCGCCAAGGAGCTCGGCCCCGACGACGTCGTGGTCGTCCTGCTGCCGGACTCCGGCCGCGGCTACATGTCGAAGATCTTCAGCGACGAGTGGATGGCCGGCCACGGCTTCCTGGAGGACACCTCCACCGCCACCGTCGCCGACGTGCTGCGGCACAAGGAGGGCGTCATGCCCTCCCTGGTCCACATGCACCCGGACGAGACCGTCGGCCAGGCCATCGAGGTGCTGCGCGAGTACGGCGTCTCCCAGATGCCCATCGTGAAGCCCGGCGCCGGCCACCCCGACGTCATGGCCGCCGAGGTCGTCGGCTCGGTCGTCGAGAAGGAGCTGCTCGACGCCCTCTTCACCCAGCGCGCCTCCCTGGAGGACCCGCTGGAGCGCCACATGAGCGCGCCGCTGCCGCAGGTCGGCTCGGGCGAGCCGGTCGCCGCCCTCATGTCCGTCCTGGGCGACGCCGCCGACGCGGCGATCGTGCTGGTCGAGGGCAAGCCGACCGGCGTCGTCAGCCGTCAGGACCTGCTGGCCTTCCTGGCGGGCGGCGGCGCGAAGTAGTTCGCGAGGGTGCGCGGTGGTACGTGAAACTGGTTCTTCGTACAACCGGTACGAGCGTGACACGTACCCGCAGCACCCGCTTAACACGCGTCCGGCACATTGGTGTCCGTCGGCGTCAAGGACTTCCGGAGCGGCTCCCGGGTCTCCATGGACGCCGCGGACGCGGAGACCGGCCCTGACCCGGGCCCGTGTCCCTCGCGGGGACCGCCGTCGTCCCGCCCCCCTTCACCGGGGGTGCGGCGGTCCCCGCGCCACTCCTTTCCCTCCCGTCACCCGCCTGCATATCCTTATGCAGAGTCATTGGTGGGTGAATGGACGAGGGGGCGGCATGAGCGACAGCCCGGCCGGTCGGCTGCAGGCGCTCTTCGAAGGGCAACGGCTGACGCCCACGCAGCGGCGGATCGCGCACTGCATGGTGCGCCGCGCCGGTGACGTGCCGTTCCTGTCCAGCGTCGAGCTCGCGGAGCTCGCCGGGGTCAGCCAGCCATCCGTCACCCGGTTCGCCGTCGCCCTCGGCTTCGACGGTTACCCGGCGCTCCGCCGCCACCTGCGGGAGGTCGCGCCCCCCGAGCCCGGCGGCGCCGAGGACGAGCAGGGCAACGAGTACCAGCAGGCCGTGCTCGCCGAGATCGAGAACCTCAAGCACCTCGCCGGACTGCTCGCCGACCCCGCGCCCGTCGAGCGGGCCGGCCGGCTGCTCGCCGGCTCCCGCCCGCTGCCCGTGGTCGGACTGCGGGCCGCCTCCTCGCAGGCGCGCGGCTTCGCCTACTTCGCCGGCAAGGTGCACCCCGACGTCCGCCTCCTCGACGAGGGCGGCTCGATGCTCACGGACCGCGTCGACGCGGCCGTACGGGCGGGCGCCACGGCCCTGCTGTGCTTCGCGCTGCCCCGGCACCCCCGGGAGGTCGTGGAGGCCCTGGAGTACGCCCGGGCGGCCGGGCTCGCGGTCGTGACCGTCGCCGAGTCCGCGTTCGCGCCCGTCGCCGCCCACAGCGACCTGCTCATCCCGGCCGCCGTCGGCACCGGGCTCGCCTTCGACACCGCGTGCGCGCCGATGATGCTCGGCCGGGTCCTCCTGGAGGCCATGGCGGACGAGCTCCCCGACGCGCAGGCGCGCCTGGAGGAGTTCGACGCGAAGGCGGCGGCCCGGGGCCTGTTCGTCGAGTAGGCCCGGGCCGGGCCGTGACTCAGACGTCCAGCTCGTTCTCGATCTTCTTGAGCTGGTGGCGGGCCATCGCCAGGTTGGCCCGGCCCTTGTCGAGGGCCAGGTAGAGGAAGAGACCGTTGGCGCCGCGGCTCTTGAGCAGCCGGATCAGGTGGTACTGGGTACTGAGGGTGATGAGGATGTCCTCGATGTCCTCGTTGAGCCCCAGCAGCTCCATCGCGCGGACCTTGGCCCGGACCACGTCGGTGTTCGCCGCCGCCGCCACGTTCAGGTCGAGTTCCTTGCCGCCGCCGATCGTGCCGAGCGCCATGCCGCTGGTGTAGTCGACGAGGGCAGCGCCGATGGCGCCCTCGATGGAGGCCGCTTCCTTGAGGGAGGTCTCGGTGTTCGCCATGGTGTCGTACTTCCTTCTCGAGTGTGCTGTTCGGACGTGTCAGTTCAGGTCTTTGCGTTCCAGTGCGCCGTCGACGAGCTGCCCTATCCGGGCGCTGGACCTGCGGGCCTCCAGATGGAGCCGGCCGACGTTGATCCGGGGCTCGGCGAGCAGGGTCAGGACGGCGGCGCCGCCCGCCGCGTACGTCGCCACGTAGCCGGCCTCGCCGCGGACGAGCAGCTCACGGAACCGGCCCTGGCCGGTGGAGTCGGTCAGCCGCTGCCCGACGCCGAGCGCCGCCGCCGTCAGCGCGGCCACGCTCTCCGCCTCGCCGTCCACCGTGTCGTGGGCCAGGACGAGTCCGTCGGCGCTGGCCGCGAGCGCTCCCGTCAACTGCGGCAGCCGGGCCCGCAGTCGTCTGAGCTCGCCGAGGACCTCGGCTTCTGCCGTCATGAGCTGTTTCCTTTCGGCGCGCAGGCGCAGGGCACGCCTCATCACAGGTGTGCCTCCAGGGCGTCACGGAGCCGGCGCAGCAGGGCGATGTCAGGGTCCGTGACCGGTGGGGCCGGGAAGAGCGCCGGTGCCGGCGGTACGGATTCGGGTTCGGGTTCGGGTTCGAGCGGTGTCCTGACGAGGCCGGCGGCGGCGAGCCGCCGGACGTCGAGAAGGGTGTGGAAGGCGGGGCGGCCGAGCAGCCGCGCCAGCTCCGCCGGGGTCCGCCTCCCGTCGGCGGCGGCGAGCAGGGCGCGCTGGCGCACCCCGACGCTCTGGCCGGGCGCGGCGGGGCGCGGCACGACGGGGGCGGTGTCGACGGAGGCGTACGGCCAGACGGCGTCGAGGAGTTCGCGGCGGCGGACGGTCTCGCGCTCGACCGCCTCGGCGGAGACCGGCCGCACGGTGCCGAACCAGTGCCCCACCCCGTACCGGAAGCGGGTCGGCCCGCTGGTGGGGGAGAGGGCGAAGAAGGCCGCGTCGAAGACGGCGCCGAGGTGGCAGATCTCCAGCTCGCCGTCGTGGAGCCGGCCGCTGTCGACGAGGAAGCGGCCGACGGCCCGGTGGGCCCCGGCCCGGTCGACGGCCTCGTCCCAGCCCTCGCGGGGCAGCCGGCCGCCGGTGGTCAGGAGGACGTCGACGCCGGGGGCGGCGGGGCTCTCGGCGTGCACGACCCGGCCGTCGACGAGGTAGAGCGTGCCGTGGTCGCGGAGCAGGGCGCCGGTGGCCTTCTCGGCGGCGAGCCGGACCAGCATCGGGGAGACCGGGGTGGCGACCGCGCTCATCCGAGGACCAGTCTCTCGGCGAGGTCGCGCAGCCGGAGGCGGGCGAGGGCGAGGTTGCCGCTGTCGCGGTCGAGCCAGAGGTGGAGGAAGACGCTGCTGTCGAAGGACGTCTGGACGAAGCGCAGGACGTGGAAGCCGGCGCGGGTGGTCACGATAAGGTCTTCGACGGGCGGGCTGTCGCCGGGTATCGCCCCGGATGTCTCCCCCGTCGTGGTGAAGGAGTCGAACTCAGCCGCCGCTCGAGCGAGTTCGGCGGTCTCGGCGGCTGTGGTCTCGTGGTCGCCGGTCGGTGAATCACCCGCCGTCCCGAGGGCGAGCCCGCTGGTCCAGTCGACCAGGGAGGCTCCGCGAGCGCCTGGCAGGGCCATGGCCTCCAGAAGGCACTCGTCGATTCCGGGCACGCGGATTCCCCTCCCGATGCGGCGTGCGAACGTGCGGCAGTGACGGTGACGCTACTGAACGTTCCGGCCTCGGGGAGGCGTTCTGGCATTTTCCATCGGAACATGCCTCTGTCTGACGGAAATTGATCTGCAGGGCGTCGATCCGGATGGTCGGGTCCGGATGGTCGGGTCCGGACGGTCAGAACCGGGACTCGACGGCGTTCGCGATGTCGGACAGGTCCTTCGCCAGCGCCTTGGCGACCGCCTTCGCGCCGAAGCGGGCGAGCAGCCGGGCGACGGGCCCGGGGGTGCGGCCGCGGGCGGGGCGGGCGGAGAAGGTCATCCGCAGGGTGGTGCCGCCGCTCCCGTCGGACGTCAGGGTGAGCTCGGAGACGTAGTGCATGCCGTGCGAGTCGGCCACCGTGACGTACCGGTCGGGTGCCTCGCACACCGTCACGGTCATCTCCTCCGTGGCCTCCTTGCCCAGCATCCGGCGCGTCTCGCGCCAGCGCGTGCCGACGCCGAACCCGCCCTCGGTGAGCACCTCCACCCGCTCGACGCCCGACAGGACCCGCGGCATGTCCCGGAGGTCGGTGATCGCCTCCCAGACCCGGCCGGGGGAGGCGGCGACCCGGCGCTCGACGACGACGGAGGTGGTGTCCGTACCCGCTGCAGTCATGTCCTCATCGAAACCGGGCCGCCGCACTCCCGCTACCGGACGAGCGCGTCCGCCAGCGCGCCGCCCGCCTCGGCGACGATCTCGTCGGGCGTCTGCGGCTTCCGCACGGTCGTGAACGTCACGGCGCCCCCGTCGTCCACCGTGAAGCCGTGGATCCCGGGCCTGGGCAGGCTGTTGTACGCGTAGTGGTGGGCGAAGTAGTACGCGCCGGTGTCCGGGACGGCCACGATGTCGCCCGGGTGCAGCGGCGGCAGCGCCCGCCCGGTGGCGATCAGGTCCCCGGCGAAGCAGGCCGGGCCGGCCACGTCCTGGACGACGGCCTCGCCCGTGCGGGGGCGGCCCTCGGCGTCGTACGGCAGGACGCGCAGCGGCCAGGAGTCGGGGGCGTAGACCGTGCGGGTGGCGAGCTGTACGCCCGCGTGGGTGACGGCGATGGGCCGGCCGCCGGAGGTCTTCGTGTACTCGACGCGGGCGAGGACCGTGCCGTGCTTGGCGAGCAGGGAGCGGCCGAACTCGGTGACGAGGCGGTAGCGCCCGTCGAAGAGCCCGGGGGCCGTGTCGGCGAGCAGCCGGGCGTACTCCGCGTACGTCGGCGTCTCCTCGTCGGTGGTGAAGTTCACCGGCAGCCCGCCGCCGATGTCGAGGGTGTCGATCTGCTGCCGGCCGGCCGCCCGGTTGATCTCCTCGGCCAGTGCGTACGCCTCGCCGACGCCCTCCGCCATGAGGGCGAGCGGGATGCCCTGGGAGCCGGTGTGGGTGTGCAGCCGGGTCAGCCAGGGCCGCTCCAGGAAGGCCTGGACGACGGTCTTGCGGGCGCCCTCGTCGCGGAGCGCCACGCCGAACTTGGAGGTGGCGGTCGCGGTCGAGAGCGCGTCGATGGAACCGGCTCCGACCTGCGGGTTCACCCGGAGTCCGAGGGGCGAGGCGGTGGGCGCGGAGGCGACGAGCGCGTCGAGCCTGGCCAGCTCCTGGAAGTTGTCGGCGTTGACGGCGATCCCGAGCGCGAGGGCCTGCCGGAGCTCGGCCGGGGTCTTCGCGGGCGAGTCGAGCACGGTGTGGCCGGGCGGGATCCCGGCGGCGCGGGCGAGGGCCAGCTCGCCGGGGCTGGCGACCTCGACGCCGAGCCCCGCCTCGTACAGGAGGCGCAGGACGGGGACGAGCGGGGTGGCCTTCACGGCGAAGGCGTGCAGCACGTGCGCGTCCGTGACGGCGGCGAAAGCGCTGGTCAGGGCGGCGGCGGAGGCGCGGATGCCGGCGGTGTCGAGAAGGGCGACGACCGGTTCGGCGGGGGAGAGGAGTCCTTGGTCGACGGAGGCTCGGACGGCGAGATCTCGGCGGTAGGAGGCCATGCCGCCCATCCTCCTCCCTCCCTTCACCGGTACGGGTGAGCACGGCCCTGTTGACTACAACTATTCAGCAAGTCAGGATGTGAATATCTGAACGACATTCGAGGAGGCACCCCCATGTCAGGACCCCGCCCCGTACGAGCAGCCCGCGGTACGGAACTGAGCGCCCTGGGATGGCAGCAGGAAGCCGCCCTCCGGATGCTCCAGAACAACCTCGACCCCGAGGTCGCCGAGCACCCCGACAAGCTCGTCGTCTACGGCGGCACCGGCAAGGCCGCCCGCGACTGGCGCTCCTTCGACGCCATGGTCCGCACCCTGCGCACCCTCAAGCAGGACGAGACCATGCTCGTCCAGTCCGGCCGCCCCGTCGGCGTCATGCAGACCCACGAGTGGGCCCCCCGCGTCCTCCTCGCCAACTCCAACCTGGTCGGCGACTGGGCGAACTGGGAGGAGTTCCGCCGCCTGGAGCACCTCGGCCTCACCATGTACGGCCAGATGACCGCCGGCTCCTGGATCTACATCGGCACCCAGGGCATCCTCCAGGGCACCTACGAGACCTTCGCCGCCGTCGCCGCGAAGAAGTTCAACGGCACCCTGGCCGGCACGATCACCCTCACCGCCGGCCTCGGCGGCATGGGCGGCGCCCAGCCCCTCGCCGTGACGATGAACGACGGCGTCGCGATCTGCATCGACGTCGACCCGCGCGCCATCGAGCGCCGCATCGAGCACCGCTACCTGGACGTCAAGGCCGACAACCTCGCCCACGCCCTCCAGCTGGCGACCGAGGCCCGCGACGCCCGCCGCCCGCTCTCCATCGGCCTCCTCGGCAACGCCGCCGAGCTGCTCCCTCAGATGCTCGCCGAGGGCGCCCCGATCGACATCGTGACGGACCAGACCTCCGCCCACGACCCGCTCTCCTACCTCCCCGTCGGCGTCGCCTTCGACGACATGGCCGACGCGGCGGCGAAGGACCCGGCCGGCTTCACCCAGCGCTCGCGCGAGTCCATGGCCAAGCACGTCGAGGCCATGGTCGGCTTCATGGACGCCGGCGCCGAGGTCTTCGACTACGGCAACTCGATCCGCGGCGAGGCGCAGCTCGCCGGCTACGACCGTGCCTTCGCCTTCCCCGGCTTCGTCCCCGCCTACATCCGCCCGCTGTTCTGCGAGGGCAAGGGCCCGTTCCGCTGGGCCGCCCTCTCCGGCGAGGCCTCGGACATCCACAAGACGGACAAGGCGATCCTCGACCTCTTCCCGGAGAACGAGTCCCTGCACCGCTGGATCAAGATGGCCGGCGAGCGCGTCCACTTCCAGGGCCTGCCCGCCCGCATCTGCTGGCTCGGCCAGGGCGAGCGCGACAAGGCCGGCGACATGTTCAACGACATGGTCGGCAACGGCACGCTCGCCGCACCCCTCGCGATCGGGCGCGACCACCTCGACTGCGGCTCCGTGGCCTCCCCGTACCGCGAGACCGAGGCCATGCTCGACGGCTCCGACGCCATCGCCGACTGGCCGCTGCTCAACGCCATGGTGAACGTCGCCTCCGGCGCCTCCTGGGTCTCCATCCACCACGGCGGCGGCGTCGGCATGGGCCGCTCCATCCACGCCGGCCAGGTCTCGGTCGCCGACGGCACCAAGCTCGCCGGCGAGAAGATCCGCCGCGTCCTGACCAACGACCCCGGCATGGGCGTCATCCGCCACGTCGACGCGGGCTACGACATCGCCGAGCGCGTCGCCGACGAGAAGGGCGTCCGCGTCCCGATGCGCGAGGGTGACTCCGCGTGACCTCGTCCCACGACGCCGCCGAGGCGCCCCGCTCCGCCGGGGCCGCCTCGGCGGCGGCCGGGCGGACCGACTCCCCGTCGTTCCACGCGATGTGGCGCAGCCTCGCCCCCATCGGCCGCAACGCGGCCACCGGCGGCTACCGCCGCCACGCCTGGACCCAGGCCGACGCCGACTGCCGCCTCTGGTTCCGCATGCAGGCCGAGGCCCGCCGCCTCGACGTCGAGACCGACCGCAACGGCAACCAGTGGGCCTGGCTCGGCGACCCCACGGCCGGCGACGCCGTCGTCACCGGCTCCCACCTGGACTCCGTCCCCGACGGCGGCGCCTTCGACGGCCCCCTCGGCGTCGTCTCCTCCTTCGCCGCCCTCGACGAACTCCGCTCCCGCGGCGTCTCGTTCAAGCGCCCCCTCGCCATCGTCAACTTCGGCGACGAGGAAGGCGCCCGCTTCGGCCTCGCCTGCGTCGGCTCCCGCCTCACCGCCGGCCGGCTGACGAAGGAACAGGCGTACGAGCTCCGCGACGCCGACGGGATCTCCCTCCCGCAGGCCATGGAGGCGGCCGGACACGACCCCTCGGCGATCGGACCGGACCCCGAGCGGCTCGCCCGCATCGGCGCCTTCGTCGAGCTGCACGTCGAACAGGGCCGGGCCCTCGACCTCTCCGGGGACTCCGTCGGCATCGCCTCCGCCATCTGGCCGCACGGCCGCTGGCGGTACGACTTCGCCGGCGAGGCCAACCACGCCGGCACCACCCGGCTCGTCGACCGACGCGACCCCATGCTCACCTACGCGGAGACGGTCCTCGCCGCCCGCCGCGAGGCCGAAGTCGCGGGCGCCGTCGCCACCTTCGGCAAGATCGCGGTCGAGCCGAACGGCGTCAACGCCATCCCGTCGATGGTCCGCGGCTGGCTCGACGCCCGCGCCGCCGACCAGGGCTCCCTCGACAAGGTCGTCACCGGCATCGAGGCGGAGGCCCGCGCCTACGCCGAACGCCACGGCATCGACCTCACCGTCGTCCGGGAGTCCTTCACCCCCGTCGTGGACTTCTCGCACACCCTGCGCGACGAGCTCTCCCGGATCCTGGGCGCCTCGGGAACGGTGCCGGTCCTCGGCACCGGCGCGGGACACGACGCGGGCATCCTGTCCGAGTCGATCCCGACCGCCATGATGTTCGTACGGAACCCCACCGGCGTCTCGCACTCCCCGGCCGAATTCGCGGCCGAGGACGACTGTGTGGCCGGTGTCCTCGCACTCGCCGACGTACTGGAGGAGCTGGCGTGCCGCTGACGACGTACTGGCTGGAACACGCCTGGCTCGACACCCACGTCGAGCCGGGGGTGGTCCTGACCGTGTCCGGCGGCGACGCCGGCTCCTCGGAAGGCCGCATCGAGGCCGTGCGCACGGGGGTGGCGACCCCGCCCCCCGGCGCGGTCGCGCTCCACGGCCTCACGATCCCGGGCCTCTCCAACGCCCACTCGCACGCCTTCCACCGTGCCCTGCGCGGCACCGTCCAGGTCGGCTCCGGCACGTTCTGGACCTGGCGCGAGGTCATGTACACCGTCGCCCAGCGCCTCACCCCCGACAGCTACTTCGCGCTCGCCCGCGCCGTGTACGCGGAGATGGCGCTCGCCGGCATCACCTCCGTCGGCGAGTTCCACTACCTCCACCACGCGCCCGGCGGCACGCCGTACGCCGACCCCAACGCCATGGGCGAGGCCCTGATCGCCGCCGCCGCCGAGGCGGGCATCCGCATCACCCTCCTCGACACCGCCTACCTCTCCTCCGGCTTCGGCGCCGCGCCCGAGCAGCACCAGCTCCGCTTCACCGACGGCACGGCGGACGCCTGGGCCGAGCGCGTCACGCAGCTGAAGGAACGGGACGGCGTACGGATCGGAGCGGCGATCCACTCCGTACGGGCGGTCCCGGCGGACCAGCTCGCCACCGTGGCCCGATGGGCGCAGGACAGGGAGGCCCCCCTCCACGTCCACCTGTCGGAGCAGACCGCCGAGAACGACGCCTGCCTCGCGGCGCACGGCCTCACCCCGACCCAGCTCCTCGCCGAGCACGGCGTCCTCGGCCCCCGGACGACGGGCGTCCACAACACCCACCTGACGGACGGCGACATCGGCCTCCTCGGCTCCTCGACCACCGGCACCTGCATGTGCCCGACGACCGAACGCGACCTCGCGGACGGCATCGGCCCGGCGGTCGCCCTCCAGCGCGCCGGCTCACCGCTCTCCCTGGGCAGCGACAGCCACGCGGTCATCGACCTCCTGGAGGAGGCGCGGGCCATGGAGCTGAACGAGCGCCTGCGCACCCGCACCCGCGGTCACTGGACGGCGGCTGCGCTCCTGCGCGCGGCCACGGCCGACGGCCACGCGGCCCTCGGCTGGCCGGACGCGGGCACCCTGGAGGCCGGCGCCCTCGCCGACTTCACGACGATCGCCCTGGACACGGTCAGGACAGCGGGACCGGTACCGCGTCTGGCAGCCGAGACGGCGGTATTCGCCGCGTCGGCCGCGGACGTCCGTCACACGGTCGTGGCCGGCCGTCACGTCGTACGGGACGGGGTCCACCACTCCGTACCGGACGTGGGCGCCGCCCTCGCGGACTCGATCGCCGCCCTGCGCGGCTGAAACGGCTGAAGGAGACACCCCTCACCATGAACACCGGCCCCGCGGCGACGAACAACCCGGCGGCGAGCTCCGCCCCCACGAGCGCGAACAGCGCCGTGGCGACGGCCGCCACCGCCATCGTCAACATCGCCAGTCTCGTCACCAACGATCCCTCCCTCGGTGATGGCAGTGCCCTGGGTCTGATCCAGGACGCGGCCGTCGTCATCGAGGGCGACCGTGTCGTCTGGGTCGGTGAATCAAGCAGAACACCCGCCACTGACAACAGGGTCGACGCCGCCGGCCGGGCCGTCCTCCCCGGCTTCGTCGACTCCCACTCCCACCTCGTCTTCGCGGGCGACCGCACCGCCGAGTTCAACGCCCGCATGTCCGGGCAGGCGTACGCGGCGGGCGGCATCCGCACGACGGTCGCCGCGACGAGGGCCGCCTCCGACGCGGACCTCTCCGCGAACGTGGCCCGCTTCATGCGGGAAGCACTCCGCCAGGGCACGACCACCTTCGAGACGAAGTCCGGCTACGGCCTGACGGTCGAGGACGAGGCCCGCGCCCTGCGGATCGCGGCCGAGCACACCGACGAGGTGACCTACCTCGGCGCGCACATCGTCTCCCCGGACTACGCGGACGACCCGGCGGCCTACGTGGAGCTGGTGACGGGCGAGATGCTCGACGCCTGCGCCCCGTACGCCCGTTGGGTCGACGTCTTCTGCGAGAAGGGCGCCTTCGACGGCGACCAGGCCCGCGCGATCCTCACCGCCGGCAAGGCGAAGGGCCTGCACCCCCGGGTGCACGCCAACCAGCTGACGTACGGCCCCGGCGTGCAGCTGGCGGTGGAGCTGGACGCGGCGAGCGCGGACCACTGCACGCACCTGACGGACGCGGACGTGGACGCACTGGCGAACGGGTCGACGGTCGCGACTCTCCTCCCCGGCGCCGAGTTCTCCACCCGCGCCGAGTGGCCGAACGCCCGCCGCCTCCTGGACGCGGGCGTGACCGTCGCCCTCTCCACGGACTGCAACCCGGGCTCGTCCTTCACGTCCTCCGTCCCCTTCTGCGTCGCCCTCGCGGTACGGGACATGGGCATGACCCCCGACGAGGCCGTCTGGTCCGCCACGGCCGGCGGTGCCGCCGCCCTCCGCCGCACGGACGTCGGCCGCCTGACGGCCGGCAGCCGGGCCGACCTGACCTTCCTGGACGCCCCGTCCCACGTCCACCTGGCGTACCGCCCGGGTGTCCCGCTGGTGACGGAGGTCTGGCGCGCGGGCGTCCGCGTGTCCTGACGCATAGGTAGAACCGTTGGTCAGCCCTCCAGTTGATCACGGGTTCTGTTGAGTACCGGTACTCATGTGGGCGGTCGGCGCCCGCCCGCATGATTCCCGCATGAGAACACGCACCCGGTTCGTGAAGATCGTCATGGTGGCCGCGCTCGGCGGCATGGCCCTGTCCGCCTGCGGTACCGAGGGCTCCGCGGGCAAGCCCCCCGCCAAGGCGTCGGCCATCGCCGCCACCGCCCCGGCGAAGCCGAAGCCGACCCCGGCGCGGTCGCTCCCCTCGGACGAACTGGCGACCAACGCCGACCCGGAGGCGCGGTTCATGGCGCTGTTCATGCGCGTCCTGGACGGCTGCGTCCCGGGCGGTCTGCCCCAGCCGCCCGCCGTCCCGGAGGCGGAGGAGGAGCCGACCCGGGGCGCCGGAGCACCTCCGACTCCTTCGGATGCGGACCTCCCCGTGTCGCCGCTCCCCCCGGAGCCGGTCCCGACCAGGGCCGGACCCGTCGACGAGGTGCCCCTGACCGCCAGCGACAAGTGCGCCGGTGACGCGCACGCCCAGCGCATCCGTGCGGCGTTCGACGGCGCGGGCCCGGCCGACCAGATGGACCTGCGGAAGGAGCTGGCGGCCCTGGACTACCCGCCGACGCGCATCCACCCCATGCCCGACCACGGGGGCTCGCCCCGGGCCCGGATCGACCTCCGCTTCATGGGCAACAACCTGGTCCTGGAGGTCACCGGCACCGGCCGCGGGGTCGTCGTCGAAGCCTTCGGGGCGCCGGAGACGGAGGACGTGGACATCACCAAGGTGAAGCGGAAGCCCGCCCTGGACGCCCCCACGGCCTGACCGTCAGACGGCCGCCAGGGACCGCACGAGCGACTCCGCCTCACCCAGAGCCGCCACCTCCCCGTCCGTCAGGTTCGGGTCCGCCGCCCGGCGCCTGCGGGCCGTCGCGAGGTGAGGGAGGAGCGGCGTGCGGGTGGCCGCGAGGAGCGCGGTGAGGCCCGCGCGGGCTCCGGGGGCGTACGGGGCGGGGGAGACCGCCACCTCCGCGAGGATCAGCGCGGACATGGCGCAGTCCAGACCGGGCGGGCCCTCCTCGGCGGTCTGCCAGTCGATGACGACGGGACCCGCGGAGGCCGTGAGCACCACGTTCCCCGGGTGCAGGTCCAGATGCAGGAGGCGGGAGCCCGGCAGGCCGTGCAGGCGGGTGAGGAGCTCCGCTATCAGTTCGCCCGCCGGTTCCGGCTCATACGTACCGTCCAGGAGCGCTTCCAGGAGCGACGGTCCGGCGAGGCGCTCCATCACCAGGTCGGGCCCCTCGGCGCGTATCACCGCCGGAACCGGATAGCCGTGGTCCGCCAGCCGTGTCATCACCCCCGCCTCCCGCGTCGCGTCGTCGCCGTCCCGGTACCGCCGCAGCACCCGAGCCTCGTCGAGCGCGTAGACGTCCGCGGTCCTGCCCTGCCCGATGATCTTCAACTACCCTGCCCCATCCGCCTCTTGTCCACCTTCGCCGCCACGTGGCCGCTGCTTCGCGGTGCGGCCACGGAACGGCTGAGTATGCCTGGCGAGGATGGGGAACAACGAGGTCCCAGGTCCGCCGCAGGCCCACCTTCTGAAGCCCCTGGGGGGCGGGGCCTGCTGCGTTCCCGGGACCTGTCCAGCACTCGCACCGGATCGCGGACGCTAGTCCGGCGACTCCGTGGCCGCCGGGCTGACGCCGGGCTTTCCGGCACCGGGAGCGTGGCCGAGGACCACGACCCAGGTGCCGTCGTGACGGAACATCGGCACGTAGGTGGCGAAGGGCTTGCCGGCCTGGTCCGTGGCGACCACATGGGCGCTCGCCACGTCGGCACCGAACTCGTGCGACACCTTGACGCTGTCGATCTCCAGCCCCTTGCCGCCGTCGGCGGCAACGGCCTTGCGGGCGTCCGCCTCGACCTCTTCGTAGCCCGGGGGCCCCAGCGTCGCGAGCGCCTCCACATCACGACTGTTCAGCGCCTGAACATAGGCCTCGGCGGTCTGCCGTTCCGTACGGCCCTGGGGAGCGGGCTCCTGAGTGCATCCCACCAGCAGCGCACAGGCGAAGACGGCCAGCATGTGAGACTTTCGCAATGTCATGCGTCCCTCATCAATCGATCAGGTCCGGTGGGCGTACCACCAGGCACGGGGGTACTGCGCCACGATCGTGCTGAGCTTCTTGTTGTGCGTACTGGGCGTGTGGTATGTGAGGTAGGTCTCGTTCGACGTCCGGCTCGTGACGATCATGCTGTGGTCGATGATGCCGTCGCGCTTCCAGTCGGCCTGCAGGACGTCGGCCTTGCCCATGTGCCACACGTTGCTGAGCATCCTGGTGCGCTTGGAGTGCTTGTTCGCGAACCAGTACCAGTTCTCGGCGCCGGCCCAGGTGTAGCTGGTGGTCCATGTGAAGCTGCCGTAGAACCACTTGTTGTTGTCCTTGCGGCTCATCGCACTGCCCGACGTCGCCCCCCACCCGCCGGCGCGCATCGCCTGCGAGATGAAGTTCGTGCAGTCGTTTCCGTAGACGCGGTAGTCGGAGTTCCCCCGCTTCCAGTGCCTGTCCGCGTACGACGCCATGCTGCCGTAGTTGTAGCCGCTGGTCGGGTCCGGCTCCTCAGTCGGCGGGTCGAGGCCGTCGTTCACCGTCCCTGCGGCCGCCGCCTTGTCGCCCTCGGGCTCGGAGTCGGGGGCCGGCACGTCGACCGGCTGGGTGAGCTGGGTCGTCGGGGCGGGCCCGGTCCAGTCGACCCGTGCCTGGTCGTTCGTGAGGTCCCAGGTCCCGTCGACCGCCTTCGTGTAGGTCAGCGTGTGCGGGAGCGAGTACTCCTCGTAGGCCGGCTCGCCGGGCTGCGGGTCCGGGTAGTGGAGCTTGGTGTCCTCGGTCACCTCTACGGTCGCGGTGTTGCCGCTGACCGTCGCCTGGTCGACCAGGAGGTCGACCTCCGCGCTGCTGTAGCCCCCGTTGACGCCTTCGAGCACACGGCCCTGTTCTGCCAGGGCGGCGAAGTCGGCCTCCAGCAATTCCGCCAGGTCGGGCGAGACGTCCGCCGGCGTGCTGGGCGGGAGCTCGGCGCTGAGGGCCGTGACCGCCTCGGCCCGCTTCTGGAGGTACGCCTCGGCGATGCCGGCGAACTGGGCCGTGTCCTCGGCCGAAGCCGGCGTGCCCGGCTCGTCCGCCTGGGCGGTGGGAGCTGTCGCGCCCACCACGGCAAAGGCCAGTAGAGCGGCGGAGACGGTTCTCCATACCTGCGCGTTCCCACGCAAAGTTGCCCCCCCCGATTCTTCGTGATCACGAACTGTTCTATGGGGGCCTCACCCCCTGTACAGGCCCGTAGGGCGCACTGACCGGCTCACGCGGGCCAATGGCGGGATGAAGGTCGGGAACCCGGGATTCCACCCCCGAGTGCCCGGTACCCCTCCCGCCCTTCGGGCCATAGGGGGCGCGCTCGACGAGCGCGCCCCCTATGACCCGATGCCGTCAGAGCGTCAGCATCCAGCCGCTGATCGATCCACTGTTCCCTTGCGCGGTGTCCTTGGCCCGAAGCTTCCAGGTGCCCTTCGGCAAAGAGGCGCGCGCGTCCACGACGTAGTTCTCGTGGATCGTGTCGCCGGAATCCTTGGCCGCCGCTGCCCGCAGGGGGTACACGCGGCCGTCGGGGGCGATCAGGTCCAGCTGGAGATCGCCGCGCCATGAGTGGTGGATGTCGACATAGACCCGCGTCGCCTGCGGGGCGTTGCCCGTGCGCGCGCTGCCGACGACCACCGGAGACTCGGCGGTGCCCAGATCGGGAATCTGCGTTTCCGTCCAGTTGTCGAACCACGGGAAGCGAAGGTCCCAGCCGCTGATCGAGCCGCCTGTGCCGATCGAGGTGACACGGAGCTTCCAGGTGCCGTTCGACTGCTCGCTGCTCGCGTCCACCTGGTACAACTCGTGGATCTCCGCGGTCCCGTCGCCCCGGGCCTGCTGGAGGGGGTAGACGGAACCGTCAGGGGCGACGAGGTCGATGTTCAGATCGCCGGGCCCAGTGCGGTGGACATCCACGTACACCTGCAGGGAGGACGGCGCGAGCCTGTTCTGATCGACTGCGGGCGTCGGTGAAGCACGCGCTGGTCCAGCGGCCGCTGCCCAGACTCATGTTCGCCGCGACGATGTCGGTTCCGGCCCGCTTCAGTGCGAGTACCTTCTCCAGCGCCTTGACCTGGGAGCTGGTGAAGCTGAGCACGCACGGGCTCTTGCCGACGCCTCCGCAGCGGTCGTCGGAGGTGAACTTGGAGAAGACCTGGATGGCGAGGACGTCCGCGTCGGGGGCGACGCCGCGCTTGGGGGCACCGTCGACGCCGATTCCGTCTCCGGCGACGATCCCGGCGACGTGGGTTCCGTGGGAGCAGACGGCGCCCATGGTGGCGCACGGGCCTGTCTCGACGTCCGCGCTGCCGGGGCCCACCTGCTCCCCGGTGCCGTCGGGGGCACAGACTGGTGGAGCCGACGCTCGCGTCGGTGACCGAGAAGCACGCCTCACCCGTGACGCGACCCGAGAGGAACGGGTGGTCGACGGCGACGCCGGTGTCGAGGACGGCGACCGTTGTGCCGGCGCCGGTCTTCCCGGCCGCGAAGGTCCCGGCGCTGCCTATCGTGAGGGCGGATTCGTCCAGGGTGGGTGCGACCGGTACGTCCTCGGAGACGCTGACGACGTTCGGATCGGTGTTCAGCTGCTGAAGGCCCGCCTCGTCCACGCGGAGGGTGACGAAGGGCAGTGAGTCGTAGGAGACGAGTGTCTCGCCTGCCTCGGAGGCGGAGTCCAAGGCCGCGCGGTTGCGGGTGACGACGTTGACACGGACGGTGCCGCCGTCCGCGGTCGTGTCGAGCAGAGGCGGGTCGACTGGGTCGGACTCCGTCGAGGCGGCCGGAACGGCGTCGGGCTGGGGGACGGCGTTCGCCGGGACGGCGGTATGACGGTCGCCGCGGTTAACACGGTTCTCCGCACGTCGTACCTCTTCTCCGAGCCGGCCGGTGATCGACGATCATGGACACTAAGAGTGCTGATGTGACTGCGCAAGGCATCTGAGTCGACGTCAGGAGTACTGCGTCAACTCGGAGTTGGTGGCGTTCAGCAGGAACGAAGTGCTCCGTGCCTGGTGCTGGCGGATCGGCTTCGTCCCGGCCACCCTCGCCCCCTCCGTGACCCAAAGGGCGAGTATGCCTGCCGAGGAGGGGTTCGGGCCGGTACCTTCCTGTCCTGGCAGCACTCAGGGGGTAGACCGGGGGGTCGGCAGGGTGAGCGCATTCCGTGTGCGGATCGTGAGGCCGGGGGAGCTGAGCGGGCGCGAGATCGAGGCGTGGCGGACACTGCGTGCGGCGTCCGGCGCCCCCGCGAACCCCTTCATGGAACCGGAGTTCACCCGGGCCGTCGCCGAGGTGAGGCCCCGGTCGCGGGTCGCCGTGTGGTGGGAGGGGGACGAGCCGGTCGGCTTCTTCCCGTACGAGAAAGGCCCGTTGGGCCAGGGCCGGGCCATCGGCTTCGGCGTCTCCGACAGCCAGGGCGCCGTCCTGCGGCCCGGACTGCGGCCGGCCGCGCGGGCGGTCTCGCGGGCCTGTGGGATCGCGATGTGGGAGTTCGACAACCTGGAGGACGGCCAGCTCGTCTTCGCCGGCGCCGCCACCGAGTCCTTCGCCTCGCCCGTGATCGACGTCGGCGAGGGGTACGCGGCCTACGAGGCGCTGCTGCGCGTCCAGTCGCCCAAGTTCCTGAAGACCACCCTCGCCAAGGAGCGCAAGCTCGGCCGCCAGGCGGACGGCGAGGTGCGCTTCGTCTTCGACGAGCGAGACCCGGCCGCCCTGCGCACGCTCATGGAGTGGAAGTCCGCCCAGTACCGGCGGACCGGGCGCGGCGACCGCTTCGCCAAGCAGTGGATCACCACCCTCGTCCGGCGCCTCCACGAGCAGCGCACGCCCGGCTGCTCCGGCGTCCTGTCCGTGCTGTACGTGGGGGAGCGGCCCATCGCCGCCCACTTCGGACTGCGCTCCGGGACGGTGCTGTCCTGCTGGTTCCCTTCGTACGACCCCGAGTTCGCGAAGTACTCGCCCGGCCTCGTCCTGCACCTGCGGATGGCCGAGGCCGCCGCGGCCGCCGGGATCGGGCTGCTCGACCTGGGGCGCGGCGACGCCGAGTACAAGGACGCGCTGAAGACGGGCGAACTGACGGTGTACGAGGGGGCCGTGTTCGTCCCGGGAGCCCGAGCCGCCCTCCACTGGCTCGGGCGCGAGCCCGCCCGCCGGGCCCACAGCTTCGTCCGCAGCAGGCCCGCGCTCGCGGCCCGGGCCCGGACCACTCTCAACGGGGTCGCCCGGCTGCGGGGAAACCGTTAGCCGCGGCCTGCCGGTGACGCCGTCCGTGGTGGTTCCGGCGTTATCGGCGCGGCCGTGCCCGCCGCATCCGTAGTCGTCGAGCCCGTGCCCGCCGCCGTACCTCCCTAGGGGATCCCCGTTGAGCAGCCGACCACCCCACCCCCAGTCCCTCCCCCCAGCCCTCTCCGTCGCCGAGCTCGATCTCGCCGCGCCCGACGGTCCCGCCCTGTCCCTCCGTCCCGCGCCCGGCGGGCCCGCCCTCGTGCCCGGAGACGTCTACGCGCTCGTCCGGGTCGAGGGGCGCCCCGCCGCCACCGTCCTGGGCACGGTCGCGGAAGGCGACGACCCCGCCGAGGTGCTCACCGCCCTCGCCCGCGAGCGGCTCGCGGCGACCGGGCCCCGCGCCGACGCCGAGCGCCTCGCCGCCGTCCGGCCGCTCGCCCGGCCCGATGTCCTCGCCCGGAACCGGAAGGGGCTCACCCCGCCCCGTACGGCCGTGATCGTCGCCACCCGCGAGCGCCCCGAGCAGCTCGCCCGCGCCCTCGACTCGCTCCTCGCCCAGGACCACCCCGACCACGAGCTGATCGTCGTCGACAACGCGCCCCGCACCACCGACACCCACGACCTGGTCACCAAGGAGTACGCCGGCCGCGTCCGGTACGTCCGCGAGGACACTCCCGGCCTCGCCGTCGCCCACAACACCGGCGCGGCGGCCACCGACGCCACCGTCCTCGCCTTCACCGACGACGACGTGATCGCCGACCCGCACTGGCTGACCGCCCTCACCGAGCCCTTCGCAGCCGACCCCGGGCTCGGCTGCGTCACCGGCCTGATCCTGCCCGCCCGGCTGAGCACCCCCGCCCAGATCCTCCTCGAATCGCACGGCGGCTTCGCCAAGGGCTTCGCGCCCCGCCTGTACGACCCAGCCGAACCGCCCGCCGATGAACCGCTCTTCCCCTTCACCGCGGGCAGCTTCGGATCCGGCGCCAACATGGCCTTCCGGGCCGCAGCCCTCCGCCGGGCCGGCGGCTTCGACCCGGCGACCGGCACCGGGACCCCGGCCAGGGGCGGCGACGACCTGTACGCCTTCGTCGCCGTCCTCTCCGCCGGCTTCCGCCTCCGCTACACCCCCGAGGCGCTCGTCTGGCACCACCACCGAGAGACCTGGCAGGACGTGCGGAACCAGGCGTACGGCTACGGCGCCGGTCTCACCGCCTACCTCACCGCGACCCTCGTCCGCCGCCCCCGCATGCTGCCCGCGCTCCTCACCCGGCTGCCGCGCGGCCTCGCGCACGCCCGCACGATGACCGCCCAGCGCGGCGGCGGGCACGAGGGGCAGGGCGTCCCCGGCGAGCACGGCACCCACCACCACCCCTGGCCCCGCAGCCTCTCCCGGCTGGAGCGGCGCGGCATGCTCTACGGCCCGATCGGCTACCTGAAGGCCCGCACCCAGGGAGGGAAGCGATGACCGGTGTGCCCGTCCACACCCGGATACCCGTCCTCCTCTATCACGCCGTGATGGAGGACCCGCCCGACTGGATCGCCGAATTCACCGTCTCGCCCAGGGAGTTCGCCTCCCAGCTCGACGCGATCGTCGCCAGCGGCCGCACCGCGATCACCGTCGGCGCCCTCGCCGCGCACCTCGCCGCCGGGGCCCCGCTGCCGCCCCGCCCCGTCGTCCTCACCTTCGACGACGGCTTCGCCGACCTCGTCGGGCCGACGGCCGAGGCGCTCGCCGCCCGCGAGCTGCCGTCCACCGCGTACCTGACCACCGGGGCCATCACCCCGGGACGGCCGTGTCTGCTGCCGCCCGCGCCGATGATGACCCTCGACCAGGCGCCGCGCCTGGAGAGGTACGGGATGGAGGTCGGCGCGCACACCGCCACCCACGCGCAGCTCGACACATTGGCCCCGGCCGCGCTCCGGCGCGAACTGCGGGAGTCCAAGGCGGTTCTGGAGGACGCGCTCGGCCACGAGGTCCGGCACCTCGCCTATCCGCACGGCTACAACAGCCCGGCCGTCCGGCGGGCCGCCGCGGCCGCCGGCTACACCTCGGCCGTCGCCGTCCGGCACGCGCTGAGCTCCGGGAACGACCAGATCTACCGCATCGCCCGGCTCATCGTGCGCCGCACCCACACCGTCGCCGACGTCGAGGGCTGGATGGAGGGCCGCGGCGCCAGGACGGCGCCGTACCCGGACTCGCTGTCCACCATCGGCTGGCGGATGTACCGGCGGACACGCGCGCTGGTGCGCGGAGCGGAGTTCGCGGGATGACGAACCACCTCTCTCCCCCGACGCCGACCGGAGACGTGCGGCCGGCGCCCGCCGGGGACCACGGCGCCGCGTCCGAGGCGCGGACGCGCCGCGCCGCGCTGCCCGACCTCGCCCTGCTGCCCCCCGTCCTCCTGGTGTTCGGCCTCGGCCTGTGGGCGCTCGCCCTGCCCGGCATCGACTTCCGGACCATGGACGACTTCGGGCTCCTGGACCGGCTGCCCGCCGCGTTCTACGCCTCCCTGCTCGTCCTCACCGCCGGGTTCCTGGTCGCGCTGCGCCGCGCCGGGACCTCGCCGGGCTGGCCACTCGCCTACTGCGTCGCGCTGATCGTCGCGCTCAAGGCGGCCCCGGCCGTGCTGTACGACTCCGTGCGCTACCCGTGGGCGTCCAAGCACGACGCCGTGGTCGACGCGGTCCTCGCGGCCGGCGAACTGCGGCCGAACGCCGGCCTGTCCGGGAACATGTCCGCCTACGAGCAGTGGCCGGGCTTCTTCACCCTGAACGCGGCGCTCGTCCGCGCCTTCGGCGTCGAGTCCACGGCCGTCTACCTCAACTGGGCGCCGATCGTCCTCGGCCTGATCGCCCTGCCCCTGCTGGTGCTGATCTACCGGACCTTCGCCGAGGACTGGCGGCTGGTGTGGACCGCCGTCTGGATCTTCCAGCTCGCCAACTGGGTGGGGCAGGACTACCTGGCGCCGCAGGGCCTCGCGTACCTGCTGCACCTGACCGTGCTCGCCGTCGTGCTGCGGCACTTCGTGCGGCCCGGCTCGGCGGGACGGCTGCGCGACCGCGCGTACCTCGACCCGGCCGCGACCGCCGTGCCGCCGCCCACGGGGGTGCGCCAGCGCGCGATCTGCGTGCTGATCCTGTCCCCGGTGATCTTCGCGATCAACGCCGTCCACCAGCTCACGCCGGTCATGCTCTGCGCCGCCCTGTTCGTCCTCGCGCTCACCCGCCGGTACCGCAACTACGGCCTGCTCGTCGTCGCCGGGCTGCTGATGCTGACCTGGAACCTCACCATGGGCCGGCCGCTGTTCCTGGAGACCCTCGGCACGCTGCGCCAGTCGCTCGGCGAGCTCACCGAGAACTCCCGCGCCGGATACGCCGGACAGCTCACCGGCCCCGGACCCGAGCTGGCCGGACGGGCGAGCATCGCCATGGCCCTCGCCGTCGTCGTGCTCGCCGGGATCGCGGTGCTCTGGCGCCGCCGGCTGACCCGCAGCGCCCTGCCGCTGCTGCTCGTCTCGGTCGCCCCGGTGCCGCTGTTCGTCGTGAACGACTACGGCGGCGAAATGCTCTTCCGGGTCTATCTGTTCGGACTGCCCGGCGCCGCGTTCTTCGCCGCGGCCGCGCTGGTGCCCGCCACCGCGGGCACCCATCGCAGTCGCGCGAGCGTCGCCCGGCGCCGCACCGCGGCCGTCGCCCTGCCGGTCGCCCTGCTCGCCCTGACGGCCGGCTTCCTGCCCGCGTACTACGGCAAGGAGGCGATGTACTACACCCCGCCCGCCGAGACGGAGCTGGTCACCCGCGCCATCGACCGGCTGCCCGACGGGGGTCTGCTCCTCGCCACCTCCGGGTCCTTCCCGCAGGCGCTGCACCGCTACGACCACGTCGAGCACTGGTTCTTCGCCGAGCAGGAACTGCCCGAGAACGAGCGGATGCTCGCCGACCCGGCCCGCTACCTCGCCGACGGGATCCCGCCGGGCGTCACCGCCCACGTCGTCCTCACCCGGACCCAGGACGTCTACACGGCCGGCGAGGGACTGCTGCCGCCCGGAGGCTTCGAGACCCTGCGCAGCCGGCTGAAGGCGTCCCCGCTCTTCAGGACCGTCGAGGAACGCCCGTACGGAATCGTCCTCGCCTACACCCCGGCCCCGAAGGGGGCCCCGGCCAGCACAGGCGGTGCACCGTGAACACGACCCGGAACCGGATCAGAGGGGTCGTCGCCGTCTCCGGTTGGCTGGCCCTCGCGGCGAGCCTGCTGCCCGGCGGCTCACCCCTGCGCTGGCTGCCCGTGCTGCTCTTCGTCTGCCTCGGGCCGGGCCTCGCCCTGCTCCATCCGCAGCCGAGCGGACTGCGGCCCGGCGCCCGTCTGGAGGCGTTCGCCCTGGCCGCGCCGATCAGCCTCTCCCTCGCCTCGCTGACCGCCACCCTCCTCTTCCTGGTCGAAGGGTTCTCCGTGACCGCGTTCCTCGTCCCGCTCGCCGCGTTCACCACCGCCGTCGCGCTGCTCCCCGGTCTGCCGCTGCCCGCCGCCACCCGCGGCGCGGTCGAGCCCGAGGGCACCGCGTCCTTCCGGTTCCGCAAACGAGGGCCCGGTGACGGCCGATGACCGCGCGGCACGCCGGGGGCGGGGCCGCCGGGCGGCTCGCGGTGGCGCTCGCCGCCGTCGGCGCGCTGACCGCCGGCATCGGGGTGTGGGCGACCGTGGCCGAGGGAGACGACGGGTGCGCGGTCGACTCCCGGCTCGTCGCCCCGTGCGGGGCCTGGTGGGGCGCGTACATCCCGTACGACGAGGACAGTTCGCTGGTCCGCCCGGTGCACGCCTTCGAGAAGAAGATCGGCCGCCGCCTCGATCTCGTCTACACGTACCACGACATGTCCGGCAACGAGCTCGACGGGACGCTCCTCACTCCCGACGAGCGGGCCCTCGGCCGGGACCGCATGCTGATGCTCGCCTGGGAGTCCACGGTGTGGAAGGAGCCCCACCACGCCGGCTACACCGAGACCCAGCTCGGCTGGCGGAACATCGCCTCGGGGCGGTACGACACCGAGGTCATCGACCCGCAGATCCGCCGCGTCAAGGCCTACGGGAAGCGGGTCTTCCTCGCCTTCGACCAGGAGGCCGACGCCCGGATCAAGGAGGGGGCGGGCACCCCCGCCGAGTACGTCGCCGCCTACCGCCACCTCCGCGACCGGTTCGAGCGGCTCGGCGCCGACAACGTGGTCTGGGTGTGGACGGTCTCCGGCTACCTCGGCAGCGCGGACGCGATGAAACGGCTCTACCCCGGCGACGACTACGTCGACTGGATCGGCATGGACCAGTACAACTACTACCTCTGCCACGGCACGGAGGACTGGCGGGACTTCGACGAGAGCCAGCGCCCCGCCTACGACTGGCTCCGGGAGAACGTCTCCGCGGACAAGCCCGTCATGCTCTCCGAGTTCTCCACCGCCCCCGACCCCCGGCGGCCCGAGCGGCAGCGCGACTGGTACACCGCGATCCCGGAGGTGGCGCCGACGCTGCCCGGGGTGAAGGCGTACGTGCACTGGAACCGGGCCGTGCCCGGGCCCGGCTGCGACCTGACGGTCGACTCGGGCCCGGGCCTCGACGGGTACCGGATCGCCGGGCGCGACCCCTACTTCCGGCAGGACGTGCCGGGCCGCTGAACCGTCGGGGGGCGGCTCAGCGGCGGCCCGCCGCCAGACCGCGGACGGCGCAGACCGCCATGGTGGCCCCGGTCAGGCCGAGGAAGAGCGGCAGCGGGGCGGCGGCGAAGGCCTGCTGGCCCGCCCAGCCGGCCCAGACGAGAACCCACACGACCCCTACCGTGACCCGGTCGGCCGTACCGAGGACGCGCAGGAGCAGGGCCACGAGCAGCAGGCTCAGCGCCTGGAGCGCGACCGGGGTCACCGCGGCGGCGAGCCCGCCGGCGTCCCCGAGGAGCCCCGCGCCGGGGCCGCCCGCGGGGGCGGGCCGCAGCCCCAGGAGGGGAGGGGCGGTGTGGAGGGCGAGGAAGGTGGCGAGGAGGACCGCTCCGGCGAAGAAAGGCCGGAAGGCCCTCAGGCCGACGGCGGCGCCCTGGAGGGCGACGAGCAGCAGCCCGGCGACGAGCGTGCCGGGCGGGAGCGCCGTCAGCAGGCCGGTGCCGGAGAGCCGGTCCACGGCCGCCTCGCCGGAGCGGGCGAGCGGCAGCCAGAAGAGCCCCGCCGCGAGGCCGAGCAGCAGCCACGACCCGGCCGCCCACCGGTCCGGGCCGGCCGTCGCCTCGACGGAAGCCGGCCGGGCCGGCGGGGACGCGGACGGCGTCGGGCGAGGGTTCCCCACCGGCCCGTCGGCGTCCCGGGGGACGTACACGGGGATGCCGAACGCCGGCGTCACCGAGTCGTGCGCACCGCGCAGATAGGCGCTCTCCCGCGCCCAGTTGGTGCCGTAGCCGTCCTCCGCGCGCTCCTTCGTCCGCGTGACGTCCCGGGGCCGCTCGGCCGGCACCCGGCCCTTGAGCGCGGCCCGCAGGCCGGGGACGCAGGCCACCGCCATCAGGGTCATCGAGCCGAGGACGGCGTATCCAGCGCCGGAGATGCCGAGGGGCCCGAGGAGGACGACGGCGCTGCCGAGGACCAGGGCGCACATGGCGCCCTGGAGGACGGCGAGGACGCCCGTACGGCCCTGGACGCGCAGCACCCCGATGTACAGCTCGACGGCGACCCGGGGCAGCGCGGCGGCGGCGAGGAGCCGGAGCACGGTCGTGCCGTTCTCGGCGTAGTCCGCGCCGAAGGGGGTGAGGAGGAGCGGGGCGAGGACGACGAGGAAGAGCACGACCGGGACGAGCAGCAGCACCATGCGGCGCAGCGCGCCCCGCACGCCCTCGGCGAGGGACTCGGGGCTGTGCGAGGCGTGCGCGGTGAGCGAGGAGGCCATGTTGATGGCCATGAACTCCATGGTGCCGCCGACGGTGTACGCCGTGTAGAAGAACGCGTTGTGGGCGGCGTCGAAGCGGACGGCGACCATCACCGGCAGCAGGTTGATCATGGCGAGGCTGAACAGCGCGCCGACGGAGTCCCCGGCCATGAAGCGGCCGATCTCGCGCAGGCCGGGCGGCTCGCGGTCCCGGTCGGCGCGGGCCTGCCGGGGGATGAGGCGCCGGAAGACGAGCCAGCCGAGCGGCACCACGGACAGGGCGATCGCCGCCGACCAGGAGACGAAGACGCCGAGGACGGGCAGGCCGGCGGCGAGGACGACGAGCAGGACGAGCTTGCCGAGCGAGAAGACCGCGTTGCCGACCGGGACCCAGATCGCCCGTCTGAGGCCGGTGAGGACGCCGTCCTGGAGGGTGAGCAGCGCCCAGCCGACGCAGGAGGCGGTGAAGAAGAGACCGGCGGACAGGGTGCCGAGTGGGGCGTACGAGGGCCCCCACCGGTCCAGGGTGAGCAGGAAGACACCGCAGGCCAGCGCGACGACGACGGTGCTGACCAGGTACATCCGCAGCACGAGGGGCCCGGTGGCGCGGCCGGCGCGGGGCACGTAGCGGACGACCGCGCCGATCATCGTGGTCGCCGTCAGCGAGGCCAGCATCCGCTGGGCGGCGATGGCTGCGGAGCCCTGCCCGACGGCCTCCTCCGAGTAGTAGCGGGCCGCTACCAGCCAGAAGCCGAGGCCGAGGGCCGCCGAGACGCCGGTGGAGAGCATGAGGGCGTAGGCGTTGCGGAACATCGAGCCCTCGCCCGAGCCGTCCTCGTCGGCGCCGCCGGCCGGGGGCGGCGGGGTGGCCGGGGGGTCCTCGGACGCCGGCCGGTCCGCCCCCCGGGGCCGTACCGTCTCCGTCTCCGTCACAGGGCGCCGCCGGGGACCGCCGAGGGGTGGTGGGCGGGGCGGATGCCGGCGGCGCGCAGCACGGCGAGGGCCTGCCGGGCGTGGCGCGGGTCGACGGGCAGGGCGTGCCGGGCGAACCAGGCGGCGGGGCCGGGCGCGGGAGAGGGGTCGGTGAACGTCTCGCCGGCGTAGCTGTCGAGCGGCGGGTCGTAGAGGTAGCCGGTGGTGATCCGGTGCCGGGCGAGGGCGGCGGCCGCGGCGTCCCGGTCGTCGACGAGCAGCGGCACGCGGAAGAGCGGCTGCGCGGGCTCGTCGGAGGCCGTCCCGTACTCGCCGGCCTGGAGGAGGGCGGTGCCCTCGCGGTGGGCGGCGAGGACGGTGTCGAGGCGCTCCAGCCTGCGGGCGGTGCGGCGGAGCCGGCCGGGGCCCGGCCTGAGCCGGTAGTCGTGCATGTCGACCCGGACCCAGGAGTGGAAGGGGTCGAGGGCGGGCGCGGCCGGCAGGGCGCGGGCCAGTTCGTCGGCGCGCAGCGGCATCCGGATCTCCTCCCGTTCCTCAAGGCCGAGCAGCCGCATGGTCGTCCGCGCGGCCTTGACCAGGCGCAGTCCGCGCACGGTTGCCTCGGCGTACGGCCTTACGAGGTAGGCGAGTTCGGCGGTGGCGCGGGTCGGCCGGAGCAACGCGTCGCGGGCGGCGGCGAGTTCCTCGCGCAGCGCCGGGTCGGCGAGGGTGAGGAAGCCGCCGGTCTTGGCGGCGGTGTGCTTCGAGAGGCTGAAGACGGACGCCTCGCCGTACGTGCCGACCGGGCGTCCGCCGACGGTGGAGCCGATCGCGTGGGCCGCGTCCTCGATCAGCGGGATGCCGAGCCGGTCGCAGTGGGCGCGCAGTTCGGGTGCCGGGTCCGGGTTCCCGTACAGGTTGGTGGTGAGGACGGCGGAGAGCCCCTGCCAGACGGACTCGGGGATCGCCGCCGTGTCGACCGACCCGTCGCGGGGATCGAGCGGCGCCTGCACCGGGCGGAGGCCGGCGGCGAGGGCGACGAAGAAGATGACGTCGTCGTTGACGGGTGACATCAGCACCCGGCCGCCGGGTTCGCACCACCGGCGCAGTGCGAGATAGAGACCGAAGCGGCACGACGGCACGTAGAGGCATTCCCTGCCCCCGAGCCGGCCGCGCATGCGTTCTTCCAGTTCCGCGTACGCAGACATCCTGTGATTCCCCCCTGAACCCCGGGCTCAATGTCGCCCAATTCGGACGGCACGTCAACAAGACCCCGTGGTGCCGTGGCCGGCGGGGTCCGCCGCGGTGCGACCGGTCGTGCGGAAGGGCCCGTCCGTGGTCGGCAGACCGTGAACGGGCCCTTTCCGGGGCCATTTTGGCGGCTCGGGGGAGCCGGTGGGGGTCATTCCTCCAGAGTGAGGCCCCGGCGCAGCCGGGCGAGGGTGCGGGAGAGCAGCCGGGACACGTGCATCTGGGAGATGCCGAGCTCGTCGCCGATCTCCGACTGGGTCAGTCCGGAGACGAAGCGGAGGGAGAGGATCTGCCGTTCGCGTTCGGGAAGCGAGGCGATCATCGGCTTGAGGGAGGCGATGTACTCGATCCCGGTCAGGCCGTGGTCCTCGTAGCCGAGCCGGTCGGCGAGCGCGGCCTCGCCGCCTCCGCCGTCCTCCTCGTCGGGCTGGGCGTCGAGCGAGGTCGCGGTGTACGCGTTGCTCGCCGTCATGCCCTCGACGACCTCCTCGGGGGAGATGCCGAGCGCCTCGGCGAGTTCGGCCGGCGTCGGGGCGCGGTCGAGGCGTTGGGCGAGCTCGTCGCCGACCCTGGCGAGGTCGAGCCGGAGCTCCTGGAGCCGGCGGGGTACGTGGACGGACCACGAGGTGTCGCGGAAGAAGCGCTTGATCTCGCCGATGATGGTCGGCATCGCGAAGGTGGGGAACTCGACGCCGCGGGCCAGTTCGAAGCGGTCGATCGCCTTGATGAGGCCGATGGTGCCGACCTGGACGATGTCCTCCATCGGTTCGCTGCGGGTGCCGTAGCGGGCGGCGGCGAACCTGACGAGGGCCAGGTTGAGTTCGACGAGCGTGTTGCGGACGTACGCGTGGTCGTGGGTGCCCTCCTCGAGCTCCGCGAGCCGGGCGAAGAGCTGCTTCGACAGGGCGCGCGAGTCGACCGGGCCGATCCGGTCGAGGGGGACGTCGGCGGGTACGTCGAGGGGCAGGGGGCGGGTGAGCGCTGCCGACGGCGCGTCGGGGGTACGCGGGGCGTCGAGCCGGGGTGACATGGGTCTCCTTCGTCGGGGTGTCTGCTGCGGTTTGCGGCGCCTCCGAAGCCGGTCGTGTCGGGTGTTCTCTTCTAGCCCTACCTGCTCGAAGGTGATCGTTGCAAGTGCCAATAATCCGTTTCGTACCGATATGTGTGAGCCCATGTGTGCAAGGAAGGCCACCCCGCTTGTAGGGTTCGACGCACGTCAGTCGGCATCCGCGAGAGCGAGAAGAGGCACGGGCATGGACCGCCAGCACATCGGCAGCGCGCAGCCCGCACGGCTGCGGGTCGAGGCCCGGACCGTGGACGCCGCGAGCGAACTCTTCACCCCTGTGGGTGAACTCGACCACCACACCGCCGAACTGCTGCGTGCTCCGCTCGACGACGCGCTCGACGCGGGCCGCTCCCGGCTCGTCGTCGACTGCTCGGGTCTGGAGTTCTGCGACTCGACCGGGCTCAACGTGCTGCTCGGCGCCCGGCTGCGGGCCGAAGCGGCCGGTGGCGGGGTCCATCTGGTGGCGATGCGGCCCCCGGTGGCCAGGGTGTTCCACATCACGGGCGCGGAAGCCGTCTTCACCGTCCACGAGACGCTCGCCACGGCGCTCCCCGGCTGAGGCCCGCGTCACCCCGGCACCTCCGGCGCCACCCGCACGTCCCGCCCCTCTGTCTCGTCCCTCTGTCTCGTCAATCGGTGAGGTGAAGCGCTGATGGACCACGATTCCGACGTCCGTACGCTCGCCCTCGGCGAGACCAGCGGCACCGTGCCGCTCGCCCGGGACTTCACGCGGACGGCCCTCCAGGAGTGGGGCTGGCTGCCCGCGGCCACCGCCGACCGCAGGGCCGCGGCCGAGGACGTCCTGCTGGTCGTCTCCGAACTCGTCACCAACGCCTGCCTGCACGCCGAAGGGCCCGAGCGGCTCCGCGTCCTGCGCCTGGCCACCGCCCTGCGCCTCGAGGTCACCGACCGGGGCGCCGGACAGCCCGCGCCGCGCACCCCGCACCGCTCCGGCCGGCCCGGCGGCCACGGCATGTTCATCGTGCAGCGGCTCTGCCTCGACTGGGGCATCGACCGGACCCCCGGCTCCCCCGGCAAGACCGTCTGGGCCGAACTCGCCGCACCCGCATAGGGCCCGCCCCGCGGGCCGGGTGGGAGCCCCCCCGGGACTTTCACCTTCTCTCTTCCTTCGCGCTTCTTCCCTCCGTACGGCCTCAGGCGTACCTTGACGCCCAATCTGAAAGACCGTCAGCTATGTTGCGGTGAGGGGTGCTCGGGGTGTCCAAGGTGCCGAACCGGAGGAGAACGACCGCCGCGCTCACCGCGGCGGCCGCGATGACGGGCGCGGCCGTACTGGCCTACGCCCCCGCCGCCCAGGCGGCCGTCGTCGACGTCGACTACGCGTGTGAGACGAAGATCGGGCCGAAGAGCGCCGTCTCGCCCGTCGACATCAAGGCCGTCAAGAGCGGCAACGGCTACACGATCACCATGTCGTTCGAGAAGGGCGTCTCCGACAGCCCGATCGAACTCCCCAAGGGAGTCATGACCCCCCGCGCCGAACTCGTCCTCGGCGGCGACGCGACCGGCACGGTCAAGGTCAAGGGCACCCCGAACACCGCCGCCATCCCGCCCGACACCCCCATCGGCATCGGCACCCTCACCGGCACCTTCACACCGAAGAAGAACGGCAAGGTCACCTTCACCGCCGGCACGCTGATCGTGCACGCGCTCGGCATGGACGCGGCCACCTGCACCCCCAAGAACAACCCCAAGCCGTCGCTCGAACTCCAGGTCACCGGAGTCTCCGGCGGCACCGACACCCCGCCGCCCGCCGACGATGGCTCCGGGGACGAGCTGCCCAGGACCGGCCCGCTCGACTCCGCCATGGCCCTCGGCACCCTCGGCGGCACCGTCCTGCTGACCGGCGCCGCCGGAGTCCTCTGGCTCACGCGGCGCACGGCACGCTGATGCGGGCGGCGGCGCGCTCCGGGCTCGTCGCCGCCGCGACCGCCCTCGTCGGCGTGGTCGCGGCGGCGCCCCCCGTGGCCCAGGGCTGGACGGCGGCGCCCCCCGCGGCCCAGGGCTGGACGGCGGCGCCCGCCGCCGGACGGCCGTACGCCTATCTGGAAGGCCCCGCGGGCAGCGTCCTCCAGGACACCCTGTCGGTGACCAACCCGGGCGCACGGCCGCTCACCGTCCGCCTCGCCGGGCAGGGCGCGCCGGTCGCCTTCGCCGCGCGGACCGTGACCGTGCCGGCCAGGACCAGGGCGGACGTGCCGTTCGCCGTGACCGTCACCGCCGACACCCCGCCCGGCGAACACCGCGGGACCGTGCGCGCCACGGCCGCCGGACGGGAGGTGCGGGTGGACCTGCGACTGCGGGTGAACGGCCCCAGGCTCGCCGCGCTCACCGTCGAGGACGTCCGCGTCGACGCCGGAACCCTCCACTACACCCTGGTCAACCGGGGCACCACGGTCCTCGCCCCGACCCTCGCGGTCCGCGCCGAAGGCCTCCTCGGCACGGTCCTCGACCGGCCGGACCGCCCCCTGCGGCTCACCCTCAGGCCCGGCGAGCGGGCCGCCCGCACCGAACCCTGGCCCGACCCGCCCGCCCTCGACTCCGTCACCGTCCGGCTGACCGCCACCGCCCCGGGCGCGGCCCCCGCCACGGCACGCGCCGAAGCGGCCTTCGCCTCGGGCCCCGCGCTCGCCGCCGTGGCCGGCGTGCTCCTCGGCGCGGGCGGCGGCGCGTGGACCGTACGGCGGCGACGGCGGTCCCGTACCGAGCGAGCCCCGCAGGGAGCGACACCATGAGGACGATCCGAACGGCCGCCGCCCTGCTGGCGGTCCTCGCCCTGGCACTGCTGCCCGCGGCCCCCGCGGGCGCCGCCCCCGGGCCGGCCGTCGAGCTCTCGCAGCCGGAGGGCGGCAAGGGCGGCGAGATCACCGTCAGCGGCAGCGGCTGGAAACCCGGCGCGCTGCTCATGCTCCTGATCTGCGGCCAGGCCGCCCCCGGCAAGGGCGTCATCGGCGGCACCAACTCCTGCGCCAACACCGACGGCCGGGCCGCCACCGTCGACGCCCGGGGCGCGTTCAGCGCGAAACTCCCGGTCGCCGAACCGCCCAAGCCCTGCCCCTGCGTGGTGCACGTCGCCGGCGTCACCGGACAACAGGACGCCGTCGACCGGGAGTTCACCGTCGCCGGACACCCGACCGCGCCGCTCCCCGAGGCCTCGGGCGACGGCCGGCTCGCCGTCCTCGCCGCCGCCCGCCTCGACGGCTCCAGCGGCCTCCTCGTCTGGTTCGGCGCGCCCCCGCACCGGGAGGTCGTCTTCACCGTCGGCAACCTCGGCTCCGCCCCCGTCCGCGACCCCGTCTTCGAAGTCGGCACGAGCCACGGCGTGTTCGCCCCGCAGTACGAGGAACGCCAGTGGCGCGGCACGATCGCGCCCGGCCGGAAGGCCGTCGTACGCCTCCCGGCCGAACTGACGGCCGGCGCCCACGGCGACTACCAGGTCTCCGTGCGGTACGCGGGCAAGGTCCTGGTCGAGCAGCCCTGGGGGGTCGGCCGGCCCTGGGGCGTGACGCTCTTCTGGGCGCTGCTCGCCGTCGTCGTACCGGCGGCGCTGTTCCGGATCGGGATGGCCGTGGTGGACAGGGTCCGCCCGGCGGCCCGCCCCGCCGGGACGCCCGCCCGCCCCCGCCGGACCCGGCCCCGACCGAGGATCCGGCCCCGTACCCCCGTCCCCGCCGCCCCCGCACCGGGCACCCCGGGAGACGACGAACCGACCACGGTCCTGCCGTGGTTCAGCCCTGACTCCGCACCGTCAGCGCCAGAGAGCAGCAGCCCGACGACGAAGGGACAGGTGTGAGTACGCAACGGAGGATGAGCGCGGCCGGGGTCGCGCTGATGCTCGGCGGCGCGGGGATTCTGTATGCCGCCGGCCCCGCCCAGGCCGCCGAGATCTCGTACAAGACGGAGTGCATCCCGCCCTCCATCTCCGGACTCCCGCCCGTGCAGGGCACCACGAAGGTGCTCATCACCGCACCGGCGGAGGCCAAGGTCGGCGACGAGGTCGAGATCGTCTGGAAGACGGTCCAGGCCGCGTCGAAGAACCCCGACGTGCTCGACCTCGGCCAGGACACGGTCAAACCGACCGGCGTCCTCACCGTCGGCGGCGCGGCGACCGGCACCGTCGCCGTGGAGGGACCGCGGCAGAACCCGCCGATTCCCAAGAACAGCCCGATGGTGCTGCCCGACATGAAGGGCAAGCTGAAGCTCGACAAGGCCGGCGACATCACCCTCACCCCCGGCAAATACACGATCAACGTCTCCAAGCCCCTCTCGACGGACACCAAGTGCTCGCCGAAGGAAGCGGTGCCGGTCGGCGCGACGATCAAGGTCACGGACGGAAGCGGCACGACGTCCGGCGGCACCACGACGTCCGGCGGCACCACGTCGGGCGGTACGACCACGACAGCGGGCGGTACGACCACCACGTCGGGCGGTACGACGACGTCGGGCGGTACGACCACCACCGGCGGCACGAGCACGACCGGCGGCACGACCACGACCGGCGGCACGAGCGACGCCGGCGGCACCGCGACCTCCGGCGGCACGAGCACCACCGGAGGGGAATCCAACAACACCGGCGGCTCCGCAGTGACCGCCGGCGGCGGTACGGGCGGCTCGACGTCCTCCTCCGGCGGAGGCTCCGGCGGGGGCGGCGGACAGACCGACTTCCCCGGCAAGGAGGTGAAGGTCGCCTTCGCCTGCCAGTCCCCCGGGCCGCCGGCCATCGACTCCAAGGTGACGATCAACGCCAGGAAGAACGGCGAGGTCTACGACCTCACCGTCAAGACGGCCAAGGGCGTCATGAAGAGCCCGGCCGCCCTCCCCAAGGGCGCCCTCACGCCCTCCATGTCCGTCAGGATCGGCGGAGCCGACAGCGGCACGGTGAAGGTCACCGGCGCGCCCAACCCCACCGACCTCGCCAAGGACGCCCCGGTGAGCCTGGAGGACATGAAGGGCACGTACCGGCCCGGCGCCACCGGGAAGTCGACGCTCAGCCCCGGCACGCTCACCATCAAGGTCACCCTCGGCGCGGCCGTGCTGGAGATCCCCTGCCAGGTCAAGGGCGCCGTGGCGGCCTCCCTCGAACTGGACACCAGCAAGCAGGCGGGCGGCGCCTCCGGCGGCTCGGACGGCGGAGCCGGGACCGACACCGGCGGCGCGGGCACCGGCGGCTCCTCCGGCGGGAACCTCGCCGAGACGGGCGCCGAGCACGACGGCGCGCTGCGCGCCCTCGCCCTGGTCGCGGGCACGGTCATCCTGCTCGGCGGCGCGGTGTTCACCTTCACCCCCTGGGCGCGGCTCAGGAGGTGAGGCGGCGGCGCAGGCCGCACCGCACACGGCGAAGGCCGCCGCACCGAACCGGTGCGGCGGCCTTCGGCCGTACGAGGGGAGGGGTCAGTGGACGCTGCCCATGAGCCCCTGGACCTTCTTGCGGTACATGAAGATCGCGAATCCGGCCGCGACGGCGAGTGCCGCCTGCAAGGCGATGATCCCCGTCCCGTTGAGGTCGACGCCCGCGATGGAGAGCAGACCCGTGGTGCAGTCACCGGCGGTGACGGCGAGGAACCAGACACCCATCATCTGGGAGGCGTACTTCTGCGGCGCCATCTTCGTGGTGACGGAGAGGCCGACGGGGGAGAGGCACAGCTCACCGATGGTCTGGATCATGTAGATCGAGACGAGCCACATCGGGGAGACCTTGGTGCCGTCGCCCGCCATGTTCATCGGGACGATGAAGACGAAGAAGGACGCGCCGACCAGGACGAGGCCCATCGCGAACTTCACGATGGTGTTCGGCTCCTGGTTCTTGCGGGCCAGCCACAGCCACAGCCAGGCGAAGACCGGGGCCAGCGCCATGACGAACAGCGGGTTCAGCGACTGGTACCAGGTGGCGGGGAAGCCGAGGCCGAAGATGGTGTCCGCGGTCTTGTCGTCGGCGAACAGGGAGAGCGTCGAGCCACCCTGGTCGTAGATCATCCAGAAGATCGCGGCGGCGACGAAGAACCAGATGTAGCCGGTCACGCGGGACTTCTCGCCCGTGGTCAGGTCCTTGTCGCGCTTGATGCGGGCCAGGACGGCGACCGGGATGATCAGACCCGCGAGGGTGATCGGGACCATCGCCCAGTTCAGGGTGTACATGCCCAGGGCGACGACGGCGCCGTAGAAGACGGCGATCACGACGGCCACGACGGCGACCTTGGTGATGACGGCCTTGCGCTCGGCGGCGGACAGCGGGTTCGGGACCTCGCTGCTCTTCGGGTTCAGCGTCTTGCCGAAGGCCAGGAAGACGGCCAGGCCGAGGCCCATGCCGACGGCGGCGAGGGCGAAGCCCAGGTGCCAGTTGACCTTCTCGCCGACGGTGCCGATGACCAGCGGAGCGAAGAACGCGCCCAGGTTGATGCCGATGTAGAAGAGCGTGAAGCCACCGTCACGACGCGGGTCGTCCGCGCCCTTGTAGAGGTGGCCGACCATCGTCGAGATGTTGGCCTTCAGCAGACCGGAGCCGACCGCGACGAGCGCGAGGCCGACGAAGAACATCGCCTGGCCGGGGATGGCCAGCGAGACGTGGCCGAGCATGATCACGGAGGCCGCGATCGCGACGGTCTTGCGGGCGCCCCAGACACGGTCGCCGAACCAGCCGCCGGGCATGGCCATGAGGTAGACCATCGAGACGTAGACGGAGTAGATCGCCGTCGCCGTCGCCGCGGTCATCGCGAGGCCGCCGCCCTGGCTGCCCGTAGCGGCGTCCACGCCGCCGGAGACCAGGTACAGAACGAGAAGGGCCCTCATGCCGTAGTAGGAGAAGCGCTCCCACATCTCGGTCATGAAGAGGGTGGCCAGACCACGGGGGTGGCCGAGGAAGGTCTTCTCGTAGCCGAGGGGTTCGGCCGAGTCCTTCGTCAGGCTGGACGCCATGTCGATCCTTGCTCTGTCGGGACGCACGCCTTGTGAGCGTGATGCGCCCGGTGGGGGAGGCCGGCACCGGCGGAGTCGGTCAGGACTCAGCCGGGATCCACGCTCCGGGAGGTGCGTCTTCGCTTCCCGGAACCCGGCCCACAGGTCATTCGCCGTCATCGAGGGTGGCAGTGCCCACCTCTACGCAGAAAGAGGACCTCGGCGCGCGAAGCTGGCCAAAGGTCCCCGAATACCGCTACTGACGTCTCGCCACCATACGACACGACAGTGCCGGATATGGAAGGACTTGAGAGATGGATCACAGGTCGGGGCGCAACCGCACAAGGCCATTCGAAGGTCATGTGCAAGATACCCACAAGATCCCCAGGGGTCGCCCCGGCCGAGCGGATCCCGCCCCGGCCCGGCACCCGTGCGGACTACCATCACCCCATGACCCGTGTACTGCTCGCCGAGGACGACGCATCCATCTCGGAACCGCTGGCCCGCGCCCTGCGGAGAGAGGGGTACGAGGTCGAGGTCCGCGAGGACGGCCCCACCGCCCTCGACGCCGGACTCCAGGGCGGGATCGACCTGGTCGTGCTGGACCTGGGCCTGCCCGGCATGGACGGCCTGGAGGTCGCGAGGCGGCTGCGTGCCGAAGGCCACACGGTCCCGATCCTGGTCCTCACCGCGCGGGCGGACGAGGTCGACACCGTGGTCGGGCTCGACGCGGGCGCCGACGACTACGTCACCAAGCCCTTCCGGCTCGCCGAACTCCTCGCCCGGGTCCGGGCCCTGCTCCGGCGCGGCTCCTCCGAGCCCGCCGTCGCGCCCGCGACCCACGGCGTACGCATCGACGTCGAGTCCCACCGCGCCTGGATGGGCGAGGAGGAGCTCCAGCTCACGGCCAAGGAGTTCGACCTCCTGCGCGTCCTCGTCCGCGACGCCGGCCGCGTCGTCACCCGCGACCAGCTGATGCGCGAGGTCTGGGACACCACCTGGTGGTCCTCCACCAAGACCCTCGACATGCACATCTCCTGGCTCCGCAAGAAGCTCGGCGACGACGCCGCCAACCCGCGCTACATCGCCACCGTCCGCGGCGTCGGCTTCCGCTTCGAGAAGAGCTGAGCCACCGTTAAGCCATGCGCCGCCGTCTGATCAACTCCACGCTCGCCGTGGTGCTCGTCGTCATCGCCGTGTTCGGCGTCTCGCTGGTCCTGGTGGAGACCCGGACGATCTCGAACAGCGCTCAGGAGAGCGTCGACTCGGAGGCGCTGAGGATCGTCTCGATCGTGGACAGCCGGCTGATCGGCGGGGAGCCGGTCAACCCGGACATCCTCGCCGAGCAGAGCGGCGCCAAGAGGTACGCCCAGATCCGCATCCCCGGACGGTCCACGATCGAGATCGGGACCCGCCCCGAGGGCGACGTCATCCGGGGCCTGGCCGAGGGTGAGCGCGGCGAGACGGTGGTCGTCGAGGAGTCCCGGTCGACGGTCACCGCCGAGGTCGGCCGCACCCTCCTGATCATCGGCGCCGTGGCGCTGCTCGCCGTCGTCGCCGCCGTCCTCCTCGCCGTACGGCAGGCCGACAAGCTGGCGTCGCCGCTCACCGACCTCGCCGAGACCGCCGAACGCCTCGGCTCCGGGGACCCGCGGCCCCGGCACAAGCGGTACGGGGTCCCCGAGCTCGACCGCGTCGCGGACGTCCTCGACGCCTCGGCCGAACGCATCGCCCGGATGCTCACCGCCGAGCGCCGGCTCGCCGCCGACGCCTCCCACCAGCTCCGCACGCCCCTCACCGCCCTCTCCATGCGCCTGGAGGAGGTCGCCCTCGCCGACGACCTGGACACGGTCAAGGAGGAGGCGACGATCGCGCTCACCCAGGTCGAGCGGCTCACCGACGTCGTCGAGCGGCTGCTCACCAACGCCCGGGACCCGCGCACCGGCTCCGCCGTCGCCTTCGACCTCGACGAGGTCGTCAAGCAGCAGATCGAGGAGTGGCGGCCGGCCTACCGCAGCGCGGGACGGGCCATCGTGCACTCGGGGAAGCAGGGCATGCGGGCCGTCGGCACCCCCGGCGCGGTCGCCCAGGTCCTCGCCGCCCTGATCGAGAACTCGCTCATGCACGGCGGCGGCACGGTCGCCCTGCGCACCCGGGTCACCGGCAACCAGTCCGTCATCGAGGTCACCGACGAGGGACCCGGCGTCCCGGCCGACCTCGGCGCCAGGATCTTCGAGCGGGCGGTCAGCGGCCGCAGCTCCACCGGCATCGGCCTGGCGGTGGCCCGAGACCTCGCGGAGGCGGACGGCGGGCGCCTGGAGCTGCTCCAGCAGCAGCCGCCGGTCTTCGCGCTCTTCCTGAGCCGCGAGGTCAGAAGCCTTTCGGACGGACCGTCGGAGCGCCCGGTCCGCTGACGGCGCGCGCGGTCCCGCGCGGGTGAGCCCGCGCACGCGACCCGGCGCACGTGGTCCCGAACACGCGAAAGGGCCGGTCCGCGGACGGACCGGCCCTTTCGGGAAGGGGGGATCAGACCCGGTCGGGCTGGCGGCGGGTCGCCTGGCGCGGGGCGTGCTCCAGGAACGATTCGGCGGCCTGCACCGCCTCCTTCTCCTCCGGAGCGGGCAGCGCGCGGAACACCCAGGTGCGGTAGGACCAGAAACGGAAGATCGTGCCGACGCCGATGCCGAAGAACTTGAAGAAGTTGCTCTGCAGCGAGCTGTCCCAGCCGAAGCCGTACGTCGCCGCGTACAGCACGCCGTTCTCGATCACCATGCCGATGACGCTGAACAGCAGGAAGAGGGAGAGCTCACGGGCGCGCCCGGACTTCTCGCGGTCGCGGTAGGTGAAGTACCGGAAGCCGATGTAGTTGAAGGCGATGGCGACGACCGTGGCGATCAGGCTCGCGCGGACCACGGGGAGCTCCGTGGTGTTGCGCACGAGGTTGAAGACACCCATGTTGACCAGGACGCCGAGGCCGCCGACGGCCCCGAATTTCACCACCTCGCGGGCGAGCTGGTTCAGCTTCGTGCGCAGCGCGCCCGGTTCACTCATGGTGATGGCCCGTTTCATCAGTTCATATGACGTCCGGGTGACGTCAACCAAACCATGCTAACCAGCCGGTCCGGTGATCGTCCTCCGCCCGCCGAAACTGTGAGCCTTCCCCGTCCCACCTGTGCCAACACACAGCCGCGTGAGTGATCAAAGCTTGTGCAGATACCCTAAGAGGGTGACGTTCCCCGTAGTAGGCATGGTCGGCGGCGGTCAGCTCGCGCGTATGACCCACGAGGCGGGCATCCCCCTCGGCATCAAGTTCAAGCTCCTCAGCGACACCCCGCAGGACTCCGCGGCCCAGGTGGTGAGCGAGGTCGTCATCGGCGACTACCGCGACCTGGACACGCTGCGTGACTTCGCGCGCGGATGTGACGTGATCACCTTCGACCACGAGCACGTCCCCACCGAACACCTGCGGGCCCTCGAAGCGGACGGCATCCCCGTCCGCCCGGGCCCCGACGCGCTGGTGCACGCCCAGGACAAGGGGGTGATGCGCGCGAAGCTCGACGAGATCGGCGCCCCCAGCCCCCGGCACCGCATCGTGGCGGACCCCGCGGACGCGGCGGCCTTCGCCGCCGAGGTCGGCGGCTTCCCGATCATCCTCAAGACCGTCCGCGGCGGCTACGACGGCAAGGGCGTCTGGTTCGTCCGCACGCCGGAGGACGCCCGCGACCCCTTCCTCGCGGGGGTCCCGGTCCTCGCCGAGGAGAAGGTCGACTTCGTCCGCGAGCTCGCGGCGAACATCGTCCGCTCCCCGCACGGCCAGGCCGTCGCCTACCCGGTCGTCGAGTCCCGCCAGGTCGACGGCGTCTGCGACACCGTGATCGCGCCCGCGCCGGACCTCGACGACGCGCTCGCCGGCCAGGCGCAGGAGCTGGCGCTGCGGATCGCCAAGGAGCTCGGCGTCGTCGGCCACCTCGCCGTCGAGCTGTTCCAGACCACGGACGGCCGCATCCTCGTCAACGAGCTGGCGATGCGCCCGCACAACTCCGGCCACTGGACGCAGGACGGGGCGGTCACCTCGCAGTTCGCCAACCACGTCCGGGCGGTTCTCGACCTGCCCCTCGGCGATCCGCGCCCGCGCGCGCCGTGGACCGTGATGTGCAATGTCCTGGGCGGCGACTACCCGGACATGTACTCCGCGTACCTGCACTGCATGGCCAGGGACCCGCAGCTCAAGATCCACATGTATGGCAAGGACGTGAAGCCCGGCCGCAAGGTGGGGCACGTCAACACCTACGGCGACGACCTGGACGACGTGCTGGAGCGCGCGCGTCACGCCGCCGACTACCTGCGAGGAACGATCACCGAATGAGCCCCGCCACCGCCCCCGTCATCGGCATCGTCATGGGATCGGACTCCGACTGGCCCGTCATGGAGGCCGCGGCCCAGGCCCTCGACGAGTTCGAGATCCCCTACGAGGTCGACGTCGTCTCCGCCCACCGGATGCCCCGCGAGATGATCGCGTACGGCGAGGAGGCGGCGGGCCGCGGCCTGAAGGCGATCATCGCGGGCGCGGGCGGCGCCGCCCACCTGCCCGGCATGCTGGCCTCCGTCACCCCGCTCCCCGTCATCGGCGTGCCGGTGCCGCTGAAGTACCTCGACGGCATGGACTCGCTGCTCTCCATCGTGCAGATGCCGGCCGGCGTGCCGGTCGCCACGGTCTCCGTCGGCGGCGCCCGGAACGCGGGCCTGCTCGCCGCCCGGATCCTCGCCGCGCACGACCCCGAGCTGCTCGACCGGATGCGCGAATTCCAGCAGGAGCTGAACGACCAGGCGACCGAGAAGGGCAAGCGCCTGCGGGCCAAGGTAGAGGGCGCGGAGTCGTTCGGCTTCGCCAAGTGACCGCGGCGGACCGCCTCGCGGAGGCCCGGGAACTCCTGGCCTCCGCCCCCGTCGTCGACGGCCACAACGACCTGCCGTGGGCGCTGCGCAAGCACGTGCGCTACGACCTCGACCGGCTCGACATCGCCGCCGACCTGACCGGTGCCCTCCACACCGACCTCGCCCGGCTGCGGGCCGGCGGCGTCGGCGCCCAGTTCTGGTCCGTGTACGTGCCGGGCCGGCTGGCCGGCGACAACGCGGTCAGCGCCACCCTGGAGCAGATCGACGTCGTCGACCGCCTCCTGGAGCGGTACGCCGCCGACCTCGCCCCGGCCCTCACGGCGGACGACATGGAGGCGGCCCGCGCGCAGGGCCGCATCGCCTCCCTCAAGGGCGCCGAGGGCGGCCACTCGATCAACAACTCCCTCGCCACCCTGCGCGCCCTGCACACCCTGGGCGTGCGGTACATGACGCTCACGCACAACGAGAACAACGACTGGGCGGACTCGGCGACCGACGAGCCCGGCGTCGGCGGCCTCACCGCCTTCGGCCGGCAGGTCGTCCGCGAGATGAACCGCTCCGGCATGCTCGTCGACCTCTCGCACGTCGCCGCCGGCACCATGCGGGACGCGCTCGACGCCACGGCGGCGCCGGTGATCTTCTCGCACTCCTCGGCCCGTGCCGTCTGCGACCACCCGCGCAACATCCCGGACGACGTCCTGGAGCGGCTGCCCGCCAACGGCGGCGTCGCGATGGCCACCTTCGTGCCCAAGTTCATCCTCCCCGCGGCCGTCGAATGGACCGCCCGGGCGGACGACAACCTGCGCGCGCACGGCCGCGACCACCTCGACACCACTCCCGAGGCCATGCGGATCCACCGCGCCTTCGAGGAGGCGAACCCCCGCCCCGTCGTGACCGCGGCCACGGTCGCCGACCACCTCGACCACATGCGCGAGGCCGCCGGCATCGACCACATCGGCATCGGCGGCGACTACGACGGCACCGCCTTCACCCCCGCCGGCCTCGACGACGTCGCCGGCTACCCCAACCTGATCGCGGAGCTGCTCCACCGCGGCTGGTCCCACCGCGACCTCGCCCGGCTCACCTGGTCCAACGCGGTCCGCGTCCTGCGCGACGCGGAGGCGGTCTCCCGCGACCTGAAGAGCCGTACCGCCCCGTCGAACGCCACGATCGACGTGCTCGACGCGGCCTGAGGCCTCACCCGGACGGCGTACTCCGCCGCGCCCCCCGAGGGGGCCGGTGGCACGGTGGACGGTACTGCCCCGCCGCTCTCGGCGGGGCGGTACTGCATCGCCGAGTTCGGAGTAAGACCATGGCGGAACTGCTAGACGACCATCCCACCCTCTCCACCGTCCCTGCCGCCGCCGGCGAGCTCGCCCCCCCGGAGCCACCGCCGCCGCTCGACGAGACGGCCCGGGCACGGGCCATCCTCGCCGCCCAGCCCGTCACCGAGGGGCACGCCGGACTCCCCAGCTCGCTCGACCCCGAGGACCTGCCGCCCGTCCGCGCCGCCGAGGTCGGGGCTCAGCTCTGGTCGCTGCTCGTGGAGGCCGACGAGGGCATCATCGGGACCCTGCGGCGGATCGACGCCGTCCGGGCCCTCGTCGCCGCCTGTCCGGAGGACCTGAGGCTGGCGTACACGACCTCGGAGATGGCCCACGCCCGCAACTGCGGCCGCGTCGCCGCCCTGCTCGGGCCGGTCGGCTGGACCGCCCTCGGCGGCTCCGCGGCCACCCTGCGGGCGTACCACGCGCTCGGCGTACGGGCCGTGAACCTGACCAGTTTCGACCGATTCGCCCGTGACGCGGTACGGGAGATGAACCGCATCGGCCTGGCCGTGGACCTCTCCGGCGCCGACCAGGACACGGTCCGCCGCACCCTCGCGGTGACCCGCGCCCCGGCCCTGCTGACCCGGGCGGCCCCGGAAGGACTGCCGGACGACGTGCTGAGCCTGCTCGGCGCGAACGGCGCCGTCTGCATGGTCACGGTGACCGACGACACGGCCGCCGTCGCCGACGTCCTCGACCGGGTGCGGGCCGGGGCGGGCGCGCACTGCGCGGGCGTCTCGCACACCACCGACCCGGACACCGGCTACGTGCCGCTCTTCGCCGAGCTGCTCCGCCGGGGCTGGACCGCGCAGGAGCTGGTCGGGCTCGCGCACGCCAACGTCACCCGGGCGCTGCGCGAGACGGAGTTCCTGGCCCGCACGAACCGCATCCGTCCGGCCGCGGCCTGACCGCAGGGAGACGAGGAGGGGCGCACCGCCGGGCGGTGCGCCCCTCCTCGTCGTAACGGACACCCCTAGGGCCTGTCCGGCGGATCAGGGCCGGACAGGCCCTGGGGGGCGTCTTGCCGCCCCCTAGACGAGTAAGTCCGAAGTCTTCGGGCGCATGAAGCGAGGGTCTCGTTGGTCCGTTTGTGACGACAGACCTCGAAACCCTCGCGACAGCACTGTA
>NZ_JNWK01000008.1 GCF_000716445.1 Streptomyces wedmorensis
TGGGCTGCCATGCCGCACCTCCGTGTGGGCAATCGTCCCGCTGGGGCGGGACGGGTGGGCACACGGGACGGCGCCCCTTGGCGGCGCCTCCGCCCCCTGCGCCCTGACCCGCACCGATACGGCGTCGCACAGCCGGTGCGGTTTCGGGCGCGGAAGCCTAGGCCCGGCAAGGGGCGCCGTCCGTTGTGCCCACCCGTTCCGCCCCAGCGGAACGATTGCCCACAACGTGGGGCGCAGGCGCGGGGGTGGGGGGCGCCCCGGCGGGGCGATTGGGCACGACGGGGGTGGGGAGGTGGAGGTGGGGGGTGGGGAAGGAATGGCGGAGGTGGCGGTCGTGGGTGACTACGACGAGCGTGCCGCGATAGAGCGCGAGCGCCGCTTCCAGCTCCTCCACGAACCCCGGCGCCAGATGGTTCGTGGGCTCGTCGAGGAGGAGCAGGTCGACGGGGGACGTCACGAGCCGGGCCAGTTCGAGTTTGCGGCGCTGGCCGGTCGAGAGCAGGCGGACGGGGGTCGAGAGGTCCCGTTCCGCGAAGAGCCCGAGGGCGAGCAGTTCGTCTTCGCGGCCTTCTCCGAAGGCCTCGCCCACCGTACGGGGGTCGAGGGGCGGGGTCGTGTCCTGGCGGAGCAGCCCGACCCGGGCGGGCGCTGTGACCGTGCCGGCGTCCGGGGCGAGTTCGCCCGCCAGGACCCGGAGGAGGGTGGTCTTGCCGGCGCCGTTGGGCCCGGTGACGAGGAGGCGGGCGCCCGCGTCGAGGTGGAGGGCGTCGAGGTGGAGTCGTCCGTCGACGCGTATGCCGGTGAGGTCGACGCGGCCGCCCTCGCCGTCGAGTTCCGCGTGGAACCGGAGTGGTCGGGGCGGTGCGGGTACGGGGTGTTCGGTGAGCCGGGTGAGCCGTTCGCGGGCGGCGCGGATCCTGCTCATCGCGCCGTGCGCGCGTGATCGCGCCCGGAAGGCGCCCGCGCCGCTGAACGCGGCCGGGGCTTTGCGGGGGATGGCGGAGAAGCGGTCGATGTTGGTGTCGGCCAGGGACCGGTACCGGGCGAGTTCCTCTTTCCATTCTTCGTGTTCCCGCTGCCTGCGGGCCCGTTCGGCGGCGCGTCCGGCGAGGTAGCCGTGGTAGCCGTCGCCGTACCGCCGCAGGGTGTGGCGGTCTTCGTCGACTTCCAGGACGGCGGTGGCGACCCGGTCGAGGAACACCCGGTCGTGCGAGACGGCGACGACGGTCCCCCGGTGGGTGCGCAGTCGCTCTTCCAGCCATTCCACGGCTTCGTCGTCGAGGTCGTTCGTCGGCTCGTCGAGCAGCAGCAGTTCGGGATCGGCGGCGAGGACGCCCGCGAGGGCGAGCCGGGCTCGCTGTCCGCCGGAGAGCGTGCCGAGCGGGCGTCGGCGGTCGAGCGGTCCGGGTTCGCCGAGCCGTCGGAGGATCGTCTCGACCCGCCGGTCGGCCCCGGCGCCGCCTCGTGCCTCGTAGGTGGCGAGCAGTTCCGCGTACGAGGCGAGGGCACCGCCCAGCCCGATGCCGCTGCGGGTGCCACCACTGCCGGTCTCGCCGTCGTCGGTCCCGTCCGTGCTGTCGGCGGCGGACAGGGCCGCCTCGGCGGTGCGGATGGCGGCTTCCAGGTCTCGGAGGTCCGCGAGCGCGTGGTCGACGGCGTCGCCGACGGTGGCGTGCGGGGGGAGGTCGAGGGTCTGGGCGAGGTGGCCGATGCCGCCGGGGGATTCGACGGTCACCGTGCCGTTGTCGGGGGTCTCCAGGCCGGCGAGGAGCCGGAGGAGGGTGGATTTGCCGGAGCCGTTGTCGCCGACGACGCCGAGGCGTTCGCCGGAGCGGACGGTGAGGGAGGCGCGGTCGAGGACGGTTCGGCGGGGGGCGTGCCGGTCGTCGTACCGGTGGGTGACGTCGGTGAGTCGGGCATGGAACAAGGGCGAACTCCTGCCGTCGGGGACACGGTCGCGAGACGTACCGTCTCGTGAGGATGACCGTACGGCATGTGCGGAGTTCTGGCAAGACGAAACGTCTCGTATTGTTGAAGGCTTCAGGCGGAGGCTATGCGTAGGACCAGCGCGGCCCCCGCGATCAGGGTGAGCACCGCCGCCGGGGCCAGTTCGAAGTCCTTCACGCGCAGGTGGGCGATGACGGCGCCGGCGAAGTAGAGGACGAGGCCCACGGCCGCGGCCGCGCCGAGCGCCGGGACGAAGAGGCCGGCGAGCAGGCCGAGCGCGCCCGCCGCCTTCGCGGTCGCGAGCAGGGGGAGCCGGTTCTCCGGGAAGCCCACCTTGGTCATGTTGCCGACGACCTGCGGGTTCCGGGTGAAGGTCATGAAGGCGGAGCCGGCGCAGGCGAGGGCGAGCAGGGTGGCGACGGCGGCGTACGCGATGAACATGGACGCGCTCCAACGGTATGGGGACGACAACCGTTGAAGAGTAACAACGATTTACCTCGCTCCACAATCGTGTTGTTGTTACCGTGGGCGACATGGCAGCTCATCCGACCGACCGCCTCGGCTTCCTCCTCTCCTTCCGTGGCGAGCTCACCGGCGCGCGCATCCGTGCCGCCCTGGGTGTCGCCGGGCTGCACCCGCGCAATGCCATGACCCTGATGCAGCTCGCCCGGGGGGCCACGAGTCAGCGCGAGCTCGCCGTCGCGATGGAGCTCGACCCGAGCCAACTGGTCGCGATCCTGAACGAGTTGGAGTCCTCGGGGCTCGCCGAGCGCCGCCGCGACCCGGCCGACCGGCGCCGCCACATCGTCGAGATCACCTCCGCCGGAACCGCTGCCCTCGAGCGCGTCGACGAGGCCGTCGGCGAGGCCGAGCGGGAGCTCTTCGGCGACCTCACCGACGCCGAACAGGCCGTCCTGCGCGGCCTGTTGGACCGCGTCGTCGTCGACCCCGCCGACCACGACTGCGGCGCGGAGTAGTACCTGCCGCGGTACCCGAAGTACCGCAGGGGCTCCCGCCCGTACTCCCCGCTGGAGCGGGGGAGGTGCCGTCACCTGGCCTTCGCGGCGTTCACGGCCGCCGCCGCGTCGGCGTTGCCGAGTCCGGGTCCGAGTCCGGGTGCCCGGGGCGGGTCGGCGGCCGTGTCGCGGATGGTCTGCATGATGGCGGCGGGGTCGAGGTCCTGGTGGTGCGGGAGGGCGGCGACGGCGGAGACGTGCGGGGAGGCCGGCGAGCGCGTCGAGCGCCCACTGCCGGTCGCGCGGCGGGTCGGGCTCGTCGTCGCCGCAGCCGGTGACGAGCTCCGCCGTGAGGGCGGCGAACGCGGTGAAGGCGGCAAGGGTGACGGGCCGGCGACGCATGAAGATCTCCCCGTTCGTCTGCGTTCGACCCCGTGAACAACCGGTCAGGGCCGCCCGCATAGGGCCGCCCGTATCTCGAGGAACCTTCTCCCGCACTCCTCATTGTTCTAGTAGAGTGCAAACAATGGAGGTTTTCATGAACCGTGCCACACCTCGTCTCCGCGCGCTCGCCGCGCTCCCCTTCGTCCTCGCCCTCGCCGTCCACCTGCTGCTCTTCGCCCGCTGGCGGGACGAGCTGCCCGCCGAACTCGCCACGCACTACTCCCTCGGAGACGGTGGCGAGGCCGACGGCTGGACGGGCCGGGCGGGTTACGTCCTCATCAGCACGGCCCTGATCGCCGGCCTCGCGGCCGCCTGGACCGCGCTCGTCCGGCGCCGGGCCCTGTGGGGCGCCTGGGCCACCGCGGGCTTCACCGGCGGACTTCTGGTCCAACTGCTCCGCAACAACCTCGTCGACGAGTTCGAGGTGCAGGTCTCGGAGCCCGCCGTCGACCTCGCCGTGGCCGGAACGGCGGCCGTCGCCGCCGCGCTGGCGGGCTGGGCGCTGACCTCGCTCGTCCCGGAGGAGGAGCCGGCCGTCCGGTCAGGGGCGCCCGACGGCCCGCGGCTCGCGCTCGGCGCGAGCGAGGTCGCCGGCTGGTCCCGCTCCACCGGCTCCCGGGCGCTGACCGTCCTCGCGGCCCTCGCCCTCGCCGCCGCCCCCGTCGTCCTGCTCGTCCTCAGCTGGCCGGACGCGCTGTTCGGGCTCCTCGGCCTCGTCATCGGCGTCCCGGGGCTCGCGCTCGCCCGGGTCCGGGTCACCGTCGACCGGCACGGCCTCACCGTCCGCTCCGGGGTCTTCCCCAAGCCCCGCGTCCGGATCCCACTGGACGAGATCGCGGGAGCGGACGCCCGGGACGTCCACGCCCTCGCCGAGTTCGGCGGCTGGGGCTACCGCGTCCGGGCCCACCGGACGGGCGTGGTGCTGCGTTCCGGCGAGGCCCTCGTCGTACGGCGGGACGGCGGGCGGGAGTTCGCGGTGACCGTGCCCGACGCGGAGACCGCGGCCGCCCTCCTCAACACGCTCGCCGAACGGCATGGGAAGGTCTGACCGTGCTCTTCCGTGTCGACCCGGCCTCCTCCGTCCCCCTCGGCGACCAGATCGCCGCCTGCGTCCGGGGCGCCCTAGCCGACGGCTCGGCCGCCCCCGGCGAACGGCTCCCGGCCGCCCGCGAGCTCGCCGACTCCCTCGGCGTCAACGTCCACACCGTCCTCCGCGGCTACCAGCGCCTCCGCGAGGAGGGCCTCATCGAGCTCCGGCGCGGCCGGGGCGCCCTCATCGTCCCCGGCGCCACGGCCCCCGACCGCGCCCGCCTCGTCTCCCGACTGCGCGAGGCGGCGGCGGAGGCCCGCGAACTGGGCCTCAGCGACGAGGAGTTCGTGGAGCTCGCCCGTACGAGCCTCGGATAGCCCGGCGGGAGCGCGTACGAGCCTCGGACGGTCCCCGTCAGGAGTCCGGCCGAGGCTCGGACAAGCCCCCGGCGGGAGCGCGTACGAGCCTCGGACAGCCCCCGTCAGGAGTCCGTACGAGCCTCGGACGGTCCCCGGCGGCAGCCCGTCAGGGCAGCTCGCGGATCGGGGTGCCCGCCAGGAAGGCCTCGATGTCCTCGACGGCCTCGCCGAAGTAGAGGGCGTAGTTGGCCTCCGTCACGTAGCCGAGGTGGGGCAGGGCGAGGACGTTCGGCAGGGTGCGGACCGGGTCGTCGGCCGGGAGGGGCTCGGTGTCGTACACGTCGAGGCCGGCGCCCGCGATCCAGCCCTCGCGCAGCGCCCGGACGAGCGCCTCGCCGTCGACCAGGCCCGCCCGGGAGGTGTTGACGAGGTACGCGGAGGGGCGCATCGCGCGCAGTTCGGGCTCCCCGACCACGCCGCGGCTGCGGTCGGAGAGGACCAGGTGGAGCGAGACGAAGTCGGCGGACGCGAAGAGGTCGGTCTTGTCCTTGGCGAGCCGAGCGCCGTGTTCGGCGGCCCGCTCCTCCGTCAGGTTCGGGCTCCACGCGACGACCTCCATGCCGAAGGCGCGGCCGATCGCGGCGACCCGGGCGCCGATCTTGCCGAGCCCGACGACGCCGAGGGTGCGGCCGGCCAGGTCCGTGCCGACGGTGGACTGCCAGGGTCCGCCGTCGCGCAGCGCCTGCGCCTCGGTCCGTACGTGGCGGGCGAGGCCGAGCAGCAGGGCCCAGGTCAGTTCGGTGGGCGGCTCGGGGCTGCTGGCGGTGCCGCAGACGACGACCCCGCGGGCGCGGGCGGCGGCGACGTCGATGGAGGCGTTGCGCGGCCCGGACGTGACGAGGAGCCGGAGCCGGGGGAGACGGGCGAGGAGCTCCGCGTCGAACGGGGTCCGTTCCCGCATGATCACGACGATCTCGCAGTCCTCGACGGCGGCGACGACCGCGTCCCGGTCGACGAGGTGCTCGCGGAGCACCCGGACGTCGACGCGGTCGGCGAGCGGGCTCCAGTCGGCGGAGGTGAGGGCGACGCCCTGGTAGTCGTCGAGTACGGCGCAGCGCAGCTTCATGACTCCATGATCGCTTACGCCCGTATGCGCCGCCCAGGGCGACAGCCGTCACCACGTCTCACAGAATTGCCCTGAATTGCCCTTAATGAGGAGTGGGTGTCATGGCTGCGGGTGACAGTGCCGACGAACTTGCCGTCCTCCGGGCCAGGGTGGCCGCGCTGGAAGCGGAGAAGCAGGTCCCGCGTCAGCCCCACCACCGCGTCCGCTCCTTCTTCTCCGCCCTGCTGATCGTCATCGGCTGCGTGCTCGTCCCGCTCGGCATCGTCGCCTCCTGGACGGCGGACATCGTCGGCGACACCGACCGCTACGTGCAGACGGTCACCCCGCTCGCCTCCGACCCCGACGTCCAGGCCGCCGTCGCGACCCGGGTGACGAACGTCGTCATGGAGCACATCGACCTGCCCGCGCTCCTGGAGGGCCTCGCGCCCGAGGAACGGCCCCTGGCGGAGAAGGCCCTCGGCAAGCTGGGCGGCTCCCTGGAGAGCGCGCTCAGAAGCTTCGTCCACGACCGGACACAGGACATCGTCGCCTCGCCGGCGTTCAAGACCATCTGGACCGACGCCAACCGGGCCATCCACACCTCCCTCGACCGGGCCCTGACCGGCAGCGACGAAGGCGCGGTGAAGATCGAGACGGACACGGTCACCATCGACCTGGCGCCGGTGATCGAGCGGGTGAAGGCGCGGCTCGTCGAGTCCGGTCTCGACGTCGCGGCCAAGATCCCCGAGATCCACACGGACTTCACGGTGGTCAGGTCCGACGACATCGGCAAGGTGAAGACGGCGTTCTCGCTGCTCCAGGCGATGGGCGCGTGGCTGCCGGTGATCGCCGTCCTGCTCGTCGTCGGGGGTGTGCTGCTCGCCGTGAAGCGTCGCCGCACGCTGGTCGCCGCCGCCCTCGGTGTCGCCTTCGCGGCGATCGTCCTCGGCGTCGCCCTCACCGTCTTCCGCACGGTCTACCTGAACGCCCTGCCGGCCACCGTCTCCCCGGCCGCCGCCGGCTCCGTCTACGACACCCTGATCCGCTTCCTGCGCACCTCGGTCCGGGTGTTCGCGACCCTCGGCATCCTGATCGCCCTCGCCGCCTGGCTCTCCGGCCCGAGCCGCCCCGCCGTCCTCGGCAGGGGCCTCTGGCACTCCGGCATCAGCGCGACCCGGTCCACCGCCGACCACGCGGGCATGCGGCTGGGCCCGGTGGGCCCGTTCGTCCGCCGGTACCGCACCTGGATCACCTGGATCCTCGTCGCCGGCGCGGCCGCAGCCCTCGTCTTCTGGTCCTACCCCACCGGCGCGGTCGTCGTGGGCCTCGCCCTCGCCCTGCTCTTCGCCCTGGCGGTAGTGGCCTTCCTGGCGGAGGAGCCCGCCGAACAGCCCCCCGCCGAGAAGCCCACCACCCCGCAGCCCCCGAAGCCTCCGCAGCCTCCGAGCCCGAGCGCCCCCACCCCACAGACCTAGCGGGCCGGACACCTCCCGGGCCTGGTGGGCCGGATACCTCCCGGGCCTGGCGGGCCGGTTCACCCCTCAGGGGGCCGGGAACTCCTTCTCCACTCGGGCCGGCGCGAGCGCCGAGCCCGCGAGGAGACCGACCGCGATCGTCGTGACGATCGTGACGAGGTCCATCAGGTCGTGGAAGCCGTGCAGGACGTGGCCGCCCGCGAGGGAGGTGAGCGCCCGCAGGCCGAGGGAGCCGACGGTGAGGGTGAAGAAGCCGCCGAGGAACAGGACGAGCCGCGGTGGGCGCCCGGCCGGGCGGGCGAGCAGGTCCGCCGCCACCGCGAGGGCCGTGGCGGCGACGAACGTCCCCGCGGCCTCGCCGATCAGAGCCGTACCCGCCGCCTGCACGCCGAGCGTCAGATAGACGAGGCCGGTCACCCAGCCCGCGACCCGCCACGGCACCTCGAACGCGAGGACCAGGCCCACCGTGAACACGGCCCAGCTCCCCACGATCACCCATCGGGACAGGTCCGCGTCCTGCGCGCTGTCGAAGAGCGCGCGGGTCGGCGTACCGGTGACGGCCACGCCGATGAGCACGCCCACGTACAGCTGGAGGAGCAGGACCACGGCGTAGACGAGCCGGACGGCGCCGGTCGACAGGAATCCGCCGACGAGTTCGGCGGTGGCCGCGCTCAGCAGGTCGCCGGGCACGAAGAAGAACAGCGCCGGAAGCATGATCATCACAGGTCCGCCGTGGCCGAGGCCCGGCTGGAGCAGCCCCAGGGTCACCAGGGAGACCAGGGTGGCGGCGAGCAGCGGCAGGACGCGGGCCAGGCGCGGCCGCCGGTCCGCGAGGACCGTGAGCGTCGCGACCAGGGCGGAGAGGAGCGCGGTCGTGCCGATCTCGTACCAGGTCGGCTGGACGGCGGGCGCGAACCCGACCGAGAACAGCACGATGCCGGCGCCCCGCGCCCATCGGGGCACCTTCGAGGGCAGGTTCTCCACCCGCCGCAGGCCGGCCGCCGCCTCGGACAGGGGCGGCCGGGTGTCCCGTACGTGCTCGACGAACCCCTTCAGGGCGACGGCCCGGTCGAGCCGGGCGACGTCGGGGAAGGCGGTGACCGTCGAGGTCAGGGTGCGGCTCCCCACGGTCACGGAGAGCACGGCGCCGTCCGCGACGAGCACCGTCTCCGCCCGCCCGCCGTACGTCCGGGCGAGGCCGCGGACGGCCCGGTCGACGCCTTCGGCGCCCTCCCCGCTGAACTTCAGCATGAACCGGGTGAGTTCACGCAGGAAGTCGTGGAGGAGGACGCCGGGCTGTTCGCGCTCGTGGGCCGGATCGGGATCGTGGGCCGGATCGGTCCCACGAGAGGAACCGGGATCGGGACCGGAACCGGGATCGGGACCAGAACCGCGACCGGAACCGGGATCGGGACCGGAACCGCGACCGGGACCGGAACCGCGACCGGAACCGCGATTGGGACCGGGATCGCCGTCGGTGGTCCGGGGAGTCACGCCCCGTCCCTCACCGGCGGACGGTGTCGTCGGTCTTGAGGTCGTCCAGGGCTTCGTCGAAGTCGTCGAGCTCGTCCGGGCAGTAGACCTGGAGGACGATCCGCTCGGCCTCGACGGCCCTGGTGTCGGAGATGACGGGCCGCTGGCCGGGACCGGCGGCGCCGTTGGACTGCTGGATCTTCCACAGCGCCGTCTTCAGGGCGTTGCCCGGTTCCTCGCAGACCTGCCCGCCGTCGGTGCCGAGCAGCCGCTCGACGGTGTCGGTGTCGGGAGAGGGGTAGCCGGCCTTGACCAGCTCCTGCTGGAGCTGGTTGGCCTTGGACTGCGTCTTGGCGTTCGTCGTCACGTACGCGTAGCGGATGACACCGGTGATCGCGAGACCGACCAGGATCACGATCGCGCCCCAGTAGATCCACTTGTGCTCGGAGGCGAAGCGGGTGGGACTCATGCCTGCTCTCCCTCGCTCGGGACGGCGGCGGCGGTGCGCCAGCTCGGCTTGCGGAAATGCAGGAAGGCCCACGGGATCACGAAGCCCAGGATGAGCAGGCCGCCACCGACGATGGCGACGTACGCCCAGACGCTGCCGCTGCCGAACTGGGAGCTGGGGACGAAGCCGATGCACAGCGCGGCGAGCGAGGCGAGCAGGCCGACGACGCACAGGACGCCCAGCGCGGGCGCCCGGTAGCCGCGGGGGTGGTCGGGCTGGGTCTTCCGCAGCCGGATCGCCGCGGCGAACATCAGCAGGTAGACGATCAGGTACACCTGCGTCGTGATGACCGAGAAGATCCAGTAGGCGCTGGAGACGTTCGGGATCAGCGCGTACCCCAGAGCGATGACCGTGGTCACGACGCCCTGGGTGACCAGGATGTTCTGCTGGATGCCGTACCTGTTCAGCTTCTGCAGGAACGGCGGCAGGTAGCCCTCCTGGCGGGAGATCTCCAGCAGGCCCTTGGACGGTCCGGCCAGCCAGGTCAGCATGCCGCCGAGGGACGCGGAGATCAGTGCGACGGCGGCGATCGGGGTGAGCCAGCCGATGCCGAAGTACGAGAAGAAGGCGTCGAACGCCTGCATCACGCCCGCCGTGAGGCTGAGCTGGTCGGCGGGGACGACCCAGCTGATGGCCAGCGCGGGCAGGATGAAGATCAGCAGCACCAGGCCCATGGCCAGGAACATCGACTTCGGGTACTCCTTCGCCGGGTCCTTCAGCGAGGAGACGTGGACGGCGTTCATCTCCATGCCGGAGTACGACAGGAAGTTGTTGACGATCAGGACGAGGCTCGCCAGACCCGTCCACTGCGGGAGCAGGTGCGAGGCGTCCATCGGGGCCGCCGAGGGGTTGCCCTGGCCGAGGAAGACCATGCCGAGGACCACCAGCAGGGTGCCGGGGATCAGGGTGCCGATGATCAGGCCCCAACTGGCCAGTCCGGCCAGCGCCTTCGTCCCGCGCGAGGAGATCCACACGCCCGTCCAGTAGAGGACGACGATGACGATCGCGGTGTACGGGCCGTTGGAGGCGAGGGCCGGATCGATGATGTACGCGATGGTGGACGCGACGAACCCGAGGAGGCTCGGATAGTAGAAGATCGTCATCGCGAACTGGCACCACACGGCCAGGAATCCGAGCGGCTTCGACAGCCCCTCCGAGACCCAGCGGTACACGCCGCCGTTCCATCCCGAGGCGAGCTCCGCGGAGACCAGGGCCGTCGGCAGCAGGAACACCACCGCCGGGACCAGATAGAGGAACACGCAGGCCAGGCCGTAGACGGCCATCGTGGGCGCGGCCCGCAGACTCGCCACCGACGCGGTCGTCATCAGGGCCAGCGTCACCCACGTGAGGGTGGTGGGCGCCGGCGTCGCGGCCGCCCGTGGCCGCGGGACCTCGGCCGGTGTGTCGAGACTGCTCATGGGCCCTCCCTGGGGGTCGCGCGATTCCCCCCACGCTCGGCGGACCCACGACACCGGGCAACCGGAGGGGGCCGTACGGGTGAGGGCGGGACCCGTCCGCGCGAGGCCGCACGGGTGGGGGCGGGACCCGTCCGCGCGAGGCCGCACGGGTGGGGGGCGTGGGCGGGGGCGGCTCGCGCCGAGGCATCCGCGTCAGACCGCTCGCGTCAGGGCTCTCGACGGGCCGCACGCGTCAGGGCGTCCGCCTGAGGCCGTTCGCGTCAGGGCTCTCGACGGGCCGCTCCCGTCAGGCCGCTCCCGTCAGGGCGTCCGTGTGAAGGAGCGCCGGTACGAGCGCGGCGGCACGCCCCGGCGGCGTACGAACTGGGTGCGGAGCACCGCCGCGCTGCCGAAACCCACCGCGCGGGCCACCTCCTCGACGGGGAGGTCCGTGGTCTCCAGGAGCTCCTCGGCGCGGCTGAGACGCAGCCCGAGCAGCCAGGCGTGAGGGGTGGTGCCGGTCGAGGCGGCGAACCGGCGGGCGAAGGACCGCCGGCTCATCAGCGCCCGGCGGGCCAGCTCCGCGACGGGCAGCGGCTCGTGCAGGTGCTCCCGGGCCCAGGCGAGCACCTCGGTGAGCCGTTCGTCGCGGCTGTCCTCGGGGACGGGGGTGGCCAGGTACTGGGCCTGGCCGCCGTCGCGGTGGGACGGGAGCACCAGGTCCCGGGCGATGGCGTTGGCCGTGGCCGCCCCGTGCTCCCGCCGCAGCAGGTGCAGGCACAGGTCGAAGCCGGCGGCGGCGCCCGCGCCGGTGACGACACGGCCCTGGTCGACGTAGAGCGCGTCCGGCTCGACGGCGACGTCCGGATGGCGCTCGGCGAGCAGCCCGGCGAACCGCCAGTGCGTCGTGGCGCGGCGCCCGTCGAGCAGCCCGGCCGCCGCGAGCGCGAACGCGCCGACGCAGTGGGCCGCGACCAGCGCACCCCGTGCGTGCGCGGCGGCCAGCGCGTCGAGGACGGCGGGCGCCGGGGGCGTACGGAACCCGGCCCACGGCAGGGCGATCACCAGGTCGGCGGCGGCCAGCCGTTCGAGACCGTGCTCGACGACCAGCGGCAGCCCGACGTCCGTACGGACCCGCCCCGGCCGGTCCGTGCACAGCGCGAAGTCGAACAGCGGCAGGCCCTGGCCGCGCGCGTCGAACACCTCGGAGACGATCCCGGCCCCGAGCATGCCGACACCGGCCGGGGCGTAGGCGGCGACGGTGGTGAACGGCGGCATGCGGGGAGTGTGGCACGATTCGCGCGATCAGTGGCAGTGCGGCCACTCGTGAAGGGGCGCCGGGCGCAGAAGACTTGGGGCATGACGACGACGAAGAACAGCGGCGACGCCCCCGGCTCCCGCACCGCGACCTACACGATCCTGACCACCGGCTACACCCTCTCCACCGGCCCGGGGGTCGCCGCCACCGTGTCGTACGTCCACGACGGCGACCGGCACGTCATCGTCGACCCCGGCATGGTGGCCGGCCGCGACCGGATCCTCGGCCCGCTCGCCGAACTCGGCCTGGGCCCCGAGGACATCACCGACGTGGTCCTCAGCCACCACCACCCCGACAACACCATGAACGTCGGCCTCTTCGGCCACGCCCGCGTCCACGACCACAAGGCGATCTACGAGAACGACCAGTGGACCGACCGCGACGCCGAGGGCCACGAACTCACCCCGTCCCTGCGCCTCATCCGCACGCCCGGTCACAGCGCCGAGGACATCACGCTGCTCGCCGGCACCGCCGACGGCGTCGTCGCCTTCGTCGGCGACCTCTGGTGGCGCCCCAACGGCCCGGTCGAGGACCCGGTCGCCCCGGACCACGCGATCCAGCGCGACTCGCGCATCCGCGTCCTCGCCGCCACCGACGTCATCGTCCCCGGCCACGGCCCGGCCTTCCCCGCCGACGACACGGCGCCGCTCTAGGCCGTCTCTTCCGGATCTTGCCCGACCCGCGCCGCCCGGCAAGATCCGGAAGAGACGGCCTAGGCCCGGGGCCGGGTCCGGGTCCAGGTCCGTCGCGCACCCGGGGGTGTCACGCGGAGGCGTCCTGCCCGGGGCACCCGCGCACAGGGCGACGGGGCGCCCTAGAATCGGCTTCCATGTCGAAGCCTGACGAGCTGCTCGTTGACATCGCCGCCACGGTGGAGTCCGGGCGGAGCAATCAGATGTCCCTCACCGTGGTCACGGGGGGTGCGGTCCTCACCGGTCGGTTGGCCCCGGAAGCGCTGTGGAGACAGCGGGTGTCGGAGGTCCTGACGGACTCGGCCCGCCTGGGCGAGTTCTCCGCCGTCTTCGGTCCCACCGAACACGGCAAGGAACCCCCCACCCACCTTCACTTCCACCTCGCCCGCATCCTCCAGGGCACCGTCGGCATCCCGGAGACCGGCGGCATGTACCGCGTGGCGATCGCGGACGTGAGCGCCTGGACCGTGGGAGACGTCAGCTACATCGACAACTGACCGACCGCATAGACAACCGACCGACTACATCGACAGCTGACCGACGGCTACGGCTACGGCTCCACTGCCGCTCCGCCCCCGTCCCACCGGCCCCGTGCGGGGGTCCGCCCTTGTGCCCTGTCGGCCCCGGGCGGCCCCTGTCGGCAGTGCACCGTCGGCCCCTACGTCTTCCCGCCCGTCCAGGTCGGCGGCCGCCTCGACGTCGTCTACGACCCGAACCGCCCGCAGGAGGTCAGCCTCCCGGAGCGGCTCCCCGAGAGCACACGCGCCCTGCTCCTCGTCCTCGCCGCACTCCTCACCGGCTCGCTGCTCCTCATCGCCGACATCGACCGGCCCTTCTCCGGCCAGATCCGCATCTCCGCCTCCACCATGGAGGAGACCGCCGCGGACATCGCCGAGGACTTCACCCACGACCACCCCGGCCGCCCCCTCCGGTGCGATCCCCAGGGCCGCCGCACGACGACGCCGTGAGCACTGATCCGACCGTGCGTCAGGCGAGTGTCGTGCCGACGGGCTCGCGGGCGACCGGCGGGCGTACGCGGGGGTCTCGCCGGTGAGGGTCGCCAAGGACCGGTACGTCCCCGGCAAGTGGCCCAGTCGGCCCGCCTGGAATTGGCCCGTGTGAGGGATCAACTGCGCACTACCGTAGGCCTCATGACAACGAGATCCACTTCGGCCGACGGGCCCGCGTCCCTGGCATCGGCCGAGGCGCCGATGCGCCAGGCCCGTAACTCCGCCGCCCTTTGGATCGCGACCGGCCGAAGCCGGGGGCATGAGGTCGTCCGGCGTCGCGGATTCGTCGCTGCCGACGGCGACGAGCGCGCCGGCCTGCGGGTCCTGATCCAGGAGTCCGACCTCGACGCGGGCGAACTGGCCGAGTTGGGCGAGCTGGTCCGCGGGGCCGCGGGCCCGGTGAACGTCGAGGATCCGTTCGGCTCGACCGACCTGAGCCACCTGGGCATGCGCAGCTGGCAGATGCCGGTCATGCTGCGCCGGCCCGGGCCCGTCGGCGAACCGGCGCTGGAGGTGATCAAGGTCCGGCGGCCCGAGGACCTCCAGGCGGCGGAGCGGATCGTGATCGACGGCTTCGAGCTGACCGGGTTCGAGCCCTACCGCCCCGGCGAGCTGTTCCCGATGTCGTTCATCGAGCAGCCGGGCGTGGACGTGTTCGTCGCCCTGCACGACGGCGTGGCCGCGGGAGCCTGCGTCAGCGTCGTCGACGACGGAGTCGGCAGCCACTACTGGGTCGGTACGTCCCCGGCCTTCCGGTCGCGTGGCGTGGGGCGGGCCGTCATGCTCGGCGCCCTCGCCCACGTGGCCGACCTGCCGGTCACCCTCACCGCTTCGAAACTGGGCAGGCCGCTGTACGAGTCCCTGGGCTACACCGTCGCGGCACCTTCGACGTGGTGGGCCTCCGTTCCGGCGACACCGTAGCGGTGAAGCCCGCCGGCGCCGGGTGCGTCGGGCCCGGAGGAGCGAGGTGACGACGACGAAGGCCCCGGTCTCCGGCCAGGGCCTTCGTTCGAGAGCGGACGAGGCGCCCTCAGCACGCGGCCCCGCTTCCGCTCAGTCCGAGGCGGGCGGCCGGCCCTCGGCCGCCGCGCGGCGGTATTCGGCGTTGATGCGCTGGGCTTCCTCGAGCTGGTCCTCGAGGATGATGATGCGGCAGGCGGCCTCGATGGGAGTGCCCTGGTCGACGAGTTCCCGGGCGCGGGCGGCGACGCGCAGCTGGTAACGGGAGTAGCGCCGGTGGCCGCCCTCGGAACGCAGCGGCGTGATCAGGCGGGCTTCCCCGAGGGCGCGGAGGAACCCGGCGGTCGTGCCGATCATTTCGGCGGCCCGGCCCATGGTGTAGGCGGGGTAGTCGTCATCATCGAGACGGCCGAGCGCATCGTCCGCTGTCATTCTCAGACCCTCCGCCCCACCTTCCGGTGCGCGCCGGGGATCCGACGCCTTCACCGAGGGTAATGCTCCCATCCGCACCACAGGAACCACGGGGCCGTGCCGTGCATCCGTACGGGACGTGACGAGGGCCCGACCGGTGCGTACCGGTCGGGCCCCTGCCATGGGCGCGCGAGGCGCTCCCGTCCGCTGGTCAGATCACCTTGGACGGGTCGATCGGGGCGGACGACCGCCCGAACGGGCCGGCGGTGGCCGCGGGGCGGGTACGGCAGGTGAAGCCGAGCCGGGTCATGGCCCGGACGACCTCGCCGGAGCTGAAGTCGCGGCGGTCCTGGCGGGTGATGACGGCGCCGACCTGCATGGCGGGGTACTCGCGGCGTCCGATGACCACGGACTCGCTGGTGACGGGCTCGGGCTTGACGTCCTGCATCGTTTCCAGGACACCGTTCTTCGTCAGATCGAACGGGAAGCGGGCGATGACGCAGCGCATAGGACCTCACAGAGAAGGAGACGGGATAGGTCGGTACGGCAGGGTGTGGGGCTCAGGGGTGGAATGGAGGGTTCGCGGGGCGCAGGTCGCGCAGCCGTGCCCGATCGGTGTAGGCGGGGGTCGCGCGGAAGCCGGTGAGCTGGGACAGGGTGACCAGGCCGGTGGGCCGGCCGTCGTCGTCACGGACGACGAGGCGCCTGGTGCCGGCCCCGCTCATGACCGCCAGGGCCACCTCGACGGTCATGTCGGCCCAGACGTGCGGATCCGCCTCGCCGTCGCGGATCTCCGGCAGACGATCCGTCAGGTACGTGCTGTTCAAGCGAGTCCTTCCTCGGGGCGGTGCGCATCCGGGAATTCCCCGGCGAAACCGGCGAACCGGCGAACGAATGGCGGGGAGTGCGTCGAGGCGGTGTCGAAGGCAGAAAAGAAATCCGATTCGACAACCGGCGCGGCGTCCGGTCGAAAGCGGTGGACGCGCAGGCTCGGGGAACTTTCCGGAGCCCGTGCCGGGGAGGGGAGAGCATGCGGCTGGGGCCCGCACCCCGAGGGATGCGGGCCCCAGCCACGTCTGCGTCGCGCGCGTCAGCTTCAGGCGGGAACGATGTTCTCGGCCGTCGGGCCCTTCTGGCCCTGCGCGATGTCGAAGGTCACCTTCTGGCCTTCCTGGAGCTCGCGGAAGCCCTGGGCGGCGATGTTCGAGTAGTGGGCGAACACGTCGGGGCCGCCACCGTCCTGCTCGATGAAGCCGAAGCCCTTTTCCGCGTTGAACCACTTGACGGTGCCGCTGCTCATGTCATTCTCCTTCGGGGGGGTCGCCGGAATTCGCACTGCGCGGATTCCGTGTCGCCGTGATGATCGCCCCGCCGGAGAAACCGGAGAAGAATAAACGCCCCGGCGGCCCGTAGGGCACGCCCGGAAGCACTCGTTTTTCGGGAACCACAACTGCAACTGAAATCGAGACTAGCACGCCGATTCAGCCGCCGTCGGGTGAATTCACGCCGCTCTTTTCATACGTCAAGAACTCTTACCGCGCCGCCCGTCACAAACTCATCCCGCCGGCACAGATATTCCTCCGCGGGCCCGGGTGGTTCGAGGCTGCTCCGCGCCGTGCGAGTCATCCGGACGACGACGAAGCCCCAGGTCACTGACCTGGGGCTTGGTAGAAGAGCGGATGACGGGAATCGAACCCGCGTCATGAGCTCGGGAATCACCCGATCGCCCCCGGACGCGTTTCACCCGCGTTCTTCCTCTTCGGCCTCCATGCGGCGGATTCCCTGGTGGGTGAGGGAGACCATCGCGGGGGTGTTGCCGGGTTCCCAGTCGATGGTGATCAGGTCCTCGCCGGCGAGGTAGGTGCAGGCGGCGGCCAGGTCCTCCTCCGGGATGCGCAGGTCGTTCCGCAGCTTCCGTCCCGGGACTCCGAGGAGACGGTTGCCTTCGGTGGCTTCGTAGAGGGCGGTCAGGACCCGTTCGCGGTAGACCTGTCGCTCGCGGAGTGTCGCCATGACCGAGTCCTTTCATGCGTCTGAGGAACGGCCGACGCTCCTCACACCTCGTCGACGTGGGTGCCGGTGCGGGAGGGCGGTCTGCTGGTGGCGAGCCAGGAGAGGGCGGGTTCCGCGGCGGATGCGGTGTCGACGGTGAGGTGGAGCCGTGTGCCGCCTTCGGGTACGGGGTAGCTGCGCTGTTCCGCCCCGGCGAAGGAGCGGCGGATCACCTGGGCGACCGCGCGGGCGGCTTCGGGGGTGGCGGCGACGATGCGGATCTCGGCGTGTCCGGCCGAGGGCGGCATCGCGGTGTCGGTGGGGTGCAAGGTGTGCGGTCCCTTCACGGGAGGGCGAGAAGCCGGCGGGTGGGTTGTCCCGGGTGTCGGGTGCCCCACCCGCGGCCTTCGGTCGGAGGAGTGGTCAGGGGTGCTCACGGCCAGGTGCCCGTGCGCCTGCGGTGGGCGGCTTGCTCCGTCGGTGTGCGGTGGCCGTGGCCGGGCGGCCGGCGAATGGCCGGGAAGGGGTCGCCGAAGTGGTGGGCGGCGATGCGTGCGTCGTGCTGGGCGTTGAGCCGGTGGATCAGGCGCGTGCCGAGCGCGATCAGCAGGGCGATCGCGGCGATCGTGATCAGGGTTTCCACGGGGTCACCTCCGCGGGAATCCCGGCATGGGGATCATCCGCGCGCCGACGACCGGGTGCCTGAGAAGCGCCGGTGCGGACCCGCCGTCGGTCTCCCGGACGTCCTCGCTGCTGCGGGCGTCCCGCATACGGCGGCCGGTCGCGGCCTCGTCGGACATCAGGACTCCGGCGGCCAGGACGCTGCCGGGGAGGGCGGCGGCGGTCATCAGCCGGGCGGCCGCGGAAGGTTCGGTCTCGGGCGGGATCACCAGCAGGTCGCAGCGGCCGACGGTGTAGGAGAGCAGGATCATCTTGTCGGGATCCTGTTCGGTGAACCAGCCGACGTGCACGGTGTGCCCGGCGACGGCGACCTTGTGCGGGACGACGGGCCAGCGGGTGGGGTTCACCGTGACGCGTGTGATCCGTCCGAAGTGCTCCTCCAGCGCGTCGACCAGGGGCGGAAGTTCGGCGGTGAGGTCACGTGAGCGAGGCCACCAGGCGCCGTCCAAGAGGCCGGCGAGGGTGGTCTTCGGCGTCAGCGAAAGGCGCGCCGAAAGCAGGGGGGCGAGCGTGGTGGTCATGATTGCGGACCCGTCTCCGGGCCGCCCTGCAGGGCGGCCCAGTGTCTTGATCGCCGGAAACGACGTCCGCGTGGGAGCGGGTGCTCGACTTACTCCCGGTACTTTCAGCGTACTCCGCCCAGCGGCCGGACGAGCCACTCTGACCAGGTGATTTCCCACCGGGAACACCGCCCGGCCGATGGCCGCGGGCATGACCGCAGGCCCGAGGGGTACCGTGAGGAACACGGCGGTATCTCGCCGGCCATGAGGTGTCGGCGGCCCCGCGCAGTCAGGCGGACCACCATGGCCGAATCCGACGCCCCCACCCCTCCCCGGCTCCTTCCGGACGAGATCCACCGAGCGGTGAAACCCGGCACGGCCCTGCTCCGGCTGCAGACGACCCACTCCCGCGAAGGCGTCCTCGACGGCGCCTGGTGGCCCCGCTCCCGCGACGTCGCGACCGAGCTGCCCGCCCTGGTCCGGGCGCTCACCGCGCACCTCGGCCCCGTCACGCGCGTCGGCCTGGACACGGACGCCTGGGAGGAGGTCCCGACGCGTGTGGTCGTCGACGACCGGGTCGTGCACCTCGACTCCTTCCCCGTCGGCGACGACACCGTCCTCATCACCCGTGGCGACACTGACCACTTCGCCCTCCTGGTGGTGCCCCCGGACACGACACCCGACGCGGCACGTGCCGCCATGGCCCGCGCGGTCGACGCCGGCAACGTCACCCAGGCCGCCGAGATCCTCGTCGCCCCTCATCCCGAACAGACGACACACCGCCCGGAGCCGGCGTGATCCGTACGGCGAAGCTCCCGCCGCCCCGCACGCCGCCTCAACGGCACCTCACGGCACGGCCCTCCGTCATCCGCGCCACTCGACCAGGACCAGCGTGGCGTCGTCCGAAGTGGCTTCGCCGCGTGCCCGCTTGAGGGTGTGGGAGAGGTCCCGTACCACCGCGCGGACCTCACGGTCCGCCCGATCCAGTCGGTTCACCCAGTCGATCAGTTGGTCCTCGCCGAACTCCTCCTGTCCGCTTGTGTGTTCCTCGATCAGCCCGTCGGTGAAGCAGAGGACGCGGTCCCCCGGTTCGAGCATCAAGGCGCTGACCTGAGGCTGTGCTCCTCCGAAGCCGACGGGCAGGGTCGTGGGGCTGTCCAGGCGGCCTACGACGCGGTGCCTGCGGATCAGCATGGGGGCGGGGTGCCCGGCGTTGACCCACTGGAGGCGGCCGGTGTTCGTGTCCAGCCGCATCATCTGCGCGGTCACGAAGTGGTCGGGGGCGAACTGCTCGGCCACGGCCCGGTCCATGAAGAAGTAGATCTCGGACAGCTCGATGCTGATCCGGCGGGCGTGCCGGTACGCGCCGATGGCCACCGTGGCCATCGTGGCCGCGTCCAGACCGTGACCCATCGCGTCGATCATGGCGAGGTGAAAGGTGTCCCCGTTCAGGGCGTAGTCGAAGCTGTCGCCCGCCACGTCGTAAGCGGGCTCCAGAACGCCGGCGACGGCGACGCGCGGCGTCACCATCGACACCGGCGGCAGCAACGACCACTGGATCTCGGCGGCGACGCTCATCGATTCGCGACGGCGGGTGCGGAAGAAGAGGTCGGTGTGGCCGTTCTTGGTCTGCATCATGTCGGCGATCAGACCGGCGATCCTGCGCAGCAGGCGGCGGTCGTCGTCATCGACGGTGTCCAGAGTGACGGCCAGGACTCCCGCCTGGTCGCCCCCGTCCACCAACGGCAGCAGGATCCTTACGCCGTCGGCCAGCACGAGTTCGACCGGGCGCGAGGTGAGGAAACACCGGCCGGCCTCGGAGCCGTCGATGACCTGCGGTTCCCCGCCCTCCAGCCCTTCGCCCGGCAGGGGGACCAGTCTCTGCTGCTCGTAGTCCTGGAGCAGGATCTGCGGATCCCGGCCCCCCAGCCGTGCCACGGTATCGGCCAGGGCCGGCCCGACCAGATGCGGCGGCAGCTCGTGGGCCCGGTCCAGGAGCCCGCCCAGCAGTCCTTCTCCGAAGCTCTCCGAGCGATCCGGATCCCCGGGCGATCCGACGGTCATCCCGCTCCCTTCCGCAGCGGCGGACGGGGCGCAGCGCCCGCGCCGCGGCCCGGCCGGGCACGGGAGCCGGGCCCGTTACCGGCGATCTCGCCACCAGGATGCGCCTCGGAGGCAGGGCACGCCACACGGGTGTCGTCGGCGCCACCGCCCCGGCAGCCCGATCATGGGGCCTCAGCGGCCGAGGTGCGGTCGGGCAGCGGTTCGGGCAGCCACGCGCCGACACAGCGCTCGCGCCGAGCCGAGCAGCCGGCAGGCGATTTCGATTCGCCTCACATTTCGAGGAGCTGCGTCGTCGGACCACCGAGACACCACTGATCCACCGCCGCGAGGCAGAAGAGGGGACCGAGTCATGGCCGCACAGACGACGGCAGTACCGGGCAGGGTCACGTTCCCGCAGGTCGCGATAGCCCTCCAGACGTTGGCCCTCTTCTTCCAGGCGGTCACCGCCGGAATGCTGCTGTCCTCGTCCCACGGCTATGTGCTGCACGACGCCGGATCGAAGGTGATGTACGGCGCCACCATGCTCTACGTGATCGCCGCGATCCTCGCCTGGCGCCCGGGCGGCGGCTCGCCCCGCCCCATCCTGTACTCCTCCGTCTTCCTCGTGCTCGCCTCGGCGCAGGTGGTGCTGGGCGTCGCGCACATGCCGACGCTCCATGTCCCCCTGGGCATCCTGATGTTCGGCCTGAGCGTGCTGGCCCTCGGCCAGGCGCTGTCCACCCGCTTCTCGGAGCGCACCGGCACCCGGTCGTAGCCGCCGCGCGATGCGGACCGCTCGCCAGAAGGCCGCCGAGCAGCTCGGTAGGGGCCGGGTGATCTCCAGTGGTCCGGGACGCGTGAGCAGGTCCAGACAGCGACGAAGCCCCAGGTCGCCCACCTCGACGACGCGTGCGCGCCGTACGCGAGGAACTCGGTGCTCGACAACGGCCCGAAGTTTCCGCGAGGCGGGGCCTGGCGGGCCGATGCGCCTGGACGGGTGTAGTTCGGCACCTGACTCCGGTGCCGTCCGCCGGGAGCGGCGCTTCGCCGGATTACATGGGCCTGCGCCTCGGCGCGGGCCGTGCCGAGGCCCTTCACGGCCCCGGATCCGACGACTGGAAGAGCACCATGGCAGAGCTCGACCCCCGCAACCGCACCGGCCGCAGCCCGCTACGTCGCGGGCTCGCCACCGCCGTGTTCGCAGCCGGGATGCTGATGGCCGCAGCGGTACCCGGGTACGGGACCGGCCCGGCCGTGCCGGCGCCCGGCCCGCAGTTCACGCCGCTGACTGCGGCGGTGATGACGAAACCGACGCCGTTCGAGGCCACGGACGGCAAGACGCACCTCTCGTACGAACTGCTCACCACGAACGCACTGCCCAGCAGCGCGAGGGTGCGGCTCGACCGCGTCGAGGTCCGGGACGCCCGCACGCACCGGGTGGTGGGCTCGCTGAGCGGCCAGGCGTTGGCCGATGCAGCCAATCCGGTGGGCGACCCCCTGCCGGGTGCGGACGGGTACACCCCGGCGCCCCCGGGGCCGACGCCGACCGTCATCCCGGGCTCCCAGGAGTGGGTCATCTGGCTCGACCTGGCCCTCGACCGCGGTCAGCGGGTGCCCAAGGTTCTCGAACACCACCTCTCGGGCGCCGTCCTCACCGCCTCCGGTGCCTCCCCGTTCGAGGAGACGGTCCAGATCACCCCGACCGGCCGCACCGCGCCGCTGAACCTGAACGCGCCGGTCCGCCCCGGCACCTGGTACTCCAGCGAGTCGTGCTGCGGCAACACCCACCACCGGCGCGGCCTCGGCCCGATCAACGGTCGCTTCTACGTACCGCAGCGCTTCGCGATCGACTGGTACCGGGTCGGCGAGCAGGGACAGACCTGGGAGGGCGACCCCGCGCGGCTCGCCAGCTATCTGAGCTACCGCCAGCCGGTCGTGGCCGCGGCCGGCGGCAGGGTGGTGGAGGTCCAGGACGGGATTCCGGACAACGCGCCGCCGGTCACGCCGCCGGTCCCGCCGATCGAGCAGACCGTCGGCAACCACGTCACCGTGGAGGTCGCGCCGGGCCGCTACCTGCTCTACGCCCACCTGAAGCCCGGCTCGCTCAAGGTCCGGGAAGGCGACCACGTCGAACCCGGCCGGGTCCTCGGGCTGATCGGCAACAGCGGCAACTCGACCACGCCGCACCTGCACTTCCAGGTGATGACCACGCCCGAGTTCTTCCCGACCGACAGCCCGCCGTTCACCTTCCGGGAGTTCCGCGTCGTCGGACAGGTCGAACCCCGGCTCTGGGACGACAACCTGGGCCTGCAGCCGACCGGCGTCCTGCCGATCACCCCCTCGCCGTACGACGGCCCCCACCGCGCGCGGTATCCGCTCGACCGCGAGGTGCTCGAGTTCTGACCGAGGTCGAGACCACGACGAAGGCCCAGGTCGCTGACCTGGGCCTTCGTTCACGAGCGGATGACGGGAATCGAACCCGCGCCATGAGCTTGGGCGGGGTGATCAGGCGCCCGGGTGCGGCCCGAGGATCTCGCGGGCCCGCAGCCCGGCCTGGAACCGTGAGCGGGCGTCCAGGGCCGTCATGAGGGCGGCGACCCGGCGCCGGTAGGTGCGCAGGGAGACTCCGAGCAGGCGGGCGGCCGTCTCGTCGGTGTGGCCGGCCGCCAGGGACCGAAGTACGGCCCGCTCCGCCTCGTCGAGGCCGGGGAGGGGGTTGCGGCGGTACGCGGTGAGGTCCGCCGCCGTCTCCCACGCCGTCTGGAACAGGGCGCGCACGCCGGCTACGACGTCCGGCTCCTGGACGACGGTGTACGTACGAGGTCCCCCTGCTGCGGACGGGGGGCCCGCCAGTACGGCGAGGCGCCGGTCGACGACGATCGCCTCGTGAGCCGGAGGGGCAGGCGAGATCCGTACCTCCACCCCGGCCCCGGTGAGCCGTGCGAGCAACTCCCCTCCACCGGGGCTCCGGAAGACCCCGGAGCCGTACAACTTGCGTACCACCAGGCCCGGTGGAGGGGAGCGGCGGGCGTTCCGGGCCGCCGCCGACCAGGTGGCGGGCTCCTCGGCGGCACAGAGGAACTCTCGTCGCGCGCCGTCGAGGAGAACGCCGGCGCGCCGTACCAGCTCGGCCTCCCCGCGCAATGTCACGATGCCTTCCGTCGCCATGGCACCAAGTTGCCAGCCAGTGGCCTCCGTTGCGAGCGATCCCGAGGATCGAGGCCATGACCACACCCCTTGAGACCCCGGCCTCCACGTTCCTTCTCGGCGGGGACCTTCCCGTCGCCCGCATGGGGTTCGGAGCCATGCGGCTGCCCGCCCGCGAGATCGCCGGTCCGGCGAACGATCCGGAGACATCGGCGGCCGTGCTGCGACGGGCCGTCGAGCTCGGGGTGAACCACATCGACACCGCCTGGTTCTACTTCCACGGCGGGCTCTCGGCCAACGGCCTGATCCGTCGCGTCCTGCACCCCTACCCCGAGGGCCTGGTCCTGGCGGCCAAGGTCGGCCCCGTCCGGCACCCCGACGGCAGCTGGGGCGCCCCGGCCGGCCCCCGCGAACTCGTCGCGGGCGTCCACCGCACCCTGCGGGAACTCGGCCGGGAACACCTGGACCTCGTCTACCTGCGCCTCCACGAGGACGACGAGACCGTCGTCGAGCGCTTCGGCACGCTCGCCGCCCTGCGGGAGGAGGGCCTCATCCGCCACCTCGGCCTCAGTAACACCACTGCTGCCGGGCTCGCCCGGGCGCAGCGGATCGCGCCGGTGGCAGCGGTGCAGAACATGTACGGCCTCTTCCACCGCCAGGACCCGGACGTCCTCGACGCCTGCACCCGTCAGGGCATCGCGTTCGTGCCCTTCTTCTCCCTGGAGACCCTGGGCCGTCCCGAGCCGACCGAGCCACTCGCCCGGACAGCCGCCCGACACGGAGCCACTCCGGCCCAGATCAAACTCGCCTGGACGATGGCCAGGTCCCCGGTGGTCCTCCCGATCCCCGGCACCTCGTCGGTGGCCCACGTGGAGGACAACATCGCGGCGGCCTCCCTCCGCCTCGACGCCGAGTCCCTGTCCGAACTGGACGCACTGCCAGAGCCGCGCTGACACGACGACGAAGCCCCAGGCCGCTGACCTGGGGCTTCGTAGAAGAGCGGATGACGGGAATCGAATCCGCGCTATAAGCTTGGGAATCACCGGAGCCGGCACCGATCATAAGGTGCCTGACCTGCGAAAACGCCCCTTCTCGCGGCTCCTTTCGGTGATCCGGCGATACCCGTGTTGACCGCTGTTCACCGTTCCGAAGGGCACGGATGGGGCACGATGCCACGGGGCCTCGGCTGCAGAGCCGAGGTGCCCTCATGGCGCTGATCATCGCCGGCTCGACGCTCGGCGGTGCGCTGTAACTCCTCTCCACCGGCGTACGGGTGCTCATCGCCGCCGTTCTCCACCTCGGCGTGAACTCCGTGACAGCCCGCCGATTCGCCCACTGATCCACCCAACGACCCTGGCCGCCGTTTCTTCCCCGCGGCCCGGCTTGCGCGCCGTAGGGCGCCGTGGGCCACGCGGAGCGCTGGTTCGTACGGGCGACGCCGGGCAGATTGAATCGCGTCAATTCTTTACCGACGCACGACACCGGCGGCACGGCGCGTGATCAACAACCGGTGCTCCATGCCAATCTGCTCGGACACGTAGTGGCTTGGAGCCGGAGGTACACCGCCCATGGCGGCGAACAACAACCCGACCGTCACAGGACGACGACTGGGGGCGGAGCTGCGCCGGCTCCGTGAGGACCGCGGTATGACCGGCACGCAAGTCGCGGCGGAACTGCTGATCTCCCAGGCCAAGGTCAGTCACATGGAGACGGGTCGCCGTGCGGTCAGCCCCCGCGACGTACGCGATCTCTGCGTGCTCTACGGCGTCACCGACCAGCATCTCGTCGACCACCTGACAGCACTGGCCAGGGAGTCGAGCCGTCAGGGCTGGTGGCACTCCTACGGCGACATCCCCCACAGCGTCTATCTCGACCTGGAGGCGGTCGCCGCGTCCATCCGGGCCTACGAGTCCATGGTGGTCCCCGGCCTGCTGCAGACCCCCGCCTACGCCGCCGCGGTCATTGAGGAAACGATCCCCCTCGTCACGGTCGACCAGGCCGCCGCGCGACTGAAGGTGCGACTCCGCCGTCAGTACCGGATCTATGACCTCGCCCGCCGGTTGCATCTGTGGGTCGTCCTGGACGAATCGGCCCTGCGGCGTGTCGTCGGCAGCCGGGAGATCATGCGCGAGCAACTGGAGCACCTGCACGCGCTCAGCACCGAGCCGCACATCACCGTCGAGGTACTCCCTCACAGCACAGGCGCTCACCCAGGGCTGACGGGACAGTTCTCCATCCTGGAGTTCTCCGACACCCGTGAGGCGGTGGTGTATCTGGAGAGGTTCACCAGCGGCCTCTGCCTGGCGAAGACGTCCGACGTACAGCAGTACAGCGTGACGCACGCCCGGCTGCGGGCGCTGGCCCTCGCCCCGGAGCAGAGCCGGCACTTCATCACCGACGCCATCAAGCTCTACGCGTCCTGAACCCCGAGGGCGACGCGCCGGGCTGCGACGATGCCCCGGAACCGCTGCTCCTCCACACGCGGCCGGCACCGGGAAGAACCCGCCGCTGATGCCGCGCCTCCTTGCGTTTTTCGCCCGGGGCGCGCCACGCCCACGCCGCAGCGGTCCTGATTCGACCCAGTCGGCGTACATCCGTGTTCACATCGGGGTCGGTTTCAGGACAGGTGTGCGGTGCCGCTTCGTGTGAACTGATCGAATTTCACTCATCCGGCGATGTTCCGAATCGTCGGTGGCACGGGATTGCATATTTTCATCACGCACCGCGGTGTTGAATGTTTTTATATTCACCCCCCCTCCTCGGTTTCGCCCGGTACGGGTGCACGAATTTTCATGCGTAATATGCGGCCACAGCTAGAAGGCACCCCGGGTGATCCGTAGGCCCGGCGTGTGCCATGGCCCCCCACAGAAAATGGCCTCTTGATGAAGCTGCACATCCCTCGAACGACTCAGCGCCGCATTCTGTCCGGCGGGCTGGCCTCGGCCCTCGCCACAGCAGTTGCCGCCGCCATGGTCGCCGTCACGTCGACGCAGGCACTTGCCATCGCGACGCCCGTTCCTCTGGGCACGACTGCCAGCTACTCCGTCCTGGCAGGCCAGGGAGTCACCAACACCGGCAACTCTGTGCTCGATCACGACCTCGGGACGCACCCGAACCCGGCCATCACCGGCTTCCCGCCCGGCCTGGTACTCGGCGCTGTGCACCCCGCAGACGCCGCGGCCGCCCAGGCCAAGAGCGATCTGATCGTGGCGTACAACAACGCGGCCGGCCAACTCACGGGCCAGGCGCCGGACTTCCCGCTCGCCGCAGGAATCGGCGGGGGGCAGGAGCTGCTTCCCGGCGTCCACAGGGCCACATCCGGTGTCGGCCTCACCGGTGACCTGATCCTGAACGCCGGGGGAAACCCCAACGCGGTCTGGGTGTTCCAGATTCCCGAAGCCCTGACGACGGCATCCAACAGCAGGATCCTCCTCACCAACGGTGCTTCGCCGTGCAACGTCTACTGGCAGATCGGGAGTTCGGCGACCCTCGGCACCACCTCCACCTTCGTGGGCACCATCATGGCCCTGACCTCGATCTTCGTGAACCAGGGGGCGAGCGTCGAGGGGCGGGCACTGGCCCGCAACGGCGAAGTGACGCTCAACAACAACAGGATCTTCCTCGGCGGGTGCGCCACCGGCGGTACGACGACCGGTACGACGACCGGTACGACGACCGGCGCGACGACCGGTACGACGACCGGTACGACGACCGGCGCGACGACCGGTACGACCGGAGGGACCACCGGTACGACGACGGGTACGACTCTGGGTCTGATCGGCGGCACCCTCATCGGCGGGCCCAGCGTCAACCTGGTGGGCGGCGGCACCTCGGGGAACATCGCGGGCAACACCTCCGGGAACACCGTGGGCAACACCGCCGGGAACACCACTGGCGGTAACACGTCGGGCAACAGCGCTGGGAACACGACCGGCGGCTCCATCACCGGCGGGAACGTCGCCGGCGGGAACGGCGGCAAGCCGGACCACGGTGGGCCGGACCACGGCGGCAAGCCCGAGCACGGTGGGCCGGAGCACGGGCACGACGAGGGGCCCGGCAAGCCGGAGCACGGCGACCACGGCGACCACGGTGAGCAGGCTGACGGGCACTACGGCTACGCCGACAAGCCCGCGGTCCACGAGGGCTGAGCAGCAGGCCGCATAAGACCGTTCATCAGATGACGGCGCGCGGCGGAATCCTCAGCGGTTCCGTCGTGCGCCGCCGGTGAGAGACGCAGAGACTCAGGCGCGAGCAGCGCATACGCGAAGGACAGGGTGGGCGGTGTCGAGCGGAATCGAAACAGCGGCCGTGCAGGAACTTCAGCAGTCCGGTTCCGATCCGGCCCCCCCGCCACCAGAACACGACAGAGCGACCCTGCCGGACAGACGGCCCACGAGGGTCCGCGCACTGAGAGCGGGGCTGCGCACGGCCGTGGCCCTGTGTCTGGTGACCACGCTGGTCCATGTCGTCATGGTGTTCCTTCACGTAGCCCCCTCCAACACCGTATCGAAGCGGTACAGCCCACAGGTCAACGGATGGGTGTACCCCCTTTTCGAGCAGAATTGGCGACTTTTCGCACCGGACCCCGATTCCTTCAACCGGAAGGTCCTGGTGAGAACTGCACAAACGGCCTCCGACGGATCGGTACGAGTGAGCCCCTGGTTCGACCTGGCCGCCGTGGACAATGCCGCAGTCGACCACAATGCATTTCCAAGCCACACGGCTCAGAACCTTTTGCGCCGCGCTTGGAGCTCCTATGTCGAGACGCACGGAGGAAGCGACACGGCACGTTCGGAACGGGCGGTGATGATGCAGCAGTACCTGCGCAATATCGCCGCGGACCGCTTCGCCGCCCGCCACGGTGGCGACACGTTCGACTTCGTTCAGCTTCGGGTCGTCACGATGCCCATCGCCGCTCCCGGCACCGCCGCCGGCAACCGCCCGCCGGTACCCACCGAGAACCGGCTCCTGCCCTGGTGGAAGGTGACCCCCCATGGGAATTGAGCAGCCCTCCCGGCCCTCCTCTGCGGCAGCCGCACCACAACGCCCCCAGAGTCCGGGGACTTCGCTCGTCGGTGTCGCCCGTCAGTGGCTCCTCGGCCAGGTCAGCGCTCTGTGGGCCCTCCTCACCGGCCGCCCGGTGTCCTTGTATGCCGCCTCGGTGCTGCGCATCGGCTACGGGCTGCTCTACCTGGTCTTCCTGCTCCGCGAGTTCCCGCACCGTGGAGAGATCTGGGGACCCGAGTCCCCTTGGACGCCTGCGCTGGCGGAACAGCTCTTCGAGCAGACGGGCTGGAACAGCGTCCTGATCCTGTCCGACAGCCCCGCCTATTTCGAGTTCTGCTACGCGATGGCCGTCGTCACGTCCGTACTGTTCATCCTGGGCTGGCGGACCCGCGTCATGTCCGTCCTCTTCGCCGTCGTGGTGATCTCGTTCCACGCGAGGTCGATCTTCATGACGGACGGGGGCGACAACCTGGTCCTGCTGATGGCCGTGTACCTCGTCCTGACCGCGTGTGGTCGGCGCTGGTCCCTGGACGCACGCCGCAACCGGCTCAAGTCGGCTCGTGCGGGCGACGTGCCGGAGCCGGTGCGGGGCTTGTACGCGCAGGAACTCCGCCACGCCCGCGTCACCTTGACCACCGTGGTGCACAACTGCGGCGTCTTCGTCATCGCCGCACAGGTCTGCTTCCTCTACGGATCGGCGGGCCTGTACAAGGTCCAGGGTTCCACCTGGGGCGGCGGCACCGCTCTGCACTACGCGCTGAACCTCGAACTGTTCCAGCCCTGGCCCGCGCTCTCCCACCTCGTGGACGATTTCCCGATGGTGATCGCCATCACCGGCTACCTCACGGTGCTCGTCCAGGTCGCCTTCCCGTTCGTACTCTTCGGCCGGCTCAAGTACCCCGTTCTTGCCGTGCTGCTCGGGATGCACATCGGCATCGCCGTACTCATGGGGCTGCCGCTCTTCTCCGGCGCGATGATCATCGCGGACGCCGTGTTCCTGCCCGACCGCTTCTACACCTTCCTGCCCCGACTGTGGCGCCGTGCGGCACAGCGCACCGGAATGCGGCAGGCGGCACCCGGCCGGGCCACAGGATCGGGATCCGTACCCGCACAGGGAAGACCCGAGCTACCCGCCCCGCAGGACCAGGTCGTTCCGAGTGGAGGGTAAAAGCGGTTCAGTCCACGCGACGGGCCCTGTGGCGGACCTCCCGGAGGCTGACCTCGGACGGGAGACGGTCCGGGCCTGCCGGGTCCCGTACGCGTGCGAGCGTCTCCTGGCCGAGCCGCCCCAGGTTCCTGACCTGGGGCTTTGTCATGGAGCGGATGACGGGAACCGAACCCGCGCCATAAGCTTGGGAATCACCGTTGCCCGGTGGTCAGGGTGGCCCCTTGCTGGCCGATATGAATCGTCCGCGTTCGTCACGGTGCCGTCGGCGATTCATCAGATGGTGCGTACTCGTGTTCATCGGACGCGCATGCCGGACGGGTGTGGCTACGGTCGTTCGCGTCGTCCCACGGGGGCGGCATCGGTCGAGTGCCGCATGCGCCAGGACCGTCCCGGCCTTCCACGCCGGTGCGGAGCGCGCCCGAGCGGCTCCCAGGGAGTGGACATGGGTTCTGTCGGTCGTAGGACCGTCGCGGTGATGGCAGCCGCTCTGGCGTCGCTGGGGGCGGGAAGCGGTGTCGCCGCGACCGCGACCCCCTCGTCGCCCGCGCCGTGCAGCGGCGCGGAATGCCCCAGCCTCAAACCGGTCAGGCTCACGACCAGCCAGGCCACCTTGAACGTCACCCAGATGCAACTGGAGAACATCCACGCGATGGCCTCCGACGCCATCACCGGGGAGCCCATCCGGGGAGCGAAGATCGTGTTCGCCACCGTCGGCGGCCGGACGCTGGGGGCCGCCTTCACCGACTACGACGGTGTGGCCTCGATCACCGCCCCGGAGAACCTGGGTCCCGGAACCCTCCAGGAGCTGCTCGGCGGCTACGAAGCCGCGCTCGTCGGCGACGGCGTGCACGCTCCCGTCGGGGCCCACGGGGCGATCACCGTCGGTACCGACCAGGGGCCCGGGGTGCCGGGCGCTCCCTGCTCGCTCTGCAGTGACCGCGGGCTCAAGCAGGACGTGGTCCCGGTCGACTGGAGCCGGTGACGATGCGGATCCTCGGCAGGCGGGCCCGGGCGGCCGACGACGCCGCCCCGGACCCCGCCGCGGCAGGGCCACGGGAGAGCATCGGCGTGGCCCCGGTCGGCGCGGTCAACGGCTTCGCCGTCCTGGACGCCGTGGCCGCGCTGCCGGTCAGCACCTGGCGCTACCTCTGGGAGCCCGAGGGCGTCCGTCACCTCGGGCCGATGGCCCAGGACTGGCACGCCGCTTTCGGCTTCAACCGGGACGACACCAGGATCCCCGTCGTCGACGGCCTCGGCGTGTCCTTGGTCTGCATCCAGGCGCTCCAACGCCAGGTGGAGGACCTCAGGGCCGAAGTCGCCGTGCTGCGCGAGGCCGCGGCCGGCACTCCGTCCGAGGCGGGGCGATGACGACGCAGGGTCTGTCGCCGGTGTCCACGGATGCGATCTGGCGGCTGCCGGTGACGGTCTGCCGCATCACCGGGTTCCTGGGCGAGCGGACGGCAGGCCTCCTGCTGGAGCGTGCCATCGCCTCCACCGGCGACCGGCTCGAACCCTCCCTGGTCCGGGACCGGGAGTTGGCCCCTGACCTGCGCAAGTCCCGGTCGTGCCCCGACTTCCAGGCGCCTGAGCTACTGGCGGCCATCGACGACGTCCGAGAGGCGGTCGAGCACGTCCTGGGAGTCGACTGCCGCTACACCGAGCCCAGTTACGGTCTCAACGTGCACAACGACGGGGACTTCTACGGACCGCACCAGGACACCAGCGCCGCGTACGCCCCCCGCCGTCTGCTCACCTTCGTGTACTACCTGCACCGCACGCCCCGGCCGTTCGGGGGCGGCGAGCTGCGCGTCTTCGACGCCGCCCTGCCGCTGCACACCGAGACGACCGGAGAGTGGCAGGAACGTACCTGGCGGGACTGGGAGCCCGAGCACGACAGCATCGTGTTCTTCCTTCCCACCGCCTGGCACGAGGTGCGACCGGTCGTGTGCCCCGAAAGGCAGCACGAGGACAGCCGCTTCGCCGTCAACGGCTGGCTGTGCGCACCCGACCCGACGCACCGAGGGGGCGGCGCGTGCCGGTGAGAAGCGGGACCCGAGCACGGTGCTCCGCGACGGAAGGCGGCGTTCCCCGAGGTGACGGATCACCGTTCACTCGGGGCGCCGCCGAGTGGACCTCACGGGAGGACCGGCCGGGGACGTCGGTTGCGCGAGACCGGTTGCCCGACGGGACGCCGTCGCCTGCTCACCGGTCCTCCGCGCGAGACGGACCCGGGACCTGGTCCCGGGCCGAGGCACCCGGGCGGAGGACGGCCTCGGGGCGACCGCCCTCCGCCTCCGGGGCTCAGTCGGTGACGGCTCGCGTCATCTGACGAAGTTCCGCGTCAGCTGCGAGACGTTCTCGCTGACCAGCAGCCACGCGTGCTCCACACACCCCACGTTGGTGTTGCTCGCGCCGGACAGGACCGTGCTCGAGTCCGGGTTGATCAACTCGTCGCACGTGGACCAGAAGGTCCCGTAGTTGACGGCCCCGGGCGTCTCGTCGCCGCTGTTGAGCGCGGTCAGGAAGGTGCTGCCCGTCGCCATCTCCTTGCACGACGCGAGCGCCCAGTCGCAGACCTGCGCCGCGTTCGTGCCGTGGTTCGGGCCGCCCAGGGACACCCAGTCGTCGACGTACGAAGTGCCGCCGAGGAACTTCAGGTACCAGCGCGAGCCCAGGCCGCCCATCGAGTGGGTGACGATGTCCACCTTCGCCGCGCCGGTGCGGGCGCGCAGCGCGTTGACCTGATCGCGGATCTGCGCGGCGGTCGTCTCGTTCGACTGGAACGGGTTGTACGACATTGCGTACAGCCGGTCGGCCGGCCAGCCGGACGCCTTGAAGTCGGAGACCATCGCGTCGAAGTTCCACGCGCCGCCCTTGTATCCGTGGACGAACAGAACCGGATCGGGCACCGCCGCCTGGGCCGGGGCCGCCGGCAGCAGGATGGACGCCGCCGCGGCACAGGCCGCGGCGGCGGAGAGCGCACGGGTGAACCGTCGCATCGGGGTTCCTCTCGCTCGTTGGGGGAGCCCCAGAGTGAGGGTGGCGCGACGCCACGGCCATCGGCTGTTTCACCGGTCTTTACACCCCGGTAACTTAGCTCTAGCGTTACGAGACATGCCAGTTGGGCCACGCAGCGCGGGTGCGCTGGGACAACAGTCGGGTGACTGCGCCCCCGGGCTGTCACAGGACGGCGTGAGCGTTCGCATCCGGCTCGCGGTGTACGGCGACGCGCGCGCGGCGGCCGAGTTCACCGCCGCACTCACCGCGCGTGAACGCGCCGGCCTCGACCCGCTGCCGGATCCGCTGACCCGCCGACTGCTGGCCACGGAACAGCACCGTGCCCGCCTCGCCCGGCTGCCGGCCGCCACGCGCCGACTGCTGCTGCTCGCCGCCGCCGACCAGCACCCCGTGGAGAGCCGGGCGTTCGACCGCGCGGTGGTCGCCGCCGGGCACGAGTCCACGGACCTCGAACCCGCCGAGGAGGCCGGCCTCATCCGCCCCACCGCCGCCGGTCTCGTCTTCGCCGACCCGCTGGTACGGGACGTGGTGTACGACAGCGCCGGACCCGAGGAGCGGCGCCTCGCCCACCGGTCGCTCGCGCTCGTCCTCGACCCGAGGACCGAGCCCGGCCCGTGGAACTGGCATCGCGCCTGCGCCTCCCTCGGCCCGAGCAGCCGCCTCGCCCGCGCCCTGGCCGACGCACCCGCCCCCGACCCGGCGACCGCTGCCCACCACGCGGAACGCTCCGCGCTCCTCAGCCCCGACACCGCCGTCCGCCACGCCGCCCTCGCCCGTGCCGCCCTCTACGCCTGGCACGGCGGCCGGCCCGACCGGGCACGCTGCCTCCTCGCCGCCGCGGAACGCACGGCTCCCGGCACGGATCCCCGCGTGCGGCTGCTGCGCGGCCTGGTCACCTTGCGCTCCGGGCATGCCCCCGATGCCTACGACGACCTCGCCGAGGCGGCGACCTCGGCTTTCGCCGGCGCGCGGGGGGCGTGCCCCGTGACCGGCGCGGGGCGTTCGGCGACCGGCGGTACGCCTGCCGGCTACGCCTTCGTCGCCCCCGTGACCGCCGCGTACGCCCTCGCGTACGCCGCCGAAGTCGGCCACTACACCGGCGACCTGCACCGCTGCCACCAGGCCGCGGTCCTCGCCCGGAAGAGCCCGCCACCGTCCGCTCCCGCCGCCCGCGCCCTGCTCGCGGGACTCACCGGGATCGCCTCCGCCGTACGTGGCCGCTACGCCGAGGCCGCCGTCCGGCTCCGTGAAGCCGTGTCCCTCGCCCGGCACGGCGACGACCCCACCGTGCTGGTGCATGCGGCGCTGGCCGCGCTCTACCTCGGCGACGACGACCTCGCCCTGGCCGTGGCGCACCGGGCCGAGTCCGCCGCCCGCGCCCAGGGCGAACACGCCGTCCTGCCCCGGCTGCTGGAGTTCCGCGCGTACGCCGAGGCGTGGAACGGGCGCCTCGGCGCCGCGACGGCCACCGCGGTCGACGCGCACCGCCTCGCCCGCGAAACCGGCCAGGACAACGTCGCCTGCCACATCCTGGCCGGCCTCGCCCTGCTGGCCGCGGTCCAGGGCGACACCACCACGTGCCGGGACCGCGCCCGGCAGGCCCGGACGTACGCGGCGGAGCACGGCATCGGGCTCGCCACGGCGCTCAGCCTCTGGGCGCTCGCCTACCTCGACCTCACGCAGGGCCGCCCCGCCGAGGCCGCCTCCCAGCTGCGCACCCTGGCCCGCCTCGGCCCCGGGCACGGCCATCCGGCGATTCGGCTGCTCTCCACCCCGCACTACGTGGAGGCCGCCGTCCGCGCCGGCGAACCGGCCGCCGCGGCCGCGGCGGCCGTCGGCTACACACGCTGGGCGGACACCGTCGCCAGCCCGGGTCATCTGGCCCTCGCGGCCCGCTGCCGGGCGCTGCTCGCCTCCGGCGGGGAGGCCCTCACCCACTACCGTGACGCCCTGGACCTGCACGACGCGGACGGCCGTCACCTCGAACGCGCGCGGACCGAGTTGCTGTACGGCATCGCCCTCCGGCGGATGCGGCGTACCGCGGAGGCGCGGGACCGGCTGCGTGCGGCGCTCCAGGCGTTCGAGCAGTTCGGGGCCCTGCCCGGCGCGCGGCACGCGGAGGCGGAGCTGCGCGCACTCGGCGATACGGCCCGGTGCGCCCGCCTCCCGGCAGCGGCGGCCCTTGGCGCGCTCACCGCGCAGCAGACCCTGATCGCCAGCATGGTGGCGGACGGAGCGACGAATCGCGAGATCGCGATCCGGATGGTTCTCAGTCCCCGCACGATCGACCACCACCTTCGCGGCATCTACGTCCGCCTCGGCATCTCGTCGCGGGTGGAACTCGCGCGCCTCGTCGACGCACAGGGCACGGCAGGCTCCTCTCGGTGATCCGGCGATACCCGTGTCGACCGCTGTTCACCGTTCCGAAGGGCACGGACGGGGCACGGTCGTCATTGCCGCGATCGTGCTGGGCATCATCGGCGCGGTCGCCGAAGGACTGTTCTGCCCGCTGATCGTCGGCCTCGTCGTGTTCGCCGCAGCCGATCGTCTGCGCTCGACCTGCCCGTGCGGCAGATCAGGGAGGCCCACAGCGGCGGCGATCAGCAGGGCGGGCCCTGCGGGCGTGGCGGCGAACGAGTGCAAGGTCTCGTCCAGGCCCTTGGCCTGGCTAGGGTCGTACCGCACGGCGGCCAGCAGGACGGACAGGCCGGCCCCGGCCGCGACCGGGCCGGTGGCGGCAAGGCCGTGAGCGCGTTCCGGGGGCGCCCGATTCGGAACGCGCGAAGCAGCCGTGCGTCTTGAGCCCCGGGCCCCTGGTTCCGCCCAGTCGATGGACGTCTCCCGCACCATGCGGGAGGCGGAGGCGATTGCCCCGGTCCTGCGGCACAGCACAGCAGAACGCCCACACCGAAGGCATGGGCAAGGGAACTTCCGAACCGCGGCAGTCAACCGGGGCGGCACACGTCCGACACCCCGGCACCAGAGGAGACGCCCGCCTCGGTGCGGGGGCCCGCCGAGGTACGGCGGGCGGGCACCGTCTCAGGCCGAGGCCGGCGGGTCGGCCGTTTCGGCGGCGCGGCGGTATTCGGCGTTGATGCGCTGGGCTTCTTCGAGCTGGTCTTCCAGGACGATGATGCGGCAGGCGGCCTCGATGGGGGTGCCCTGGTCGACGAGTTCTCGGGCGCGGGCGGCTATGCGCAGCTGGTAGCGGGAGTAGCGGCGGTGGCCGCCCTCGGAGCGGAGCGGGGTGATGAGGCGCGCTTCGCCGATGGCGCGGAGGAAGCTCTGGCTGGTGCCGAGCATCTCGGCCGCGCGGCCCATGGTGTAGGCGGGGTAGTCGTCGTCGTCGAGTCGGCCGTAGGAGTCGTCTGCTGTCATTTGCACCTCTCTCATGGAACGCGTTGAGGGGCCCTGGCGCCGTACGGCACCAGGGCCCCGAAGGAACTTCTACACCACGTGCCGACCCTGATACTGCGTCGGCCTTCTGTGTCCGCAGACCCGACCTGGCTGCTGTCGGGAGTGCGGGGATCGCGGTTGCTTGACCGGAGACCACCTCGCTATCGATGTCCTGCGGTACCCGGACTCAAGAGTTTCGTCCGGGCGATCCTTATGGTGCTTCGTTCCTCCGTTCTTCCCTCGGTGATCAACTTCCTACCATCGGGGTACTGCTCACTCTTCACTGCTGGGTACTGCGTACTGCACTCACGGGTACCGCGTCTGTCATGACCGCGGTCCCGCTCATGGCGGCCCCTGATCACTGCGGGCCACCCGGTCCGGCCGTCAGTCCCGTCGCCGTCCTGCAACCAACCTGGCTTCGAAACTCCACAGCCGCACCGTCCTGCGTACTGCAACTAAAGGTGCTGCTGCTCGGCAGTTCGTCTCTGCCGAGCTCTTCTGTCTCTCTGGCTACGAGAGAAACCATAGCGACGCCGACACCCAATGTCTACTCCGGCCAATGCAGATTTTTGAGCGTCGGGTGGCGAGGTAATCGACCTCGAACAGTGATGGGGGCGGGGTGTGGCGCGTTCGCATCGGGTTGACCGCCCCATGTCGGGGCAGACGCAGCGGACGGGAAGGAACGGGCAGGGCGATCCAGAGATCAGGGGGCCCAACGGAGACGATGGGCGTCGACGCCGCGACAGACTGCCCTGCCGGACCCGTCGCCGCCGCACGCGACAGCGCCCGGCATTTTCTCGAAGGGCTCGTGCCGGCGCTCGCGTCCGAGGCCGCCGACACCGTGGTCCTGGTGGTCTCGGAGCTCGTCACCAACGCCCTGCGCCACGGCGGCGGTACCTGCCCCCTGGACCTGACCGCGCACCGAACGGCATCGAGGTGGCCGTGCACGACCACAGTCCCCGTGCCCCGCGCATGTGCGCCCCCGCCCCGACCCCGACGTCGGCGCCGGAGGCTTCGGCCGGCCCCCGGTCAACCGACTCGCCACGTCGACCGCGGTCACCCGGCGAGCCTCCGGTGGGAGGACGGTGTCCGCCCTTCTCTTGCGGTAGCAGGACCGGTTGAGGGGCGGGGCGACCCGGTCGGCCGGCGCCCGAGGCGGTGCGGAGGCAGCGGGTGTCAGAGGTCCTGGCGGACTCGGCCCGCTTGGGAGGGTTCTCCGCCGTCTTCACCGCCACGACGCGGGGGGACGGGCCGCCCGCCTGTCTGCACTTCCCCATGGCGCGGATCCTTCAGGGCACGGTGGGGATCCCGGAGGCAGGCTGGATGTACCGCGTCTCGATCGTGGACGTCAGCGCTTGGACCGTGGGCGACTTCAGCCACTCCGATCATTGGCTTCGCGCCGGTGGGGGAAACCGCCCACCGATATGCGAGAGGGCCCGACCGGCGTGTGCCGGGCGGGCCCTCTCGGTTGTTCGGGTGCCGGCTCACGTTCGCCCGTGGGTGGCGATCAAGCCGCCGCGGGGGAGCCGAGCAGCGCGGAGGCGTGCCGGATCGGGTCGAGCCCGCGGACGGCACGGTGGCCCGGGGAAGGGTGCGGCAGAAGGGGGTGGTCCCGCCGTGGTGACGCGGTTCACGCAAGGACGAGGGTGGGCGCGGGGACGCCCGGGGGTGCCGTCCTGTTCACCCACGACGGACGGGGCGACGACCCGGCGGGGCGGTGGCCGAGGTGAGCGGCCCGCCGTCGCGGGAGAGGTCGCGCAGCCGTAGCCGGTCGGTGCGGGCGGGGCTGTCGCGGACGGTGGTGAGCTGGGCCCGGGTGACGAGGCCGATGCGCAGATCGTCGTCGCAGACGAGCAGGTGTCCGGTGCGGGCGCCGGCCATGACCGAGAGGGCCACCTCGACGGTCATGTCATCGCCGGCCTGCGGTCCGGCCACGTCCATGGTGTCGGCCGCCGTCGGGTGCGCGGGAGCGGGGCGCGTCGGGCGGGGCTGCGTCCGGACCGGCGTCACGACGTGCCCCTGAGGGGACGGGTCGGCTTCCGGATCACGTGGCGCTCAGGCCGCCGCGTCGGCGGCGGAACGCCGTGCGCCGGCGCGCCTCGCTGCCGCGGCGGGACCGCGTCGACCTCGGGAGGTCGCGCTGCGCTTGCGCTGCTCGGTGGGCGGAGCGGTGATCGTCACGGGGATGCCGGACGGGGTCCGCGCGCCGGTGATCCGGGTGAGCGCCTCCTCGCCCGATCGGACCTGGGTGGTCTGGGGCACGATGCCGGCGGTGGTCATGAGGCGGGTCATGTCGCGGCGCTGGTTGGCGGTGACCAGGGTGACGACGCTGCCGGACTCACCGGCCCGGGCGGTACGGCCGCCGCGGTGGAGGTAGTCCTTGTGGTCGGTCGGCGGGTCGACGTTGACGACGAGGTCGAGGTGGTCGACGTGGATGCCGCGCGCGGCGACGTTCGTCGCGACGAGGACGGTGACGTGCCCGGTCTTGAACTGGGCGAGGGTGCGGGTGCGCTGCGGCTGTGACTTCCCGCCGTGGAGGGCGGCTGCCCGGACACCGCTGTCGAGGAGGTCCTGGGTGAGGCGGTCCACGGCGTGCTTGGTGTCCAGGAACATGATCACCCGGCCCTCGCGCGCCGCGATCTCGGTCGTCAGCCGGTGCTTGTCGGCACCGTGCACATGGAGGACGTGGTGCTCCATCGTGCTGACGGCGCCCTGTGAGGGGTCCACGGAGTGGACGACGGGATCGGTGAGGTAGCGGCGGACCAGGAGGTCGACGTTGCGGTCCAGCGTCGCGGAGAACAGCATCCGCTGGCCCTCGGGCCGGACCTGGTCGAGCAGCGCGGTGACCTGCGGCATGAAGCCCATGTCGGCCATCTGGTCGGCCTCGTCCAGGACGGTGATCGAGACCCGGTCCAGTCGGCAGTCACCGCGGTCGATGAGGTCCTTGAGGCGGCCGGGGGTGGCCACGACGACTTCGACGCCCCCGCGCAGCGCGTTCGCCTGCCGGCGGATCGGCATGCCGCCGACGACGGTGGCCAGGCGCAGCTTCACGGCGCGGGCGTAGGGGGTGAGGGCGTCGGTGACCTGCTGGGCGAGTTCCCGGGTGGGGACGAGGACCAGGGCGAGCGGCTGACGGGGCTCGGCGGCCTGTCCGGCGGTGCGGGCCAGCAGGGCGAGACCGAAGGCGAGGGTCTTGCCGGAGCCGGTCCGACCGCGGCCGAGGACGTCACGGCCGGCCAGGGAGTTCGGCAGCGTCGCGCCCTGGATCGGGAACGGGACGGACACGCCCTGTGCGGTGAGCGCGGCCAGAAGGCGCTGGTCCAGAGCCAGGTCGGCGAAGGCCTCGACGGCGGGCAGCGCCGGAGTGATCGTCTTCGGCGGTGCGAATTCTCCCTGCACCGCTCCAGGCCGACGGCTGTAGCCGCCGGAGCGGCTCGGAGCGCCCGAACGGCTCGGCGCGGACGAAGCGAAGCGGCTGCTCCGGGGCGAACCTGCGGTGGAGCCGTACGCGTGACCGCCGTTGCGGCGGGTGCGGGAGGAACGGTTGTTGGTGCGTGTGGGGTTCATGCAGAACCTTCCTTGATACGGCGCGTATCGAGGAATTCCGGCAGCGGATGAACAGCTTTGGGAATCACAGGCACGGGCCGAATGAAATGCAAGAGCAAGCGGCTTTGACCGGGTCGAATGACTGTCGACGCGCAAGCGGGCGAGCGAAAGAAATGTGGGTGGCTCAGGTTCGAGTGAAAGGCCTGAGAAATGAGTGCAGCCGGGGCCCGCACCCCGAAGGATGCGGGCCCCAGCTACGTATGACGCGTCAGTGTCAGGCGGAGACGATGTTCTCGGCCGTCGGGCCCTTCTGGCCCTGCGCGATGTCGAAGGTGACCTTCTGGCCCTCCTGGAGCTCGCGGAAGCCCTGGGAGGCGATGTTCGAGTAGTGGGCGAACACGTCGGGGCCGCCACCGTCCTGCTCGATGAAGCCGAAACCCTTTTCCGCGTTGAACCACTTCACGGTGCCAGCAGCCATGTCATATCTCCTTGGGGCAGTACGACGGCGTCCGTACCGTACGGACGCCGTGTCGCCGCGATGATGCCCTGCCCGGAAAATGACCGGAAATACAAAGCGCTTCCGTTCGGCACGCGGCCGACGAGAGGCGCTTGAAGTTTTTGGGTACCAAAACTGCAACTGAGTTCGACAGTAGCACGTTGCCGCAGCCCGTGTGCGTCGAATATTTCTCCCTGTGCGTCGCCGGCAAAAACTCTCTCTGCGATGGTCGTTAAATTCTCAGGCCGCGAGCGCAGGTATTCATGTACTCCGAGCGCAGCGCCTCGGAAGCAACGCGGTCGACCGACTGCGGTGGCGGCGAGGGCATCGGAATCTGTGCCTGCGGGGCGAAGGCCGGGGGCCCTCCCCGCAGCTCACGGTGGCGCGGGCCTCATGGCGGCGGTCGTCACAACGGCCCCGGCGCATTCACTCCGCCGGGGCCGCCCTTCCGGATCGTCGCACGTGAGAGTGCTCGATCCATGTCCAATTTTACGACTGTCGGCCGGGGGCGCTTGCTGGACCCCGAGAGGTCCGGACAACGACGAAGCCCCAGGCCGCCGACCTGGGGCTTCACAGAAGAGCGGATGACGGGAATCGAACTCGCTCTATAAGCTTGGGAATCACCGTCGCCCAGCTTGATCAGTTGACGCCTGACCTGCGAAAACGATGCCTGGTGCGGCGCTTCTCGTTGGCTCGGCGATACCCGTGGTGACCGCTGTGCACCGCCTCGAAGGGCACGGTTGGGGCACGACCGGCTTCCTCGGAGACGCGGCGCTTCCTCGCCGTATTCGGTGCTCGGTGATCAGTCGTCGAGTAGGTCTTCCGCCGCCTGGAGTCTCTCGGCGATGTCATCGGCCCACTCCTGAGCCCACTGGCGCAGTTCGAGGGTCTGGTGGTCGTCGAGTTCGTACGCGGCGAATTCGGTGTCGTCGATCCAGTCCGCGCCGGCGAGCCGGGCCTGAAGATCGGAGAGGTCGAAGCTCTCACGGGCGTGGCGGCGGCCGAGTTCTTCGAGTTCGGTGTGACCCCAGCGGTCGGCTGCCGCCCGGACGTCGATCAGGTCACGCGCCAGGCCGCGGTCTGCCAGTGCGCGGACCTTTGTGCCGACCACGTCCTCCAGGGAAAGCACCAAGCCGTGCTGAGTCTTCACGGGCGGACGCCAGAGTGCTTCCTTGAGGACATCGACCTCGCACTCCTCACCGGTGGCGGCCTCGGCGACGATCAGTCGCGCGAACAGCGGGTCGACCTCCAACCCCCGCACCTGCCAGCCACGTTGTTCGAGCCCGGTGCGCACGGTCGCGGCGATCTTCTCCATCGGCTCCGGGCTCTCGGTGGCGACATCGAGGTCCTTGCTGAGCCGGTTGACCAGTCCGTGCGCCTGGACGGCGTAGCCACCCGTGAGCACGAGCGGGTAGACGTCGCCCACGGCGAGGAGATCCGCGAGGAGTCGCCGGTGCAGCTCCGTGAGATTCACGCAGCAGCCTGGGCGTCGGGTGTCAGCTCGTTGAAGGCGTTCTCCCAGACGTCACGGATGTCCCGGCTGATCAGCGTGCGCAGAACGGGCCACATGGCGACCAGCAAGTCCCGGTTCAGATAGTGGACCAGGTCATCGTGCTGCCCCTCGCCCAGGACGATCCGGTAGCAGCTCATCCGCAGTCGAGGCTGGTCGAGGTCGAACCGGGACAGGCCGGACCACGCGAGGTGCAGTGGTAGGGCGACGTGGCCGTGGGTGGGACCGTCGAGCTCCGAGAGCTTGGCGGGAAGCCGCCGGGCGAATCTGGTGCGGCGGAGCTCGGGGACGCTGGGCGTGGCTGCCATGCCTTGATTATTCCGCAGGAGGGTGAGACGGCCGGGCGAATCCGATACAGGGAACACCAGGCTCAGGGTCTCTATCGGGCTTCAGTGGGGGGTGATGATGGCATAGGCGCAGGCCAGAGGGCTTATGTGGGACCTCCGGCGAGACGATGGGGGTTTCGCGCCCTTCGCGTGCCCCATCTCGCGGTACCGAAGGGCGCGCGGGCGGCGAGGCTCGTCCGCCAACAAACAAGCCCCAGGTCTGTGACCTGGGGCTTTGTCGTGGAGCGGATGACGGGAATCGAACCCGCGCTATAAGCTTGGGAATCACCCGGCACTTGCGCCTCCACATGGCATCTGACCTGCGGAAACACCAATCGATGGCCCCGTTCCGGCTGTCCTGGCCAGCCTGCTGTTGACCGGTGTTTACCGCCCCTACTGGCACGTTGTGGCACGACCCTGCGTCTGAGGGGGCGGTTCGCGCGGTGATGTTCGTTTCCCGGTGGGGTTGGGGCAAGGCTGCTGGTCGCGGGGCTTCGGGCGGCTACTGGCCACCGCGGCGGCGGCCGGTCCGCTCGGCGTCGAGCCCGGGACGAAGAACGGGCCGGCGCTGGCCGGCCTGGGCGCCGAGGCCGTCAGGGACGCGATCGCCGCCACGATCACCACGCTGCCCGAGCAACTGCGCCGATCGCTGACCTGGGACCGCGGCAAGGAGCTGGCCCAGCATGCCCAACTCCGTATCGACACCGGCCTGCAGGTCTACTTCACCGACCCGCACAGTCCCTGGCAACCTCAGCCTGGCTCCTCGGCGTCAGCCCGGTCAGGCAGGCCTGACCGGGCTGACCGGGATGAAGCCGTCGTCCGGGCGTCAGGAGGCGGCAGAGTCGATCGGGAGGGTTGCCGGGTCCTCGTCCGGGGCGGGGAGCTGGAGTGCGGCGACCTCCGCGCGGGTCGCGTCGGTGACCGGCACACCCCAGGTGGTGAAGAAGTCGACGAGGTCGTGCCCGGAGGCCTGGGAGGCGCTGACGACGAGGTACTGCTCCGGATCGGCGGCCGTCTCCGACCGGCGGGTCAGCTTGTGCAGTTCGGGGTAGAAGCCGTCGCCGAAGGCGAGGCGGAGCTGCTCGAACATGGCCAGGCGGACGAAGAGGTCGCCGTCCTCGGCGTTGTAATCGCGCTCGGCGTCCGGGGCGGACAGGTATGTGTGGACCTTCTCCGGCGTGCCGTCCTCGGCCAGCCGGGTGGGCTGTCCGAGGTCGCGCTGAACGGCGAGACTGTAGATGTTGACGGTGACTTCATCCACCGCGTCCCAGTCCCAGGACGCTTGCTGGTGCATGTGCCCGAGCTCGTGCCACATGCCCCAATTCTCGTTCAGCATGCTGACGTTGAGCGCCTCGTCGATCGAGTCGGCCGGGTAGACGACCCGGTCGTAGTACGCGTTGGGGTTGATGTTCGGCTTGCCCTCGGAGACGAAGTACCGCAGCGGGCTGCGCCGGTCGCGCGGGTCCTCGCCGTCCAGGCCGCTGATCGCGTCCTGCACCGCGAGGATGCGCTCGTACGCTCGCAGCAGGGCGTCCGGGTCCTGGCCGGCGTTGCGGCGGGCGGAGTCGAGGTGGACGGTGAGCACCAGGTGCTCACTGACGAACTGCGCCACCGGCACGTCCTCGGCCTCCGCGAGCTGCGCCTGCCACTCCTGGGCCGGGGTCTCGCCCAGGACATGGAAGGGGACCGGCCGGGCCGTCTCGCCGAACCGCAGCGTGATCGGGGGTGCGGTTCCCTCGTCGTCACTGGTGTAGCGGACGTACAGCATCCCACCGGCCGTGTCGGTGACCACGGTGGTGGCGTCCGCGAGGAGGTGGGCGCGTGGTTGCTCCTCCTCGTCGGTGTCGCCCTGGTCGAGCCCGTAGGTGCCGACCAGCAGTTCCGGGACGGGCCCGTCGTCGGGGCGGTCGACCGTGACGGTGAGGGACACGTCGGCAGGGAGGTAATACCCGGTCGGCTGGGCGTCGTTCGGGTGGAACTCGGTGCCCAGCCGCTTCTGCTCCGCCTCGAAGGAGGGAGTGGCCTCGAACGCAGTTTCGAGAGCCGAGGGGGCCGTCGGCTCCGAGGAGGTGGCCGGCTCCGGCTGCGGGGAGCGCTCGGACGTGCATCCGGCACTCAGCAGCGCCGCGACCAGCAGGCCGGCGATGGCGCGGCCGGCCAGGAAGCGGCTACGAGGGATGGTCATCGGGTGAATTTCTCCTGCTCTCGAATCGGAAGGGCCCCGGCGTGGACTGCAGCGGATCCGGCGCGCGATGCCTGGGCACGCCTCGGTGCCACCCCGGAGAAGATGCCGACCGAGCGCCGATGAGGCGCACTCCTCCAGAAGGCGAGGAGTGCGCCTCATCGGTTTCCGCCAGTCTGACCCGTCCGACCTGAGGCTTTGATGAGGACCGTCTCCCAGGGGGTGTCCGGCCGGGCAGCACCGGGTCGTGAGGTGATCACCGGACGACTCTGCCCCCGACCAGTGATGGGCCGGCTGCCCGAGGAACACCATGCCGAGACGCCCTCGGTGAGCCCCCGGGCCGCATCCTCGCGGAGCAATGCCGAGGATGCGATGACGGGGGGCGCCGGCACAGGACGCTGACGACGCCCGGCACCGGGCATCACGGACGAAGCCCGATGATTCGATGCGGACGGCTGCTGGTTATCCTTGGCCCCCGTGCGCGTACTGGTGGTCGAGGACAATGACGATCTGCGGTTCGCCGTGGCCGCAGCCCTGCGCAGCGACGGCCTGGCCGTAGACGAGGCGGCCGACCTTCCCGCGGCTGACCAGGCACTGTTCGTCACCGCCTATGACTGCGCCGTGTTCGACCGGATGCTCCCGGCCGGCGACGCCGTCGGCTACGTGCGGGAGCTGCGCCACGCGGGCAGCGCGGTACCGGTCCTGTTCCTGACCGCCCGCGACCTCGTCGCCGACCGGGTCGAGGGCTTCGCCGCCGGCGGTGACGACTACCTGGTCAAACCCTTCGCCGCACCCGAACTGATCGCCCGGGTGCGCAGCCTGTGCCGGCGGTCCGGAGCCGTCCGCCCGCCCGTGCACCACCTCGCCGACCTGGAGATCGACACCGCGCGACGGCAGGTGCGCCGGGGCGGCGTGCTGCTCGTCCTGACCGGCAAGGAGTACGCCGTACTGGAGGTGCTGGCAGCCCGGGCCGACCAAGTGGTGCCCCGCGCCGAGCTGATCGCGAGGTGCTGGGACGAGATGGCCGAACCCAGCTCCAACGTGGTGGACGTCCTGATGTCCCAGCTGCGCCGCAAGCTCGGCGAGCCGCTGCTGATCCACACCGTCCGCGGCGTGGGCTACCGCCTGGCCTGCGACGGCACAGGACAGTGAGAAGAGCCCGCCGCCGCACCGGGACGGCGCCCGCACAAGCCCAGGCCCGAAGGCTTCGCCGACGGCTCACCGGGCTGTTCGCGCTGACCAGCGCCGTCGGCCTGATCAGCCTCGCCGGCTTCGCCGTGCGCAATGACGCCGTCTCCCGACGCCACCAGACCGACGCGGACCTGAAACTGCAGATCACCCAGGCCCTCTCCGGGCTCGGCGCCGACGAGGACGGCCGGCTCGACACCCGAGCGCTGAACGACTACGTCGAGACTTCCTGCCCGGCGCTCACCGTCCTGTCCGTCACGAACAGCGGGCTCAAGCCCGCGTTCACGCCGCGCCATCCGTGCGCGCACGCGCGACCGGCCGACATCCAGGCCATCGCTGCCGCAGCGGTCCAGCAGGGAGACAGGGTCGCGACCGACGCCCGTGGCACCGACGGGCACCCGCTGCGCCTCGTGGCCGGGGTCTTCGCCGGGCCGGACGGCGAGACCACGGAGGGTGCGATCGTCGCGACCCACGATCTGACCGACGGCCAGGACGCGCACCGCGAACTCGCCCTCCTGATCGCCGCTGCCTGCGCCGCCCTGCTCTCGCTGTCCGCCGTCGCCGGCCACCTGCTGTCCGGCCGCGCCATCAAACCTGCCGTGACCGCACTCCAGCAGCAGGAGGCCTTCCTCGCCGACGCCGCCCACGACCTGCGCACCCCCACCGCCTCGCTGCGACTGCTCGCCGAGACTGCGCTGCGCGACGACGCCTCACGCCCCGCCGCACTGGAACGCACCGTACGCCTGGCCGCCGGCATGGGCGACCTCATCGACGGCCTGCTCACCCGCGCCCGCCTGACTGCCGGCGTCGCCACCGTGGCCCGCGAGCCGCTGCGCCTCGACCAGCTCGTCGAAGCGGTCGTCGAGGAGACACCTGCCGACGGACACCGGGTGGCCGTCCACAGCGAGCCCGCCGTCGTGGAGGCCGACCCGGACCTGCTGCGCCGGGCGGTCACCAACCTGCTCGCCAACGCGCTCACCCACGGTCACGCGGTCGGCCAGCCGGCCGACGTGGAAATCACCGTGACGGCCGACGGCACCGTCACCGTCGAAGACGCCGGCCCGGGGATACCCGCACAGATGGCGGACTCGCTGTTCGAACGCTTCCGCAGCGGCGGCGGCTCCAGCGGCCTCGGCCTGTCCATCGCCTCCTGGATCGCCCACGCCCATGGCGGCACGCTCACCGCCACCGCCAGCTCGCGCGGCGGCGCCCGCTTCACCCTCCGCATTCCCGGCCGGAGCCGGTAGCGCCGACGCCGGACACGCACGACCACCCGATGGCGCACCCGGACACCGCACGGACCGTCGACGGGGTGCTCCCGCGCCGGGGGAGCCACGGGAGCGCCCCCTCGACGCCGGAAGTATTGCCCGGGCTTGCTGAGGATTCGATGAGGAGCGGGCCAGGTCGAGGCCGTGAGCGCGGCTGATCGTCAGCCTGGTCGCCAACCGCTTGTCGCCGCTATCGCCGCGTGATGTCGCGCTGCGTGGTGTCGGAGCTGCGCTCCGGATGCCTCAGGAGTCGGCCGGACCTCACCGGCTCGGTCGTTAGCACGGGTCGTCCGTCGGGGGGTGCGGCAGCTGCTCGGCGGACGGCCGGAAGCCGGCGAGGAGGAGTCGCCTCAATCCAGGGCGTCACCCTCCCGGTAAAGATCAAGCAGTACGCTTCCGGCTCGCTGCCCCGGCCCGTAGCCAGCCCGGCACCGGCGGCAGCGGCTTCACCACCGCCCACTCGGGCCTCCGACATGCCCGTCGGATAGGGGCGCTCGCGCACCCCGGGGCCGGCGGCATTCCCGAACCGGTGAGCCAGGCAGTCACACGCAAGGGGCGCGGCAGCCACCGGGGCGAAACGCCCGTTCGATTAACAACCCCCAAGATCGGAACGACAACAGCCACTTAAGTCGTCTGCGGATCGCTCGTGGCGAAGGAGATTTCCCGGAATGCGCTGCGGGCGATGGTGAGGGGCTCGCGGTCGCGGGTGAAGTAGAGCTTGTTGGTGAGGAGGATTGCCCAGCGTTGCTGCTTCGGGCTGATCCACATGCCGGTGCCGGTGAAGCCGTAGTGGACCCAGATGTCCTCGCGAAGCTCGGTGTCAGGTGCGGGGTGCCAGAAGAGGCCGCGGACTGGCGTGAGTTCGCCGGTGCGGACGCGGAGGGAGTCGGCGATCCAGGATCGGCCGAAGGCGGCCCGTGTCGGGGCGAGCATGTGGCGCAGGAAACGGCTGAGGTCGGCGAGGGTGGAGAAGGCGCCGGCGATGCCGCAGGTGCCGCCCAGGAGGCGGGCGGAGAAGTCGTGGGCGGCGCCCTTGAGGTGGGTGCCGGTCTCCTCGTCGAGTTCGGTGGGGGCGCAGCGGGTGACCACGTCCGCGGGGAGGGGGCCGAAGCGGGTCTCGGTCATGCCGAGGGGTTCCCAGATGCGGCTTGCGGCCAGGCTGTCGAGGGGCTTCCCATCGAGGTAATCGGCCAGGTAACCGAGGATGAGGGCGGCCCGATCCGTGTACTCGACTGCTTCGCTGGGGGCGCGGTGGAGGGCCTCGTGGAGGACGCCGTCGCGGATGTCCTGAGGGTCGGTGCCGTAGAGGTTCTTGAGGTTGGCGCGCAGAGGCAGGCCGGCGGTGTGGGTCAGGAGCTCGTGGGTGGTGACCTGGGCGAGCGGGTGGCCGGTGACCTCGGGCCAGAAGGTGCCGAGCGGGGTGTGGAGCTGGAGCTTGCCTTCTTCGACGAGGGTGCCGATGACGGCCCACACGGCGACGATCTTGGTGAGGCTGGCGATGTCGAAGACGGTGTCGAGCCGCATGGGCTCGTCGGGGCGGGTCGGGTCGAGGAGACCGACAGCCCCGCTCGCCGTCGTGCTGGCGGCGTCGCCGACGGCCCAGACGGCTCCCGGGTAGACCCGGTCGCGGACGCCGTCCTGGAGGAGCTGCTCAATGCGCGGGATGTCGAGCGTCATGGTGTTCCGATCGTAGTGAGACGGCCGGCCTTGTTGGCGGTGCGCCACGGTGGTCAGGCGAGTCGCCTGCCGAGCTCGGCGAGGGCCGTGGCCGTGGCGCTCAGGGGGAAGCGGGCCGCGTTGCCGAGGCCGCCCGCGCGAAGGGCGGGAAGGAGGCCAGGGCTGGTGCGGAGGCGGTCGAGTTCGCGGGCGACGGCGTGCGGGTCGGCGAAGTCGGTGGCGAGACCAGTGCCGCCCAACGCCTCGGTGAGGCCGGGAACCGGCTGGTAGAGGACGGGGAGCCCGCATGCCTGGGCTTCCAGGGCCACGAGGCCCATGGCCTCCAGTGTCGTGGAGGGCATCACCAGGACGTCGTGGTCGGCGAAGGTCCTCCATAGCTGTGGCCGGCGTAGCCAGCCGAGGTAGTGGACGTGTACCCCGCGTTGGTGGAGACGGGGGCGAAGGGCGTGGAATTCGGCTCGGGGTGCGGCGATGGACAGCTCGACGGACTGAGTGAGCGGGAGGGCTGAGAGGAGGGTGTCGAAGCCCTTCTCGGGGGTGAGGCGGCCGGCGTACAGGATCCGCAGGTGGCTGGAGGGCTGGTTCCGGCGTCGTGGGGGAGGCGTGGCGATGAGGTGGTCGGGGATGCCCCAGGGGATCTTCTCGATCTTGCGGCGTCGGGTGTCGGGGGCGAGGTGGAGCAGTCGGTCCGCCATTGCGCCGGTCGGCACCACGATCGTGTCGGCGGCCCAGGCGGCCTCGCGCAGGGTGGCCAACTGTTCCGGGTGCGTTTCGGCGAAGAGGAGGTCGGTCCCGTGGACCAGGGCGATCCGAGGGAGCTTGGGGAAGGCTCTGAGCAGGGCCGGCGTGGCGCCGAAGGCCAGGTGCTGCAGATGCAGGACTCCGGCGTCGCCCGGATCCACCGCCTCGGCCAGGACTCGCTGAAGTGCGGCGACGTAACGGCGGAACGCGTATCCGGTCAGGCACTTCCCCGGCGCCTGCACCAGGTCCAGCCCCGTCGGCGCGGACGGCCGCAGGCCCCTGTGCTCCGGGGCGAGCATGAAGGCCCGTGCGGGCAGGAGGGGACTGCGGCCGGTGTACAGGTCGAGGAAGAGTTCGACGCTTCCGCCGGGGCTCGGGAACGGCAGGTCGAGGGCGGTGACGACGGTGGGGTTCACGCGCGGCCTCCCGGGTTCTCCTCGTAGAGCCGGGAGGTCTCGATGCCCTGGCTGGCCCGGTACTTCAGGCCGTGGTGCTGGTAGCTGGCCGTGGCACCGAGGGCCTGGAGGAAAACCAACTTGCCGAACGTCATGCGCGGGTAGACCCGGACCGGTCGGCTGGCCCGGATCTCCAGCGTCCAGCGGATGGCGTGGCCCTGGTGCCCGAGGGGAGCGGAGACGTGGACCCAGATGCCGAGCGCGCCGATCGTCCGGTCACCGTTGAGGAACTGCGCGTACGCCTCCGAGCCGGTGCGCTCGTACGTCGTCCCCAGGTAGAGGACCTCCGGCCGCAGCACGTAGCCGGTGGCGGGGATCTGCGCCTCCTGGAACTCGGTCGGCGTCGCCGCGTCCAGGGAGCCGTCGTGGAAGCGCAGGGTGTCGCCGAGACGCCAGTCGTAGGCGTTGGGGGAGACCCTCCGCGGCTCGTACGGCTCGATGGTGATCTCGCCGGCGGCCCGGGCGGCGGCGATGGCGGGGCCGGTGAGGATCACGAGGCCACCACCCCGAGGGCGGCGAGGTCACGCCAGTACGCGGAGGACTGGGGGCCGGCGGAGGACTGGTACTTGCCCGTGTAGAGCGCCACCGGGCCGACCGACACGAAGAACATGATCTGGCCGATCCGCATGCCCGCATAGACACGCAGCGGCCGGATCGGGGAGAGCATGAGCGTCCACTGGCCATGGAAGCCGATGTCCCCGATGGGGGCGGTGATCTCGACGAACAGGCCGAGGCGGCCGACCGAGGAGCGGCCGAAGAGCAGCGGCACGAACGTGTCGGAGCCGACCTCCTCGATGGTGTGCCCGAGGTAGAGCTGGCCGGGCTGGAGCTCGAAGCCGTCCGGCCCGATCTCGACCGGCACGGTGGCGTTCGGCCGGTGGGCGTCCAGCGTGTCGGCGGCGTACGTGAGCAGGGTCCCGCCGAGACGGACGTTGTAGCTGTTCGGGTTCACCTGCGTCGGCTCGAACGGGGAGATACGGATGCGGCCGTCGCCCGCGGCCTGGGTGATCTCGGGACCGGTGAGGATCATCGGGAGTCTCCATCGGTGAGCGTGTGCTGCACGGCCTGGCTGAGACGGATGCCGGCCTGACGGGTACGACCTCCGAGGTAGGTGTCGGCGAGGTAGCCGGTGGTCAGTACGGTCGGCAGGCGGTCGGGCAGGGGCTCGGGCTTCGACACGAGCGGGCCGGCTTGCTGGGTGAGGTGAGTGAGGAGGGCCGTCGGGTCGGTGGCGAAGTGCTCGGGTACGTGGGCGTGCACGAGCTGGTTGTCGAAGGGCTCGATCGCCAGGAGATCGCCATGCGTGAGCACGGTCTTGAGCCGCGGCGACCGGAGGGCCGTCTCGTTCAGGACGACGGCTTCGGCGCCGAGACCGTTGTGGAGGCGGTCGGCGAGGTCCAGCAGAACGGCGTGACGGTCAAGTGGGCCGTTCCTGTACGAGTGCCGGAGCGGCCCGAGCGGTGTACGCATCTGGTCGCGGATGGCCTCGATGGCCCCTCGTACCGACGCGAGCTCGTCGGGGAGGCCGGCCGCTGGCGGGAAGCCGGCCACCTGAGCGGCCCAGCCGGAGCCCAGAGGCCGTGCGAGCGCGTATCCCGCCGCCAGCTCGCGTCCCTTGAGGACCAGCGTGTCACCGACGACCGCAGGCTCCGGTCGATCGCTGTGGCAGTGCCCGGCGAAGACGACGTCCAGGAATGGGCAGGACTCGGCCAGCTTGAGGTCCTCGTCGAACCCGGAGTGGCTGAGCACCACCCAGGAGTCGGCCTGGTGGTGATGGGCCAGCATCAGCTCGCGCAGCGCCCGGACCGGCTCAGTGACACGGTGGCCGGCGCGCTGGTCGGCCGGGATGGCGTTGAACGCCTGCGGTCCGATGATGCCCGTGACGGCGACACGCCGGGCGCCGACGCGCACCAGGCGGAGCGGGTGGAAGAGCAGCTCGCCGGTCTCGTCGTCGATGGCGTTCGCGCACACGGTGATGTCGTACAGATCGGGTTCGAAGTGGTGGTCCCAGCCGTGATTGCCCGGGGCGACGGCATCGTAGAGACGGGCGAGGATGTCCTGTTCGATCCCGCCCTGACCGAGCCGGTAGTAGCCCGTGCCCTCGAAGAAGTCCCCGCAGTCGACGACGAAGCTGTCGTGCCTTGCGGCGTGCAGGTGCGCGAGCATCGGTACGGCGTCGTCGAAGGCCGAGTGGAAGTCGGTGGTGGCGATGATCCGTTGGAAGCGCCTGGCTGCGGTCATGGGGTGACCTCGCAGATGTCGGCGCCGAGGGCGAGGAGCTTTCCGGGCAGGTCGGCGTGGCCGCGGCGAATCTGGTCGACTCCGCCGAGGGTCGTGACGCCGCGGGCGGTGAGGCCGGCGACCATCAGCGCTGAACCCGTGCGGATGTCGGTTGCCTCCACTCCGGCACCCGTCAGTCGCTGGGGGCCGGTGAACCGGCACTCTGTGGAGGAAAGTTCGGTGATCTCTCCGCCCATGCGGACGAGCTGCGGGATGAGGTTGCTGTGGCGGCCGGGGTTGATCGGGTCCGAGAACAGGTGGGTGCCGGGGAAGCCCAGGGCCAGGCCGAGGAGGGGCGGCTCGAAGTCGGCGTCGAGGCCACCTGGGGCCAGCGTGGCCATGGCTCGCAGGGGGCGGCCGGTCGGCTGGGTGTCCCGTCCGTGGACGATCAGGGTCCCCGGTTCGTTGGTCGTGGGGATGCCCATCCGGAGGAGGGCGCCGACCAGCGGCGCGACATCGGGGCCGTGGACGCCCTCGATCCGCGCGGTGCCGCCGGTTGCGGCCACGGCACAGGCCAAGGTCCCAGCCTCGATCTTGTCTCCCGGCACCTTCCAGACGGGTACGTCTTCTTCCGAGAGGGAAGACGGCGGCACAAGGGTGAGGACGCGCTCGCCGGCACGGCACTCGTACCCCACGGCCGTCAGCGCGTTCACGACGCCGAGGACCTCGGGAGAGAGGTTCGGCTGCCCGAGCCGGAGCGGCGTACCCGCGACCACGGCGCGCAGGACTGCGGCGATCGTCGCCCCGCGCGAGCGGAACGGCAGGACCAGCGACACCGTGCCACGGACCGCTTTGCCGACTTCGACGACGTACCCGCGGTCGTCCACGCGGACGCGGTCGCCGAAGGCTTCGTACACCTTGAAGTGCTGCTCCATGCCGCGGTCGCCGATCCGGCATCCGCCCGGCCAGGGGAGGCGGGCACGGCCGCACAGGGCGATCAGAGCGGGGACGAGGTAGTACGAGGCCCGGATGCTGGACGCGGCCTCGCCCAGGCCGTCGGGCGTCGGGGCCGCCTCGCGGGGAAGGACGAGGACGGTGTGGGCGTCGCAGACCGGACGGGCGGTGTTCCAGCCCGACTGGCGCAGCAGGTCCAGCAGGGTCCGGACGTCCGAGCTGGCGGGCACGTTGTCGAGTCGGACGGGGCGAAGGAGCGCTGCCGCTGCGGCTACGAGCGGGAGCGCGGCGTTCTTCGAACCGTCGACCGTGACGGCACCGGCGAGGGGTCGGCCGGGCCGGATCACGATGACCTGAGACGTGACGGCGAGGGCGCGGGTACTCACGTACAACTCCTCTGCGTAGGAAGGGACAAGGCGGCAGCAGCCCCGGCCGGAGGTGGGGCAGCCATGTCGATCTCGGCCCAGCAGCACTTGCCGGAGTCCGTCGGCGCCGTGCCGGAGCGGTCTGCGAGGACGCCGACGAGGAAGAGACCGCGTCCGCCCTCGCTGTCCTCGTCCGGCAGCGCCGGCTTGGGCAGAGTGCGGCTGGCGTCGCTGACCTCCACGCGCAACGTCGCGGCGCAGAACTGGACGGCGACGCTGATCGCTTGGTGGCCGGCGTATCGGACCGCGTTCGTGACGAGCTCACTGACGACCAGCTCGGCCGTCTGGATGGCCTCCGACGCCGTTGTCACCGTCGGCCAGGCGGCTATGGCCTCCCGCACCTGGCGTCGTGCCGTGGGCACGGCGACCGGCGTGGGCGGGAGAGTGAAGGTGAGCTGGTGCGCTTCCACGAGCGGCCTCCAGGAGTCGGATCGACCACCCCAAGGAACCGCTCGGCCAGCCTCGTTCGCGACGCCGTGTGCCCGTCCTGCATCGTCTATGCAGAAGCTGCATGAAGCCCCCGTACCGCTCGCCTACGCTCGTCCGCAGGGGCATGCTCGACGCGGACGGAAGGGCATGGATGGCAGACGTGAAGACGGAAGCCGAGAAGATCGGCGAGACGATCAAGCACGCCCGACAGCGCACCGGCCGCTCGCAGACGGACGTCGCCACCGCGCTGGGCTACCACCAGTCGAAGCTCAGCCGTCTGGAGAGCGGGCGTGGTACGGAAGACACCCGGGTCTTACGTGCCGTCGCCGCCGAACTCGACATCCCCCTCCATCTCCTCGGCCTGAGCGACCCTGGCCCGTCCGTAGAAACGACCGACGATCCCGAGACAGAAGACATGCGCCGCCGCACCTTCCTCGCCGCGAGCATCGCCTCCCTCACGGCCCCCACCACCCCCGCCACGGCCGCCCACGACAACCTCGTCCGCGCCCTCCTCCCCGGTCCGTGGACGGCCTCCGACCAGGCCGGCGCCTTGGATACAGGCTCCCTGGAAACCCGCGTCTCTGCCGCCCGGCGTCTGTTCTGCACCTGCGCCTACGCGGAGCTGGAGGCCACCTTGCCCGGCCTCCTCGCCGACTTGCGGGAAGCCGCAGGCGACCACCGCAACGAGGCCGAGATGGCCGGACTCCTGGCCACCGCGTACCAGACCTCGACCAGCCTGCTGCTCAAGCAAGGGGACCATGGCAACGCCTGGCTCGCGGTGGGCCGTGCCCTTTCCGAAGCCGAACGCTCCGGCGACCCCGTCGTCCTCGCTTCCAGCGTCCGCGTCCACGCCCACGTCCTGACCCGCGAGAAGCACACCACCCAGGCCGTCACCCTCGTCCGGCACACCGCGGGCCAGCTCGCCGGCGCCTACGACCAGCGCTCCCCGCGCTACCTCGCCGCCGTGGGCCTGCTCCTCCTGCGCGGCGTCACGGCCGCCAGCACCGCCGGCGACCGCGCCGCCACCCGCGAATTCCTCGACGAAGCCCGGGACGTCGCCCGCTACGTCGCGCTCGACCGGCCCGATGCCTGGGCCAACTTCAGCCCGACGAACGTCGCCCTTCATGGGGTGAGCGCCGCGGTCGCCTTCGGTGACGCCGGCATCGCCCTCAATACCGCCGCGCCCCTCATGCGCCGCCACATCCCCGTCCCCGAACGTCGTGCGGCCCTGTGGGTCGAAGCAGCCCGCGCCTACAACCAGCAGGGCCGCCTCGCCGAGGGCTACCAGGCCCTGCGGATCGCCGAGACCTGCGCCGCCCAGGACGTACGCCGCCCCGCCGTCCGCGACCTGGTCGCCGACATGGCCGCCCGCGACCGGCGACGTACCCTGCCCGAGCTCCACCACTTCAGCCGCCGACTGGGAGTCCCCGCGTGACCGCACAGCCGTTCCTGTACGTCGTCGTCTGCGCCGCCGGCATCGCGGGCGACGCCCACAAGCTGATCACCGCCGCGCAGAAGCAGGGCTGGGACGTGGGCGTGATAGCCACGCCCCAGGGGCTCGCATTCCTCGACGCCGAGGCGATCGAGGCCCAGACGGGCTACCCGATCCGCTCGGCCTGGCGCAGCCCCGGCGACCCACGCCCGCTGCCGCCGGCCGACGCCATCGCCGTTGCCCCGGCCACCTTTAACACGGTCAACAAGTGGGCGGCCGGCATCGCCGACACACTCGCCCTGGGCATCCTGTGCGAGGCGTACGGGATGGGTATCCCGACCGCCGTCCTGCCGTACGTGAACGCCGCCATGGCCGCACACCCGGCCTACGGCCGGAGCCTCGACCAACTTCGGGACATGGGCGTGCTGGTCGGGTCGTACGAGCCGCACCGGCCGAAGGCGGGCGGAGGAGCGGACCGCTTCCGGTGGGAGGAGGCGCTGGAGCTGCTGGCTCCCGCGCTGGTGCGGCGAACAGCCCACTGAGGATTGGCGGTCATGCCGACAGCCTGATGTCGGCCGCCGCGCGGAGGAACGTTGGCGGCTCTTGGGTGGTTCTGGGGGCCAGCGGGTTGCGCCGGCCCCCAGGGTGTTCGGGTCATCAGCGGCGACTGGTCAATTCCTTGACCAGGGCGCGGGCTTCGGCGGTGAGGCCGTCGATGACCTCCTGCGCGTAGCGGGTGCCGGGGCGGGCGGCGAGGTCCTGGATGGCGGTCCAGTTCTCGGCTATGAGATGGAGGGCTTGCCTGGATCGCTGGATGGTGTCCCGTCGATGGACGGCGAACTCCTCGGCACGCCGGCGTGCCTCGGGCCAGGTGATGTCTCCCCGTTCGACGAGCTCGGCCAGGGGCGGGGTGGTGTCACCATCGGCCTGGCGGACGGCGTCGGTGTCGATCACGTACTGCCGGAGCCGTTCGGTCTCCAGCCGCTCGTGCAACGCCGCTGCTGCGTCATCGAGGGTGATCTGGCTTTCGGTGACCTGTTCGGCGAGGTCGGGGGCGAGCTCGCGGAGGCGGTCGTACTTCTTCTGGCGGGCGCCTGCCCGGGCCTTGCCCTCGGAGACGGTGTTGTAGGCGTTGTCGAGGCTGAGGGTGCCGATGCGGACCTGCTCGGCGAGCTCGCGGGAGTACCTGAGGACGACGTTGGCGGCGGAGAGGCGACTGCGGCTGAGTCCGTGGAGCTTGGCCAGGTCCCGCAGGGAGTGTCCCGAAACGGAACAAGCCATGGCGGTGATCATTGCCTGCTGGCCCTTGCTGATGTGCCGGCGGAACACGTTGCTGGAGAGGATCAGCGCCGTGGGGTTGTTGCCGGTGTAGGTGGTGAAGCGGGGTTCGACGCCGGCGATCTCGCAGGCGGCGAGGCGGTTGCGGCCGTCGATGAGGACGCCGTCGGAGTCGAGGACGATGTCCTTGTGCTGGCCTTCGGCCTTGATGGACTCGGCGAGGTCGAGCAACTCGTCCTGGCTGAGCATCGGGAACATGTCGGCGACGGGGTGGATCTTCAGGGTGTGCTCCTTGTCGGATGGCGGGGTGGGGTTCAGCGCGTACGGCGCTGCTGGTCGGTGCGGACGGGACGGTAGGGAGCCGACTGGGGTGTCGGGGCGCTCTTGGAGGTGCTCTTGGTGGCGCTTTGGGTCAGGTCGGCGAGGCGGTGCAGCCGCCAGGTGAGGACTTCACTGACGCTGGTGGCGGTGTCGAGTTCTCGTTGGGAGGTGGCTTCGGTGAGGAGGGTGGCTGGGTTGTGGCCGGCGGCGCCGGCTTGGGCGAGGGTGGCTGCGAGGGCGGGCCAGCCGGGCTCGGCGAGGATCTGTTCGGCCTGTTCTGGGAGCGCTCGGCGCACGGTGGCCGCCTGCTGGCGACGAAGCCACTCGGGCAGCTGGGTCCCTCGCTGGTGGATCACGGCCAGCGGCTCGGCTGCCGCGGCCTGGTACGCGACCCGGAGGTGCTCGGCTGCCTGTCGTGCGGCCTCCGCCTGCTGGCTGTGGCCGCGGGTGCGGTGCCAGTGCTGCGCGGCCACGGCCGCCAGCAGAACGGCGTCGATGAGGACGGTGAGGAGGACTCCGTCCTTCGGGGCGGGTTCACGCAGGATCGCCTTGACCGCCCGGCGTGTGGCCTGAGCCTGCTGGTGCTGGGCGCGGATGCGGGAGCGGCTGGCCCGCTCGAAGGCGGTGGCTGCCTGCAGGAGTCCGGGCCGCAGACCCGGAGGGGCGGCGAGGGGCAGGACGTCGAGGGTTTCGGCGAGGACTGCGATGTGCGCCTGCCCGGCCTCGTTCTCGCTGTGGTCGAGGAGCTCGGGCACCCGGTCGGTTGCCCGGGCGAGGCTTCGCCAGGCATGGGCCTCGGACGGTGCCGCTGGGCGGGTGTCGGTGGCGGTGAGGCGTTCGTTGATCCTGGGGTAGGAGAGGTCGGGGGCGAGGGTGGAGCCGGAGAACCAGACGGGCTGGCCGTCCATGTTGGTGTCGTCGGCGAGGGCGACCTTGTAGCCGCGGATGTCGCCGGAGGGGAATCGCTGGATCTCTACGAGTGCCCCGGAGCCGTCGAGGAGGCGGAAGAACTCCTCTGGTGTGGCGGCTGCTGCGAGGAGGGTGCGGGCGGTGGTGCGCAGGCGTTCGCGGGCGGTTGTGGGGCGGCCGGTGCGCTGGGCCTTCTCCTGTTCGGCGCGGGTCGGCCGCTTGGCGGCGGTGCGGTCGCCGCGCGGGAGCTGGCGGAGCCCGTACTCCTTCTCGATGGCGACGAGTTCCTTGTCGGCGCGCAGGAAGTCGTTCCAGTTCCGTGGCGGACGGAGATCGCCTCGGACCTTGGTGGCGACGATGTGGATGTGGTCGTCTGCGTGGCGGACGGCGACCCAGCGGCAGGCGTCGGGGTCGCCGGCCGACGCGATGCCAGTGGCGTCGAGCACGCGGCGGGCGATGGTGGCCCACTCGTCGTCGGTCAGGTGGCGGTCCTCGGGCGCGGCGCGGATCGAGCAGTGCCAGACGTGGTTCTTCGGCGCCTTGTGGCCGGCCTGCTTGACCCGCAGATCGAGGACATCGGCGAGTTGGGCGAGGGTCGCGTTGGGGTTGCGGCTGGGGTCGGGCGCGAAGTCGTCGAAGGAGGCGACGAGGTGGGGGTCGGTGTGTTCGTTGGCGCGGCCCGGCCCGTAGAGGTAGTTGAGGACGCCCCGTGTTTTGTGGCCGGGTTTGACGATGTTCGCGATCAATCAGGCCGCCCAACGGTTCGTGGCGGCCACATGGGCGGCGGCGTCGACCGCCGTGACCGTCTCCTGGACCAGGGTCAAGAGCCGTCCGGCCTCGGCGAGCACGGAGGCGTCCACAGGGTGTGCATCGCCACCGGAGTTGAGGCGTTTGGCGATCTGGTTCACGTTCCGGCCGATCCTGGAGACCTGCTCGCGCAGGGCGGCGTACTCGTCGATCAGGTCGTCCGTGGCAGTGCGCTGGTCGGGCAACGCGAGGTCGCCGTTCAGGTGGCCCATGACGATGGCGCCGACGAGGTGGGCGCCGGCCAGGCCGAGCCGACCGGCCTCGGCGAGGATGTCGGTCTTCTCGTCGACGCTGTAGCGGACGTCGACGCGCTCCTTGCGCTGGACGTCCTGGCGGGCGCGGCGGCGGGCGACACGATGCAGCGCGGCCTCGTCAGCGGCACGCACGACGACCCCAGTTCCCGGTGCGCCCTCGCGCCGGGGACCTGCCTCCGCCACCCCTGGGGCGGAGGCTTCTGCGTTGGACCGGCCCTTGGACGGTCCAACGTCATACCTTGCTCCGCCCGGGGCTGGGGTCGTGGGCATCTGCTGCTGGGAGGTGGGGAGCTCGCGGCTCGGGTTGTGCATGGATCGGTTCTCCGTGGAGTGCTGGGTGCTTGGGCGTGAGCGGCCTCCGTGTCCCCGTGCTCGGCTGCACGGGGACACGGGATGCGCCGGCTGGCGGTCAGGGCTCTGTGAGGGTCAGCCGGTGCTGACGGGGGAGGCGGCTTCGTTCAGGCCGTCGAGTGGTCCGGCCTTGGAGCCGTCGTCCGTGGAGGGCTGGGCCTGGCCGGTGCGCTCGGCTTGAAGCTGGTCGCGCAAGGCGCGGGCCCGGGGCAGGCCGATCCGCAGTTCGCGGCGGAGACGTTCGGCGGTCAGCTGGTCGTCGTTCCAGTCGGTGGTCAGGAGTCGGGCCCTGTCGAGGACTTCGGCGGGTGTGCGGGTGCGGTCGGCGGTCGACTTGGCGGCGGCGGGGACCCGACCGGTCGCCCGACGCGGGGCGGCTCCGGTCGACTCCGCCACCGTGGTCGGCTGAGGCGGTCGGGTGGCGGGGGCCGCTTCGGCTCCCTCGGTCGGCCCCGTGGCAGGTGCCTCCGTGACCTTCGTGGGGGCCGACTCGGTCAGCTGCTCGGAGGCCGATTCGGGCCGGTCAGCCGTCGACCGTGGGGCCTGGTCGCCGGCCGACTGGTCAGAGGCCGCTTCGGGGGAGTCGGCCGACTCGGGGTTGTGGTGCAGGACCTTCGCCACGAGGTCCGACCCGAAGTAGATCGACCCGACCGGGAGCGAGGTCGCCAGCAGGACAAGAGCCCAGTTCGCGTAGTCCAGGTCGGTCAGTCGGCCCCACCGGATCGAGTCGGTGTGCAGGGCCGGTACGAGGCCGTGCACGTAGTTCAGCAGGAGGCTGGCGATCGTGTAAGCCGCCAGGATCTTCAGGGCGAACGTCCGGTCGTCACCGGTCAGCACGAGCGTGGCGATCAGCGCGAGGGCCATCAGCCCGTCGACCACGATCGGGTAGAGCAGGGCGGCGGTCGGGTCGGCGCCGATGGCGCGGGCCACGTCGGACAGTGCGTTCCACGAGACCCGGAAGGCCATGAGGACGACGGCCACCAGGCCGACGACCAGGATGAAGCGTCCCGCGCGGTTCAAGCGGCGACCCCCAGCGGGTGCGGGTGCGGGTGCGGGTGCTCGGCGAGCGTCGTCAGGATCGTCGTTCTGTTTGAGGGTTTCGTCCTCGGCGGCCGAGGTGAGCCGCGCGATGCCGGCGCGGATGCTGCGTATGGCTGCCGGGGCGCTCGAGGCAGGGGAGTGCAAGGGGGCGTTCTCCAGGGTGGGGGAAAGCGGAGCTTGTGCCGAGCCGCGTGTGGTCGCCGTGGCGTGGGCGGCTGTGGGCGGTGGGGACTCGTCCCACTCGTCCCATGGCTGGTCAGGGCAGGTACGGGTGGGGCGGTGATGTCGAGTCGACTCGTTGCGGGTCGGTGACTCGTCCCCGCGCTGACCTGCGCGGGGACGAGTGGGACGAGTCGGGGAGGGTCAGGCGCCGGGCTCGACGAGGAGCGTGGGAGCTGCCTCGGGCGGGCAGTAGCGGGTCCAGGCGTCGGTGAACTGGGCGCGGGTGAAGCCCTTGGCCTGGTGGCCGCCGGGGAAGCGGCGGTTGGCCGACTTGATGCCGTAGTCCTGGAGCAGGATCTGCAGGCCGCGCGGGGTGAGCCCGTTGGGGCTGTGCTCGGCCCAGGGCGCCTCGGGGTCGGCGTTGAGGATGTCCAGGAGGCGGCCGGTGCGGAGTGCCGGCTGGTCGCCTTCGGAGGCGAAGGCGCGGCGGATGTCGGCGAGGATGCGGATCTTCAGCCCGCCGTCCTCGTCGCGCCCGGCCTCGTAGTCCGTCATGGCCGTGCAGGCGGTGCGGGCCAGGACGGGCCAGTGTCCGCCCGCGAGGTCGGCGATGCTGATCAGCGGCGCCCAGGTGTCGGCGGCACGGTCCTCGACCGGCATCTTCGGCTCCAGGGCGAGTGCCTTCTCGCGTACGGAGGCCAGCCAGGCCGCCAGCCGCGTGCGGAGCTCGCGTACGGCGAGGTCGTCGCGTCCGTAGCGCCAGGCGCTGACCTTCTCGGTCTCGGCTCGGCGGCGCATGCGGATGACGACCGACCGGTCCATGATCGTGTCGGGGAGGTCTCCGATGCCGGCGAGGGCGGCCATGGCGAAGGTGTCGAACTTGACCACCTCGTGGTTGGGACCGGTGACGCGCAGAGTGGGCCGGTTGCGCTGGTGGCCGGCGTTGAGCAGGCCGCGCATCTCCTCGTTCTTCTCTGCGACCTTCGCGCTGCCGAAGATGGTGTCGACCTCGTCCACGAGGAGCGTGGGCGGGTCGCCCTCGCCGATCGACCGGAAGATCGCCGCAGCGGAGGCGTTGACCGTGATCAGCGGCTCGTGGACGGCCTCGATCAGTACCTCAAGGAGCCGCGACTTCCCGCACCGCTTGGCGGGTCCGACCACCGCGAGGCGGGGCGCGTGCTGCCATACCGTCTGCAGGTGGGTCGCCGCGGCCCACAGCGTGGTGGCGGTCAGGGCTTCGTCGCTCGGCATCACGACGTAGCGCCGGATGGCAGCCCGGAGCAGGTCCAGGACCTCCTCGCCCTCGGGGTCCGAGGTGGGCGCGGGGGCGGCTGGCTGGCCGGGTATGGCGGTCGGCGGCCAGTCGACGGGAAGCGATGGCGTGTTCGGGGTGGCTTCGTCCATACTGGACATCGAGCTCCTCAATCTGCAGGCCATACGGGACGGCAATCCCGGCTCTGCAGCTAGTCGTTCAGGGATGGGCGGCGTGAGGTTTGCGCTTTGAGCCCCTCGGTGCCGCAAGCACCGGGGGGCTTTTTGCATGTCGGATCGCAGGGACCCGGCACATCTATCACTATGCCTGACGCATAGCTGCTTTGCAAGCTGCAGAAGATGCTGTACTGTTTTAACTGGCCCTGCGGACTGCAGCGGCACGCTGCGAAAGGAGGAATCGATGCCCGACGACGAGCGCGACGAGGCGCCGGAGGGCGTCCTGCTCAAGGGCGAGGAGAACGCCGCCAAGCGGATCAAGGCCGAGCGCGAGCAGCGTGGCTGGAGCACCACCACGCTCTCCGACCGGCTCAACGAGGCCGGCTACGAGATGAACCCGTCGGCGGTGTGGCGGATCGAGAACGGCAAGCGCCGCATCAACCTCGACGAGGCCATCGGCTTCGCCGAGGTCTTCGGCGTCTCGCTGTCCAACCTCGTCGGCCCGCCCGCCCTGGCCGCCGCCGGCCGCGCCATGGAACTCATCGACACCGTCGTGGCCGCCAACGCGGCCGCCCAAAGAGCCCAGCACGCGTACCGCCGGGCGAACAACGACCTGATCGCCTACCTCGACGAACACCCGGCCATCCGCAAGGAAGCCGACGTGATGGTCAGCAACGCCATCGCCGAGAACACCATGAAGATCAACCAGGAGCAGTTCGGGCCCCCGCCCCAGGCATAGCCCGCTCCTCCGGCCGCCCTGGACCGCAAACCCCAGGCCACGGCCCCGCACCACACGCCCATCCCATCCCTGAACGACACCGGCCCGGCCGGGGTTGCCGCCCCACCAGCCGAGGCCAGGAGAGGACCCTGCTTGCGCCAGACGGCGATACCCCACGCCTCCACCCAGCCCCGCCCGGCGAAGGAGGTGAACGACAATGACCGCCTGCTCACGGTCGACGAGGCCGCCGAACGCCTCGGCACCGGCGTGCGCTTCATCCGCCGCCTCGTCTCCGAGCGCCGCATCCGATACGTCAAGCTCGGCAAGCACGTCCGCATCGCCGAGAGCGTCCTGACCGCGTACGTAGAGGAGCGGACGGTTGAACCCGTCCGCAGCCGACGAGCGGGCTTCGGGCTGGTGGCCTGATGGCACGGTCCCGCAAGCAGTCGCCGCGCCGCAGCTTCGGCGCGATCCGCAAGCTGCCCTCGGGGCGCTACCAGGCCCGCTATCCCGGCGCGGGAGGCGTCCTGCGCGCTGCCCCGCAGACGTACGAGACCAAGCGCGAAGCAGAGGTGTTCCTCGCTCAGATCCAGGCGGACCAGGCCCGGGGCGACTGGATCGATCCGACGGCCGGCGAGGTGCCGTTCGCCGAGTACGCCAGGCGCTGGATCGACGAACGAGGTGTCGCGCCCACGACCGAGGAGCTGTACCGGCGGCTGCTCCGCCTCCACCTGGAGCCGACCTTCGGCGAGCAGCACGTCAACGCCATCAGCCCTGCCAAGGTCAGGACCTGGCGGGCGGAGCGGCGGAAGGCGACCGGTGCCACCACGACGGCGAAGTCGTACCGCCTCCTGAAGGCCATCATGCAGACGGCCGTCGAGGACGAGCTGATCCGCCGGAACCCCTGCTCCATCCGCGGCGCGGGCCGCGAGGACGCGGACGAGCGTCCCGTGGCCACCGTCGAGGAGGTCTTCGCTCTCGCCGAGGCCATCGGGATCCGCTGGCGGCTGATGGTCCTCCTGGGTGCCTTCGCCTCCATGCGGCCGGAGGAGCTGGCCGAGCTACGCCGAGCCGACATCGACCTCGATACCGGTTCCGTACGCGTGCGGCGAGCCGCTCCGGAACTGAACACCGGCCGCCGGGTGATCGGAGACCCCAAGTCCCGCGCGGGCAAACGGGAGATCATGCTGCCCGACTTCATCCTGCTCGACGTCCGCCGGCACCTGGAGTGGTTCGCGCAGGACGGGCCCGATGGCCTGGTCTTCGTGGGGGAGAGGGGAGCGGCCCTGCGGGGCACCACCTTCGGGCGGAAGTGGCGCAAGGCTCGCGACGCGGTCGGCATGCCCAAGGAGTTCCGTTTCTACGACCTGCGCCACACCGGCAACACGCTCGCCGCCGACACCGGCGCCAAGCTCAAGGACCTCATGGTCCGCGCGGGCCAGTCGTCCGAGCGGGCACAGCTGATCTATCAGCACTCCACCAAGGCGCACCAGCGCAAGCTCGCCGACGACATCGACGCCCACGTCCGCAGCCAGCGCACGTCGCCGGACCGGGGATCGGGCGCCGGCGTCGCGGAGGCCACCATCCACAGGATCGTCCCTCCGCTCTCGGCTCCTGCCGGAGCTGCTCGGCGGAGGTGACGCACAGGGGTGCGGGCCCGGCACACCGCCGGGCCCGCACCCCTGTGTCTGGTGCCATCGATGTTCGGGTGGGCGTTCAGGCCGCCGAGGCCATCGCTCACAGCGCGGGACTGGCGCTTCCCGTCCCGACCGGCTACTTGCCGAGGATGTCGATGTAGAAGTCGGGGCCGGGTTCGCCCGTGGGGGACCCGGAGAGCCGGACGGGCTCGTCCAGCGCGTACCGATCGGTCGAGGGCGGGAAGGTGCTGAGGCTCCCCGTGCTGACAGTGAGGGTGCGGGGGACGATCACCTCCTCGCCGTCGACGTGCACGTCGCCTTCGAGCCCTTGCTCTGCGGCGATCGCGGTGAAGATCTTCGCGACCTCCTCGGCGCTCTGTCCGTCGGCGGGAATGACGTGGATCTCGTTGTCACTCAAAGCGGCCTCCCTTGGTGCGTGCGTGCCAGCTGCGTGGCGGGTGGCCCCATGCTCTCGGGCCGGCCGGGCGCTTCCGGACCGGTACGGCGCGGACCGGCCGCACTTCACCCGAACGGGAAGGGCGCCCTCGCTGCCGCGGGATACCAGGTGGCGTGTGGCGCAGGTCACTCGAACTGGGTCTCGGTATCCGGGACTGCTCGGCGCCCTCGTCGCGCGGAGTGGCGGTTCGGGGCTCAATCTGACGCCCCGTTACGGGACTTATGGCACGCGAATGGCACGCCACCCCAGATAGGTCTAGACAACAAACAAGCCCCAGGTCTCTGACCTGGGGCTTTGCTGTGGAGCGGATGACGGGAATCGAACCCGCGCTATAAGCTTGGGAAGCTCATGTTCTACCATTAAACTACATCCGCATAGCGGCCGGATGAACCGTGCCGCATCGTTGCACACTGTACCCCATGCGCCACTTGAGGCGAAGTTCACGTGACGGTGGGTGCGGAGTGCCGCGTGGAGGGTGTCCCGTTGATCCCCTAATGTGGCTGTCTCGTCCACCACATGTGTAGGGGAAGGGACTTGATGGGTTCCATGGAGCGCACCGTCGTCCGCTGTGCCGAGGGGCATGTGTTCAGTACCGCGTCGTTTCCGCTTCAGCAGCTCGGGGCGGGGCGGATCGGACCCGGTCGGCTGATCAGGTGTCCGCGGTGTGCGCGGTTGCGGCATGCGGTGCCCGTGGAGATCGGGCGGCGCTGAGCCGAGGGTGCCGGGGCGCGGGCGGCTGCCGATTGGGGCAGGTCCGCGCCCTCTGCGTATCGTGGGGGCGTGCTTCTCTCAGACAAGGACATCCGGGCCGAGATCGATGCCGGACGGGTGCGCATCGACCCGTACGACGAATCCATGGTGCAGCCCTCGAGCATCGACGTGAGGCTTGACCGCTTCTTCCGGGTGTTCGAGAACCACCGCTACCCGCACATCGACCCCGCCGTCGAGCAGCTCGACCTGACGCGCGAGGTCGAGCCGGAGGGCGACGAGGCGTTCATCCTGCACCCGGGCGAGTTCGTGCTCGCCTCGACCTACGAGGTCATCACCCTGCCGGACGACATCGCGTCGCGCCTGGAGGGGAAGAGCTCTCTGGGGCGGCTGGGTCTCGTGACGCACTCGACCGCCGGGTTCATCGACCCCGGTTTCTCGGGGCACGTGACCCTGGAGCTGTCGAACCTCGCCACCCTGCCGATCAAGCTCTGGCCGGGGATGAAGATCGGCCAGCTCTGCATGTTCCGGCTGAGCTCGCCCGCCGAGTTCCCGTACGGGAGCGAGCGGTACGGCTCGCGCTACCAGGGACAGCGGGGGCCGACGGCCTCCCGCTCGTTCATGAACTTCCATCGGACCCAGGTGTGAGGCGGTCGCAGGCATGAGTGAGGTACGGGAGAACCTGACGTACGAGGGCTTCGGGACGGCCGTCCGCGAGCTGGCCCAGACCATCGCCGACGACGGGTACGAGCCCGACATCGTGCTCTCCATCGCGCGTGGCGGGGTCTTCGTCGCCGGCGGTCTGGCCTACGCCCTCGACTGCAAGAACATCCACCTCGTGAACGTGGAGTTCTACACCGGCGTGGGGACCACCCTGGAGATGCCGGTCATGCTGGCGCCCGTGCCGGACGCGATCGACTTCTCCGACAAGAAGGTCCTGATCACCGACGACGTCGCCGACACCGGCAAGACGCTCAAGCTCGTCCACGACTTCTGCGTCGACCACGTCGCCGAGGTCCGTTCGGCCGTCATCTACGAGAAGTCGCACTCCCTCGTGAAGTGCGAGTACGTGTGGAAGAAGACCGACGAGTGGATCAACTTCCCCTGGTCGGTCGAGCCGCCCGTCGTGAAGCGCGAGGGCCAGGTCCTCGACGCCTGAGGCGAGGGACGCCTGAGGCGAGAGACGTCTGAGGCGAGAGCCTCCCCCACGACCACCGGACCCGGTCACCTGAGCTCCTCAGGTGACCGGGTCCCGGTCGTTTCCGGGTACGCGCGCGGGGCGTGGCTCCCGGCCGTTCTCGGGTACGCGCGCGGGGCGCGGCCCCAGAGGACTTTCCGGTGCGCGCGGGGCGTGGTTCCGCGGATTCGTTGGGTTGTCGGCGCGGGGGCGGGCGGGTGGGATGAGCGGGCTCGCGATCTTCCCTTCCGGACAAGGAGATGCGTTGACCGACAACGAGGCACGGCACCGCTGTGGCGGCGGCCAGGACGACCGGCACGTCCCGGCGGGCGTCAGCCGCCGCACCCTGCTGCGCGGGGCGGTGGTCGGGGGCGGCGCGCTGGCCGTCGGCGGGCTCGTCCTGCCCACCGGCGCGTACGCAGCCCCCGCGATCTACAACCCGTTCGCCGCGTACGCCGTCACCGGCCCGTGGAACCCGCCGAACCACAACGGCGTCGACTTCGGCATGGCCGTGGGGACCTCGCTGCCCGCCTGCGCGGCCGGGACGATCGAGAACATCCCGTACAACGGGACCGGCGGACACACCGTCACCATCCACCACGGCGGCGGATACCGCAGCCAGTACATGCACCTGTCGAAGTTCCTGCTGGCGAACGGCGCCTCGGTGGGCGCCGGGACCGTCGTCGGGCTCTCCGGCGGGGCGGCGGGCGCCGACGGCGCAGGGAACTCGACCGGGCCGCACCTGCACTGGCACGTGATCGACCCGAGCGGCGTCCGGGTGAACCCGCTCTCCTTCGGGTCCACGCCGCCGCCCGTGCAGGGCGAGGGGCTGACGCTGCAGAAGATCGCCGGCGCCGGCGGCTACACCGGCCCCCTGGACGGCGTGCCCGGCACGCAGACCTGGCTCGGCGTGCAGCAGGTGATGAAGGGCTACGGCTACACCGGTCCGATCGACGGCGCGCCCGGCACCGGCACGTACGCGGCCCTCCAGCGACTGGCACAGAAGGGCGGCTACGGCGGGCCGGTCGACGGGGTGATGGGCGCCAACTCGTGGAAGGGCGTGCAGACCGTCCTGCGCCGCTTCGGGTACACCGGCCCCATCGACGGGGCGCCCGGCACCCAGACCTACGCCGCCCTCCAGCGCCTCGCCAAGCTCGGCGGCTACACGGGCCCGGCGGACGGGGTGCTCGGCGCGCTGTCGTGGAAGGGCGTGCAGAAGGTCCTCGCCGGCTACGGCTACACCGGCCCGATCGACGGCGCGCCCGGCACCGGCACGTACGCGGCCCTCCAGCGGATGGCTCAGCTCGGGGGCTACACGGGCCCCGTCGACGGGGTCCCGGGCACGTACACCTGGGCCGCGCTCGCCAAGCTCGTCTGATCACCCCGTCTGATCACCCCGTCTGATCACCCCGTCTGATCACCACGTCTGATCCACCCGACCTGCACTTCTCGCAATCCGGCCTCTCCTGACCGGTGTTGCTCATATCTTCATCGTTGCGTGTCACGGGGCCGTCGAGGCCCGGCACATCCGCGTACCTTCCGGCGGCCCGCGCCGCCCGGAGCCGAGGAGGACGATGAGGAGCCGTGACGGGCTGTGGCGGGTCGCGGAACTGCCGACGACCAGGGCGGGTGTCGAGCGGGCCTTCTCGTACTTCACCGCGGGGGTCCGGCTCGGGACGGTCGCGCAGATGGTCCCCGCCCTGCGGCTCGGGGCGGGGCGCTCGCCGTACGAGGCCGGGTACCTCGCGTGCTGGGCCGCCGCCGGCCTGGCGGCGGTCGCGGTGAGCGTCGTGACGCTCGTACGCGGGCGGCCGCTGGGCACGGCCGCGTCCGTGCTCGACTTCGGGCTGGCCTGCGCCCTGCTGGTCCTCGGGCCCCTGGTGCTCGCGCCGTGGGACCGCTTCGGCACCTGGACGGCGTTCCAGCCGGGGTACGCGCTGTCCGTCATCATCACCGCGGCCGGTGTGCGCGGCCTCGGCGTCTGGGCGGCCGGCCTGCTCGCCGTCTCCGCCGGCTACCTGGTCTATCTCGGCGGCGACGTCGGGAGCGACATGGCCCCCACCGCCGCCGGCAACGTCCTGACCTACGTCGTGTACGCGCTGGTCGCCCGCATGTTCTTCGGCTACACCCGCCGCATCGCGCACGACGCCGACGCCTCACGGGCGCGCGCCGCCGAACTCGCCCGGCGCGAGGAGGAACGGCGGGCCCGGGTGATGATGCACAACGGCGTCGCCGTCATGCGCCTGCTGACCGAGCAGGGGGACGACGCCTCGCGGGCCCGGCTCGTCGGCCAGGCCGAGGTGGAGCTGCGGCGGATGCGGTCCTACCTGCGCGGTCAGGGCCCGGACGGCGGCGAGGGCGGCGCCGGGGGAGACGCGCACGCGGTGAGGCTCGTCCCGATGATCACGCGGGTCTGCGACCGTTTCGCCGACCTCGACGTGGTCGCCTCCCTCGACCTCGGCACCGGCCTGCGGGTACCCGTCGCGCAGGCCGAGGCGCTGGAGCGCGCGCTCGGCAGCCTCCTCCTGAACGTACGGGCGCACGCCCGCGCGCACGAGGTGGTGGTGCACCTCGACGCGGACCCGGGCGGGGAGGGGGAGGAGCGCGGGGGCTGGACGCTGACCGTCCACGACGACGGCGTCGGCTTCGACCCGGCGTCGGTGACCGCCGGGGTCGGGCTGCGCGAGGTGGTCGTCGGCGAGCTCCGCCGGCGGGGCCTCGGCGTCGGGATCGCGTCGACGGTGGGCGAGGGGACGACGGTGACGGTCCGTTCGCGCCCGGGTCGGGCGGCGGACGCGGCGCGCCCGGGTCGGGCGGCGGACGCGGCGCGCCCGGCCGGAGAGCGGCGGGTCCTCGGTGCCGGGGACGTACGGCAGGAGCGGCCGACCGTGCGGGCCGCCTTCGCGGACGCGCCGTGAGGCCCGCCGTGGCGGTCGTCGACGACGCGTGGCTGATCCGCGAGTCGATCGGCCTGCTCGTGCCCGGTCTGGAGGTCGTCGCCGCGGTCGAGACCGTGGAGGAGCTGGTACGCCTCGCCCCCGCGGCGGACCTCGTGCTGCTCGACCTGCACCTCGCCGGCCCCGAACGGCGCGCCGACGTCCGCCAGGGCATCGCCGCCGTCCGGACCCTCACCGGACACGGCTACCGCGTCTGCGTCTACAGCCAGGAGGAGCGCCGGTTCGTGCTCGCGGCGTGCATGGCGGCGGGCGCGAGCGGCATCGTCTCCAAGGCGGTGCCGCGCGACCGGACCGAGGCGCTCTTCCTGGAGGTCGCCGCGGGCGGCACCGTGGTGCCGCAGTCGGTCGTCGGCATCCTCGAAGTGCTCGTCCGGCGCGACCGCATCACCCTGCTGAGCGAGCGTCAGCGCCAGATCCTGCACGGCCGTGCCCGCGGACTGAGCTACGCCCGGATCGCACGGGACCTCTTCGTGAGCGAGTCGACGCTCCGCGGCTACTGGTTCGAACTGACCAGGTCGCTGTCGGACTCGCTGCGCGGCCTCACCGCCGGCGAGATCGAGCACGCGCTCGGGCTCGCCCCGGGCGACCTGCTGGAGTTCTGGGCCGACGGGCCGGCCGGCCCCGAGGACTGGTGGCGCATCGACGGGGGAGCCCCGGGCTAGGGCCTGTCCGCCGGGCAGGCCCCAGGGCACAAGGGGCTGGGAGGGCCGGGGCGGGGTGCGGGGAGCGGGGCGGCCGGGGAGACGGAGAGGCCCCCCACCGCCGTGCGGTGAGGGGCCTTTCGCGGGTCGGTTCGTGCGGCGTCAGGCCGTCACAGCGTGCCCAGCTTGATGAGGCTCAGGAGGGCGATCAGCTGGATCGCCGAGGCGCCCAGGGCCTTGGGCCAGGGGAGGTCGTGGGAGCGGCTCACCATGAGGGTGAAGAGGGCTCCGGCGGCCAGCCAGGTCAGCCAGCCGACGATCTGGACGAGGCCGTTCTCGCCGCCGAGGAAGAGGGCGAAGACGAGGCGGGGCGCGTCCGTGATCGACATGATCAGCATGGAGAGGCCGACGGTCGGCTGCCAGGTGCCGTCGCCGCCCAGCTGGCGGGCGAGGGTGTGGGTGACCGCGCCGAGGATGAGTCCGCCGAGGACGAAGCCGGTGGCGGTCATCAGGACGTACGGGATCGCCGTCGACAGGGTCGCGTTGATCGCCTCGTCGCGGGCCTTGTCGAAGCCGAAGATCGCGAGCAGGCCGTAGAGGAAGGTGACGACCAGCGCCGGGCCCCAGACGGCGTGGTCGCGCATCCGGAGGAAGGTGTCCGCCGGGCGCAGCACGATGCCGCTCAGGAGCGCCTTCCAGGGCAGCCGGGGGCCCACGGGGGCGGGAGGCGCCTGGTGGCCCCCGGCCTGGCCGTACGGGTCGTCGACGCTGAACATCTGGGTGTGCCCCGGGCTGTTCGCCGCCGAGTACTGCTGCTGGTGCTGGGGGTCGCCGAAGTACTCCGGCTCCCCGTAGGGCTGTTGCCCCTGCCCCCGCTGCCCGTGTCCCTGCTGCCCGTACGACTGCTGCCCGTACGACTGCCCCTGCTGCGGTGGCTGCTGCCACTGCTGCTGCGGGTACGGCGGCGGGGCCGCGTTGTACCCGTACGGCGCCTGCTGCGGTTGTCGGTTCTGCGGGGGGCGGTTGTCCCGGCCGCGTCCGTTCCTGAATCCAGCCACGTCATTGAACGTACCCGCTCCGGCTGTGGGCTCGCTCCTTTGCGGCTGACCTGTGACATCCCCTAGGGGGTGCCTTGGTGGTGACGCGGTCGTGGGGGAGGCGCGGGGCGGCTGTCACGAATCCGACGTATCGCCGCAATGGGGACCCGCAACAGGGATGCGAAGAGGGCCGCCCCGCGTGATCGCGGGACGGCCCTCTTGGGGTGTCAGCTTCAGACAGCCGGCTCGGGCTCCGCGGCCTCGGGCTCGGGGTCGGGGTCGACCGGGGTCTTCACCGATTCGAGGAGCAGCTGGGCCACGTCCACGACGGTGACGGACTCCTTGGCCTTGCCCTCGTTCTTCTTGCCGTTGACCGAGTCGGTCAGCATGACGAGGCAGAACGGGCAGGCGGTGGAGACGATGTCCGGGTTGAGGGAGAGGGCCTCGTCGACGCGCTCGTTGTTGATGCGCTTGCCGATCCGCTCCTCCATCCACATCCGGGCACCACCGGCGCCGCAGCAGAAGCCGCGCTCCTTGTGGCGGTGCATCTCCTGCTGGCGCAGGCCCGGGACGGCGGACATGATCTCGCGCGGCGGCGTGTAGACCTTGTTGTGCCGGCCCAGGTAGCAGGGGTCGTGGTAGGTGATGAGGCCCTCGACCGGGGTGACCGGGACCAGCTTGCCCTCGTCGATGAGGTGCTGGAGCAGCTGGGTGTGGTGGATGACCTCGTACTCGCCGCCGAGCTGCGGGTACTCGTTGGCGATGGTGTTGAAGCAGTGCGGGCAGGTCGAGACGATCCGCTTCGCCGACTTCGGCTTCTTGGTCGACTCGTCCTCGTCGTCCTCGCCGAACGCCATGTTCAGCATGGCGACGTTCTCCTGGGCGAGCTGCTGGAACAGCGGCTCGTTGCCCAGGCGGCGGGGGGAGTCACCGGTGCACTTCTCGTCGCCGCCCATGATCGCGAACTTGACGCCCGCCATGTGCAGCAGCTCCGCGAAGGCCTTGGTGGTCTTCTTGGCGCGGTCCTCCAGGGCGCCGGCGCAGCCGACCCAGTAGAGGTAGTCGAACTCGGAGAGGTCCTCGACGTCCTTGCCGACGATGGGGACCTCGAAGTCGACCTCCTTGGTCCACTCGACGCGCTGCTTCTTCGCCAGGCCCCAGGGGTTGCCCTTCTTCTCCAGGTTCTTGAGCATCGTGCCCGCCTCGGACGGGAACGCGGACTCGATCATCACCTGGTAGCGGCGCATGTCGACGATGTGGTCGATGTGCTCGATGTCGACCGGGCACTGCTCGACGCAGGCGCCGCAGGTGGTGCAGGACCACAGGACGTCGGGGTCGATGACGCCGTTCTCCTCGGCGGTGCCGATGAGGGGGCGCTCGGCCTCGGCGATCGCGGAGGCGGGGACGTCCTTCAGCTGCTCCTCGGATGCCTTCTCGTTGCCCTCCATGTCCTTGCCGCCGCCGGCGAGCAGGTACGGGGCCTTGGCGTGCGCGTGGTCGCGCAGCGACATGATGAGGAGCTTCGGCGAGAGGGGCTTGCCGGTGTTCCAGGCGGGGCACTGCGACTGGCAGCGTCCGCACTCGGTGCAGGTGGAGAAGTCGAGGATGCCCTTCCAGGAGAACTGCTCGACCTGGGAGACGCCGAAGACGGCGTCCTCGGCCGGGTCCTCCCAGTCGATCTCCTTGCCGGCCGTCGTCATCGGCTGGAGCGCGCCCAGGGCGGTGGAGCCGTCGGCGTTGCGCTTGAACCAGATGTTCGGGAAGCCGAGGAAGCGGTGCCAGGCGACGCCCATGTTGGTGTTGAGCGAGACCGTGATCATCCAGGTGAAGGACGTGACGATCTTGAGGCACGCGAAGAAGTAGGTCAGGTACTGGATCGTGCTGATGTCCAGGCCGTCGAGGAGCGCGATCAGCGGGTACGAGGCGAAGAAGCCCGGCTCCCAGCTCGTCACGTGGTGCTGGACGCCTTCGAGGGCGCGCAGCGTCATGATGCAGACGCCGACGATCAGGATGACGGCCTCGACGAAGTAGGCCTGGCCGGTCTTGGAGCCCGCGAAGCGCGACTTGCGGCCCGCCTTGGTCGGCTTGCTGAGCTGGCGGATCACGATGAGGGTCACGATGCCGAGGACCGTCATCAGGCCGAGGAACTCGGTGAAGACCTCGTACGGCAGCCAGTCGCCGATGATCGGGATCAGCCAGTCGGCCTGGAAGAGCTGGCCGAAGGCGTTCACGATGGTGAGGAGCAGCGAGAAGAAGCCCACCGCCACGAACCAGTGCGCGAAGCCGACGATGCCCCAGCGGTTCATCCTGGTGTGGCCGAGGAACTCCTTGACCAGGGTGATGGTGCGCTGCTTGGGGTCACCGGTGCGTGTACCGGCGGGCACCGGCTGACCGAGCCGCACGAAGCGGTAGATCTGCACGGTGGCGCGGCCGAACAGCGCGACGGCCACCACCGTGATGGCGATCGACACGATGATCGCGGCGAGTTGCATGACGGGCTCCTCGGGCGGGCCTACTAAGCGGTAACTTATTGAGTTCCTGCTGAGATTACCCGGTCACGGCGCCGCGCTGTAGCGGCGCTCGCGGTGATATGTGTCGCTCAGGCAAACCTTGCCGCGCGACGCCTGCGGACTGCTGGAAGCGTACGCGCCAGGATGGCGAGGTCCATCCCCAGCCAATGATGGTCCACGTAGTGGAGATCGAGCAGCTCGCGCTCCTCCCACGGCAGCTCCGAGCGGCCGCTGATCTGCCACGGCCCGGTGAGCCCCGGACGTACGGAGAGCCGGCGGCGGCCGTCGCCCGCGCACTCGCGGTGGGTGGGGGTCAGCGGGCACGGCCCGACCAGTGACATCCGGCCCGTGACGACGTGCAGCAGCAGGGGCAGCGCGGCCAGCGGGCTCTTCGTGCGGAAGGTCAGCATCGTGAAGTTCCGGCCGTTCAGGCCGGCCACCGTCCGCCGGCGCAGCACGCCGCGGCCCGGGGTGGCCGAGCCGAGCGCGACCGACAGGGCGACGGCGGCGACCAGGGGCGAGAGGAGGGCGAGCAGGGTGATTCCGCCCGTCAGGTCGAGCGTGCGCTTCGCCGTCATGCGCCTGCCTCCGTGATCCGGCGAGATCCGTAAGGAATCATGGGATATTCGTGGGATATGCCTGCTTTGCCCGGCCACGGGCATCCGGACTCTCTCACGCCGCACCCCGTCCGACCCGGCATCGACGCGCTCCGGACCCCCCTTTGAGTGAGACTGCAGGCGAAGAGTTGAGCCACCTCCACTCAGGTCTGTTGACGCGATCCGCGTCGTCGTGCATCCTTGAGTCAGTTCCACTCAAGTCAGTCAGCTGGAGGAATCGAAATGGCACGTGCGGTCGGCATCGACCTGGGCACGACTAACTCCGTCGTCAGCGTTCTGGAAGGCGGCGAGCCCACCGTCATCACCAACGCCGAGGGCGCCAGGACCACGCCGTCCGTCGTCGCCTTCGCGAAGAACGGCGAGGTGCTCGTCGGCGAGGTGGCCAAGCGTCAGGCCGTCACCAACGTCGACAGGACCATCCGGTCGGTCAAGCGCCACATGGGCACCGACTGGAAGATCGAGATCGACGGCAAGAACTTCAACCCGCAGCAGATGAGCGCCTTCATCCTGCAGAAGCTGAAGCGCGACGCCGAGGCCTACCTGGGCGAGAAGGTCGTCGACGCGGTCATCACCGTCCCGGCGTACTTCAACGACTCCGAGCGTCAGGCCACCAAGGAGGCCGGTGAGATCGCGGGCCTCAACGTCCTGCGCATCGTCAACGAGCCGACCGCGGCCGCCCTGGCGTACGGCCTCGACAAGGACGACCAGACGATCCTCGTCTTCGACCTCGGTGGCGGCACCTTCGACGTGTCCCTCCTGGAGATCGGCGACGGCGTCGTCGAGGTGAAGGCCACCAACGGTGACAACCACCTCGGTGGTGACGACTGGGACCAGCGCGTCGTCGACTACCTGGTGCAGCAGTTCCAGAACGGCCACGGCGTGGACCTGGCCAAGGACAAGATGGCTCTCCAGCGTCTCCGCGAGGCCGCGGAGAAGGCGAAGATCGAGCTCTCGTCCTCGACCGAGACCTCCATCAACCTGCCGTACATCACGGCCTCCGCCGAGGGCCCGCTGCACCTGGACGAGAAGCTCACGCGCGCCCAGTTCCAGCAGCTCACCTCGGACCTGCTCGACCGCTGCAAGGTGCCGTTCCACAACGTCATCAAGGACGCGGGCATCAACCTCTCCGAGATCGACCACGTCGTTCTCGTCGGTGGCTCGACCCGCATGCCGGCCGTCGCCGAGCTCGTCAAGGAGCTGACCGGCGGCCAGGACGCCAACAAGGGCGTCAACCCGGACGAGGTCGTCGCCATCGGCGCCGCCCTCCAGGCCGGTGTCCTCAAGGGTGAGGTCAAGGACGTCCTGCTCCTCGACGTGACCCCGCTGTCCCTCGGCATCGAGACCAAGGGCGGCATCATGACCAAGCTCATCGAGCGCAACACCACGATCCCGACCAAGCGGTCCGAGATCTTCACGACGGCCGAGGACAACCAGCCGTCCGTGCAGATCCAGGTCTACCAGGGCGAGCGCGAGATCGCGGCGTACAACAAGAAGCTCGGGATGTTCGAGCTGACCGGTCTGCCGCCGGCGCCGCGTGGCGTCCCGCAGATCGAGGTCGCCTTCGACATCGACGCCAACGGCATCATGCACGTGACCGCGAAGGACCTGGGCACGGGCAAGGAGCAGAAGATGACCGTCACCGGCGGCTCCTCGCTGCCGAAGGACGAGGTCGACCGGATGCGCCAGGAGGCCGAGCAGTACGCGGACGAGGACCACCGTCGCCGCGAGGCCGCCGAGTCCCGCAACCAGGGCGAGCAGCTCGTCTACCAGACCGAGAAGTTCCTCAAGGACAACGAGGACAAGGTCCCCGGTGACGTGAAGGCCGAGGTCGAGGCCGCGCTCGTCGAGCTGAAGGACAAGCTCAAGGGCGAGGACACCGCCGAGATCCGCACCGCCACCGAGAAGGTCGCGGCCGTCTCGCAGAAGCTCGGCCAGGCGCTGTACGCCGATGCCCAGGGCGCCCAGGCCGCCGGCGGCGCCGAGGGTCAGGCCCAGGCGCAGGACGACGACGTCGTCGACGCCGAGATCGTCGACGACGAGAAGCCGAAGGGCGGCCAGGCGTGACCGAGGAGACCCCGGGCTTCGAGGAGAAGTCCGACGTCCCCTCCGGCGCCACCCCTGACGACGCCGCCGAGGCCGTCGAGAACTCCGCCAAGGAGGACTCGACGGCCCCGGCCGGGGACGCAAGCAACGAGAAGTCGGCCGGTACCGCGGGCCTCACCGCCCAGCTGGACCAGGTCCGTTCCGCGCTCGACGAGCGCACCGCGGACCTCCAGCGGCTCCAGGCCGAGTACCAGAACTACCGCCGCCGCGTGGAGCGGGACCGGGTCACGGTCAAGGAGATCGCCGTCGCGAGCCTCCTGTCCGAGCTCCTTCCCGTGCTCGACGACGTCGGCCGGGCCCGGGACCACGGCGAGCTCGTGGGCGGGTTCAAGTCGGTGGCCGAATCGCTGGAGACCGTCGTCGCCAAGATGGGTCTGCAGCAGTTCGGCAAGGAGGGCGAGCCCTTCGACCCGACGATCCACGAGGCCCTGATGCACTCGTACGCGCCGGACGTCACCGAGACGACCTGCGTGGCGATCCTGCAGCCGGGGTACCGGATCGGCGAGCGGACCATCCGGCCCGCCCGCGTGGCCGTCGCCGAGCCCCAGCCGGGCGCGCAGGCGAAGGCGGAGGAGTCGGAAGACCCCGACAAGTCCGAGAAGGACAGCGAGTAACAGCCGTACCCGCGTGCGGGAGGAGGGACGTCGATGAGCACGAAGGACTTCGTCGAGAAGGACTACTACAAGGTTCTCGGCGTCCCCAAGGACGCCACAGAGGCCGAGATCAAGAAGGCGTACCGGAAGCTCGCCCGCGAGAACCATCCGGACGCCAACAAGGGCGACACCAAGGCCGAGGAGCGCTTCAAGGAGATCTCCGAGGCCAACGACATCCTCGGTGACCCCAAGAAGCGCAAGGAGTACGACGACGCCCGCGCGCTGTTCGGGAACGGCGGCTTCCGGGCCGGCGGCCCCGGCGGCGGCTCGTTCAACTTCGACCTGGGCGACCTCTTCGGAGGCGCCCAGGGCGGGGCGGGCGGCGGCTTCGGCGGCGGGGGCGGCATCGGGGACGTCTTCGGCGGCCTGTTCAACCGCGGGGCCGGCGGGGGCACACGCACCCAGCCGCGGCGCGGTCAGGACATCGAGTCCGAGGTGACGCTCAGCTTCACCGAGGCCATCGAGGGCGCGACCGTACCGCTGCGGATGTCCAGCCAGCAGCCGTGCACGGCCTGTTCCGGCACCGGCGACAAGAACGGCACGCCCCGGGTGTGCCCGACCTGCGTCGGCACCGGTCAGGTCTCGCGCGGCAGCGGCGGCGGCTTCTCGCTCACCGACCCCTGCGTCGACTGCAAGGGCCGCGGCCTCATCGCCGAGAACCCCTGCGAGGTCTGCAAGGGCAGCGGGCGCGCCAAGTCGTCCCGCACCATGCAGGTCCGCATCCCGGCGGGAGTCTCCGACGGGCAGAAGATCAGGCTGCGCGGCAAGGGAGCGCCGGGCGAGCGCGGCGGGCAGCACGGCGACCTGTACGTCGTCGTGCACGTCGACGCCCACCCGGTCTTCGGCCGCAAGGACGCCAACCTCACCGTCACGGTGCCGGTCTCCTTCGCGGAGGCGGCACTCGGCGGCGAGATCAAGGTCCCGACCCTCGGCGGCCCCGCGGTCACGCTCAAGCTGCCCGCGGGCTCGGCGAACGGTCTGACCATGCGCGCCCGGGGCAAGGGCGCGGTCCGCAAGGACGGCACCCGCGGCGACCTCCTCGTCACGGTCGAGGTCGCGGTGCCCAAGGAACTGGACGACAAGGCACGCGAGGCCCTGGTGACCTACCGCGAGGCGACCGCCTCCGAGGACCCCCGGGCGGAGCTGTTCCAGGCCGCGAAGGGAGCGTGACCCGATGGACGGACGCCGACGCAATCCGTACGAACTGACCGACGAGTCGCCGGTGTACGTCATCTCGGTGGCGGCCCAGCTCTCCGGTCTGCACCCGCAGACCCTGCGGCAGTACGACCGGCTCGGCCTGGTCTCCCCGGACCGTACGGCCGGCCGGGGGCGGCGCTACTCGGCCCGTGACATCGAGCTGCTCCGCCAGGTGCAGCAGCTGTCGCAGGACGAGGGCATCAACCTGGCCGGGATCAAGCGCATCATCGAACTGGAGAACCAGGTCGCGGCGCTGCAGAGCCGGATCGCGGAGCTGTCGGCGGCGGTCGACGGCGCGGCGGCGGCGATGCGCCAGCGCGAGGCCCAGGTCCACGCCTCGTACCGGCGTGACCTGGTGCCCTACCAGGACGTGCAGCAGGCGAGCGCCCTGGTGGTGTGGCGCCCCAAGCGCGGCGAGTAGCCCTTCGTTCGTCCCCGAAGCCCTGTCCACAGCTGTGGACAGGGCTTCGGTGCGTCCCGGTTCAGGGGATCAGCTCGGAGACGATCTCGCCGACCGTCTCGTACCAGGGGGACGCGCCGGTGCCGAAGGCGGCCGCGAGGGCGGTGCCGACGGCGATGTCGCGGGGCGTCGCGCCGGGTTCCCAGGTGTCGATGACGCGGCCGTCGCCCGAGCACAGCAGCTCGCCGACGCGGTGGCCGTCCCGGGTGAAGCGGCTGTGGTCGTGCCCGCTCGGCACCAGGCGGTAGCGGACCCCGTCGGTGCGGACGTCGACGCGGTACGAGCGCCGCAGCAGCCGGCCGCGGGCCGGGCGGATGACGGCCGGCTCCCCGTCGACGGTGAGCGCGAGGAGCTCCGCCCGGCGGGTCCCGATCGGGGTGTGGGTGTCGGGGCGGCTTCCGGGGGCCCGTACGAGCTCCACGGCGGGCAGCCCGTGGCCGGAGACCCGGAGCGTGCCGGCGGGGCCGTCCAGGTCGATCTGTACGTACACGGCGGTCAGTTGTCCCGTTCGAGGATGCCGGACTGTGCGATCAGGTAGCCGAGCTGGGCCCGGCTCCCGCTGCCGAGCGTGGCGGCGAGTTTGGCTATGTGGGCGCGGCAGGTGCGCACGTTCATCCCGAGGCGGCGCGCGATGGCCTCGTCGACGTGGCCTTCCACGAGGAGCTTGGCGATGGAGCGCTGGACGCCCCCTATGCCGTCCACGGACGGGCTGTAGGGGATCTCCTCCTCCCAGGGCACGCCGTGGAGCCAGAACTGGTCGAAGACGCCGACGAGGTACTGGACGAGGCCTTCGTGGCGGAGTTCGAGGGCGACCTGGCGGTCGCTGCGCGCGGGCACGAAGGCGACCTTGCGGTCGACGATGATCAGCCGGTCGATGATCTCTTCGAGGGTGCGCAGTTCGAGGCCGTAGGGGGCGACCCGCTCGACGTAGGCGAGGGTGGCGGGGTGGTGCCGGGCGGTGTGCTGGTAGAGCGTGCGCATCCGGACGCCGCGGTTGAGGAGGGGTTCCATCCGCCGCAGGGCCGCTTCGAGGGTCTCGGGGCGCCGTCCGCTGCCGGGCTGGATGGTGAGGAGTTCCTCGGTGCACTCGTTGATGACGCGGTCCAGCGTCGCGTTGATGACGCTGAGGCCTTCGAGGACGGTGATCGCCTGTGCGGCCGAGGGGTCGGGGGTGTGGATCGCGAGGAATGGCTCGAACGCGTCGGCGAGCGCGATGGCGTGCTGCCGACGCGCCTGTATCTCCTGTTCGATGGGGTGGATGAGCTGGTTGAGGGCGATCGAGGGCGACACAGGGTGCAGCCACTGGCTGTCGTCGGGGTCGGGGTGAAGGAGCGAGAGCTCCTTCAGGCACGGGGCGGCGGCGGCCTCGGAGCGGGCGATTCGACCCGTGCGGAGGGCGTTCGCGTACAGCTCCTTGCCCACGTCGCATAGTTCACCGTGACTGTGGTTATGGCCCGTTCTGTCACATTCCAGACTCATTCGCACCCCCCTCAGGGTCATGAATTACAGGAACATGATGCCCGGGTTGGCTGGTGGACGGGTCATGAGTAAGTCATCGTCTAACTCGCGGGGGGGAGGTAGTGATCAAAAGAGGTGGAGATCGGCCATGACCAGGATGGTTCGTGCACTTAGCGCCATAGCCGTTGCGGCGGCTGTTCTCGGTGTGCTCGCACTCGACGGCGAGCCCTCATGGGAGACCACCCCGGCGCACTCCGTAGTGGCGGAGCCGGGCGAGCCCTCGTGGGAGAGCACTCCGGCGCACGATGTGCTCGCGTCGCCCGGCGAGCCGTCTTGGGAGATCCTTCCCAAGGGTGCGGGCGCGTGAGTGTCCCGCCCGACGACCCCAGGTTCCGGCGTGAGATGGCCTCGGCCTACCGCTCCGGATGGCACTTCGTCGATCTCGCCACGGCCATCCCCCACCGTGGCGACTCGCTGAAGGTCACTCTCTTCGGGGAGCCGATCGTCGTCGCGCGTGAGCAGGACGAGGACGTCCGCGCTTACCGCTGTCTCCGGCGCCCCCGGGGCGCACCGCAGCCGATCCGCTGTGCCATCCGGTACGGCATGATCTTCGTCAATCTCGACCAGCGGGACCACCAGCTGATCGAGCCAGAGACCATCACCGCCACCCCCCGCAGTGCCTGAGCGATTCCCCCGTCGTTGTAGATCGCTCCGGCACTTCCCCCACACAGCGGCGCCATCGCGGACCTGAAACGCGATGGCGCCGCTGTGCTGCGCGCGCGCACTTCTCAGGCGCGGCCCATCGCCCGGGTGAGGGCGATCTCGATGACGACCCGGTCGGGGTTCGGGGCCGGCGTGCGGCCGTAGCGCTCGGCGTAGCGGGCGACGGCGTCCGCGACGACCTCGGCCTCCGTGCGGATGTGGGCGACGCCCTCCAGGGTGGCCCAGCGCCCCTTGTCGACCTGGCAGACCGCGACCCGCGCGCCGTCCGCGCCCGCCGCCAGGACGTTGGCGACCTTCCGGCTGTTCTTGTTGGTGATCACGCGCGCGTACCCGTTCTCGGGGTCGTACGTGACGCCGACCGCCACGACGTGCGGGGTGCCGTCCGGGCGCGGGGTGGTCAGGGTGCTCATGTGGTACTCGCGCCAGAAGCCCGCGTACGAGTCGGAGGGGTTCCTCGGGTCCGTTGCCATGCCCGGAAACTACCCGGGGCGTGACTCCCTCCGACACCTTGAGCGGGATCGACTCAACTTTGTGTACCCTGGAGAAGTCATAGAAGGAGAGGACCCACGAGAACCCAGGAGGAACACCGCACGTGGACGCCGAACTGACCAACCGGAGCCGGGACGCGATCAACGCGGCGAGCAGCCGCGCCGTGTCCGAGGGGCACGCCGACCTGACCCCCGCCCATCTGCTGCTGGCGCTGCTCACCGGTCAGGACAACGAGAACATCACCGACCTGCTCGCCGCCGTCGAGGCCGACCAGGCCGTCGTCCGGTCGGGCGCGGAGCGGCTGCTGGCCGCCCTGCCGAGCGTCACGGGGTCCACGGTCGCGCCCCCGCAGCCCAACCGCGACTTCCTCGCCGTCATCGCCGACGCCGACAAGCGCGCCAAGGAGCTCGGCGACGACTACCTCTCCACCGAGCACCTGCTCATCGGCATCGCGGCCAAGGGCGGGCAGGCCGGTGAGATCCTCGACCGGCAGGGCGCGAGCGCATCGAAGCTGCTCGACGCGTTCGAGAAGAGCAGGGGAGGACGCCGGGTGACCACACCGGACCCGGAGGGTCAGTACAAGGCGCTGGAGAAGTTCGGCACGGACTTCACGGCCGCCGCACGCGAAGGCAAGCTCGACCCGGTCATCGGCCGGGACCACGAGATCCGGCGCGTCGTCCAGGTGCTGTCCCGCCGCACCAAGAACAACCCGGTCCTCATCGGCGAGCCCGGCGTCGGCAAGACCGCCGTCGTCGAGGGCCTCGCCCAGCGGATCGTGAAGGGCGACGTGCCCGAGTCGCTGAAGAACAAGCGGCTGGTCTCGCTCGACCTCGGCGCGATGGTCGCGGGCGCCAAGTACCGCGGCGAGTTCGAGGAGCGCCTGAAGACCGTCCTCTCCGAGATCAAGGAGAGCGACGGCCAGATCATCACCTTCATCGACGAGCTCCACACGGTCGTCGGCACGGGCGCCGGCGGCGACTCCGCCATGGACGCCGGCAACATGCTGAAGCCGATGCTGGCCCGCGGCGAGCTCCGCATGGTCGGCGCGACCACCCTCGACGAGTACCGCGAGCGGATCGAGAAGGACCCCGCCCTGGAGCGCCGCTTCCAGCAGGTCCTGGTCGCCGAGCCGACCGTCGAGGACACCGTCGCCATCCTGCGCGGCCTGAAGGGCCGGTACGAGGCGCACCACAAGGTGCAGATCAACGACTCCGCGCTGGTGGCCGCCGCGACCCTCTCCGACCGGTACATCACCTCCCGCTTCCTCCCCGACAAGGCCATCGACCTCGTCGACGAGGCCGCCTCCCGGCTCCGCATGGAGATCGACTCCTCGCCCGTCGAGATCGACGAGCTCCAGCGCTCCGTGGACCGGCTCCGCATGGAGGAGCTGGCCCTGAAGAACGAGACGGACGCGGCGAGCAAGCAGCGCCTGGAGAAGCTGCGCCGCGACCTCGCCGACCGCGAGGAGGAGCTGCGCGGCCTGACCGCCCGCTGGGAGAAGGAGAAGCAGTCCCTCAACCGGGTCGGTGAGCTGAAGGAGCGCCTCGACGAGGCCCGCGGCCGAGCCGAGCGCGCCCAGCGCGACGGCGACTTCGACACCGCGTCCAAGCTGCTCTACGGGGAGATCCCGGCCCTGGAGCGGGAACTGGAGGCGGCGAGCGAGGCCGAGGCCCAGCAGGAGGCGTCGAAGGACACCATGGTCAAGGAGGAGGTGGGCCCGGACGACATCGCGGACGTCGTCGGCGCCTGGACCGGCATCCCCGCCGGTCGCCTCCTGGAGGGCGAGACGCAGAAGCTGCTGCGCATGGAGGACGAGCTCGGCAAGCGGCTGATCGGCCAGTCGGAGGCCGTACAGGCCGTCTCCGACGCCGTGCGCCGCACCCGGGCCGGCATCGCCGACCCCGACCGGCCCACCGGCTCCTTCCTCTTCCTCGGCCCGACCGGCGTCGGCAAGACCGAGCTGGCGAAGGCGCTCGCCGACTTCCTCTTCGACGACGAGCGGGCCATGATCCGCATCGACATGTCGGAGTACGGCGAGAAGCACTCCGTCGCCCGGCTGGTCGGCGCGCCCCCCGGCTACGTCGGGTACGAGGAGGGCGGCCAGCTCACGGAGGCGGTCCGCCGCCGCCCGTACAGCGTGGTGCTGCTCGACGAGGTGGAGAAGGCGCACCCGGAGGTCTTCGACGTCCTGCTCCAGGTCCTGGACGACGGACGCCTGACCGACGGGCAGGGCCGGACGGTGGACTTCCGCAACACCATCCTGATCCTCACGTCGAACCTGGGCAGCCAGTTCCTCGTCGACCCGCTGACCGGGGAGGACGTCAAGAAGCAGCAGGTCCTGGACGTCGTCCGGGCCAGCTTCAAGCCCGAGTTCCTCAACCGGCTCGACGACCTGGTCGTCTTCTCCGCCCTCGACCGGGCCGAGCTGGGGCGGATCGCGCAGCTCCAGATCGACCGGCTCGCGAAGCGGCTCGCCGAGCGCAGGCTCACCCTGGACGTCACCCCGGCGGCCCTGGAGTGGCTCGCCGAGGAGGGCAACGACCCCGCGTACGGCGCCCGGCCGCTGCGCCGCCTCATCCAGACGGCGATCGGCGACCGGCTCGCCAAGGAGATCCTCGCCGGCGAGGTCGTCGACGGCGACACGGTCCGGGTGGACCGCTTCGAGGACGGTCTGATCGTCGGCCCGGCGCGGTAGCGGGGCCCGGCGGGCCTACACGTCGAAGGACGTCAGGTGTACGAGGGCGGTGCCGCCGTCCTCGTACACCACCTTCACGCGGACGTAGAGGGACTGGCCGTAGTCGGTCTCACGGCACAGGTCCTCGTCGCAGGGGGTGTCCGGAACGGCGCCCGGATAGGTGGCATCCAGCCAGTCGGCCACACCGGTGCGCGGCATGCGGAAATCGACGGTGACGTACGAGTCCTGCCAGTGCATCCCGGTGCACCGGGCGTCCTCGGCGTCCGCGGGGAGGCGTCCGCGCGCGAACTCCATCGCGTCGGCGCAGTCCACCGTCTGCGGCCTTCCCGCCTCGCTGAACGAGTACGCCGCCCAGGCCATCAGCGCGACCGGCAGCCCGCAGACCGCCGTGAGCCCCACGGCGAGCCAGATCCACCACCGGGATTTCCTCTTCGCGTCCCCCATGGGGACGAGATCATGTCAGCTGGCAGCGGATCTCGCCGCTTACGGACCAGCGGGGCTTGCCACGTACCGCCCGGCATGGGGGAGGATGGCGAGCATCCGTACGAAGGGAAATACACGGTGAGCATCGACCCGTCCTCGATTCCGAATTTCGGGGGCCAGCCCCAGCCTCAGGCCGCAGGACCGGCGGGCCCCGTCGTCCCCGACCAGGACCTCGTCAAGCAGCTCCTCGAGCAGATGGAGCTGAAGTACGTCGTCGACGACGAGGGTGACCTCGCGGCGCCGTGGGAGGAATTCCGCACGTACTTCATGTTCCGCGGCGAGGAGGAGCAGCAGGTCTTCTCGGTGCGGACGTTCTACGACCGCCCGCACTCCGCCGACGACCGCGCGAAGGTCCTCGACGCGATCGACGACTGGAACCGCCGCACCCTGTGGCCCAAGGTGTACACCCACCTGCACGAGGAGGAGGACGGCTCCGCCACCCTCCGCCTCATCGGCGAGGCCCAGATGCTGATCGGCACCGGCGTCGCCCTGGAGCACTTCGTGTCCTCCACGGTCAGCTGGGTCCGCGCCTCCATCGAGTTCGACAAGTGGATCGTCGAGCAGTTCGGCCTGGAGGCCCCCGAGGACAAGACGCCGGGCGACGAGGAGGCGTAAGCCTCCCCGCCACACGGCGACGGGAGCCCGGCCCCTTCAGGGGGCCGGGCTCCCGTGCGTCCGGGCCGCCTCAGCCGAGCCGCTTGAGGCGGGAGACCGCCTCCTCCAGGACCTCGGCCTTCTTGCAGAAGGCGAAGCGGACGAAGGGGGCGCCGGCCTCGCGGTGGTCGTAGAAGACGGCGTTGGGGATGGCGACGACGCCGGCCCGCTCGGGCAGGGAGCGGCAGAAGTCGAAGCCGTCGGTCGCGCCGAGCGGGCGGATGTCGGTGGTGACGAAGTAGGTGCCGGCGGGGCGGTAGACCTCGAAGCCGGCCTGCGCGAGGCCCTCGCTCAGCAGGTCCCGCTTGGCCTGGAGGTCGGCGCGCAGGGAGCCGAAGTAGGCGGCCGGGAGGCGGAGCGCCTCGGCGATCGCGTACTGGAACGGGCCGGCGGAGACGTACGTGAGGAACTGCTTGGCCGAGCGGACGGCGGAGGTCAGCTCGGGGGAGGCGGTGATCCAGCCGACCTTCCAGCCCGTGAACGAGAACGTCTTGCCGCTCGAACCGATGGTGACCGTGCGCTCCCGCATGCCGGGGAGGGTCGCGATCGGCACGTGCTCGGTGCCGTCGAAGACCAGGTGCTCGTACACCTCGTCGGTGACCACGAGCAGGTCCCGCTCGACCGCCAGCTCGGCGATCGCGGTCAGCTCGGCGCGGGTGAGGACGGTGCCGGTGGGGTTGTGCGGGGTGTTGAGCAGGATCAGCCGGGTCCGGTCGGTGACGGCGGCCCGCAGCTCGTCCAGGTCGAGGACGTAGCTGCCCTCGTGGGGGCGGAGGGTGACCGGGACGCGGGTGCCGCCGGCCATCGCCACACAGGCCGCGTACGAGTCGTAGTACGGCTCCAGGGCGATCACCTCGTCGCCCGGCTCGACGAGCGCGAGCAGGGCCGCCGCGATCGCCTCGGTGGCGCCCGCGGTGACCAGCACCTCCGCGTCGGGGTCGTACACGAGGCCGTACCGCTCCCGCTGGTGGTCGGCGACGGCCGTGCGCAGCTCGGGGACGCCGGGGCCGGGCGGGTACTGGTTGCCGCGGCCGTCCCGCAGCGCGCGGACGGCGGCCTCCCGGATCCCCTCCGGGCCGTCGGTGTCGGGGAAGCCCTGACCGAGGTTGATCGACCCGGTCCTGGCGGCGAGCGCGGACATCTCGGCGAAGATCGTCGTCCCGAACTCGGCGAGGCGGCGATTGAGCAGCGGTCGTGTCATGAGGGCCATCCTGGGGGGAAGCTCTGGACTTGCTCAAGTGTGCTTTGACAGGGTCGCGGCGAGGGGATCGCCCTGGCATGGACATCGCATTCTTCATCCTCGGGATCGCGGTCGTGATCGGCTTCGGGGTGTGGCTCGTCGCGCGAGGGATGAGCGGTACGAACCGCGCGAGCGGCGGCGGTGACAGCTGGTGGGCGGGTGCGGGCTCCTCCTCCACCTCGTCCTCGTCGTCCTCCTCCACTTCCTCCTGCTCCTCGTCCTCGTCGTCCTCCTGTTCCTCCTCCTCGTGTTCGAGCTCGTCCTGCTCGTCGTCCTCGTGCTCCAGCTCGTCGTCGTGCAGCTGAAGCTCTCGATTCGCTCAAGTCCGCTTTGACGGGGGGCCGTAGAGGGCATCCCCCTCGCACAGAAGAACGGGGGTAGTACAGATGGAAATCTTCATCGTCATCCTGGTGGCCGTGGTCGTCATCGGCCTGATCTCCACCGTCAGGGACCGGGCGCGCGGCGGCCGGCGGCGCGGGGGCCGCAAGCGCGGCGGCTGGGCCGGCGGGGGCGGCTCCGGGGGCGCGGGCTGCGGTTCGAGCTGCGGCGGAGGGGGCGGCTGCGGGGGCGGCTGCGGCGGCGGCAGCTGAGCGCGCGTCGGCTCCGGAGGCACGTGACGTTGGCATTCCGTGCCGACATCTCGATCGATTCTGATTGAACAATTGAACTGTGGGGGCCCCGAAGGGGTTGGAAAACACAGCAAGTTGGGTAAAAACGCTGCGAGTCGCCCGGCGTCCGTGGTTCTCTCGCTCCTGACAGAGACAGCCCTCGGACCGTGTGTGGAACCGAGCCGGCGATCCCCACTCCCGTTGGACCCTCTCCGGGGCGCCCCCGGCCCACCCGTCAAACCGTGTTTGCGGAGCCGACCCATGCTCACCACCCTGAAAACCACCTACACCGACACCCGTGCGGCCGACCTGGCCTGGGCACTCGGGCGCGAGCCGCTGCCCGCCCTCGCGGTGCTCGATCTCGAACTCTCCGGCGCCAAACTGCAGTTGAGACTGCTCGGCGCCTCCCATCAGGTCCTCCTCGAAGAGGACGGCGGCAGCTGCTCGGAGACCGTGGCCTGCATGCCGGGCAGCAGCACCCCGCTCCCGCTCGGCGTCTCCAAGCGCGTCGGCGAATGGGAGTACGAATTCGCCGCCCGCGTCGAGACGCTCCCGGAGGGCGCCTTCGCCGGGCGCGCGCAGGAGCTGCTCGCCCTCGTCGCCGACCACCCCAACGGCCTCGCGGGCACCTTCCCCGGCTCGCCGCACGCCTTCACGGCGATGCTGGCGCACCGTCACGAAGGCCAGGTGCGGTGGCGCACCTGGCACGCCTACCCGCAGGAGGGGCAGTTGGTGGTGACCAGGACCCGCATCGGCGCCCGTATGCCCGCAACGCTCTGAAACATCCTCCCGGCGCCCCAGGTGCACTCGTGTGGGTGACAAAGCGTCCGACAGTCGTGACGTAGCGTTACGGTCATGATCGAGCCGACCGTGACCATGCCACCCAAGAGGGTGCGACGGCCGCCCGTGCGGCGGCCCGTCCGGCCGCGGGAGGCGGTGCGGTTCCCGGTCCTCGCAGTGGTGTTCGTCTGCGCCGCGTGCGGCCTGGTCTACGAGCTGGAACTGGTCGCGCTCGCCTCCTACTTGATCGGCGACTCGGTCACCCAGGCCTCCGTCGTGCTCTCCGTGATGGTCTTCGCGATGGGCGTCGGCTCGCTGCTCGCCAAGCGGCTGCGCTGCCGCGCCGCCGTCGGCTTCGGCCTGGTCGAGGCCGGGCTGGCGCTCATCGGCGGCTGCTCGGCGATGGTGCTGTACGCGGCCTTCGCCTGGCTCGGCGAGTCGCGGTACGTGCTCGTGGCGTTCTCACTCGCCATCGGCGTGCTCATCGGCGCCGAGATCCCCCTCCTCATGTCGCTGATACAGCGGGCGGGCCGGTCCGGGCGGGCCGGCCGGCAGGCCCCGGCCGGGGATCAGGACGACGCCGCGGGGACGGTCGCCGACCTCTTCGCCGCCGACTACGTCGGCGCGCTGGTCGGCGGCCTCGCCTTCCCGTTCCTGCTGCTGCCCTGGCTCGGCCAGCTCACCGGCGCGCTCGTCACCGGAGCGGTCAACGCGGTGGCGGGCGGCGGGCTCGTCCTCTGGGTGTTCCGCCGCGACCTGACCCGCCGCTCCCGGGCCCTGCTCGTGGCCGTGAACGTCGCCGTCCTCGCCGTCCTCGCCACCGCCACCGTCCTCGTCGACGACTTCGAACAGGCGGCGCGCCGGGCCGTGTACGGGGACCGGGTGCGGGTCGCCGTCCACACCGACCTCCAGGAGGTCGTCGTGACGGGCGGCCGGGAGGGACCGCCGGACCTCTTCCTCGACGGCCGCCTCAGGGTGGCCGGCCAGGACGAGCACCGCTACCACGAGGCGCTCGTCCACCCCGCGATGAAGGGCACGCACGCGCGCGTGCTGATCGTCGGCGGCGGGGACGGCCTGGCCGCCCGCGAGGCCCTGCGCTACCGGGGGGTCCGCGCCGTCACCGTCGTCGAGATCGACCCGGGCGTCGTCCGCCTCGCCCGTACGGACCCGGCGCTCGCCACGCTCAACGCGCAGGCGTTCCGGGACCCGCGCGTCCGGGTGGTCTACGCGGACGCGTTCGGCTGGCTGAGGGAGGCCGCCGACCGCGTGCAGGAACGGTACGACGTGGTGATCTCCGATCTGCCCGACCCCGGCATCACCCCCAGCACCAAGCTGTACTCGGAGGAGTTCTACGGCCTGGTGGCCCGCGTCCTCACCGGCGCCGGACGGTTCGCCGTGCACGCCGGATCCGCCGCCGACCGACCCCGCACCTACTGGACGGTGGACGCCACCCTGCGCGCCGCGGGCTTCGCGACCCGCCCGTACAGCGCGAGCGGCCGCACCCCCGGCTTCGCCGCCGGACCCGACCGCGCGGACCGCGTCAGCGGCAAGGGCCGGGGCCCGTGGGACTGGGGCTTCCTCCTCGCGGTGCCCGGCGACCGGCCGCCCGTCCTCGGACTCGCCCCCGACGCGCCCCGGCTCCGCTCGCTCGCCGCGGACACCCTGGCCGCCGCGGCCCGCCGCGCCGAACGCGCCAGGGGCGCCGCACTGCCCCCGTCCACTCTGGTGCACCCGCGGTACGGCGCCTGAGGACCGGGCGACGGGCGGGCGCCGGATCCCCGGGCGGCGGGCGGGGGCGCGCGCCCCCGCGTCAAACAGGCGACGCCGCGCCCCCGCCTGAGTAGGCTCGGCTTCCATGGAGCATGAGGTGTTCGTTCCCGTCCCGGCCGAGGCCCTGCGCGCGACGCTCACGGACCCGGCCCGGGTGGTCCGCTGCGTGCCCGGGCTCCAGCGCGACGCCGACGAGGCGGCGGGCCCCCTCACGGGCCGGCTGAAGGTCCGCGTCGGCGGCAACACCATCACGTACCGAGGCGCCCTGAAGGTCGTCGAGCGGGACGGTGCCATCACCTACGAGGGCCAGGGCACCGAGGCCCGCGGCAAGGGCTCGGCCGAACTGTCGCTCACCGTCGTCCTCACTCCGGTGGCCGAGGGCACCAGCCTGAGCTTCACCGGCGCCCTCACGGCCGAGGGCCGGCTCGCCGAGGCGACGGACGGGGCCAGGTCCCTGGCCGGCGCCAAGCTCCTCGACAAGTTCGTGGAGGCGCTGGCCGCCCTCGCGCAGGAGCCCGCGGGAGCGGACGGTCCGTCCGGAGCGGAAAGCCCGACGGGAGCGGAAAGCCCGACGGGAGCGGGGGACTCGACGGGAGAGGCAGGGCCGTCGGCGGCCGGGGAGTCCGACGTCGACGACGACGACGGCGTCGACGACGGGGTCGAGGAGCCCGGCCGGAGCGCCGTCTTCGACGCACCGGTCCCGCCGTCCTCCCTCGACCCGCTCCTGGACGAGGACTTCGGCGATACGCCGATCGCGTTCCCCGCGCCGCAGCCCGCCGCCGAAGCCGCCCACGCCCGCCGGACCATGATCGGCCGGAGCGCCGAGGAGGTCGACCACGCCCCGCCGCGCGGCCGGTACGCCCCCGTCCCGGCGCCCGAGGCGAGCAGCGCCGGCGCCACCCTGCGCTGGATCGCCCCCGCCGCGGCCCTCGCCATCGCCTCGGCGGTCGTCGTCGGCCGGGCCTTGCGCCGCAGGCGCTGAAGCCGCGCTCGGCGCCCGTCGTTGAAACGGTCCAATCGGGGCTAGGGTCGGGGCGTGACGATGCAGACGCGACTGACGGCGGGCGCCGCCGAGTTGACCATCAACCCCGAGCACGGTTGCCGGATCGAGAGCCTGCGCATCGGCGGCACCGAAGTGCTGCGCCAGGGCGAGCGGTACGGCAGCTTCCCGATGGTGCCCTGGTGCGGGCGGACCGAGGACGGCCGCTTCCGCAACGGTGCCACCACGCATCAACTGCCGGTCAACGCGGCCCCGCACGCCATCCACGGCACCGTCCGCGACGTGACCTGGAAGACCGCCCTGACCTCCGCCACCGAGGCCGTGTTCACCTGCGAGCTCGGTGACCCGTGGCCGTACAAGGGCCGGGTCACCCAGGTCTTCGAGCTGGCCGAGGACTCCCTCACCCTGCGCTTCGGGGTCGAGACCTACGCCGACTCGTTCCCCGCCCAGGCCGGCTGGCACCCCTGGTTCCTGCGCAACCTCGGCCAGGGCGGCCAGGACGTGGAACTCGGCTTCGCCCCCGCCTGGCAGGAGGAGCGCGGCGAGAACCACCTGCCCACCGGCCGCCGCATCGACCCCCTCCCGGGCCCCTGGGACGACTGCTTCGGCATGCCAGGCGGCGTCGACGTGACCCTGACCTGGCCAGGGGAGCTGGAGGTGAAGGTAGCGAGCCGCGCCGAGTGGGTCGTGATCTACGACGAGCCGGCCGAGGCCGTCTGCGTCGAGCCGCAGTCGGGGCCGCCGAACGGCCTCAACACCCTCCCGCGTCTCGTCACCCCGATCGACCCCCTGGAGGTCGAGAGTGTCTGGAGCTGGCGGCGGCTGTAAAAGACGCCCCTTAAGCTGCTGACCATGACTGACGTACGCGCTGAGCTGCTCCAGCAGATCAAGGACAAGGCCGTGGTGCACGGCAAGGTGACCCTCTCGTCGGGTCTGGAAGCCGACTACTACATCGACCTGCGCCGGATCACGCTGGACGGCGAGGCCGCGCCGCTGGTCGGTCAGGTCATGCTCGACCTCACGGCCGACCTGGACTTCGACTGCGTCGGCGGCCTGACGCTCGGCGCCGACCCGGTCGCGACCTCGATGCTGCACGCCTCCGCCGCGCGCGGGCAGCGCCTCGACGCCTTCGTCGTGCGCAAGGCGCAGAAGGCGCACGGCATGCAGCGCCGTATCGAGGGCACGGACGTCAAGGGCCGTCGCTGCCTCGTGGTCGAGGACACCTCGACCACCGGCGGTTCGCCGCTGACCGCGGTCGAGGCCGTCCGCGAGGCCGGCGGCGAGGTCGTCGCCGTGGCCACGATCGTGGACCGCGGCGCCGCCGAGGCGATCGCCGGGGCGGGCCTGCCGTACCTCACCGGCTACCAGCTGGCGGACCTCGACCTGGCGTAACCGCCGCGAAGTCGTGACTTAGGTCCCGGACCCATGCGATGGGGGCCCTGACCTGCGCTTTTATCGAGGGGCGGAGTGTTTCACGTGAAACACTCCGCCCCTCGTCGTGCCGCGCCCGTGGGAGCCCGGACGAGAGTCTGAAAGGATGGGGTCGACGATGACGTCGCCCCCAGGTCAGGGACAGCACTGCACACACCCCGCACATCACAAGGAGCGGACGAATGCCCATCGCAACCCCCGAGGTCTACAACGAGATGCTCGACCGGGCGAAGGCAGGCAAGTTCGCCTACCCGGCCATCAACGTGACCTCGTCCCAGACCCTGCACGCTGCGCTGCGCGGCTTCGCGGAGGCCGAGAGCGACGGCATCATCCAGATCTCGACCGGCGGAGCCGAGTTCCTGGGCGGTCAGTACAACAAGGACATGGTCACGGGCGCCGTTGCCCTGGCCGAGTTCGCGCACATCGTCGCCGCGAAGTACGACATCACGGTCGCTCTGCACACCGACCACTGCCCGAAGGACAAGCTGGACGGCTACGTCCGTCCGCTGCTCGACATCTCCGCCGAGCGCGTCGCCAAGGGTCTGAACCCGCTGTTCCAGTCGCACATGTGGGACGGCTCCGCCGAGACCCTCGCGGACAACCTGGCCATCGGCCAGGAGCTGCTCGCGAAGGCCGTCGCCGCCAAGATCATCCTCGAGGTCGAGATCACCCCGACCGGTGGCGAGGAGGACGGCGTCAGCCACGAGATCAACGACGAGCTGTACACCACGGTCGAGGACGCGATCCGCACCGCCGAGGCCCTGGGCCTGGGCGAGAAGGGCCGCTACCTGCTCGCCGCGTCCTTCGGCAACGTGCACGGCGTCTACAAGCCGGGCAACGTCGTCCTCCGTCCCGAGCTCCTCAAGGACCTCCAGGCGGGCGTCGCCGAGAAGTTCGGCAAGGCCTCCCCGTTCGACTTCGTCTTCCACGGCGGTTCGGGCTCGACGGCCGAGGAGATCGCCACGGCGCTCGAGAACGGCGTCGTGAAGATGAACCTCGACACCGACACCCAGTACGCCTTCACCCGCCCGGTCGTGGACCACATGTTCCGCAACTACGACGGTGTCCTGAAGGTCGACGGCGAGGTCGGCACGAAGTCCACCTACGACCCGCGCACCTGGGGCAAGCTCGCCGAGGCCGGCATGGCCGTCCGCGTGACCGAGGCGTGCGCGGCGCTGCGCTCGACCGGCACGAAGCTGAAGTAAGCACCAAGCCGCGGTAGGCACGAAACCGCGGTGAGCGCGAAGCTGAAGCCCGGCACCTCAGGGTGCCGGGCTTTTTCGCGTGCGCGCCTTGTCATGAACGTGGTCTAGTCTTCCCTGCACCGTGCCCCCATGATCGAGGGGCCGGAGACCATGTTCTTGGGGGGTCTCTTCATCGTGCGCAAGCGCACTCTCTCGGCCGCGACCTCGTTCGCGGTCCTTGTCGGTTCCGCGGCGCTGGTCGCGGGCGCGGCGGGCCAGGCGGCCGCCGACAGCAGCAAGCTCCTGCCGATGTCGTCCGTGGGCGACATGGTGGTGGACGGCGTCCACCGGAAGATCTTCATCAGCGACCCCTTCCTCGGGAAGGTCGTCGCGACCGACTACGCGGGCACGGTCCTGGGCACCGTCTCCGACCTGCCCGGGGTCACCGGGCTGGCGCTCTCCGCCGACTCGGGCAGTCTGTACGCCGCGGTGCCCGGTGCCGACGCGGTCGTCGCCCTGGACGCGGAGGCGGTGACGGAGAAGGCCCGGTACGCCACCGGCGAGGGCACCGATCCGAAGTTCGTGGCAGCCGCGGGCGGCAGGATCTGGTTCGGCTACGGCACCGACTACGACGGCGACATCGGCTCGATCGACACCTCCGGCGAGCAGCCCGTGGTGGCCCTGGGCCAGGACGCGGAGATCGACTACTCCGGTGCCCCGCGGCTCGTGGCCTCGCCCACGGACCCGAACGCCCTCGCCGCCGTGTCCTCGTACTACCACTCGTTCCGGATCGGCGCGTACGACGTGAGCACGGGTGCCGCGGTCCGCACCGCGCGTTCGCCCGAGTCCGAAACGGGCAGTGGCGGCATGGTCAGCGACCTCGCCTACACCCAGGACGGCAGCCGTCTGATCACGGCCACCGCGGGCAACCGGCACCGGGTCTGGCAGGTCTCCGACCTCACCCAGGTGGGGGCCTACGCCAGCGAGTACCACGGCGCGGCCGTGGCCGTCGCCGCCGACGGCACCGTCGCGGCGGGCTCCGACGCCCCGTACGACCCGGACGTGTTCGTCTACCGGCCGGGCGAGACGACCGCCGTGCGGCAGTACGACTTCCCCAACACCGGGACCTACAGCAGCGGCGACGGCCTCGCTCCCAGCTCCCTCGCCTGGGAGCCGGGCGGCAGCCGCCTGTTCGCGGTGACCGCCGCCAGCAGTGGCAACGGCGTCCGCCTGAACGTCCTGGACGAGCCCACCAAGTCCGTGCCCACGGTCACCGTGAAGGTCCCGTCCACCGTGGCGGTCCTCAAGGCGATCACCGTCTCGGGCACGGTCACGGGGACCCTGGTGCCGCCGGCCGGCACGCCGCTGACCGTGACGCGGTACGACGCCGAGTTCCCGAGGGGCAAGTCGCTCGGGACCAGGCCGCTCGGGGCGAACGGCGCGTTCGCGTTCGCCGACACCCCGCTGGCGGCGGGCAACGTCACGTACCGGGTGACGTACGCGGGCGACGCCACGCACATCGGCGCGAGCGGCACGGCGGTCGTCAACGTGACCCCGTTCAAGACCGCGCTGACGCTCGACCGGAACAGGCTCACCGTCAACTACGGCACCAGCGTGACGTACACGGCCTCCCTCGGCTGGACGTACCGCAACCGCGTGGTGGAGATCTGGGCCGACCCGTACGGGGCGGAGCCGCGGCGGCTGCTCAAGCGGGGCACGGTCGACTCGGCGGGCAAGCTGTCGGTGACGACCAAGATGACCCGCGACACCTGGGTGACCGCGATCTTCGCCGGTGACACCCGGTCCGGCTGGGCCAAGGCCGGGTCCACGGTGTACACGAAGGCCGGCCTGACGACCTCGCTGTCCCGGCACTACAAGTGGTCGAAGATCGGCACGATCTGGTACCAGACGTACCACCAGTCCACGGACGTGCTGGTCACCGCGTGGAACAACCCGTACCCGGGCCGCAAGGCCAAGGTCGAGCTCCAGGTCTGGTACGCGGGTGCCTGGCGCAGCGGCGCCACGGACTACGTCTCGCTGACCAGCGGCGGCATGGCGTACGTCAACCTCGACGCCAACGGCGCGGAGGGCGTCCGTGCCCGGCTCCGCACGGCGTACGTGGACACCGAGTCCGGCGACAACGTGAACACCACGGTCTACGGCGGGTGGAAGTACTTCAACGTCACCCGCTGACGCACCGGCCACCGCGAGCCCCGTCCACCGATCCTCGGATTCCGGTGGGCGGGGCTTCGGCGTTCGCGGGATCATGCAGGCATGGACATCCGGCTGAGTTCCGGAAAGGGCCGCTGGATCTTGTTCACGACCGTGCTCGGGTCGGGGATGGCGCTGCTCGACTCCACCGTCGTGAACGTCGCGCTGCCGCACATCGGCGCGGACCTGGGCGCCGATCTCGGCGCGCTCCAGTGGACGGTCAACGCCTACATGCTGACCCTGGCCGGGCTGATCCTGCTCGGCGGGGCACTCGGCGACCGGTACGGCCGGCGCAGGGTGTTCGTGATCGGCGTGGTGTGGTTCGCGGTCGCGTCGCTGCTGTGCGGGCTGGCCCCGAACGCGGGGGTGCTGATCGCGGCCCGTGCCTTCCAGGGGGTGGGCGGGGCGCTGCTCACGCCCGGTTCGCTGGCGCTGATCCAGGCGAGTTTCCATGAGGACGACCGGGCCAGGGCGGTCGGTCTGTGGTCCGGGTTCGGCGGGGTCGGGGCGGCGATCGGGCCGTTCGTCGGCGGCTGGCTGGTGGACGGGCCGGGCTGGCGCTGGGTGTTCCTGCTGAACGTGCCGCTCGCGGCCCTGTGCGTACCGGTGGCCCTCCGGCACGTGCCGGAGTCGCGGGACGAGTCCGCGCACGGCCGGTTCGACGTGCTCGGCGCGTTCCTCGGCGCGGCGGCGCTCGCGCTCGTCACGTACGCGCTGATCGGCGCGGCCTGGTGGGCCGGGGCGGTCGGGGTCGTGGTCGGGGTGGCGTTCGTGCTGGTGGAGCGGCGGCGCGGCGACGCGGCGATGACGCCGCCGTCGATCTTCCGCTCGCGGCTGTTCACCTCCGTCAACCTGGTCACGCTGTGCGTGTACGCGGCCTTCGGCGGGTTCTTCTTCCTGGCGGTGCTCCAGCTCCAGGTGGTCTCCGGGTACTCGGCGCTCGCCGCCGGTACGGCCCTGCTGCCGACGACCGTGCTGATGCTGCTGTTCTCGGCGAAGTCCGGCGAGCTGGGGGAGCGGATCGGACCCCGGATCCCGCTCACGGTGGGGCCGCTGCTGTGCGCCGCGGGCATGCTGCTGATGCTGCGGGTCGGGGAGGACGCCTCGTACGTGCAGGACGTGCTGCCGGCCCTGGTCGTCCTCGGGCTCGGCATGACGGTCCTGGTCGCCCCGCTGACCGCGACCGTCCTGTCCTCGGTGGACGTGGCCAGGGCGGGCCTCGCCAGCGGGATCAACAACGCGGCGGCCCGGGCGGCCGGGCTGCTCGCGGTGGCCGCGCTGCCGCTGCTCGCCGGGATGGGGCCGGAGGCGTACCTCTCGGCGGCGGAGTTCGGCGAGACCTTCCGGCGGGCCATGCCGATGTGTGCGGGCCTCCTGGTGGCCGGTGCGGTCCTCGCGTGGACGACGATGCGCACGCCGGCCGAGCGGGCCGACTGCCATCCGGAGTGCCGGGTGCACTGCGGGGTGACGTCACCGCCGCTGGACCCGGGGAAGCGGGAGCGGCCGACCGACCCGGGGGAGCGGGAGCGCCCGGGGCCGACGCCCTGAGGCAGACTGGGCCCATGGCCATCCACGAGAACCTCCTGGGGGGACCGGCCCCCACCCACCTGCCCGACGACCCGGGTCCGCGCGAGCTGCTCGCGAACGGTACGGCGCCGGCGGACGTCGCCGCGAAGTACCCGACCTCCTCGCTCGCCTGGGCCCGGCTCGCCGACGACGCCTACGAGCGCGGCTCGGTCGTCGAGTCGTACGCCTACGCCCGTACCGGCTACCACCGCGGCCTGGACGCGCTGCGCCGCAACGGCTGGAAGGGCCACGGTCCGGTGCCGTGGGAGCACGAGCCGAACCGCGGTTTCCTGCGGGCGCTGCACGCCCTGGCCCGCGCGGCCGGCGACATCGGCGAGAAGGACGAGTACGAGCGCTGCTCGACGTTCCTGCGGGACTCCTCGGAGACGGCGGCCGAGACCCTCGGCTGACGTTCCCCTTGCTCGTCGAACGCCCTTTCCCCCGAAACGGAGGAAAGGGCGTTCGACGTGGCCGGTACGATCCCCGGTACCGCAGGACCCTAGGGGGAAGTCATGGGGAGACGCGCCGCACCCGCGGGACGCCGTAGCGCGAGGAGAAAGCACCGGGCGGGGCCCCGGTTCGGGCTGCCGGCGATGGTCCTCCTGACGGTCGTGCTCGGGGCCGGGGCCGCCATGGCGGACCGCGACGGGACGCCGCGGGACGGGGCGGCAGCGCCCGTGGTGGAACGGACGACGGCCGGCGCGAGCCCCCGGCCCACGACGTCGGAGCCGACGCGGCCGGCCGCACCGGATCCGACGCCGCCCGCCGCGCGGCCGAGGACCACCACGCCCGCCCCCGTGCGGAGCAGCCCCCCGAAGAGGACCGCCGCGAAGAGCACCGCCGTGCCGCGGTCCGGCGCGGGGACCTTCACCACGGCCCGCTCGTCCGGGGCGCCGACCGGTGACGGCGGGACCCTGCGCCGCTACCGGGTCCAGGTCGAGGACGGCATCGAGATCTCGGCGCAGGAGGCCGCCGCCGAGATCCAGCGCATCCTGGCCCATCCGCGCGGCTGGGCCGCGCACGGCCGGGGCCGCTTCCAGCTCGTGTCGGAGAACGCCGACTTCGTCATCCGGATCGCCACCCCGGACACGGCGGACGCGCTCTGCCTCCGCCAGGGGCTGCGCACCCACGGCGAGCTGAACTGCGAGACCTCCGAAGGCGTCGTGGTGAACCTCAGGCGGTGGATGCTGGGCTCGCCGACCTTCGCGGGGAAGCCGGAGGAGTACCGGCACCTGATCATCAACCACGAGGTCGGGCACGAGATCGGCATCCGCAGCCACATGGGCTGCCCGGGTCCGGGCAGGCTCGCTCCCGCGATGATGCAGCAGATCAAGGGCCTGCACGGCTGTCGATCGAACGCTTTTCCGTATGACGAAGACGGTAGCTACATCACAGGGCCGATCGTGTCATGATGCGGATGGGACGGCGCGCGACGAAGCACGCCTCCCGAGGGGACCGGAGCTCCCGTGCCGCGCGACGCAGCGCGTACACGGTGGAGCGGACCGCTACCCGGTAGCCCGTATCGAGGAGACAGAAATGTCCACCTTCCCCGATGCCTCCGGAACCGGTTCGGTCGCCGACGCGCCGAACCTCGATTTCGCGGGCACCACGCCGTACGAGGACTACGTCCAGGCGGACGTCCTCACCCACCTCCAGCACCTCCGCTCGGACGACCCCGGCGAGATGGTCTTCCTGGTCACCACCCAGGTCATGGAGCTGTGGTTCACGGTGATCGTCCACGAGTGGGAGACCGCGAGCCGCGCCCTGCGCGAGGACCGCGTCCCCGTCGCGATGGACGCCCTCAAGCGCTCGGTCCGCGAGCTGGAGGCGCTCAACCACTCCTGGCGCCCGCTCGCCCAGCTCACCCCCGGCCAGTTCAACGCCTACCGCGCCGCGCTCGGCGAGGGCTCCGGCTTCCAGTCGGCGATGTACCGGCGGATGGAGTTCCTGCTCGGCGACAAGGCCGCCTCCATGCTCGTGCCGCACCGGGGCGCGCCCCGCGTCCACGCCGAGCTGGAGAAGGCGCTCCAGGAGCCGAGCCTGTACGACGAGGTCCTCGCGTTCCTGTCCCGCCGCGGCCTGCCCGTCCCGGCGTCGGTCCTCTCCCGCGACCTGTCGCAGCGCTACGAGCCGTCCCCCGAGGTCGAGGCCGTCTGGGCCGGGATCTACGCGGACGCCGACCAGAACGGCGAGCTCGTCCGCCTTGGCGAGGCCCTCAGCGACGTCGCCGAACTCGTCTGGCGCTGGCGCAACGACCACCTGGTCGCGACCCGGCGCGCGATGGGCGCGAAGACCGGCACCGGCGGCTCGGCGGGCGTGGCCTGGCTGGAGAAGCGGGCCCAGAAGAACGTGTTCCCCGAGCTCTGGACGGCCCGCAGCCATGTCTGACCTCCTCAGGAACAGGGCGCTGGAGCTCGACGCCGCCGACGGCCTCGCCAAGCACCGCGAGAGGTTCGCCCTCGACGAGGCCACCGTCTACCTCGACGGCAACTCGCTCGGCGCGCTGCCCGCGCACGTCCCGGCCCGGATGGCCGACGTCATCACCCGCGAGTGGGGCGAGCTGCGCATCCGCTCCTGGGACGAGTCCGGCTGGTGGACCGCGCCCGAGCGGATCGGCGACCGCATCGCGCCGATCGTCGGCGCCGCCCCCGGGCGGATAGTCGTCGGCGACTCGACGAGCGTGAACGTCTTCAAGGCGGTCGTCGCGGCCGCCCGGCTGGGCGGCGACGACCGGGACGAGATCCTCGTCGACGCGACGACCTTTCCCACGGACGGGTACATCGCGCAGTCGGCGGCGCGGATGACGGGTCACGAGATCGTGGCGTGCGACCCGGCCGACATGGCGGCCAAGGTGAGCGACCGCACGGCCGCCGCGCTCGTCAACCACGTCGACTACCGGACCGGACGCCTCCAGGACCTGCCCGGCATCACCGCCGCCCTCCACGAGGCGGGCGCGCTCGCCCTCTGGGACCTGTGCCACAGCGCGGGCGCGCTGCCCGTCGGACTCGACGCGCACGGCGTCGACCTGGCCGTCGGCTGCACCTACAAGTACCTGAACGGCGGCCCCGGCGCGCCCGCGTACCTGTACGTCGCCGAGCGCCACCAGGCCGCCTTCGACTCGCCGCTGCCCGGCTGGAACTCGCACGCCGACCCGTTCGCCATGACCCCCGGGTACGAGGCGGCCGCGGGCGCCGTGCGGGGCCGGGTCGGCACGCCCGACATCCTCTCCATGCTGGCGCTCGAATCGGCGCTCGACGTGTGGGACGGGGTCGACATCGAGGACGTGCGGGCCAAGTCCCTCGCGCTGACGGACTTCTTCCTGGAGTGCGTCCGCGCGTACGCCCCCGAGGGCCGGGTCGAGTCGGCGACGCCCGCGGAGCACGGCGAGCGCGGCAGCCAGGTCGCGCTGCGCTGCGCCGACGCCCCGGCCGTGATGGCCGAGCTGATCCGGCGCGGTGTGGTCGGCGACCTGCGCCGCCCTGACGTGCTGCGGTTCGGCTTCACGCCGCTGTACGTCGGCTTCGCGGACGCGGAGCGGGCGGCCCGGGTCCTCGCGGAGGTCCTGACCGACCTCGCCGCCTGAGGCACGAAGGTCCGATGATCGCCTGATCTGCGGGGGCTCCGGTGCTGATACCGTCCCCGCAGGTCAGGCCAATTCGGCCCCGTACCCGAGAGGTTGGAACAGCATGCCGGACCCCGCCGCGCGCGATGCCGCCGAAGAGGCGTCGGCCTTCTCGCACCCGGCCGTCCCCCCGGACGCCTCCGCCGCGTACGGCGACCACCCGGACCAGGTGGTCGACTTCTACGCCCCGCGCGACGGACGCACCCGGGCCCCGCTCGTCGTCGCCCTGCACGGCGGCGCCTGGCGGGCACCGTACGACCGGCAGCACCTGACCCCCTTCGTGGACTTCCTGGCCCGCCGGGGCTTCGCCGTGGCGAACGTCGAGTACCGGCGCGGCAGCGACATCCCCCGCCAGGGAGGCACGGCCCCGGTCGCCGGGCGTTGGCCGGAGACCTTCGACGACGTGGCCGCCGCCCTCGACGCCGTACCGGGGCTGGCCGCCGAGCACCTGCCGCAGGCCGACACCGGACGGATCGTCCTCACCGGCCACTCCGCCGGCGGTCACCTCGCCCTCTGGGCCGCCGCCCGGCACGTCCTGCCCGCCGGCTCCCCCTGGCGCCTCCCGGCCCCGCCCGCCCTGCGCGGCGTCGTCTCCCTCGCCCCGATCGCCCACTTCGCGCGGGCGGTCGAGCTCGGGGTGTGCGGCGGCGCGGTCACCGAACTCCTCGGCGGCGAGGCCGACCACGCGGCGCGCGCGGCGCACACGGACCCCGCCCTCCTCCTTCCGACGGGCATCGCGACCACCCTGGTGCAGGGCCGCGAGGACGTCGTCGTCCCGTACGCCGTCGCCGAGGCCTACGCGGACGCGGCGGCCAAGGCCGGCGAGCAGGTCGGCCTCACGCTCCTGGAAGAGATCGGCCACTTCCCCCTGATCGACCCGGCCGCCGACGCCTGCGCGGTGGTCGCGGAGGAGATCGCCCAGCTGGCCTTCTAGGGACCGTCTAGTACTCAGGGGGGACCCGGAAGGATCCGTACAGAGCCGGACGACCCCGCTCGCGGCCCCCCGTACCGTGGTTCGTGTGACCCAGACACAGTCCTCCGAGACGAGCCGCAGCCCCGAGTTCCGCCTGGTGCAGGTGGCGCTCGGGGGACTGCGCCAGGAACTCTTCCACGACGCGTTCGCGTACCGGCCGCTGAAGCGCATGGACACGGGGAGCGGCCCGACCCGCTTCCTGCCGGCGCGGATACGGGTGTACGCCGGGCTGCTGCCGCACGCGGTCGTCGCCTTCATGGCGGTGATCGTCTTCTTCATCGGTCTCGAACGGTTCCACGGCGGCATCGGCCCGATCGGGCTCGCCGCCACCCTCACGCCGACCGCGATCGTGCTGCTCACCCTGGTCCGGCCGGTGCTCTCCTTCTGGGCCTCGCTCGGCACGACGCCGTTCATCGGGGCCGTCGCCGGATTCGGGACGGGCTGGCCCTGGGCGGCGAACTCGTTCGCAGCCCACCTGGTGGTCCTCGGCGTGGTCGCCGCCCGCACCCGGCCCCGTACCGCCGTGTGGATGTGGATCGGGACGGCGGGCTACGCGCTCTTCGCCGAGGTGTTCCTCGGCAGGGGCGGCGGCACCGACGCCGTCCCGATGCTGTTCGTGGCGGCGCTGGTCCTGCTCTCCGTCACCGTCTTCCAGGTCCGCCGCCAGGCCGACCGCGAGGTCACCGCGCAGCAGACCGTCACCGCCCAGGAGATCTCCAAGCGGACGGTCCTGGAGGAGCGCACCACCATCGCCCGCGAGCTCCACGACGTCGTCGCCCACCACATGTCGGTGGTCGCCATCCAGGCGGAGGCCGCCCCGTACCGCGTCGAGAACCCGCCGCCGGAGCTGGAGCAGGCCTTCCTCACCATCCGGGAGAACGCCGTCGCCGCGCTCACCGAGCTGCGCCGCATCCTCGGTGTCGTACGGGCCGAGGACTACGAGGCGCCCGACGCCCCGCAGCCCACCCTCGGCGACCTGGACGCCCTGATCCGCAACGTCGCTGAGGCCGGCCTCGACGTCGAGAAGACCGTGACCGGCGCGGTGCGCGAGCTGCCCCAGGGCGTCGAGCTCTCCGCCTACCGGATCGTCCAGGAGGCCCTGTCGAACGTGCTGCGGCACGCGCCGGGCGCGGCCGCGAAGGTCGAGGTCAGCTACGTCCTCGGCGGGCTGGGGCTGCGGATCGCCAACGGCCCGGCACGGGGTCTCGTCAATCCCGCCCGTCACCCGGCCACCGCCCCTCAAGGAGGACTTCGCCCGCCCCCCTCGATTGGCGCCGGGCACGGCATCACCGGCATGCGGGAGCGTGTGACGATGCTGGGCGGGGAGATGACGGCCGAGGTCACCGACGACGGCGGCTACGAGGTGACGGCCTTCGTCCCCGTGAGCCGCGAGGAGGTCCCGCAGTGATCCGCGTACTGATCGTCGACGACCAGATGATGGTCCGCGAGGGCTTCTCGGTGCTGCTCGGCGCGATGCCGGACATCGAGGTCGTCGGCGAGGCCGTCAACGGCCGGGAGGCGATCGCCCAGGTCGCCGCCCTCCACCCGGACGTGGTCCTCATGGACATCCGGATGCCCGAACTGAACGGCATCGACGCCACCCGGGAGATCGTCGCCGCCGACGCCGACGCGAAGGTGCTCGTCCTGACCACCTTCGACCTGGACGAGTACGTGTACCAGGCGCTCCGCGCCGGGGCGTCCGGCTTCCTGCTCAAGGACGCCTCGGCCCGGCAGCTCGCGGACGGGGTGCGGGTGGTCGCGGCCGGCGAGGCACTGCTCGCGCCGACCGTCACCAAGCGGCTGATCACCGAGTTCGCCAAGGCGCCGGGGACCTCCCCGCGCCCGCCGGCGATGGCGCAGATCGGGGAGCTGACCGAGCGGGAGACGGAGGTCCTCGTCCTCATCGCCCAGGGCCTGTCGAACGCCGAGATCGCCGAGCACCTCGTCGTCGCCGAGTCCACGATCAAGACGCACGTCAGCCGCATCCTGGTGAAGCTGGGCCTGCGCGACCGCACGCAGGCGGCGGTCTTCGCGTACGAGGCGGGACTGGTGCGGGTCGGCGGCTGAGCCGGTCCACGGGGGTAGCGTCCGTCCATGGATGCCGTTTACGACCCCTGGTCGCCGGAGTTCGTCGCCGACCCGTATCCCGCCTACGCCGAGCTGCGCGCCGCCGGCCGCGCCCACTGGCACGCCCCCACCCGCCAGTGGCTGATCCCGCACTACGAGGACGTGTCGGCGCTGCTCCGCGACCGGCGGCTCGGCCGGACGTACACGCACCGCTTCACGCACGAGGAGTTCGGGCGGGAGGCGCCGGACGCCGCGTACGAGCCGTTCCACACGCTCAACGACCACGGGCTGCTCGACCTGGAGGCGGCCGACCACACCCGGATCCGGCGGCTGGTGTCGAAGGCCTTCACGCCGCGCACGGTCGAGAACCTGGCGCCGACGGTACGGCGGCTGGCCGCCGGGCTCGTCGGGGATCTGGTGGCGGCGGGCGGCGGCGACCTGCTCGCCACGGTCGCCGAGCCCCTGCCGGTGGCGGTGATCGCCGAGATGCTGGGGATCCCGGCGGACGACGAGGAGCGGGGGCGGCTGCGGCCCTGGTCGGCGGCGATCTGCGGGATGTTCGAACTGAACCCGTCGGAGGAGACGGCCCGGCGGGCGGTCAGGGCCTCGGTCGAGTTCTCCGACTACCTGCGGGAGCTCATCGCACGGCGGCGGAAGGCGCCGGGGGAGGACCTGATCTCGTCCCTGATCGCGGTGGAGGAGCTGACGGAACAGGAGATGATCTCCACCTGCGTCCTGCTCCTGAACGCGGGCCACGAGGCCACGGTGAACACCACGGTCACCGGCTGGTGGACGCTGCTCAAGGAGGGCGTGCGCCCTGATCCCGAACAGTTGTCCACAGCTGTGGAAGAACTTCTCCGGTACGACACCCCGCTCCAGATGTTCGAGCGCTGGGTCCTCGACGACATCGAGCTCGGCGGCCGGCTCATCCCGCGCGGTTCCGAGGTCGCCCTGCTCTTCGGCTCCGCCAACCGCGACCCGGCACGCTTCGGGCCGACCGCCGACGCGCTCGACCTCACCCGGGCCGACAACCCCCACATCACCTTCGGCGCCGGCATCCACTACTGCCTCGGAGCCCCGCTCGCCCGCCTCGAACTCACCGCCGTGTTCGGCGAGTTGCTGAGGCGGGCGCCGGGGATGCGGCTCGCGGCCGAGCCGGTGCGGACACCGGGGTACGTCATCCGGGGCTTCGAGGAGCTGCTCGTCGAGGTGTGAGCCGCCGGGCCGTCAGCCGGTCACGTCCCGGCGGCGCAGCCCCGCCAGGCCGGCTGCCGTCAGGGCCGCCGCCAGGGCGGTCAGGACCAGCACCGGCGGCCAGTCCACGGCGGGGCCCGGCAGCTTCGGCAGGTGCCCGAACGGGGAGAGGTCGAGGACCGCCTGCGGCAGCCCGAGCGCCGGGCCGACCCAGCCGAGGGCCAGACAGAGACCGGCCGCCCCCCAGGCGGCGGCAGCGGCCCGGGGGAGGGCGCCCCACAGCAGGACCGCCAGCCCGGCGAGCGCCCACACGGCCGGGAGCTGGACGAGCGCGGCGCCCAGGACGGGACCGAGGTCGTGGCCGTACGAGAGGGCGAGGCCGAGCCCGGCCAGGGCCAGGATCAGGGCCGAGCCGCCGAAGGCGATCACCAGGTGCCCGGCGGCCCAGCGGAGCCGGCCCAGGGCGCCCGCGAGGAGCGGCTCCGCCCGGCCCGAGGTCTCCTCGCCGTGCGGCCGCAGCACCGAGCCGACCGCGTACAGGGCGGCGATCATCCCGAAGAGGGACACCATGGTGGCGAGGAAGGCGTCCGTCAGCGCGCTCTGCCCGCCCATCCGCTCGAAGATCTCGCGGGCCCGCTCGTTGTTGCCGACGATGTCGGCCGCGCCCTCCACCATCCCGCCGAACACGAGCCCGCCGATCAGGAAGCCGAGCGACCAGCCGAGGAGCGTCCCGCGCTGGAGCCGCCAGGCGAGCGCCCCGGCCGTCGCGAGGCGTCCCTCCGCCGGGCCCGGCCGGGTCGCGAGGAAGCCCGCCCCGACGTCCCTGCGGGCGGCCAGCGCGTACGCGGCCGACGCCTGGAGCAGGACGGCCGCGACGATCAGGGCCGGCACCCACCAGCGTTCGCCGGCGAAGGCGCGGACGTGCTCGGCCCAGCCGACGGGGGAGAGCCAGGTCAGCACGGAGGAGCCGTCGGAGGTCCCCGCGTCGCCGGCCGCCCGCAGCACGAAGGCCAGGCCCAGGGCGGCGGCCGTCAGGCCCTTGGCGAGCCGGGCGCTCTCCGTGAACTGGGCGGCGAGCGCGGCGGCGGTGGCGAAGACCATGCCGGTGCCGCCGATCGCCAGACCGAGCGCGAGCGCCCCGGCCGCCCCCTGTCCGGCGAGCCCGGCGGTGACGATGAGGGCGACGGCCGCGTTCAGGCCGAGCGCGGCGAGGAGGGCGGCGGTCAGCGGGGCGCGGCGGCCCACCGCCCCGGCGGACAGCATCTCCTGACGGCCCGTCTCCTCCTCCTCGCGGGTGTGCCGGACCACCACGATCAGGCTCGCGACGGCGGCGAGGACCGCGCCGAAGGTGCCGAAGCGCCAGGCGACGAGCCCGCCGAGGGAGTCGCCGAAGACCGGCCCGTACAGCGCGCGCATCGAGCTGTTGGCGGTCATGGAGGCGGCGAGTTCGGCCCGCTCGGCGGCCGTGCCGTACAGCCCTTCGAGGGAGCCGGCGCCGCTCGCGACCATCCCGCCGACGACGAGCGCCCAGACCGGGATCATCAGCCGGTCGCGGCGCAGGGCGAGCCGGGTGAGGGTGCCGGTGCCGGCGAGACTCATGACGCCACCTCGTCCGTGTAGTGGCGGAGGAAAAGCTCCTCCAGGGTCGGCGGGGTCGAGGTCAGGCTCCGTACGCCCGACTCGGTCAGGGACCGCAGGACGGCGTCGAGCTTGTCGGTGTCGACCTGGAACGTCACGCGGCCGCCCGGGCCCCCTTCGGCTTCCTGGAGGGCGAAGCCGTGGACGCCGGGCAGGCGGGCGAGTCCGTTCGGCGGTCCGGCGAGTTCGGCGGTGACGCTGGTACGGGTCAGATGGCGCAGCTCCGTCAGCGAACCCGACTCGACGGTCCGGCCCTTGCGGACGATGCTGACCCGGTCGCAGAGCGCCTCGACCTCGCTGAGGATGTGGCTCGACAGCAGGACGGTCCGGCCCCGGTCGCGGGCCTCCTCGACGCAGCTCCGGAAGACCTCCTCCATCAGCGGGTCGAGGCCGCTGGTCGGCTCGTCGAGGACGAGCAGGTCGACGTCGGCGGCGAAGGCGGCGACGAGGGCGACCTTCTGCCGGTTGCCCTTGGAGTAGGTGCGGCCCTTCTTGGTGGGGTCGAGCTCGAAGCGCTCGATCAGCTCCGCGCGCCGGGCCCGGTCGAGGCCGCCGGCCCCGCGCAGCCTGCCGTACAGGTCGATGACCTCGCCGCCGGAGAGGTTGCGCCAGAGGGTGACGTCGCCGGGGACGTACGCGATGCGGCGGTGCAGGGCGACGGCGTCCTGCCAGGGGTCGCGGCCGAGCACCCGGGCGCCGCCGGAGTCGGGCCGCAGCAGGCCCAGGAGGACCCGGATGGTGGTGGACTTCCCGGCGCCGTTGGGGCCGAGGAAGCCGTGGACCTCGCCGGTCTCCACCGCGAGGTCGAGGCCGTCCAGCGCGTGGGTGCGCCCGAAGGACTTGTGGAGTCCGGCGACGCTGATTGCCTTCGTCATGCTTCAGAACGTACGGTAGTTTCACAAATTTGTGAAGTTAAGGAAGCGTATAAAGTCAGGGGATGGGTGAGACCGAGATGACCAGGACAGACGGGGACCGCGAAGAGGCGGTCTCCCGCTTCGTGGAGCGCTTCGCCGCCGAGATGACCGCCGCCGGCATGCAGCGCATGGCGAGCCGCGTCTTCGCGGCCCTCCTCGCCTCCGAGAAGGCGTCCATGACCTCGGCCGAACTCGCCGAACAGCTCCGGATCAGCCCGGCCGCCGTCTCCGGCGCGATCGGCTACCTCACCCAGGTCGACATGGTCAGCCGCGAGCGCGACCCCGGCACCCGCCGCGACCGCTACGTCCTCCACAACGAGCTCTGGTACGAGACCTTCACCCGCCGCGACCAGGTCCTCGTCCGCTGGGAGAAGGTCCTGAACGAAGGCGCCGAGACCCTCGGCCCCGACACCGCCGCCGGCCGCCGCACCGCCGAGACCGCCGAGTTCTTCGCGTTCCTCCACGGCGAGATGGCCGGGATCATGGACCGCTGGCGCGACCGCCGGGCCGCCCGCGGCACCCCTCAGGAGGACTGAGCCTCCACCGGCGGCGCCAACCGGTCGAGCAGCGCCAGGAACTCCTTCCCGTCCGCCTCCCGGTACGGCCCCGCCGCCCACAGCGGCCGCCCGTCGATCCACGGCACGACGAACGGCGCGCCGAACGGGGTGCGGTCCCGCCAGCCGTGCAGCCCCGCGGGGCCCGTGGGCCGCTCCGGCAGCCCGCGCCGCGGGTGCTTCGGCGTACCCGGCAGCACGAGCGGCAGCACCCCCTCGGGCCGGTCGTCCGGGCCGCCGTGCATCGGGAAGAACACCAGGACGGGCGCCCCGCCGTGCGGGTCGTACAGCAGGACGTACCGGCGCGGGACGGGCGTGTGGCTGGTCGCGGCCCGGGCCATCAGCCGCGCCGCGTGCCTGCCGCGGGTCAGCACGTGGTGGCCCGCGTACACCAGCCCGGCCAGCGGCAGCGCGGCCGCGAACCACAGCTTCGGGACGTCCTCCTCCGGCGGCCCGGTCAGCGCGACCGCTCCCACGGCCGCGCAGAACGCCAGCGCGACCAGCACCCGCTGCACCCCCGCCAGCCGCCGCAGGCTCCGCACCCGCCACCACCGCACCTCCCGCACGTCCGCCTCCCGGCGCGGGGCCTTCCCCGGCGGCATCGCCTGCCGCTCGGCGTGGGCGACGAGCACGGCGTACGTCGGCCCGGACCCGGCCCCCGCCTCGTCCCGCCGCGTGGCCGGACGGTTCACGGAGTCCGGGCCGCCGGGCGCGAAGGGGTCGGGGCCGCTTCCGGCCTCCGGGTCGTCGGTCCCGAAGGGATCCGGGCCGCACGTGAGGACGGGATGCGGGTCCTCCCAGGCGAAGGGGCGCGGGACCGGCGCGATGACGGGCTCGGGGCCGTTCGCGGGGAAGGGAGCGGGGCGGTTCGCCGTGACGGGACCAGGGCCGTTCGCGGTGACGGGGCCAGGGCCGTTCGCGGCGAGGGGATCAGGGCCGTTCGCGGTGACGGGCTCGGGGGGCTGGGCCTGGGGCTGCTTGGGGACCGGCCGGTGCGCCAGGCCCTCCGCCGCCGCGTGCGCGACGACCCGGCGGCGCACGCGCTCGCCCCGGAGCGGCTTCGCCCAGATCAGCGGCCCGCCGCCGGGCGGTGCGAGGACCCCGCCCACGCGCGGGTCGCCGCACCACCAGAGCACGCCGTCCGGGCCGGGCCGCACCGCCTCGTAGCGGTGCCGGGTCGCGATCACCGTCAGCGGCCACGTCTCGGTGCCGTCCGGGGCGCGCAGGACCAGGGTCGTCGCGTGCCCGGTGCGGTCGAGGGCCACCGCGGGGTGCGCCGACCAGGTGCCGGCGGCGAGCGTCCGCCGCATCCGCCGCGCGAGGGCCAGCGAGCCGGTCCCGGCGCCGAGCGCGAGGATCCCGACCACGCAGAGCAGGATGGCCGTGTCCTCGCGCCAGGGTTCCGTGAGCAGTGCTCCGGCACCCGCGGCCAGGGGGAGCACCGCCGCTCCCGCGACGATCAGCCCCCCGGCCCTCCGCCGGTACCGCTCCAGTGCCCCCGCCGTCTCCTCGACGTCCAGCGCGCACGCCATCGCACGTTCCCCCGCCCGTTGAATGTCCGCTGACGCTAGGCCCCGCTCGGCGCCCGCGCCAAGCCTCGCCGAGGCAGTGGCCGAAACAAGATGACCGGAAAATGCCCCCTGGTGGATGTCGAGTGGTGTCCGGGGGCTCCGACCCCTGGGTGAGAGCGGGCCGCAGGGGCGGTCCGCGACACCGGAAGGCAGGACCCCGTGAGCGGCCGGATCATCCACTTCGTCCACCAGTCCCTCGACGGCTTCATCGCCGGGCCCGACGGCGAGTTCGACTGGCCGGCCATGGGCCCCGAGCTCTCCGCGTACACCGACGAGCTGATCGCCGGCGACACGGTCTTCCTCTACGGCCGCAAGGTCTGGGACCTGATGTCCGGCTACTGGCCGAACGCCGAGCAGTACTCGCAGGACCCGCACGACCTGGCCTTCGCACCGGTCTGGCGGGAGGCACCCAAGGTCGTCGTCTCCCGGACGCTCGCCGGCGAGGACCCCGGCTTCAACACCACGGTCGTCTCCGGCGACGTGGCCGCGGAGCTGACCGCGCTGGCCGCGACCGGCAGGAACCTGGTGCTCTTCGGCGGCGCCGAGCTCGCCGCCCACCTCGGCGCGCACGGAGCCGTCGACGAGTACCGCGTCGTCGTCCACCCCGTCGTCCTCGGCGGCGGCACCCCGGCCTTCCGCCCCGCCGAGCACCGGACCGAGCTGGAGACCGTGGAGACCCGGATCTTCGACGGCCGCTCGGTCCTCCTCCGCCACCGCGTCGTACGGAGCGCCTGAGCCGGCCGTCGTACGGAGCGCCTGAGCCGGCCGTCGTACGGAGCGCCTGAGCCGGCCGTCGTACGGAGCGCCTGAGCCGGCCGTCGTACGGAGCGGCGGCTCAGGCCGGCGGCAGGAGGTCCCGGACCGGGTCGCGGGGCAGCGTCAGGCCCCAGGCGCCCGGGCGGACCGTCCAGGTGCGGCGGCGGACCGGGCCGGTGACGCGGCCGTCGGCGCGGTAGCGGAAGTCCGGGCCGGAGACGGTGAGGGTGTGGGCGGTGGCGCGCCGCGGCGGCGCGGCGGACGGATGGACGGTCACCTCGGCCGTACCGGCGGCCGAGCGGACCGTGAGGCCCTCGACGGGGTCGTCCACGTCGGCGAGGAGGACGCCGTCCGCCTCGACCCGCAGCCGGTGGGTGCGGACCGCGAGGGCCGTGGGCGCCGGGCGGACCAGCGTACGGACGAGGGAGCGGCAGGTGCCCCAGACGGACGGCGCCGCCGCCGACAGGGCGGGGACGGCCGGTACGAGGAGGTCGCCCAGGACCACCCCGTCGCTGTCGTCGACCAGCAGGTCCAGGCGCCGCACGGCACCGTCCAGGACCGCCCGGGCCGCCGCCGGAGTGGCGTGCGGCACGCCGAGCGCGTGGGCCACTTCCCGGGCGTCCGGCGGGCCGATCGGGACGACCGCGAGGGTCGCCCCGGCGAGCTCCCGCTCCCGGTGCAGGAGCGCCACCGTACGCAGCAGCGCACGGTCGTCGCCGAGCACCACGGGGCGCCTGGAACCGCGTCTGGCCAGGGCCCGGCAGAATTCCTCGGGGCCGTCCGGCAGGCAGATCTTCGCCTCCGCGCCCGCACACAGCACATCCTTCGCGATCCGCACGGACTCGCCGTCACATCGGCGGGCGACCGGGTCGACGATGACCAGCAGCTGGTCGTGATCCGACACCTCGGTCCTTCCTCGGGTAGCATCTTTGTGCAAGAGCCCCTTGCGCTATTGCGCCAGGGGCTTCGTCTATTCCGGGGCACACCGGTGAGCGGGCGTACGCCCCCTGACCTTGGACATGCCCCACCCGGAAGGGGTGTACGCCTGTGCCCGCACTTGTGCTGCTCGGTGCTCAGTGGGGTGACGAGGGCAAGGGAAAGGCCACCGACCTCCTCGGTGGTTCCGTTGACTATGTAGTGCGTTACCAGGGCGGCAACAACGCCGGCCACACCGTCGTCGTCGGCGACCAGAAGTACGCGCTGCATCTTCTCCCTTCCGGAATCCTCTCGCCGGGGTGTACCCCGGTGATCGGAAACGGTGTCGTCGTCGACCCGGCGGTCCTGCTCTCCGAGCTGAGCGGACTGAACGAGCGCGGCGTCGACACGTCGAAGCTCCTGATCAGTGGCAACGCCCACCTGATCACCCCGTACAACGTCACCCTCGACAAGGTGACGGAACGGTTCCTCGGCAAGCGCAAGATCGGCACCACGGGCCGGGGCATCGGCCCCACCTACGCCGACAAGATCAACCGCGTCGGCATCCGGGTCCAGGACCTGTACGACGAGTCGATCCTCATCCAGAAGGTCGAGGCGGCGCTCGAGGGCAAGAACCAGCTCCTCGCCAAGCTCTACAACCGGCGCGCGATCCAGGCCGACCAGATCGTCGAGGAGATGCTCCAGTACGCGGAGCAGATCAAGCCCTTCGTCGCCGACACCACCCTGATCCTCAACAAGGCGCTCGACGACGACAAGGTCGTGCTCTTCGAGGGCGGCCAGGGCACCCTGCTCGACGTCGACCACGGCACGTACCCCTTCGTCACCTCCTCGAACCCGACCGCGGGCGGCGCCTGCACCGGCGCCGGCGTGGGCCCGACGAAGATCAGCCGTGTCATCGGCATCCTCAAGGCCTACACGACCCGTGTCGGCGCCGGCCCGTTCCCGACGGAGCTCTTCGACGCGGACGGCGAGGCGCTGCGCCGCATCGGCGGCGAGCGCGGCGTCACCACCGGCCGTGACCGTCGCTGCGGCTGGTTCGACGCGGTCATCGCCCGCTACGCCACCCGCGTCAACGGCCTGACCGACTTCTTCCTCACCAAGCTCGACGTCCTCACCGGCTGGGAGCAGATCCCCGTCTGCGTCGCCTACGAGATCGACGGCAAGCGCGTCGAGGAGCTGCCCTACTCGCAGACCGACTTCCACCACGCGAAGCCGATCTACGAAATGCTCCCCGGCTGGTCCGAGGACATCACCAAGGCCAAGACCTTCGCCGACCTGCCGAAGAACGCGCAGGCCTACGTGAAGGCCCTCGAGGAGATGTCGGGCGCCCCCATCTCCGCCATCGGCGTCGGCCCCGGCCGCACCGAGACCATCGAGATCAACTCCTTCCTGTAGGACGCGCCCGCCGCGCACACCACCGTGCTCCCTCCCCCGGACCGATCCGGGGGAGGGAGCACGGTGTCTTTTCCGGGCCGGGGCGACGCCGGAGGAGTCAGGACAGCTTCGTGCCCCGGCCGACCTCGTCCCAGGCGTCGAGGTCGGCCCGGACCTGGTCGAGGTGGGCGTGGATGGCGTCGATGGGGTCGTCGCCGAGGGCGGGGCGCAGGGACGTCTCGTCGGAGGCCAGGGCGGCGATCGCGGCCTCGGCGAAGGCGCGTCCGAATCCGCTGTTGGCGTCGGTGATCAGCCAGACCTTGCTCATGCTCGGCTCCCCCTCGTGGGCGCTGCCCGGTGGCAGCTCGGTGTCCCGACCAGGTCGGAACAGGAGGGTGTGGTCCGTCCAGGATCCCCAGAGCCGGTCCCGGAGCCACGGGAGGCTTGAACTCGCCTTGTGGGAAGGGTGGTTCGGCTGCGTAATGAGGGGTCATGTCGTAGCGGCTCCACCTCGGGGGGATGCATGGAAGCGAACGGAACGCCGCCGCCGAAGCCGACCCACACGCCGACGCCGAGACCGGCGCACGCGCCACCGCCGTCCGCGCCGCCGCCGCGGCACGGACTGGTCATCAGCAAGCGGCTGCTGTGGGTCCACGGGGGCGCCTACCCGCTGGAGAACATCGTCCGGGTCTACACCTTCGTGCTCAGACCGCGCCGGGGGGAGGCCTTCGCCCGGTTCCTGAAGCGGGGCGGGTTGACGCTCGTCCTGTTCCTGATCCTCATGCAGTTCGAGGACTCGTCGTCGAGTTCATGGGACTCCTACGGTTCGAGCGGCGGCGACGACGGCGTGCTCGCGATCGCCCTGTTCATCCTCGGGACCCTGCTGCTCTACTTCTTCGGCGCGATGTGCGCGGTCGTCTTCGCGATGTCCCACGACGTCCTCGCCATCGAGACGAACGGGCGGTCCACCGCCCTGGTGACCGGGAAGCGCGCCTACCTCGACGGCCTCGTCCGCTCGATCGCCGAGGCGATCGACAAGCCGGACGCCGAGTTCCAGGCCTCGGTGGGAACGCTCGCGATCACCAACTACGGCGACTACTACTTCGGCGACTCGGTGAACATGTACGGCGGCAGCGGCAACACGGGGGTGGCGAAGTGACCGGCGGGGACCACTACTACGGCGACGTGGTGCGGATGGAGAACACCACGAACAGCGTCGGCATCGACAAGCGGACGGTCGTGAACGGCGGATCCGCCGCCGTCCCGGAGCTGGAGCGGGCCGTCCAGGAACTGCTGCCGCTGCTCCAGGAGCTGCGCGGGCAGCTCCGGCCCCTCGCGGCCCGGACCGTGGAGGCCGCCGAGGCGGAGATCGGCGGCTCGGCGGACCCGGAGGTGCGGCGGACCGCCCTGGAGCGGGTCGGCGGGATCCTGGAGTCCGTGGGCACGGCCGGCGCCCCCGCCCTCGCCCTCATCCACCAGATCCTGAGCATGCTCGGCGGCTGAGGCACGCCGAGCGTGCGTGCCGGGCGGGCCGGACCCGACGGGAATTGTCAGACAGGCCCTAGGACCGGCGGTACTCGTTCGGTTCGCCGTCGAGCATCGGGTAGAGGCGGAGCCGGTCCTTGCCGTTCAGCTTGTCGACGACCGCGTGGCGGGAGAGGCCCTCCTGGCATTCGCGGTCCCAGGCGGTCGTGTCGCGGGTGCTGGGGCCGAGGATCAGCATGTCGCCGACGCCCGCGAGGACGGCCGTGGTGCCGCAGGACCAGTCCTCGGAGGTGGTCACGCCGTCGATGGTGCGCGGATAGCCGTCGATGACGCTGATCACGGGGGCGCCGACGGGGCCCTGGGTGATCGTGACCTCGGAGGTGTAGCGCTCGTCGTCCTTGCCGTACATCTCCGGCGCGGGGATGCGCGACCAGTGGCCGAGGAACTTCGCCGGGACGACCGCCGGGCCGCTGGGGGCCTTGCGGAAGGTGGCCTTCGCGGCGCCCGAGGTCCATTCCAGGACGTCGGGGGAGCGCAGGGTGAGGGTCTGGTGGGCGGCGGGCGTGCAGCGCGCGGCGGGCACGCTGGTGGTCACGTCGGACTCGCCGTAGACGACCTTGTCCTCGTCGGCCGAGACGAGCCGCGAGCGGCCCATGCACAGCCGGTTCTCGGTGACCTGGACGTAGACGGCGCTCTTGGAGCCCGCCGCGCCCTGGGTGATCTCGATCCGGGCGGTCTCGCGGGGGAACTCGGGCGACCCCTGGAGGACGCCCTCCCAGGCGCCGAGGAAGCCGGCGGGGACGATCCCGGCGGGGCGGGCGGAGACGTCGCCCGTCGCGCCGACGGGACGGTTCTTCTGCTCGTCGCGGCCGACGTCCGGGTCGGGCCAGAAGGTGTACGCGACGCCGGCCGTGGCCGCCACCACGAGGGCCGCGAGGCCGGCGACGAGCGCGGTGCGGCGCGGCCGCCGGGCGGGCGTCCGGGGCGCCGTGGAGGCGGTGGAGGCCGCCGAGGAGCCGGCGGAGGAGACGGTGGACGGCAGGGGAGTGGGCGGGGTCGGGTCCCCGGCGGACAGCGAGGCTCCGCCGGTCCTCGTGCCGGAGTCCGCGGCGGCTCCGGTCCCCGTCATGCTCTCGGCCTCCGCCTCCAGGAGGCGCGCCGTGTGACGGCCGATGGGGGCGAGGACGTCGGCGGGAAGCCAGGGGTCGGCGACGGGGACGGCCTCGGCGATCTCGGCGGCGGACGGGCGGGCCTCCGGGGCCTTGGCGAGGCAGGCCCTGATCAGTCCGGCGAGCTCGGGAGCCACGTCCGTCAGGTCGGGTTCGTCGTGCGCGATGCGGAACATGGTCGCGTGGACGCCGCTGTCGGCCGTCCCGAACGGCGCCCGGCCGGTCGCCGCGTAGACGAGGACCGAACCGAGGCAGAAGACGTCCGACGCGGGGGTGAGCCGGTCGCCGCGCACCTGCTCGGGCGACATGAAGCCGGGCGAGCCGACGACCGCGCCGGTACTGGTCAGGCCGCCGCCCTCGGTGACCGTGTCGACGGCACGGGCGATGCCGAAGTCGATGATCTGGGGCCCGTCGACGGTCAGCAGCACGTTGGACGGCTTCAGGTCGCGGTGGACCAGCCCGGCGGCGTGGATGTGGACGAGGGCGCGGGCCAGGCCGGAGGCCAGTGACCGCACGGTCGTGGGCGGCAGCGGCCCGAACTCGTCGCCCACCACCGTCCGCAGCGACGGCCCCGGCACGTAGCCGATGGCCACCCACGGCGACTCGGCGTCGGTGTCCGAGCCCAGCACGGGCGCCGTGCCCGTGCCCCCGACCCGCTCCAGGGCGGCGACCTCGCGGGCGAACCGCCGCCGGAACTCGTCCTGGGCCGCGAGCTGCGCGTGCACCACCTTCACCGCGACCGTCCGCCCGCCGGCCGAACGCGCCAGGAACACCCGGCCCATCCCCCCGACCCCGAGGCGGCCGATCAGTCGGAACGGGCCGATGCCGACCGGGTCTTCCGCGTTCAATGGCTCCACGTCGAAAGAGCATGCCAGACAGTGCGTCGGCAGTCCCGTGAAGATCCGGCGATGGCCGCCGGCCGGCCGCCGATGGCCGCTGGATGGCCGCCGGCCGGCCGCCGAGGCCCGTCAGCCGTCTCCGCAGACCCGCAGGCCCTTCGGGGTGGCACAGGGCAGGTGGCCGTGGGTGAGGATGACGTCCTGGCCGCTGCCCCGCCCCAGGTAGGTCAGGAAGCTGGCGGTCAGGGAGTCGGCCGGCGGCCGGCCCCAGGTGTAGGCGTACTCGATCTCCCGGTACGGGTACCCGGACGTGCCGATCTCGTCCACGACGGGCCTGCGCCCGTCGACGGCGACCTTGTGCAGGCCCTTCCGGCCGTCGCTCGCGCGGAGTTCGGCGTAGCCGATGGCCCCGGGGAGCCTGGCCACGGTGGCCAGGACCTGGGCGGTGGAGTCGAGTTCGCAGCGGATCACCTTCGCTTCGGGGTCGTCGCGCGTCACGCAGTCCTGGGAGGAGTTCGCCGGTTCGTTGCGGTTCAGGACCCGGCGCTGGAACACCTGCCGGGTGCCGGAGTCGGCGTCCCGGCTGACGAGCAGCACCGGACGGTCGAGGCCGGGGACGAGCTGGTTCCAGTTGGTGATCTCGCCCCGGTAGAGCTCCCGGATCTGATCCTGGGTGAGGTCGTCGACGGGTATCCCGTCGTTCAGGACGAGGGTGAAGAGGGAGACGGCGATCATGCTCTCCCGCAGCTCCGGGTAGCCGCCCGGCTTGCGCCCGTCCGACAGGGCGACGACGGCCGGCGAGCCCTTCGCCTTCTTCGCCCCGGCCTCGGCCAGCTCCCGTATCCCGGAGGTCGAACCGTGCACGTCCACGATCACCGTCGAGCCCTCGCAGTCCCGCTCGTACTTCTCCGCGACCTCGCGGACGGCCGGCGCGAAGGCCGTCGACCCGGTGACGGTCAGGGTGCCCCGGGCGCAGCCGACCGGCGGCGGCGTCTGCTCCCGGACGATGATCGCGGCGAGGGCGACCACGCAGGCGGTGAGGACGATGGTGACCGTGCGGGCCGTCGGGCTGAACCGGGCCGTCTTGTCGTCGGGGGTGGTGCTCCTGTTGCGCCGGATCGCCCCGCCGTGGAGGCTCCCGTCGACCTTGACGTCCCGGTCGGCGACGCCCCCGGAGAGCTGGACGAGCAGCTTGAAGTACTGCCCCCGTTCGAGCGCCACCTTGGGAACGAGGACCGCGCTGCCGTTCCGCCCCAGCTTGGGGGAACGCTCCAGGTCGTCCCGTACGGAGACCCAGCCGGCCGGGACGGTGGCGACGACTCCCTGCACGGTCCGGTCGCCGAAGGTGATCCGCAGCCCGTGGGGGTCGGTGGAGGCACCGTAGTCGTCGGAGCTGATGTCGAGGTCCCGGTCGTTCTCTATGCGGAGGAGGACGAGGGTGGACCCGTTGGCGGGTGCGGCCATCCCCACGACCTCGCCCTCCCGGACGGTCATGACCTCGCTGTCCTGGTTCTCCTCCCGGTGGAGCGGGGTGTTGAGCTGGACGCGATAGCCGAGCCGCTTGCGCTGCGGCGAGAACCGGTCGAGCCAGACGACGCCGACCGAGACCAGGACACCCAGGACCGCCGTCCCCAGGGCGATGACGTTCTCCGCGGTTATCCACTCCATGGCCGGGACGGTACGGACGCCTGTGCGAAGACGGGAGCGGTGTAGCGGGCCGACACATGGACTTCTCCGTTCCTTCAGGCGGACGGGCAGGGGTTGCCGGGGGTGGGGAGCGTGGGTGTAATGGCCACGAGGGGGCCTTCAGTCTGAGGAGTACCCCATGCGTGTCGTCGAAGTGACCGCCTACGGCGGACCCGAGGTGCTCAGAATGGCCCGCCGGCCCGAACCGGAGGCCGGGGACGTCCCGGGCCGGGTACGGGTGCGCCTTAAGGCCGCCGGAGTGAACCAGGCGGATCTGCGGATCCGCGCCGGCCGGTACGCCGACGCCGTCGGCGCGCTCAAGCCCCCCTTCGTCCTGGGCACCGACTTCGCGGGCAAGCTGCTGGACCCCGTCCCCGGGATGGCTCCCGGGACCCGGGTCGCCGGCTTCGTGCCCTGGTACGAGGAGCTCACCGGCGAAGGCACCTACGCCGAGGTCGTACGGGTCGCCCCGGAGTGGCTCGCCCCGATCCCGGACGACGTGGAGTTCACCGTCGCCGCGTCCCTCCCCCTCGCCGCGGCCACCGCCCAGCAGGGCCTCGACCGCCTCGACCTCCCGGCGGGGTCGACGCTGCTCGTGACCGGTGCCAGCGCGGTGGTGGGCCGTCTGGCGGTCCAGTTCGCCTCGGCCGCCGGAATGCGGGTGGTGGCCGTCGCCTACGAGGGCGACGAGAGCGAACTGAGAGTCCTCGGCGCGGACCACGTCGTCACGCGCGGCGCACCCGAGGACGTGGTCGCGAAGGTGCTCGCCGGCGACCCGGACCGCGTGGACGCGGTCTTCGACGGGGCGCTCGTCGGCGACGCCCTCCTCCCTGCCCTCAAGGACGATGGAGTCTTCCTCGCCCTCGCCCCCGACCGCGTCCCCACCGCCGAACGGAACATCCGGGTCGAGACCGTCCGCGCCACACCGGACGCCGACCGCCTCCGCCAGAACCTCCAGAAGGTGGCCGACCGGGAGCTCATCACCCGAGTGGCCGACGTCATGCCCCTGGAGGAAGTCGCGGAGGCCCACCGCCGGGCAGAGGCCGGTCACCGTCCCGGCCGCATCATCCTGATGATCTGAGCCGCCGCCCCGAGCCGCCCCCCGCGGGCCGGGAAGGGCGCGGCGCGGTGGCGGCGGGGCGCGGCGGGTCAGGCCGCACCCCGCCGCCCCGGCTGTCCCGCCCCCCGGCCGTCCCTGCTGTCCCGGCTGTCCCGGCCGTGCCGCCCGCGCCCGTAGCCGCCCGGTCAGGCCGCCCCGCACCCTGCCGCCCCGGCCGCGTCCGCCCCGCACCCTGCCGCCCCGGCCGCGTCCGCCACCATCCCCGGTCAGGCCGCGCCCCGCCCGGCGGGTCACGCCCCCGCCAGGCCCTCCGTGTCCGCCCACGTCGTGAGCGCGGTGGCTATGGCCTGAGGCTGGTCCTCCGGGGCCTGGTGGCCCGCGGGGCCGCAGGCGGTCGTGGTGAGGGCGGATATGTGGGCGGCGCACCAGGCCGCCGTAGGCGGATCGATCATCAGGGTCGGCGAGTCGGAGAAGGTCAGCAGCAGCTTCGGGACCTCCGGGGAGGCCGCCAGCCAGGCCCCGTACGCCTCGACACGGGCCACGACCTCCGCCGGATCCCCGTCCAGCGGCATCGCGCGCGCCCACTCCAGCATCGGCCGGCGGGACTCCGGCGTCGGGTAGGGCGCCCGGTAGACGTCGTGGTCGGCCTTGCCGAGCCCCGTCGCGACGGTGTGGGCGAAGGAGTCCTCGACGAAGGTGTTCTCCTCCAGGACCATCCGCTCGCCGACCCCCGGCGTACGGAAGGCCTCCCACCGCTCCCGTGCCTTCTCCGGGAACTCCTCCCAGCCCATCGGGCGCACGATCGTCTCCATGAACGCCGTCCCGCGCACCCGCTCGGGGTGCCGGGCGGCCCAGTCGAAGGCGAGCGAGCCGCCCCAGTCGATCCCGACGAACACCACCTCGTCGAGCTCCATCGCCTCGATCCAGGCCTCCAGATACCGCGCCTGGTCCGCGTAGTCGTAGGCGATGTCCGGTTTCCCCGAGCGGCCCATCCCGATGAGGTCCGGCGCGAGCAGGCGCCGCCCGCCGCCGACGGCCGGCAGGACGTGGCGCCAGAGGTGGGACGAGGTCGGGTTGCCGTGCAGGAAGACGAAGGGAGTGCCGGTCCCTTCGTGGGACTCGTAGAACATCGTCGAGTCGAGGACATCGATCACGGGCATGGCGTTCACTCCCCTAACGTTCGGTTCACTAACGTTCGTGACACTAATGAAGTTATACCGTTCGGGACACTAACGCAACGGGTAATCTGCGCGACATGACCGAGCACTCGCCGGAGGCCGGGGAGACCCCGGAGCGCCTCCGCTCCCTCCCCAGCCGCCTCCTCGCCCTCACCGCCGCCCAGGCCGACCGCCTCGTCAGCGCGGGCCTCGCCGCCGAGGACGCCCGCAAGTGGCACTACGCGGCCCTGGTCTCGCTCGACGAGAGCGGCCCCGCCAGCCAGGCCGACCTCAGTCGCCGTACGGGCATCTACCGCAGCGACCTCGTCTCCGTCATCAACGAACTCGCCGACCAGGGCCACGTCGAGCGCACCCCTGACCCCACCGACCGCCGGCGCAACGTCATCACCCTCACCGCGCGCGGCCGCAAGCACCTCGAACGTCTCGACAAGGTCCTCGCCGAAGCCCAGGAAGAACTCATGGGCCCGCTCACCGTCGCCGAACGGGCCCTGCTCTCCAGCCTGTTGGAGCGCCTGCTCGATCGCTGAGCCGATTCGCGAGGATTTCCGGGGCAACCGGAACCCCAACTGTCACAACTTCTGGTCTAGACCTTGACAGGTCCAGACCAATAGCGCTTCGCTGTGCTCTCCCACCCGGAATCCGCGACCGGAATCCGCGCGGAATCCGCCCGGACCCCACCCGGAAGGAAGCACGCATGCTGCGCAAGTTGGTCACCGCGATCGCCGCGCTCTGTACGGCCGTCGGACTCGCCGTCCTCCTCCTCCCCGCCGCCTCCGCAGGCGCGGCCGCCGCCTGCGCGGCCGCCTGGAACTCCTCCAGCGTCTACACGGGCGGGATGACGGTCTCGCACAACGGCCACAACTGGTCGGCCAAGTGGTGGACCCAGAACGAGACTCCCGGCACCACCGGCGAGTGGGGCGTCTGGGCCGACCAGGGCGTCTGCGGCGGCGGTGGCACCACCCCGCCCACCACCCCGCCCACGACCCCGCCGCCGAGCTCCGGATTCGTCGTCTCCGAGGCCCAGTTCAACCAGATGTTCCCGAACCGGAACCCCTTCTACACGTACAAGGGCCTCACCGACGCCCTCAAGTCGTACCCCGGCTTCGCCAACACCGGCAGCGACACGGTGAAGAAGCAGGAGGCCGCGGCCTTCCTCGCGAACGTCTCCCACGAGACGGGCGGCCTCGTCCACATCGTCGAGCAGAACACGGCCAACTACCCGCACTACTGCGACCCCGGCCAGCCCTACGGCTGCCCCGCCGGCCAGGCCGCCTACTACGGCCGCGGCCCCATCCAGCTCTCCTGGAACTTCAACTACAAGGCCGCCGGCGACGCCCTCGGCATCGACCTCCTCAACAACCCCTGGCGCGTCGAGCAGGACCCGGCCGTCGCCATGCAGACCGGCCTCTGGTACTGGAACACCCAGAACGGCCCCGGCACCATGACCGCCCACAACGCCATGGTCAACGGCGCCGGCTTCGGCCAGACCATCTGGGCGATCAACGGCAGCCTCGAGTGCAACGGCGGCAACCCGGCCCAGGTCCAGAGCCGGGTCACCAAGTACCAGCAGTTCACCCAGATCCTGGGCGTCCCCGCCGGCGCGAACCTCTCCTGCTAGCGATCAGCCCTGCCACACCGGGAAAGCGCTCCACGAGGACGGCTCCACGGCGAACGTGGGGCCGTCCTGCACCTTCGAGTCCCGGAAATGGGCGGCGTCGGCGCAGGAAGCGACCTCTACGCAGTTGCCGCCGCTGTCATCGCTGTGCGAGGACCGACTCGTCCAGGACCAGTTCGATCCGGCACGGAGGCCGACGGTCGAAGAGGGCCTTGCGCGCCACCCGCATCTCCACCAGCTCCTCGACCCGCTCCGCCGTCGGCTCCGGGTAGCCTCCCGCGATCAACGCGCGCGCGTACTCCTCCGTCTGGAAGAGGCCGTGCACCACGTGGTTCGCGTACAGGCTGAGGACCAGCGCCTGTTCGAGCTTCACCAGCATCTCGTCGCTCACCGGTTGTGCGAGCGTCTCCAAGGCGCTGACCGCCGCGCCGGTGTACCCCATCTGCGCCCCAAGCTGCTCCTGAGTGAGCCCCTTTCGCTGTCGCATTTTCTTCGCCATGCCTGCCACGGTCCGTGCCGCCGGACCCGCTGCTTCCTTGTTCTCCGCTCGCTCCATTCCCGCTCCCCATTCGGACTCAACCGATCTCAACCGGTCGCAACTGCTCCCCGCCGAATTCGACTGCGTACGGGGTGTGTTGGTGCAGGTCAAGGGGGTGTCGACGCGCCCGCCGCAGTCGTGGAAAGCGCTGGCGTCGGCGCGGGAGCATGTCCTCGTGAATGAAGAGAATCGGGAAGTAGACGTGGATTGGATTCCTGTTTCCGGATTCCAACTCCGCAAGGCGGGGGTGCAATTCGACGCGGTGCGGGTCGACGGTGACGAGGGGCGCCGGGCGGCCGACTGGATGGAGGTGCTGACGGGTGGGGACCCGGGGCCGGTGGTGATGGAGGCGAACGGGCGGCGGGGGGTGTATTTCCTGGTGCCGCCGGGGTCGACGGCGTACAGGTCGTGGCCGCGCGGGGTGACGCGGTTCAGCGCCGGGCCGGCGCACGTGAGCTATGTGCCCGTGCCGGCACTGACGGGGAGGACCTGGCCGCTGTCCTGGCGCTGTCCGCCGTCGGGGCCCGACAGGTTCGTGCATCCGCTGCTGCTGCGGAGCGCCGTGACGGAGCTGTTCAGTACCGCTTGACCACCCAGAGGAGGGCGAGGGGCGGGGCGAGGGTGGCGAGGAGGGCGGGCAGCTGGTCGTAGCCCGCCACCTCGAATCCCAGGGCCTTGGGCAGGAGCAGGACGAGGCCGGTCAGCAGGATGCCGAGGGCGGGCAGGTGGGTGCCGGGGTCGAAGCGGCGCAGCCGGTGGATGTCGTCCGCGTCCGAGAGGCTCTTGATGGTGCCGCCCGCGACCAGGAGCAGGGGCCAGATCCAGATGCCGAGGAAGAAGAGGAAGAACCACCGCGGTTCCTTGCGGTCGCCGTTCTCGACGACGGGCGTGGCGGGGTCGCGGGGCGCGAAGTAGACGTTCACCTTCCAGCCGGGGCGGGGGGACTTGTGGCGGGTGTACATGCCGCGGACGGTGACCTCGCGGGGGCCGGCCTCGTACGGGATCCGGAGGGTGAGGTCGGTGAGGTAGTACGGGTCGCGGTCCTCGTCGCCCTCGTGGAACTCGGGTTCGCCCGCGAGGCGGACGACGGAGACCTCGTACTCGTCGTATCCGGCGCGCTCCAGGCGCTCGGTCTCGCGGCCGTAGTCGGCGCTGACGTCGAAGGCCGTCAGGAAGGCGGCGAAGGCGGCGACGGGGACGCCGAAGGCGATCAGGTACGGCAGGACCCGGTTCGGCCGCCGGGTCTCGCGGTACGCCTTGGCCAGCGGGTCGCGCGCGCGTGCGTCGGCCCGGTAGGAGGCGACGACCCAGCCGGCCGCGAAGAGGACGGCGAGGCCGGCGAGGGCCAGTTCGGGTATGAGCGGCGGGTAGGGGTTGACCGCTCCGACGGAGGCGGCCACGGCGGCCGTCGCGCTCAGGACCATGCCCCAGCCGGTGATCGTCGTGGCGGCGCTCCGCCCTGGCGTGCTCATGGCGGGCAGCATAGGCCGCGTGCGGGCCGCGCCTCACGCCTCCGGCGTAAGGAACTCCGCGCCGCACGTCTCCGGTGCCCGGCCCCCGCCCCCTCACGCCTTGTGCGTACAGGCTCCGTGCCTCACGCTCACGCCTCCGGCGTACGGAACTCCGCGTTGACGGTCTCCAGGGCCTCGGAGAGCCGTTCCAGGACCCGTACCGTCTCGCCGAAGGCCTCCTGGCCGCCCAACTCCCGCAGGAGCAGGGCGGCGAGTTCCGCGTGGCCCGGGTCGATGCGGCGGACCGCCGCCCGGCCGGCCTCCGTGGGGGCGAGGAGCTTGGCCCTGCGGTGGGCGGGGTTCGGCTCGTAGGCGGCGAGGCCCTCCCGTACGAGCAGGTCCGCGATCCGCTGGACGCTCTGGCGCGTGATGCCCATGACGCGGGCGATCCCGGAGACGGGGAGCGGCTGGGGGAGTACGGCTCCGAGGACCTGCCACCAGGCGGCGGTGAGGCCCGCCGGTTCGGCCAGCTTCTCGGACACGGCGAGGAACTGGCCGTTGAGCCGGAAGACGCCCAGGGCCGTACGGGAGAGGGCGTCCTGCCGCTGCCTGCGGTCCAGGGGTTCGCTGCTCATGCGCGCCTCACGAGTTCAGCTCGGCGAAGGCCGCCGGGTCCGAGTGCTGGAAGAGGCGGTACCAGGCGTCCCGCTTGCCCTCGTACGCGCCGAGCAGGGCGAAGATCTCGCGTGCGAACGCGACCGGTTCCGTCGGGCCCGCCGTGATCAGGTTCCCGGACGTCAGCGCGTCCGTGTCGACGTAATGGTCACCGCCCTTGTAGCCGGTGGCGGCGAGGTAGAAGGAGACCGCGCTCGTGTGGGGGCGGTCGTCGAGGAGGCCCTCCTTCGCGAGGCCTGCCGTGGCGCCGCAGATCGCGGCGACCGGGACACCGGCGTCGAGGAAGGTCCGGGCCTTGGCGGTGAAGGGGGCGAGCTCGTCGCCCTCGTCGTACTTCTCGGCGCCCGGAAGGATCAGCAGGGCGCTGTCCTCGGGGGAGAGGTCGTCGAGCGCGAGGTCGGGGACGATCCGGATCCCGGCGATCGTCGTGACGGGCTGCCCGGCGACCGGGCCGACGGTCCGGACGGTGAATCCGGCGCGGGCGAGCCAGGCCGTGGCGTGGCCCGTCTCCCAGTCGGCGAGGGTGTCGTAGACGGCGAGATGAACGGTCTTGGTGTCGGTCTCGGTTCCCATGACAGAAGGCTGTCATGATGACAGCTTGCTGTCAATCGTCGGGCTTGGGGAGGCCGGGCAGAGCAAGGTGTCGCGTCCGGCCCGGTCTCGGTGGACAAGATGGCCATGGCCCGTCCCACCTGCGGTTCCTTACCCTCGACCGCATGACCCCTCATGTCATCGAACCCGATCCCCAGGCCGGCGCGGCCGTCAAGGCCGCCGACCGCGCGCACGTGTTCCACTCCTGGTCCGCCCAGGGCCTGATCGACCCGCTCGCCGTGGCCGGCGCGGAGGGTTCGTACTTCTGGGACTACGACGGAAACCGCTACCTCGACTTCACCAGCGGCCTCGTCTACACGAACATCGGCTACCAGCACCCCAAGGTGGTCGCCGCGATCCAGGAGCAGGCCGGGAAGCTCGCGACCTTCGCGCCCGCCTTCGCCGTGGACGTGCGCTCCGAGGCCGCACGCCTCATCGCCGAGCGCACCCCGGGCGACCTGGACAAGATCTTCTTCACCAACGGCGGCGCCGAGGCCGTCGAGAACGCCGTCCGCATGGCCCGGCTGCACACCGGCCGCACGAAGGTGCTCTCCGCCTACCGCTCGTACCACGGCGCCACCTCCACCGCGATCAACCTGACCGGTGACCCGCGCCGCTGGGCCTCCGACAACGGCTCCGCCGGCGTCGTGCGCTTCTGGGCGCCGTTCCTCTACCGCTCGCCCTTCTACGCCACCACCGAGGCGGAGGAGAGCGCGCGGGCCCTCCAGCACCTGGAGGACACGATCGCCTTCGAGGGTCCGGCGACCATCGCCGCGATCATCCTGGAGACCGTGCCCGGCACCGCCGGCATCATGACCCCGCCGCCCGGCTACCTCGCCGGCGTCCGCGAGATCTGCGACAAGTACGGCATCGTCTTCATCCTCGACGAGGTCATGGCCGGCTTCGGCCGCACCGGCAAGTGGTTCGCCGCCGAGCACTTCGACGTCGTCCCCGACCTGATGACCTTCGCCAAGGGCGTGAACTCGGGCTACGTGCCCCTCGGCGGCGTCGCCATCAACGCCGAGATCGCCGCCACCTTCGACAAGCGGCCCTACCCGGGCGGACTGACCTACTCCGGTCACCCGCTGGCCTGCGCCGCCGCCGTCGCCACGATCAACGTGATGGCGGACGAGAAGGTCGTCGAGAACGCCGCCCACATCGGCGAGACCGTCCTCGGCCCCGGCCTGCGCGAGCTCGCCGAGCGCCACCCGTCGGTCGGCGAGGTCCGCGGCATGGGCGTCTTCTGGGCCCTCGACCTGGTCAAGAACAAGGAGACGCGCGAGCCGCTCGTCCCGTACAACGCGGCCGGCGAGGCCAACGCGCCGATGGCCGCCTTCGGCGCCGCGGCGAAGAAGCAGGGCCTGTGGCCCTTCGTGAACATGAACCGCACCCATGCCGTTCCCGCCTGCAACGTCTCCGAGGCGGAGGCGAAGGAAGGCCTGGCGGCGCTGGACGCGGCCCTCTCGGTGGCCGACGAGCACACCGCGTAACCGCAGCACCGGGGAGGTCTCCTCCGTCTGGACTAGGGTGTCCCGAAACCGGACGGAGGGGGCCGACCCATGCCCGCGAGCGGAGCTGTCACCCGCAACACCTTGCGACAGCAGATCGCGGACGCGCTGCGTGACGAGGTGCTCGCGGGCCGTCTCCAGCCCGGCGAGGAATTCACCGTCAAGCAGATCGCGGAGCAGTACGGGGTGTCCGCGACGCCCGTACGGGAAGCACTCGTCGACCTGTGCGCGCAGGGGCTCCTCGACTCCGACCAGCACCGCGGCTTCCGGGTCCACCAGTACTCGGTCGACGACTACCGGGGCATGGTCGAGGCCCGGATGCTCGTCGTCGACGGCATCTTCCGCCGCCACGCGCCCGCGGTGCTCCCGATCCCGCAGACCACGCCGTCCCCCGCCGCCGAGCCCGACCTCAACGTCGGGGTGGCGCTCGTCTCCGTACGCCGCCGGGGCGAGGCCGCGGCCCGCGCGGCCCGCGCCGGGGACCTGGACATCCTCATCGGCTACGACATCCGCTACTGGCGCGAGCTGGGCCGCCTGGTCGCCGCCAACGCCTACATCGCCGACTTCCTGCACCGGCTGCGCGTCCAGGCCTGGGTCTTCTCCGTACCCTACCTGCGCTCCGAGCGGGACCTCCTCGGCTGGCTGTGGGGCGGGCACGTCGAGCTGGTGGACGCGATCACCCGCGGCGACGCGGAGGCCGCCGTCGAGGTCGTACGGGCCTACAACGCGCACTCGCTGGAGTGGGCGGACCGCCTGGAACAGCGGGCTCGCTGAACGACCCTGGACCGAAAGGTCGGGTTGAGGCCCGGTCTCCGGGGGCAGGTCCTGAGCGGGTGGGCGTCGTCGGCTGCGCCGCCGACTACCCTGGCCGTCCCTGCAACCGACGGAGAGCGAGCCTCCCTTGGCCTGTGACCTGTGGCTGGTCCCCCTCGTCGACGTGCTGTGCCACAGCCCCGACAACCCCTTCGCCGAAGAGATAGCCGTCTTCGACTCCGTGCTGAGCGCGTCCGGTCTGCCGACCGTGCCCGTCTACGCGTACATGCCGGGGCTCTCCGGGGACGTCGCCCCCGTCGCGGGCTTCGACTACGAGGCCCTGCACTTCCTGCGCCGCGCGTACCTCCTCCAGGTGTGCGGGCTGCCGGTCGAGCCGGTGGGCGAGCTCGGCGGGGACTACGAGCAGCTCCTGGAGATGTTCGAGGCGACCGCCCAGCAGTCCCACCTGGTCTGGCACTACGACCACGCGGGCGCGTACGTGCCGGTCGACTTCCCGGCGCCGCTCACCACCGACGAGCTCCTGGAGGGCGGCGGTCCGCTCGGATCCTCGTACGGGCTGCTCCGGGAGCTCGAGTTCGTGGCGCCCTCGATCGGCATCGACCCGGCGAACCCGCCGGCCGCCCCGCTGCCGCCGGACCGGCCGACCTCCCTGGAGGAACCGGCCGCGCCCGTCCCGTACGACGGCAGTCCCTTCGCGCGGGAGCGTCACGTGTGGCTGGGCCTGCACGCGGCGGCGGTCCGGAGCCTCGCCCAGGGCTCGATGATCATCCTGAGCTGAGCGCCCAGGGGATCGTCCCGAGCCGAAGCCCCCGCGTCGCCCCCGGACAGGCCCTAGCGGGCCTCCGGGGGCCGCTGGCGGGGCATGTTCGGACGGGTGCCGGGCGGGAGCGGGAAACGGCCCGAGGGGTGGTGGCTCTCGGCCCGCGCGGGCATCACGCCCACCGACTGGAGCGCCAGCGGCGCCGGGCCCGAACGGAACTCGACCATCCAGTCCGCGGTCTCCGCCCGCACGAGCTCCGTCACGTCCTCCGAGAAGCGGCGCAGCACCCCGAGACATCGCTCGGCGGCCTCGCTCGCGGTGCCCTCCGTGGGGCCCAGGACCTCCCGGACGCTCTCGGACGCCCAGTCGAACTGCAGCGCCTGGAGACGGCGCTGCACGGCCTGTGCCGTCGCCACGTTCCTTATCCAGCCGGACGTCAGCCCGAAGTACCGGTCGCAGGCCATGCAGGCGGCGCCGAGCAGCAGCGAGAGGTAGCCCCAGCCCGCGGTGCCCGCGGCCACCCCGGTCAGGTCGAGCAGCGGCAGCGCGGCGCCGGCGATCACGCCTACGGCCGTGCCGATCCGCAGGGCCCGGGCGCAGCGGCGCTTCCAGACGCGGTCCGAGAGGTACCACTCGGCGGTGCGCAGGGCATTGGACTCCACCCAGCGGTACAGCTCGTCGAGCCGTTCCGCCGGCTCGCCCCAGTCGCCCAGGGGGAACGGCGTACCGGTCAGATCACGGTGGACGTCTCCCCCGGGGGGCCCCGGCGGCTGCATCTCCGGCTGCTGGCTCACCGGGGGACTCCTCTGTTCAGCTCAGCGCTCATGTCCTTCTGTGACGTGCGGTGCACGTGGTGCCTGCCCTTCCTACCGCCGAATGGTGGGCGGCGGGCCCGGAATCCCGGGATTTCCGCCCGCAAGAGGGTGTTGATCAGGTAGAGGAGGCCGCAGTTTCTCACCCGAAAGAGTGATGGAGGCAAGGCGGGCGGGGACCACGTAGGCTCGGCGTACCGACACATACGGACGTACCGAACTCCAGGAGTGACCGTGATCCCCGGTGGCCAGCCCAACATGCAGCAGCTTCTCCAGCAGGCCCAGAAGATGCAGCAGGACTTCGCCCGCGCGCAGCAGGAGCTGGCCGCGACCGAGGTCGACGGGCAGGCGGGCGGCGGCCTGGTGAAGGCGACCGTCACCGGCTCGGGCGAGCTGCGCGGCCTGGTCATCGACCCGAAGGCGGTCGACCCGGAGGACACCGAGACCCTCGCCGACCTGATCGTGGCCGCCGTCCAGGCCGCCAACGACAACGCGCAGCAGCTCCAGCAGGCCAAGCTCGGCCCTCTGGCGCAGGGCATGGGCGGCCTGCCGGGCCTGGGCTTCTGAGCCCGCTCTTCTAACGAGCACTTCCAGCCACTACCGTAAGAATCAAGCACTCCCGAGAAGGGCGTTCCGTTGTACGAAGGCGTGGTTCAGGACCTCATCGACGAGCTGGGCAGGCTGCCCGGCGTCGGTCCCAAGAGCGCGCAGCGGATCGCCTTCCACGTCCTCCAGGCCGAGCCGACGGACGTCCGCCGGCTCGCGCACGCGCTCCTGGAGGTCAAGGAGAAGGTCAGGTTCTGCGCGGTCTGCGGCAACGTGGCGCAGCAGGAGCAGTGCAACATCTGCCGGGACCCGCGCCGCGACCTCACCGTCATCTGCGTGGTCGAGGAGCCGAAGGACGTCGTCGCGATCGAGCGGACGCGCGAGTTCCGCGGGCGGTACCACGTCCTCGGCGGCGCGATCAGCCCGATCGAGGGCGTCGGTCCGGACGACCTCCGCATCCGCGAGCTCCTCGCGCGGCTCGCGGACGGGGCCGTCACCGAACTGATCCTCGCGACCGACCCGAACCTGGAGGGCGAGGCCACCGCGACGTACCTGGCGCGGATGATCAAGCCCATGGGGCTGAAGGTGACCCGGCTCGCGAGCGGGCTCCCGGTCGGCGGCGACCTGGAGTACGCCGACGAGGTGACCCTCGGCCGTGCCTTCGAGGGGCGGAGGCTGCTAGATGTATGAGGACAGGGCCGGTGCGCTCTCGTGCGCGCTCTCAGAGAGGCTGCTCGATGTCTGACGCCACACTGCACTCCGTCACGCAGGACCCGGACGACTTCGCGGTCCAGATCTCCGACTCGATCGAGAGTTTCATCGTCGCGACCACCGAGGTCGCCAAAGGCGACGAGCCGGACAGCGCGGTCCCGTTCCTGCTCCTGGAGATCTCCCAGTTGCTCCTCGCGGGCGGCCGGCTCGGCGCGCACGCGGACATCGTCCCGGACGAGCGGTACGAGCCGGACACGGGCCCCGAGCCGGACGTCGACGACCTGCGCGAGCGGTTCGCCGTGATGCTCGACCCGGTCGACGTCTTCTCCGAGGTCTTCGACCCCTACGAGCCGCGCAAGGCCCCCGTCCCGGCCCGCATCTCCGACAACCTCGCCGACATCGTCACCGACCTCCGCCACGGCCTCGCCCACTACCGGGCCGGCCGCACCAGCGAAGCCCTCTGGTGGTGGCAGTTCTCCTACTTCTCCAACTGGGGCCCCACCGCCTCGGCCACCCTCCGCGCCCTCCAGTCGCTCGTCGCGCACGTCCGCCTCGACCAGCCGCTGGCCGAGCTGGACGGTCTCGACACCGACGAGGACCTCACCGAGGACGACCTCGCCGAAGAGGCCGGCCGCGTCATGCTGGAAGAGATCGCGGCCCCCCTGGGCATCCGCACCCGATCCGCCAGGAAGTAACCGCCCCGGCCGGATCCACCCGCGCTGCCGTCTCGGCGAGGACCACCCGTACGCGGTCCGCGTGGCCGATGCCCTTGCCGTGACGCCGGAATGATCACTTGGTGAGCGCCTCGTCTCACCATCCGATATCACGGTGGCGTTTTCGGGTCCCTCGATAGACTGAGCCGATCGCAGCGCCGGCTGCGGCACAGACTGAGCGAGGAGCGCACGTGGGCCTTGTCGTGCAGAAGTACGGAGGCTCCTCCGTTGCCGATGCCGAAGGCATCAAGCGCGTCGCCAAGCGGATCGTGGACACCAAGAAGGACGGCCACCAGGTCGTCGTCGTGGTTTCCGCGATGGGCGACACGACGGACGAGTTGATCGATCTCGCCGAGCAGGTATCCCCGATGCCTGCCGGGCGTGAGTTCGACATGCTGCTGACCGCCGGAGAGCGGATCTCCATGGCCCTGCTGGCCATGGCGATCAAAAACCTGGGCCACGAGGCCCAGTCGTTCACGGGCAGCCAGGCCGGTGTCATCACCGACTCGGTCCACAACAAAGCGCGCATCATCGATGTCACGCCGGGCCGGATCCGCACCGCCCTCGACGAGGGCAACATCGCCATCGTCGCCGGCTTCCAGGGTGTGTCCCAGGACAAGAAGGACATCACCACGCTGGGCCGCGGCGGCTCCGACACGACGGCCGTGGCGCTCGCCGCCGCGCTCGACGCCGAGGTCTGCGAGATCTACACCGACGTCGACGGCGTCTTCACGGCCGACCCGCGCGTCGTGAAGAAGGCGAAGAAGATCGACTGGATCTCCTTCGAGGACATGCTGGAGCTCGCCGCCTCCGGCTCCAAGGTGCTGCTGCACCGGTGCGTCGAGTACGCGCGCCGCTACAACATCCCGATCCACGTCCGCTCGTCCTTCTCGGGACTGCAGGGCACGTGGGTCAGCAACGAACCGCAAGGGGACCAGAAGGTGGAGCAGGCCATCATCTCGGGTGTCGCCCACGACACCTCCGAGGCGAAGATCACCGTCGTCGGCGTGCCGGACAAGCCGGGCGAGGCCGCGGCCATCTTCCGCGCCGTCGCGGACGCCGAGATCAACATCGACATGATCGTGCAGAACGTGTCCGCGGCCTCCACCGGCCTCACGGACATCTCCTTCACCCTCCCCAAGGCCGAGGGCCGCAAGGCCATCGACGAGCTGGAGAAGGCGAAGGACGCGATCGGCTTCGACTCGCTCCGCTACGACGACCAGATCGGCAAGATCTCCCTGGTCGGCGCCGGCATGAAGACGAACCCGGGCGTCACCGCCGACTTCTTCAAGGCGCTGTCCGACGCGGGCGTGAACATCGAGCTCATCTCGACCTCCGAGATCCGCATCTCGGTCGTCACCCGCGCCGACGACGTCAACGAGGCCGTGCGCGCCGTCCACACCGCCTTCGGTCTGGACAGCGACTCGGACGAGGCCGTCGTCTACGGAGGCACCGGCCGATGACGCCCAAGCCGACGCTCGCGGTCGTCGGTGCGACCGGAGCCGTCGGCTCGGTGATGCTCCAGATGCTGTCGCACCACGCGGACGTCTGGGGCGAGATCCGACTCCTCGCCTCCCCGCGTTCGGCGGGCCGCAAGGCCTCCGTGCGCGGGGAGGAGTGCGAGATCCTCCCGCTCGACGAGGAGGCCCTCGAAGGCGTCGACCTGGCGCTCTTCCTGGTGCCCGAGGCGGTCGCGGCGCAGTGGGCGCCCATCGCCGCCGCCAAGGGCGCCGTGGTGGTGGACACCTCGGCGGCCTTCCGGGCCGACCCCGACGTGCCCCTGGTGGTCCCCGAGACCAACCCCCACGCCGCGCGCGTACGGCCCCGGGGCATCGTGGCCAGCCCCGGCTCCACCACCCTCGCGCTGATCGTCGCCGTGGGCGCCCTGCACGCCGAGTTCGGCCTCGCCGAACTGGTCGTCACCGCCCAGCAGGCCGCCAGCGGCGCCGGCGCCGGACACGCGGGCGTCGAGGCGCTCCGCGCCCAGCTCGGCCTGGTGGCCGGCGACGGGGACCTCGGCACCCACCCCGGTGACGTACGGCGGTTCGTCGGCGAGGACACCGGACCCTTCCCCGGACCCCTGGCGCTCAACGTCCTGCCATGGTCGGGCACGGCGGGCGCCGACGGGGCCTCGTCGGAGGAGGAGCGCGTACGGGACGAGACGCGCCGGATCCTCGGACTGCCCGCACTGCGGGTCGCCGCAACCTGTGTCCGCGTGCCCGTCGTGACGGGGCACTCCGTCTCCGTGCACGCGCGCTTCGAGCACCCCGTGCCGGTCGGGCGCGCGCACGAGGTCCTGGCGACCTCGCCCGGCGTCGTGCTGTACGACGACCCCGCCGCGGGCGACTTCCCCACCCCCGCCGACGTCGTCGGCACCGACCCCGCCTGGGTCGGCCGGGTCCGGCGCTCCATGGACGACGAGCGGGCCCTCGACTTCTTCGTCTGCGCCGACAACCTGCGCAAGGGTGCGGCCCTGAATGCCCTTCAGATCGCGGAATCCGTTGTCACGGCTTTGTGGGATCTGTGAACGTCCTGTGAGCAATTAGGCGTCAGATACCTCTTGAACTGCGGCGATGCCGTGGAAGAGGATGCTCTTCCCCCTTGTCGCAACCAACGGCCGGGTGGAGGGCGTCTCTGCGTTCACCCACGACCTTGTGGCGCGGAGCACGCCGTGAAAGCGGGGCACAGGGGGAGAACGGTTACGCATGAGGACATACGACTCACCGTCAAAAAGGGTGGCGTACGCGTACAACCCTGTCGGGGGGACGCGTGTCCAACAGGCGTGGCAGAGGTACTCGACATCGCGACAATCGCCCCGCTCCGCGGCGCGGGCACAGGCGTGCTCCCCGTGCGGAGCGCCGCGGTGCTCCCGCTCCGCGGCAGCGCCGTCGGCCCCGTGCGCGGCTCCGCGGTCCGCCCGTTCAGACGGCCGCGGGCACTCGGCGGGATGCCGGTGATCGCCCCCGTGCCCGCCGCGCCCCGCACGACCGGGATGGACGCCATCCCGTCGCCCCGCGCAGGCGCCGAAGGCGCCCTGGCCGCCGGCACCACCGTCGACCACCTGACCGAGACCTACCGCGCCCACTACCGGTCGCTGCTCGGCCTCGCCGCGCTGCTCCTCGACGACACGGCCTCCTGCGAGGACGTCGTCCAGGAGGCGTTCATCCGCGTCCACTCGGCCCGCAAGCGCGTCCGCGAGCCCGAGAAGACGCTCGCCTACCTGCGCCAGACCGTCGTGAACCTCTCCCGGTCCGCGCTGCGCCGCCGCATCCTCGGCCTCAAGCTGCTGTCCAAGCCGATGCCCGACATGGCCAGCGCGGAGGAGGGAGCGTACGAGCAGCTGGAGCGCGAGGACCTGATCAAGGCGATGCGCGGACTCCAGCGGCGCCAGCGCGAGGTGCTGGCCCTGCGGTACTTCTCCGACATGACCGAGGCGCAGGTCGCCGAGACGCTCGGGATATCCCTGGGATCCGTGAAGGCGTACGGCTCGCGGGGCATCGCGGCGCTGCGCGTCGCGATGGGAGCGAGCGCATGAGCGAGACCTCAGGCAGGGCGCCCGACGAGGCGCCTGACGAGGTGTCCGGCACGGCGCCGGACGGGACGCCCGGTGAGGTGCTCCGCGGGGACGGCGGTGCTCGTGACGAGCGCGACGCCCTGGATGAACGCAACGACGTGAGTGGACAGCGCATGGTGAACATCGAGACCGGGCCCGGCGCGGGCGACGGCGACGAAGAACTCGCGCTGCGGCGGCTCTTCCAGGGAGCCGTGGCCGGCCTGGAGCCCACCGCGGGCTCGCTGGAGCACCTGCGCCGTGCCGTCCCCGCGCGCCGGGCCCGCAAGCGCCAGGCCTTCGTCGGGGCCTGCGCCGCCGCGGTCCTCATCGGGACGGCCGTGCCCGCGTTCGTGCACGTCGCCTCCTCGGGCGGCCTCTCGGCCTCCGACGCGGTGAACGCCGGCCACGGCGAGGACGCCCAGGGCGGCACCGGCGACGACGCCGGCGTCGAGGGCGCCCAGAGCACCAAGGCCCCGGTCGGCGGCGTCTCGCCGAGCCAGGGCACCGACGAGGGCTCCGCGGGCGACCCGCGGTCGCCGGGAGCCGCCGGCGGACCGCGCCAGTCGCAGGACGGGGGCAACGGCTCCGCCCCCCGCTGCGCCGCCGACCAGCTCGGCGTCAGCAGCGAAGGGGCCCAGGGGCCCGACGACCAGGGCAGGTTCCACGGCAACTTCCGCATCGCCAACGTGTCCGGCCGGGACTGCGTCGTGGACGGCGCCGGAGTCGTCGGCTTCGAGGCCCGCGGCGCGGCCGACCCGGGGCGGATCTCCGTGGTCCGGCACACCTCGGGGGACGGCGGCGGCGGGCTGCCCGACCCCTCGCAGGAGTCGTCCTCGGTCGTCCTGAAGCCGAACGGCTCGTACGAGGTGAAGTTCGTCTGGGTGCCGAGCGAGACCTGTCCCACGACCGGGACCTCGCCGACCCCGACGCCGCCCACCCCGACCGAGCAGCCGACCGAGCAGCCGCCGACGGCCCCGCCCACCACCACCGTCGACCCCGGACCCACCACGGGCACCGGAGGCACCGGTACGGCGGGCACCGGCGCGGAGGCGGGCGCGGGTTCCGAGGCGGGGGCCGGAGTCTCGGCCCAGCTGCTCCACGACGACGGGGCTCCGGCGGACGGCAGCGTCGTGGTCAGCCACACCGCCGAGCCGGGCGGCCCCACGGCATCGGCGATCGTCACCAACGCCTGCGCCGGCGTCATCTACCGGACCGGGATCCTGAGCGCCTCCTGAGGCGCTCACCCGGTGGACCCCCGGGCCGGGGGCCAGGGACCTACAGGCCCAGAGGCCTGCGGGTTCAGGGGCCTACAACAGGTCCAGAGGCCTGCGGGTCCAGGGACCTACAGGCCCAGAAGCCCGCGGGTCCAGGGCCTACAGGCCCAGGGCCTCGTCCCGGGACGCCTCCGCCTCGCGGCGGACGAGGCGGAACCACATGAAGACGACGAAGCCGGCGAAGACGAACCACTCCGCGGTGTAGCCGAGGTTCTGGAAGGCCTTCGCGTCCAGGCCTGTCCCCGCCGCCGCGGCGGCCGGGACCGGCGTCAGGCCGGCGGGGGAGTCGGCGAGGGTGATCCAGGCGTCGTAGACGTCGTCCGTCACCACGTTCACCAGGGACGCCGCGCTGATCATGCCGAGCTGGCCCTCGGGCAGCCCGCCCGCGGTGTGGACGCCCTTCGTACCCGCGTTCTCCGAGGCCTGGAGCGCGCCCACCACCGTGACCTCGCCGGACGGCGGCGCGGGGGCCTCGGCGCCCGTGGGGAGCCAGCCCCGGACCACCGGCAGGGACCGGCCGCCGTCCGTCTTCAGCAGCGTCAGGACGTACGAGCCGGTGCGGCCGTCCAGCTCGCGGTCCGGGACCAGGAACTGCTCCCCGAACCGGCCGCGCGCCTCGGCCGGACGACCCGAGGTCTCGGTGTCCACCGGCAGCAGGGACGCCAGCGGCTCCGCCTTCAGCGAGCTGGGCGCGGGCCGCTGCTCGGCCTCCTGGTGGGAGTCGACGCGGTCCTCGAACTTGCCGAGCTGCCAGGTGCCCATGAAGACGCAGAACGGGATCGCGAGGAGCACGAAGGCGTTGATCCCCCACCAGCGGGGCGTTCTCAGGAACCGGTACACGCCCCCACGGTACGCAAGCCCGCCCCGCCCCCCGTCGGCCGGGTCCCCGCCGGAGGCGCCGTCCCGGTGCCCGCCCCGCCCGGTGATCAGGCCGGGCAGGGCGGGCGACCGTCAGTGCCCCGCCGGTCAGGCCGGGCCGCCCGGCACCTCACCCCCCAGATGCCTCGCGGCGAAGGCCAGGTCCAGGCCGACCTGCTTGATGCGCTCCTCCACCACCAGCGAGCCGTGGCCCGCGTCGTACCGGTAGACGTCGTGGACCGCGCCGCGGGCCGCGAGCCGGTCCACGTAGTTGTCGATCTGCCGGATCGGGCAGCGCGGGTCGTTGACGCCGGCCGAGATGTGCACCGGGGCCTTCACCGCGTCCACGTACGTCAGCGGGGACGAGGCCGCGTACCGCTCGGGCACCTCCTCGGGCGAACCGCCGAGCAGCGTCCGGTCCAGCGCCTTGAGGGCCTCCATCTCGTCCTCGTACGCCGTGACGTAGTCCGCGACCGGGACCGCCGCCAGACCGACCGCCCAGTCGTCCGGCCGGGTGCCCAGGCCGAGGAGCGTCAGGTAGCCGCCCCAGGAGCCGCCGGAGAGGACGAGTCGCGACGGATCGGAGAGGCCGCTCGCCACCGCCCACGCGCGGACCGCCGTGATGTCCTCCAGCTCGATCAGACCGACCCGGTGCTTGAGCGCGTCGGTCCACTCCCGGCCGTACCCCGTCGAGCCCCGGTAGTTGACCCGCACCACCGCGTAGCCGTGGTCCACCCAGGCCGCCGGCCCCGACGCGAAGGCGTCGCTGTCGTGCCAGGCCGGGCCGCCGTGCACCTCGAAGATCGTGGGGAAGGGGCCCTCGCCCTCCGCCGGGCGCTGCACGAGCGCGTGGACCCTGCCGCCGGGTCCGTCCACCCACACGTCCTCCACGGGCACCGACGGCGGGGCCTTCGCGCCGGGCGGGTCGAGGACGACGCCGCCGGCCGTGGAGCGCACCGCCGGCGGCTCGGCGGCCGAGGACCACAGGTACTCGACGCTGCCGTCGGGCCGGGCCGTCGCGCTCGACACCGAGCCGGCCGGGGTCTCCACCCCGACCAGGGCGCCGGTGGCGATCTCGTACCGCCACAGCTCGCTGCGCGCCTCGAAGCTGTGCACGATCAGCAGGCCGGAGCCGTCCGGGTACCACTCCGCCGACACGTCGCCCGGCAGGTCGAGCCGGAGGTCGGTCTCGGTGCCGGCCGCCACGTCCCACAGCATCGGCTCCCAGCGGCCGCGCCGCTGGTGCCCGACGAGCAGCCGGGTGTCGCCCGTCACCGGGGCGAAGCCGAGGACCGTGAGCCCCAGTTCCTCCGTGCCGCCCTTGGTGTCGTCGAGATCGGCGAGGACGGTTCCGTCCGAGGCGCGCAGCACGCGCAGCGCCGAGTGCATCGCGTCCCCGTGCTCGGTGTGCTCGATCGCGATCAGCGACCCGTCGTACGACAGGTCACCGACCCCGGCCGACTCCCGGTGCCGGTAGACCTCGACCGGAGCGGCGGCACCGGGGCGTACGAGATGGACCGTGGAGCCGTCCTCGTCCGTGGAGCGGCCCACCACGAGCGTGCCCTCGCGGCCGATGGCGAGTCCGGCCGGGTAGGAGGCGGCGAGGCCGGGCACGGCGGGCTCGTCCGGGCCGCCGTCGAACGGCTGGCGCATCCACACCCCGAACTCGTCGCCGTCGGTGTCCGCGAACCACCAGATCCACGCGCCGTCCGGGGACAGCGTGCCGTCCGTCGTCCCGTTGGGCCGGTCCGTGACCTGCCGCTGCGTGCCGCTCGCCCGGTCCCAGGCGTACAGCTCGTACGTCCCCGTCGCGTTGGAGACGAACAGCGAGCGGTCGGGGGCCTCCTCGGCCCACTCGGGCAGGGAGACGCGTGGTGCGCGGAAGCGCTGCTCCCACGCCGGTGTCTCTGCGGTGAGCTCGGTGTTCTTGCTCTCAGTCATGGACCCATGATGCTCCGGGCGGCCGACAATTCGGGTCGCGTCCTCCCCGGCCTGTGGATAACCTCGCCGACATGTACTCTCCGACCCCCGAAGACTGGCTCGAGGCCAACCGCGCGCGTTGGGACGAGCGCGTCCCGATCCATGCCGCGAGCGAGTTCTACGACCTCGACGCCTTCCGCGCGGGCAAGGACGCCCTGCGCGACTTCGAGCTCGCCGAGGTCGGCGACGTCACCGGGCGTTCCCTGCTGCACCTCCAGTGCCACATCGGCCTCGACACGCTCTCCTGGGCCCGGCACGGCGCCTCGCACGTCGTCGGCCTGGACTTCTCCGAGCCGGCCGTCGACACCGCCCGCTCGCTCGCCGCCGACCTGGGCCTCCCGCAGGAGCGGGCCGCGTTCGTCGCCGCCGACGTGTACGACGCGGCGGAGGCCGTCCCGGACCGCGCGTACGACATCGTCTACACCGGCAGCGGGGCGCTGTGCTGGCTCCCGGACATCGACCGCTGGGCGGAGACCGCCGCCTCGCTGGTCGCGCCCGGCGGTTTCCTCTACGTGGCGGAGTTCCACCCGCTGACCGACTCGCTCGACGACGAGACCGGAAGCCGGGTCGTCCACGACTACTTCGTCCGTGATCCCTGGGTGGACACGACGCCGGGCACGTACGCCGACCTCGACGCCACGACCGTCCACAACCGCAGCGTGGAGTGGGTGCACCCGGTCGGCGAGGTCGTCACGGCGCTCGCCGAGGCCGGTCTGCGGATCGAGTTCCTCCACGAGCACGACGCGTCGCTGTTCCCGCGCTACGGCGCGCTCCAGCGGCACGAGGACGGCTACTACCGGTTCCCCGCGGACCGCCCCCGCATCCCCCTGATGTACTCGGTCAAGGCCTCCCGCCCGGCCTGACCGCTACGACCGGCCGAGCCTGATGACGGCGCGTCCGCCCTTCAGATCCACCGTCGAGTGGTGGGGCGGGGCGCCGTCCTCCTCGTCGTCGCGCATGACCAGGGAGCTCTGGCGCTCCTTGAGCTCGTTCTGCTTGCCCTGCGAGAAGGTCGCGTGCAGCTGCTCGAAGCCGGTCGAGGAGACCTGGCCGGTGCGCTTGCCGCGCCCCGTCACGCGCAGCAGCTGGTCGGCGAAGGCGATCACGGTGAGCAGGATGACCAGGCCGGGCAGCGTCACGAACACGGCGAACTCCATGCGCCCATCAGAACACGGCCCGGGGCGCACTGTCAGCGGTGCCGTCGGCCCCGCGTTCAGGGGGCGCTGTAGGGCCGCACGTGGTGGGTCCGGCGGCCGTCCGGGCCGAGGACCTGCGCCCCTATCTTGTGGGTGCGGAGCGAGAGCGAGGTGCCCGCGACGCGGAGCGCCGGGGCGGCCCGCACCATCGCCGCGGTGATGTCGTGCAGTTCGTCGACGGTACGGAGCCACATGGCGAGGGCCAGGTTGTGCGGCCCGGTGACCGAGGTGATCACGCGGGTCTGCCGCAGCCGGGTCAGCGCCGCCACCGTCGCCGACACCTCCAGGGGCGGGACGTCGGCCGTGACCATCGCCCAGACCGGGCGCCCGGAGAACCGGGGGGCGGCCTGGCAGTGCTGGTGGAGCACGCCGGCACTGGTGAGGGTGTCCAGGCGGCGGCGCACCGTGGACTCGCTCGTGCCGCACTGCCGGGCGAGTTCGGCGGCGCTGCGGCGGGCGTCTCCGGCGAGCTCCGCGACCAGTCTGCGGTCGAGCTCCGTGACGTACGGGTACGCGCGCGCGTGCGCGAGGCGGGGCCGCCGGTCGCCGTTCACGGTCTCGGCGAGGAGCTGGGCCTGTCCCGGGGGGAGCTGTTCGAGCCGGGACCGGTACGGGCGGTTGTGGAGCCGGGTGACGACCTGGGTGCGGGACCGGACCACCCCGGGCAGCCGCCGGATGCGGTCGGCGAGGTAGGCGTCGAGCGCGTACAGGTCGGGCCAGGCCACGAGCAGCACCAGATCGGCGTCGCCCGTCACCTGGTGGACGCCGAGGGTGCAGGGGTCGCCGGCGACCTCGACGGCGGTGGCCTCCGCGTCGCCGGGGACGCACTCCAGCTCGATCCAGGCGTGCAGGGTGGCGTCCGTGCCCAGACGGGCGGCGAGCAGGGAGTTCCAGGCGTAGCCTCCGGAGTTGAGGTGCTCCCAGCGCCGGGCGAGGGTGTCGGGACTCGTGCCCAGGACCGCCGACAGCTGGGTCCAGCTGGCGCGCGGGGCGATCTGCAATGCGTGGATCAGTGACAGATCCGCTTCTCCCAGGACGGATTCCCCGGTATCCATGTACCTCCTTGGTCGATCCCGGGCAAACCCTGGGTGCGGGCTCCGGGAAGCCCCAGGATGTGGACCAGGGCAAATGCATTCAAGCCGCGACGGTGGCTGATTTCCATGAAATCCGTCCTAAGTCACAGGAGAAGGACGGAGAAGGAACACGGGGGCTGGGGCGATGTGGGCAGGAGAATCGGCGGAAAGCGCAATCTTGTGGGGCGAGCCGGTCGGCTTCGACCAGCTCGCCGCCGCCGAGAGCGGCTACGCCGGCTGCGGACCGGCCGAACAGCTCCTGTGGGAGCGGCTGTCCGTCTTCGAGGGCGCCTTCGGCAGGGACGCCGTCCGTGAGGTCTGCGCCTCCGGCGCGCTGCCCGCCAAGGACATCCAGGCGGTCCTGGACCGGCTCGCGCCCCTCGCGCTGCTCCCCGTCGACGACCTCTTCGACGGCGAGGAAGGCCTGCCCCGTTACTGGATGCCGCACCCGATGCGGGCCGTCGGCGCCCGCCGGCTCACCGCGCGCGGAGACCGCTGGGTGGTCGTCCTGCACCACCGCAGGTGGTGCGTGAAGCTGGCCCGGCAGGCCGCCGACTGGTGGCAGCGCGGCCGGCAGCTCGACGCCAGGGACCTCGCCCTGCGGGAACTCCCCGACCTGGCGGCCGCCATGGACCCCACGACCGCGCCGCTGTCGCCGAGCAACGAGGCCGACACGGCCGTCGACATCGCGGTCTCCCTGTGGTTCCTGTGGGTGGCCTGCGGGCGCATCGCAGAGGGCCGGGCCCGGCTGCGGCACGCCCTCAGCCTGCACGCGGGACCCGCGCCCGCCCGCGCCCTGTGGCTCGCCGCCTTCCTGGAGCTGGAGTCGGGCCGCCCCGAGGACGCCGACCCGCTCCTCGTGCAGGCGTGGGCGGCGGCCGTACGGGACGGGGACGACCGCTGCCTGGCGCTCCTCGCCCATCTGCGCGGCTCGACCGCCCTCTACCAGGGGCGTACGCGCGCGGCGGCGGCCGAATTCCGGGACGCGCTGGTCCTGATGGAGGAGCACCCGGAGTTCGGGCCGACCCGGCGGGCGTGCTGGGTCGGCCTCGCGCTCTCCCTGTGCCGCACCGAGCCGGAGGCCGCCCAGGAGGCGCTGGACCAGGCCGACCTGGACCGGGAGAGCCGTCGGGCCTGGGTGGGCCGCGACCTGTTCGCCGACGCCTGGGCGTACCACGTACGGGCCGAACTCGTGGCCTGGGACGGGGACCGGGGGCGGGCCGCGGAGTACGCCCGGCGGGCCCTGCGCGAGCACCTGCGCCTCGGTTCCGCGGTGGGCGCGGCCTGTGCCGCGGAACTCCTGGCCCAGATGCGGGCGCTGGACGGGTGCCACGACGAGGCGGCCCATCTCCTCGGCGCGGTCGACCTGTTGCGCACCTCGGTCTTCGACTCCTCGTACCGGCCCGCGGAGTACTGCGTGGTGACACGCGCCCGCGGGGAGGCGGCCCTCCGGGCCCTGTTCGACGACACGGACCTGAAGAGCGCGTACGAAGAGGGCGCGAGGCGCGGCCTGTTCATGCTCGCGGGCGAAGGCTAGGAGCCCGACGGCGGTTCAGGGACCGACAGGTTCCGGCCCGTCGGGTCGGGACCGACAGGTTCCGGCCCTTCAGTTCGGGTCCGACAGGTTCCGGCCCGTCGGGTCGGGTCCGACAGGTTCCGGCCCTTCAGGTCCCGGCCTGGGCCCCTTGTCCGAGGCCCTGTCTACGATGTCGGAATGTTCGCCTTCGTCGTGGCCGCCGTGTTCCTGCTGCTCTTCGCGGCGGGTGTGCTGCGCGACCGGCGCCGCTTCGGCAACGCGGTGTACCTCGGGCTCGCCGTCACCTTCCTCGGCATCGGGCTCCTCGCGGGCATCGACGACGCCCCGCCCGGCGTCGCCGAGACCGTGATGATCGTCGGACTGCTCGTCCTCGGCCTCGGCCCGGTCGTCCTCGCCGCACTGCTCTGCGCTAACGGCGTGAAGATGGTCCGCAAGGAGGGCAGACGCCCGGCCAACCTGCTCGCGCTCCTCGCCGGACTCGGCATGTTCGCGCTGATGGGCCTCGCGATCGCCGCGGCCGTCACCCGCTCGCCGGCCCTCGGTGTCCTCGTCGGCACCACCCTGCTCGTCCTCGCCTACGTCTCGTTCCTCTTCCTCTGCTTCGTCGGCTACGCCTACCTGTACGGCCGGATGCGGATCCGTCGCGACGCCGACTACGTGGTGGTCCTCGGCTCGGGACTCGTCGGCGGCCACCGCGTGCCGCCGCTCCTCGCGAGCCGCCTGGACCGCGGAAGGCAGGTGTACGAGATGCTGGCCGCGCGCGGCGGGGACGCACCCGTCCTCATCACCTCGGGCGGCCAGGGTCCCGACGAGGCGCTGCCCGAGTCCCACGCGATGGCCGACTACCTCGTCGAGCGCGGCTTCCCGGCCGGCGCGGTCCTGCGCGAGGACCGCTCCCGGACGACCGAGGAGAACATGCTCCGCAGCAAGGAGCTGATGGAGCGGGACCGGCCGGGCTCCTCCTGCGTGATCGTCACCAACAACTTCCACGCCTTCCGGGCCGCCCTGACGGCCCGCCGTGCGGGCCTCGACGGCCAGGTGGTGGGATCCCCGACCGCCGCCTACTTCTGGCCGTCGGCGACCATCCGCGAGTTCGTCGCGGTCTTCCTCCAGTACAAGGTGGTCAACCTCGGGATCTGCCTGACGCTGATCCTGCTGGGGGTCCTGGCGTGGGCCGTGCGCTGAGAGCGGTCGGTCCGGTTCATCGCGGTCTCCTCACGGGGTGACGATCGGGAAGAACGGGTCGGGCTTCGTCACGTACGACAGGAGCCGGACGAGCAGCGCGGGGTCGCCCTCCACCCCGATCCCGAGCTCCTGCGGGCTCTTGCCGCCGAGCAGACCGAGCAGCTGCGCCTTCCCCCCGAGGGTGAGGGTGAGCCCGGCGGGCGTCCGGGGCGCGGCGGCCACCCGGTGGGTGAGAGCCCCGTTGCGCAGGGTCAGGCGCCGCCGCTCGCCCGCGCCCGTCGGGGCGTCCAGCAGGACCAGGTCGATCGTCAGGTCGTCGTCCCAGGCACGCGGCCCGTCGATCGCCACGGCGACCGAGTCGATCAGCATCGGGACGGAGAGGGCCATCGACATCTCGGGGTTGGTCATGTCGACCATCTCCCCCGCGACGCCGTCGCGGAGCTCCTGGGCGCCGCGCAGGTAGAAGTTGCGCCAGGTGGCGTTCTCGGCGCCGTACCCCAGCCGCTGGTACACCCCGGCGAGGACCTCCTTCGCCTCCTCGTTCCCGGGGTCGGCGAAGACCACGTGGTCGAGGAGGGTCGCCGCGAAGCGCAGGTCGCCGTCCTCGGCGTACGCCCGGGCCTTGGCGAGGGCGTCGGCGGCGCCGCCGGCCACCTCCACGTACCGCGCGGCCAGCTCGGCGGGCGGCCGCTCCCAGAGGTGGGCCGGGTTGCCGTCGTACCAGCCGAGGTAGCGCTGGTAGATCGCCTTCGTGTTGTGGCTGAGCGAGCCGTAGTAGCCGCGGGCGTGCCACGCCTTCTCCAGGGCGGGCGGCAGCTCGATCCGCTCGGCGATCTCGACTCCCGTGTACCCCGCGTTCAGCAGCCGGAGCGTCTGGTCGTGCATGTACGCGTACAGGTCCCGCTGCCCGGCGAGGAACTCCACCACGTTGTCGTGACCCCAGGTGGGCCAGTGGTGGGAGGCGAAGCCGACGTCGTACCGCCCGTGGAAGTACTCGATCGCCTCGTCCAGGTACTGGGCCCAGATCCGGGAGTCGCGGACGACCGCGCCGCGCAGGGTGAGCACGTTGTGCATGTTGTGCGTGGCGTTCTCCGCCAGGCACAGGGCGCGGTGGTCGGGGAAGAGGAAGTTCATCTCGGCGGGTGCCTCGGTGCCCGGCGTGAGCTGGAAGACGATCCGCACGCCGTCGACCGTCTCCTCCTGCCCGGTCTCCGTGATGTCCACGGTCGGCGGGATCAGGCTGATCGTGCCCGTCGATGCGGCCTGCCCCAGACCCACGCCGATCTGGCCGTCCGGGGCCTTCGGGAGGCCGACGCCGTACATGTAGCTCGCCCGGCGGGTCATGGCGTTGCCCGCGTACACGTTCTCGCTGACCGCGTGCTCCAGGAAACCGGCCGGGGCGAGGATCGGCACGCCCTCCTCGGTGCCGTGCGGGAGGACGCCGCGGACGCCGCCGAAGTGGTCGCCGTGCGAGTGCGTGTAGATCACCCCGGTGACCGGCCGGTCACCGCGGTGCTCCTTGTACAGCGCGAGGGCGGCGGCCGCGGTCTCCACGGAGATCAGCGGGTCGATGACCACGATCCCGCGCTCGCCCTCGACGATCGTCATGTTGGAGATGTCCAGGCCCCGCACCTGGTAGATGCCGTCGGTCACCTCGTACAGGCCCTGGCGGGCGCACAGCCGGCCCTGCCGCCACAGGCTGGGGTGCGCGGTCTCCGGGCACTCCGCCTTCAGGAACTCGTAGGCGTCGTTGTCCCAGACCACCCGGCCGTCGTCGGCCTTCACCACACCGGGGACGAGGGAGCCGAGGAAGCCCCGGTCGGCGTTGTCGAAGTCGGTCGCGTCCTCGAAGGAGGGCAGGGCATCGCTCATGGACCAGGGGCTCCGTTCGCGCGGGCGGTGGTTCGGCGTACCGGTCCATCTGAACACCGGGGTACTACGACCGCACTTCGGAGCGGCGGGAGCGCCGGACCGTACCTACTCTGGAGATACGCGTCCCACTCCGGCGGTACGGAGGTGGCCCATGAGGGCACGCCACCACTTCCACATCGACTACCTCGGGCACTCGGTCTCCGCGACCGTGCAGACCGGGCACACCTCCGTCGTCGAGGTCCTCGTCGACGGCAAGGAGACCGGCTACGCCACCACGAAGGCCGACCGGCCGGTCACCGTCCCCATCGAGCTCCCCACCGACCCACCGACGCCCGTCACCATCCGGGCGACCCCGGGGCCCGGCGTCCCCCGCTGCCTCCTTCTCGCCACGGCCGACGGCGAGGGGCAGGTGATGGCACCGCGGCTGTACTGAGCGCGGTCCCGAAGGCCGGGGCGGGCCTCTGAGGGCCCGGTCCGTCGGGCTCAGGAGAGCCAGGCCATCCCGATGATCAGGAAGACGACGAAGGCGATCGCCCCGGCGACGGCCGCAGTCTTGCGGGGCCGCCGTCTGGAGAGCTCGGCGAGCCCCCCGCCCGTGCCGCCCGACCGCTCACGCCGCCGCGACGCGGTGCCGGGACCACTAGCGGTCCGTGGCGCCCGGGCAGCCGACCGGGACGGTCCGGGCTGCCGGGGGACGGCCCCGGGCATGGGCGCGGCCCCGGGCATCGCCCCCGACCCCGCCATCGGCATCGCCCCCGAGCCCGACCCCGCCATCGGCGTCGGCATCGGCGTCGGGTGTGCGGCGACGGCGGGGCCGCGGCCGGGGACACCGGTGTGGTGCGGGGCACGGGGCGGACGGGCCACGCCCGGGGCGGGCTGCCCGTAGGACCGCCACGCACCGGAGGAGAACCAGTCCGCGATCGACTGCGCCGAGGGCCGCTGCTCCGGCTGCTTGGCCAGCAGGCTCAGCAGATAGGTCTCGAACTCGGGCGGCAGGGCGGCCCCGAGTCGGGTCGGCGGCACCGGCGGGGTGTCGATGTGCTGGTACAGCAGCGCCGTCGCCGTGTCCGCCCGGAACGGCGGGCGACCGGTGAGGAGTTGGTACAGCACGCAGCCGAGCGAGTACACGTCGGACGCGGGCGAGGCCGGCTGCCCGAGGGCCCGCTCGGGCGCCAGGTACAGCCCCGTGCCCACGATCTGACCCGTCGTCGTGAGCGCCGCCGAGGGATCGTCGACGAACCGCGCGATGCCGAAGTCGGCCAGCTTCACCGTCCCCTCGGCGTCGACGAGCAGGTTCCCCGGCTTGATGTCCCGGTGCACCACCCCCTGCCGGTGCGCGGCCGCGAGCCCGGCGGCGGCGTGCGCGGCGACCACGGCGACCCGCTCGGCGGGCAGCAGCAGCGGGTCGGACGGGCTGCCGGCGAGGCTGTCGCCCTCGACCAACTCCATGACCAGGAAAAGCTTTCCGTCCCACGTGCCGAAGTCGAAGACGCCCACCACGTGCGGGTGACTCAGCCGGGCGGCGGTCTGCGCCTCCAGCCGGAACCGGTCGGCGGCGGAGGGGTCGGTCCCCTGTGCCAGCATCAGCTTCACGGCCACGGCCCGGCCCAGCACCTCGTCGGTGGCCTGCCACACCTCGCCCATGCCGCCCCGGCCGATACACACATGAAGCCGATATCGGTCCGCGACCAGCACCTGGAGACCACCCTTTCGACGATCGATCAACCTGACGGAAGGGAACCAGCGTAGAGCCGCCGGCCACCGCCCCTCGCCGCGCTCCCCTCCGTACCGGCCCCCGCCCATGACGGAGCACCGGACGCGATGGCTCGCGGGGGGCGTCCCGGACCGCTGGACGCGAAGGCTCGCGGGGCGTGACGGGCCGCCGGGCATGACGGCTCTCCGGCGTCCGGCTGCACGCCGGGTGAACGGGTCGTGTCGGCAGGCGGCTAGCATCGCGGCCCGGAGCATTCACGCATGTGGGACGGAGTGGGTCGTGGCACGACCGCGTATGGGTGTGGCGGTACTGACGATGGGCACGCGCCCCGCCGAACTGCGGGCGCTCCTCGACTCCGTCGCGCGGCAGGACGAGCCGGCCGCCCGGATCGTCGTCGTCGGCAACGGCACCGGTTCGCTCCCGGACCTCCCCGAAGGCGTGACCGGCGTCGAACTGCCCGAGAACCGGGGCGTGTCAGGCGGCCGTAACGTCGCCATCGAGACGCTGCGCGCCTTCGGCGACGTCGACGTGGTCGTCGACCTCGACGACGACGGCCTCCTCGTCGACACCGACGTCCTCCGCCGCCTCGCCGACCTGTACGCGGCGGACCCCGCCCTCGGCGTCGTCTCCTTCCGCATCGCCGACGAGACCGGCGAGACCCAGCGTCGGCACGTCCCCCGCCTCGGCGCGAAGGACCCGCTGCGCGGCGGTGAGGTCACGACCTTCCTCGGCGGCGGCCACGGCCTGTCGATGCGGATGCTCGACCGGATCGACGGCTGGCCGGAGGACTTCTTCTTCACCCACGAGGAGACCGACCTCGCCTGGCGCGCCCTCGACGCCGGCTGGAAGATCCTCTACGCGCCCGAGCTCCTCCTCCAGCACCCCAAGACCAGCCCCGCCCGCCACGCCGTCTACCACCGGATGACCGCCCGCAACCGCGTCTGGCTCGCCAAGCGCAACCTCCCGGCCCTCCTCGTCCCCCTCTACCTCGGCGTCTGGACCCTCCTCACCCTCGCGCGGACCCGCTCCCTCCCCGGCCTCGCCGCCTGGTTCGCCGGCTTCGCCGAAGGCCTCCGCCGCCCCTGCGGCCCCCGCCGCCCCATCCGCTGGTCCACCGTCCTCCGCATGACCCGCCTGGGCCGCCCCCCGATCATCTAGGGGTATCGGGGGTATCGGGGGTATCGGGGGGCTCGGGGGTGTCTCGCCGATCAGGCCGGGCTCGCGCGGTCAGCTTTCCGCGGGCGGTGCGAGCGCCTCTCTCGCAGCGGCCGCGGGAACCGGCCCGGAGCGCCGAACGCAAGACCCCGGAAACCACTCAGGGGCCCGACCCGCTTTCGCGGATCAGGCCCCTGAAGGTCTTACGGCTGTCGGGGTGGCGGGATTTGAACCCACGACCTCTTCGTCCCGAACGAAGCGCGCTGCCAAGCTGCGCTACACCCCGATGTCGCTGCTCTGTGCTTCACGTCGCGGCGACATCGCTTACTTTAGCCCACGCGCGCGCTCAGACGAAATCCGGTATTCGGGGGACGGCGGGGCGGGTCGGATGCGGTCCAGGCCGACGATGGCGAGGCCGAGGAGGTAGAAGGCCGCGCCGAGGACGACGGCGTTGACGGCGACGCCGGCGTAGCCGTGGAGGGTGACGTCGAGGAACGGGTACGTGTAGCGGGCGGCGGAGCCGGGGGAGAGGAGGGCGCCGCGAACCAGGGCGAAGGCGAGGTAGAGGCCGGGGACGGCGAGCCACTGGGCGGCGTGGCGCGGCCGGAGGGCGCCGGGCGCGGTCAGGAGGAGGAAGTCGAGGGCCGTGCCGATGGGGCTCACGGTGTGGAGGAGCTGGTTGGCGACGGCCCTGGCACCGCTGAGGCGGGCGATCTCGGCGGCCTGGTTGAACTGGCTCGCGGGGTTGTCGAGGACCAGGTGGAACACGAGGCCGACGACCGAGATGCAGAGCAGGACCCCTCCGGTCCACAGGGCGGGCAGCGGAGGGCGGCGGGTCCAGGCGCGGGCGGCGCCCCAGCCGAGGACGACGGCGACCAGGACGTTGGACCAGATCGTGAAGAAGCTGAGGACGACGAGCACGTTGCCGTGGACGCATTCGATGACCAGGCCCGTCGCCGCGGCCAAGGCGATCAGGCCCCGGAATGCCGCGGCGTACGGCCGGTGCGGGGCGGGGGGCGAGACGGCGGCGGCCGGCACGGCCGAGGACCGGGGCGTGAGCATCCCCCCACCGTAAGTGCTCAGGCGCGGGCGGTCAGGGTGAGCAGGGTGGCCTCGGGCGGGCAGGCGAAACGGACTGGGGTGTACCGGTTGGTGCCGCAGCCCGCGGAGACGTGGAGGTACGAGGTGCGGTCGGCGACCGTGTGGGTGGAGAGCCCCTTCACCCGGTCCGTGTCGAGGTCGCAGTTGGTGACGAGCGCCCCGTAGAAGGGGATGCACAGCTGCCCGCCGTGGGTGTGTCCGGCGAGGATCAGCTCGTACCCGTCGGCGGTGAAGGCGTCGAGCGAGCGCAGGTACGGGGCGTGGACGACGCCCACCGTGAAGTCGGCCGACGCGTCGGGGCCGCCGGCCACCCGCTCGTAGCGGTCGCGCTTGATGTGCGGGTCGTCGAGTCCGGTGAACGCCAGGTCGGCCTCGGGCAGCTTCAGCCGGCCGCGGGTGTTGGTGAGGTCGACCCAGCCGGCCGCGTCGAAGCCGTCCCGCATGGGCTCCCACGGGTTGTGGCGGGCACCGACGACGGGCCCGTTGCCGTTGAGGCCGTGGCGGCCCTGGGCCTTCTCCTTCAGGTAGCGGGCGGGGTTGCGCGGCGTCGGCCCGTAGTAGTCGTTGGAGCCCATGACGTACACGCCCGGGAACTCCATCAGCGGGCCGAGCGCGTCCAGGACCTCGGGCACCGCGTCCGGGTCGGACAGGTTGTCACCGGTGTTGACGACGAAGTCGGGGCGCAGCCCCGCGAGGGACTGGAGCCAGGCCTGCTTCTTGCGCTGGCCGCACACCATGTGGATGTCGGAGACCTGGAGGACGCGCAGGTCGCGCATGCCGGGCGGGAGGACCGGGACCGTCAGTCGGCGCAGCCGGAACGAGCGGGCCTCGAAACCGGCGGCGTAGACGAGTCCGGCCGCGGCCGCCGCCGTCAGACCTGCAGTGACCTTCAGGGGGATCCCGTACCGTGCGCGCATCCCCCCATCGTCGCAGACCCGTGCGGTGGAAATGCGCGGGCGGGTGGGGCGGGAGACCTGCCACACTTGTCCCCATGACCACGCTCAAGGAGAAGCTCAAGGCCGACCTCAACGCCGCGATCAGGGAGCGCGACGAACTGCGTTCCTCGACGCTGCGACTCACGATCACCGCCATCACGAAGGAGGAGGTCGCGGGCAAGACGAAGCGCGAACTCTCCGACGACGAGGTGCAGAAGGTGATCGCCAAGGAGGCGAAGAAGCGCCGCGAGGCCGCCGAGGCCTTCGCGCAGGGCGGTCGCCACGAGTCCGCCGAGCGGGAGAAGGCGGAGGGCGTCCTCCTCGACGCGTACCTGCCGAAGCAGCTCAGCGACGAGGAGCTCGACGGGATCGTCGCGGCGGCCGTCGAGGAGGCGAAGGCCGCGGGCGCCGAGGGGCCGCGCGCCATGGGCGCCGTCATGAAGATCGTGAACCCGAAGGTGGCCGGCCAGGCCGAGGGCGGCCGCGTCGCCGCCTCCGTCAAGAAGCTGCTCGCGGGCTGAACCCGCGCGGCATCGGCCGCCGATACGCGAGAGGGCGCCCCCACCAGGTGGGGGCGCCCTCTCGTCTGTCGGTGCGTCAGCGGTTCCCGCGGCCGCCGCGGCCGTCGCCGCCGCCCAGCATGTCCGGCGGGATCGTGATGCCGGGGAACGGGTTGGTCGGGTCGGTGTCGCCCGGCTTGGCGTCACCCGGCTTGCGGGGCTTGTTCGGGCCCTGGTCGCCCTCCGGGTCCTTGGGCTTCTCGGCCCGCGGCACGGGGACGGTGTTGAAGCCCGGCGTCTCGGACGCGTCGAGCGCGCCCGTCATCGCGATCTTCCAGATGGGGCCGGGGAGGCAGCCACCACAGACCTTCTCGTAGTACTCGCCGCCGATGGTGATGTCGTACATCGACTTCTTCTCGCCGACGTCGTCGCCGACCCAGACGGCGGTGGACAGGTTCGGGGTGTAGCCGACGAACCAGGCGTCCTTGCGGTCGTTGGTGGTACCGGTCTTGCCCGCGTTGTCGCGGTCGCTCAGGCCGGCCTTGGTGCCGGTGCCGTCCTCGACGACGCCCTTCAGCATCTGGTTGATGACGTCGGCGGTGTGCTGCGACATCGCGCGCGAGCACTTCGACTGGGGCACGTTCAGCTTGTCGCCGTTGGCGGCCTTGATCGACTCGATCACGACCGGGGTGCAGTACATGCCGCGGTTGGCGAAGGTCGCGTAGACGGACGCCATGTCGAGCGGGGTGCTCTCGATGCTGCCGAGCGTGATGGACGGGCTCTGCTTGACGGGCTTGCCCAGCTCGCGCTCGTAGCCGACGTGCTTCGCCATCGTCAGCGTCTCGCACAGGCCGGCCATCTGCTCCAGCTTGGCGAAGTACGTGTTGATGGACTTGCCGAGGGCGCTCGTCATGTCATAGGCGCCCTTCTCCGACTTGATCTCGTTGTTCACCTCCCAGTTCCCGTAACCCGCGGGGCTGCCGTCGCAGCGGGTGTAGTCGGTCTCCGGGATGTTGATCTGCGTGGGGGTGTCGAAGACCTGCGCCGGGCTCAGGCCCTTCTCCAGGGCCGCGGCCGCGGTGATCGGCTTGAACGTCGAGCCGACCTGGAAGCCGTACGTCGTGCCGCCCATCTTGCTGCCGACGGCGAGGTTGAGCGTGGTCTGGTGCTGCTTCTGGTCCAGGCCGTACGGACGGGACTGGCCCATCGAGACGATCTTGCCGGTCCCGGGCTGGACCTGGACGACCGAGGCGGCGACCGGGTCGTCCTTGTTGACCCTCGCGATGGCGGCCTCGTTGGCGGCGGCCTGGGCGCGCGGGTCGAGCGTGGTCTTGATGGTGAGACCACCCAGGTTCCACAGCTTCTGCCGCTCCTCGGCCGTCTTGCCGAAGACCGGGTCGTTGAGGATCGTCTTGCGGACGTAGTCGCAGAAGAAGCCGGAGCCGTCGACGGCGGTGATGCAGCCGTTCTTCGGCGTCTTGACCTTCAGCTTCAGCGGGGCGGCCTTCGCCTTGTCGGCCTCGGCCTGGCTGATGTCCTTCACGTCGGCCATCCGCTGGAGGACCACGTTGCGGCGCTTGGTGGCTTCCTGGATGTCGTTGATGGGGTCGTAGCGGCTCGGCGACTGGACGAGACCGGCCATCATGGCCGCCTCGCCGAGGTCGAGCTTGGCGGCCGGCTTGGAGAAGTACCGCTGGGAGGCGGCCTCGATGCCGTACGCCTGCTGCCCGAAGAACGTGATGTTGAGGTAGTTCTCCAGGATCTTCTTCTTGCCCAGCTCCTCCTCGACCTGGATCGCGAACTTCAGCTCGCGGACCTTGCGGCCGATGGTCTGCTGGGTGGCCTGGGCGACCTTCTCGGGGTCGTCACCCGCCTCCTCGACGAAGACGTTCTTCACGTACTGCTGGGTGAGGGTGGACGCGCCCTGCGCGACTCCGCCGGACTGCGCGTTGCGGTTGATCGCGCGCAGCACGCCCTTGAGGTCGATGGCCCCGTGCTCGTAGAAGCGGCCGTCCTCGATCGCGACGATCGCCTTCTGCATGTACGGGGAGATCTTCTCCAGCGGGACGACCTGCCGGTCCCGGGAGTACACCGTGGCGATGAGTCCGCCCTGGGAGTCGAGAATGGTGGTGCGCTGACTCAGCGGCGGGGTCTTCAGGTTGGAGGGGATCTCGTCGAACCCCTCGACCGTGCCCTTCGCGGCCAGTCCGAGTGCGCCGGCCGCGGGCAGGGCGATGCCCGCCAGCACGGCTCCGGAGAGCACACTGACACCGAGGAACTTGGCGGCCTGCTGGGTCCCGGTCAGACCACCGCCCGAGCGCTTCTTTGCCATGGGGGCAGCCTACGTTCTCATTCGCCGGACACGCGTATATGCCTTGGCCTAAGCTGCTCACAACTGTCACAGCAGTGCGGTCTCGCATCAAGACCCGTGCGTGACATCGGTATGAATTCCCGTGACCCCGAAACACGGGAAGCTCGTGTCCGATTCCGGCTCATGCGTCACACGGTGCCCGAAGTGGCCCGGTCGAGGAAGGGCGTATCTGAGAGATATGTCCGCTATCACACGCATGTCCTTCGATCACTCCCCTGGGTGATCTGACGCGCACGCATAGTCCGTTCGGGCCATCCAAGATTGGGCCCGAAGGGGGTGTTGCGCTGTGCCCACCTTCCGTAACGTCCCAACTGGCAGCGGTGAATATGCCGCTGTCGCCGTGGGGGAGCCTCGATTCGGGAGAGGACGGCGCCGGTATGGGCTGGGTAGCTGACTGGAGTGCGCAGGCGGCCTGCCGCACTACCGATCCGGATGAACTTTTCGTGCAGGGAGCGGCACAGAACAGGGCGAAGGCGGTGTGCACCGGATGCCCGGTGCGGACCGAGTGCCTCGCCGACGCTCTCGACAACCGCGTGGAGTTCGGCGTGTGGGGCGGCATGACGGAGCGCGAGCGCCGCGCCCTGCTGCGCAGGAGGCCGACCGTCACGTCGTGGCGCCGGCTCCTGGAGACCGCGCGCACGGAGTACGAGCGCGGCGCGGGCCTGCTGCCCGTCGCCATGGAGGACGACGCGACGTACGAGGAGTACGCGGCGGTCGGCTAGAACCCGATCGGCACGCGGTACGGAGACGTGCGCTGAGGTCGGCTGGACCGCGACCGTGCGCGGTACGGAGACGGGGACACCGCTCAGGGTGAGGGCATCCGCCCGGCCGTGAGGCGGTCACCGATGGCCCGCAGCCCGGCGAGGTCGTGCACATCGCCGGGCAGGGCGGCCACTTCGGCCACCGCCACCTCGGGGTGGAGCGCGGTGAAGCGGTCGCGCGTGCGCTGCTCACGCGCGAGCACCCGCATGCGCTCGGCATGCAGGCGCAGAAGTCCCGCGGTGAGCATACGAACGTCGACGTCCATGTCGGGGTGCTGTTCTGAGTCCGTGCGTGTGTCTGCGACTGCGTCGTCGTGCTGTGCGGCCGGTTCGGCTGTGGGGGCAGCCTCGGTCGGGGGGATTGCGGCGGCGGTGGCGAGATCGGACGGCTCGGGCTTGGTGGCCGGGGAGCCACGCAGTTCAGCCTTCCCGCCCCCCTGATCCACAATGCGCCCCTCGTCAAGATTTTCCGCGGCGGCTCTCGCCCGCTCGGCCGACAGCCGAACGGCGCCGCTGCCGTGGACGCGGTTGAGTACGAGACCCGCCAGCGGCATCTCCTCGGCGGCCAGCCGCTCCACGAAGTACGCGGCCTCGCGCAGCGCGTCCCGCTCCGGCGTGGCGACCACGAGGAACGCCGTGCCCGGGGCCTGGAGCAGCTTGTACGTGGCGTCGGCGCGGGTCCGGAAACCACCGAACATCGTGTCCATCGCCGCCACGAACGTCTGCACGTCCTTGAGGAACTGACCCCCGAGCAGTTTCCCGAGGGTGCCGGTCATCATCGACATGCCGACGTTGAGGAACTTCATCCCCGCCCGGCCGCCCACCTTCGCCGGGGCCATCAGCAGCTTGATGAAAGTGCCGTCGAGGAAGGAGCCGAGCCGCTTCGGCGCGTCGAGGAAGTCCAGCGCGGACCTGGACGGCGGCGTGTCGACGACGATCAGGTCCCACTCGTCGCGCGCCCGGAGCTGGCCCAGCTTCTCCATCGCCATGTACTCCTGCGTACCGGCGAATCCGGCCGACAGGGACTGGTAGAAGGGGTTCCGCAGGATGGCCTGCGCCCGCTCGGGGTCCGCGTGCGCCTCGACGATCTCGTCGAAGGTCCGCTTCATGTCGAGCATCATCGCGTGCAGTTCGCCGCCGTCGGAGCCCTTGATGCCGTCGACCTTGCGCGGGGTGTTGTCGAGGGAGTCGATGCCCATGGACTGGGCGAGCCGGCGGGCCGGGTCGATGGTGAGGACGACGACCCGCCGACCGCGCTCCGCCGCCCGCACGCCGAGCGCCGCCGCCGTCGTCGTCTTCCCGACCCCGCCCGCGCCGCAGCAGACGATGATCCGGGTCCCCCGGTCGTCGATCAGCGGATCGAGCTCCAGGAGCGGCACGGAGTCGAGCCCGCCGGCAGCAGCCTTCTCCGTCACGCGCCCACCCCTTGCTTCCGCAGTTCCTTCGCGAGCCGGTAGAGCCCTGCGATGTCCGCCCCGTCCCCCAGGAAGGGGAGTTCGTACGCGGGGACGCCGATGCCGTCGAGGACCGCGCGCTGCTCCCGCTCCAGCTCCACCCGGCGGGCGTGCTCGACCGCCTCGTCGAGGAGCGGCTCGACGAGGCGCGTGCCGCCCGCGACGCCGACCGATGCCAGGGTCCGGGCGATCGCGTCCCGATGGTCGCCGGAGGCGGCCCGTACCGCCGCGCCGTCGAGGACGTGCGGCCGGACCATGTTCACCACGACCCGCCCCACCGGCAGTTCGGCGTCGCGGAGCTCCGCGACGCCGTCCGCGGTCTCCTGGACCGGCATCTCCTCCAGGAGGGTCACCAGGTGGACCGCCGTCTCGGGGGACTTGAGGACCCGCATGACGGCCTGCGCCTGGTTGTGTATCGGGCCGATCCTGGCCAGGCCCGCGACCTCGTCGTTGACGTTGAGGAAGCGGGTGATGCGGCCGGTGGGCGGCGCGTCCATGACGACGTGGTCGTACGTGTGGCCGCCGTGCTTCTCGCGCCGCCGGACCGCCTCGCAGGCCTTGCCGGTCAGCAGGACGTCACGGACCCCCGGGGCTATCGTCGTCGCGAAGTCGATCGCGCCGAGTTTCTTCAGGGCCCGCCCGGCGCTGCCCAGTTTGTAGAACATCTGGAGGTAGTCGAGGAGCGCGCGCTCGGCGTCGATCGCCAGCGCGTACACCTCGCCGCCGCCCGGCGCGACGGCGATCTTGCGCTCCTCGTACGGAAGCGCCTCCGTCTCGAAGAGCTGTGCGATGCCCTGTCTGCCTTCGACCTCGACGAGGAGGGTCCGCTTCCCCTCCGTCGCGAGGGCGAGGGCGAGGGCGGCGGCGACCGTCGTCTTACCGGTACCGCCCTTGCCACTGACGACCTGGAGCCTGCTCACGCTGTCGAGCCTAACCACTGGCGGCCGTGCCCAATCAGCTGACCGCCCCGGAGAAGCCCCCTAGGGGGCTTCTTGCCGATCAGGCAGGGCTCGCGTCGCCCCGCACCGCGGGGGTGCTTCGGGGGAGCCGCGGGGCCGTCCCGCAGGCCGCCTCGGAAGGCAGCCCGCCGACAGCGGATACAGTCGGCCCATGACCAAGTGGGAGTACGTCACGGTGCCGCTTCTGGTGCACGCGACCAAGCAGATTCTGGACACCTGGGGCGAGGACGGCTGGGAGCTCGTCCAGGTCGTGCCCGGGCCGAACAACCCCGAGCAGCTCGTGGCCTACCTGAAGCGGGCCAAGTCGTGAGCGGGGCCGTCGAGGCGAGGCTCGCCGAGCTCGGCCTGACCCTGCCGGAGGTCGTGCCCCCGCTGGCCGCGTACCAGCCGGCCGTGCAGTCGGGCGTGTACGTCTACACCTCGGGCCAGCTCCCGATGGTGGCGGGCAAGCTGTCGGTGACCGGCAAGGTCGGCGACGAGGTCACCGCCGAGGAGGCCAAGCAGCTCGCCGCCACGTGCGCGCTCAACGCCCTCGCGGCCGTGAAGTCGGTCGCCGGTGACCTCGACCGCATCAAGCGCGTCGTGAAGGTCGTCGGTTTCGTCGCCTCCGCCGCGGACTTCACCGGCCAGCCCGGCGTGATCAACGGCGCCAGCGAGCTGCTCGGCGCCGTGCTCGGCGACAAGGGCGTGCACGCCCGCAGCGCCGTCGGCGTGGCCGTGCTGCCGCTCGACGCCCCGGTCGAGGTCGAGGTCCAGGTCGAGCTCGTCGAGGCCTGACGTTCCGCACGCGCGCGTGGAGCCGGTTTTCCCGTTCCGGGGAAGCCGGCTCTCGTGCATTCCGATGCTTGCGCATAGCATCCGGCCATGCCGAATGGTCAGCCGAATCAGTCGAACGGTCAGTGGTACCCGCCGGAATGGCCCGACCGCATCCGCGCCCTCGCCGCCGGTGAGCTCACCCCGGTGGCGCCCCGCCGCGCCGCCACCGTGCTGCTCCTGCGGGACGCGGCGGCGGGGCCTGACGTCCACATGCTGCGCCGCCGCGCCTCGATGGCCTTCGCGGGAGGCGCGTACGCCTACCCCGGCGGCGGTGTCGACCCGCGCGACGAGCAGCCGGTCCGCTGGGCGGGCCCTTCCCTCGGCGAGTGGGCCGGGCGGCTCGGTCTCGACGACCCCGCGCAGGCCCAGGCCGTGGTCTGCGCCGCCGTGCGCGAGACGTTCGAGGAAGCGGGCGTCCTGCTCGCCGGCGAGACCGCGGACACCGTGGTCGGCGACACGACCGGCGAGGAGTGGGAGCGCGACCGGGAGGCACTGGTCGCCCGCGAGCTGTCCTTCGCCGACTTCCTCGACCGGCGCGGGCTCGTCCTGCGCTCGGACCTGCTGGGCGCGTGGGCCCGCTGGATCACGCCGGAGTTCGAGCAGCGCCGTTACGACACCTGGTTCTTCGTGGCCGCGCTGCCGGCCGGGCAGCGCACCCGGGACGTCTCCGGCGAGGCGGACCGCACGGTCTGGATCCGCCCGGCGGAGGCCGCGGCCGGCTACGACCGGGGCGAGCTGATGATGATGCCGCCGACGATCTCGACCCTGCGCACCCTGGAGCCGTACGGCACGGCGGCCGAGGCGCTGGCGGCGGCGGGCGGCCAGGACATGACCCCGGTGCTCGCCCAGGCCCGCCTGGAGGGCGACGAGCTGGTCCTGAGCTGGCCGGGGCACGAGGAGTTCACCAAGATCATCCCGACCGGGGGTGCGCGATGAGCGACGCGGCGGCGCTGCCCGGGCAGCCGCGCGGTCTCGTGGTCTCCGGGCCCGCGACTCCCCGCGCCGTGAACGTCCTGGCGCCGAACCCGTCCGCCATGACGCTTGACGGCACCAACACCTGGCTCCTCTCCGAGCCGGGCTCGGACCTGGCCGTCGTGGTCGACCCGGGTCCCCTCGACGAGGGTCATCTGCGCCATGTCGTCGACACCGCTTCGATGCTCGGCAAGCGGGTCGCGCTGACCCTGCTGACCCACGGCCACCCGGACCACGCGGAGGGCGCCGGGCGCTTCGCCGAGCTGACCGGGACGGCCGTACGGGCGCTGGACCCGGCGCTGCGGCTCGGCGACGAGGGGCTCGGCGCGGGGGACGTGGTGACCGTCGGCGGTCTGGAGCTGCGGGTCGTTCCGACGCCCGGGCACACCTCGGACTCGCTCTCCTTCCATCTGCCGGCCGACCGGGCGGTGCTGACGGGGGACACGATCCTGGGGCGCGGGACGACGATGGTGGCGCACCCGGACGGGCGGCTCGGCGACTACCTGGACTCGCTGCGGCGGCTGCGCTCGCTGACCGTCGACGACGGGGTCCACACGGTCCTGCCCGGGCACGGGCCGGTCCTGGAGGACGCGCAGGGGGCCGTGGAGTTCTACCTCGCGCACCGGGCGGGCAGGCTCGCCCAGGTGGAGTCGGCGGTCGCGAGCGGCCTGCGGACGGCGGCGGAGGTCGTCGCCCATGTCTACGCGGACGTGGACCGCTCGCTGTGGCCGGCGGCGGAGCTGTCCGTCCGGGCGCAGCTGGAGTACCTGCGGGAGCGCGGCCAGGTCTGAGCCCGGAGTGTCACGATCCTGAACCGAGTGGGCCCCCGACCATTCGGTCAGCTTGACCCGTGTTTTACGCTCCGCTTACTTCTGGCCGTAGCTTTCGGGGGGAACGCCCGTGTTCGTCATCGCCATCCTGCTGGTCATAGCCGCAGTGGTGCTCTTTTTCGTAGGCCGTGCCAACGACTCGACGGGGCTGAAGCTCGGTGCCCTCGGCGCCGTCCTGGCCGGTGTCTTCTCGCTGATCGTGAGCATGACCTACGTGATCAGCGCGTACGAGGTCGGCGTGCCGGTCGCCTTCGGCAAGGTCGGCTCGCCCATGACCTCGGGCATGCACGTGAAGTCGCCCTTCACCAACGTCACGACCTTCTCGACCCGCCCGGTCGACCTCAACCTCTCCGACAAGGACGTGGTCGAGGTCCGCTCCTCCCAGGGCGGTGTCATGTACGCCGAGGTGACGGTGAAGTGGGCCGTCGTCCCGTCCAAGGCCGTCGAGCTGTACAAGCTCGCGGGCACCGAGGACGCCATCCAGCAGCGGCTCGTCTACCCCGACAGCCGGGAGATCGTCCGCAACGTCTTCGCCCGCTACTCGAGCGAGCAGGGGTACGCCTCCGACCGCGAGAAGATCAACGCCGAGATCGGTGACCTGATCAAGGAGCGCCTGGCCCCGCGCGGCATCGTCGTGACCACGGTCAACCTGCGCAACGTGAAGCCCTCGGACGCCCTCCAGGGCCAGATCGACCGCAAGATCCAGCAGCAGCAGGCCACCGAGCGGGCCATCGAGGCCTCCCGCACCGCCAAGGCGGAGGCCGACCGGCGCCGGATCGAGGCGGAGGGCATCGCCCGCGCCAACAAGATCCTCAACGACTCGCTGACGGACAAGGTCCTGATGAACCAGTGCATCGACGCGTTCAAGGAGGCCGCGGCGAAGAACGCGATCTACACCGTGCCCTGCGGCAACGGCGTCTCCGCCCCGGTGATCGTGGACGGCTCGAAGCGCTGACCGTCCCCGCGGGTACGTGAAAGGCCGCCCCGGTCCTCGGACCGGGGCGGCCTTCCGCGTACGTCTGGTGTCAGGTCCTGTCCGGCCCTGATCCGCCGGACGGGCTCAGCGCGAGCGCTTCGCGAGGCGCTCCACGTCGAGCAGGATCACGGCGCGGGCCTCCAGGCGCAGCCAGCCGCGCTGGGCGAAGTCGGCGAGCGCCTTGTTGACCGTCTCGCGGGAGGCGCCGACCAGCTGGGCCAGCTCCTCCTGGGTGAGGTCGTGGACGACGTGGATGCCCTCCTCCGACTGCACGCCGAAGCGGCGCGACAGGTCGAGGAGCGCACGGGCGACACGGCCCGGGACGTCGGAGAAGACCAGGTCGGACATCTGGTCGTTGGTCTTCCGCAGCCGGCGGGCGACCGCGCGCAGCAGTGCGGTGGCGACCTCGGGGCGGGCGTTCAGCCAGGGCTGGAGGTCGCCGTGGCCGAGGCCGAGCAGCTTGACCTCGGTCAGCGCGGTGGCGGTGGCGGTGCGCGGGCCCGGGTCGAAGAGCGAGAGCTCGCCGATCAGCTCGCCGGGACCCAGGACGGCCAGCATGTTCTCGCGGCCGTCGGGGGAGGTGCGGTGCAGCTTCACCTTGCCCTCGGTGACCACGTAGAGGCGGTCACCGGGGTCGCCCTCGTGGAAGAGCGCGTCGCCACGGGCGAGCGTCGCCTCACTCATCGAGGCGCGCAGCTCGGCTGCCTGCTCGTCATCGAGCGCCGCGAAGAGCGGGGCGCGCCGCAGAACGTCGTCCACGAGTTCTCTCCTACTGTCGACCTGCTCAAAGGACCTGGGTCCCATGATGCCGGACGCACAAAACAGTGCGATCAATCACAGCAAGTTTGACCCACGGAGCTACCCGTCCGTACGCCAGGGGCCCGATTGGGGGCGGATCGGCCACGCCCGGGGCGGATGTCGGCGGCGGCCCCTAGGCTGGCCGGGTGTCCAACTCGCCGGTGAGAGCGCAGGCCAAGGGGGCTGGAAGAGTGTCGGCCGAAGGTAATTCCGCCGTGGGCGAACACGGCGTGTCGAAACGGGTGAAAGCCGCGAATCGGAAGCCCGTGAAGCCCGCGAAGCCCGAATCGCGGCTCGCGATGGTCCGCAGAGCACGCAAGATCAACCGGGAGCTCGCCGAGGTCTTCCCGTACGCCCATCCGGAGCTCGACTTCCGCAATCCCTTCGAGCTGCTCGTCGCCACGGTCCTCTCGGCGCAGACCACCGACCTGCGGGTCAACCAGACCACCCCCGCCCTCTTCGCGAAGTACCCCACGCCCGAGGACCTCGCGGCCGCCGTGCCCGAGGAGGTCGAGGAGCTCATCCGCCCCACCGGCTTCTTCCGCGCGAAGACCAAGTCGATCATGGGTCTCGCGGCCGCCCTCAGGGACGACTTCGGCGGCGAGGTCCCCGGCCGCCTCGACGACCTCGTCAAGCTGCCCGGCGTCGGCCGCAAGACCGCCTTCGTCGTCCTGGGCAACGCCTTCGGGGTCCCCGGCATCACCGTCGACACCCACTTCATGCGGCTCGTCCGGCGCTGGAAGTGGACCGAGCAGGAGGACCCGGTCAAGATCGAGGCGGAGATCGCCGAGATCTTCCCGAAGAGCGAGTGGACCATGCTCTCGCACCGGGTGATCTTCCACGGCCGCCGGATCTGCCACGCCCGCAAGCCCGCCTGCGGAGCCTGCCCGATCACCCACCTCTGCCCCTCGTACGGCGAGGGCGAGACCGACCCCGAGAAGGCCAGGAAGCTGCTGAAGTACGAGATGGGCGGCCTCCCGGGCCAGCGGCTCAACCCGCCGCCCGGCTACCCCGGCCGCCCGGCACCACCCCTGGGCGCGAGCGCCTGAGCCCGACCCCGGGGCCCCGGAGCCGGGCCCCGGGCTTCGGCGCCGCCGCCCCCGGGCCGAGCCCCTGGAATCGGCGCCACCGGCCCCGGGCCGAGCCCCTGGAATCGGCGCCACCGGCCCCGGGGCCCTGGAGCCCGACCCTCCCGGAGCGGGCCCCGGGAACGAACCCGTCCACTGATCGCGTTGAGAACCACGGGGGTGCCTATGACGCGCACTGACGAAGACATCCACGGACCCGGCACGGGCGGCCTGCTCAGCCGGGACGGACTGCCCGCCTGGCTGGGACCCGTCGACCGGGCCGCCCGGACGGTGCGGCCCGAGCAGCTGAGCCGCTTCCTGCCGCCCGCGAGCGGGGCCGGCCGCCAGTCCGCCGTCCTCGTCCTCTTCGGCGAGGGCGAGCGCGGTCCCGAACTGCTCCTCATGGAGCGGTCCGGCAGCCTGCGCTCGCACGCCGGTCAGCCCTCCTTCCCCGGCGGCGCCCTCGACCCCGAGGACGGCGAGCCGGCCGACGGCGGACTGCTCCGCGCCGCCCTGCGCGAGGCCCGGGAGGAGACCGGCCTCGACCCCGCCGGCGTCCAGCTCTTCGGCGTGCTGCCCCAGCTCTACATCCCGGTCAGCGGCTTCGTCGTCACCCCCGTCCTCGGCTGGTGGCGCACCCCCAGCCCGGTCGGGGTCGTCGACCCCGGCGAGACCGCCCGGGTCTTCACCGTGCCCGTGGCGGATCTCACGGATCCCGCGAACCGCGCGACCACCCTCCACCCGAGCGGCCACCAGGGCCCCGCGTTCCTCGTCGCATCCGCTCTGGTCTGGGGTTTTACCGCCGGAGTGATCGACCGGCTACTCCATTTCGCCGGCTGGGAGCGTCCATGGGACCGCACGAGACAGGTCCCGCTCGACTGGCGCTCATGACAGGCTGACCTCCGGGTGCGGGTCCGGCCTCCGGTCGAGCTCGCCCCGGGCGACCGGAAACGAATCTGCGAGGCTACTGACGGTGAACGTGCTGGACATCCTGTTGCTGCTCGCCGCCGTCTGGTTCGCGATCATCGGTTACCGCCAGGGATTCGTGGTCGGCATCCTCTCGGTGCTCGGGTTCCTCGGCGGCGGCCTCGTCGCCGTCCTGCTGCTCCCGATCCTCTGGGACCAGCTGACCGACAACAGCGAGGTCTCGACGACGGCGACGGTCATCTTCGTGATGGTGGTCATCGTCTGCGCCTCGATCGGCCAGGCGTTCACCACCCACCTCGGCAACAAGCTCCGCCGGTTCATCACCTGGTCGCCCGCGCGCGCCCTCGACGCCACCGGCGGCGCCCTCGTCAACGTGGTCGCGATGCTGCTCGTGGCCTGGCTGATCGGCTCCGCCCTGGCCGGCACCACGCTGCCCACCCTGGGCAAGGAGGTGCGGAACTCCAAGGTGCTCCTCGGCGTCTCCCAGGTGATGCCGGATCAGGCCTCCACCTGGTTCGCCAACTTCAGCTCGACGCTCGCCCGCACGGGCTTCCCCCAGGTCTTCAGCCCCTTCGCCAACGAGCCCATCACCGAGGTGCTTCCCCCGGACCCGGCGCTCGCCCACAGCCCCGTCGCCGCCCGCGCCCAGCGCTCCATCGTCAAGGTCGTCGGCACTGCCCAGAGCTGCGGCAAGGTCCTCGAAGGCACCGGCTTCGTCTTCGCCGACCGCCGGATCATGACTAACGCCCACGTCGTCGGCGGCGTCGACGAGCCGACCGTGCAGATAGGCGGCGAGGGCAGGCTCTACGACGCCAAGGTCGTCCTCTACGACTGGCAGCGCGACATCGCCGTCCTGGACGTTCCGGACCTCAAGGCCACGCCGCTCACCTTCACCGACGAGGCCGCCCGCAGCGGCGACGACGCGATCGTCGCCGGCTTCCCGGAGAACGGCTCGTACGACGTGCGCTCGGCGCGCGTCCGGGGCCGCATCAGCCCCACCGGACCCGACATCTACCACCGCGACCAGGTCCGCAGGGAGGTCTACTCGCTGTACACGACGGTCCGGCAGGGGAACTCCGGCGGTCCGCTCCTCACCGAGGACGGCGAGGTGTACGGCGTGATCTTCGCCCGCTCCCTCGACGACGCGAACACCGGCTACGCCCTGACGGTCGACGAGATCCGCGAGGACATCGAGCGCGGCCGGACCGCCGACCAGCAGGTCGACACCCAGGCCTGCGCCCTCTAGGGGGTGTCCGGCCGGTCAGGCCGGACAGCGGATGCTCGCCGGACAGCGGATGTCCAGGTTCGGGAGCGCGGGGACCCGGCGGGCCGGTCGGCCGTCGGGTCAGTCGCGTGGATGCCGGAGCCGGGCCGAGACCCAGCGGGCCCGGCGTCGCAGGATGCGCGAGATCCCCACCTCTGGCACGTCGTGCGCGCGGCCCGTGTCCTGGGGGCCACCCCTCTCCCGGGAGCCCGGCCCCGTGGCCGAGCGGCGGTCGCGTGCCGTGTCACTGTAGTCGTGCGTCCAGCCCATACCTCGACGTCTGCCCGGGCCCCAAGGTCGGTAACCGCCCGGGGGCCCGCCAATTGGAGTATGCGCCGGGCACATGGCCGTTCGAGGGACGCCTGTGCCCCTAGGACCTGTCTGAAAATTCCCGTCGGGTCACGCACCGAACGACCCGGCCTGATCCGACGCGAATTGTCAGACAGGCCCTAGTCTTCTGAGTCAGGAATTCTGTTCAGATATGAGGCGAGGCGTTCGA
>NZ_JNWK01000009.1 GCF_000716445.1 Streptomyces wedmorensis
TGCCCGCGCGCTGGCCGACCGCCTGGCCGTGGAGGACGGCGTCGCACCGGTGCTCGCCGCCCTCACCCGGCTGGCGCGCTGACCGCTTGCCCGCCGCACCTCGGCGTGTCCCGAGCATCCGTCACCGGGCCGCGCCAGGCGTACGTCACCCTCGATCCGTTCGACCAGGGGGCGTCTCGCGGGGCGGCTCAACCGGAGTTGTAGCCCCATCTGGCTGCGCCGTCCCTGCCCATGAAGCACTTCGCCGGACGTCCGTCGGAGGTCGTGGCGGTGGCGCCCACCGGAGAGCAGGGTTGGCCGAAGCCGACGCCGCCGATCGTGCCGCCCGAGCCGCCGGAGGAACCGCCGTCACCGGAGCTTCCACCGCTCGTCGACCCGGCGTCGTCCCCGCCCGTCGTGCCGCCGCCCGAGGTGGAGTCGTAGGAACGCTGCGGACGGGGCTTGGGCTTGGGGGTCGCCTGCCCGCCCGGCTCGGGCCTGGGCTTGGGCTGGGGCTTCGGCTTCGGCTTGGGTTTCGGCTTCGGGGTCGGGCTGGGCGCGGTGCAGGAGACGCCGGGCCCGATGAGCCACAGGTCGACCTGCGTGGTGACGGGGACCTCGATGCCGGCTTCGGGTTGGTGCCTGCAGACCTGCCAGTCCCCCAGGTCCTGGGAGCGGTCGTCCAACTGCTGCCCGGTGTGTGCGTGGAACCGCACCACACGCCCGAGGCCGAGGTCGTCGAGTGCGCGCGCCGAGGCGTCGTACCGCTCGCCGACGAGGTTCGGCATCACCACCCGCCGGGTGCCGTCCAGTTGCGACGGGCACGGTTCGTCCTTCGGCACGGCGTACAACGTCAGCGTCGTACCGGAGGCGGGCGCACGCCCGCCCGAGGAGGGGTTCTGGAAGCAGACGCGCCAGCCGGCCTGCGCGGGCGTCACCGTCCGGTACGCGGAGGAGGCGTCGGCGGCCGCCACCCGCCAGGAACCTCGGCGCGCCTGGGCGGTGGCCTCGGCCAGGGAGACTCCGCGGAAGTCGGGCACGGTCAGCGTGCGATCCGTTCCTCCCGTCGCCACGGCGTCGTCCTGCCCGGGTCCTGCGCTCACCCCCGCGATGAGCATCGCGGCCGCCAGCGAGGACACCGACACCGGGTGGCGCCGTATCCACGTGAAGGACCGCTTTCCGCCTCCCGGACGCAGCGGCGAACCGGAGGGCAGGAGTTCTCCCGCGGCTTCGAGCAGCTCTCCCTTGGGATCGAGCTTGGAGCCGTGGAGCTTGTGCGGCTTCCCGTCGACGAGGATCTCGACGGAGTCGAACATGCCGTGCGCGCGGCGCAGGATCCGCAGCGGTCCGGTGACGCGGGTCGCCTTCGGCGCCAGGAGGTTACGGAAGAGGATGAGCCCCTTCCGGGTGAGCACGGCATAGCCCCAACCGTCGTGGTACAGGGCCCGGACGACCTCATGGGGCCCCAGCTCCCGCAGCAGGACCTTCTTGTGGTCGTCGGAGAGGGAGATGGTCTCGCCGGCCGCGACCGCGGCGGTCCGGGGGTCGTCGGTGAGTGGATTGGACACGGGCTTCCCTGAGCTCGGAGGTGCGAAGGGGGGACCGAGGGAGGCCCTGTGCGGCGATCTCGGACGTACGGGATGTTAGCGCCTGTCGAACGCCCGTTCCGTCCCGGCGGAAGGCGGCCCGCCAAGTCCCAAGGCCCGCAGGTCTCCGACCGTCCTGCCCGTCCGGACAGCCATCCCACCTGGTCGGGCGGCGATCGCGCCTGTTCGGTCGGCGACCGCGCGCGTCGGGGTGGCGATCACGCCCCCTCGGGCGGCGACTCGTCGCCCTCGTCGCTTCGTCGTTCGAAGGCCGGCTCGTCGGCCTCGGCCCGGTAGGACTTGACGAGTGCCTCGGTCCATTCGGGGCCGTGCTCGGGGGTCGTGTCCAGATACGCGGCGATCACCTCGCCGCGTTCGCCGCTCGTGTACGTCTGCCAGTCGACCGGGAGCGTGCCGGTCGGATCCTCCGCCGGCCGGCCCGCGGCCGTCTCGGTCTCGGAGGCGAAGTCCCGGATGTCGTCGGCAGTGAGCGCCTCGCCTAGGGCGACACCCGCCTTGCCTTCCGTGGTGACCCCGAGGAGGCGGGCCGTGTCCGACACCAGCCCCGGCATCCGGTCGCCCACTTCGGCAGCCAGGTCCCGCACGAGGGTGGGGTGCCGCAGGCGCTCGTGGCGGCTCAGCTCGTTCGCCGCGGCCAGGACCGACGTCCTGAGCGCGGCGGCCGCATCGGAGCCCTCCGCACCGGAGCGGCGCAGCACCCGGAGCTGCGCGACGTCGACCCGCAGGTGCGGGATGCGGTCGGGCAGCGCGAGCGCCATGCGGCGGGCGCGCTCCAACAGGGCGAGCGCGTCCGCGTACTCGGTGAGGTCCTCGGAGATCTTCGCGGCGAGGAGCGTCACGTCCACGATGCCGGACGCGTCCCCCGCCTCGACGGCTCGCCGGAGCGCACCGGCCGCCCGATCCAGTGCCTCGGCCGTGAGCCCGAGCGCGGCGAGGGCTTCGACCTCCAGGGCGACGATCTCCGTGCGCCGTCCCTCCTCCGGGCGCTCCCGTAGCAGCGCCAGTACGGTCGAGGGCTTCCCGGAGGCGAGGAGGACGCGGCTCCTGCGTACCGTCTGCCGGGTCCAGACCTCGGAGTCCGCGGCGGTCAGCGTGTCCAGGTCGGCGGGGAGCCCGAGCCGGTCGGCGAGGTACACACGGCCCGACGGGGGGAGTTCGTCGAGCGCGCCGTCGAGCAGCGCGCCAGCCTCGGGGGTCCAGCGTTCGTCCAGGGTGACGGTGTCCTGGCCGAGGGCGAGCCGGTGGTAGAGCTCCTCGGCCCGCGCCTCCAGACCGGCTGCCGCGGCGTAGTAGTCCACCGCCAGGTGGTGGATGCCGCGCGTCGCCTCACGCTTGTCCCGGAGGAGCAGGGGCAGGGTGGCCCGGCGTACGTCGGCGCGGTGGACGAGGACCTGCTCGCCGGGCACCCTGTCCATCAGGGTCCCTTCCCCCGCCAGCATCTCGAACAGGTGCCGGGCCCGGGCCTCGTCCACCTCGCCGAGCTCGCAGGGGACGGCGAGCACGTGGCGGATCACGTCCGGGGTGATCCGGCGAAGGGTGAGACCGGGGCTGGCGAGCTTCTTCAGATCCGGGTGTTCGAGGTGGTCCAGGACTCGCCGGTAGAGGACGGCCTGCACCTCCTCGTCCTCGACGGTGGACAGGATCCGGTCGAGGACCTCGTCGTCGCGGAGCACGCCCTCGCCTTCGCGACGGACCACTTCGGCGGCCAGCCGGAGACTGAGCGGATTCTCTCCGATCCGCCCGGTGATCCTCCGCAGGAACTCCCGGTCCACCCTGACGCCCGCCGCGGCCAGCTGCTGCCCCAGGTACTCCACGGCCAGGGCCGGTTCGAGTCCCGGCAGGGAGACGGCCCGGGTGGGGTGATCCAGCCGGGAACGGCCCGCGAACACGAGACGGAGCAAGGGGTACGCGTGCTGCAGCCGGTCCAGGAAACCCCACAGCCGCGCCATGGCGTCGGGGCCCTGCCGCTGCGCCCGCTCCATCGTGTCGAGGACCATCACCAGGGGCACCGTCGTCCCCGGGGCAAGGGCGGTCTCCGCGAAGTCCGCGAACCGCCGGATGAGACCGTCCTCGTCGTCCCTCAGATAGTCGGGCAGCGGCCCCGTGCTCCCCTCGACGACCGCCGCGCTCGCGTTGAGCAGGGTGCCGCGCACGGCCCACTCCAGCGAGCGGGCTCGCTCCCCGGCCGCCGGGTAGAGCAGGCCGAGTTGGTGGGCCGCCTCCGCGAGGAGGGTGAGGGGCAGCTGGGGAAGGAGGTCGGCCCGGTCGAAGGTCAGGTAGCAGCAGGGAAGGCGTGGACGACCCGCCGTTCCCACACGGTCCAGGAGGAAGCGTGAGACCACGGTGGACTTGCCGACCCCACCCGGTCCGTACAGGGCGACGGGCCGGCAGGCGGCGAGGTCCGGGAGCGGCTCGGGGTTCTCGGCGTACCGGGAGAGGAGTTCCAGCTCGGCCCGGCGGCCCACGAAGTGGTCGTCCGCCAGGAGCCTCATCGGCTGGAGGATCGCCGTCACCTCGATCGCCCGGCGGACGTCGTCCGTGGCGGGGAGCGAGACCCCCTGCTCCGCCAGTGTCTCGGCCGTGCGGGGCGCCCGTGCGAGCCATTCCGTGAGGCGCAGGGTTCCGGCCAGCTGGTCCATGGTCTGCGCCTCGACGGTGGGAGCCGTGCCGCGAAGGTAGGCCTCGGCCATGGCGCGACCGGTGTCGGACGGTTCGGGGCGGACGGCCGCCAGACCGCCGAGCAGCCGGTCGCGGTCCCCGAGCAGCTCCAGGGCTTCGGTCCGTGCGGGGGCGGTCAGACTCCAGCGGGGGCCGGCCGGCGTACTCACCCGCTCGCAGTCCCGCACGATGAAGTCGCGCAGCGCGCGCTCGTTCGCCGGCTCTTCGAGGGCGGCGAGTTCACCCGCGTCGAAGAAGCCGAGCAGGGCGGCCGCCTCCCGGTAGACCGCGGAGGACGTGACCGCGTCCGGACCGGGAGGGCCGGAGGTGTGCTCGGCCCGGGCACGTCGGGCCCGCAGACGGGCCGTGATCTCCGCGGACGTGACGCTTCTGAGTTCGGCCATCTCACACGTCCGGGGAGAAGGCCGCACGGGCGATGTCGGCGGCACTCAGCGACAGTTCGTACAGTGGTGGGAGAGAGGCCGGTGGCCGGCTTCCGAGCAGCTCGTCCATCAGGACGTCGATCGCGCCCTGGTCGGGATCCTCCCCGGCCTCCGCCGCCATCGCGCGGAAGAACGCCTCCAGTTCGGGCACCCCGATGGGTTCGATGCGCTCGCGCAGCACTGTCCGGTCGACTTCGGGCAGCCGGTCCTGGAAGTCGGCGAGGACCACCCTCAGCCGGTCGACCTCCGTGCGCCGTTCGGCGGCGACGGCGATGTCCTTGACCAGTCTCATGGCCGGAGGGGTGAGCCGGTCCGGATGCGGACCGTCGAAGCACACCCAGACGTCCTCCCCGCTCTGGCGGACGTTCTCCAGGAACCAGCTCAGCAGCAGGCGGGCCTGGGTGTCCTCGGTCTCCCGCACCACGGTGGTGCGGGGCGTCCAGTCGAGCTGATGGGCGAGGTCCCGCATGATGCCCGCCGGCGTGGCCAGGGAGCCCGCCCATCTGCGGAAGTCGATGTGGCCGGTCGACACGCCCGTCCTGCCCAGCGCGTAGATCACGAACTCCAGCGAGTAGCTCTTTCCGCACCCGGACCCGCCGGTCAGGATCAGGACACGGGAATCCCCGGAGACGAGGTCCCGGAGGTGGGCGCGGAGCTCGTCCCGGTCGAACACTGCCTGAGGCTTCGTCTTCCCGATCAGACTCAGGCGGAACACCACCGCGTCGCCGTCGGCCCGCTCCTCGAGCAGCGCCTTGAAGATGGTGTGCGCCGTGCTCTCGGGGGCGGAGTCCACCGCCTCGACCAGGGCACGGAGCCTTCCCTGGGCGGCCGCCCGCCGCAGGATCTCGGGCCAGACGTCGGACATGGGGGTGTTCCAGGCGAAGTCCGCACGCCGGAGCCCCGCCCGCGCCACGAGGTCGCTGGTCGGGGGCGCCTGCCAGTAGAGCGCGATGAGCGTCTCCAGCAGGTCCTCGGCGTCCTTGTGGGACCGGGGGAAGCGTCGTAGGTCCAGGATGCTCATGGCGCCCTCACACGATCCCCGCCGCTGCCAAGTCCTCCTGCACCCGCTCGATCCTGATGCCCTGGTTCCGGTACTCGCGGTCGTCGCTCCGTCCCCGTCGCACCCACCTGTGGTGCAACGCGACCAGCCGCCAGCGCTCGTCGAACACCGGCGACCCGGAGGAACCGGCCTCGGTGTCCGTCCAGTACTGGACCACCTCGTCGTCCACGTGCCGTACGAGATTGTGGTGGACGCCCACCTTCTTCGCACCGCCGCTGGGGTGCTGGATGATGTACACCCGGTCCCCGACGGCGACCTGCGCCCCGCTGTCCAACGCCACCGCGGGGGTGCCTTCGGGAAGCGGCTCAGCTGCCCTGACGACCGCCCAGTCGTGCACCTCGTCTCCCACGATGGTGTCCGGCAGGCCCATGACGACGGTGTGGGCGAGGTGCAGCCCGTGCACGTCCTTCTCGTAACCGAACCAGGCCTCGACGCTCGTGGCCCGGGCGCCCCCGGGTCCTTGGCCGAACAGCACATGATGATTCGTGAGCAGCAGGCCGTCGCCGATGTGGAAGGCGGTGCCGTGGAACCTTCCGGTCGGCAGGGTGACCAGCAGTCGTGCCACCGCGGGTGCCAGTTCGAGCCCGCGGCGCAGGAACGCGACGTCGAGGAGGGAGGGCTCGCGGAAGATCTGCCGCTCCGCGCCGTCGGACTCGCCGGGCTCCTTCCACTTCTCGGCACCGGCATGCGGGCGGGGCGCCTCCACCACGGGCGGTCCGTGCGTCAGCTCCCGCAGCCGTACCGCCACGGCCGCGTCGACACCGTCCTCGATCCGGGTGAGCAGCGTCCGCAACAGGTCCTGGTTCCGGGCGCTCTCGATGAGGTCGTGCCAGATCAGATGTGTCGGCTGCCCCCAGTTGATGCGCGCCCTCCGGACGCCCGCCTGCTGCGCCAGGACGGCGACGGCGTCCGGCTTCCAGTAGGTCTCGCTCAGGAGGTCGCACAGCTCCCGCGCGGCCGGGTGAGTCCAGTCGAAGGGAAGGCTGTCGAGGAAATGTGGCATGGCACTCCGTCACCACCGAGCCCCCACCGCGCGACGCCACCCCGCCCCGCGGCGCCCCGTTCCGGCCCCGTGCGGGCTGTGACTTCAGTATGCGTCGTACGCCTCCGGCGGGCACGTCGTCCGTGCTGCGCGCGTCGTGTGCCCGACGGACCATGGAAGGAGGACCCGGACACCAGGCGAAGGCCATGGACACGCACACGGACGTACGGCCCCGACGGCTCGGCGACTGGATCGTCGGCAAGGAGCTGGGGCGCGGCGGCATGGGCACGGTGTACGCCGCCGTGCACGAGGAGAGCGGCCGGCACCGCGCCCTCAAGGTGATCTCCTGCGACGCCGAGCCGTCACCGGAGGAGGCCGCGCGGTTCGACCGCGAGATCCGGATCGGCATGAGCCTGCGCCATCCCCATGTCGTCCGCATGGAATCCTCCGGCCGTGAGGGGCGGCTCTGGTACCTGGTCATGGAACGGTGCGAAGCCGGCTCACTGGCGGACCGGGTCCGTGAGCGGGGCCCGCTGCCCGCCTCGCGCGCCGTACCGCTGTTCCTGGGCGTGCTCGACGGCCTGTCGTACGCGCACACCGCGGGAGGCGCCGTCCACCGCGACATCAAACCGCAGAACCTCCTCCTGACGGCCGGCGAGGACGGCACCGAGGTGGCCAAGATCGCCGACTTCGGCCTGGCCAAGGCCTACGAGACCGCCGGCCTGAGCGGCCTCACCCGCACCGACGGGTTCGCGGGATCGGCGGGCTTCGTGCCGCGCGCACAGCTGATCAACTTCAAGTACGCCAAGCCGTACGTCGACGTGTGGGCGACGGCCGCTTCGCTCTACTTCACGCTCACCGGCCGGACGCCCCGTGACTTCCCACCCGGCCGCGACCCCTGGCTGACCGTCGCACACGCCTCCCCGGTACCGGTCGCGGAGCGGGGTGCGACCGTCCCCCGAGCCCTGGCCGCGGTGGTGGACCAGGCGCTCGACGACGACCCCGCCCGGGGCTTCGCCACCGCCGACCGGCTCAGGGACGCACTGCGCGACGCCTGAGGGGCCCGTTCGAGGGCAGGTTCTCGTGACCGATGCATGGCAGCCCGGCGCCACGGTGCTGGAGGAGTTCTCCGTCGAACGGATCCTGGGAGCGGGCGGCTTCGGCAGCGTCGCCCTGCTCCGGGCGCTCCGCTCGGGCGAACGGTACGCCGCCAAGCGACTGCACGAGACCGGCACCGTCCACCAAGGGCGGCTGATCGGCGAGGCCCGGCGATGGATGGCGCTGCCCCCACACCCGTACATCACCGGATGCCGTTTCACCCGGACCGTGCAGGAACGGCTGGTCGTCTTCAGCGACTACGTGCCCGGCGGCTCCCTGGCGGACCGCATCCGGTCCGGAGCGCTGTACGGCGACGGCGGCCGACCGGCCCTCCGTCGTGCCCTGACCGCCGCGGCGCAGATCGCGTACGGCCTCGACGCCGCCCACTCCGCCGGACTGCTGCACCTGGACGTCAAGCCCGGCAACGTCCTCTTCGACGACGCAGGGGACGCGAAGGTCACCGACTTCGGCCTGGCGGTCGCGCTGCGGTCGACGACCGGAGCCGATGCCCCCGTGCCCGCGGAGACGGAGAGGGCCCCGTGGACGGTCCCCCGGGCTCCGGGCCACACCCAGGCGTACGCCTCGCCCGAGCAGGCGGAGGGCAGGGCGGTCGGTCCGGCCGCCGACGTGTGGAGCTGGGCGGTGACCCTCCTGGAGATGCTCGTCGGCGAACGGACATGGCCGTCGGGCGCCGTCGCCGCCCTGGTCCTCGACTCCGCCCGGCACGAGCCACTGACCGGCCGCTCGCTGATGATCCCCCCACCCCTGGCGGAGCTGCTCGCCCGCTGCTTCCACGAGGATCCCGGGGCAAGGCCGGGTTCCCTGCGACCGTTGGCGGCCGCGCTGCTGGACATCGCCGAGGGCGAGACGGGCACGCCCCTCCCGGTGGTGGTACCGGCCGTCGAGCCGACCAGTGACGTACGGGAACGGGTGCACGAACGCCGGTCGACCGTCGGTTTCGAACGGGAGGACCCCTGGGAACTGCTGAGTGCCGCGTACGCCGCCGCGCGCGTCGGCGAATCGGACCGCACCGGATTCCGGCAGCAGCCCACCGGCGGCCGCAAAGCGCAACTTCTCGAAGAACTGGAGGTACTCGACGAGGCATGGCGCGTCCTGATGCACCTGCCCGACGCCACGGGTCCGCACCTGCTGCTGCGTGCCCGCTGTGCCCTGTCGATGGCCGACGTGCAGGACGGTCTGGGTGATCTGGGCGATGCCGTCGAGCGCTGCCGTACCTGTGTGCGCCTGCTCGACCTCCTGCCACCGGAGGAGTCCTTCCGGTGGCTGTCACCGGCACTGAACAACCTGGCCGTACTCCTGCGGAGGCAGGGGGCGGTCGAGGAGTCGCTCCGCTTCGCCGACCGGGCGATCGCGACGGCGCGGCGGAAGGTCGACGCGTACCCGACCAGCCCGGCGCTGGGAAACGCGCTGCTGACCAAGGCGAACACCCTGCAGGGGAAGGACGGAACGGAAGCCCGCTACACCGCCGCCGCGAGCGCGATGCGGGCGGCGGGCAACGACGTGGGCGAGGCGAAGGTACTCGCGAACCTCGCCGGGTTCCTGGCCCGACAGGGTTCGACGGAGCAAGCGCACCGGCTCTGGGACGAGGCCGACCAGGTCCTCGCACGTCACGAGGATCCCGCCCGGCACGACGTGCGGGCGGCCCGGGGCGCCTTGTGGCTCCAGCGGGCGTCCGAGGCCGAAGCCGGAACCGACGCCGAACTGAGGTGTGCGAGGAAGGCGGTGGACCTCTACGCCCCGTTGGTCCGTGACCACGGGATCCACGAATACTCCGGGGACCTCGGCAGGGCACTGTTCCGCGTCGGCCGCGTCGCCGAGCACCGGGGGAGTCCGCAGGTGGCCCTCTCGGCCTACGGGCTGGCGTCGGAGGCGCTGGCGTCCGCCGTACTGCGCGACGGGCGACCGGAGTTCACCGAGGACCTCGCCCGCTCGTACGACCACGAATCGAGGTTCACGGCCGACCTACAGGACCCGGAGCGGGCAGTCGGAATGGCCCGGCGGGCGGTGGACATGTGGCGCCGCGTCGCCGACATGGACGGACTCGGCCCCACCGGAAGCCCCTTGGTCGAGGCGCTGCGCAGACTCGCCGAAGCGCTGCAGGACGCGGGCCACATGCTGGAGGCGGAGACGGCCATCGAGGAGGCAGTGCGGGTGACCGCCGCCCCCGGGTTCCGCCGTGACCGGACGGGCCGGCTGACCGAGGCCGGGCTGTACCGCGCCTGGGGAGTCTGGCATCGCCGACGCGGCCGGCACGACGAGGCGTGGCGGGAGTGCACGCGAGCCCTCGACCTGCTGGAGGGGCAGGAGGGGGAGGAGGCCGCGCACTTCCGTGTCCTCGCCATGGAGACCCTGTCCGGCATCTGCTTGGACACCGGCCGCTACCGGCAGGCCGTCGTGATGCGTCAGGACGTCGTAGCGGCCATGCTCGCCCAGGCCGAAGCCGGATTCCTGCGTCAGGCGGACCTGGCCGACGGCATCCACCGACTCGCCCAGGCCCGCGCCGAATACGGAAACGCCGGTGACGCCGCCGTCGCCGCACGCCTGGCACTGGAAAACTACGACGGACTCGTCACGGATGGGCGCGTCGACCTGGCCGCCGAAGCGGCCAGGACCCGGATGCTGCTCGGGGTGTGTCTCCTCCGGGAGGGAGAACTCGACTCCGCCGCTGATGAGTTGGAGTCGGTCTTGCGCTCCTACGAGTCCCTGTCCGACCGGGACGTGGACCGGACCATGCCCCCGGGCGGCCCGCGTCGCACGGCGCAGATCGAATCCGTCGAGTACTTGCTCGCGGAGACCCGTGAGGTGCTCGCCACCGGCCCCGACCAGCTGGAACGTGAGCTCGACCGCCGCCGCGCGGTCCAGGCCGCAGCCCACGAACTGTTCCAGGTCGGCTCCCCGCGACAGGCGAGCCAACTCCTCGAGCACTCCGCCGGCATGCTCCACCGGCTGGCGCTCGCGCACCCCGGCGACGCGGTGGAACAGGTCCTGGCCGAGACGGCGCTCCTCCTGGGGGCCTGCGCGGGGAGCTGCTCACGCGGCGGCGCAGCACGGCACGCGTTCCGCCGCGCGGTGGCGAGCCTCCGGCGCCTGACCACGGACCTCGGCCGACCGGAGTTCGCCCCCCGTTGCTTCGACGCCTACATCATCTGGGCGTCCGCGCTCGGGTGGGAAGGCGACGAACCCGGGGTGCAGGCCGTGCTTCAGGAAATGCGCCGGCAGGTGGACCACATCCGGCCGGCCGAGGCCGAGACATGGGAGCGGCGTGCCGAGGAATCGATGGCCGAGGTAAGGGAGTCGCGTGGGCGGGCCGCCGCGTAGGCCGCGTGCGGGCGTGGTCTTCCGCGCGAAGGGCGGAGTGACACCGAGGGCCGGGGCGACCATGATTGCTGCCGATGTCCTGCCCGGTGACCAGCGCACGCGAACGGAAGAACTGCCCGGTGTCCAAGCACGACCAGGCCATGCGTCGCCATTTCCACGAGGCCGCCGCACGGCGCGGATTCTCGATAGCCCCCGCACAGGAGGCCGCCGTCGAGCGGTTGGCACACCTGGCGGCCGAACTCGCCCGTCCGGCCTGGACGTTTCCCGGACCACCCCGGGACCTGTATGTCTGGGGCCCGGTGGGCCGGGGGAAGAGCTGGCTGGTGGACACCTTCTACGAAGGTCTGCCCGCCGGGCGCAAACGCCGCCTGCACTTCCACGACTTCTTCCGGCGGTTGCACGACGGAGTGAGCGGACCGGGCACCCGCCACGACGGTCAGAGCGCCGTCGACAGAGCCCTCGACGAGCTGATCGGGGACAGCAGGGTCCTGGTCTTCGACGAGTTCCACGCACACGACGCGGGTGACGCGATGCTGATCGCACGGCTCTTCCGCACCCTCCTCGACCGCCGCGTCACCCTCGTCACCACGTCCAACTACCCGCCCGCCGGCCTGATGCCGGACCCGCTCTACCACCACCTGTTCGAGCCCACCATCAAGCTCATAGAGGAGCGGATGGACGTCCTGGACGTCTCAGGCCCGGTGGACTTCCGCCGCCTCACCCCGGCCCAACCGGCAGGCGGTGGGAGGCGGTTCGCGACGGGCCTGTGCCTGCCCCCGGGCGACGGCGCCCTGGAGGCGCTCGGCCTCACCTTCCCGGCCCCCGCGGAGGCCACAGCCGTCCGGGCCCACCTGCGGGAGCTGCCGGCCCGCGCCACGCGCGGCGAACTCGTCTGGTTCGGCTTCGACGCGTTGTGCGAGACCACGACGGCGGTGCCGGACTACCTGGCCCTCGCCGAACGGTTCACCACCCTGGTCCTGGACGGCGTACCCCCGCTGACCGAGGCCTCCTCCGACGGACGGCAGCGGTTCGCGAACCTGGTCGACGTCGCCTGCGACAGGGACATCCGGCTCGTCCTCATCGGCTCCGACCCCCTGACCGCCCTCCCCGCCGACCGGGCCCTGACACGCGACCTGGATCGCACGGCCAGCCGCCTCGCGATGCTCCAGCGGACGAACTGACCCGCTCACCCGCCTCACCGGAGGCGGTTCAGGAGTCCGCAGGCTCGGACGGCGGCATCAGATCGCTCTCGCTGACGGTGTAGGCCAACAACGGGTAGACGAAGTCCGTTTCGTCGTTCTTGCGGCGCCGTAGTCGGTAGAACTCGCTCCTCTGCTCATCGTCGGCCGACAGGAGGCGCGCACCCTGGGGGAGGTACGCGTGTCCCTCGCGGAACCGCACCAAGGTCTGTGACGTTCGGAACGTCACCCCCAACCATTCGTTGTCCGCCGGCTTGCCGGGCTGGTCCAGAACGATCCTGTGCCTGAGCCGCCGATTCGAGTCGACCGAGAACGCGACGACACCGTTGTGGGCGAGGGGGATCTCGGCCTTCTCGCCGTCGGACCCCTTCGATTCGAAGATCAGCTTCCTCGGCGGACCGGCTTCGGGATCTCGATAGCAGGAGAAGACGGCGATGAACGACCCGTCAGCCAGATCGAGAGCCTGGTCGGAATGGCTGCCCATGGTGCGGTAAGCGTTCGTGTAGCTCTCGATGAGGGCGTTGTTGAAGTCGATCGAAATCGCCGCACGTTCCCGGATCTGCCGTGCCAGCCGTTCGTGCACCGCCTGGAAACGCTGTGCCGGGCTGCCGTACCGACTGGTGGTACGCACGAGAGGAACGCCGCCCGCCTCGTCGACCTTGGTGAGCACCGCACCTCGTCGGCCTCTTCCGACGTCCTCCAGACGAGCCGACGCGGACAGCTCGGCGAAGAGATCCTCCTCGGCCGGCAGAGCGAACGAGAGGATCTCGTCCGAGAACCTAGACGCGGGGGGCAACGTAGTCTCCTGTGTTCATGCTGAAGAGGAACTCCTCGCCGTAGTCGACGAAGGCCGAGGTCCTGTTCTCCTCGGCGTACAGCCTGCGCAGGTCGTCCATGCCGTCCTGGGTGGGCGGCTCCAGCTCCACCCGATCCCCGGCCACTTTGAGAAACGTCCGGCCGTCCTGGTGAACGGCCTCGGCGCTCGAACAGCGCACCACGTATCCCAGGCGGGTCGGGAGCAGCCCGGCATCCAATGACGAGGGCCGGATCTCGTGCGTATACAGGCGGTTGGTGGACAGCGGCATGAAGAACACGGAGCCGGGGTAGAGCGGTACGGTGAAGTGCGGGGGCAGCGCGACGCCGTCGCTCGCTTCGGTCGGCTCCTTCAGGCGAAAGCGGAGTGTGGTCAGTCCGCTGACGCCCTTCACGCCGTGGTCGAAGGTGTCTGCGGTCAGAGGCTCCAGCTTGTCGAGCCCGTCGTAGAACGTGCAGAAGGCCATGATCCCGTTGACGGGCATGTCCTTGGTCTTGTCGGCATGGGCCGAGATCTTGGCCTTGGACTGCTTGCGCTCGGTGGTCGCGAGGGTGTTGTGGTAGATCTGGGCGAGGACATGATTCAGCGGCGCATGGCCCCGGAAGACGGCGGTGGCCTCGCGGTTCAGATCCTCGACGATGCGCGTATCGGTCGGGCGGAAGCCTTCGGTCGGCCCCGAGAGATTCGTGGAGCACCGGAGCAGGCGGAAACGCAGTTCGTCACCGTTCCGTGTGACGGGCGTCAGGTAGATGCCGGTGCGATGGGCCGTGCCCGGCTTGGTGGACTCCGTCAGTGACTGGAACGCGTGCTCCGCCTGGATCCGTCCGAAGTGATCGTCGCCGGGTTCGAAGAATCGCCGGTACAGCACGCCGACGCCGTGTACGTCGACGGGAACGCGGCCGAGGCCGACGACGGTCCGAGGTTCGTCGACGTCCTCGTGGTACCCGTGCGCCGGCTCCCCGACGACGAACACCCTCGCAGCCGTGCGCAGTTGCCGGCCGCTGATCCCGGACACGTCCCCGCACAGGTAGACGTTCTTCCGCGCGAGGTCGAACGAACCGGACGCCAGGTCCTCCGGCGTGATCTTCGACCCGAAGAAGTCCCTGATCGATTCGTCGTCCTGCAACGTCGCAGGCGCGACCAGGACGTTGTCCGCATCGTCGATGCGGGCCTCTGTCGGCTCTTCTGCGTACATCAGGCTGTACCTGCCATCCGGGATCTTGACGGATTCCTCAAAACCGTGGACACGGCAACGGCCCGCTCCTTCATTCACGTCGAGCAACGCGAATGAAGGGAGACGGACCGTCGAGTCCCGATGCTCTCACGGTGCTCGAAAGCCGGGCAACGCGGTTCTGCCGTACGGGCGGTGGACGGTAAATGCGTCGACAGCGCCCGTACGCACCCGGCAGAGTGGCCGCCCGTGACGAGCAGTGAACTGTGGACCCGTGCGACCGCCGACCGCTACGACGCCGAGGAGGCCGAGTTGTCCTCGGCCGCCGTTCTCGGACCGACCCTCGCCTTTCTCGCCGAGCTCGCCGGAGACGGGCGGGCACTGGAGTTCGCCATCGGGACCGGACGAGTGGGTGTCCCGCTCCGGGAGCGCGGCGTGCCGGTAGTGGGCATCGAACTGTCCGAGCACATGGCCGCGGTGCTGCGGCGCAAGATCGACGAGGACACGCTTCCGGTGGCCATCGGGGACATGGCCACCACCGTCGTTCCCGGCGGGTTCACCCTGGTCTATCTCGTCTACAACACCATCACGAACCTGCTCACGCAGGACGAGCAGGTCGAGTGCTTCCGCAACGCCGCACGTCACCTGGAGCCCGGCGGTCGATTCGTCATCGAGCTGGGCGTGCCGCCGCTGCGGTTCCTGCCGCCCGGCCAGGTCGCGGTGCCGTTCGACGTCTCCGATCAGCATGTCGGCTTCGACACCTTCGACCTCGTCGAGCAGGTTCTCGTCTCGCACCACTTCACCCGTGACGGCGACGACGGCCACTACCGCCGCGAGAACTCCCGGCACCGCTACGCCTGGCCGGCAGAGCTCGACCTGATGGCACGGATCGCCGGGCTCGAGTTGGAACGTCGCGTCGCCGACTGGGACGGGGCACCGTTCGTCCAGGACTCCACGAAGCACATCTCCGTGTGGCGCAAGCCGATCTGAGCGCCGGACACCGGGCCGTCAGTGTGATGCCTGCTGCCCGTCCCGCCCCGGTGGACCGGGCGTCGTCCCGTCCTGATCCCCCTCCGATGCCCGTATGCGGGAGCCGTCGACGGCGCCCGGGAGCCCATGGCGTCCGCGCTGCGATGGCTCGGCCGGATGCTCAGGGGCGTGGGCCGGCGCCGTGGAGCAGGGTGTCGATGATGCGGGCGGCGAGGGTGTCGGTGTCGGTGCCGTCCGGGTAGGTCACCACGGTGACCCGTCGGCCCCCGGTCGCCGAGGGGGCGTGCACGACCATCGGGACGGTGCTCATGCCTCCGGGATGCTCCTGGCCGGAGAGGCATGCCCGAGCTCGGCGTCCGGCGGCGGCGCAGGGCGGGGTGACGACGATGGCGGGGGGATCGTGGGCTGGGCGGAGCGCCCGCCCGGGCCCCAGGCGGGTTCAGTTCACCGGCATGCCGATGCCCGGCAGCCACAGCCGGCCGTGGTCGTTGACCGTCAGCTCCCAGGCGACCAGCTCGTCCGGGCGGACCGAACCACGGCCGCGGACGTCGGCGACCAGAAGTCGGGCTGCCGACCGTGCCGCCGCGGGGTCGTCGTCCGGGAACACCGCGCGCCACCAACCGCCGTCGCGTACCTGCCAGCCCCGCTCCCGCATGGTCTCCTCCAGACCCGGCACGTCGGCCGTGGTCCGGTGGTCCACCATCAGCGACAGCTGCCCGCGGCCCTGGCTGTACCCCACCCGCAGGTGCCGCGGCCAGTCCCGCGCGCACCCCACGACGAAGGACGCCCAGTCACCCGGCACCTGCACCGGCAACTGCTCCATCCACGATTCCAGGAGCAGTTCGAGCGAGGACTCCAGGTGCTCCCAGGACGCGGCCGTGTGGTGACCGTCCCAGCGGAAGGCCGGCCAGTCGTGCCCCGGCCCCCGGTGCAGCAGCCAGAGATAGGGCAGCGCGTCGAAGCCGTGCGGGTCCTCCGGCCGCCAGCCGACCGAACCCGACTCCACCGCGGTGTACTCGCGTCCGTGCAGGTCCGACGCCGTGTGCACCGAGAGCGTGGCCCCCTGTGGGCCGCCCGCCAACAGCACCACGTGCGGCCCTGTGTGCCACCGCACGCTGGGGCCGACGGCCGAACCGCCGTACAGGGTGGGCTCGCCCAGTTCGGCCGCCACCGCTTCGTACACCGGCCGAAGCGCCTCCCGCCGGGCCGCCCGCCCGGACCCGGGCGGGTACGGGGCGACGAGCACGGCAGGCGCGCCCAGGTGTGCGTCGGGGCGGTCGTGCAGGTCGCGAGCGCGGGCGGCAGCACCTGCGGGACCGGGAAGCGAGGGGGACGTGCCGATGACCATGGCGCCATCGTGCCAGGCGGCCACCGGACCGGTCAGAACCGGACCGGACGAGGTCGGCATCGTCGTACCCGCCCGGGCCCCCATGGGGGAGGAGGGGGACCGGGCCGCGACACCGTTCCGTCCGGGTCGAGCCGGCTCCGGACGTCGTCCCGTCAGCTCCGCACGTTGAGGACGGGGTTCAGCATGAGGTGGTGGGTCGGCCGGGTGGGGTCCTCCAGTCGCCTGACGAGCAGCTCGACGGCCTCGGCGCCGACTGCGCGCCGGGGTGGGGCGACGGCGGTGAGCGGGGGATCGGCGAGGGTGGCCAGCTCGTCGTCGTAGGTGACGACGGCCAGGTCGTCGGGGACACGAATGCCGGATTCCTGGAGTCGGCTGACCAGGGGGAGGGCGATCGAGTCGTTGTGGACCAGGATCGCGTCGACCTGGCCGCTCTTCACGCAGCGCACCAGCTGCGCGCACTTGTCGTCGAGGTCGGTGAGGTCGTTCTCCAGGAGGGTGCTCGGAACGTCGGGGGAGCAGGGTTCCAGGTTCAGCGCGGTCAGGGCCTGGTCGTAGCCGGCCTGCAGCATGGGGGCGGTCATGGTGGCGAACTGGAGGAGCGCGATGCGGCTGCGGCCCCTCGCGACCAGATGGCGCAGGGCGAGGTGGGCGCCGTACTCGTGGCTGGTGGCGACGTGTTCGACCGTTCCCGTGTCGAGTCCGGTCCGGCGCTCGGCGAGGACGACGGGGACCGGGAGTTCCCTCAGCCAGGCCTCTGTGTCGGGTGAGGTGCGAGGGTCTTCGGCCGTCGTCACCAGCAGTCCGTCGACGCCCGTCTGCAGCATCTTGGCCACCAGGGCCTTCTCCGTGAAGGAGTTCTGTGACACCTCCACGGTCAGCGTCGCGCCGAACGACTCCGCGGCCGCCGTCGCGCCGCCGACGACCTCCGGGTAGTAGTACGACGAGTGGGGGACCACCATGCCCAGGCTGTACGTCCTGGGTGTCCGCCCCGCCGCCACGTCCTCGGCGGGCGCCTGTCCGGCGCCGGTCGTCGGCGTGGACGGTCCGTTCTCCCCGCGCTCGGCGGGCCGGGCGACTCCGCCGTGGACGCGGACGACCTCGCCGCGCCTTGCCAGCTCGCGTACGTCGCTCCGCACGGTGACGGCGGCGACGTTCAGCTCCTCGGCGAGCGTGCCGATCCTGACCGATCCCCGCTCCCGCACCGCAGCGACGATCGCGCGCTGCCGGTCTTCCGCAAGCATCCCGTGCTCCCCTCCACTCGTCACCGTCAAACGATATCACTTTCGGTGTCGCGGGCCGGTCGCCCGCGATGCTCCTTGTCGCGATCCCGTCGACCTCGACGGCCGTCGGCACGTCCCGTCTACCTGGAGGACCGCCTCGTGCCTTCACTTGATATCGAATTGGGGCGGGAAGTATTGACGCGGCGTTCGCCTTGTCGAATGATTTCATTCGACATCACATCGAACGATCGGTGAAACCCATGCTGCGTAGAACCGCGGTCACCACCCTGGCCGGCTCGGTCACGGCGCTCGCCCTGCTCGTCACCGGCTGCGGCGGTGGCGGACAGGACACGTCCGCCGGCACCGAGAAGACCGGCGAGGTCACCTTCTGGTCCTTCCTGAAGGGGTCCGAGGCAGTGGCCGCGGCCTTCAACCGAAGCCACCCGGACATCAAGGTGACCTTCGAGACGGTGCCGTCGGGCCAGGAGTACTACTCCAAGCTCACCAACGCCGTGAAGGCCGGCACCGCGCCGGACGTCGCGGTCGTCGAGTATCCGCACCTCCCGGAGTTCGCGGCGCAGGGCAAGGTCGAGGACCTGACCGGCACGCTCGGCCCGGCGGTGAAGGACGGCTTCCCCGAAGCGGTACGGCAGCTGGTCGAACTCGGCGGCAGGACCTGGGGCGTTCCGCGTGACGCGGCACCCTTGACGCTGATGTACCGCAAGGACTTCTTCACCCGGCACGAGATCGACGTGCCGACCACCTGGGACGCGTACCGGACCATGACCGAGCAGGTGAAGAAGGCCGACGCGAACGCCCGCGGCGGGGTCCTGTACACCAACAACCCCGGACAGTTGACCGCCCTCGCCTGGCAGTCCGGCGGACAGTGGTTCACCGCCGCCGACGACTCCTGGAAGGTCACGCTCGACGACGCGCCCTCGAACAAGGTCGCCTCCTTCTGGGGCGACCTCGCCCGCAAGGACCTCGTCCGCTCGCTGACCGACGCCGACCCGTTCTGGACGAGCGTGCAGAAGTCCCAGACGGTCGCCTACGTCTGCGCCAGCTGGTGCGCGGGAGCGCAGCAGGCCACCGTCCCCGACCAGAAGGGCAAGTGGGCCGTGGCGCCCGCGCCCACCTGGGACGGCAAGCCCGCCTCGGCCATGTTCGGCGGTTCCTCCTTCGTGGTCCCGAAGGGGGCGCGCAACAGCGGTGCCGCCGCCGAGTTCATCAAGTGGATCACCACCGACCCCGAAGGCATGAAGGCGTGGGTGGCCTCGGGAACCAGCAGCATGCTCCCCGCCGATCCGGCGCTCGTACCGGTCGCCAGGGCGGCGTTCAAGACGGACTACTACGGCGGCCAGGACGTCTACGCGGTCGGCGCGGAGTCGTACAAGGCGATCCGGAGCGGCTGGACGTGGGGTCCGGTCACGGGCACGACCAACGCGGCCATCGCGGACGAGCTGCCCAAGGTCGCCGACGGCACGGCCGCCCTGCCGGCGGTCCTCACACAGGCGGAGCGGACCACCGTCGAGCAGATGGAGCGGCGCGGCATGAAGGTCTCCGCTCCCTGACAGCCCCCGCCCGGCCCGGTGGCCCGCCCGCACAGGCCACCGGACCCGGCCCCGCCCCATCCCGGAAGGCCGTCATGGCAAGCACCTCCACACGCGGACAGCGCCGCGCCGCCGCGCTGCTCCTCTCACCGTTCTTCGGCCTCTTCACGGCCGTCACCCTCGTTCCACTCCTCTACGCCGCCTGGCTCAGCCTGTTCACCACCCGCACCTCGGGCCTCGGGTTCGGCGGCGCCGAGAACGCCTTCGCGGGGTGGGACAACTACGTGCGCGCGCTGGCCGACCCGGCGTTCCGCGACGGGTTCCTCGTCGTCGCCGCGTACTGCGCGATCTACATCCCCCTGATGATCGGCGGAGCGCTCGCCCTCGCCCTGCTGCTCGATTCGGGACTGGCCAAGGCCCGGTCCTTCTTCCAGCTGGCGCTGTTCCTGCCCCACGCCGTGCCGGGGCTGATCGCCGCGCTGATCTGGGTGTACCTCTACACGCCCGGCCTCAGCCCGGTGATCGACCTCCTCGAGTCCGGAGGCCTCGCCGTCAGCTTCCTGTCGGCCGACAACGCCGTCTTCTCCACGGCCAACATCGCCGTGTGGGAGTGGACCGGCTACAACATGGTCATCTTCTACGCCGCGCTGCAGGCCGTGCCCCGCGAGACGCTCGACGCCGCGAAGGTCGACGGGGCAGGCGCGCTGCGCACCGCCCTGTCCGTCAAGCTGCCGATGATCCGTCCGGCAGTGGCGCTCGCCGTCCTGTTCACCGTCATCGGATCCATCCAGCTGTTCACCGAGCCCAAGGTCATCTACAGCGCCTCCACCGCGATCGGCAGCAGCTGGACGCCGAACATGTACGTCCAGACCGCGGCCTTCCAGGACAACGACTTCGGCCTCGCCGCCGCCGCGTCCCTGCTGATCGCGCTCTTCGCCGCCGTCCTCTCCTTCGCCGTCACCCGTATCTCACGCCGCGGGAGCAAGCCGTGACCACTTCCGTCCGACCCCCCGCCCCCGCACGTGTGCCCGCCCCCGGCCCCGTCCCGCCGCCCCGCGGCCGGCGGCGCGCCGCGAGACGGCCGTCGGCCCTGCTCTCCAAGACGGGCGTCACCGCGCTCCTCGCCCTCGCCACCTTCTACACCCTTCTCCCACTGACCTGGCTGCTGCTGTCCTCCACCAAGAGCCGCCAGGACCTGTTCGGCACGAACGGCTTCGCGCTGGGCGACGAGATCCACCTGACGCAGAACCTCCAGTACCTGTTCAGCGCCCAGGACGGCGTCTATCTGCGCTGGGTGCTCAACACCGTGCTGTACGCGGGTGTCGGCGCCCTCCTCGCGGCGGTGTTCAGCGTCGCGGCCGGCTACGCCTTCGACAAGCTCGCGTTCCCCGGCAAGGAGCGGCTGTTCTCCCTCGTCCTGCTCGGGGTGATGGTGCCGGCCACGGCGCTCGCCATCCCGCTGTACCTGCTCGCCGCCAAGGTCGGCCTGGTGAACACGTTCTGGGGCGTGTTCCTGCCCGGACTGGTCTTTCCGTTCGGGGTCTACCTGGCGCGGGTCTTCAGCGCGGCCTACGTGCCGGACGAGGTGCTGGAAGCGGCGCGGATGGACGGCGCCGGCGAGTTCCGGACCTTCCGCCGCATCGCCTTCCCGATGATCGCGCCCGGCTTCGTCACCATCTTCCTCTTCCAGTTCACGCAGATCTGGAACAGCTTCTTCCTGCCCCTGGTGATGCTCTCCGACCAGGACCTGTACCCGGTCAACCTCGGCCTGTACGTGTGGTACTCGTCCGCCCTCTCGCAGGGGCGTCCGGAGGACTACCTGCTGGCCGTCGTCGGCTCGCTCGTCTCCGTCGCCCCGCTCATAGCCGTGTTCCTGATGCTCCAGCGGTTCTGGAAGTCCGGCATGACCGCCGGCGCCGTCAAGTAGCCGTCAGACAGGCCGACACCGTGAGGATCCCCCGCATGGCCCCGTCCACGACCACCCGCCCGCGCGCCCTGTTCGCCATGGCCCGGCACCACCGCGAGCAGCTCTTCCCGCCGGACGTGATCCGACGCCTCGAGGCCCACGTCGACATCGACCCCGACCACGTCGTGGAGGACTTCGCCGACGAGCCCGACCTGGAAGGAGTGGAACTCCTGATCACCTCCTGGGGATGCCCGGCCCTCGACGCGGACGTGCTGGCGCGCGCCCCCGACCTCAAGGCGGTCGTCCACGCCGCGGGCAGCGTCAAGCACCACGTCACCCAGGCGTGCTGGGACCGCGGCCTCGCCGTGTCCTCCGCTCCCGCGGCCAACGCCGTGCCCGTGGCCGAGTACACGGTCGCCGCGATCCTCTTCGCCAACAAACGCGTCCTGGACATCGCAGGGCTCTACCGTGACCACCGCGCGCCGCTCGACTGGTCCCGCCTGTTCCCCGGATTCGGCAACTACCGCCGGACCGTCGGCGTGCTGGGCGCCTCGCTCGTCGGCCGCAAGGTGCTCGAACTACTGCGCCCCTACGACCTCGAACTGCTGCTGGCCGACCCCCATGTCGACACCGCGCGGGCCGCCGCGCTCGGCGCCCGCCTGGTGGACCTCGACGAGCTGGTGAGCGGATCGGACGTCGTGTCGCTGCACGCGCCGGAACTGCCCGAGACCCGGCACCTGCTGGACGCCCGCAGGCTGGGACTGATGCGTGACGGCGCCACACTCGTCAACACGGCCCGCGGCTCCCTCGTCGACACCGACGCCCTCACGGCCGAAGCGGTGACCGGGCGGATCCACGCGGTCATCGACGTCACCGAACCGGAAGTGCTCCCCGCCGCCTCACCCCTCTACTCCCTGCCCAACGTCCTCCTCACCCCCCACATCGCCGGCTCGCTCGGCGGCGAACTCCGCCGCATCACCACCACCGCCCTCGACGAGATCGAGCGCTACTCCTCCGGCAGACCGTTCGCCCACTCCGTCCACCCCGCGTCCCTGGCGACCTCGGCCTGACGCGTACACCGGGGCCGGGGACGGGCCGCGACCCGACCCCGGCCCCGACCCCGGCCCCGCCGGGACGGCGACGGCGAGTCCATCGCCGGCTCCGTCGCGCCGGCTACTTGTAGTACCGCATCAGCTCTCCGTTGGCCCGCAGGTGGTACAGCTGGGTGCTCGAACTCGCGATCATGACCGGGATGGGGCGGCCCGACAGTCGGAGGTGGCTCACCTGCCCCACCTCGCCGCTCGGCGTGTGCCGGAAGATCTCTCCATTGTCGAGGAGCTGGTACACGTCCCCGGCGGAGGCGCTGATCTCCAAGGTCCGCAGGTCGGTGTCGACCGTGTCCCAGGACGTTCCTCCCAGGTGCCGCAGGATCTGACCGCTGGCCAGCCTGAACTGGTACATGACTCCGCCGCCGGCCTCGATCCGGGTGGCGCCGCTGCCGGCGAAGGCGAGGAGCTCCCAGCCGGTCAGGGGCGTACCGGTGTACCGGAAGATCGCACCCGTGGTGTGCCGCTGGTACAGCTGGTTGCCGTCGGCGACGATCTGAGCCGTGAACGGGTTGTTGTCCAGGAGCTGCCACCCGGTCATGGGCGTGCCGGTGTACCGGAAGATCGCGCCGGAGTTGTGACGCTGGTAGAGGTTCCCTCCGGACGCGGTGAGCTGCGCGGTGGCGGTGTTGGCGTCCAGTTGCTGCCAGCCCGCCAGCGGGGTGCCGGTGTACCGGAGGATCGCGCCGCTGGTGTGACGCAGCTGGTACAGCTCGCCTCCGTCGGCGACGATCTGTGTCGTCGTGGGGTTCAGGTCGAGTGCCACCCAGCCGATCATGGGCGTTCCGGTGTACTCGAAGATCGCGCCCGTGCTGTGGCGCTGGTAGAGCCGGTTGCCCGACGCGGCGAGCTGGGCGGTGGCCGGGTTGCCGTCGAGCTGCTGCCAGTAGAGGCTGCGCGCGCGCCTCTTGTCGCTCTCCGTCGGCACCCGCCTCAGGGTGTTGGGTTCGAAGAACGCCCACATGACGTCATGCTGCATGCCGACTCCGGCCGCGTGCCGCATGCCGATGAGATGGCCGATCTCGTGGAGGGCGACGCTCTCCACGTCGAAGCAGTCGGGCTTGGCCCCGATGTGCCACTTGTGCTCGTCCTTGTCGAAGTGGAGCGGCTTGGGCATATCGGGCGTCCCGCACCCCGGCGGCGGGAAGGAATGTGCGTGGCGTGGGCCTACCAGGAGGGGGTAGTCGGGGTCGTTCGCCGGAACCCAACTGACCATGAAGTCGGGGTTCGCCCCAGAGGACACCTCGGTGAAGGTGATGGGGAGGAGTGCCTGCCACGTGGCGAACGCGGTCCGCACGGCGGTGAACTCGTCGTCACCGGGTATCTGCACGGTCCCCGCGCCGAACGCGTAGGTGAAGTGGTTCTTGTCCCAGGCGCACATGGGCCCGTTGACGCTGTGGAGGATGGGCTCTCCGATCGCGCGGAAGACCGGGTCACCCATGAACCCGCAGCGGGACTTCAGCATGACCTCGCGCGTCCGTTCGTCGAACGAACCCGTCGGCGTGAGCGCGCTGTGCTCCTGGAACCAGGTCAGGGCCAGTGAGGTGATGCCGTCGAGGCGCCCGGCTTCGTAGGAGTGAGCGGGAAGGTACCCCAGCTCTTCCAGGAACTTCTGAACGTACTCGAAGCCGTCCTGCTTCTGACCGGGTTTCGTGGTGGGCACGCCGGCGACGGTGGGTCTCGACGCGGTGGTGTGCTGTCCCATGGCGGACTCCTTCGGCGTCGATGGGAATCGAACCGAGTCCTGCAGGAGCCGGGGTGCACCTTCAGTCTCCTGCGGGGCGACAGCCTCCGCAATCCGTTCTCCATCGGCACGACCGTGGTCAGGAGGTCGCCGGGGTCTTCGTCGCTGTGGGGGATGGGTCCTGTTGGTAGAAGATGTCGATGTCCACCTCCTCGCCGCCGACGGTCAGGGTGTCCCACGCTCCGCTCTCCCACAGGGTGCGCAGGGTGGAGGAGTCGAGGGAGTCCAGGTGGTTCCGGAGCGTCGAGTCGTCGGGCATGCCGGGGAGGCGTGAGGTCAGCCGGTCGCGGATCGATCGCAGTCGTTCCATGAGGGCGTCGATGTCCGCGTTCCTGTCGAGGTCCTTCCCTTCGGACTCCTCGATGCTCTGGGCGATCTTCTCCTTGATCGGGCGGCTGACGCCGTTCTCGTCGGTGGTGATCATCGTGTTCCAGGCGCGGCTCTTGTGCCGGTACTGGAGCATGGACATGGCCGCTTCGTGGCGTGCGAAGTCGGCGTCGCGGAACGGCCTGCCGGTCCAGGCTCCGTTGAGGGTCCGGGCGAGCGATACGGCGGAGCCCAGGCCGCTGTTGAGCCCGCGGCCCGGCCAGAAGTGGATCGCGTTGGCGGCGTCGCCGAGGAGGAATCCGTACGTCCCGGGGGAGGTCGACGTGGCCGAGTGCAGACGGGTGGTGAACCTGGGCCGCTGCACCATGTCGAGCCGGAAGGCGGTGACGGCCCGCAGGTTCTGTTCGGCGACGCCGAACAGTGTCAGCCCCTCCAGGACCCGCTTCCACAGGGCCGAACCCTTGACCATGGCGGGCAGGAAGAGCGTGCTGTGCGTCGAGCAGTGGAAGTCGCCGTGGTCATCGCGTCCCATGACGCACGGGCGTGAGGCGATGCACTCCTCGAATACGTGCCGGACCGGATCGATTCCGACGACTTCCGCGGCCTCTTCGTCGGTGAGCCGCATGTTCAGGAATCCCTCGCCGCGCAGGGCGTTGAGGAGAAAGCGGTTCTGGGCCACCGTCAGCAGGACCGTCATGGGGTCCGTCAGAGTCGATGTGACGCGCAGGCCCAGGACGACGTCCTGAACGTGCTGACCGTGCAGCGAGTAGATGGACTTGTCGGCGTTGCCGAACTTGTCGGCGAAGTGCTCCCGCGTTCGGGACCGGCCGCCCTCGCAAATGGCGAGTACGTGATCCTTGGTCCCGGACTTCTGGTGCTCGGCCGGGTCGAACGTCTCGGGGACCAGCCGAATGCGGTCCGGCTTCTCGTTGGCCAGGTCGAGAAGCGTGTCCTCGATGTAGGCGATCCGGAGGTTCCTCGGGCTGCGGCCGCGGATCGAGTCGGGGCCGACCGGCCACATCTCGGAGTACGCGTCGCCGCGGAACAGCCGTTGCTGCACTTCTTCGGGGAGGTTCAGATACTGGCGGCTCTGCACCGTGACGACCTGCTGCCGGCGGACGTTGCCCTGGCTCTCGCTCTTCCAGACGACCTTCGGACCGTCCTGGGTCCAGCGGCCGTCGTACACGGTGATGGCGACGCGGTGCCCCATGAGGTGTTCCAGGAGCAGGGCGAAGCTCAGGCCGACGGGACCACCGCCGGAGACGGTGACGTTCAGTACCGGCCCCGCCGCCAGTGCCGCCTGCGAGGAGGGGCCGAGCGGGCGCAGCACGGAGAGGTCGAGGATGGTCTCCATCGCGTCGGCCGCTTCGAAGCGGAAGGTCTCGGTTCCTATCGCGATGAGGTCTCCGGGCTGCAGTTCGTGCGAGGTCACGCGCGTCCCGTTGACGTGCGTTCCATTGCTGCTGCCGCTGTCGTACAGCACGAATCCATGGCCTTCACGACGTACTTCGGCGTGAAATCGCGATACGTTCTCGCCGACTATGACTATGCTGTTTTCGCCATTGCGGCCCAAGGTGACCGGTGTGCTTCCGATGGGGAACTGCTTTCCCGTCAGGGAGCCTTGATGGCCGACAAGCCGAGGGGGCATGGGTCACCCAATTCCATGAGTCACGGATCCGATGACAAAGGGCGAGACCGGCGACCGGACGGCAACACCCCACACCACACCGCCAGTCGTCCGGCACGCAGGGCAATCGTAAGCGGGCCGCGACGTCGCTGAGAAGGCATACGGAGTGACTTATCACCACACGGTGGGCGGTCCGTGACGATGTAACAGGAATCCCGACGGGGTCGGTGCGTCGCATGTGAATGGTGTGGCGGGAATGGCGCAATCTGTTGGGCGTCGGCTTCGGAAGCCGAATTCGCCTTTGCCCGAACGCCGTTCCTGAACCCAGGCGGCAGCGCGGCGGCCCGGTGGTGCAGGCGGCGGTTGTCGGGACGGACGGGTGCTCGTGCGTCCGGAAGAAGACCGGCGGTTCGTCACACTCCGTATGCCTCAGGGCCGTACGTTGACTCTGAGTGTCTTCTGCTACGGCGAGTTGCCGGGCGAGCGTCCCGGTTGAGCGGTTGCGGAAGGCGTAAGAGTATGGAAGGAGGCAGCCCCATGCGGAACGGAATCGTCCGAAACAACTGAGAAGTTGTCTCATCAACGATCTTTGCCCTCCTTTGTGTGCAGGGCATCCCTCTGAGCCGGACCAGTCTCCGGAGAGCGACATGACGATCAAGAACATGCAGTTCGCCTGCCCGAAGTGCGGCGAGGTGTCGTCGTACGCCGTGCAGACGAACGGCGAGGTGACCGAGCAGTCGGGTCTGGCTTCGCACCAGAACCTGGGAAACCTGCGGAGCCTCGCGGTTCCCTACAAGAACAGTCCGAACCGTGACGCGTATGGCCCGCTGGTCCCGCAGGGCATCGTCGTCCACTACACCCAGGGCAGGTACGAGGGAGCCATCGGCCACTTCCAGAACCCCGCGTCCAAGGTCTCGGCGCACTTCATCGTCGCCAGGGACGGCCGGCGCGTCCAGATGGTCCCGCTGCCCGACCCCGACACCAACGGACCCAGGGACGGGCGGTACACGGCCTGGCACTGCAAGGGAGGCAACACCCGCTACTTCGGCATCGAGCACGAGTTCGGGTACACGGGGGCCACCTACCCCGCCGACTGGACCGAGGAGATGATGGACTCCTCGGCGGAGCTCTCGGCGTACATGTGCGTCCTGTACGGCATCCCGATCGAGGTGCCGCTCGCCCCGAACGAGCGCGACTGGTTCACGGGCTTCGGCGGTCACTACAACGTGCCCGGCAACAGTCACACCGACCCGGGACCGTACTTCCCGTGGGACTACTACATCAACCGCGTGGAGTACTTCGCGAGCCGCATGGCCGACAGCCCGTCCGGCCCGACCCTCACCTCCGGTACCCCGATCCAGACGGCACAGGGGTCCGAGGCGCCCTCCTACCAGACGCTCTGACCGGCGTACGAGGTGACGCCTCATGATCGCCTCCACGGTGACCGCGCTCACTGCCTGTTCGGTCGCACCCGGCCGTCTCGACCTGTTCGTGGGCGACGGCGACGGCTGCGTATGGCACAGGACGCGCACGGAGTCCCACGACGCGGTCCGAGGACAGTGGAGTGCGTGGCACTCGCTCGGCCGGCCGTGGCCGTCGCCCGGAGCGCCGGAGCGCGCCGGCTGGCTGGCCGCGTTGCGTTCCGGCCCCGGCCGGATCGAGCTCCTCGCCCTGGGCGGCGGCCGGGGGGCGAAGCACAGGCTCTTCGCGGCGGCCCGTGACGGGACCGTCGACACACTCCGTGAAGAGGCCGACGCCGAGGCCGGAAACACCGCCGGTGCCGAGGCGGGCGGCGGAGCCGGTGACGTCGTCGACGATGTCCTCGGCGACGTGGCCGGCCACGGCTGGACCCCGTGGACGTCCCCCGACCCGCTCGCGGGGCGGCCTCCGGCGACCGCCCCGCCGCTGACGGACGAGCAGTCGGCGCTGCTCCGCAGACGAGTCTCCGAGGGTCGGCGTTCCGACGCCGACCCCCGGCCCACCGGCTTCGCCGCGACGGAACGTGACCTCTTCGCCGTCGCCGGTCGCAGACTGTGGCACCGCATGTGGACGGAGAGCACCCCATGGGAGGACCTCGGAGGCGACCTCACCTCCGACGACGGGAGCGCCCCCCACCTCGCCGCCGTCCACGACGAGGCCGGTCCCACCCACGTGTTCGCCGTCTGGGCCGGTACGGCCCTGATGCACCGGCAGCTCGACCGCACGTGGTCCGACTGGCGGCTCATCGACATCTGGGCCGACGTGCGGGCCTACCAGGCGCTGCGTCCCGAAGACCTCGTCGCGCTGACCGTCCGCGGCAGCGGACTGCGCGAACGGGTCCGCGCCGACGGGGTGGTGGAAGTCCTCGCCGCCCAGCCCGACGCCCGACTCGTCGTCGAGTTCCCGTCGCAGCACATCGCCGAGACCGTCTCCCAGACGGGCACGACCAGCCAGGCGCGGATCGCGGGACCCTCACGGCTGGCCTTCGCCATCGGCCGGGAGGCCGTGCCGCTCACGGTCGACGGCGTACTGACCGCCATGGGCAGACTGCCCCTGGTCGCGACGCCCGGGACCACGGGGGCGGAAGACGCCCGCCTCGAACTGCCCTGGCGCCTGCTCGTGCAGCTGCCCACCGGCGCCCACTGCACGCATCACACCCAGCCCGCCGTCGGCCACGACGGCATCACCGAACTGTGGCACAGCCGCATCACGCGCCCCGACGGGGCCGACGCGCTGCGGGTGAGGCCCGTCAAGGCACTCCCGGACGAATCGGCCCTCGCCACCCCGCTCGGCCGCCACACGGCGACGATCGCCGCCCTCGGGGCGCAGTCCGCCGATCCGCCCGTGACGGTCGACCGGCTCATGCTCAGCGCGTTCGGCGCCTGGTTCGACGCCTCCGCCTCGTGGCCCACCCTGGACTGGACCCACCGGACCGCGATGGGCCGCGACCACTACGTCCGCGTCCTCACCCGCGGCGCGCTCTTCCCCTTCGGACACCGGGCCGCCTTCGTCGAGGTCACCGAGCGCCGGTTCGACCGACAGACTCCGGCCGTGGCGGCGCTCCGCACGACACGCACGCTGATCGTCACCGAGCCGACGCGCCACTACGGCATCGGCGACGGCGCCGGCAGGGCGTACGAGCGTGCCTTCCCCTTCCAGGAGGTGTCCGTCGAGCCCCGGCAGCTGACGGGCCTGGACCCGGCGGTGTGGCTGCCCGGCAAGGCGTTCTGGCCCACGCAGTCGGGAGCGGCAGTCGAGTTCACCATTCGCGCGCGGGCGGACCGGGAGGTCGTCGACTTCCGGCTGCCGATGCTGTTCGTCGACGACGCGGCCGTCGGCACCTCCCACGCCGCCTCTCACGACGCCGAGTACGCCCGCGGACCGCGCTCGGGCGTCCAGCGTGCCACGGGACACCCCACGCGAGAGATCGGCCGCAGGATCGCGCTCGCCATGAAGACCGCCACCCAGCCGCTCGAAGGCGCGGTCCAGGAAGTACGGTCGATGTCCTTCGGCGGCACCGGTGCCGCCCTCGCCGCGAACGGCGTCGGATTCCACCCCCGCGTCACCCGCATGGAGGTCGCGCTGCCGGCGGTACGCCAGCTGACCGGATCGTCGCCGACGGTGCCGGCCGAGTTCTCCAAGGCGTTCCTGACGGCCACGGGCGGCCAGCGGCCCGAGGTCCTGCTCGCCCTCCTGGAGCCGAAGGTCATCGACTTCGCCGCGGCCGGGGCGCGTACGGGCATGGTCGCCGCGCCGAACATGGCCGTCACCGAGATCTCCCGGCTGGCCGGACCGATCGCCGGAGGCCCCTTCCCGCCGAGGCCGCAGGACATGTTCGCCGAGGACGCCAGACTCTTCGGCGTCATCTCGCTCCGCCGCATCGTGTCCGTCATCACCTCACGGCCGCAGATCACGTGGTCCGACGCGGTCGGCGCGCCGTCCGCGAAGCTCACCTGGAGCGAGAAGCTGACGACGGCGGTGGAACCCTTCCACCCGAAGACGCCCACGTCCCAGGTCTTCCTCGAGGTCCTCTCCCAGGTCGTCGCCGGCCGGCCCCAGCTGCGCACGACCGGCGAGGTCACGGACTTCACGCTGGAGATCCCGACCCGAGCCTCCGCCCTCGTCGTCCTCACCTTCAAGAAGGTCCGTTTCACCGGCGACTCCGGAGCGAACCCCTCCCTCACCTTCGAGCTCGCGGACGCACGGCTCGCCGGGAAGCTGAACTTCGTCAGGACGCTGGCGGAGAAGATCCCGCAGGCGGGGCGCGGCGGGCCGCGTGTCGAGGCCTCCGCGCTCCAGATCCGGGCCACGTACACGATCGCCGTTCCCACCCTCGGCATGGGCGTCTTCACCGTGCAGAACCTGGCCATCCGCATCGGCCTCACCCTCTCCCTCGCCCAGCGGCCCATCGAGATCGACTTCGCCTTCGCCACCCGGGAACGGCCGTTCCTCGTCACCGTCAGCGGCTTCGGAGGCGGCGGCTATCTGGAGCTCGGAGTGAGCGCCGGAGAACCCGACGGGGGACTGCAGCGGTTCGTCGGCGGCATCGAGTTCGGCGCCGGCGTCGCCATGGACTTCGGCGTCGCGGCAGGCGAGGTCCACGTCTTCGGCGGTGTCGTCTTCGTCAAGACGGGCAGCACGATCGAGATCACGGGCTACCTGCGGATCGGGGGCAGCGTCTCCGTCCTGGGCCTGATCCGGGTCTCCGTGGAGCTGACGCTCAGCCTCACCTACGACGTCCAGCGCAACGAGCTGCACGGCTCCGCCCGGCTCGTGATCACCGTCGACCTCACCTTCTGGTCCACGTCCGTCACCCTCGAATGCCACAAGAGCTTCAAGGGCCCCAGCCTCGCCGCCGGTCCCCGGGACGCCCTGACGGCGTCCGCTGCGGCACGGCAGGCCTCCGAGGACGCGGCGCTGCGGACCTCGACCGTCGAGGCCGCGCTCGGCCCCGACGGCTCCTCGTTCCCGTGGCAGACGTACTGCCGGGCCTTCGCGAAGGAGTGACCCATGTCGGCCTCCGTCCTGCGGCGACAGTTCGTCTGGACCCCGATCCCGGCAGGACGGGTCGCCCTCGTCCCGGGACACTCCACCCCGATGGCCCTGCTGTCCGTCCTCCTCACCCCCCGGCTGATCGGCCCCCCGGGTGACCGGAAGCTGTCGGACTTCGGCATGCAGACCTGGCCCGAGCGGCTCGCCGCCCTCCGGTTCGACGTCTTCCGGGGAACACAGCCCGTCACCGCCCACCGGGTCCCGCACCTCACCATCGAGCAGAAAGAGGTCCGCTTCACCACCGCCGGCCAACTCTCGGCCTGGAAGGCCCTGTTCACCGGTGACTCGCCGGTGGTCCCGTACCGGACGACCTCCTACGGCGATCGTGACATCCGCGAGTTCCCGGCCGCCGAGGCCGCCGCCGAGGTCCGGGAGGCGTACACGGCCACGGCCCGTGTCCACCTCGACCACGACGGCGGGGACCCCGAGACCGACCCCGGGCTGCGAGCGGCGCTGAGCCGGGTGAGCGCGATGTGGCAGGCGGGACTCGCGCCTCCGGACGGCGCGGCGGACGGCAACCCGTCCGCACCCCGGTCGGCGCTCGCCCAGGCGTACGCCTTCTACCGGCGCGAGTCCGACGCGTTCACGGCGCTGCCGACGCCCGCCGCCGTCCCCGTGCACGAGTTCCACGAGACCGTCTCCCGCCTCGCCGACCACCCGCTGCTCCTCCGCGCGCTCGGACTGCTGGTCGACCTGGCCGTGGAGCCCACCCCGCTGACGGCGGCCGGCGGAGCGAAGGAGCTGCGCGTCGTCCCGAAGTGGCCGAACCCCGACGGCTCCGCGCCCCCAGGCTGGTCCCACGCCACCCAGGACGACCTGTCCCCGAAGACCGCCTACCTCCTGGAAGGGAAGCGCTTCGTCACCGCGTCACTGCCGGGACCGGCGGCCACCGAACTCAAGCGCGGCATGCTGCCCCTGGCCGGAACCGGCGTGGCGTCCCCCGCAGGGGACGCGGGCGCACGGTACGAGGTGATGCCGTTCGACGTCGACGGCGCCGCCCTGCGCATGGTCGGCGTCGCCGAGTCGGACCGCGCCGGGACGGCCTCGCGGGACCGGGCCGACGTCGGCGCGCTGCCCGCCCTGCGGTCGATGGGCTTCGCCCTCGTCGAGCGGGACCGCGTGGAGGAGCACCGCAGGCAGCTCCAGCGGGCCGCCCAGCGAGCCACGGCCGACGGCCTCACCTCCCAGCCGGTGACGGCGGATTCGCTGCTCGGCGGCTACCGGGTGGACGTCTTCGACGTGGCGAGGAGACAGTGGTTCCCCCTCTGCCGCAGGCGAGTCCGCTACAAGATCGGCGACGTGACGATCGGCCAGGAGACGTCCGGCGGCAGCGGCCCCGCCGGCCTCCTCGAGGAGGGATTCGTACGCCCCGAGGCGGCGACGACCGGAGCCGGCGCGCAGGACGACCTGTACCTCCACCAGATCGTGCTGCGCTTCGACGGCTGGAGCCCGGTCGTGGAGCGACCCGAGCGGATCGTCGACACGGGGGACGACATGCCGGTGGCGGTCGACCCGCCGCCCTTCGACGCGGTCGTCGAAACCGACCCGGGATCACTGCCCCGCCTGCGGTTCGGCCGCGACTACCGCCTCCGCGTACGGATCGCCGACCTCGCCGGCGGCGGACTGCGCCCCGACGAGACCGAGCCCGAAGAAGAACGGACGAACGTCTTCCGGCACCACCGCTTCGAGCCCCTCCCACCCCCGGAACTCGTCCCCACCCGCAAACTGGCCGACGGCGAGACCCTGGACCTGATGGTCATCCGCAGCGACCGCGACACGACGGTGGAGGCCTACGCGGCGGCCCACGGCCACCGTGCCTTCGACCTCCGCCACCTCCTCGCCCCCGCGTGCTCCCTGGAACTGGCCCTCCAGCACGAGCGCACCTTCGACGCCGCCCTCGGCCCCGACGTACCGACCGCGAAGGTGAAGGAGTTCTTCGAAGTAGCCAAACGGGCCGACCGGTCCCTCTCCGACATCGCCGGCGCGGTCGTCGTGGGAACGGAGACCGGCTCGACCGTCCCCGCCCCGTACGTCTTCCTCCCCGAGACCGGTGTCTCCCTGCCCTGGCTGCCCGACCCGGCCACCACCCACCTCGCCCTGCGCCCGCGCCGCAGGCCCCTCGACCCCGAATCCGGAAAGTACGGAACGGTCGTGGGCGACAAGAGGACCGGCCTGTGGCAGGGCACCTGGCCGGCGTACGCGCCGATCTCGCTCCGCCTCGTCGGCGGCCCCAGAGGCTGCACCCTGACCCGCTCCCCGGACCAGCGCACGTTCACCGTCGCGCTCGGCCCCGCCGAAGAGGTCACCTTCGACATCCCCTCCTGCCCCGGCACCCGCAGCGTCCAGCTGTTCGGCATCGTCACCTGGCTGGGCATCGACCCCACGGACCCCACCGCGTTCCAGCCCATCACCGAGGGCAGCAACCGCCTGGTCACGCCCCCGCGCACCGTCACCCTCGTCCACGCCGTGCAGCGCCCCCTGGCGGTCCCCTCCGGCCTGCTCGCCGCCCGCCGGATCGCCGGAGAGACCAGCGCCGTCCTGAACACCGACGATCTGCGCATCCACATCGCCAGCACCGGCCGCCTCGACCTGCGCGCCGAGTGGACCGACCACGAGGACCTCCCGCCGCACAAGCCGGCCGAGCCCCGGCAGACCGCCATCCTCGGCTCGTACGACGTCCAGCGCGCCCCGCAGCACGAGGCGTTCACCACGATCCGCCAGGAGTTCGGCGACACCCGCCGCCGCCACGTCACGTACCGCGCCACCGCCGTCTCCCGCTTCCAGGACTGCTTCCCCCGCGCCACCGCCGCCGACCCCCAGGCCTGCCTGAGCGAGGGCGTCCTGGAGGTCACCGACGTGCCGAGCTCCGCCCGACCGCCCGCACCCAAGGTCCTCCACACCGTGCCGACGTTCCGCTGGACCCGTTCGCACGACGGCCAGCAGTCGCTCACCCGCTGGAGGTACGGAGGCGGCCTTCGGGTCCTGCTCGAACGGCCCTGGTACGTCTCCGGGGACGACGAACGCCTTGCCGTCCTCACCTGGCCCAGCCCGTCCGCCCCCGCCGACGTGCTGCGGTACGTCAGCGTGGCGGGCCGCGACCCGATCTGGACCACCGGCGCCCCGCCCGCCGTCCTCAGCCGGAGCGACGTCGTCGCCCCGCGCGGCGACCGGGTGGACCTGCCGGAACTGGAACGAGCCGTCGACGTGATCGCGTACCCCGTCCACTTCGACCAGGCGGCCGACCGCTGGTACGCCGACATCGACCTGTCCCCGCTCGTCACCGCCTCCTACTTCCCCTTCGTCCGACTGGCCCTGGCCCGCTACCAGGACCACACCGTCGACGGCGTGCCCACCCTGTCCCCCTCGGTGCTGACGGAGCCGGTTCAGCTCCCGCCCCACCGCCGCCTCCTCGTCACCCGGACGACGGGGCGGGCCACCGTGCTCCTCGACGGCCTCGGCCCGGCCGGCCCCCGGCCGAACCTCGTCCGTACCGAACTCCAGGTCAGATCCGACCCGGCCGCGGACGGCGGCGGCGCGGGCTGGAGCACCGTCTTCCGGACCACCGGGTCCCTCGGTCAGGCCCGCGACCTCGACCTCCCCGCCACCGGGGACCGCCCCCAGCGCATTGTCGTCCAGGAGTACGAGACGCATCCGCCCGCCACGAACGAGACGGGATCCGCCGTCGAGGGCCCGGGGCGGCTGGTCTACGCCGACATCGTCCCCCTTGGAGTGTGGTGACCATGGTCGACCCGGTCTTCCAGATGTATCCCGAGGAGGGGCCGCTGCGACTCGCCGCGGGATCGCCACCCAGTACTCCGGTCGCCTTCCAGGTAGGTGCCCAGCTGTCGGGCGTGTTCCTTCGCCTCATCAAGGCGGGGACGGAGTGCGCGCCTCCCGGGGAATCGGCCGTGGTCGTCGAACTGCGCGCGGGAGAGGGCGATTTCGTGCCGGTGCCACGCGGACCGGACACCGTCACGATCGATGACGCCTCCCTGACGCCGGTCGCCACGGCATCCTGGATCCCTGAGCCCCGGGGCGTCATCCTGATCAGCGTGAGCATCGGCAAACCATCCGAACGGCCCTGGGAGATACGGATCACGAACAAGGCGCCGGTGGAACTCCTCTTCGTCTGGGTCGTCTCGGACCTCGAGGACGACACCCGTCAACCGCGGCTCATGATGGAACGGTCCCACGGTAGGGAAGCCCTTCTGGGAAAGCCCGTCGGCGACATCGTGGTGAACGTGGCCAATGTCGGTACGCGAGAACTCACCATCGACACCCCGGCGGGAACCGACCTCGGTAACGGGTTCCTCCTGGACGAGAGGACGTCGCCCGTCCTTCCGAACGCCTGCGGGCACCTCCGTATCAAGGTCGCCCCCATCGAGTTCGTTCCCGGCGGTGTCGGATTCGTCAGGCACAGCACCGACTTCACACTGCAGGCCGACACCCGCGACGTGGAGGAGCGGACGCTCCACCTCACACGCTCCGAGAAGGTGAGCAAGGAGAAGGAAAAGGAGAAGGAGAAGGAGAAGGAGGGCAAGGAGAAGGAGAAGGAGGGGAAGGACAAGGAGAACAAGGACACGCCGGACGAACTGATGATGGTCGGTGACCTCTTCCCCACCCCCCTCTCGCCCCTCGTCGCCTGGGCCGGTGCGGCCTCCCCGCACGTGCACTTCATCCCCCAGGAGCTGCGCCCCGACGTGTCGACGAGCGCCCTCGTCCACGAGGACCCGGCGCCGTAGCGAGGCGGCGGTCGTCATGTGGCTGGTGCTGTGCGACGCGGAGGACCGGGCTGCCCACTGGGCCGCCGCCGGGCTGCGTGAAAGGGGGCTCGACCCGCTGGAGCTCGTCGACGCCGGGACGTTGACGCGCACCGAACGGTCCACGCACCGGATCGAGGAGGAGCGAGGCCGGGGGGAGGACCGGACCGAGCCGGAGCCGTCCGGCGACGATGCCGCCGATGGTGATCGGGCCGGCTTCGAGCTCACCCTGCCCGACGGGCGCGACCTCGCGAGCGACGCCGTCCACGGCGTGGTCAACCGGCTCACCTTCGCACCCCTGCACCATCTCCGCTTCGCCTCCTACGCCGACACCGCCTACGCGATGGCGGAATGGGACGCGCTCGTCCTCAGCTGGCTCCAGTGCCTCGCCCCCGTGACGGTCAACCGCCCCAGCCCCCTCGGTCTTTCCGGCACCCTCCGCTCTCCCGCCGAGTGGACGGTGCTCGCCGCCGCGGCGGGACTGGCGGTGTCGCCGCTGAGGCTGACCGACGACATCCCGGACGAACCGCCCACGGACCGGTCGCCCGCCCGCACCCTGGTCGTCCTCGGCGACGACGTCTACGGCGTCCACGACGGCGAATCGCTCGACGGCCTCTCCCCGGCCTGCCTCCGCCTCGCCCGCAGCGCGGAGGCCGACCTCCTGGGCATCCGCCTGGAGCCCGACGCGCACGCCCGGCACGGCGCGAGATTCGCGGGGGCGACGCTCCTGCCCGACCTGCGGATCGCGGGCGCCGCGATGCTCGACGGCCTCCACGCGTACCTGACCCGGCTGCCCGCGAGGTCCCGGTGATCGTCGTCTGCGGCATCGCCAGCGAGCGGCCGATCGCCCTCGTCATCGACGCGCTGCGACGCCGGGGCCTGCCGTACGCCGTGCTGCACCAGCGCCACTTCACGGACACCCCGATCGACATCCGTGTCGACGGCACGGACGTGCGCGGGCACCTGCGCTGCGACGGCCTGACCGTCGCCTGCTCCGACGTCACCGGCATCTACACCCGGCTCATGGACTGGCGGCTGCTGCCCGAGGCACGCGGCGCGGACCAGGAGACGCTGCGGCACTGCCAGGCCTGGCACCAGGCCCTCGGCACCTGGATCGAGATCGCGCCGGGACGCGTGATGAACCGCGCCTCCGCGACGGCGACCAACCGCTCCAAGCCCTACCAGGCCCAGCTGATCCGCCGTGCCGGGTTCCGCGTCCCCGAGACCCTCGTCACCGACGACCCGGACCGCGCACTCGCCTTCCGGGACCGGCACGGCCGGGTCGTCTACAAGTCGATCAGCTCGGTGCGCTCGATCGTGCGGCTGCTCGACGACGAGGCCGCCGCCCGGCTCCCGCGGATCCGCTCGTGCCCCGTCCAGTTCCAGCGCTACGTCACCGGCGTGAACATCCGCGTGCACGTGGTCGCGGGCGAGGTCCTCGCCACCCGCATCGAGACCGACCAGGTGGACTACCGCTACGCCGGCCGGTACGGAGGCCGCGCCGACCTCACGCCGTGGACCCCGCCCCGCGAACTGGCGCGCCGCTGCGCCGACCTCGCCGGCGGGCTCGGCCTCGCCCTCGCCGGCATCGACCTCGTCCTCACGGACGACGGCGAGTTCTACTGCTTCGAGGTCAACCCCAGCCCCGCGTACAGCTTCTACGAGGACCACACGGCCCAGCCGATCTCCGACGCGATCGCAAGGGCCCTGGCCGGACGATGAAGAGCGCCCGTGCGATGTCACCCGACCCGGCATCCGGCGGGCCGCGGCCGGCTCGGCCGGGAGGGGTCGAGCTGCGCCGACTCCCGTGTGGGGGCACGATGGAGATACCGGGGCCGATGCGGCCGCGACACCGTCGCCCGCATCCGACGTCAAGAGGTTCCATGACCGGTGACGCACACGAACCCCCTGTCCTCGCACCATCATCCGCGACGTCGACGGCGTGGTCGGGATCTCGCTCTTCCACGGGGGCGGCGGCGTGTTGAATCCCGGTCACGTCGTCGGCGTCCCGGGGTCCCTCGCGAAGCCCTGAAGGAGGGAACCATGGAATTCGGCAGGATCGAACGCAACCCGGAGTCGCCGAAGTCGGCGCCGCCACCGCGAGCGGGCCGGGATCTGGACCGCGAGGCCGCGGAGCAGCTGGACGAGATCCGGCAGTACTTCAAGGACCTGTACGCGCGACGCGATGTGGTGGCACGCACCACGACCCCGTACGGGGAGGACCTCGACTGGGTCCCCAGCGAGGCCGATGCCGAGCCACCGGAGCTCGATTACCCGAGGGACTCCGGTCCCGGCGACCGTCCCGCTTTGCCCCAGCCCTTCGAGGTGGCCGCCGGCAGCGGCCAGACGGGCCCTCCCGGCACGGTCCCGATGGTGCACAAGCAGCTGGACAGCATCACCGCCGCCGGCACGCTCCAGGACTACCTCGCCAAAGGGACGCGCGCGAAGCTCGTGACACCGCCCGACGATCCCGGCATCGCGCCCCGAGCCGTCTCCCCGCACAAGTACGCGCACACCATCCAGCAGGTCACGAACTACGGGACGGAAGGCGTCATCAACACCTGGCGGCCCTACGTCGAGTGGTCGGACGAGTTCTCCCTCGGGCAGGAGTGGGTGGTGCGGGGCAGCTTCGCGCCGGGCACGACCGACGGGCAGACCGTCGAAGTGGGCACGCAGACCTACCAGGGCCTCTACGGGGACTGGTATCCGCACCTGTTCATCTTCTACACGACCAACAACTACACGGCCAGCGGCCCGAAGAAGGGCGGCTACAACACCGACGTGCTCGGCTGGAAGCAGAAGTCGACCACGGTCTACCCGACCATACGCCTCGCGGAGAGCGTGTTCGACGGGAACCAGTACGAACTCGCCATCAAGGTCACGCTCTTCGCCGGCAACTGGTGGGTCCGGATAGGCAACGAGTGGATGGGGTACTACCCCGCCGGCGGCCCCGACGGACTGTTCAACGCAGCGGGGCTGCTCAACCAGGCCCAGTCCATCGACTGGGGCGGTGAGGTCGTCGACGAGGTCAGCCACCCCGGGCCGACGAAAACCTGGATGGGCAGCGGCTACTTCCCCTACCACGGCTGGCGCCGCGCGGCCTACATGCGCAACCTGGCCTATCAGTCCGACACCGCCGGGTCGATGGTCAACATGCAGGGCTACATCCACGAGACCAACCCGAACGCCTACCGGATCACGACCGACTTCTCCGGTGCGACGACCTGGGGCTCGAACTGCTACTGGGGAGGTCCGGGTGGAGTCGAGTGACCTTCCGGCCGAGGACGACCGGCCCGAGGTGATCCCCTCCGAGGCCGATCCGGACGTCGAGTGCGTCCGGATCGACCGGGCGGGCGGGGCGGTGGAGCCGCCGCCCTACCCGCCCACGCAGGACCAGGGCGCCCCGCCGGGGCGGGGCGTGCGGCTCTGCCCCGACGGGTACGTGCCCCGGCGCCGCCGCCGCGACTACACCCTGGACGGCAAACGGGTCGTCACCGACGCCCCGGCGACCCGCAATCCCGACGAGCCGCCGCCTCACGGGGCGGCGGCGTCGCCCCCGTCCCCCTGAGACACCGGGAGAACGCTCCGGGACGCCGTGGGAACCCCGGCGGAGTCGGAGGAGACGGTCACGCCGCACGGACCGTGGTCGTCGTCGCCCTCGTACGAGACGACGATCCCGGCCCCGTCCACCGGCGGGTGCGGCGTACGCAGCGTCGCCATGCCCACCTCGTCCAGGAGGGCCGTGCCGAGCACCCGGCCGTCCGTGCTGAAGGTGACGGCGCCGCGCGGCGGGGGACCGCCGGGGACGGTCGCCGTGACCCGTACCGTCAGCGTCGTGGGCGATCCCGTGACCAGGGCCGGCCGAGCGGCGAAGGAGCGGGACGCCGAAGGCTCGATGGCGAAGGAGCCGTCCCGGGCGATCCCGAAGGCGCTGCACAGGCCGTGCGCGGTCCGCGCGAGGTAGCCCGTCGCCGGGGCGAGGACGGCCGTCAGCTCGCGGGGGGTCTGCGGCAGGGAGTCCAGGGCCGTGACGCCGAGGAGGTCGCCGTCCGCCCGGACCGCCGAAAGCACCACCGGAAACCCGCCCACGACCAGCGTGTCCGTGCCGCGTCCGGCCAGGAAGGGGTCGCAGGACTCCTCGTAGTCGACGGTGCCGTCGGACCGGACGGTGTACGCGAGGTCGGCGGTCACCCCGGGACTCGCCTGGAGGAGGTACCCGGACGCCGGCAGCAGCGTGAGCCGGTGCGTCGAGGTGCGGGCCAGGGAGCCCGTGCCGGTGACGGACGCGCCGACGGGCAGTAGACCGTGGGAGAGCCCGCGGCCGTCGACGGTGATCGTGTGCCCGTGGACCGTCAGGGTGTGCCCGGAGGCGTCGGCGAAGCCGGCCGCCTCCGGGTCGAGCCGGACCCGGCCGTCCGGCGGGACGGAGAAGCGGAGGCCGCCGTCGGCGGTGCCTGCCGAGGCCCGCAGCCGGTAGCCGTAGGCGGGCAGCAGACGCAGTTCGTGAACCCGGTCCGGCGTGAGGGGTTCCGCGTCCGGCAGTTCCGGTACGAGGGGATGGTCGAGAGCCAGGGCGTCGATGGCGACGGGTACGCCGCGCACGGTCAGCCGCCGTCCGCCGCGGCCGTCGAGGAACGCGTCGAACTCCGGGTCGAAGTCGAGCGTGCCGTCCTCTCGTACGTCGAAGGTGACGGCGGCCGTGGCGGAATCGGCCGGCCGCAGCAGATAGCCCGTACGTGGCGGGAGCGACACCTCGGGCGGCGGGTCGGCCGCCCCGTCGAGGAACCGCGTCCCGGGCCGGGCGCCGTATCCGGAACGGGACGCGTGCCCATCCCCGTCCACGTACCCGGGTACGGCTCCCGCCACGGACCCGGACCCGGACCCGGACCCGGACCCGGACCCGGTGTCGGAGACCGCGACCGCGACCAGAGGGAACGTCAGCTGTGAGGTGTCGATGGTGATGGCCGGCATCGGCTCTTCCGATCGGTCGTCGGTGGGGAAGGGGGTCAGGACGGTGTCGTGCCGGTGATCTCCAGGCGCGGTACGAGGTCGATGCGGGTCTCCTTCCGGGCCGACCTGGTGGGCTCTCCCGTGACGCGCGCCCAGCGCCGGATCCTCGCGTCCCAGCCGCAGGTGACGAGCTCGGACTCGTCCCGCGTCGCCGCGATCGACGGCACGCCCCAGCCGTGCGCCGCGACGGGGGCGCCGATCCGCTGTCCCGTGCGGTCCCAGCGGTGCAGGAGGCCGTGGGCGCTGCCCGCCGCGATCTCGCCGTCGCGCGTGAGCAGCACCGACCAGACGGCCGAGTCGAGGACCAGCGGGGGGCCGACCGGCCGTCCCGAGCCGAGGTCCCAGCGGCGCACGGTGCCGTCCCGGCCGCCGGAGGCGGCGATTCGCCCGTCGGGGGCGGTCGCCAGCGCCTGGACCGGACCGCTGTGGCCGACGAGCGGCTCGCCGACCGGGGTGCCGTCCGCCCGGTTCCAGCGCCGTACGGTGCCGTCCTGACCGGCCGTGACGACGAGCTCCTCGTCGGCGGCGAGCGCGACCGCCCGTACCGTACCCGCGTGCCCCGTCAGGGGTTCGCCGAGCTGGGAGCCGGCCGCCCGGTCCCAGCGGCGCACCGTGCCGTCCTGGGAGGCGGAGACGAGTTCCCGCCCGTCACGGGTGACGGCGAGGCCGCGGATGCGGCTCCGATGGCCGGTGAGGGGCTCGCCCAGGGGGGTGCCGTTCACCCGGTTCCAGCGGCGCAGGACGCCGTCGCCGCCGCCGATGACGATCTCGTGGTCGTCGGGGGTGAGCAGCATCGCGTAGACGGTCCGCGTGTGCACCTGGACCGGGGCGGAGACGGGTTTTCCGAGGAGCCTGTCCCACCGGTGGACGTACCCGATGAAGTCCACCCCGACGATCTCGGTGTCGTCCGAGGTGAGGTCGAGGACCATCAGCTCCCTGGGCGTGGTGATCTCGCCCGCCGAGCGGGTCGTGCTCCTCACGGCGACGGCTTCGCGCCGCGGGCGGTCGCCGCGCCGGTGTTCGCTCCCTCTGCCCGGCATGCCCGTCCCGGTGTGTGCGTTCGTCCTGGCTTCCGTGTTCATCACGACCCCTTCGGCGGTACGGCCCCGTCGAACGCGAGGGCGCTGGACGCCTCGCCCCGGCCGGCCCGGACGCGCCGGCCGACCCACTGGTAGATGCGGCCGTCCTCGCCGCGGGCCACGACCGGCACGCGGCTGACGGTCACTCCTGAGCGCGGGACCTCCTCCTCGCGGAAGAACACCCGCTTCACCTTCGGTTCGAGGACCTGCCCGGCCGCCTTGAGCTGTGGCAACCGGTCGCCGTGCGCGTCGAAACGGGGGATCTGCCCGCGCCGCAGGCAGACGGCCGCCGAGTCCTCCTCCAACGGCACCGGCACCAGGGGGATCCAGTACGGCGGCACCGGTGTCAGGAGGCGGTAGGCGAGCGCCGTCGGGTCGGCGGGCGGGACCTGCGGCGTGTCGTCCGGCGGCTCGTCGGCCCGGACCCGCGGTCGGCCGGTGGCGCTCTGCACGACCCGCTCGATCGCGAAGCCCAGGTTGGCCATCTCGTCGCGGGCGAACAGGACTTCCTCGACGGGGGCGCCTTCGAGACGGGCGGAGGCGGTCGGCAGCAGCGGCAGGAGCGGCGGCGCCGCCGCTCCGGTCGCGGCGTCCGTGAGACGGAACACCGACCAGTGGTCGTCGTCGGCCGCCTTGACCGGAATCGTCTCCTCGAAGGTGTCGACGACCGTGAGGGAGGCGATCCGGTGCAGCGCGCCCGTGGCCAGCTCCACCGGGACGATCCAGTGGTCGTTCCCGTAGACGTTCGCGAACTCGACGACGAGCAGCCGGGCCAGGTCCGGCACGCCCGCGCCGATGTCGGGCAGGTTGACGGCGGAGTCCTCGAACTCCCACCAGCGTTCGGCCGGCATGCCGGGGTACGTGACCCGGGTGGGCAGCACACCCACCGGTGTGCCGCCGACCGGGGCGGGGAGCGCGCCGCCGCCCAGGTCGAGGTCGAAGTGGTACGTGTCGGCGGTGCCGCCGGTGTACTCGGGCGCGGTCAGCGTCACCGTCCGGCCGCCGGGCTTGGCGGTGACGGCGAAGCGGTGCTCCAGCCGCTCCCGTGCCCAGCTCGACGTCACCGGTGGCCGGTACCGCTCCCCGTACCAGGCCAGCCAGAGTGCGGCCGCCTTGTCGAAGGCGGTCCGTTGGGAGGCCGTGAGCCCCGGCGGCCGCCAGCCGTCCGCCAGATGGCCGGCGAGCGCGGCCCCGTCGGGGGCCCGGCCCGCGAGGATCTCGCGCAGGCCCTGCCCGGCCGGGTCGCGGCGCAGCGGGTCCTCCTCCGGAACGTCTCCGGGCACGGGCAACGGCGCCCTGTCGAGGACCTCCTCGTCGATGTCGTCCAGGACGGAGGAGGGCAGGTTCACCGTGCGGAGGGTGGCGAGGAACCGTGCGCCGGCCCGGGCGGCGGCGCGGAGCGTGAGCTCCCCCGCGCTCTCGCCCGGCGCCGCCCCGGCCTCCGCGAGGAACTCCAGCGGCATGCCCTTCGACAGGGCCACCGCCGTGCCGTCGGAGGCCGGACGGAAGGAGTCGAGCGGGGTGCTCTCGGTGCTGAGGGTGCACCAGACGGGCGATCCGCCGTCCTCGCCCGCGAACTCGGCGACCTGCCACTGCCGGGCCAGCAGGAACAGCGGGTCGGCGACCCGCGCCGCGAGCGCGTCGTCGAGCTGACCGCCCGTACCGCTCGGCCTGACCACCGGTTCCACGCGGTGGAACTGGCCGAAGTGCATGACATCGAACACCGTCAGGACTCCTTGTCGGTCAGCAGCTTGACGAGGGACCCCAGCTCGGCCCGCTTCATGAGGTCCTTCATGTTCACGGAGGGCGCCGAAGGCAGCGCCGTGTCCGGCAGGTAGGCCGCGGGCAGGTAACGCCCCAGCCAGCCCAGCGCGTCGAGGTCGACGAGCCGCAGCTTGGCCAGGTCGAGGGCCTCGACGACGGTGGCGGCCAGCACGTCGGGCGTCCAGGCCGCGCCCACCTCGGGCGGTACGGCGAGCAGGACGGCCTGCGGGGCGCGCGCCCCCGGCGCGTCGTAGTGGAAGGTGGCGCCCGCCGTGTGTCGTTGCGCCGGGATCAGTTCCGACCACTCGTCGACGACGAGGACGGCCGCCCGGTGTGTCGCGAACGGCTTGGCGGGCCCGTGCACCACCAGTCCCGTCGCCGGCGCCTTCTCGTCGTCGGCGGTCCTGTGCGCGCCGACCCAGCGGTCGCCCTGCGCGAACGGGACCTGACCGATCCGCAGTTCGTGGCCCGCCCCGGTCCCGGCGGCCTGGGTGTGCATGAGGAGGTCCGCCAGGGCGCCGGCGCCGGGCCGGACCATGCCCATCTGCTCCACCCAGTCGCCCGGGACGAGCCGGGCGTCGCCGCCCCGGTCGAGGCCGGACCCGAACGAGGCGTCCAGCGCGTCGCCCTCCGGTGCGCGCGAGAGGCTCACGGCCCGGAACCCGGAGCCGAACACGGCCTCCAGGACCGCGGCCGAGGCCCCGGGGTCCGTGCGCTTCGCCAGCTCGTCGGCTTGGCCGAGCCGCTCCCGCCCCTTGCGCAGCGCGCCCGCCAACTGGTCCTGGAGCTCCGCTGCGGAGCCCGACGGAGGGCCGGTCACCCCGTAGGCGGCGAGCGCCTCCAGGTCCTCGGCCGCGTGTGCGGCCCGCAGGCCGTCGCGCGCGGTGTCCGCCCGCTGCTTCAGCTCCTGGTCGACGGCCGACTGCGGCGGGTTGTGGGCCGCGGCCAGATCGCCCTCCGTGCCCGCCCTGCCGGAGCTGAGCACGGCGGTCACCGCCGCGGCCAGCGCCTCGACCTGGGCGATGCCCACGGTGGTACGGGGCCAGGCGGCGGCCCGGGCGGTGCGCAGCTGCGGCAGGGCGTCCTCGGGCACGTTCGCCGGCCGCTCGTAGGTCAGCGCGTGCTCCAGGACGGCCCGCAGCCGGCCCGCCGACGCGAGCGCCACCACGTCCAGGGCGCAGTACCGCGCGAGCGGCCAGGCGTGCTCGGTGACCGTGGCCGACCCGTCTCCGGCGGTCTGGCCGGGCCGCAGCCAGGCGGCCCGCAGCCGGATCCGGGCCGTCGGCCCCAACTGGTGTCCGGCCCACGCGTCGAGCCGGGGTTCGGCCAGCGCGCGGGGCCGGGCGGTCTGCTGCGCGCCGTCCCAGCCCGCGGCCCTGGCGGTGCCCTCCGGTACGACGACGAGGACGCGGTGGCCGACCGGGATGCCGCGCCGCGGGGTGTCGAGGACCTGCGGCCGGGGCGGCGGCTGTCCGCCCGCCGCCAGGGACTCCATGGTGGCGGCCGCCCGGTCGTGGCTGCCGTTGGCCAGCTGGTGGACGCTCTCGGCGAGGAGCAGGTCCGCCACGGCGTCGAGGTCGTCCCGCAGGGCCGTGAGGTGCCGCCGTACGGTGGACTGCTCCGCGGAGGACATCGGCGTGGTCCCCGCCTGCGTCTTGAGGTAGTCGATGACGATCTGCTCCGGCACCTCGGCGAGGCGCGCGCCGTCGGTCACGTCGTGCGGGCCGATGAACCCCTGCGCTCCGTCGCCGGGATGCTGCGCGCTCTGCACCGACCACTTGGCGCGCAGCGGTGCGATGAACCGGTCCAGCTCGCGGAGCCCGCCGGTGGTCTCGCGCTCGTCGTGCAGGCGCCGTTCGAGCCGGTAGCCGAGGAGCGCGCCCAGCGGCTGGCCCTGCGCCATGCCGTCGACGACGGTCATCGCCACGCGCATCCGGCGCGAGGACAGGTCGACGGCGAAGGCCCCGGGGTCGGTCGGGTGCGACAGGGCGCCGCTGCGCAGGATGGCCGCGGTCGCCGCCTGCGGGATCGAGGGCGCGAGCACCCACCCCCTGCTGCGCCGGCCGGGGTGCCGCGACAGGTTCTCCACCCAGCCGTACGCGCCCAGTTGCACACCGGCCGGACGCCGCTTCCGCAGCGCGTGCAGCCGGGCGGTGGCGAGGGAGGTGATCCATGCGTCGAGGCGGTGCGACACGAGGTCGAGGGACTCGCCGAGGAGCCGCTCGACCGGCCCGAAGGCGTCCCCGCGCTTGTCCCACGCCTTCACCCGCCCGGCGAGGTACTGGAGGGCCGCGTCCATCTCCGCGAGCCGTACGCTCCACGGGCGTTCGGTGCCCAGGAGGGCGAAGACGCCCCGGCTGTTGACCGCCGCGTCCGAGACCCGCCCGGCCAGGGACAGCCGGGCCTCGACGATGGCCTCGGACACCGTCGGACCCCGGTCGGTCCCGGTCCCGTCGCCGTCCGCGCCGCCGACCGCTCCTGCCGGTGACTGCATGATCTTGCCCAGAGTGAACGGCGTCGCCTTGAGCCCCGCCGAACTGATCGTCTGCAGCGCCGTGTCGGGGTTGAGCAGCACCTCGGCGAAGCGCAGCCGGGGCCGGAACACCAGCGGGTCCTTCGCCCCGGCGGCGGCGCGCCCGTACTCCAGGTTGGCGCTGTGCCGCAGCAGTGCCTCCAGGAGCGTGCGGGCCTCCGCCTTGCCGACCATCAGCCTGCGCAGCTCGAAGCGTTCGACGACGCGGTCCAGGAAGCCGGCGAGCTCGGCCACCGGATCCTGGCCCTCGGGCAGGTGCGGTCGCGCGTACGGCAGCCAGAGCCGGGTGGCCCGGCCGTTGACGTGATGGGTGATGCGGGGCCGGTAGCGGATGCCGAGGGCCTCGTTGAGGGCCCGTGAGTGCAGGTCCTCCGGCGTGCTCGCCATGCACTGCTCGCCGCCGCCGAAGTGCGAGCCGAGGATGCCGAGGCCGAGGTCGCCGAAGCAGGCGAGCATGCCGCCCTGGACCTTCCGCACCGACACCGTGCCGGAGACCGGCGCCATGCCGAGGGCCCGTAGCACGTCCCTCTCGGGCTTGGCCAGGGGGAGGGTGTCGTCGTCCTGGTCGGGTCCGTCGACCCGGGGCAGCGTGCCGACGCCCACCTCCCAGAACGGGCGCAGGACCCCGAGGACGCGGTGGAGCCCCGCGAGGCCGGGCGGTTCGTGCGCGGCGGTGTCGGCCCGCCAGCGCGCGGTCGCGGTGACCGGCAGCAGCCCGTACGGCTGCCTGCCGACCCGCAGGACCGGCAGCGGGCCCCTGGCCCGGACGTGGTCGTGGTGATGGACCCGCAGCCACTCCCGGTCGACGTCGAGCTGCCCGCCTCCCTTGTCCTGGTCCATCAGCTCGTCGAGGAAGAAGTCCCCGGTGGCGCTCCACAGGGCGAGTTGCAGGTTGCGCGCGTCGGCCTGTTCCGGGTCGTCGGCGCCGGGGAGCGCGTCGAGGCCGCCGGGCGGCAGGCCGAGGGCGGCGGCGGTGCGCCTGCCGTTGTCCCACCCGTCGGCCGGGGCGGTCGGGACGGCGCCGAGGAGCCGGTCGACGTCGGGCGGCGCGGGATGCGGGGACCCGGCGTCCGGGAGGTTGTTGGTCGGCGTGCCCTGCGGCACGAACGCCGCCTCGCCGTCACCGTCCCGGCCCGACAGGAGGCCGGCGACGCGGGCCGCCGCCTCCTCGGGGGCGAGCGAGGCAGAGACGCCGAACACGACCACACGGGTCAGCAGCGGTTTCCGGTCCGCCGCGTACCCGTTCTCGGGGCGCAGCGGCACGGTGATCGCGAGCCCGTTCTCCACCGCGGTGTCGTACTGCTTCAGCCAGAGCAGCGCCGGATCGAGGTGCGGTCCGCCCGCCGCGGGCTCGGCGTCCGGGTCGGGACCGACGTGGACGACGTCGGGCACCGGCTTGCCGGGTTCCTCGGCGACCAGCCGGTCGCCCTGGTAGGCCCGTACGACGAACATGTCCGGCAGCGTCGAGGCGGTCGCCGCCCGGTTCCAGCCGCGGCCCCGGACCGGCACCTCGGGCCACGACGGCTCCGGCACCGTCCCGGTGTCGGGCACGGGCAACGGCGGCCGGGTGTCCGAGACCGGCTTCAGGAGCCGGACCAGCCACCGGGCCCGCCGGGCGCCGACAGCCCCCGCCAACTGGCCCCAGGCGGCGAGCAGCAGCCGCTCGCGGTCCCCGGCCGCGTTGTCGGCACGGCCCGCCCGCCAGACGGTCCGCCAGTACCGCCGGGCCTGCTGGACCTCGCCGTCGGTGGGGTGCGGCTCGTGCGACTCGATGTGGATGTCATCGGGGAAGATGCGGACGAGCAGCCGGTGGGACGCCGGGTCGTCCAGGCAGAGCCGCGTCTCCAGCCGTACCGGCAGCAGCATCAGCGGCACCTCGGGGTCCACCTGGCGCAGCAGCGGGGCGAAACCCTCGTCGGCGAGGGCGCGCAGCTCCGCGTCGACGGCGCGCCGCGCGGTGCCGAGGCGGGCGAAGGCGGCCTTGCGTTCGTCGTCGGTGGCTCCGGCGCCGAGCAGGGCGCGGTGCTCCTCGGCCTCGGCCACGTCCTGGCGCAGCGCGCCGAGATCTCTCATCGGATGTTCTCTCCTCACGGGGCCATGAGCCGTTTGGCGGGCAGGATGACCCTGACGGGCTGCTGGAAGCACTGGCGGGCCGTCCCGGCCGCGCTCCTGCCCCAGACCAGGCCGCCGTACGAGACGTTGGGCCGTAGGGTTCCCGGCGCGTGGGTCGCGGCCAGGAAGGCGTCCTTGGAGTCGAAGAGGTGACTCCATTTCAGGTCGTTCCAGTCGTTCGCCTCACCGGGAGTGTTCGGCGGGGTGTACGGGCCGCCCCAGGCGCCGGGGGGCGGCGTGGTGGAGAGCGCCTCGGGGTCGGGGTCGTCGAGTCCGAACCGGGGTTCGGTGGGCTGCTCCGCGATGACGAAGCACCAGGGCGACGCGTTGAGTTCGGTTTCGGTGAGCTTGAAGCCCACCATGGTGGTGTCGGCGTCCAGACCGCCGCGGAAGATGGGGTGCCGGGCGCCGTTCTCGTCGGGTTCCGTGCCGATCAGCGGAGCCGCGTAGATGATCGCGCCGGGGTAGCGGCGGAGCAGGGCGCTGCGCAGCAGCAGGACCACCCGGTCGGGCGGGCCGGTGAGGTGCGCGCCCAGCGGGAGCTCGCGCTTCCACGTGTCCAGCGACTCGTGGTCCGTCCCGTACCCCCAGAACGAGGCGAAGTAGGTGCCGCGCTGGTCGGTGGGGTACTCGCGCCAGCGCAGCTCGCGGGCGAACTCGTGGTTGAGACCGACCATGTACGAGGCCACGAAGGGCGGGTTGGTGACGGCGAGGACCGCCGTGTCGGCGGGGATGTGTTCGAGGCCGCCGAAGAGCCACTCGTTGGACTGTTCGGACAGCGGCGGCCACATGGGGTCGGGGAAGACGGGCGCCCACTGCACCGGTGCTTGCGGGTCGGTGCCCGCGGGCCGATCGACCCGGGAGGCCACCACCGCGGGCACCGTCACCGACGGGTCCGTCAGGGCCACGATGCCGTTCTGCGAGGTCCCGGTCGGGAAGGGTTCCCGGTGCGGGATCGGCGGGGCGTCCGACGGGCCGAGGACCCGGTCGTGCGCCGAGACGACCATGTCCTTGACGTTCCCGGGACTCGCGTCGAGCACGGCGGGGGCGGGCAGCCGGTCCTGCTGGCCGCCGAGCAGTCCGCCGCCGGTGAAGACGTCCAGGGGCAGGGTGCCGGTGGCGTGCCAGCGGTCGACGAGGTCCTTGAGCTGCCCCGGCTCCCAGGGGTCCTGCCCGCCGGTGCCCTCGGCCGCGACGAGGATCTCGCCGTAGCAGTCCGCGCTCCACTCACCGCCGACGCTGCTGGGGGTGTCCCAGTCCCAGTCGCCCGGACACGTACCCCGGAAGGTTCCGTGGTGGGTGTCGGAGCTCCAGGTCCCGGTGAACACGCCGTCGGACGACGAGTTCCAGGGGTCCCAGGTGCCGGTGCACACCCCGCGCCACACGCCGCGCTCCTCGCCGGACTCCCAGGTGCCGGTGTAGAGGGCGAGCCAGGTGGGGTCCGTGCCGCCGGCGCCCGCGTTGTTGCTCCACGTGCCGTGGAAGGCGCCCTTCCACGTGCCCGACCGGTCGGGACCGACCCGCAAGGTGCCCGAACAGGTGCCCCGCCAGCCGCCGGCCGGCTCGCCCCTGCCGCCGTTGACGGTGTCCCACGGCCCGGTCCAGGAGCCGGTGAACCGCCCCGGCGCCGCCCCGGTGCCCACCGCCCCGGTGAACAGGTCGAGTCCCGCCGGGCCGGTCCGTTCGGTGGGGAAGACCAGGTTGCCGTGCTGGTCGATCCTCGTCCTGGCCAGGAAGTTCTCGGGCGCCTCCGCCTCGGGCAGGGCGCCGAGCCGGAAGGACCGGTTGAGTCCGGCGGCGGGGAGCGGTGACGTGGCGGCCAGCTGTTCGGTGGTGACGTCGCGCAGCCGGGAGCGCGCGGTCGCGTCGGCCGCCACCTGCCGCCAGGCGTCCGGCGCGCCGTCCTCGGGCGCGAACACCTTCCGTACGGCGGCGAGCCGCTCCGCGGCGACGACGTCCTCGGGCGCGACGCGGAAGGCCACCGTGCCGTCCGGGTCGCGGCGGGGCACGGCGAGTCCGGTGGGGGAGGCCGCGACCGAGCTCAGCACCGTCGCGAACGGCGGCTCCGGGTCGTCCGCCGTCCGCCCCGCGAGCAGGCCCACCCGCCGGCTGAGGACGCCCATGGGGCGTACCGTGCGGTGGAACACCGTGGTGGCCATGGCGTTCGGCAGGAGGCTCGCCCGGACCGACGACCACAGGGTGGTGTCCGCGGCCAGGGAGATCCGGCTCTGCAGCGGCGTCGCGAGGCGAAGGACCTCGTCGGCGGAGAGCGGCTTCACGTGCCGCAGGTGCAGGCGGCCGGAGACCAGCCGCGCGAACCGGGCCAGGTCGAGGAACCGGTTGGCCGCCTGTACGTCCACGAGCTGGCGCCACGCGGAGGCCATGAGGGCCTCCTGGTCGGCCTGCACGGTCCGGGCGCCGAGCCCCGCCACGACCCGCCACCGCGGGTCCAGGTTGAGGGTGTCGAGCCAGCCCGTCGAGGCCGGGTCGGCGCCCTTGCGCAGGGCGTGGAAGCCTCCGTACAGCGGGGGCAGGACGTCCGGGTCCTCGTCGCCGGTGCCGTCGCCGATCGGGACCAGCGCCTTCGCGAGGCGCTGCTGCCACTGGGCGCTCTGCGGGCCGGTGGGCCACGGGTCGCGGGGCAGGTTGCCGGGGGCCCGCAGGGCGCTCTCCACCTCCTGGACGACGGGTCCGGGGCCGGTCGCGAAGAGGCCGGGGCGGCTGACGTCGAGGGGCCGGCGGCCGGCGCGCGGAGGAAACGGGCGGGCCTTGAGCCGTGCCGCGAGGGTCTCGAAGTCCCCGGCCTCGCCGGTCGAGAAGACCCAGGAGAAGTAGACGGGCAGTTCGCACCGGGCGGTCGGGCTCGGGTCCCACGCGGGGGCGAGGGTGGCGTCCTTGGTGTCCTTGCCGAGTCCGGCGAGCTTGCCGGCCAGGAAGGAGGGGACCAGGCAGGCGGTGTACGTGGTGTGCGGTTCCAGCTTGCGGGGCGCGAGGAGCCGGGAGACCGACCGCCGCGGGTCGTCCTCGTGGCCGGGGAGGGTCTGGGCGTGCGCCCACAGGTGCAGGGTCGTCGGATCGGGCAGCTCGCTGCCCATGACTTCGAGGACCGGCAGCGGCACGCCGGGTCTGCGCTGCGGCCGCCCCTTGGAAGTGGGCACGCAGACGAGGCTCAGCCAGGGGCGCAGCTCGCCCGCGTCACCGGCGCGCAGCGGGGTGAACAGCCAGGGCATCTCGCTGCGTTCGAACTCCACCAGCGGGAACTTGGTGGGCTCCGCGTCCGGTGTGCCGGGCATCGGGAAGACCCGCACGATCTCCTTGGGGTCGAGCGCCCGGACGTCCCCGGGGCCGTACACCTGGAGCGCGGGCACCGGGACCGGCCGGCCGGGCGGGCCATTGACGTGCGCGGTGGCCGCGAGCGATCCCCGTACGGGGGTGGTACGGGACAGGTCGTCGGCGTCGGTGAGACAGGCGGCCGCGCCGTCCCGGTCCCAGGACGCGAACGTGTACACGGTCATGGCCTCACCTCGTAGGCGGGCACGACCTGGAGGAGCCCCGACCGGCCCGTGACGGTCTTCAGTTGGGCTGCGGCTTCGGTGAACGTGTTCTTGGGGTGATGGACGGGGGCCGCCTTCAGCGTCTGGCGGCTGGCGATCGCGTACATGCGTTCCTTCAGCACCGGTGCGCGCACGGTCTTGGCGTAACGGGTGCTCAACTCGTGGACGAGGCTGCGGCCGACGGCACCGTACGGGAGGGCGGCCAGGAGTGCCGCGTCGGTGATCAGCCAGGGAGAGGCGGGGGCCGTACCGCCCAGCCACTTGGTCTCGTACTCGACCGGCACCGTGGTCCGGGGGGCGTTGTCCGAGGTGGGCGGCGGGGTCAGCTCGGCGCCGGAGCGGAACCGCTCGAACGCGGGCTGGGTGAGCTTCTGATCGTCCGTGAGGTCGAAGAAGTCGGCCCGCGCGAAGTCCTCCGTGACCGGTTTCGAGACCCCGGCCCCGGTGGGGAACGTGACGTCCACGTCGAACTTGGTCGGCTTGGGCAGTCTGCCCGGCCCGAACCGGGTCACCTCGATCCCCAGCGGCACCGTGCGCTGGCTGAACCGCACCCGCCCCAGGGGATGCAGGAGACGGCCGGCGGCCACGCCGTCGGCGCGCAGCGAGACCATCGTGCGCGCGTCGTCCGGCAGGACCGGCTCCCAGCTGCGGGGATCGTCCAGGACCCGTTCCAGGGCCCGGCGCACGTCCGGCGGCGGCGGGGCGACCGCCGTGCCGGTGCAGTTCCAGTGTTCGTCGAAGGGGAAGCTGACGTCGAAGAAGAGGAAGGACACGCTGGCGCGTCCGGCGATGTGCCAGCACGGCGTCGGACCGTCCACGTGGACGCGCAGCCCGACGGAGCACAGCGTCGCCCCGGCGACGCGGAGCGCGAACGAGCCGCCGAGGTCGAGCATCACGCCGAAGCTCGGCTCCCAGCGCACCAGCGCGTCGAACGAGAGCCGCCCGGACACGCCGGTGCTCCTCGTCCCGATGACGGCGGACAGCTCCGCGCCGGCCTGGACGGTGCCGGGGGTGAGGGCGAAGTAGCCGGTGAAGACCACCTTCAGGAACGGGCTGTCCGCGATCGGGATCGTCAGGCGCTTCGGTGTCGGGAAACCCGCGGGAGGGGTGTAGCGGGGGTGGAATCCGCCGGCGCTGAGGATGAACGTCGCGTCCTGGCCCGACTTGGCCCGCAGGGCGAGACCCCCGTCCACCGAGGAGGTCAGCAGCCGGGACCCGGCCAGGTTCGCGTTGATCTCGACCAGTCCGTTGGCGGCGTCGACGACGCCCGCGACCGAGGCCCGCAGGTCGATCACCGGCGCCTGTGGGGCCGGCAGCGCGACCCGCAGCCGGCCGAGGATGCCGACCACCCCGCTGGGCAGTTCGAGCACCACACCGATGTCGGCCGTGACGAACGAGACCGGACGGCCCCAGCCGATGCGGAACATCGGCCCGACGACCGTGCTCCCCGCCCGCGCGGGGAAGACCGTCCCCATGGTGGTCAGGATGCGCGGCGCCGCCGCCGCGGCGTCCGCGGGGAAGAGCAGGTCGTCCAGGTGACCGGACTGCACGACCGTGGCCAGGCCGGCCCGGTCCAGCGCGCGGCCGATGCCGACCAGACCGCCGACGGCGTTGAGGGTGAAGGCGAGGCCCAGTTCGATGGCCGGGGTGAACTCGGCGCTCAGCGCCACGAGCACCGACGGCGGGCGGGGCTGCAGGATGCCGAACGCCTTGACCTCGACGAGGCCCAGGCTGAGCGAGAGCGCGCCTCGGCACTGCCCGTCGTGCTCGCCGAGGAACCCGCCGCCCTTCGCCGGGCCGAGCGCCAGGGTGAGTCCGATCCCCTTCGGCGGCACCACCGTCGGCGTGTACCCGCCGGCCGTCGGACGGATCTCGAGCCCCACCCCGTCGACCGTCGCGTCCGCGACGCCGAGCAGGGAGGCACGGAAGGAGGAGGTGAGCTGGAGCCCGCCGTCGCGCGCGGCCAGGTACAGCGAGGGCGCGCGCAGCCCGGCGGGGGCCCGGTCCAGGGGCAGGGCGATGCCCTTGCCGTTGCTGCCGCCTTCGAGCCGCAGCCCGCTCCTGTCGAGGTGGACGCCCAGACTCCCCTTGAGGGAGAGGCCGCCGGGGGCGAGGAGTTTCAGCAGCTCGTGGTCCACGAGCGCGAGCTCCATGCCGTCGGCCCGGAACGCGAGGGTGGAGTCGTCGGGTACGGCGGTGGGCAGGGCGAGCACGAGACTGATCCCGTCCCGTACGGCGAGTCCTGGCACCAGGTCGAGCGCGTCGCTCAGCCTGAAAGTGACGTTCAGCACCGGGGGAAGGGTGGTGCCGAGCGCCTGTACCTCGGTGGGGCCGGCACGGAGGACGTCCGCGATGGCGAGCGACCAGTTCGGCGCGGCCCGCGTCGCGCCTCGCGCCGCGGTCCGCAGCAGGTCGACGAGGACCGGCCACAGGTCCCCCGGCGCCGCCCCGCTCGGCACCGCGAGCCGAGCGAGCAGTGCCTCCGGGGTGAGCGCGTCGGTGGGCAGTCCGAGCGCCTGTGCCAGGCGCTTCGGACGCTCGGTGGCGGGAAGCCCCGCGAGGTCCGGGAGCAGGAGGACGAGCCCGTCGCGGATGTCGGTGGCCAGCTGTGGCAGGGGGGCGGCTGCCATCAGCGGGCCCGGGAGGGATGGGGGACGTTCATCGGATCGTCGCCGTTCTCCGCCCGCGGGCACGCAAGGGGCCCCTGCCGGGCGGATGGGGGATCGGAACGCGTCCGACGCTAACCCCGGACACGGAGCCGGGCGCGGTCGCGAACCGCCCGGGGCGCCGAACCGGTGTCCTTTTCACCCGCGCGGCAGGGGCGCGCGCAAAGCCTGCGGGGGGCGTGCGCCGGCTCCCGCGAGCGCGACCCCCTCACGGGGCCACGTAGCGGAACTCCGGTCCGTAGGTGGCGCCGCCGGCGCCGGGGACCGGGCGTGCCATCAGCCGTGTCGCGGGGTCCCGCAACGAGGACATCTGCCCCACCGCGACCCACAGCAGGTCCTCCGCCTGGGACGCGTCGGTCTCCTGCCACGGCTTTTCCAGCGCGCGCAGCAGGTCACTGTAGGCCTGGTTGAACTCGTCGAGGATCTGGATCGTCTCGGCGTCCGGTGCGGAGGGTCCCGTCCGGGGCCAGCCCCCTTCGGGCACGACCCCCATGGGCAGGGCCGTGGGCACCTCGATCCTGTCTCCCTTGAACTCCCACCTTCCGCTCTCCGGGTTCTTCCTCAACTTGCGCTCGTGGAAGATCTCCCGGAAGGCGTAGAAATGGGCGCGCTCTCCCGCCGCCCCCGGATACGGGTTCTCGGGCGAGGCGGACGTGCCCTCGCCCTGTTCCTTGATCACGTCGATGGCCGACTCGACGGCGGCGAGCGTGTCGAGGGGCACGACGTCGTTCCCCTCACCGTGATGAGGCATGCGCAGGGTCAGCTGCCGTTTCCCGGTGATCCGCTCCGGGTGCGCGCGGAACGCTTCCAGGAGCGCGGTGTAGAAGGCCCCGATCGACGTGTGCTCCGCCACGGCCCGCACGAGCGGGTGGTCCGGTTCCTCGATGCGGGAGTACATGTCCACCGCATCCTTCGACAGCCCGCTGAGGAATACGGAGAGTTCGGGCCGCACACCTCCCGGAAGCGGGCCGGGGTACCTCGGCACCACCGTCTCGTCGGCCAGCAGGGGAGTCCCGCCCAGCGTGGTGACCAGGTTGCACGCCAGACCGAAGTGCGACATCTCGTCGAAGACGATCTCGCGCAGGGTGTCGACGACGGTGCCGTCCCCGGTCGAGGCGTCGATCGACCACAAGCCGCACAGATACGGGGGGAGCGTGGCGAGTTCCAGCAGGACCGCCTGCTGTGCGGCTTCCCGCATCCAGTCGGTGTCACGCCGCTCCGCGGGCTGCTCCATCAGTTCGACGATGCGGTTGCTCCGGGCATACAGAAGCGCGTTCACCACCGGTCTCCTTCCGGACGAATCCCACCTGGTTCCAGGGTCGGCGCGCGCAGCGGGTGCCGGAAGGCCCGTCAGTGCCGCAGGGCCTCGCTCGGATCGCCCTCGGCGAGGTGGCGGACGAGCCGTTGCGCGTTCCCGCGGACCTCGACGGTCTCACGGTCGGACTCCGGCCGGAACCGACCGATCTGCCGCAGGCGGGCGGGGTGAGGCGGGAGGGAGGAAGAGGGGCTCATCTGCCGTCCTGCGGGGTGTTCCCGACACCGGGATCTCGCTCTTCACCACCACCATCCATGGTAGGACGACGGATGGCCGACGGCGCGCCGCGGCGACCCGGTGTGCGGTCGGTTCCCGCATGCCGCCTGCCGGCATCACGACCCCGTGGCAGCCGCATGCGCCTGATAATCGATCACGGGCGCGGCGAGGCGAGAGGGGATCGCATGGGTTTGCCGGCTTCGCCGGATGCCGTCGGGGCGGGCGAGGACGGGTTCGACTGGTTCTGCGAGACGGTGTCCAGCACTGTCATGCCCGTCACGCTCAGCACCCGGAACCCGGCCGACTTCCGGGCGAGCATGACGGACCTGGATCTCGGGGTGGTGCGGCTGTCCGCCGTGGCCTGCTCGCCGGTGCTCTCGCGCCGCACCTCGACTCACGTCCGGCGTGACGATCCCGAGCGCTTGCACCTGGGACTCGTCACTCGAGGTGAGGTGCGGATCTCCCAGCACGGCAACGAATCGGTGGTCGCGGGGGAATCGTGCTCACAAACACCTCACGACCGAGCGAGGGGGTGTGCGCAGAGGAGCGGATCGAGACGGTGGTCATGCAGATCCCCCGTCAGGCGCTGGGACTGAGCCCCGACCGGGTGGACCGGCTCCTCGCGCGGAACTTGGCCACGGACGTGGGGTCAGGGGCGATCCTCGCGGACTTCCTGAAGACGCTGCTCGCACGAGGGCCGCAATGTCGCCCGGAGGAGCTGCGCGGAATGGGGTCCGTCGCTCTCGACCTGGCCACGGCGTTTCTCGCGCGGCGGTTCGGTGACCCCGGCGAGGCGCCTGCCGAGGCGCGTGCGCAGGAGGCGCTGCAGCGGATCTACCGCTTCGTCGAGAGCGATCCCGGCGACCCGGGCCTGACGCCGGAGGTGATCGCCGATCGGCACAACATGTCCGTGCGGGGTCTCCACCGCCTGTTCGGCGACCAGCCCCTGACCGTCGCCGCACACATCCGCCAGAGCCGGCTGGAGCACGCCCAGACCGACCTCGCGTGCGAGGAACTGAGCGGCCAGCCCGTTCAGGCGATAGCGGCCCGCTGGGGCTTCTCCAGCGCGACCGGCTTCAGCCGGGCGTTCCGCGAAGCCTTCGGGGTCACCCCTTCCGAGCACCGTGCGCTCTCCCTGGCCGGCCCGCGGCACGCAGAGGACAGGAACCCGGCACGCCATGCACACCACCGGGCGCCGCTCCGGCCTACATTTTCCGCTGGAGACAGCGCCACAGCGTGAACGGTGCCATGGGACAACAACCCGGCCCGACGCCCGGCGTGCCATCGACAGTGGCACCGGCCTGTGACAGCCGCGTCTCCGTGCCCCTCGCCGTCCTGCGAGGAGGCGTCCGAGATCCAACTCATGGGGGAAGAATGAACGTGCGCAAGAAGGTCGCCACCACTGTCGGGGCCGCTGCCCTGGCCTTCGCCGGCGTGCTGGGCTCCGCGGGCCAGTCGTTCGCCGGATCGAACGGCCAGCAGCTCCACTTCCACGACACCAGCACCGTCGTCTACTCCATCCGCGTCGAGGGCTACAACCAGAACGGCGAGTCGGTGTCGGGCTGCTTCAGCACGCCGACCAAGGACACCTGGATCGGCGGCTGGTGGTGGAAGGGGGAGGTCAGGGTCACCTTCTACAAGACCAACTCCTGCTCCTTCGCCACGTACTACGACGACACGATCGTGTGGGTCCCCACCGAGCAGAGCGGCGACTGGACGACCGTCTACTCCTGACCCCGCCCTCCGCTCCCTCGCCGTTCAACGGCCGTCATCTCGGCATGGATCGAAACGAGGAACACTCATGATTCGACGCACTTCGGCGATGCTCGTCGCCGCGGCATCCCTGTTCACCGCGGGAGTCGCCATGGCCGCGCCCGCGCAGGCGGCCTCCTGCACCCCCGACAACGCCTGTCTCTACTCGGACTCCGACTCAGCTCGCTCGACAACTGGGACGTGGACACCAGGGTCTCGGTGTACTACCACTCCCAGTGGCAGGGGCCCTGCTTCAAGATCGCGAACTACGGCTCCGTGACCAATTTCGCCTACATCACCCTGAGCAGCGGCAAGAACGCCAATGACGTGATGGCCTCGCACCGCTTCGGCAACCACTGCTCGGGCACCGTCTACGACTCCGGCTCATGACCGTGGCGGGGCGGAGGCCGATTCCGCCCCACCGCAGCACGTCAACCGACCCTCAACGGCCGTCATCTCGGCATGGATCGAAACGAGGAACACTCATGATTCGACGCACTTCGGCGATGCTCATAGCCGCGGCATCCCTGTTCACCGCGGGAGTCGCCATGGCCGCGCCCGCGCAGGCGGCCTCCTGCACCCCCGACAACGCCTGTCTCTACTCGGACTCCGACACGTGGACACCAGGATCTCGGTGTACCGCGCGCCCTATTTCATGGGCCCCTGCTTCAAGATCGCGAACTACGGCTCCGTGACCAATTTCGCCTACATCACCCTGAGCGGCGGTCAGAACGCCAATGACGTGATGGGCGGGCACCGCTTCGGCAACCAGTGCTCGGGCACCGTCTACGACTCCTGATCCCCGGCCCATGACCGTGGTGGGGCGGAGGCCAATTCCGCCCCACCACAGCACATCCACTCTATCCAGGGGATCCCTTTGCGTTACACACGTCTTGTCATCGCCGCCGGGGTCGGCACGCTGCTGCTCACCGGGTGCGCGGAGGACGCCCCGGAAGGCATCGGTGCCGGCGGTTCCGTTGCCCGGGAGGTCGTCACGGAGGCCGACATCGTCCTCCCGGTGTCCGCCTATTTCCTCACCCCCGAGCAGCAGGCGCTGGTGGACACCGCGCACTCCACCCTGGCTTCCGACTGCATGAAGCGGTTCGGGTTCGACTGGCCGGTCACGAAGGCCGAGCCCGTCAAGGCCGTGAGCCGTCGCTACGGCGTGGTCAGCGAGAAGGTCGCCGCCGAGCACGGCTACCACGTGATCCCTTTGGCAGGCGACGACCACGCCCGAGGCGCGGTGTCCGGCAAGGCCAAGCTTCCGCCCGAGGCGTACATGGTCTTCGGCGCCAAGGGTCCCAAGGGCGGCCAGGCGGGCTCGGGCGGCAGCTACCGGGGCAAGGACATTCCCGAAGGCGGCTGCGTGGGGGAGGCCCAGCGCAAGCTGGGGCTCGAGAAGGTGCAGAACCCCGAGAAGGGCAAGATCGGACTGCTCAGCATCGACTTCTCCAGCTTCGAACAGGCCCAGAGGATGCCGGAATTCATCAAGGTCCAGGACGCATGGGTGTCCTGCATGAAGAAGGCCGGATACCAGCACGCCGCGTTCCTGCAGCCCGGCGAGAAGTTCACGCTCCAAGGGAACTCCGCGTCACCGCAGGAGAAGGCCGCGGCCAAGGCCGATGTGAAGTGCAAGCAGGACACGAAGCTCGCCACCGTCCTGCTCCGCCTCGAAACGCAGATCCAGAACGACTACATCGAGCAGAACGCCGCCGGTTTCGCCGAGATCAAGAAGGACCAAGGCGCGGTCATCAAGTCGGCCAACGCGGCACTGGCGAACTGAATGCAGAACGACGAGCAGCACTCCTCGGAGGCGGCCGAGACGGTCGCCGGTCACGGGGGTGACGGCGTACGGACCAGGCGCCGCTGGCTCGCCCTGATCGCGGCGGGCGCGGTCGCGCTCACCGGGGCGGGCTTCGGGGCCTCCCTGCTGATCAAGTCGCCCGCGCAGGCGGCGGCGGACTCTCGGCCCCCGGCACCCTCCGTGATCACGGCGCCGGTCGAGTACCGGACGCTGGCATCCTCGATGATCATTCGCGGCACCGTGGTCGCCGGCCAGAGCGTGGAGATCACCCCCGGCGGCGCGCCCGAAGGAGGCAGCCCCACGGTCTCCAAGCTGCCGCTGAAGGCAGGCGACCAGGTGCGCGCGGGCCGGCTGCTGGTCGAGGTCTCCGGCCGTCCGGTGATCGCGCTCCAGGGCACCGTTCCGCTCTACCGCGACCTCAAGCCCGGTGCCCAGGGCAGCGACGTGGGCCGGCTCCAGGACGCGCTCCAGCGGCTCGGCCACTCCACCTCCCCCGACAACCGGGGGCGTTTCGGCGAGGGCACGAAGTCGGCGGTCACCGCGCTCTACGACGCGCTCGGCTACGAACCCGTCCAGGTCGGCGGCGCCGACGGATCGAACACCGTCACCTCGGCCGAAGCACAGGTGACCTCGGCCGAACGGGCGCTGGACGACGCCGAGGACGCGCTGAAGACCGCCGAGGCAGGCTCCCGGTCCGAATCCGATGCCGGCTCCCACTCCCCCTCCGGCTCCGGCTCCGGCAGCTCCGAATCGGGCTCGGGCAAGACGGCCGGCTCGACCGAGGGGACGGCCGGCTCGGCCGAGGGAACGGCCGGGGAGGCGAAGGGCGGCGGCCGCGACCTGGAGGGCCTGCGCAAGGCCGTCGCACGTGCCGGGGAGGACCTGGCCACCGCACGCGAGGCCCTCGTCGCCGCGCGGGCGGCCGCGGGCCCCATGGTCCCGTCCGGCGAGGTCGCGTTCCTGGAGAGCTTCCCGGCGCGGGTGCAGGACCTCCCCGTACGGCTCGGCACGAAGGTGCAGGGAGCCGTGATGACCGTCGCCGCGGGCCCCCTGGTGGTGCACGGTTACGTGCCCGACCACCAGAAGGGCCTGATCAGGGCGGGCCAGAAGGCGGAGATCCTCTCCGAGCTCGACGGCGCCACCGCCCCGGCCTTCGTACGGTCCGTCGCCACCGCCCGTACGACCCCGCAACCCGCCGGCGACACGCAGGACGGACAGCAGGCCGGCGGGCAGTCCGACGCGGACGGCTATCTGATGATCCTGGCGCCGGGCCGGCCGCTGGAGGCCCAATGGACCGGGCAGAACGTCCGCCTGACCGTCCTGGCCGCCACGACCCGCGGCAAGGTCCTGGTCGTACCCGTCACGGCGGTGTCGGCCGGCGCCGACGGCTCCACCGCGGTCACCGTGCTCGAGGACGACGGCCGGCAGCGCCGGGTCCGGGTGAGGCCCGGCACCACCGGCGACGGCCATGTCGAGGTCATCCCCCTGGACCGCGGGGCCCTCGGCGCGGGCGACCGCGTGGTGACCGGCGTCCGCGCCGATTCCACCGCGCAGGAAGGCACCGGATGACCGCGCCCGCGACCCCGTCCGAACCGCCCGTCATCGAATTCCGGCAGGTCGGCCTCACCTATCCGGGTCCGCCGCCCGTGGAGGCGTTCCGCCCCAGCGACCTCACGGTCCACAAGGGCGAGTTCATCACCGTCGTAGGCCCCTCCGGATCGGGCAAGTCCACGTTCCTGAACATCGCCGGACTCCTCGACACGCCCACGACGGGCAGCTTCCTCCTCGACGGCATCGACACCGGCCGGCTCAGGGACACCGAGCGCACCACGTTGCGCGGCCGCCGCATCGGGTTCGTCTTCCAGGCCTTCCACCTGCTGCCGCACCGCAGCGCCCGCGAGAACGTCGAACTCGCCATGGTCTACGGCGGCGCCCCGCGCCGCGAACGCCCCCAGCGGGCCCGCGAGGCGCTGGATCGGGTCGGCCTCGGCCACCGGACCGACGCACTGCCCACCCGGATGTCCGGCGGCGAACGCCAGCGGGTGGCCATCGCACGGGCCCTGGTCGCCCGGCCCTCGCTGCTCCTGTGCGACGAGCCGACGGGAAACCTCGACACCGGCAACGCCGAGGCGGTGCTCCGGCTCCTCGAAGCCCTCAACGCCGAGGGCATCACGATCGTCCTCATCACACACGACCCTGCCGTGGCCGCCCGCGGCCGACGGACGGTCACCATCCGGGACGGCGTACTGAGCGAGAGCGAGCGGGCACGCGCATGCTGAGCCGGAACCGAAAGGCACGGGACACCGCGCCCCCGCCCCCCATCGGGCACTCCACGTTCGTGGCACGGGACCTGCTGGCCGAAGCGCTGGCAGGGATGCTGCAGCGCCCCGCCCGCTCCGCGCTCACCATGCTCGGCACCGTCCTGGGCGTCGGCGCCTTCGTCGCCGTACTCGGCCTCACCGCCACCGCCTCCTCGCAGATCGACTCCCGCTTCAACGTGCTCTCCGCGACGGAGGTGACGGTCGAGGACGTCGCCCGCGACCAGGACGAGTTCGCCGACGCGGCGTTCCCGGACGACGCCTCGGACCGCGTCGAACGGCTCAACGGGGTGCGGCACGCCGGCGTGCTGTGGACGGTGCAACCCCGGTACGGCGCCGCCGAACTCGCCGTCACCGCCGCCCCGGTCGGCGGCACCGGAGGGGAAACCCTCAACGTGGTGGCTGCCGCCCCCGGCACACTGCGCGCCGCCGAACCCCGGCTCTCCCAGGGCAGGCTGTACGACGACTTCCACAGCGACACCCGCCAGCGCGTCACCGTCATCAGCTCGGGCATCGCCGCACGCCTGGGCATCACCACGCTGGAGACCCAACCGGCGATCTTCATCGGAGGGCAGCCGTTCACCGTCACCGGCATCGTCGACGACGTCCAGCGCCAGCCGGACGTGCTCCTCTCCGTTCTCGTACCGCACACCACCGCGGTCGAACTCTGGGGGCGGCCCGCCCAGGGCGCCAGAATGCTCATCGCGACCGACCTGGGCGCCGCCCGTCAGGTGGCCGGGGAAGCCCCCACGGCGCTGCGCCCCGACCACCCGGAGTACTTGAAGGCGGTTCCACCGCCCGACCCGAAGAGCCTGCGGTCCTCGGTGACCTCCGACCTCGAACAGTTGTTTCTCCTGCTCGCCGGGGTGTGCCTGGTCATCGGAGCGGTCGGGATCGCCAACACCACCCTGGTAGCGGTCCTGGAGCGCACCGGGGAGATCGGCCTGCGCCGTGCTCTCGGCGCGCAGAGACGGCATGTCACCGCCCAGTTCCTCGCCGAGTCGGGCACGCTGGGCGCGTTCGGCGGACTCATCGGCACGGCCATCGGCACGCTGGCCGTCCTGGTGGTGGCGCTGATCAGGGAGTGGACGCCGGTCATGCACCCGGTGATCCTCGCGACCGCCCCGCTCATCGGTCTGGCGACCGGAGTCGTGGCCGGGATCTATCCCGCCCGGCGTGCGTCTTCCGTACAACCGGCCGAAGCCCTTCGCGGCTGACCCACACGGGTGCTCGTCCGCTTCCACAGCGACTTCCCGGCCGGCGTCCGGAAGCGCCGGCCAGGGGTGGGAGACGGGCGGGAGGAAGAGGGAGGCTCCGTGCCGGGACGTCCCGGGCGCGACCCGTGGAGTGCGCGGCGCACTCCGGCATAGGAGCCTGGTGGTGTGGTGAAGCCAAGGAAGGCGGCGAACGGCGCGTACCCCCGGAGCTGGCTGAGCGGGGCCCCACCGCCCCGCTGGGTGCGGGTCCTGCCCGTGCTGCTGCTCGTCGGGGTCGGAGCGGCCTCCCTCACCGACTCCGTTCCGCTGTACATCGGCTTCCTGCTCGGCGCGGTGCCTCCGCTGGCCGTCCTGGCCTACGGACCATGGGCCACGGCCCTCCTCGGCGCCGCGACGATCGCGCTGCTGACCATTCCCCTCTTCCACCTGGACCAGCCCGGCGACACCGACCTCTTCACCCTGGGCTTCGTCGCGACCCTGAGCGTCTTCGTCTCCTTCGTACGCGGGCGCCGGGACGAGCAGCTCGACCTCGAACGCGCCGTCGCCGAGACGGCCCAGCGGGCCATCGTCCCGGACGTACGGCGGCGGGTCGGGCCCGTGCGCTGCGCGAGCCTGTACCGCGCCGCCGAGCGCGGCACCCTGGTGGGAGGCGACTTCTTCGACGTCGGGCCCGGCCCCCACGGGGTGCGGGCGGTCCTCGGCGACGTACAGGGGCACGGTCTGTCGGCCGTCGCGACGGTCGCCTCCGTCATGGGGGCGTTCCGCGAGGCCGTGCTGGACGACGTGGACCCGGAGTCGATCGCGGCGCGGCTTGACCGCAGGCTCGTGGTCGACTCGGCGCGGACGGAGCACGCGGAACTCTTCGCCACGGCCGTCCTTCTGGACTTCGCACCGCACGGGCGGGAGGTCCGTGTCCTGGCCTGCGGCCATCCGCCGCCGGTCCTGCTGCGCGGCGGAGCCGTGAGCACCCTGGAACTCGACCCCGGCCCGCCCCTCGGACTGGGCCTCGCCGACGTCATGCCCGGAACCGTCGCGACGGTCTCGCTGCGGCCCGGGGACCGGCTGCTCCTGGCCTCGGACGGTGTCCTGGAGGCACGGGACGCCTCCGGCGCGTTCTACCCCTTCGTCGAGCGCCTGGCCGGTATGACCGGTGTCGGCCTCGACGAGCTGCCCGACGCGATCTGGGCCGACCTGAGCCGCTTCGCCCCCAAGATCCAGGACGACGTCACCCTCCTGATCCTCGCCTTGGACACCTCCGGCCCGGGCTGACGGGACAGGGCCCGGGCGCGAGGCCGGACGGGGCCCCTACCTCGCCCTGCCCTGCGATGCCCGGCCCGGCCCTGGTCTGTATGGCGCACCGAGCTCTTCTCCCGGGTGATTCCGGTGGCGCGCGTCCCGCGATCACGGGTGTCTGGACGAAGGAAGCACAGGCAGGAAGCGGGAGACCATGGAGCGGAAGCACAAGCGCCTGGCGACGCCGTGGGCCGCCGGGGTGGCGGGGATGGTGTTCGCGATCCTGACGGCCACGGCGATCGTCCTCGTACGCATCGCCATGCCGAGCGGCGTCGACGGGGCACAAGCGACCGTGGACGCAGGACAGCGGAGCGCCGTGCGGACGGCGCTGGAGCTGATCCCGTTCGCAGGGATCGCGTTCCTGTGGTTCATGGGCGCGCTGCGCGAGCAGGCGGGAGAGCACGAGGACAAGTTCGTCTCCACGGTGTTCCTGGGCAGCGGTCTGGTCTTCGTCGCCACGCTGTTCGGCGCCGCGGCCGCTGCCTGGAGCGTGCTCGACGAGGGTGGACAGGGCTCCTCCTTCGGCCGCGACGTCGCTTACGCCCTGCTGACCACCTACGCCATGCGGATGGCGGCGGTGTTCGTCATGACGACCACGACCATCGCCCACCGGCTCGGCGTCCTCCCGCGCCCGCTCACCGTCGTCGGCTACCTGGCGGGCCTGACGCTGCTCGTGGTGGGAGCGAACGTGCCCTGGTCGGAGCTGGTCTTCCCGGCCTGGGTGCTCGTCCTCAGTCTGAACACCCTGTGGGGCCGGCGTTCCGCCGCGTCACGGACCACCGCCTCGACCTGATCCGGCCGCGCCGCTCACCCGATCGGTCCGCTCCCCGTCGCTGCAGCCCTCCCGGCCGATGAGAGTGGGCGCAGGGGCTCGACCGAGCCATCGGAGAGGACCGATCCCGTGGTGAGCATTGCCGTCGATCTGAACCGCTGCCAGGGGTACGCGCAGTGCGCGTTCCTCGCTCCCGAGATCTTCACCATGCACGGCGACGAGGCGCTGCTGTACAACCCGGATGCCGACGAGGCACAGCGCGAGAAGCTGGCCCAGGCCGCCGCGGCCTGCCCCGTGCAGGCCATCCTCGTCGATGCCGTGGACGAGCCGGCCGAGGCGGTGCCCAGTGCTCGGTGACGGAGCCTTGGCGCAGCTCAAACGCGAGGGCCGCATCGTCGTCGTCGGCGCCTCGCTGGCAGGCCTGCGGGCCGCCGAGACCATGCGCGCCAAGGGCTTCGCGGGGTCCCTGACCATGATCGGCGACGAGCCCTGCGAACCGTACGACCGGCCCCCGCTGTCCAAGGGGGTGCTGCTGGGCAGGGCGCGCGCCGACCGCACCGCGCTGCCCCGGCTCCGATCCGTCGACGCGACCTGGCGGCTCGGCGTTCCCGCCACCGGCCTGGACATGGCCGCGAGGAGGGTGCGGCTGGCCGACGGCGACGAGGTGCCGTACGACCGCCTGCTGATCGCCACCGGTGTGCGGGCGCGGCCGTGGCCACGCGAGGAGGAAGCGGAACTCGACGGCGTCTTCGTGCTGCGGACCCGCGACGACGGATCCGCGCTCGCCCGGCGGCTCGACGAGGGACCCAAACGGGTCCTCGTCATCGGGGGAGGGTTCGCCGGCTCGGAGGTCGCCTCCGCCTGCCGCGAACGCGGCCTCCCCGTCACCGTCGCCGAACGAGGCGCCGCGCCCCTGGTCGGCGCGCTCGGCGGGGTGGTCGCCGCGGTGGCCGCCGACCTCCAGCGCGAGCACGGCGTGGACCTGCGGTGCGGGGTCATGGTGACCGCCCTGGAGGGCGACGCCTCGGGACGGGTGCGCGCCGCGCACCTGTCCGACGGCTCCACCGTGGAGACCGACGTGGTGGTCGTCTCGCTCGGCGCCCTCCGCAACACCGAATGGCTGCACGGTTCCGGGCTCGGCGCCGGGCCCCGCGGCATCGCCTGCGACGCCGGCTGCAGGGCCTTCGACATCCGCGGGATCGTCACCGACGACATCTACGCGGCGGGCGACGTCGCCCGCTGCCCCCACCCCCTGTTCGGGTACCAGTTCCTGTCGCTGGAGCACTGGGGCAACGCCGTCGCCCAGGGCCGGATCGCGGCGCACAACATGCTCAGCGAGAGCATCGACCGACTGCCCCACATGGACGTGCCGGCCTTCTGGTCCTCCCAGTTCGGCGTCAACATCAAGTCGGTCGGAGTGCCGTCGATGGCGACGGAGATCCTGATCTCGCAGGGCTCACTGGAAAGCCGTCGGTTCGTCGGCGTCTACGGATACCAGGGGCGCGTCATCGGTGCCGTCTCCTTCGACCACGGCCGATGGCTGCCCTTCTACGAGGAACTCATCGAGAAGACCGCGCCGTTCCCGCCGCAGTTCACCACGGTCGACCGGCACGCGGACGGGCAACGGCCCCTGGACGCGGACTTCCCCGACCCGTCGGTCCCCAGCCACGGCCCCACCGTGACCCTCAGCGGATACTCGCCGGCCGACCGCCGGATGACGTTCACCCCCGCGCACTGACCCGCACGGCCACAAGGACCTGCCATGACGCAAACCCTGCTGCACCAGATCCTGGACTACGCCAACCGGGCCGACCCGTACCCGATCTACGAAGAGCTGCGGAAGACACCGGTCCACCACGAGGCCGACGGGCCGTACGTGATCAGCACGTACTACGAGATCCGCAGCCTCCTCCACGATCCCCGGATCAGCTCCGACGCCCGCAACCTGGCGTCCGGCAACGCCGACCCGCTGGCGGAACCGGCCTCCGAGCAGAGCGCCCTGCCGCCCGGCTTCCTACGGCTCGACCCGCCGGAACACGACCGGATGCGACGCATGACGAACCGGCACTTCGGCCCCCCGCACTCCCCCCGCCGGGTCGACCAGATGCGCCCCGAGCTGCACGACATCGTCGGCGGCCTCATCGACGGCATCGGCGACCCGAGCCGGATCGACCTGGTGGAGGAGTTCTCCTACCCCTTCCCGGTGACCGTGATCTGCAGGCTGCTCGGAGTGCCGCGCGAGGACGAGGCACGCTTCCACACCTGGGCGGACACCCTCGCCGCCAGCCTGGACCCCGACCCGGACGCCGACGCCGCCGAGCGGGACAAGGGCGCCGCCGAGGCCCGGATGCAGCTCGGCATGTACCTGGCCGGTCTCATCGAGGAGCGCCGCAAGAACCCCGGGGACGACATGCTCTCCCAACTGGCCACCACCAAGAGCCAGGACGGCCAGATGACCACCATGGAACTGCTCAGCACCGCGGCGCTGCTGCTGATCGCGGGCCACGAGACCACGGTCAACCTCATCACCAACGGCATGCTCACCCTGCTGCGCAACCCCGACGTCCTCCAGCGCCTCAAGACCGAACCGCGCCTGGCCGTGCCCATCGTCGAGGAACTCCTCCGCTTCGAGCCCCCCGTCCAGCTCCTGCCACAGCGCACCACCCTCGCCGACATCGAGGTCCGCGGCGTCACCATCCCCAAGGGCTCCACCCTCTGGCTGATCCTGGCCTCCGGCAACCGCGACCCCCAGCGCTTCGAGAACCCCGACCACTTCGACCCCGACCGCCCCGACATCCAGCACCTCGGCCTCGGCAGCGGCATCCACAGCTGCTTCGGTGCCCCCCTCGCCCGCCTGGAAGCCCAATTCGCCCTCTCCGAACTCGCCCGCCGCCTCGACAACCCCCGCCTCCTGGACGACCCGCCCCCATACCGTCAGAACGCCGTACTGCGCGGTCCGCGCCACCTGCGAATCGCCTGCGACGGGGTCAGGCCTTAGGGCCTGTCCGGCGGATCATGGCCGGACAGGCCCTGGTCCTGTCCGGTGCACGGGGCAGGCCAACCGCCGGCCATGGGACGGCTCATCCCTGCGAGCGCGGGCAGCGTGCCACCCGTTCGGAGTAACTCGACCTCTCTCCTGCTCACCAAGCGGTGCCCGGGGCACCTTGCCCAACGACGTCCGCCCGGTGTGGCGGGCCGCACTCGAAGGTGGTCCGGTTGGGGTGACGAGCGTGTGCGTCGAACCGGATTCGAGGAGGCGTGCGTGATGAGCGGTGCGATTCGGCTCACCTTCGAGTACCGGGGCCGGCACATCGAACTGGTGGGCAGCGAGCCGGTCGACCTGGTGATTCCGGACGCTCCCGCCGGACAGCAGGGCTTTTCGGTCGGCTTGCCCCAGGGCCGCGCCGACGCACAGCCCGACGTGTCGGTCGGCTACCGGGTGGACGTGTTGAACGCGCGAGGAAAGCGGATCCACAGCCGGCCGCTGGACGACCCGATCAGGGCAGAGGCGGAGGTCCGCTCCACCGATCCGGACCGGCCGTTCACGCACGAGCCGATCAATCAGCCCAAGGGGCGCTTCTTCGTACTGGTGCCCGCGCTGGCGGAGGCCAAGGAGGTGGCGGTGCTGCGCACCACCGTGCGGACGCAGACGGTCGGCCGGTACCAGCTGGGACACGGCACCGAGGGAGGAGGGTCCTGATGGGAACCGGCGACGGCACCGTCCTCGGTACGACGCTGATCCACGACAGCGGCCCGACCGCCTCGCGTTGGAACCTCGTTCTGCTCTCGGAGGGGTACCGGAGCAGCGAGATGGCTCAGTGGCACACGGACGCGCAGTTCTTCGTCAGCCAGCTCTTCTCCATACCGCCGTTCACCGAGGCCGCGGTCCAGGGCCGGATCAACATCCACCGCGTGGACGTCACCTCCACCGGCAGCGGCGCCGACGACCCCGCTTCCTGCGGTGGGACGGGAGCCACTCCGAAGACCTACTTCGACGCCACCTACTGCACCGGCGGGCTCGCCCGGCTGTTGACGGCCGACACGTCGATCGTGCAAGGCGTGCTCACGGCCCAGGTCCCGGCCTGGCACCAGGCTCTCGTCGTGGTCAACAGCGCCAAGTACGGAGGCTCGGGCGGCACTGTCGCCGTTACCTCGACGAGCGCCGACTGGGTCACGGTCGCCGCGCACGAGCTGGGACACTCCGCGTTCGGACTCGCCGACGAGTACGAGTCCTGGGTCAGTTGTCCCTCGGAGACCGGACACGACTCCTACACCGGCACCGAACCCACCGCGCCGAACATCACCCTGGACACCGGGCGCACCACGATCAAATGGGCGGCGCTGGTGCGGGCGACGACCGCGATGCCCACATCCAGGAACGCCGACTGCGCGGTGTGCGACCCGCAGGCCAACCCCGTGGCGGCGGGCACGATCGGTGCCTTCGAAGGGGCCGGCTACTACCACTGCGGCCTGTACCGGCCCGCGTTCAACTGCATGATGCGCAACCTCACGCCCTTCTGCGCCGTGTGCCAGGGCGTGATCCGCCGCACGCTGCAGCCGTTCGAGCGGACCCTGCGCGCGGTGGACGTGACGTCCACCATCATCGAGTGCGTTTTCGACCCTTCGGGCACGGCCGTGCCCGAAGACATCGCGCCGGCCATCCGGATCGCGGGTGCCACGGGATCGGGTTCGCTCCAGTCACGCCTGTACCCGCGCGGCATCGCCGGCTCGGCCGGTGCCGGCAAGTACCCGTACGAATACCGCGTCGACATGACACCGGTCTCGGGGCCGCTGCCGGCGTCGGCCGTCCGCACGCTCAGCCTCGACTTCGGGCCCGTCAGCCGTGTCGACTACGACGGGACCGGCGGAGCGGACCTCTTCGTCACCGCTCAGGGCGGCCCGGGAACGATCCGGCCCGTCTCCGTCACGCAGCGGGGGAACCGCCTCACCATAGACTTCGGCACCCCCGGGGTCGCGGCCGGCAACAGCGGCCTCCTCCTGGGCCTCACGTCGGACCATCCGCCGCGCGACACCACCGCGCGGATCACCGACGGAGCCGGGAACACGCACACCCTCGCCACCCGTGCCCCGGCCTTCCCCACGGCGTAGAACGCCCGCGGCCTGCGATCAGTGGGACGTGACCGCCGGTCAGGCCCGCGGGGCGCGTGGGTCCAGCCGGAACTCGAAGCCGAGGGTGCCCGGATCGAGTGCGGTCGCGCCGCCGTCGACGGTGAGCACCGCCCCGTTCACGAACGAGGCGGCGGGCGACAGCAGCCAGGTGATGGCCTCGGCGACCTCCTGCGGCTCACCGGGCCGCCCTGCGGGCAGGACCCGGGTCACCTCCTCGTACGCCGCGTCCAGACCGTTCCCGTCGAGGCCCGCCTCGTCGGCGAACCGGTTCATGCGGCGGTCCGCCATGTCGGTGCGCACCCAGCTCGGGCACACGGTGTTGGCGCGCAGGCCTGCGCCCCCGTAGTCGACCGCGAGCGAGCGGCACATCTGGAGCAGCGCCGCTTTGGAGGTGGCGTACGCGGCGTTCCCGACGCCGTTGCGCAGGGCGGACACCGAGGCCACCGCGACCACCGCGCCGCGGGCGTCGAGCAGATGGGGGAGCGCGGCGCGCAGCAGGAGGAACGGACCGGTGAGGTTGGTCCGCATGACCTCGTCCCAGTCCTCCAGGGTCACCTCGCCCACGCTGCCGCCCCGCCCGATGCCGGCGTTGAGCACCAGGCCGTCGAGCCGCCCGTACGTGCCGACCACGGTCTCGACGAGCGAGGCCACCGCGGCGGGGTCCCCGATGTCCGACGGTACGGGCAGGGCGCCGGTCTCCTCGGCGACCAGCCGCAGCGGCTCGGGGCGGCGCCCGGACACCGCCACCTTGTGTCCCGCCCGGGCCAGGGAATGCGCGGTCGCCGCCCCGATCCCCGTTCCGCCCCCGGTCACCAGGTACACGCGTTCGTCCGCCACGTCCGCCGCCTCTCCCGTGTCTCGTCCGCCGTCCCGCGTCCCGGTGATCTTAGGTCGCGGGAGGCGGGAAGCCCCCACGCTTCCCGCCCTCCTCGTGCGCGCGTCTCCGGCCCCTCACCCGGTACTCCCGCGTAGCCCAGGACACCGTCCACAGCAGCCCTCCCGCACGGGCGCATGCGTCGTCATGAGTGTGATCAACAGCGCTCCCGTCGGCCCTGGCCGAAGGGAAGTGCCGCGCGGTATTTTTTCGGCGTCAAGCGACGGCGTGCGGAAGCCCGGTGAGATCCCGGCACGGTCGCGCCACTGTGTGCCAAGGCCGCTGCCTCTATGGAGGAGCGACTGTTGGCGAGTCAGACCCTGCGTCGTCGCACAAGCTCCATCGAACGGGACGCGTGTTCCCCAAGGAGGTCCGCAATGGTGCAGCCCATCGCTCCCAGCCCGCTTGCCCCGGCCGTATCGGCGCTGACGCGAGCACCGGGCAGCGCCATCGGCAGATAGCCGATGGGCGAATGCCGCGGACGGGCTGTGTCGACTTCGGTGCTCGAACGGCCGTTCACGGATTCGGGCCGGATCTCCGCTCGCCGCCGCCCCGGGCATGCGACCGGGAGCCGTCGGCCTCCCGGGATCTCGCCGTGTGCGCCACTTGGCGGACACGGACTGCCCCGGTTCCTTCTCCGTCGACTCGCTTCCCGCCGATCGGAGCTCTTGGCTTCGCGGCGGCATGCGCCCGGCAGTGACCGGCGTCGTGCTGGGCCTCGGCGCCGGCGCGGTGACGCTGCTCATCAAGCCGTGACGCTGCTCGTCAAGCCGTGACGCTGCTCATCAAGCCGTAGCAGCCCCTGCCCACACCCTCACAGCGCTGCTTCTTCAACGCACAGCCCTGCCCACACAGGAGAACTCATCGTGCATAGATCGTTACATTCCGCCATATTTCCTGCCGATTCAGCCCTCTCGTGCCTACTCGCCACGGGCATCGCGTGAAGGGCGGCAGGCCGGCGTTCGACTCGGCCCTGACCGCGCTGGCTCCGGCGGTCTGGGGCAGTACCTACCTGGTGACGACGGAACTGCTGCCCGCCGACAGGCCGTTGCTGGCCTCCACTGTGCGGGCTCTGCCCGCCGGGCTCGTGCTGCTCGCGATCGGACGCGTGCTGCCGCGCGGCGTGTGGTGGTGGCGTGCCTTGGTCCTGGGGGTGTTGAACATCGGAGCGTTCTTCTACCTGCTGTTCGTGGCCGCCTACCACCTGCCCGGCGGCGTAGCGGCCCTGGTGGTCGCGGTTCAGCCCATGCTGGTGCTGCTGTTCGGGGCGCTGCTGCTGAAGGAGCGGATCCGGCCGGTGCAGCTGGCGGCGTGCGTGCTCGGCGTGTTGGGCGTGGCGCTGCTGGTCCTGCAGCCGCAGGCGGGTCTGGACGGCGTCGGCGTCTTCGCCGGGCTGGCGGGTGCGGTCAGCATGGCCTCCGGCGTCGTGCTCACCAAACGCTGGGGCCGCCCGGAGGGCGTGGGCGTCCTGACGTTCACCGGCTGGCAGTTGACCGTGGGCGGCCTCGTTCTGGCGCCGGTCATGCTGGTCGCCGAGGGCTTGCCCAGCGAGATCACGGGCGCGAACATCACCGGGTTCGCGTACTTGAGCGTGATCGGGGCCCTGTTCGCCTACGCGATCTGGTTCCGGGGCATCGGACGGCTGCCCGCGCTGGCGGTGTCGGTCCTGGGCTTCGCCAGCCCCTTGGCCGCGACGCTCCTCGGATACGCGTTCCTGGACCAGAAGTTGTCGGTGCTCCAGGCGGCCGGCGCCATGGCCGTCGTCGTCGCCGTCGTCCTGGCCCAGCCCCGGCCGGAGCGGAAAGCCCGGGCGGGCACCGGGGGTCCGCCACTCATGTCTCGTCAGCACGCACCGGCCGGCAGGGAGAATCCGTGAAGACCGCACCGCTCAACGCACGCGTACACAAAGCCCATCCGGGCAGCTGCCTGACCGACCTCCTCAGGGAGCAGGCGGAAGCACAGCCCGAGGCCGTCGCGGTCGCCTGCGACGACCAGAGCCTCACCTACCGGGAACTCGTACAGGCGGGCAGCGGACTGGCCGCCTCCCTGCGCCGCCTGGGTGTGGGTGCCGACGACTGCGTCGGTCTGTACGTCGAGCCGTCCCTGGACCTGATGGCCGGGGTGTGGGGCATTCTGTTCGCCGGGGCGGCCTATCTGCCGCTGTCCCCGGAGTACCCCGAGGACCGGCTGCGCTACATGATCGAGGACAGTCGGACCCGCGTCGTCGTCACCCAGGACCACCTGGCGGACCGCCTGGCCGAGCTCGCCCCTTCCGGGACGCGGGTCGTCACCCTGGGCGACGCGGAGGCCCGCCCGGAAGAGCGGAACGCCGGGGCGAGCGCGCCGCCTCCCCGGCCCGACGCGTTGGCGTACGTCATCTACACCTCGGGCAGCACGGGCAGGCCGAAGGGTGTGATGATCGAGCACCGCAGCATCACGTCCCAGATGCGCTGGATGCACTCCTGCGGGCACGTGGGCAAGGGCACCACGGTGCTGCAGAAGACGCCGATGAGCTTCGACGCGGCCCAGTGGGAGATCCTGGCGCCCGCGATGGGCGCCCGGGTCGTCATGGGCGCTCCAGGCGTCTACCGGGATCCCCAGGCACTGGCCGAGACGATCGTGAAGCACGAGGTGACCACGCTCCAGTGCGTGCCCACCTTGCTCCAGGCGCTGCTGGACACCGACGACTTCACCCTCTGCACCAGCCTGAGACGGGTGTTCTCCGGCGGAGAGGCACTCTCGCGGCAACTGGCACGGACCTTCGCCGACGAGGTTCCGTGGGCGTCCCTGGTGAACCTGTACGGGCCGACCGAGTGCACCATCAACGCGACCGCCTACCTCGTCGACCCGGACGAGATCGGCGAAGGCGCCGGCACGATCCCGATCGGCGTGCCCGTCGACAACACCCAGTGCTTCATCCTCGACGAGGACCTGGCGCCGGTCGACATCGGGGAGACCGGTGAGCTGTACATCGGAGGCGTCCAGCTGGCGCGCGGCTACCTGCACCGGCCCGACCAGTCGAGGGAACGGTTCGTCCCCTCCCCGTTCGTGCCGACGGAACGGCTGTACAAGACCGGTGACCTGGCGTACTGGAACCCGGACGGCACCATCCAGTTCTCCGGCCGGGCGGACAACCAGATCAAACTGCGCGGCTACCGCGTCGAACTCGACGAGATCGCCCTGGCCATCGAGGAGCACACCTGGGTGAGGCGGGCCGCGGCCGTCGTCACCGACGACACGAGGACCGGCTTCCGGAACCTGGTCGCGTGCATCGAGCTGAACCCGAAGGAAGCGGCTCTGATGGACCAGGGGAACCACGGTGGTCACCACCGGTCCAAGGCCGGCAAGCTGCAGGTGAAGGCTCAGCTGTCCAACCCGGGCCTGAGGGACCCCGAGGAGCTGCACGACAGGCCGGTGAGGGAGCTGCCCGGCAGACAGGAGTCCCCGCGCCAGCGGCGGGAAACCTTCGCGCGCAAGACCTACCGCTTCTACGAGGGCGGGAACGTCACCCGGTCCGACGTGCTGGAGCTTCTCGCTCCTCGGCGGGCCGGCGACTTCTCCCGCGGCCTCGACGAGGTGACGTTCGCCGAACTCGGGCAGATGCTCCGGTGGTTCGGGCGGTTCCGGAGTGACGAGCGGCTTCTGCCGAAGTACGCCTACGCTTCCCCGGGCGCGCTGTACGCGACCCAGCTGTACCTGGAGACCGGTGGTATCCGCGGCCTGGACTCCGGGGTGTACTACTACCATCCCGTGGACCACGCCCTGGTGCGGATCGGCCCGGCCGCGGCCGGCTCCGGCGCCTGGCTGTCGGCACACTTCGTCGGCAAGAAGCGGGCGATCCAGCCGGTGTACAAGAACAACATCCAGGAGGTGCTGGAGTTCGAGGCCGGACACATGGTGGGCCTGTTCGAGGAGGTGCTGCCCGAGTACGGGCTGGACATCGGCCCGCTGGCCTTCCGCCCGTCCGTCAAGAGCCGCCTGGACGTCGCGGACGAGGACTACTACCTGGGCACGTTCGCGATCCGTCCCTGCGACGGGGCGCCCCGGCAGGACCCCACCGAGATCTATGTGCAGGCCCACCCCGGACGGGTGGAGGGACTGCCGACGGGCCAGTACCGCTACGCGGAAGGCGAGTTGGAACGCCTGTCGGACGATCTGGTGCTGCGCAAGCACGTGATCGCCATCAACCAGAAGGTGTACGAGCGGGCGAGCCTCGGCGTCACCGCGCTCAGCCGGGCGGACCAGCCGTGGCTGGAGTACATCAGCCTGGGGACGAAACTTCACCACCTGCAGCGCAACGGCCTCGGCCTGGGGTTCATGTCGTCCGGCTACAGCTCGAAGTCCGGGCATCCACTGCCGGCGTCGCGACGCGTCGACGACATCCTGGCCTCGTGCGGCATCGGGTCCGGCGCGTCGTACTTCTTCCTCGGCGGCAGGGTCAGCGAGGAGCAGATCCGCAGCGAAGGCATGTACGAGGACACGGTCCACATGAAGGGTCCGGCGGAGATCATCAAGGACGAGCTGGCCGGGCTCCTGCCCGACTACATGATCCCGAGCCGGGTCCTGGTGGTGGACGAACTCCCGCTGACCGCGAACGGGAAGGTCGACACCAAGGCCCTGGCCGCCTCCGGGGAGGTGACGTCGGCGGATACCGGCAGCCCGTACGTCGCACCCTCGACCCGAGCCGAACGATGGCTCGCCGAGGCGTGGGGGAAGGCGCTGAAGTACGAGAACGTGTCGGTGGAGGACGAGTTCTTCGCCTCCGGCGGAAACTCGCTGAGCGCCGTCGCGCTCATCAACCGGATCAACAAGGAGTTCGGTACGCGGCTGCCGCTTCAGGTCGTCTTCGAGCACCCGAAGCTGGCCGATCTCGCCCACCGGATCGACAGCGGCGACAGCGCGCCGTCCTCACGACTGGTCCCGTTGCACGACGAGGGCGCCGGCAGCCCGGTGTTCTGCTGGCCGGGACTGGGCGGATACCCGATGAACCTCCGCCTCCTGGGACGCGAGGCGGGAGCCGGCCGGCCGTTCTACGGCGTGCAGGCCCACGGCATCAACGCCGGAGAGACGCCCTACCCCACGATCCGGGAGATGGCCGCCGCCGACGTGACGGAGATCCGACGCCTGCAGCCCGAGGGGCCGTACACGCTGTGGGGGTACTCCTTCGGCGCCCGGGTCGCGTTCGAAGCCGCCTGGCAGCTGGAGCAGGCCGGCGAACACGTGGAGAACCTGCTGTTGATCTGCCCCGGGAACCCGAAGGTCCGCGAGGCCGACGGCGACCGCCACGGACGGGAGGCCTCGTACCGCAATCCGGCGTACCTCACGATCCTGCTGTCCGTCTTCGCCGGGTCCATCAGCGGGCCCGAGACGGCGCGGTGCCTCAAGGCGGCGCAGGACGAGGACGGCTTCGTGTCGTTCGTCCACGACCTGCTCCCGGCCCTGGACAAGAGACTGATCCGCAGGATCACACGGATCGTCGGCGAGACGTACGAATTCGAGTACAGCTTCCGCGAGCTGGCCGAACGGCGCCTCGACGCCCCGGTGACCATCCTCAAGGCCTCGGGGGACGACTACTCGTTCATCGAGGGTCGAACGGGCTACTCGGCGGCTCCTCCCACCATCGTCGACCTGGACGGTGACCACTACAGCGTCCTGAAGGAGCACGGCGTCGCCGAACTGGCGTCGGCGATCCGCACCCACCTCGGCGCCTGACCCCCTCGCCCCTGCCCGACGCCACAGCTCGCCGGGCAGGGGTGAGTCCCGGGGCGGCAGACCGGGACGAGCGGCCCAAGCCTTGCGCGAAGCAGCGGTGATCCGTCCTACGCCGCCTGCGTTCCGGCAGACGCGGACGCGGGATGCTCACCGGCGGGACCACGGCGCGCGAAGCGCAGCACGCGCAGCACGAACGCGGGGGTGAGCAGCCACTCGGGACGCCGGATCAGGCCGGCGACTTCGCTGAAGCGGATACAGACCGTCGCGTCGTGCTGGGCTGCGATGTTGACCCGTGCCATGTACCGGTTGAGAAGGTCCGTACCCGGCGGCTTCCTGCCGGTGGTGCCCGCGTAGGCGAAGTCTCCGCCGACCGTGATCGACCAGGCCATGGCCACCGGCAGCGTCGCTGCGCGGAAGTAGCTGCGGGTGAAGGCACGGTCGATGCCGCTGGAGCGGTCCAGGCAGTCCGCGAGAGCCGCGGCCTGCTGGGCGGCGGTGCTCATGCCCTGACCGTAGATCGGGTCGAGACTGCACACCGCGTCCCCGATCAGGACCCAGCCCAGTGGGTAGTGGCGCATCTTCTCGACATGGCGCCGCTGATTGGCCGCGAAGCGGTAGGCCACGGGTTCACTCAAGGGCTCCGATGCCTCCATGAGCTCGGCGATGACCGGTGAGCCGAGGGAGCGTGCGAAGGCGATTCTGTCTGCCTCGTCCGTCGGCGGCAGTTCGCCGTTGATGCCGACCAGGCCCACGATCCACCGCCCGCCCTCCCACGGCAGCGCCACCGCCAGGCGCCTCGTCTCGGGGGCGCCGATGACCGCGGCCGCCTTCCAATCGCGTGGGGGCAGCGCTTCGCGGCGGTAGGTCCGGCTGGCGTAGTGGGTGTCGACGGCGACGGGGGAGACGGGTGGCCCGGCGTAGCCCAGTTCCTTGAGCCAGCCCAGACTCCTGGCCTGCCGGCCCGTGGCGTCGACCAGCAGATCGCAGACGAGGGCGGAACCGTCGGACAACCGGACTCCGATGATGCGCCGGCCCGCGTCGTCGGCGACCACACCCACGACCGCGGTGCCGTCCCTCACGATGACCTCGGGCAGCTCCGTCACGCGTCGGCGGACGGTCTCCTCCAGGCGGTCCTCCCGTCCTCATTCTTCCATCGCCCGCCGGTAGCCGCCCGGTGCGCGCGGCGGGGCTCGGCCGACTCCGACCGGCGGCGGCCCCTGACCGTCGACCGTCTCCGTCGACCGTCTCCGGGCGGGGTGATGACGGATGCCTCACGGCCCGGTGCGGGAACCACGGGTGCCGGGCCTGATTCCGTAGCGTGCGCGCCATGCGCGTACTCGTCACAGGAGGAGCAGGGTTCATCGGCTCGCACGTCGTCGCCGCACTGGCGGCCGAGGGGCACGAGCCGGTGGTGCTGGACGCCCTGCTGCCCGCCGCCCATGCCGTCGAACCGGAATTGCCGGACGCCGAGTTCATTCGGGGCGATGTGAGAGACCCGGGCACGGTCCGGGCCGCCCTGCGCGATGCGGACGCCGTGTGCCACCAGGCGGCCATGGTCGGTCTGGGGAAGGACTTCGCGGACGCGCCCGCCTACGTGTCCTGCAATGACCTGGGCACGGCGGTGCTGCTGGCCGGCATGGCGGAGACCGGGGTACGCACCCTGGTGCAGGCGGGGTCGATGGTGGTGTACGGCGAGGGCCGCTACGAATGCCGCGGGCACGGTGTGGTGCGGCCCGGGCCCCGGGAGGTCGAGGACCTGCGGGCGGGCCGGTTCGAACCGTGCTGCCCGGTGTGCGGGGCGGAGCTCGCACCCGGGCTGGTGGACGAGGACGCCCCCGCTGATCCCCGGAACGCCTACGCGACGACGAAACTGGCCCAGGAGAACCTGGCCGCGGCCTGGGCCCGGTCCGTCGGGGGGACCGCGGTGTCGCTGCGCTACCACAACGTGTACGGGCCCGGGATGCCCAGGGACACCCCCTACGCGGGCGTGGCGTCGTTCTTCCGGTCGGCGCTGGCCAGGGGAGAGGCGCCCCGGGTGTTCGAGGACGGCGCGCAGCGCCGGGACTTCGTCCACGTCCGGGACGTGGCCGGGGCGAACGTGGCCGCGCTGGCAGGCCTCGCAGGCCTGCCGTCCGGGGGCCACACCGTCTACAACGTAGGGAGCGGGGACCCGCACACCGTCGGCGAGATGGCGGCGGAGCTGGCGGCGGCGCACGGCGGGCCCGCGCCGCTGGTGACGGGGGAGTTCCGGCTGGGCGACGTACGGCACATCACGGCGGACTCGTCCCGGCTGCGCCGTGAGTCGGGCTGGCGTCCGCAGGTGGGCTTCGGTGAGGGCATGGCGGAGTTCGCCCGCGCCGGACAGCGGGCTTCGGCCGGGGTGGTGTAGCGCCGTCCGTCCGTCCGGCGTGGGCGTCGGCGAGCGGCAGGGTGGCCCTCCTCGGGGATGGCGCCGCAGCCGTCGGTCACGGACAGTACGGCGTTCCCGTCGCGCTGGTCGAAGGCCATGGCCACCGTGCCGTCGGCCGGGGTGGACCGGATGGCGTTGACGGAGGCTGTGGAGTCCGACGCTGGTGGCGGCCGGTTCCCGGGCCGGGTCGGCCAGTTCGGCGGTGCACCGGGTTGCGGGGCGGCGACGCTGCCGCCGTCGCCGAAGTCCCGGGCGCTGTGCGCGAGGTTCCAGTTGCGGGCCCACCACCCGGGAGCATCAGGTCGAGGACGACCGGGTCGGGCGCGCCGCAAACCTCCACCCGGTCACCGGCCGCCGCCCGCCCGCCGGGCGCGCCGCCGTCCCGCCGTACGGTCGACGTCCGTGTTCCGTGAGGAGTCGATGCCCGCGCTGTCCGCCGGGAGTTCCTACGGTGGCAGTCGTGAGCCAAGACACCGTGGACGTCGTCCTTCCCTGTCTGAACGAGGCCGAGGCCCTGCCCTGGGTCCTCGCCCGCATCCCCGCCGGCTGGCGGGCCCTGGTGGTGGACAACGGGTCCACCGACGGTTCGGCCGAACTCGCCCGCTCCCTCGGCGCCACCGTGGTGGCGGAGTCCCGGCGCGGATTCGGCGCCGCCTGCCACGCCGGACTGCTGGCCGCCGAGGCCGAGTACGTCTGCTTCTGCGACTGCGACGCCTCCCTCGACCCCGGCCTGCTGACCGGCTTCGTACGGACCGTCGCCGCGGACCGGGCCGACCTCGTGCTCGGCCGCCGCCGAACCCAGGGCCGGGGGGCCTGGCCGCTGCACGCCCGTGCCGGGAACCACGCCCTGTCCCGGATGCTGCGCCGCCGGACCGGGCTGCGGTTGCGCGACCTCGGACCCCTGCGGGCGGCCCGCCGCGAGGCCCTGCTCAGCCTGGACCTGACCGACAGGCGCAGCGGCTATCCGCTCCAGATGGTGGTACGGGCCGCCGACTCGGGCTGGCGGGTCAGGGAGGAGGACGTGCCGTACCTGCCCCGGGCCGGGAAGTCCAAGGTCACCGGCACCTGGCGGGGCACCTGGCACGCGGTCCGCGACATGCGCGCGGTCCTCGCCGAACCTCCGTACGCCACCGCCGCCGGGCGGTCCGGGGGCGCGCGGTGACCAGCCTGCTCGTGATCGCCAAGCAGCCATCGCCCGGACGCGTGAAGACCCGCCTCACCCCGCCGTTCACCCCCGAGGAGGCGGCGGCCCTGGCCGAAGCGGCCCTCGCCGACACCCTGGCGGCGGTGGCCGCCACCCCTGCCGACCGGCACGTCCTGGTGCTCGACGGCGCCCCCGGACCGTGGCTCCCACCCCGCTTCGAGGTGGTACCCCAAGGTGCCGGGGGCCTCGACGAGCGCCTCGCCGCCGCCTTCGCAGGGTGCACCGGCCCAGCGCTGCTCATCGGTATGGACACCCCACAGGTCACGCCCGGGCTCCTCGCCCCCGCACTGGAGTTCGGCCGGTACGACGCCTGGTTCGGGCGGGCCGCCGACGGCGGGTTCTGGGCCCTGGGCCTGGCGGTGCCCGATCCGGCGCTGCTGCTCGGCGTGCCCATGTCCGTACCGGAGACCGGGGCCGTTCAGTACGGGCGGTTGCGGGCGGCCGGGTTGCGCGCCGGACTCCTGCCGGTTCTCCGGGACGTGGACACCGCCGACGACGCCCGCGAGGTCGCCGCCCAGGCACCGGCCGGGTGTTTCGGGGTCCTGCACCAGCGCCTGACCGCCGGGCTCCTGCCCCCGGCGGGCGGCTGACAGCCTCCGGCGTCGAGGTGGACGAGCGCTGCGAGGTGCGGCTGGACGACGGGCGGGGCGGGCTCGGCACGTCCTATCCGTGGCCCCCGGGTCGGTCCCGCGCCCCTGCTCCGCCACGCGGCCCGGGCGGGCCGGGCGGTCACGCACGCCTGGACGGCACCGCGCGCCGGCCTCGTACCCGGTGCTCAGCCTTCCGGCGGCGCCTGAGAGTCCGGCTCCCGGCCCTCCGGTGCCCTGGAATCGACTTCGGAAGACATGGCCCGCTTGTCCCGTACGCCCGGCGTGCCCCGCCACCGCAGCCGGGTCAGGCCCACCCAGACCACCGTGACACCGGTGACCACCGCGAGGAGGAGCAGCAGGTTCCGCGCGTACGGCAGGGGCAGCGCGGAGGGGTTGGGCGGGACCCCCGGCCGAAGCAGCAGCGGCAGCGTGACCAGCACCAGCGCCCCGCCGGTGACGAGGGCGCCGCGCACCACGCGACGCGCCGGTACCGCCGCGACCAGCAGACCGACGGCCAGTACCAGCGGCGCGAGCACCCCGTCGTGGAGCACCAGCGCCCCGCCCAGCCACACCAGGACGTCATAAGGGTCGGGCTGGGACGCCAGGTGCCGGCCCCCGATGCCGATGAGCAGCAGTCCCAGCACGCCCAGCGCGTAGCGCACCGCCGACACGGGCCCGGGCACCGGCTCGGGCACCGACTCGGGCACCGACTCGGACTCTGCCCCGGACTCGGGCTTCACAGCACCTCCAGCCGTGTGACCCACTTGGTCTGCAGCACACCCGGCCGGTTCGGCGCGATGATCCGCGCCGGATAGCCGTGGTCCGCCGACAACACCTCGCCGTTCAGCCGCAGGGCCAACAGCGTCAACGGGTCTTGCGCGTACTCCCGGCCCATCTCCATCACCCGGTACGCGCCCCGTACCTCGAGCGACACCACTCGCAGCCCGGAGCCCGGCAGGGCTCCCGCCCGAGCCATCAGGTCCCGGATCCGGACGCCGCTCCACCGGGCGTCCACGCTCCAACCCTCCACACAGGCGATCGGCAGCCGCGCCCCCACCTGCGGCAGGGTCCTGAGCTCGTCCAGCGTCAGCCGGAACGGAGCCGGTCCGAGCACTTCCAGGTACCAGCCCCGCAGCCCGTCCTCGGTCACCCCGGCGGCGGCAGCGGTCCGATTGACCGGCAGACCCTGCGGCCCGTACCCCGGGTGGCGAGGTGCCAGCAGATCGAGGGACGCCAGCGGGGTGAAGGACTGGCCCACCGTCGTGACGGTCACGGCGCCGACGGCCGAACCCACCCCGATCAGCAGCGCCCGCCGGTCCGGGCCGTCGCGTCGCGCGTCGGGAAGGGTGAGCGTGTCCGCGGAGCGCCTGCCCCAGTGGGCGCGGATCTCGGGTGCCTTGACAGCGAGGTGCAACAGCACGGACCCGGCGACGATCCAGGCGACCGCGTAGTGGACGGGGACGAAGGAGAACGGCCACGGATACCACTCGGCGATGTTCAGCAGCCCCGTCAGTACCTGGAACACGCCCGAGGCCACCAGCACGGCCACCGACAGCCGCTCCAGTCCGTGCATGACCGACCGGACCGGCGGCCACACGAACAGCCGGGGGTAGACCGCCCACAGCTTCGCCAGCAGCAGCACGATCGCCGCCAGCCCCACGCCGACGTGCAGCCCCTGGGTCAGCCGGTACCCCCACACCGGCCGCGACGGCAGGTAGCCGGCCAGCCAGCCCGGCGGGTTCTGCAGGAAGTGACTGATCAGCCCCGTCAGGAAGCACACGGCGAGCGCCACGCCGAGCCACCGCCCGATCGCCGTGGCGGTGCGCGGATCGTGGAGCCGCCCCGAGGAGGCCGGTGGGCGGAGGGCGGGCAGGCGTGGCAGCGGCGCGGGCAGTCGGAAGGCCGGGACGTGCAGGCGCCGGCCGATTCGAGATCCCATGCGCCCATGCAACCGGCTCGACGGTCGCGGGGGCGGTCCGACACCCTGCGAAACGCGGACGCCCTGCCGCGCCACCGCCCACGACGGCCTGTCTCCTGCCAGGGTGACGGCGTGACCCAGCCGCCCACCACCGGCACCCGCAGCACGGCGGTCACCGCCGTGCTGCTGGCCGCGCTCGCTTCCGCGCTCATCCTCACGGTCCGCAAGGACGGCTACTTCGCCGACCCGGCGGGTCTCTCCTGGTGGTACGCCATCTGCTGGGTGCTCTTCTCGGCCGCGGCCTGGAACCTGCGGAGGGCACCCACCCGGCACGTCGCCGCTCTCGTCCTCGCCGGGGGCGTCGCAGTGGCCGTCACCGGTCTGGTCGCACCTCCCCGGACCAGTACCGACTCGTTCCGCTATGCCTGGGACGGCAGGGTGCAAGCAGCCGGCGGCTCGCCCTACGACCACGCCCCCGCCGACCCCGCCCTCGCCCACCTCCGCGACACCTGGCTCTTCCCCGCGGGCGCCGCCTGCGGCAAGCCGGATCTCGCCCCCGTCGCCGACGGTGTCTGCACCCGCATCAACCGCCCCCAGGTGCACACCGTCTACCCCCCGGCCGGCGAGCTCTACTTCCTCCTCGTCCACACCGTCTCCCTCGACGGCGTCCGGCACAAGGCCCTCCAGACCGGTGGGGCCGCCCTCGCGGTCGCCACCACCCTGGCCCTGCTGCGGATCCTGCGTCGCCGAGGCGACCCGCGCACCGCCGCCTACTGGGCCTGGTGCCCGGCCGTCCCCGTCGAGGCCGTCAACAACGCCCACGCCGATGTCCTCGCGGTCCTGCTCTCCGTCGCCGCCCTCGGACTGACGGTCCGGCACCGGGCCCTCGGAGGAGCCCTCCTGGGCCTGGCCACCGCTGTCAAACTCCTGCCCGCCGTCCTCATCCCCGGCGCCCTGTCCGGCGTACACCGCCCGCGTCCCGCCGCGGCGATCCTGGTCCCCGCCGTCGCGGTCCTCGCCGCGCTCTACCTCCCGTACGTCTGGGCCTCCCGCCATTCCGTCATGGGCTATCTCGAGGGCTACGCCGAGGAGGAGGGCTACCAGGACGCCTCCTCCGGCGGCCGCTACGCCCTCCTGCGCTCGGTGCTGCCCGACGCCTGGGCGCTTCCCGCCGTGCTCGCGGGCATGCTCGCCGTGAGCCTGTACGTGATCCGCCGCGGCGATCCCGAGCGTCCGTGGAGCGGGGCACTCCTGGTCACCGGAAGCGCCTTCCTCCTGACGACCCCCGGCTACTCCTGGTACGCCCTGCTCCTGGTCGCCCTGGTGGCGCTCGACGGCCGTTGGGAATGGCTTGCCGTCGCCCTCGCAGGTGCGGGCGCCTATGTCACCGGCCGTGCCGTCCACGGCGCGGGCACGACGGCGTACGCCCTGGCCGCCCTTGCCGTTCTCTGCGCCTGGGCGGCTCGCTCGCCATCCACGGTGCGCCTGCGGCGAGTGGCCGTCGGCGCTCGCGGTGGGCGGCACTGACCCCGGCGTACGGGGCCGGGTCTACGGCCGATGCTGATCGATGCGTGCGAAGAGACGGACGCGGCGCGTGGTGGGTGCGCCCGTGCGGAGATTCCGGGCACGGGCCGTCACGGCTGTAGGCCCTGGCGGCGCCTCCCGGGTGCGATGCGCGCCGAGGGTGGCGACACTGGTGTCATGGCACACAAGGTATCTCTGGAAGGTGGGCCGGAAGACCTCCCTGAGCGGATCGTCGCGGTGGACGCTCCCGGCGAGGACGTGAAGATCCCGCATCGAGGCGGATACGAGCACTTCAGGGAGACCCCACGCCGACACGACACCAAGGAGGGCACCCTTCGGGTGTACGAGTGGTGGGAACGTACGGAGATCGCCGAGTAGGCCCAGGGCACGTGATCGCGCTCGTGGACCGTCCAAGGACGCGCGACTCGACCGCCGCTCACGAGAAACGTCGACAGCCACTCACGCGAAACGCTCGGCCGGGAAGACCCGGCCGAGCGCTTCGCACACACTGCGGGGCGTCAGCCCTGCGCCTGGAACGTCACCTCGCTCACGTCCCAGAGGAACTCGCCGCCCAGCGGGTTCTCCGGCCATTCGGCACGGAAGTTCCGGACGAGGAACTCCACCATCCCGCAGTCGTAGCGACTCCACAGACAGTCGTTGCGGTGGTAGACCACGACGGGCCACTTGGCGGGATCGTCGTTCGACGCGTCCCAGCACAGCATGTCCGCGGTGGCGGAGACCCCCCAGGAGATCAGCACCGGAGAAGTGCCCTCGAGCTCGGGCGACTTCTCCTCCGTCTCCCAGTCGGCCTCGGCGTTCGCCGTCTCGATCACCATGCCGTCCCGAGGGGCCTGGTCCAGCGGCACCTTGGGTTCCGGCCTGCCGATCGACAGGTAGTTCTGCACCGCGCCGGCCCCGTAGACCTCCATGAAACGCCGGAAGTCGTCCGGGAACGGCTTGCCCCACGACGTGGCGAGGGCGGCCCAGTCGACCGTCGTGTCCCCGTCCTTCGGCGGCGGCATCAGCCGTCGCAGGGCGTCCAGGCCGGTCGGCTCACTCATCGGTGCCTCGCTCCTTGTCCGTGCGGTCCGCTCCGGTCCGGGTCATGGGGTGCTCCCCGTGGGTACCGGCGAACCGCCGCTGCTCTGTGTGCCGAGATTGTCTCCCGTGCTGAGTGTGTTCGGGATGAACACCTGGAAGTTGATTCCGACGGAACCGTCAGGATTCACACCGTACGCCGACATGTCGTAACCAGTGGGCACCGTCCTGTTGCCGTCGTAGCGGGGAGACACGGTGTACATGACGTCCTGGCCCGCCATCACGGCGTTGTAGACCTGGAGTTCGTACGCCCTCATGTGCTCTTCGCCCTGCGTTGAGCCGATCTGCTTGGCGTTGGCACCGCGAGCGCACGGGGAGAGGTTCGCCAGGACTCCCTTGCCCGCCAGCTTGTTGCCGATGAGGTGGCACGCGTTGACGTTCTTCTGCGCGTCGAGCCCCTTGCCCTTGGCGTAGTCCTGCGCCCACTCGTATCCCGGAGGGTTGGAACCCACGCCGGTTCCCTTGTTGTTCTTCAGGTACTCCTTGGTCAGGCAGGCCTCGGCGGCCGTGGCCCGGTTGCCGTTGGCCGCGTCCCGGTCGCCGTACTTGATCCAGCCCTTGCCGCAACGCGACTGGTCGTCATCGTCGTCGCTGTCGGGCTCGGGCTGGGGCCGCGGAACGCGCCGCGGGTCGGGTGCGGGCTCGTCGGCGGTGTCGTCCCGCGACCGGTTGGCCTCGTCGATCCGGTCCCGGACCTCGTTGACGACGTACTCGACGGCCGCGGCGACGGCGATGACGGCGACGACCACCACGACGGCCGCGACGAAGGCGACGGCGACCGCCGGGATCGCGAGGGCGAACCAGTGGCCGTCGATCTCGACGTTGCTGATCGGGTTGCCGCCGGTGAAGGCGTAGCGGTTGCCGGTGAAGGGGTCGCTGCCCAGGCCCATGTCGGCCAGGGCCCCGTTGTACATGTCGCGGCTGGTGAAGCGGTTCAGGCCCGGGTCGTAGTCACGGAAGCCCATGTCGTACGTACCGGATCCGGCGTCCCACCGCTTGGCGCTGTAGCGGTAGGAGTTGTACTCCTCCTTCGTCGGGTCGGAGGCGTCCGGCTTGTCGATGCCGGTGAACTCCGACGAGTCGTCGTTGCCGTAGGCCGTGTAGCCGTAGGTGGCCTTGGTGTTGCCGGTGGCGTCGGTCAGCGTCTCGACGTCGGTGTGGCTGTTGTAGCCGTAGTAGGCGTCCTCGGTCGTCCCGTTCTCGTTGTGCTTGACCTGGGAGAGACGCTGGCCCCACGGGCTGTACTGGTAGGACTTGGTGAGCTTGCCGGCCACCTCCTCGGTCAGCACCTCCTGGGAGAGGCCGAGGTAGCGGTAGTCGGTGGTCTTGCCGTCCGCGGTCTTCGACGAGGTGCGGTCGAGCGGGTCGAAGGTGTACTTCGTCGACTTCATCGCGCCGATGCCGTCCCGCTGCTGGGACTCGACGACGTGGTCGAAGCCGTCGTAGACGCTGCGCGAGACGATCTGCCCGCCCTGGGACGTCGACTCCTGACGACCCAGCGGGTCGTAGTTGAAGGAGGTGACGGAGCCCGCGCTGGTCGACGTCTGCAGCCGGTTGCGGTCGTAGCGGAAGTCGGTGGCGGTGCCGCCGACGGTCTGCTGGACGACGTTGGCGTTGTCGTCGTGGACGTACGTCTCCGTGGCGGCGCCGTTGCCGGTCTTCACCGACTTGGCGATCCGGTCGACCGGGTCGTAGGTGTACGCGGTGGTGGATTCGAGGTACGCCGAGTGGTTGTCGGCGTTCATCTTCTTCGCCGCGTCCTGCGCCTTGTTGCCGTTGGCGTCGTAGACGTAGGTGTGCGAGGCGACGAGCGTGCCGTCGGCCTTCTTCTCGGCGCTGGTCCTGACCGCGCCGTCGAGGAAGTAGCCGAAGTCGACGGTGTTACCGTTGTCCTTGGTCTCCCGCAGGGACTCACCGCGGTCGGTGTAGGTGTACGAGGTGACCTTGGGGTCGGTGTCCGTGGGCGAGGTGCCCACCGAGACCGCCTTGACCTTCTCCCGCAGGTCGTAGGTGTACTTCGAGTACTGGTCCGGGTGGGTGATGCTCTCGGGCTGGTCGTTGGCGTCGTAGGTGTAGGACGTACTGGTCTTCTGCTGGCCGGCCAGGGTCTCGGTGATCCCGGACACCCGGTTCAGGCCGGTGTAGGAGATCGTGTACGCGTCGACCTCGGCGCCGGACGACAGGTCGTCGATCAGCGAGAGGTTGTCGTTCAGGTCGTAGGCGTAGCGGAAGTGGTGCTTCTCCGCGTCGATGTCGCCGGTGAGGTCGCGTACCAGCTTGACCCCGTCGGCCACGACCTTGCCGTCGGCGGCCTGGAACAGTTCCAGCTTCGCCGCGTTGCCCTGGGTGAAGTCGTACGTGCCGAGGCTGACCCAGGTGCCCGCCGCGGTGGACTGGTCGACCGTGCGGTCGGTGCTGCCGGCGCTGTGCGTGACCTTGTACTTGGCGGTCTTGCTGGCGCCCGCGACCTGCGGGAACTTCACGTACGCGGTGTACTTGCCGTTCTTCGGGATGTTCAGCGTCCAGGAGTACGCGTCCGTCCCGGCTCCGGCCGCGTGCACGCGGTGGTCGAAGCCCTGCTGTCCCGTGAGGCTCGCCGTGGTCCAGGTGCCGGTGGAACCGGTGTGCTGGGCGTCGGAGTTGTCGACGAGCGGCACAGCGGTGCCGACGGGCACGCCGTCGTCGGTCTTCTCCTTCAGCTTGCCGTTGGGGTAGTAGCTCCAGCCCATGGTGCGGCTGACGGACCCGCCGGCGGAGCTGAGCGTCCTGGAGGTCTGCAGCCCCAGGTCGTCGTACTCGTAGCTCGTCTTGATGTCCCACGGGTCGGTGGAGCTCTTGGTCCACCCGTTGTCGTAGTAGGTGAACTCGGTGTCGTTGCGGACCGTCTGGCCCTGCGAGGGCGGCTGCGAGGTCCGCGTGACGCGGCCGGCCGCGTCGTAGAACGTCTGCGTGTAGACGTTCGGGTTGTTGTAGCGGGCGTCCGACGGGTCGTACGGCAGGTACTGCTTGACCGGCCGGTTCAGCTCGTCGTACTCGGTACGGCTGGTGAAGTCGTCGGCGTTCGCGGTCTCCGTGCCGCGCGGGGTGATGACCCGGGTGGTGTTGCCGACCTGGTCGTACTCGTAGCGGGTGGTGCGGTACGTGATGTCGGTGCCGGTGCCCGAGTGAGGAACCCGCTGCTCGGTCTTGCGGCCCCGCTCGTCGTATCCGGAGTAGGTGGTGTTGCCGTCGGGGTCCGTGTCGGCGACGACCAGCGCGTCCTTGTCGTAGGCGCGGCGCGTCACGTTGCCCAGCGGGTCGGTGACCGAGGTGACCCGGTGCTCCAGGTCGTAGGTCATCTTCGACGAGAAGTCGTCGGGGTCGGTCGTCCGGTTCTTCTTCGGGTCGACGACCTTGACGTTGTTGCCCACCTCGTCGTACGCGTACGTGATCTTCTCGCCGAGGGCGTTGACCACGGAGGCGAGCTGGTAGATCTCGTCGTAGTTCTGGGTGGTGGTGTAGTCGTCCGGGATCCCGGGCGTGGCCACGCCCTTCGGCTCGGTCGTGGTCTTCAGGTGGCCGGTCTTGTCGTAGGTGTAGACCGTCCGGCGCAGCGGCGCGGTCGGCGTGTCCTGCGGCGAGGTGGCCTCGGTGAGCTGGTCGGCCGCGTCGTAGGCCGCCGTGGAGACGGCACCGGTGGGCGCGATCGCCTTGGTGACGTTGTCGTTGGCGTCGTAGTCGGGTGCCGGAACGGTGATCAGGTCGCCCGCGTCCTGGTCCCTCGGCGCCGTCCTGACCAGCGGCCGGCCGTACGTGTCGTACGTCTGCGTGGTGCGGTGGCCCAGCGGGTCGGTCGTCCTGGTGACCTTGCCGCGCACGTCGTACTCGTAGCCCGTGCTGTTGCCGAGGGCGTCCGTGATCTTCGCCGGGTAACCGGTCTGCGTGAACTCGCCGTTGACCGTGGAGTGGCCGTTGGCGTCGGTGGCCTTGGTGAGCTGGCCGTGGGCGTCGTACTCGTACGTGGTCGTGTAGTCGCCCGCGGTGGGCGTCGCGACGCCCTTCGGGTCGGTGACCGTCTTCAGGTTGCCGAAGGCGTCATAGCCGAACTGCCAGGCGCGGCCCTCCGGTGACGTCTTGCGGGACAGGTCGGAGGAGTAGCCGTCCAGTCGCTTGGCGTACTCGAACTTCTGGGCGTCGGCGGGGTACCTGCCGGGCGCGCAGTCGCTCTGCGGCGGGACCCCGCCCTTGTTGTGCTCCGCGGTGCGCTTCCACAGCGGGTAGCCGGTGAGCGGGTCGTAGCAGTACGCGGTGACGGCGCCGTTGTTCTCCTCCATGTACGTGACGTTGTTGTCCGCGTCCCACGCCAGCTTCGTCTGCTGCGACTTGGCGTTGACGGACCGCACCGGACGCCCGAAGTCGTCGGTGACGTACGTGGCGTCGTGGCCCTCGGCGTCGGTGACCACGGTGGAGGTGAAGCGGGTGTCGGCCGTGTCCGCGGCGTACGCGAACCGCGTGGCGCCGCCGATGCGGTCGGTGATGGACTGGGTCCACCAGTGGTACTTCGGGTCGTCGCCCTCGCTCGGGTAGTAGTAGTCGAGAACGGTGGCGTTGCCGCGTGGGTCGGTGATGCGGACCAGCTTGACGTTCTTGTTGCCCTGCTCGGCGTCGTACGTGAAGCCGAAGACCTTCGGCTGGGACGAGCCCGCGCCGTCGGTCAGCTTGGTGAGCAGTCCCTTGTCGGAGTACTCGAAGGTCAGCTTGCGGCCCGAGACGTCGGTGATCGACTTCAGGTGGTCGACGATCTTCGGGCTGCTCGTGTCCGCCTTGGTGAAGTAGGTGGCGGTGAGCGTCTGCCGCCCGGCGGGGTCGGTGATGTACGTGAGGAACTTCGTCGGCTTGTTGTTCGACTTGCGTTCCTGGTACGTGAACGTCTGCGTGTTGCCGTTCTTGTCGACGACGGACGTCTGGTAGCCGTCACAGCCGAACAGGAACCGGGTGCCGTCCGGGCGCGTCAGCGTCCAGGCGTCCGGAACGGGGTCCTTCGCCGGGGTGCAGTCGAGACCCGGCTTGGCCGAGAGCCGGAAGTGGACGCCGGCCGGCGCCTTCCACGTGCCGTCCGCCTGCACCCGGAACACGTGGGTGGTGCCGTCCCCGTCGGGCAGCCGCACCTCCCGCGGGTTCGGGTTCGGGTGGAAGTCCAGCGGGGCGCCGAGCCGGATCGGCCCCGCGGCCTGCACGGACCAGCCGTGACCGGCGACGGTGTCCGACGTGTCCTGGGTGTTGTAGGCGAAGCGGACGAAGGTGTTCAGACCGCGGCCCGGGTTGCTCAGGGCGTTGTACTGCCAGACGCCGTTCCCAACGGCGGTGTTGTTCATCAGCGACGAACCCGCGCCGGTGTTCTTGCCGTTGTACGAGTAGAACTTCTCCAGGCCCAGCTGGTCCGAGGTCGGGTCCTCGACGGTGACGTTCAGCCGCAGCCCTGCCGGACCGCCCGTCCCGGACAGCCAGGTGCCCGCCGCCGTGTCCCGGACGTCCCAGGTGAGGACGTACTCGGTGCGCTTGCTGCCGGAGTCGGAGTTGATCGGTGCGCGGAGCCGGGCCTGCAGGACGACCGAGTCACCGGGCAGCAGATCGGCCGGCAGGGCCGTCTGGAGCTGGTTGCCGCCGGTGGTGGCGTCCGTGCCGTCCGGGAGCGCCCACCGGTAGCTCAGGGCGTGGGTGCCGGCCTTCCAGACGGACGTGGTGGTGTTGGTGAGGGTGAACTCGACGGTGTGGTCGCTGTTCGGGGTGATCCGGGCCGGGGTCTGCGGCGCGTAGTACGTCGCCTCGGTCGTCGAGTCGATGTACGTGACCGCGATCCTGGGCCGCAGGCGCTGCTCGGTGCCCTCGGAGGACAGGAACAGGGTCCGCTCCTGCTGCGCGGCCTCGTCGGCCATCTTGAGGACCACGCCCTGCTGGGACGACGGAGTCGTCACCCAGGACTGCGCGAGCGAGGTGAAGTCCCAGTCGTGACGGGCGGGGTCGTTCGTCATCGCCCCGACGTCGCCGACGGAGGATCCGAGGTCACCGCCCTGCGCGGTCCAGTTCGTGGTCGCGTCGGCCTTGACCCAGGTCGCGCCGGCCTCGTCGAAGTCACGGGTCAGCGGACGGAGTTCGTAGACCGCACCGGCGGCGTCCGTGGAGGTCTGGGTGCTCCACAGGCGCACATTGGCTTCGATGACGCGCGCGGTGGTGGGGATGCCCAGGGCCGGGAACTTCAGCACGGCGCGGGTGTCGCCGTACGTGGCCGAGTTGTTGCCGACGCTGAGCCAGTTCTTCGGGCCGCCGTCGTCGATCGTGTCCAGGAGGGACGTGGGCCGGGCGGAGGACAGGGTGGTGTCCTGCGTCGCGTCCAGCACCTTCGTCGTCCGGCCCGCCTTCGGCAGCCGCACGAGCCGGCTGGGCGCGGCGAGGACCTGCCCGTCCTTCGTCTTGACCGCGACCATGTAGTAGTACGCGCGGCCGAACGGGTCGGGGTCGTCGGCCCTCGTAGGCACGGCGCTCGTGTCCGTGAACGAGGTCACCGTGGACGCGAGGGGCGCGACGAGGGTGGCGGCCGACGGGGTGTAGGCCTGGTTGACGGAGCGGTGGACCTGGTACTCGGCGATGTCGTCGCCGGTCCCGATGGGGTCCGGGTCCTGGTACGCCGACCAGGTGAGCTCCGCGCCCGTGTCGTGGATGGTGGTCGGGGTCGCGAGGTCGACGCCCTGACGCCCGAAGGTCATGACGAGGCGCGGGTAGTGGGCGGTCTCGCCGCCGTACCCGTACTCGCTGCCCTCGTACCGCGGTCCGCCCTTCGGGCCGTTCGCGGACTCGTCGCCGGCCTTGATCACGAAGCCGTTGTTCGCGTAGGTGCCGTCGATCCACTGCTGGACCGTCTTCGTCACCGGGAAGGAGTGCCAGGTGTTGAGCTCGCCCGGCTTCTTGGTGACCACGCCGCCCTTGGTGAACCGGACGGCGTCCGCGATCACCGAGGTGCTCGTCGAGGCCGGACCGTCCCCCAGGGCGATCTTGCCGAGCGTGCCCGCCTTGAACGGGTGGGAGCCCAGTGTCTTCCAGACCCCGGCCGTGCCGGCCTGCTGGTCGACCGTGTACGTCTTCGACCCGCCGTCGTACGTGACGGTGTACGGCGCGTTGGTCGCGCGGTCCGAGGCCGGGACGTAATGCGCCTCGACCTGGTAGGTGCCGTCTTCGGGAAGGTTCGGCTGCCAGGTGTACGTGCCACCCGCGACCGAGTCCTTGTTGTACAGGTAGTCCTGGTTCACCGCGTACTGCGTGAACGCGGTGTTGCCCGAGGCCGGCCAGGCGCCGACGGCGGCCGTCCGTCCGGCGTCGCCGTCGTCCACCACGACCGACGTGCCCGACAGCTCGCCCGTGAGCGCGCTCGCGCTGTTCCAGGTGGCCTTGTCCTCGGTCCACGCCTGCGTGGCGCGGTGCGCCTCCAGCTGGACCTCGGTGTCACCGGTGGTGTGGGTCTGGTCGTAGTACAGCTTCAGATCGGCCGAATCGAGCGTGGTTCCGGCCGGGACGCCGGTCAGCGGGAACCGCAGCAGCGCACGCGACGTGCCGGTGCTGGTGTTGCCGACCGACAGCCGCCAGTTCTCGTCGTAGTTGTCGCCCGGACCGTCCGAGGAGATCATCACGTCCTGCGCCGTGCTCGGCGTCGGCGCGATCGAGATCGTCGGGTCGATCGTGACCGGGTACTGCCGCTCCGGCGCGGCGAGCCACTTCGCGTCCGGCGTGACCGTCAGCTTCCAGCTCTTGCCCGCCCGGACGAGCTTCTGCTCGACAGCGGAGCTGTACCCGGTGCCGTACGGCGAGGAGGCGTCCTTCCGCGCGTCCGTCATGAACGCGGCCGGAACGACGAGGACCGGATCCGCGCCCTCGCCGTAGAACCGGATCGAGCCGTCCTTGCCGGCCTTCGGCGTCAGCCCGCCCGCGTCCAGCGTGAACGTGAACGTCACCGGGCCGGCCGGCCGGGAGTCCAGGACGATGTTCTCCTTCACCCGCCCCGGACCCACCTGGTACGTCAGGTCCGCGCCGGCCACGGCGTCCTTGTACGTGACGGTGTCGCCCTTGGCGACGGGGGCGAGCGTGCCCGCGCCCTCCAGGCCCAGGGTCACCGCGTGACCGTCGCCGGCCTCGAAGCGCAGCAGCCTCGCCGCGTCGGCGCCGAAGGACGTACGCGCGACGTTCGTCGTGTTGGTGAAGGCGAAGCCCCCTGACCCGGCCGCCGTGACCGTCGGGTCGATGTCCTTCCACGACTTCCCCGACCGGTACGCCGTCGGCTCCGCCGACACCTCGGCCTGCACGCGCCCGTCGGACAACTTCCAGTACCGGGCGTTCGCTGTGCGACGGTCCGTCAGTTCCGCGACGCGCTTCGGCTTTCCGGCCGCCTTTCCCTGCGGCAGCTTCTCCCGGCTCGGCAGCGCCGGGGACCCGCCGGTCGACGGCAGTTCCGGCCCGTCCTCGTTCTCGTCCTCTGTGAACCAGCCGGCGAAAGTATCGGCAATACCCTCGCCTTCATCGGATGAAACCGGTGCTGCATAGGCGACTTGTGGAATCATGGTTCCGACGACCGCCGAAACCACGAGGCAGGCTATCGCCGGCCCGTATCTCACTTTCACGCCATTCCCCTCTTCGGTGGATCCGACATCGACCGAAGCGCCTCAACGCATGGCGAACCAGGCCACGTCCCCGCACGGGGAAGCGGCCTCGCCGGAGCTTCGATCGCGGGCGGTGGGATTCTTCACCACGGAACTGATGTGCCGTCAACTGATTGCCCATAAAGGGCATTTCGCTGACCGACGATTGGTGATTTGGGACTGCCTTGCCCGACATTTCCGTTGCCTGGCGTCCATCGAATCCGGTGGTGTATAACCCAATCCGATTCCTCGACAGAAGGTCCTGCCATGCCGACGACCGATGAACCGAATCACCGCATCGACCGCATCGACCGCCGCGGCGTAGCCGTCGCCGCGGCTCTACTGCTCGTGTGCGGCGCGTTCGTCATGTACGGATTCCTCGACACCGGAACCGATGACGAGGCCGCGGGCAAGCGGGCCGCGACGCCCACCGCCGTGGCGTCCTACGACGTGACCTACGAGGTGCTCGGCGAAGGCGCGGTCGACGTCTCCTACCGGGGGTCGGGCGGCGACGAGACGCAGGTCGTCACGCATGTCGGCCTGCCCTGGCGGAAGACCGTGAGCGTTCCGCTCGGCGCCTCGCCGATCGTCAACGTCACCCTCGGCGAGAACGGCGGCACGGCCAGCTGCACCCTGGCCGTCCGCGGCAAGCACGTCCAACGCGCCACCGCCACCGGCGCCTTCGGCCGGACCACCTGCGCCGGCGAACCCCCCGCCCCCGAAGCGTCCGCCGCCCCTCAGTGAATCCGCCGAACCCGCTGACGTCAGCGGCGCAGCGATCCGGACAGTCGGACGGGCGCGCCGTCGCCCACCACCCGGACCTCTGCCGCCGACACCTGCGGCGATCGCCGCCGCGTGACAGGTCCCGTCGCGGGCCTTCCCGGTCTTCCGAGTCAGGACTTCTGTTCAGATCCGCACACCGGCGGTCCAGCGATACGCGGTGACCGTCGCGGAGCGAGCCGCAGACCGAAGACGACCGACCGACGGCCGGGAGCGGTGGTCGGCGTGTCCGGCCGAGAAGGTGCTCAGCGGCGGTGCGCACGTCGGCGGCGGTGGCCTGCTCGCCGGCGCCGTGCCCACGGTGGGCGGTATCCGCCGTGAACATCCGGGCCGTCTGATGGGCTGTCGAGCGTCCCCGTTGGGCTCTGCTTCCGTGCTGGAAGGTCGTTTCGCTGGTGGGTGTGTTGTTGTGGGTACGGCATGAGACGCGGATGTCGGAGCTGCGTGCTCCGCTGGCGCCGGAGCACGCGGGTGAGCTGGTGCGGCTGGGTGTCCGGCTGGTGGTGGAGGAGTCGGCGGATCGGACCTTCCCGATCGAGGCGTACGCGGCGGCCGGCTGTGCCGTGGCTCCGGCGGGCTCCTGGCCCGATGCCCCCGTGGACGCCTACGTCCTGGGCCTGAAGGAACTTCCCCCGCGGCCGTACGCTCTGGTGCACCGGCACGTCTTCTTCGGACACGCCTACAAGAGTCAGCCAGGCGGCTCCGAGCTGCTGCGGCGCTTCACTGCCGGAGGCGGGACGCTGCTCGATCTCGAGTACGCCGTCGACGCCGCCGGTCGGCGGATCGCCGCTTTCGGATACTGGGCCGGCTACGTGGGTGCGAACGTCGCCGCCCTGCACGCGTACGGGAGACTCGGCCGTCCGCTGGTCCCTGGTGGCAGAGACGCGTGGGACGCCGCGCTCGTCGCGCTCGGCGACACGGGCCGATCCGCGCACGAAAGGACGTCGGCCCTGGTGATCGGCGCGGCCGGGCGTTGCGGTGCGGGAGCCTGCGAAGCGCTGGAGCGGGCCGGGATCCGCGCCACCCGGTGGGGGCACGACGAGACGCAGCGCCTGGACCGCAAGGCGCTGCTGGCCCATGATCTGCTGGTCAACACCATCGGCACGGCGACGCCGGTGGCGCCCTTCGTGACCAAGGCCGACCTCGACGATCCTGGCCGCCGACTCCGCCTCCTGTGCGATGTCACGTGCGATGTGGGATCACCCTGCAACGCGGTCCCCGTCTACGACCGGCCCACGACCTGGGCGGAACCCGTGGTCCGGGTCCACGAGGGCGATCCGCCGCTCGACGTGATCGCCCTCGACAACCTCCCGTCGCTGCTGCCCACGGAGTCGAGCCGCGCCTTCTCCGCCGATCTGTGGCCTCATCTGCTCACGCTCCGGCCCGACGGCCCGACGGGGCCGGCCTGGGTACGCAGCCTGGACGCGTTCCGGCGGTCACTCCTCCGCGTTCCGGGGAGCGATTCCGTCGGCACTTGAGGGCGCGGTCACGCGAACCGCGAACCGCGCGTCAGCCCGGGCGGGGGCCGGAGGAGTCGTCGTCCGGGTTCACGCCGGTGAACGCCGAGTCGTCCTTCGTGCCGCTGGGGCGCTGTGTCCGGCCCCTCCGGCCGGTGTCGCGCATGCCCTTCTCCGACGAGCGGCCTCGCTTCTCACCTCTGGTCGTGTCGCTGTGAACGGTGTCGCCGGGGACTTCCCGCTCTTCCTCCTTGGCGACCTTCCGGCCCTTGCCGGGCGGGGGCGCGTGCTTCTCGGGGTGGAAGGAACGCGAAGCGCTCGGATTCTCCTGCTGCCGCGTCTCGTCCACATCGGGGGACCAACCGTGCTGCCCGGCCATACCGTCGCGGCTGGGCTCGCCGCGCGAGGGCCTGGAGGACTTCGATTTCTCGGCCATGAGCCGACCTGCCCGTCCGTACGGGGGGTATGCATCCGCACACCTGTAGGACTTCGATTTTCCCACGGGACACATGGCGCGTCTCCTGGACCGCGCACCGTGGCGATCAGCCCGCCAATCGGTCGGACGCACACCTCGAACGGGTGAGGTGCGGGCTCCGTCACCCCGCTGCCCGGCTCGCGCTGCCCGATGATCGCAGGCGGTCGGTGGACTGCGGTTCCCAGGGCCGTACCTCCACCGCGACCCGGAAAGGCCGCCCATGCGCATCCTGCTCGTCGCCAGCAGCTTCAACAGTCTCACCCAGCGCGTCCTGGTCGAGCTGCGTGACCGCGGGCACACCGTTCCCGTGGAGGTCACGCCCGACGGCGCTGCCGTCCGCGAGGCGGTGGCGCGCCACGCGCCCGATCTGGTCGTGGCCCCCATGCTGAAGGCCGTCGTGCCCCGCGACGTGTGGACGGCACACCGCTGCCTGATCGTGCACCCGGGGCCGGTGGGCGACCGGGGCCCGTCATCGCTGGACCACGCGATCCTCGACGGGGTCGAGGAGTGGGGCGTCACCGTCCTCCAGGCCGACGAGGAGATGGACGCGGGCGACGTCTGGGCGTCCGAGACCTTCCGCGTCCCGGAGGCCGGCAAGAGCGATCTGTACCGCAACGAGCTGTCCGACGCCGCCGTGGCCGCCGTGCTCCTCGCCGTCGAGAGGGTCGCCGCCGGGGCGACACCGCGTCCGCAGACCGGCGGGATCCGCGCCCGCCCCGCTCTCCGTCAGGAGGAGCGTCGGATCTCCTGGAGCGAGGACACCACCGAGACCGTCCTGCGCACCCTGCGGGCCGCCGACTCGCAGCCCGGTGTACCCGACCGGCTGCTCGACGCCGAGTGGTTCCTGCACGGCGGCCACGCGGAGGACGGTCTGCGGGGGCGGCCCGGCGCGCTGCTCGCCACCCGGGCGGGCGCGGTCTGCCGCGCCACCGTGGACGGCGCGGTGTGGATCCCCGAGCTCCGCGCCCGCACCGGCCCCGGCAGGCCGCGCGCCTGCAAGCTCCCCGCCACCCTGGCCCTCGCGGGCCGGTTGCCGGAGCTCCCCGAACTGCCGGCCCCCGCCGACCCGGCGCCAGGCCGGCGGACCTGGTCCGACATCCGGTACCGCGAGCAGGGACCGGTCGGCGTCCTTTCCTTCGCGTTCCCCGGCGGGGCGATGAGCACCGACCAGTGTCGACGCCTGCTGGACGCGTACGAGACCGCCCGCGGGCGCCCCACCTCCGTCCTGGTGCTCGGCGGGCAGCGCGACTTCTTCTCCAACGGCATCCATCTGAACGTCATCGAGGCCGCCGCCGACCCCGCCGCCGAGTCCTGGGCGAACATCAACGCCATGAACGACCTGGTCGAGGCGGTTCTCACCACGACCGACCGGCTCGTGGTGAGCGCGATCGGCGGCAACGCCGCCGCCGGCGGGGTGATGCTCGCCCTCGCCGCCGACGAGGTCTGGTGCCGTTCGGGGTCGGTGCTCAATCCGCACTACCGGCGCATGGGGCTGTACGGATCGGAGTACTGGACCCGCACCCTGCCCGGGAAGGTGGGCGAGGCCCTGGCCGCGCGCCTCACCGAGGAGGCCCGGCCGGTGTCCGCGGCGGCATCGCTCGACATGGGGCTGGTCGACCGGGTCGTCGACTGCGGACCCGGGGAGTTCGCCGCCGAAATCACCCGGTTGGCCCTCCAGCTGGCATCCCGTGGCGGTCTCCAGCCGCGGATCGCGGCGAAGAAGGCGGAGCACGAGCGGCGGGAGTCCGTCGCTCCCCTTGCGGCCCACCGTGAGCAGGAGCTCTCCCGGATGCGGGCGATCTTCGACGATCCCGCCGCGAGCTACCACGCACGGCGCCGGGCCTTCGTCCGGAAGGAGGCCCCCGAGCGGCGTTCCCGGACGGCCCAGGTGCGGGAGCGGGTGGATCGGCCGACTGTTAAGCAAGACCTAGGCCAGAAATGAGGCCTTCGCCCCATCCCTCCTCAGGAGGCGACCCATGAGCGCAGTAAAGCCGGCCCCGGTCGAGGACCAGGGTGCCGCACCCGGCAGCGAAGAGAAGCCGATCCACATCCTCTGGATCAACGCGGGTCTGAGCTGCGACGGCGACTCGGTGGCCCTGACCGCCGCCATGCAGCCCAGCATCGAGGAGATCGCCCTCGCGGGGCTGCCAGGGCTGCCCAGGATCGCGGTCCACTGGCCACTGATCGACTTCGAGTGCGGTCCGGTGGGCGGCGCCGACACGTTCATCGAGTGGTTCTTCAAGGGGGAGCGGGGCGAGATCGACCCGTTCGTGCTGGTCGTCGAGGGATCGATCCCGAACGAGGCCATCAAGCAGGAGGGCTACTGGAGCGGCTTCGGCGACGACCCGGAGACCGGTCAGCCCATCACCACCAGCGAGTGGATCGACCGGCTGGCACCCAAGGCCCTCGCGGTGGTCGCGATCGGCACCTGCGCCACGTACGGCGGCATCCACGCCATGGCGGGGAACCCGACCGGCGCGATGGGCCTCCCGGACTATCTCGGCTGGGACTGGAAGTCGCACGCCGGCATCCCCATCGTGTGCGTCCCCGGCTGCCCCATCCAGCCGGACAACTTCGCGGAGACGCTGACCTACCTGCTCTATCAGGCGGTCGGCTCCGCGCCCATGATCCCGCTGGACGACAAGCTCCGTCCGAACTGGCTGTTCGGGGCGACCGTGCACGAGGGCTGCGACCGGGCCGGCTACTACGAGCAGGGTCAGTTCGCCTCGACGTACGACTCGCCCAAGTGCCTGGTCAAGCTCGGTTGCTGGGGCCCCGTCGTCAAGTGCAACGTCCCCAAGCGCGGCTGGATGAACGGCGTCGGCGGCTGTCCGAACGTCGGCGGCATCTGCATCGCGTGCACGATGCCCGGATTCCCGGACAAGTTCATGCCGTTCATGGACGAACCTCCCGGCAGCAAGGTCTCCAGCACCGCCAGCGGCGTGTACGGCTCCGTCATCCGCCGCCTGCGGACCATCACGGCCAAGACCGTGGACAAGGAGCCGAAGTGGCGGCACACCGGCGAGCGCATCACCACCGGCTACCCGCCGCCCTGGTGACGTGACGCCGTCACGCCACCCCGCAGGACCCCCCCATCCATCCCACTGTTCGTTCAGTCGAAGAGTTGACGAAGGGCATCACAGCGACCATGGCATCTCCGGCGAAGACGACGGGTGACGGCTCCGGCCTTGTGGAGATGGCCTGGGACCCCATCACCCGGATCGTGGGCAGCCTCGGCATCCACACGAAGATCGATTTCAAGCAGAAGCGCGTCGCGGAGTGCTACAGCACGTCCTCCGTCTTCCGCGGCTACAGCGTCTTCATGCGGGGCAAGGACCCCCGCGACGCGCACTTCATCACCAGCCGCATCTGCGGCATCTGCGGTGACAACCACGCGACCTGCTCCGTGTACGCGCAGAACATGGCGTACGGCGTGAAGCCGCCGCACCTCGGTGAGTGGATCATCAACCTCGGCGAGTCCGCGGAGTACATGTTCGACCACAACATCTTCCAGGAGAACCTGGTCGGGGTCGACTACTGCGAGAAGATGGTCCGCGAGACCAACCCCGGAGTCCTGGAGCTGGCCGAGCGCACCGAGGCGCCGCACGCCGCCGAGCACGGCTACCGCACGATCGCGGACATCATGCGCTCCCTCAACCCCCTCGAAGGCGAGTTCTACCGCGAGGCGCTCCAGGTCAGCCGCTACACCCGGGAGATGTTCTGTCTCATGGAGGGGCGGCACGTCCACCCCTCCACCCTCTACCCCGGCGGCGTCGGCACGGTCGCGTCCGTGCAGCTGTTCACCGACTACATGAGCCGCCTCATGCGCTACGTGGAGTTCATGAAGCGGGTCGTCCCGCTCCACGACGACCTCTTCGACTTCTTCTACGAGGCGCTGCCCGGTTACGAGGAGGTCGGCCGCCGCCGCGTGCTGCTCGGCTGCTGGGGCGCGCTCAACGACCCCGAGCACTGCGACTTCACCTACGCCAACATGACCGACTGGGGCCGGCGGATGTTCGTCACCCCCGGTGTCGTCGTCGACGGCAAGCTGGTGACCAACGACCTCACCGAGATCAACCTCGGCATCCGCATCCTGCTCGGCAGCTCGTACTACGAGGACTGGCAGGGCCAGGAGCAGTTCGTCACCCACGATCCGCTCGGCAACCCGGTCGACCCGCGCCACCCGTGGAACCAGCACACCATCCCGGCCCCGCAGAAGCGGAACTTCGACGACAAGTACAGCTGGGTCATGTCCCCGCGCTGGTTCGACGGCAAGGACCACCTGGCACTCGACACCGGTGGCGGACCCATCGCGCGCCTGTGGTCCACCGCGCTCTCCGGCCTCGTCGACATCGGCTACATCAAGGCCACCGGGCACAGCGTCGTCATCAACCTCCCCCGGACGATGACCAAGCCGGAGACCACCTTCGAGTGGAAGATCCCGAAGTGGAGCAACGCCCTGGAGCGCAACCGCGCCCGGACCTACTTCCAGGCGTACGCGGCCGCCGTCGCCCTGCACTGCGCCGAGAAGGGCCTGGAGGAGGTCCGCGCCGGACGCACGCAGACGTGGGAGAAGTTCGAGGTGCCGGACGAGTCCATCGGTGTCGGCTTCACCGAGGCCGTACGGGGCGTCCTCTCGCACCACATGGTCATCAGGGACGGCAAGATCGCCAACTACCACCCCTATCCGCCGACGCCGTGGAACGCCTCCACGCGCGACACGTTCGGGACCCCCGGTCCGTACGAGGACGCGGTGCAGAACACCCCGATCTTCGAGGAGAACACGCCCGAGAACTTCAAGGGCATCGACATCATGCGCGCCGTGCGCAGCTTCGACCCCTGCCTGCCGTGCGGCGTCCACATGTACACGGGCAACGGCAGGACCGTGAAGCAGATGCACGTGCCCACCGGCCTGAGCGGTCTCGCCGGATGAGCGCGACCACCGCCGAACAGGCGGGCCGGCGGGTCGAGGAGGTCCTGGACCGGCTGGCCGGGAACGGCGACGCCGAGGCCTGCGCTGCCGCCGAGGAAGTCGTACGCGTCCTCATGGAGTTCTACGGCAGCGGCATCGCCCGCGTCGTCGAGCTCCTCGGGCGCCCCGCCGCCCGTCCGCCCGCCGACCCGCTGGGCCCGCTGCTCGCGGACGAACTCGTCGCGAGCCTCCTCAACCTGCACGGACTGCACCCCGAGGACGCGCCGACCCGTATCGACCGCGCCCTGTCCGCCCTGCCGCAGCCCGTGGAGAACGCCGGATTCGACCCGGCGACGGGCGTGCTGCGGCTCCGGGTCACCGCCTCGACCGGCTGCGGCTGCTCCGGCACCCAGGAGTCCCTCCGGCAGGCGGCCGTGGACGCCCTCGCCTGCTTCGCCCCCGAGGTCACCGGCGTGGAGCTGGAGACCGGAGCCCCGCGCGAACCGGCGCTGCTCCAGATCGGCACCCGTCCGTCCCTCGCGGGCGCGGACGGCCGCTCACCGGCCGCCCGGTGAACGGGCCGCCGAACAGCGCCGTGCGGCCCCCGGCGCCCACCGGCCTGCGCCGGTTCACCACCCCCCGCCCGCCCCGCGAGGAGCGCTGCGAACTGTGCGGGGCCCCGCTGGCGGCCGAGGAGCGTCACCCGCATCTCGTCGACACGGACAAGCGGGCCCTGGTCTGCGCCTGCGGACCGTGCGCGCAGCTCATGGACCGCTCCGCCGCCTCACCGGGGCGGTTCCGGGCCGTCCCCGGCCGCTTCCTCAGTGACCCGGGCCACCGGATCGACGACCGGGCCTGGGAGGCGCTGCGGATCCCGGTCTCGGTCGCGTTCTTCTTCCGCAACTCCGCCCTCGACCGGCCGGTGGCGCTCTACCCGAGCCCCGCCGGCGCCACCGAGAGCGAGCTGGAGGAGGACGCCTGGCGGTCCGTCCTCGACGCCACCCGGCTCGCCGCCCACCTCGAACCCGACGTCGAGGCCCTGCTGCTGCGCCGCCACGAGGGCCGCACCGAGTGCTTCCTCGTGCCGATCGACCTCTGCTACGAACTGGTGGGCCGCATGCGACTGCACTGGCAGGGCTTCGACGGCGGCGCGGAGGCGCGGGCCGACCTCGACGCCCTCTTCACCCACGTACGCGGCCTGGCACGCGAGCCGCAGGGGAGCCGGCCGTGACCGAGTTCTCCTTCAGCTGCACCGACGTCCGCGCCGACGCCTACGCGGCCGGACCCACGCTCGTGTTCCGGCTGCGGATCACCGCCACCGGCGGCACCCGGGTCCACGCCATGGCCCTGCGCTGCCAGATCCGTATCGAACCCGCCCGGCGCGGCTACGACGACCACGAGGCCGCCGCCCTGGGCGATCTCTTCGGCGAGCGCTCTCGGTGGGGCAGCAGCCTCAACCCGGTCCAGTTCGCCCAGGCCTCCGTCATGGTGCCCGGCTTCACCGGCGAGATCGAGACCGACCTCGTCGTGCCGTGCACCTACGACACCGACATCGCCGCGTCCCGCTACTTCCGGGCGCTCTCCGACGGCGACGTCCCGCTGCTCCTGCTCTTCTCCGGCACCGCCTTCACCGGCGCCGGCGGCTTCCACGTCGAGCCCGTTCCCTGGGACAAGGAGGTCTCCCACCGCATGCCCGTGAAGGTATGGCGCGAGATGATCGACCAGCACTTCCCCGGCTGCGGATGGATCCGGCTCCCGGGCGACGCGATGGACGCCCTGCTCGCCTATCGCTCGCGCCGGGCCCTCCCGTCGTGGGAGGCCACCGTCGAGTCCCTGCTCGAAGCGGCGGGGGAGAGGACACGATGACCACCCTCACCTTCACCCCCGGCACCGAGGCCCGGTTCGCCGTCGCCCGGCACGTCGCCGACGCCGTCCTCTTCGAGGGTTACGTCCTCTACCCGTACCGGGCGTCCGCCGCGAAGAACCGGCTCCGCTGGCAGTTCGGGGTCCTGGTGCCGCCGTCCTGGAGCGCCGCCGCCGAAGAGCACGACTTCCAGCTCACCGAATGCCTCATGGAGCCCAGGACCGGCGCCGAGCTCGCCGTGGAGGTCCGTTTCCTGCGCGCCCAGCGGCGTACCGTCGAGGAACTGCGCGAGGACGGGACCTTCGCTCCGACCGGTGAACTCCGGCTGGCCGACCGGGTCCTGGTGGCCTGGGACGAGGGTGTCGAGGAGCGCGTCACCCTCGTCGTCCCCGTCGCCGAACTGCGGGGTGACGGCACCGCCCTGCCCTTCACCCGTCCCGCCGCCGAGGAGACGGAGGAGGTCACCGACACCGACGGACGCGTCCTCGGCCGACTCGTACGCCGCCGCGAGGAGGTCAGCGGCACCCTGCGGATCTCGGCGGACGAACTCGACGGCCCGTACCGCGTCGAGCGCCTCTCGGTCACGGTGGAGAACACCAGCGACTGGGCCGCCGAGCGCGGCACCGACCGCCACGCGGCACTGCCGTACTCCCTCGTCGCCACCCACACGCTGCTCCGTATCGACGGCGGCTCGTTCCTGTCGATGACCGACCCGCCGGAATGGGCCAAGGGCGCCGTCGCCGCCTGCCGCAACCTGCACACCTGGCCCGTCCTGGCCGGCGAACCCGGCCGCGACGACCTGATGCTCTCCTCGCCGATCATCCTGGAGGACCACCCGGCCATCGCTCCCGAGAGCCCCGGCGCCCTCTACGACGCGACCGAGATCGACGAGATCCTCGCCCTGCGCACGGCGGCCCTCACCGACGAGGAGAAGCGCGAGGCCAGAGGGACCGACGCCCGCGCGGCGGCGGTGATCGAGCTGGCGGACACCATGCCGCCCGAGGTCCTCGAGCGTCTGCACGGAGCGGTACGGAGCCTCCAGAGCGTCACCGGCCCCCCGAAGCCGGGCGGAGACATCCTCGAACCGGAGACGCCCTGGTGGGACCCGGGCGGCGACACCGGTGTCGATCCGGGCAGCGACCACGTCCTCGTCGACGGACGCGCGGTCCGCGCGGGCAGCAGGGTCGTCCTGCGCCCCCGGCTGCGCCGCACGGACGCCCAGGACCTGTTCCTCGACGGGCGCAGCGCGCTGGTCGAGGCCGTCCTCCACGACGTCGACGGCGGAGTCCACATCGCGGTGACCGTGGAGGACGACCCGGGCGCCGACATCCGCCGCGAACAGGGCCGGTTCCTCTACTTCCAGCCCGACGAGGTCGAAGCCCTGGAGGACATGTGAACGGCCCCGCACCCGTGGCCCCGGCGCCCGGCACGGCCCGCACCCTCGTGGCCGGGGTGGGCAACATCTTCCTCGGCGACGACGGCTTCGGCGTGGAGACCCTGCGGCGGCTCACCCGCGAGGAACTCCCCGCCTCCGTCGAGCTGACCGACGTCGGGGTGCGGGGCGTCCACCTCGCCTACGAACTCCTCGACGGCTGGGACACCCTCGTCCTCGTCGACGTCACCGCCCGCGGCGGCGAACCGGGGACGCTGTACCTGATCGACGCCTCCGCGGGCGGCGACCGCGCAGGCGGTACGGAGCCCGCGCCGCTCGACGGCCACCGGATGACGCCTGACGCCGTCCTCGCCCTGCTCGACACCCTGTGCGCGGGAACCGGGGCCGCGCCGCCACGGCGGATCCTCGTCGTCGGCTGCGAACCGGCCTGCCTCGACGAGGGCATCGGGCTCAGTCCGCAGGTCGCCGCGGCCGTGCCCGAGGCGGTGCGCATGGTGACCGAACTGGTCCGCCAGGAAGCCGTCGTATGAAAACCGAAACGGAGAGCACCATGCACAGGAACGTCCTCGGCGCCGCAGTCGCCGCCACCGCCGCCTTGGCCGTCGCGGCCGTCGTCGTCGGAGTCCTCCCCGACCTCCGGCGCTATCTGCGCATCAGCAGGATGTGACGCACCTGCGGATCCGGTGGCGGCGGCTGCACCGAACGGACGACACCGCCGTCCGGTCCCGGCGCGCCGGGGGTGCCCCCGCCGCTCCCCGTTCTCTAATGGCGCCCGAGACCCCCGCGCCCAGGACGGAGACCGATGCACGAGATGTCCCTCGCGGTCGCCGTCGTCGACCAGGTCGAGGCCGCGGCGACGTCCCGCGGGGCCGTCGGCGTCAGCAGCATCGAACTGGACGTGGGCGAGCTGGCCGGCGTCGTCGCCGACGCCCTCGCCTTCTGCTTCGAACTCGCCTGCGCCGGAACCGTCGTCGAGGGCGCCGAGCTGATCACCCGTACCGTCCCGGGCACCGCGCGCTGCGCACCGTGCGCCGAGGACTGGGCGGTCGGCATGCCGCCCCGGCTGCTCTGTCCCGGCTGCGGCGGCGCCGCCGACGAACTGGTCTCCGGCCGTGAACTCCGTATCCGGGAGGTCCGCTGGGCCGACCCCGAGGTCCGGGAGGGCCGCCGGGCCGACCCCGAGGCGCCGCGCGAAGAACATCGCCACCCGATCACCGAGGAGAGCTGAGCATGTGCCGAGCCGTCGATCTCCAGCGCGCCGTTCTCGCCAAGAACGAGGCCGCGGCACAGATCCTGCGTACCGAACTGAGTGCCCGCGGCACCACCGTGGTCAACCTGCTCTCCAGCCCCGGCAGCGGGAAGACCGCCCTGCTGGAGCGCGAACTGCGTCTCGCCGGCGAACGGGGCGTCAGCGCCGCCGCGCTCACCGCCGACCTCGCCACCGAGAACGACGCCCGCCGCCTGGCCCGCTCGGGCGTCCCCGTCAAGCAAGTGCTCACGGACGGCCTGTGCCATCTGGAGGCCGACATGGTCGCCCGGCACCTCCACGACTGGCTGCCCGAGTCCACCCGGCTGCTCTTCGTCGAGAACGTCGGCAACCTCGTCTGCCCCGCCGGCTACGACCTCGGAGAGTCGCTCCGCGTCGTCCTCGCCTCGGTCACCGAAGGGGAGGACAAGCCGCTCAAGTACCCCACCGCGTTCGGCCTCGCGCAGCTGGTGATCGTCACCAAGACCGACATGGCCGAGGCCGCGGAGTTCGACGAGGCGGCCTTCCGCGCCAACGTGCAGCAGGTCAACCCCGGTGTCGAGGTCGTCCTCAGCTCGGTGCGCGACGGCAAGGGAGCCGGCGCGCTCCTCGACCGGGCCCTCGCCACGGCCGAGGGGAACCGTGTCCACACCCCGGTGATGGCCCGGGCCGGCGCGTGACCACGGCGCGGCCCGGACCCGCACCCGCCACGGCCCCGCGGCGCAGCCGTGTGGTCGTCCGCGGTGTCGTGCAGGGCGTGGGCTTCCGGCCCTTCGTCTACGCCCTCGCCACCGGGCTGCGGCTGTCCGGCCACGTCACCAACACGGCGGACGGCGTCGTCGCGGAGGTCGAGGGAGCTCCCGCGGACGTCGCGTCCTTCTGCGCCCGCCTCGCGCCCGACGCCCCGCCGCTGGCCCGGGTCGAGTCGGTCGAGGCGGCCGAGGTGGCCGCGAGCGGCGGCAGCGGATTCACGATCGTGCCCTCCCGCCAGGGCGGCGCCGTCCGCACCCTCGTCCCGCCGGACACCGCCACCTGCGACGACTGCCTCGCGGAGCTCGCCGACCCGGCCGACCGGCGGTACCTGCACCCCTTCATCACGTGCACCAACTGCGGCCCCCGGTTCACGATCGTCACGGGACTGCCCTACGACCGGGCCCACACCACCATGGCCGGCTTCCCGATGTGCCCGGACTGCGCCCGGGAGTACGCGGACCCGGCCGACCGGCGCTTCCACGCGCAGCCCGTCGCCTGCCCCCGCTGCGGCCCGAGGCTACGGCTGGTCACGGCGCCAGGCGGCCCCGCCTCCCTCGGTACGGACCCGGCTCCCGAGCACGACCGGGGCGAACCCGGCCACGATCCCGGTGCCGACCCGGTCGCCGCCGCGCGCAGGATGCTCGCCTCCGGCGCGATCCTCGCCGTCAAAGGCCTCGGCGGCTACCACATGGCCTGCGACGCGACGAACCCCGACGCGGTGACCGAACTGCGCCGCCGCAAGGCGCGCGGTGACAAACCGTTCGCGATGATGGCCGCGGACCTCGCCGACATCGAGTCCCTCGCGCACCTCGGCACGCTCGAACGTGAACTCCTCACCGGCGGCGTCCGGCCCGTCGTCCTGCTGTGCCGCCGCGACGACGCCCGGCCGCGCCACGGGGCCGCGCCGGCGCGGGCGGTGGCGCCGGGCAGCCCGGACCTCGGCTTCATGCTCCCGTACACCCCGGTGCACCACCTCCTCCTCGGCCTCGGCTCGGCGGACCGGGAAGGGCCCCGCCTGCTGGTGATGACCAGCGGCAACCTCGCGGGCGAACCCATCGTCACGGACGACGCGGAGGCGCTGACCAGGCTCGCCGGTCTGGCGGACGCCTGGCTGCTGCACGACCGGCCCATCCACGTGCCCTGCGACGACTCCGTCGTCCGCGTCTGCGACGGCGAACAGCTGACGCTGCGCCGCTCCCGCGGCTATGCGCCGCTGCCGGTCGCGCTGCCCGTCGAGGTCGCCCCCGCCCTCGCGGTCGGAGGGGACCTGAAGAACACCTTCTGCCTCGGCGAAGGACGCCAGGCCTGGCTGTCCGCCCACATCGGCGACATGGACGACCTCGCCACCCAACTCGCCCTCGCCTCCGCCGAGCGGCAGCTGGAGTCCGTCACGGGCGTACGGCCCGGACTGCTCGCCGCCGACCGCCATCCCGCCTACCGGTCCACCCGCTGGGCCCGTGAACACGCGGCGGGACGGCCCGTCGTCCCCGTGCAACACCACCACGCGCACGTCGCGGCGGCGATGGCCGAGAACGGCCTCGACGGCACGGACCCCGTGATCGGCGTGGCCTTCGACGGCACCGGCTACGGTCTCGACGGCGCCGTGTGGGGAGGTGAGTTCCTGCTCGCGGACTACGCAGGGTTCGAGCGGTTCGCGCACCTTGCCTACGTCCCCCTGCCGGGCGGCGACGCGGCCGTACGACGGCCCTACCGTATGGCCCTGTCCCATCTGCGGGCCGCGGGCCTCGCCGCCGACCGAGCTCTGCCCTGCACGCGAGCCTGTGAGCCCGGGGAACTGTCTGTACTGGAAAGGCAGTTGGCGCGCGAGCTGAACTGCGTGCCCACGTCCAGCATGGGGCGCCTGTTCGACGCCGTCTCCTCCCTCGCGGGGATCCGCCATCACGCGGGATACGAGGCACAGGCCGCGATCGAGCTGGAGGCCGCGGCCCTGCGCGCACCCACCGAGGCCGAGGACGGACGCTACGCCTTCCGGCTCGGCTCGGCGCGGGCCGGTGCCCCGCTCACCGCGGACCCCGCACCGCTGCTGACGGCGGTGACCGCCGACGTCCTGGCCGGGACCCCGGCAGCCGTCGTCGCGGCGCGGTTCCACCGCGCCGTGGCCCGACTGGTGCGGACGGTCTGCGCCGCCGCACGCGGCGAGACAGGCGTGGAGACCGTGGCCCTGACCGGGGGAGTGTTCGCCAACACGGTGCTCTCCTCGGCCTGCGCCGAAGGACTCCGGGAAGACGGCTTCACCGTGCTGCGCCATCGCCTGATCCCGCCGAACGACGGCGGCCTGGCTCTCGGCCAGCTCGTCGTGGCCGCCCGGAGCACGGACCGGGCGGCCCCCGGCACCCCACGACGAGAGCGACAGTGAGGAGACACACCCATGTGCCTGGCGGTACCCGGAAAAGTGCTGGACGTCGAGGACCGGGACGGCACCCGGATGGCCACGGTCGACTTCGGCGGCGTGGTCAAGGAGGTGTGCCTGGAGTACCTGCCGGACCTGAAGCCCGGTGAGTACGCCATCGTGCACGTGGGCTTCGCCCTCCAGAAGCTCGACGAGGAGTCGGCCAGGCGGACGCTGGAGCTGTTCGAGACCCTCGGCCTGCTCCAGGAGGAGTTCGGAGACCCGTGGGAGGCCGCCGAGGCCGCGGGAAGCGAGTGGCAGGCGCAGGACGGCGTCCACGGAGAGGTGCGGCCGTGAAGTACATCGACGAGTTCCAGGACCCGGCCCTGGCAGGCCGGCTGCTCGACGAGATCCGTGCGACGGTGACCCGACCCTGGGCCCTGATGGAAGTCTGCGGCGGCCAGACCCACAGCATCATCCGGCACGGCATCGACCAGCTCCTGCCTCCCGAGATCGAGCTGATCCACGGCCCGGGCTGTCCGGTCTGCGTCACGCCGCTGGAGATGATCGACAAGGCCCTGGAGATCGCTTCCCGGCCAGGGGTGATCTTCTGTTCCTTCGGCGACATGCTCCGCGTCCCCGGCACGGGCCGCGACCTGTTCCAGGTCCGCGGGCAGGGCGGCGACGTCAGGGTGGTCTACTCCCCGCTGGACGCACTGCGGATCGCCGAGCAGAACCCGGACCGGGAGGTGGTCTTCTTCGGCATCGGCTTCGAGACCACGGCGCCGCCCAACGCGATGACGGTCCATCAGGCCCGCAAGCGGAGCATCCGCAACTTCAGCCTGCTCGTGTCCCACGTCCGCGTCCCCCCGGCGATCGACGCGATCATGCGGTCCCCGGACTGCCGCGTCCAGGGGTTCCTGGCCGCCGGCCACGTCTGCAGCGTGATGGGCACGGCCGAGTACCCGGAGCTGGCCCAACGCCACCAGGTGCCGATCGTGGTCACCGGATTCGAGCCGCTGGACATCCTGGAAGGCGTACGCAGGACCGTGCTTCAGCTGGAGCGGGGCGAGCACACGGTCGAGAACGCCTACCAGCGCGCCGTGACGGCCGAGGGAAATCCGGCGGCACAGGCGATGCTGAGCGATGTCTTCGAGATCACCGACCGGGCCTGGCGCGGCATCGGCGTCATCCCGAACAGCGGCTGGCGCCTGTCCGAACGCTACCGTGACCACGACGCCGAGCACCGCTTCTCCGTCGAGGGAATCGACACCCGCGAGCCCGCCGAGTGCCGCAGCGGCGAAGTCCTCCAAGGCCTGCTGAAACCGAACGAGTGCGAGGCGTTCGGCACCACCTGCACGCCCCGCTCCCCGCTCGGCGCCACGATGGTGTCCAGCGAGGGCGCCTGCGCCGCCTACTACCTCTACCGGAGGCTCGACGCGGGAACCCCGGGACAGCGGCCTCCCGCGGCGGCCCGCGCGGCCTCCGGAACCCCGTCCCCGGTCACCGCCTCTCTGGAGGGCAGCCCCCTTGCCTGACACCGTGCCCGACACCACCGTCAGCACCACCCCGGCGGTCGACACCGCGCAGCCGGTACCCGACATGCTCGCCTGGACCTGCCCCGCGCCGCTGCGCGACCAACCCCGCATCGTCATGGGCCACGGCGGCGGAGGAGCGCTGTCCGCCGAACTGATCGAGCACGTCTTCGCGCCCGCCTACGGCGGACCGGCCCTCGCACACACCGCCGACGCGGCCGAGATCCGGATCGGCGGCGCCCGCCTGGCGTTCTCCACGGACTCCTTCGTGGTGCGCCCCCTGTTCTTCCCCGGCGGCAGCATCGGCGACCTCGCCGTCAACGGAACCGTGAACGACCTCGCCATGAGCGGCGCCCGGGCCGGCCACCTCTCCTGCGGGTTCATCCTGGAGGAAGGCGTCGAGACCGACGTGGTCGCCCGCGTCGCGCAAGCCCTCGGTGAGGCGGCGCGCGCTGCCGGCGTCCAGGTCGTCACCGGTGACACCAAGGTCGTGGAGGCCGGTCACGGCGACGGCGTCTACATCAACACCTCGGGGGTCGGGCTGATCCCCGACGGAGTCGACCTGCGTCCGCAGCGGGTGGTGCCAGGAGACGTGGTGATCGTGAGCGGCCCGATCGGAATGCACGGCGTGGCGATCATGAGCGTGCGGGAGGGCCTCGAATTCGGTGTCGAGATCAACAGCGACTGCGCGCCGCTCGGCGGCCTCGTCGAGGCGATGCTCGCCGTCACGCCGGACCTGCACGTGCTGCGCGACCCCACGCGCGGGGGCCTGGCCGCCTCGCTGAACGAGATCGCGGCGGCGTCGGGCACGGGCGTCGTCATCCAGGAGCGTGCCGTCCCGGTCCCCGAAGCCGTCGGCAACGCCTGCGCGGTGCTCGGACTCGACCCCATGTACGTGGCGAACGAGGGCAAGCTCGTGGCCTTCGTCCCGCGTGACCACGCCGACGCCGTACTGGCCGCGATGCGCGCTCACCCCATGGGCACCGCAGCAGCGGTGATCGGCGAGGCGGTCGAGACCCACCCGGGCATGGTGGTGGCTCGTACCGGACTCGGCGGCACCCGCGTCGTGGACATGCCGCTCGGAGAGCAGCTGCCGCGGATCTGCTGAGCTCAGGCCCGGCGGCCGCGTCGCTCACGGGAGGTGTCGAGGGTCCACGTGTGGGTGCAGTTCGGGCACTGCAGGTGGACCCTGAGGCCGTTGTTCCCGATCAGATAGCGCCAGTGGCTCCGGCAGTTCCGGCGCTCCAGACAGGTCGCGCAGTCACGGGCGTCGTCGCAGCCGGGGCACGCTACCCAGGCCCGCCGAGCCGGGTCGGCGTGGGGGTCAAGCGGAAGACGCACGGCCCGGCACCTCCCCGGGCAGCACACCGGCCGCGACCAGCATCGCGTGAAGCCTCTGCTGCTCCTCGTCCAAGCCCGAGTACAGCAGGGCGTGCGCCGCCTCCTCCTCACGCAGAACGGCGACGGGGTCCCAGTCGGGCCCCAGGGCGGCCACGACCTCGGCACGCCGACGTGCCTCCTCGACAGTGAGGTCGATGCTGAAGCCGACCAGTTCGGAACGAGGACCGGGGCCGTGGCTCATGGCGGTGCTTTCGGGACGAATCGAACAAGTACGCCACCACGTCTACCAGAGCGCACGGTGCCCACGGAAGCGCCCGACCTGCCTCCGGGCGGTCCCTGTGGCGCACCTCACGCCGAGGGAGCGACCCTCTGCGCACGGCCCGGTCCGCACGCTCACCGTCGATCGTGGGCTGTACCGGTCATCGTGCCCGGCCGTTCGGGGGATTCGCGGGCCGCGTCCGTCGCCTCTCCACCCCAGCGCGGGCATCCGTGGGGAAAACGAAGGAGAGACCTGATGCCGCTCTATCTGTCGAGGTTCAGCTACACGCCGGAGACGTGGGCGAGGCTGATCGGGCACCCCGAGGACCGCGCGGAGGCCGCTCGGTCGTACATCGAGTCTGTCGGGGGGAAGCTCCACGGCTTCTGGTACGCCTTCGGCACGCATGACGGCTACAACCTGTGGGAAGCTCCGGACAACGTGTCCATGGCCGCCGTCGCGCTGGCGATCAGCGGAGGCGGTGCACTCAGCTCCTTCGAGACCACCGTTCTCTTGACCGTCGAGGAGACACTGGACGCCCTCCGCAGCGCCGGACAAGTCCGCTACCGGCCTCCCGGCGCGGAGCGGTGAGCTTCCGTGGCCTCGGGATTCCTGCCATGGACTTCGTGGGCCTCGCGGCAGAAGATGTACGCCCCCACCGGTCCGATTCTCGAACACCACCCGCGGAGTGGCGGCGTCCCCCTGTGCATCCACCAGCTCGCACCACTCCTGGTGCAGGGGTGCGCGGGGGCGGTTCGACCGTCGTCAGGCCCCGGCGGCCGCGCGCCGGATCGCGTCGAGTGTGCGCGCTACGTCGTCGTCGGTGGTCGACCAGTTGCTCACCGAGATCCGCATGACGCGTCTGCCGTGCCAGGTGGAACCGCTGATCCACGCCGTGCCGTCGTCGAGGAGCCGGGAGAGTACCCGGTCGGTGCGTCCGTCGCTGCCGAACTCGGCGCAGACCTGAGTGAACGCGACCTCGTTGAGAACGGTCGCGCCGTCGATCTCGGCGATGCCGGCGGCGAACGCGGAGGCGTGGCGACACAGCCGCTCGACGAGGTCGGAGACTCCTGATCGGCCGAGGGACCTGAGGGCGGCCCACACGGTGAACGCTCTGCCACGCCGCGAGAGTTCGGGCACCTTGTCGATGGGGTCGCCTTGTTCGTGGTGGATGAGGTAGTCGCCACGCTGGCCCATCGCCGCCCGGACCGCGGACGCGTCGCGCACGATCGCGAGTCCGCAGTCGTAGGGGACGTTCAACGTCTTGTGGGCATCCGTCGCCCAGGAGTCCGCGTCCGCGCAGCCCGCCGTCAGGTGGGCGCGGCGTGGCGAGGCGGCTGCCCAAAGTCCGAACGCGCCGTCGACGTGGACCCAGGCGTCCGCCTCGCGCGCCGCACGGATGCTCGCGGCGAAGGGATCGAAGGCGCCGGAATGGATGTCGCCGGCCTGGAGGATCACGATCGTGGGGCTCTGTCCGCCTTCTGTCAGCGCCCTGCGCAGGGCCTCGGGTTCGATGCGTCCTTGACCGTCCGCCGCCACCAGGTCGGGCCGACCGAGCCCGAGGTAGCGCAAGGCCAGGTCGATGGCCATGTGCCGGGACTCGCCGGCGACGACACGCACGTGCGGACCACCCGTGAGGCCGTCGCGGGCGACGTTCCAGCCGGTGCGGCGCAGCACCGTGTCCCGCCCGGCGGCGAGGCAGGTGAAGTTCGCCATCGTCGCACCCGTGGTGAAGCCTACGGAGCTGTCCCTCGGCAGGCCGAGCAGATCGAGCAACCAGGCGCCGGCGATCTCCTCCGTCGCCGCGTACGCGGGCGAGACGGTGCGCATCACACAATTCTGGTCCCAGGCGCTGACCAGCCAGTCAGCAGCCAGCGCGGCCGGCTCGGTGCCGCCCACGACGAACCCGTAGAAGCGGCCGCTGGGGAACGCGGTGAGCCCCGGCTCACAGGCAGTGGCCAGCAGGTCGACGACGTCGGCGGGCGTGCTGGGGCCGGCAGGCAGTTCGACACCGAGCGCGCTCACGATCTCGTCGACCGAAGCGCGGGCGGGAATCCGGCGGTCGGGCAGGCTCGCCAGCCACCGGACAGCATGGTCGTACGCCTGCCGGAGCGCCGCCTCACGCGCGTCCATACCTCGGACTATGCGACCGTCGCCGACGCCCCGCAAGCCGACCGCGGTCGGGTCCCCCGCGAGATCCGGAGGGAGTGTCCGGATGCGTTCCGGCTGCCGTGTTCCGCTCGACGGGTCGACGGACTCGCCCCGGAGCCCGATGTCGTCCAGGGGATGGACGGGGCGGGGCGGGATCGGGAGGGCGAAGCCCTGCCCTCAGCGCGAGAGCGTTCGCAACGCTGCCACGCCCCGTGCCACCGGAACCCAGGAGCGAAAGCACTGCGGGACGCGCCCCCCGCCCGCGCTGTGCGGCGGCCGTCCGGACCGGACCGAGCGCACTGCGATCGCGACCGCTCGGAAGGATGATGGGACCATGGAAGGGCTACCTTTCACTCCTCCCGCCGGGGTGGACGAAGGTGGGCACCTGGGTCCGCCCCCGGCCGCTTTCGCCCTGCTCGCCGCAGACGGAGTGCTCGTCGGGTGGAGTCGTGAGGCCGAGGCCCTGCTGGGATATCCCGCTTCGGAGGTACTGGGACGCCGGGCGGCGGACCTGCTCGTGACCCCGCACGCCGATCGCGACGGATCGGAAGAGCGGCGGCCGGATCAGCGGCTGCGGTTCGGTGGGACACGCAGTGCCGTCGTGGACGTGCGCCACCGCAGCGGACACACCGTGCGCGCGGCAGTGACTCTGCGTCCCCTCACCCCCGCCCCCGACGGGGACCCCACCGGCCGGGCCCCCTCCGCCGTCCTCATGGCGGCCGAGCTGGAGGGGCTTCGCTGGTGGGAGACCCGACAGGCGATGCTGCAGGGGCTCGTGACCCAGTCGCCGGTGACACTGACCATCTACGGCCCCGGCGCGCGCCTCCTGTGGGCCAACGCGTCCAGTGTCCGGGAGCTCGGCGGCGACCTCACGGCATCGCTGGGCCGCTCCATGACCGAACTCTTTCCCGGCGATGTCCTCACCACCCAGCATCTGGCGCCGCCCGAGGACTTCGTCCAACAGATCCTCGAGACCGGTGAGCCGGTCATCGACGTGCATTTCCGGGGGCGCGCCCCGGCCGACCCACGGCGTGAGCGCGTCTGGTCCTCGTCCTACTTCCGACTGCTGGACGGCCGGGGAGAGCCGGTGGGCGTGTGCGAACAGTCCATTGACGTCACCGACCACTACCGTGCTCAGCAGCGCCTGGCGCTCCTCGCGGAGGCCGGTGCACGGATCGGGGCGACGCTCGACCCGTCCGGAACGGCAGCGGAGCTCGCCAAGATCGCCGTGCCGCAGTACGCCGACGCCGTACTGGTCGACGTGGCGGCAGAGGTGCTCGAGGGAGAGGAACCGAAGCCCGTCACGGCATGGGACCTGGTGCGCGTGGCCGATTCCGACGGAGAACCCTCCCGGGTGGGGGAGCGGGTCGCGTACGCCGCCGGATCGTCGCAGGCCGAGAGCCTGGCCGGGGGCCGTGTGACCTCGGACGCCGTGGTCGCGCCGACACGACTGTACGTCCCGCTGATCGTGCGGGGGACGCCATTGGGCCTTGTCACCTTCGTGCGGGGCGAGGACTCGGAACCCTTCGACGACGGCGATCGGGCCGTGGCGGAGGAGCTGGCGTCGCGGACCGCCGTGTGCATCGACAACGCCCGGCGGTACCGACGGGAGCGCACCGCCGCGTTCATGCTCCAGCGCAGTCTGCTGCCACGGTCGCTGCCCGAACTGAGCGCGGTCGAGGCGGCGAGCCGCTATCTGCCCGCCGACAGCCACCTCGGCGCCGGCGGCGACTGGTTCGACGTCATTCCGCTGTCCGGCGCACGTGTCGGACTCGTCGTGGGGGACGTCGTCGGCCACGGGCTGGGAGCCGCTGCCACCATGGGGCGCTTGCGCGCGATGGTGCGCACCCTGGCCGAGCTGGACCTCGCGCCCGACGAACTCCTGGCCCGGCTGAACGATCAAGTCGGCAAGGACGCGTCGGACCAGAACGTGAAGGGCTCGGACGGCAGTGGGGCAGTCGGAGCGACGTGCGTCTACGGGATCTACGATCCGGCTTCCGGGACGAGCACCTGGGCGGCCGCGGGACACCTGCCGCCGGCTGTGGTGCAGCCGCACGGCCCCGTCGGCTTCCTTGGTCTGCCACCGGGGCCTCCTCTGGGCGTGGGACGGCTTCCGTACGAGGGCGCGGAAGTGGCGCTCCCCGCGGGAAGCCTGGTCGTCCTGTTCACCGACGGCCTCGTGGAGGCCCGGGGGCAAGGCGTCGACGTGGGGCTGGGCCGCTTGGCGGCTGTACTCGAGGAGCAGCGGGGGTCGTCGTCCGACCTGTTGTGCGCCCGGATCGTCGCGGAGCTGGCGTCGGACGAAGTGCGGGACGACGCGACACTCCTTGTCGTGCGCACCCGTGCGTTGGACGCACGCCAGGTGGCGGCCTGGGAGCTGCCCTCGGACCCCGCGCTCGTCGCACGCGCCCGTGCGATGGCCGCGGAACAGCTCGGGCGGTGGGGACTGGACGATCTGGCCTTCACCACGGAACTGGTGGTCAGCGAACTGGTCACCAACGCGATCCGTCACGCCTCCGGCCCGATCGGTCTGCGCCTGATCCGGGACCGTTCTCTCATCTGCGAGGTCTCCGACTCGCAGCACACCTCACCGCATGCCCGTTACGCCGGCAACGACGAGGAGGGCGGACGCGGACTGTTCATGGTCGCCCAGCTCACCGAGCACTGGGGTACGCGTTACATGCCGACGGGCAAGACGATCTGGGCGGAACAGGCCTTGCCCGCGCCTTGACGGCCACGCGCCGCCCGCCGTGGGCGGAGGAGTTCCCGCGGGCCTGCCGACTCATGGCGCGTGCAGGCGTACGGCCAAGGCGGCGATGTCGTCGTCGAGGCTGCCTCTGCTGTGGCGGAGGAGGTCGTGGTGCAGGGCCGTGAGCAGATCACGGGGAGGTGTGGGGGGCTGTCGACGCATCCACGCCGTCAACGGGAAGAACTCGCCGTCCCGGGCGCGGGTCTCGGCGATCCCGTCCGTATAGAGGAGGAGGAGTTCGCCGGGGGAGAAGTCGAAGGCGTCCGTACGGTACTGGTCGCCGATCAATTCGGCGAGGCTGAGCAGGGGCGAGGGGACGGACGGCTCGAGAACGCGCACGCTCTTCAGGCTGTGGATCAAGGGCGGGGGATGTCCGCAGTTGACGATGGTGATGCGGCTGCCCTGATGCGGGATCTCGACGAGCAGCGCGGTGGCGAAGCGTTCCATCGGTGCCTCGGGCGGATGGGCGGCATTGTGTCGGGCACAGCTGGCGTCGAGCCTGCGGGCGACGTCGGCCATGGAGGCCTCGCCGTGTGCCGCCTCCCGGAAGGCGTTGACGATCGCCGCGGCCGCCCCCACTGCCGGCAGGCCTTTGCCCCGCACGTCGCCGATGAGCAGCCGTACCCCGTACGGAGTGTCCACCACCTCGTAGAAGTCCCCTCCGATGCGGGCCTCCGCGGCGGCCGCGAGGTACAGCGATTCGATCTCGACGTTCCGGAATCGGTGCGGCAGGGGCCGCAACACCACCTGCTGGGCCGCGTCGGCGACGAGCCGTACCTGAAAGAGCGTGCGCTCCCGTTGAAGCCGGACATGGCTTCCGTATGCGGCGGCCACGGTGACCGCGATGATCCCCCCGCACGTCCACCACGTCCCGAGATCGGGGAAGACGAGGCTGAGGCCGATCATCAGCAGGAGGCAGACGGTCCCGAGAAGGACGGTCGGGAGGACCGGCCACATGGAGGCGGCCAGAGCCGGAGCCGCGGGCAGGAGGCGGCTGAAGGCCATCTCCGGCGGAGTGGCGTAGGCCAGGCTGGCGATCACGACCGTCAGAATCACCGGCGACAGCCGCACGAGCCTGCCGTAGCCGAAGCTCCGACGGAGCCGCGGCCCTCCGGACTCGATCATGAATCCCAGCGTATCCGCGAGGCGCCCGCTCAGCGATGTGACGAGTGCGCTCCGCGTGTGACAGCGCACGCCTGCCGGCCCGCGAGGGCGCGACCGCGTGATTCGTCACCGACTCGTAGGAACAGGAAGCTCACAGACGGTGTCACCGAGTGCCAGGAGCGTCCTGTTCGCTGCGTCAGGCTCGCGGACACCCAGCGGCCTGGCTCCCAGCCCGGCCGGCAGCGATCCGGCGTACGGGTGGATGACGACCCGCTCAGGGTGCAGCACGCAGGGCTCGGCGACCGAACGGCAGGGTGCGCGCGGCAGGTGGCGTGGAGCGCGTCGGCCGGCGGGGTGGGGTGAAGCACCTGGCCGGCCGACGCGCTCGGCGTCACCGGCTGCCGGCGAGCCTCACGATGGCGCTGCGGCCCTTGTAGAACTCGTGGATCTGCACGCGCTCGCCGTAGCCGCAGGCCCGCACCTCATCCGGGTGGTTCTGCCCTTCCGGGGTGATGCGAACGACCGCGCACAGGGTGTCGCGCCGGGTGTCCTCCACCCATCCGTCGACGTAGAGCGCGGACTGACCTTCGACCTGGCGGCACGTCAGGGTCCAGTCGGCCTCCCCGGCGGGGATCTTCGGCGAGTCGCGGTGGGGGCAGGTGGCGGCGTTGGCGGGGGTGGCGGTGACCATGACCGTGGCGCAGACGAGGACGGCGGCGGCCAAGAGAGGCCGGAGGCTGGGAACCGGACGCACGGGGTGCTCCTTCCGTTGGGCTTGTGCCGACCGTAGGAGGTCCTGGGGCCGGAGTGATCACCGCCGCCACCAAGGAGTGACGCGGTCCGTCCTTGTGGGTGACCGACTCGGGACGGTGTTCACGTCACGCGGGGGAACTCGAGCTCGTCCCAGAGGTCCGCGACGTCATCCGCCACCCGGGGTGCGACGTCTCACGCCATGGGTGCCCGGCGTTACAGGGCGGCGTCCGCTCGCGTCTCCTGCCCGCCGGGGATCGTGTCCGCTTCCGGCTGGTGGCCGGCGCCGGCCGTGGGGACGCGTACCGTCGCGACGACGATCAGTGAGGCAGCCGCCCCCAGCGCCGCCGCCACGACCAGCACCGCGTTCAGGCCGGACGCGAACGCCTCGCGCACCAGGTGGGCCATCTCGGCGCGCTCGTCCTCCGGCCAGCCGGCGACGAACGACCGGGCGTGTCCGCCGCTGAGAACGACGGCCGCCTCGTGCGGGTCGGGGATGCCGCCGTCGGTCTTCAGCACACCCTCGATCCGCGACTGGAAGATGACGCCGAACACGGCGATGCCCAAGGCGAAGCCCAACTGGCGGAAGGTGTTGACCGCACCGCCCACCATGCCTCCGCGCTCCGGCGGCACCGTGGCCAGGGCAGCCGCCGACAGGCTGGGTGTCACGAGTCCGACGCCCAGACCGGCGACGACGAGTCCCGCCACGAGGCTGCTGCCCGAGGAACCCGCGTCGAGGGTGGCCTGCATGCCGGAGCCCAGGGCGATGAGTGCCAGCCCTCCTCCGATGGTCGCCCGTGGCGGCCAGGGGCCGAAGCGGCCCGCGAGCACGGACGCGAGGAACGCGGAGGCGCACATGGGCAGGATGTACAGACCCGCTTCGACGGGCTCGTACCCCAGGACGGACTGCATCCACAGGGACTCGTACAACAAGTAGGCGAACGCGGCTCCTTGCAGGAACAGGGCGCTGATCATGATGCCGGCGAACGACGGTCTGCGGAACAGGGACAGGTCGAGCACGGGGTGCTCGTGCCTCGTCTCGGCCACGACGAACAGGGCGAGGGCGACGGCCGCAGTGGTGAACAGGCCGAGGGTGAGGGGTGTCGTCCAGCCGTCGGAATGGGCGCGGATCAGCCCGAACGTGAGGGCGCCGCTCGCCACCGTGAAGGCGACCGCGCCGAGGACGTCCGCACGCTGCCGGCCCCGGCCCCTGGCCTCCCGCACGGAACGCAGGGTCATCACGACCGCGGCCAGACAGACCGGCAGGTTGACGAAGAAGATCCATCGCCAGTCCAGGTACTGGGTGAGGAGTCCGCCGACCACCGGGCCGGCCGCTGCGGCGACCGAGTTGGTGGCGCCCCACACGGCGAAGGCCACACCCCGCTCCCGGCCGCTGTAGTGCGTGCCGAGCAGGGCGATCGTCGTACCGAACATCCCGGCGGCACCGATCCCCTGCACCGCGCGGGCGCCGATCAGCACACCCGCGTTCGGGGCGACCGCACACGCCACCGACGCCGCGGTGAAGACGATCAGCCCGACCAGGTACACCTTCCTGTGGCCGATCCGGTCGGCGCGGGAACCGACACCGAGCAGCAGCGACGCCAGCGCCAGCGCGTACGTGTCGACCACCCACTCCAGCTCGGAGAGCGTGGTGCCGAGGTCCGTCGCCATGGCGGGCAGCGCCACCGTCACGATCGTGACGTCCAGCAGGAGCATGAACGTGCCCAGACAGATCGCGGCCAAGGGCCACCACTTGCGCATCCGAACCCCTTCGCTGCCCGCCGCACCGAAGACGTGCCCCCGGCGGCCCCCCATGATCCACGGAGGAGCGGCGATTCCCGTGAGGACCCGCCCGCCACGCCGGAGCGTGGACCGCAGGGAGGTATGCCTAGGTCCGCCTGGGGGATCACCGGTGGCAGGCCGGAATACGCGCTCTTAGCTTCGGCACATGACCAAACGACAGATCGCCCTGCTGGCCTGCACCGTGGCCCTCACTGCCTCGGGGCTGGGTGCGGCCGCGCCCAGTGCCGTGAGCCGGACGGTGCACCTGGTGAAGCCCGGCGAATCGATCCAGAAGGCCGTGGACGCCGCGAAGCCGGGGGACACCATCGTCCTGGCACCCGGCACCTACCGCGAGAGCGTCCGCATCACCACCTCGGGCCTGACCCTGCTCGGCTCGGGCTCCGCTTCCACCGTCCTCGTGCCCGGCGACGCCACCGCCGCCGACGCGTGCGCCAAAGCCGGTCACGGCATCTGCGTGACCGGGACGGACAGCGACCCCGTCGAGGGCGTCACCGTGCGCTCGCTCGCGCTCAGGGGCTTCACCGCCAACGGCCTGTGGGCCTCCCGGACCGACCGGCTGACGGTCCGCAAGGTGCTCGCCGAGAAGAACGGGAAGTGGGGCATCGCCCAGGAGAGATCCACGCGTGGTGTCTTCAGCCACAACATCGCCCGGAACAACGCCGACGCCGGCCTGTTCCTGGCCAACACCACCGACACGGAGGCAGGCGCCACGGACACCGAGGGGACCCGGGTCACCCGCAACAGCCTTTCCGGCAACCGGATCGGCCTCACCGTGCGGCGCCTGCGGAACGTGACCGTCGACCACAACGAGGCGACCGGGAACTGCGCTGCGGTGTTCGTGGTGGGCGACGAGTCCAAGCCGCGTGCCGGAGCGATGACCCTGCGCCGGAACGACATCCACGCCAACAACAAGTACTGCCCGAAGACCCCCCGTCTGCCCTTCCTGCAAGGCTCCGGCATCGTCCTCACCGGCGCCGAGGAGACGGTGGTGGAGAAGAACAGGGTCGTCGGCAACGTGGGCGCCTCGCCGCTCTCGGGCGGCATCGTGCTGTTCAAGAGCTTCGTGGGCGCCCCGAACGAGCAGAACGCGATCCGCGACAACGTGGTGATGCGCAACAGCCCCGCCGATCTGGCCGACCGGGACACCGGTCAGGGAAACACCTTCACCCGCAACACCTGCACCCTCTCGGAACCCGCCGGAATGTGCTGACCCACCGGGTCCCCCCACATCTCCCACGGCACGCACCAAGGACAAGGCGAACACATGACAACGGTTGATCCGGCTCCCGCCCCGCCGATGCGGTTGAGGGAACTCGTCTTCGGGGCGGCGTGCGCCGCCGCCGTACGCGCGGCCGCCCGCCTGGGCGTGGCCGACGCCCTGGGCGACACGCCCATGACCGTGGAAGACCTCGCCGCTGCGGTGAAGACCCAGCCGCGGACACTGCGTCGCCTGCTGCGCGCGCTGTCCTGCCAAGGGGTCTTCACCGAGCAGCCCGACGGCACCTTCGCCCACACGGAGATGTCCCGGCTGCTGCGCGAGGACGATCCGCACAGCCTGCGGTACATCGCACTGTGGTGCACCGAACCGTGGACGTGGGACGTCTGGCCGAAGCTCGACGAGGCGGTGCGCTCCGGTCGGAACGTCTTCGAGGACGTGTACGAAAGGGAGTTCTTCACGTACCTCAACGAAGACGCGCCCGAGTCCGCCCACGTCTTCAACCGGGCCATGACGACGTCGAGCAAGCAGTCGGCACAGGACGTCGCGGACCTCCTCGACCTCGGGGACGTGTCCTCCGTCGCGGACATCGGCGGCGGACAGGGACACGTCCTGGCGAGTCTGCTGGAGAAGCACCCCTCCCTGAACGGCGCGCTGCTCGACCTGCCGGGAGTGGTCGAGAACGCCGACCCGCGTCTGCGGGACGGCGGGTCGCTCAGCTCCCGGGTCCGTGTGGTGGCCGGCGACTGCCGCGAGGACATCCCGATCCGGGCGGACGTGTACATCATCAAGAACATCCTGGAGTGGGACGACGACAGCACCCGCAGGGCGCTCGCCAACGTCCGCAAGGCGGCGCGCCCCGGCGCCCGGGTCGTCGTGATCGAGAACCTCGTCGACGACACGCCCTCGATGAGGTTCACCACCGCCATGGACCTGCTGCTGCTCCTCAACGTCGGCGGTGCGAAGCACACCCGGCAGAGCATGGTCGACCGGCTGACGGACGCGGGGCTCGTCATCGGCGAGATCCGCCCGGTCAACGCGTACCTCCATGCGTTCGAGTGCACCGTGCCCGCCTGACGGGGAGGAAGGAGGAACATCCGAGGCCGCCCGCCCCGCGTCGTTCGCGGGGCGGGCGGCCTCGGGTTTCCCTGCCGTGCGTACCTCGGGGATCAGGAACCTGCGTCGCGCTCCCAGCTGTAGAAGCACTGCGCCATGGCGTCCTTGGGGCTCCGCCACGTCTGGGGGTCGTACGCGCTGACGTACGCCGACAGCTTCTCGCTGGCGTCGCGGAACTCGGGGTGTCCGGTCAGCTTCGCGATGGCCGGCCCCGGGTCCTGGTCCGACTCGATGAGGTGCAGGTACACGTCGCCGAACTGGAACAGGCGACGCCGCGTGACGCCGACCAGGTGGGGGAGTTCCCCACGGTCGGAGGCGGCGAACACGTCGGCGATCGCCGGGGCCGAGCCGGGCGCCATGCGGGCGACGATCAGGGCGTGGTGCATCGAGCGTCCTTCCAGGGTGCGGGTGTGCGGGTGTCCGCGGCAGGGTTCGGTCAGCCGGGCAGGACCGGGGCGCTCCGGCGGTCGCGGGCGACCTGCTCGATGCGGTCCCGGATGAGGGCCATCTGCGTGCGGGAGTTGCGGTTGATGTTGTCGGTCATCCAGGCGTCGTCGACCGGGGCGTCGGGCTTCATCGCGAAGTCCTGCACCCAGCGCATGTGGACGCCGGCCGGGGTCTCCTCGTACTCCCACCGGATGTTCATGTGGTCGAACGGGCCGGTCTCGACGCGGCGGGCGCGAACGGTCCGCCCGGGGCGGTCCACGGTGCGCTCCGACACCCAGCTCCAGACCTTCCCGGACTCGTCCGGGTGCATGGTCAGGCGGAAGGTCGTGGAGTCGCCCTCGCGGGAGAGGACTTCCAGGGAGGCGTACTCGCTGAAGAGGTCGGGCCACTTCTCGATGTCGTTGGTGATGTCCCAGACGAGGTCGAGCGGGGCGTCGACCGTGATGCTGTTGTCGGTGTGACCGGCCACGTCAGACTCCAGTCCTGAGGGCGTTGTTCACCAGGCCGACGAACTCGGCCGGCGTCTTGCAGCGCTCGGCGTCGGTGGGCAGCGCCACGCTGTACCGGTTCTCCAGCTCGCCGACGATGCCGAGCAGGCCGAGCGAGTCGAGGCCGAGGGTGGTGAACGGCGCGTCCGGCGCCTTCTCCAGCTCCCGGGCGTCGACGGTGACGCCGGCCGCCTGCTTCATCAGCGTGGAGAGTTCGTCGAAGGTCAGTGCGGTGGTGATCATGTGTGCTCTCCTTCCCGCCCGGTCCTACCAGGCGGAGTCGTCGCCGCGGCGCACGACCAGCGCCGCGTTGGATCCCATGAGTCCCCGGCTGAGGACGAGGGCCGTGCGCAGCTCGGCGGGCCGAGCGCGGGACATCACCAGATCGAGGTCGTGGCAGATGTCGAACACGTGGGGAGTGGGCGGCACCACGCCGTGCTCCATCGCGAACACCGCGGCGGCGGTGTCCAGGACGGGCGCTCCGCAGTAGGCGCGGCCGATGCCCGTCTTCGGTGCCGTGACGGGGACGCGGGTGGCGTGCGCTCCGAGGGCGTCGGCGATCGCCAGCGCCTCGGCACGGTCCGCCTCCGGTACGCCCAGGGCGTCGGCGAAGACGACGTCGACCTCCTCGGGGGCGCACCCGGCCTCGTCGAGGGCGACACGGATGGCGCGGGCGAGTCCCTCCCGGGACTCCTCCCATCGGGAGGCGCCGGTGAAAGTGGCGCCGTGGCCGGCCACCACGGCCCGGACGGCCGCTCCCCGGTCGCGGGCGCGGGACTCGTCCTCCACGACGAGCATCGCGCCGCCCTCCGCCGGGACGAAGCCGCAGGCTCCGGCGGTGAAGGGCCGGTAGGCGCGGTCCGGGTCCTCGACGGTGCTGAGCTCGGGGTAGCCGAGCTGGCACACCATCGAGTACGGGGCGAGGGGCGCCTCCGCGGCGCCGACGAGCACCGCCCCCGTGCCGCGTCGTACGCCCCGAGCGGCGTGGGCGATGGCGTCCAGGCCGCCCGCCTCGTCGCTCGCGACCACGCCGCACGGCCCCTTGAGGCCGCTCCGGATGGAGATCTGGCCGGTGCTCGCGGCGTAGAACCAGGCGATCGACTGGTACGGGCCGACGAACTTGGATCCCTGGCCCCAGAGCTTCTGCAGCTCTCGCTGGCCGAACTCGCCGCCTCCTGACCCGGCCGCGGTGACCACGCCGATCTCGAAGGGCTCCTCGGGGTTCTCCCGGGGGAGGCCGGCGTCGTCGAGGGCGAGTTGGGCCGCGGCCATGGTGTAGTGGCTGAAGCGGTCGGTCTGGACGAGGAAACGGTCCTCGATCAGGGTGGAGGCGTCGAAGCCGCGGACCTCGCCCGCGACCTTGAGAGGCAGGTCCTCGCATCCCTCACGGGTGATCCGGTCCAGTACGCCGAGCCCCTCCCGGACGGACTTCCAGTACGCGTCGGCGCGCAGTCCGTTGGGGGCGATCACGCCGATCCCGGTGACGACCGCGCGCCGTGGGCGCTCAGTGCTCATCGTGTCCTCCCACCCGATCGCGTCAGGAGGACCGCGGACTGGAAGCCGCCGAATCCGCTGCCCACGGAAAGCACGTTCCTGAGTTTCCGGGGGCGGGCGGTGCGCGGCACGTAGTCCAGGTCGCACTCGGGATCGGGGGTCTCGTAGTTCGCCGTCGGGGGTACCACCTGGTGCTTCATCGCGAGTACGCAGGCGGCCACTTCGATCGCACCGATCGCGCCCAGCGAGTGCCCCACCATGGATTTGATGGAGCTCATGGGGGTGTCGTAGGCGTGCGCGCCCAGGGACCGCTTCACCGCGGCGGTCTCGTGCCGGTCGTTCTGCCGGGTGCCCGAGCCGTGCGCGTTGACGTAGTCGATCAGCGTGGGGTCGAGCCGGGCCTGGTCGAGCGTGGAGTCGATCGCCCGGGACATCTCCAGCCCCTCGCCGGTCAGACCGGTCATGTGGTACGCGTTGCCGAAGGTGGCGTAGCCGCCGATCTCGCAGTAGATGTGCGCACCTCGTGCCCTGGCGTGCTCGTACTCCTCCAGGACGAGGACGGCCGCGCCTTCTCCCATGACGAAACCGTTGCGGTTGTTGTCGAAGGGCCGGGAGGCGTGCTCCGGGTCGTCGTTGTCGGGCGACGTGGCCTTGATGGCGTCGAAGCAGGCCATGGTGATGGGGGAGATGGGGGAGTCCGACGCACCTGAGATGCAGACGTCCGCCCGGCCTTCCGCGATGGTGTGGAAGGCGTAGCCCACGGCGTCGAGGCCGGAGGTGCAGCCGGTGGAGACCGTCTGCACCGGGCCGCGGGCGCCGAACTGCTCGGCCACGACGGAGGAGAGCGTGCTCGGCGAGAACGCCATGTGCAGCTTGGGGCCGGCCGCGCGGTGGTCCACGTCCCACCGCCGCCCGCCCTCGCTGACCAGGACGTAGTCGTGTTCGAGCCGGGTGGTGCCGCCGACGGCGCTGCCCAGGGAGACGGCGACGCGCCAGGGGTCCTCGGCGTCGGTGTCGAGTCCGGAGTCGCGGACGGCTTCCCCGGCGGCGACGACGGCGAACTGGATGTACCGGTCTGCGTGGCGGCTCAGGTCCGGATCCAGTCCGTGGTCCGCCGGGTCGAAGTCGCACTCGGCGGCTATGCGGGAGCGCAGCCCGACCGGGTCGAACAGGGTGATGCCGCGGGTCGCGGTACGGCCGGCGGCAAGCAGGTCCCAGAACGCCTTCGCCCCGGTGCCGCCTGGAGCGACCACACCGATGCCGGTGACGGCCACTCGCCGGGTCACTCGATGGCCCCGCTTCGCTCGGACACCCGTCCCGGGTCGTGCACGGTCAGGTGCGGGCCCGCGGCGGCGAGCTCGGCCTCGTCGGTGATCTCCGTGTCGACGTGGCCGAGGCTCGGCCGGGGGGCGAGCGGGCCCAGATGGAAGACCATGCGGGCCTCCACATCGCCCACGTTGCGGAAGCGGTGCCGTACGTCGATCGGGATCAGGAGGCCCTGATCGGGCTGGAGCGCGTACGTGTCGCCATCCAGATCCACCTCCAGCGCGCCCGAGACCACGTACACGAACTCCTCGGAGTACGGGTGGTAGTGCTCGCCGATGCGCTCGCCGGGCTGCACGATGGCCAGGCCCATGAAGCCGCTGGTGGAACCCACGGTGGCCGGCGTGAGCATGGCCCGCAGGTCACCTCCCCGCCTGCGGTTGGGTTCCGTGTCGCTCAGGTTCACGATGCGTGGACGCTGCTTGAGCATGGTTGCTACCTCCAGATGTGACAGTGACGTGCTGGGGACCGACCGCGGTGCGAGCCGCGACCGGCCGTCAGGAGTGCGCCGAACGGTCCGTGACGGGCAGCATGTCCGCGTGCGACAGAAGCCGGTTGATGTTGCGCTCCGTCTCCAGAGAGCCCTCGACGCCGACCGCGGCGCCGTCGAGGAGGCGTTCCAACTCCGCGGCTTTCCCAGGGCCCTTGAGCCCGAGGGAGGCGACGGGATCGAGGTCGAGGTCGCCCGTGACGTCGACGAGGCGCACCACGATGTCGTCGCGCTGGAACACGGTGCTGCTGTGCACCGGGCTGTCCGGATCGTCCGCGGCGGCCCGGTCCTGATGGGAGAGCAGCCGGGCGAGCGCCATCCCCTGGCCTTCCTTGGCCGGGTAGTACAGCGCGTGCCGTCGCAGGTCGGCCGGAGCAGGCCGGTCGGACACCACATGGTGGACGGCCGGCAGCGCGGCCCGGGTGAAGAACACACGTGCCGACTCGGGGTCGGCCAGGTCCCGGTCCTGCTCGAGGTACGGGTTGATGGCCTCCTCGACCGCTCGCACCTGGGGCTGCCGGGCGACGTGCCGCAGCGCCACGAGCAGGTCGCCCTCCACCTCCACGGCACGCACGACGCGGTTGCCGTGCATGAAGAGGGAGGTGCGGCGCAGCCGTGTGGTCTCGTCGACCTGGGCCTGGGGCGACTCGTACCCGGCCAGGATCTCCGCCACCTTCGACTCGGAACCCGGCTTGACGGTGAAGGTGAGGGCATGGCGTGCCACACCGTCGCCCACGCGGGGCTCCACCTGCACGTCGGCCGATGCCGCGGTCCGCGAGGCCGACTGACCGGGGCTGGTCTCCCGCAGGATGCTGTAGCGCATCGACCGGGTGTCCCGGACGCAGCTGTGCATCGGCTTGACGGTTTCGACGTGCTCCTCGCTGTTCACCCACGCGAGGAACGGCGGGGCGCTCTCCCACTCGCTGGTGATGAGCCACTGCGAGGGGTTCTCGATGGACTGGCAGAGCTGGTCACTGATGTGGCCGGGAACGGAGGCGACCTGCTTGCGCATGAGTTCGTACGCGTCCAGGAACTGCTGCTGCGCTCCTTCGTACAGGTCGAGCAGGAGGATCACCCGCAGCCTGGAGCCGTCGAACACAGACTGCGAGATGCGTCCCGAGGGGGCCATCCGGCACACCTCTTCTCTTCTCGGTGGGGGTGGGGGAGACGACCTGCCTGGCCGATGTGCCGAGGCCGGCATGTGTCGATCCTTGACAGGAGCGCCGACAGCGCGCGAGCCGCGTGAAGCGGACGAGTGAACCGCGTGTCATCCGGGTGCCCCGGGCACGTGAACCCGTCCCCGAAGGGCATGAATCTGCATCCCATCCCCAACTCGCGTCGCAGGCGACGCCGGAGACGAGCAATGAACCGATTCGACCCGGCCGGGGAAGCAACCGGTCACCGCACGCCCGTACTCATCGTCGGCGGCTCGTTGGTGGGCCTGTCCACCTCGCTGTTCCTGGGGCGTCTCGGAGTGCCGCACACGTTGGTCGAGCGCCATGCCGGCACTTCGATCCACCCGCGTGGCCGCGGCAACAACGTGCGCACGATGGAGCTGTTCCGCAGCGCCGGAATGACACGGCCCATCCAGGAGGCCGCGTCGGTCCTGGCGGTCAACAACGGGATCCTGCAGACGCCGAGCCTGGTGGGCGATGCCGGCGAGTGGCTGTTCAAGAACATCGACCCCGGCGGCGGGGTCGCCCGCTTCAGCCCCGCCGGGTGGTGTCTGTGCAGCCAGAACGATCTCGAACCGGTGCTGCTGAAGCACGCCGGGGAGCTCGGCGGAGACCTGCGGTTCGCGACCGAGCTGATGTCCTTCGAGCAGGACGCCGAAGGGGTGACCGCACAGGTCAAGAGCCGCGGCACCGGTGAACACACCACCATCCGCGCGGACTACCTCGTCGCGGCGGACGGCCCGCGCAGCCCGATTCGCGAGCAACTCGGCATCGGGCAGAGCGGTCCGGGCGACCTCTTCCACAACGTGAGCATCACCTTCGTCTCCCGCGGCCTCGCGGACGTCGTCGGCGACCGGAAGTTCATCGTCTGCTACCTGACGAACCCGGAGGCCGACGGCGCCCTGTTGCCGGTCGACAACCGGGAGCACTGGGTGTTCCACGCTCCCTGGCACCCCGAACACGGCGAGACACTGGAGGAGTTCACCGACGAGCGGTGCATTGAACACATCCGGCGGGCCGTGGGGGTGCCGGACCTCGATGTGGAGATCACGGACAGAGCTCCCTGGCACGCGGCGCAGAGGATCGCCGAACGGTACGTGGACGGCCGGGTGTTCCTCGTCGGCGACTCCGCCCACGAGATGCCGCCCACCGGGGCGTTCGGCTCCAACACCGGTATCCAGGACGCGCACAACCTCGCCTGGAAGCTCGCGGCCGTACTGGGCGGCTGGGCCGGCCCCGGCCTGCTCGCCTCCTACGGCGCGGAGCGCCGGCCGGTCGCGGAGACGACGAGCGCCCGGGCTGCGGCGCGGTCGGTCGAACACAGCCACCCCGGGTACGCCCCCGGCCCCGGATCCGGCGGCCCCCAGGGGAAGAAGGGCGGCATCCTCAACGAGGTGCTCGGCTACCGTTATCCGCAGGGTGCCGTCCTGGGCACCGACCCGACGATGCCGGTCGTGTCCGACGGACTGCGCCTGACGGGCGAACCCGGAAGCCGGGCCCCCCACATGTGGCTGAACCGCGCCGGTACCCGGGTCTCCACCCTCGATCTGTACGAGCGGTCCCTGGTACTCCTGAGTTCCGAAGACGGCGACTGGCACGCCGCGGCGACACGCGTCGCGCGGCAGCTGTCGGTGCCGCTCGACTCGTACCGGATCGGCGCCGGGCCCGACGCGGAGCTCTCCCCCGCGAGCGACACGGACTGGGCGGAGGCGCACGGCGTCACGCCGGACGGCGCGGTGCTGGTCCGCCCCGACGGGTTCGTCGCGTGGCGGTCCGAAGGAGCGTCGGCGGATCCCGGAGCGGCGTTGCGGCAAGCCCTCACGGCGATCCTGGGCCGGGACTGACCGCTTCCTCGCGGCCGGCACGGCAGGGCTGGAAGTCTTCGCCATGAACAGGACCAGGCAGCACCGACGACGCTCGTGATCCCTGCGGCTAGCCCGTTCGCGCGCAGGACGCCGTCCGATCCCGAGAACCGAACGAGCCGCTCCGACCTGCGGAAATGATCACCAGCAGGGCAGATCAAGACCCCGACCGGGGGACAGCGCGCGCGAATCTCGCGTTGCGGTGCTCACCGGTCGGGGTTCTTCTCGTGCACGGAGCACAGCACAGGCGCCGCGCTGCCCAGCCGGCCAGGAAAGCTCCGCCGAAGGAGAGAAGAAGCATGCGTCTCGCACGTACGGGTCCCCAGCTCGCCCTGGTCCTGGGCGCCCTCGTCCTGTCCGCATCCCCCGCCGTCGCGGCACCCGACGGTGACGTCCGGGTCAATCCGGGGAAGGCGGCCCCCGGGACCACCGTCACCGTCAGCACGACCGCCTGCGGCAAGGAGACGTACGGCAAGGGCGAGTCGGAGGCGGGCGGGAAGTTCCACCTCCTGCCCGGCGACCGGAAGGGCGTCCTGGTGGGTAAGTTCACGGTTCCGTCGGACGCCGTCTCCGGCACGGACACAGTGACCCTCAAGTGCCCGCCTCGCATCAAGCAGACCGTCACCTACCAGATCTCCGGCCAGCCGGTCGGCGCAGTGGAAGCGGGCTTCGGCTGGGCCGCAGGCGCAGGCGCAGGTGCGGACGGGGGAGGCAGCGGCAGCCAGTACGCCCTCGGCACGTTGCTCCTCGGCGGCGCCGCCGCGGGCGTCCTGATCAGGACGCGCCGCCGCGTCACCGCCGCCCGGAACACCGCCTGAGCCCACGCCCACGCCCACGGCTCCGGTTCCGGTTCCGTGAAGAGATCCGGTACGCCGTCCAGCAAAGGCACGATCCGCATGAAGCACGGCTCCGGGCCGAAGCCCGGCAGAGCGCCGTCCGGGCGCGTTCCCTCGGTCGGGGTACTCGCCTGGACGGCCCTCGTAGGCGTCGTCCTGCTCTTGCACGCACCGGACGGCGGGGCCTCGCGGCCACCGACGACGGCGCAGGCCGCACGGCTGCTCGCAGGGCCCGCCGCCGGGGCCGCCGGGGTCCGCTCCGGACCCCGGCCGCTGCCCGCCTCCGACGCGGCGCGGATCAGGATTCCGGCCATCGGGATCGACGCTTCCCTCGTCGCCCTCGAGCTGGACGGCGCCGGAGCACTGCGCCCCCCGCCGGCGGCGGACCCCACCGTGGCCGGCTGGTACGCCGACGGCACCGCCCCCGGGGCGCCGGGCACGGCCGTCGTGGCGGGACACGTCGACACCCCGCTGGGCCCCGCCGTCTTCCACCGGCTCGGCACCCTCTCCCGGGGCGCCGCCATCGAGATCGATCGCGACGACGGCCGTACGGCCCGCTTCACCGTCGACGCGGTGGAGGTCCATCCCAAGAAGCGGTTCCCCGACAACAAGGTCTACGGCAGTTCGGGCCGCCCGGAGCTGCGGCTGATCACCTGTGGCGGCGACTGGGCGAGCGACACCGGCTATCAGGCCAACACAGTGGTCTACGCGACCCTGACGGGGACGAGATAGCGCCCGGGGCACCCATGCGCCCCCGGGTCCCGCGCGGCCGCGCCTCACCCCCCTTCCTCAGGAGGCACGCACAGCACGGGGACGGTGGACATGTGCAGGAGCTTGTGAGGGGTCGAGCCCAGGAGCGCCCCGCGCATCGGGCTCTCGGCCCAGCTGCCGACCACGATGACGCGCGCGGCGTGGCGGGTCGCCGCGTCGATGAGGGCATGGGCGGGCTTGTCGTCGATCACCTCGACGACGGTCGGTACGCCCGCCCGATCGGCCTCGGTGACCGCGTGCTCCAGACCGGTGCGGCCGGTCTGACGGATGGCCTCGTAGTGGGACGCGTACTCCTCGCCGACCGGGCCGGGGGCCGCTGCCCCGTAGACGAGCACGAGCCGCTCGTGGAAGGCCGCGGCCACCTCGACCGCGATGCGCAGCGCCCGGGCCGCGCCGGGGGATTCGTCGTAGCCCAGGACGACCGACATCTCAGGACTCCTTGCCGAGGCCGTGGGAGTGGACCAGGTCGGGGTCGGCCACGCTCGGGCGCTCCCGCCAGAACGCGGGGGCTCGCAGCCGCCACACGAGCATGACGACCACACCGACGAGGGCGATGCCGATGCCGATCACGAGTGGCGGGCCGAGGCCGAACCACGAGGTGCCGCTGTAGGAGTTCTCCGGATCGGATATGTCGGCGACCGACCGCACCAGGAGCCACGTGAGCAGTCCGGAACCGATCAGCGGGCCGAGCCCGATGAAGAGGAAGTTGTGGACGCTCGCGAAGAGGTGGCGACGGTAGTAGACCACGCAGGCGATGCCCGTGAGCGCGTAGTAGAAGGCGATGAGCAGCGAGAGCGCGGTGAGCGAGTCGAAGAGGGCGTTGGAGCTGATCTGGCTCACCGTGAGGTACCAGGTGATGGCGATGCCGGCGACCCACCACGTACTCACGTCGGGGGTCCGGAAGCGCGGGTTGATGCGGCCGTACGGGGCGGGCAGCGCCCGGCGGCGGGCCATGGAGAGCGCCGTACGCGAGGCCGGGATGATCGTCGTCTGGGTGGAGGCGATGGCGGAGGTGGAGACGGCGAGCAGCAGGATCCAGTCCCAGCCGCCGAGGACGTCCGTGGCGAGCTGGGCGAAGACGAACTCCTCCTCGTCCGCGTTCTCTGCGAGGAAGGCGGGACCGGCGTACGCCACGACGGCGAAGCCCACGGACACGTAGGTCACCAGGAGGATGACGGTCGACCAGAGCCCTGCCTTGCCGGGGGCGGTCGCGGAGTCTTCCACCTCTTCGGTGAGATTGACCGCCGACTCCCAGCCCCAGTAGATGAAGACGCCGAGCAGCAGCCCACCCGTGAGTGCGGCACCACCGGCACCGAACGGATTCAGCCAGCTGAGGGAGGGTTCCACCGCGTCGTACTTGCTCGTGCCGCCGTAGACGCTGTACAGCGCCACGCCCACGAAGATCAGCAGACAGGCGACCTGGGCCAGGATCAGGACGTTCTGCACCTTGGCCGACAGCTCGGTGCCGATGACGCACACGGCCGTCATCACGAGGATGAGCAGCACGGTGAGCAGCTGGCGGACGAAGGTGTTGTCCACCCAGCCGTCCAGGCCGAAGGCGAGCAGCGCGAAGCTGACGGCCACGTCGGCGAGCGAGCCGACGACCAGGACTCCGGTCATCGTTATCGCCCATCCGCCGAGCCAGCCGGCCCACGGGCCCATGGCGCGCGTCACCCAGGAGAACGTCGTGCCGCAGTCCTGGTCGACCTTGTTCAGGTAGTAGAACGCCGATGCTATGAGCAGCATCGGCACGAAGGAGGCGACCATGACGCCGGGTGCGTAGATCCCGACCAGTGCGACCACGGGGCCGATCACGGCCGCCAGGGAATAGGCGGGAGAGGTGGCGTTGAGCCCGATGACCAGGGCGTCGACGAACCCGATGGCGTTGGCCTTCAAACCGACGGGCCGCCCGGCGGGCGCGGCATCTCCTGCGGCCATGTTCCCCTCGCTCCCGTCGAATCGGACAGAACAGCGAGACCTGCGCCTTCATCGTATAGACGCTCGCTCCCGCGTGCATGCGCAGGAGCGAGGGCGCCCGCCCCGACGTCGTCCCTGCTCGCGCACGCCCCACGACGCCTCGTGGCCCGGCGGCAGGTCGAGGAAGCGGAGCGGGAGGCCATCGCCTCGGGCCGGACGGGGACCTCAACTCCCCTTTCCGAAGACAAGCACCTCAGTGGAGGCGAAGCCCATGGGGGCCGGGAAGCCGGCTCCCAGGCTGCGGCCGAGGGCCTCGAAGAGGTCCACGCACGCCTGGCGAGGCATGGCGGCCGGTCTCAAGGACCGTGCTCGGATCCGCGGCGAAGACTCCGAGAGCGCGGAGTCGGTCGATGGTGGACTGGATGGCGCCGGGTGTGCTGTTCATGACCTCGTCGATGTAGTCACCGACTGGCGGACCGGCCGCCCGCGCAGCCCGCATGGTGCCTCGAAGGGAATGAAATCGTCCACTCCGCCTCGGCTGTCGGTGCTGCGCACGATGTCGAATCCCGTACGCGCCATGCGCCGCTTGATCCCTGACTTCAGCACCGCTGTTCCCTTTCCTGCCGCCTTCATCACGCGTGTCCTCCCAGGCCGTGTCCACTTTCGGTGCCCGGCCACAGCCGGGCGGGGAGCTGTCTTGCGGCGCTCCGCCCTGAGGTCGCGACGAAGGCGATCCGGGCTGTTCGGAGAGGATCGACGAACCCGTCGTCGGCGGGTTGGGCGTACGCCTCGTACAGAGGCGGAGCCGGGTTCGGTACCGCGTGTTCGTGGCATGCGGGCACGGTCAGTACGGCAGACACAGCAGACACTCCGGTGTCGGTGAGGGCACGCCGAAGTCGTCGGCGCGCGTGAGGGCATGGTGGGGTGGAGTGCTGCCGGGGAGTCAGGAGGCGCGGGGATGGGCGCGATGCAACAGCGCCTTGAGTGCGTGCGGTCGCGGCAGAGCGGCGGCGGGTCGGGGCGCACGTCGTGGCTTGACATGGGCTGGACCGCGCGGCGGAGGGTGAGCCCGACGGCGTACGGCAGGTACGTCCACCAGTGGCGTGCGGTGCCGGCCGCCGCACACGTCGGGCGGGCGGGCAGACCGGCTGTGTTGCGCAGGACGAGGATCAGGGCGAGGCCGGCGACAGCGTTCAACAGGGCCATGGCCAGGGGCTGATGGCGACAGGTCGCCGGGAGCCACAGGTGTCCGTCCGGTTGGGCTGCGGGGACGTCCGTCCCGGTCAGCCTCAACCAGCCGGACAGGACTGCTCGTACGGCGTTGACGGCGAGGGTGCTTGCGCGGGTGCCGCTGAGCATGCGGCCTGGTGGGCGCATGCGGCGAGGACCAATGCCGCGATGAGTACGGCGGGCCAGGAGGCGGCGGCCTCTGCCGTGCACTCGGCCTGATCACCGGCGAGGTGCTCGCCGAGTACGTCCTGCCGACCTGTTCGGCGACGTACGCCTTCCAGCAGTTCCCCCACACGCGCCCTGAGGTTCTGCTCACCGGTTCCATGGGTTCTTCGTCTGTTGGTGGTACAGCGGGGGATCCCACGCTGACCTGACAAGACGGCAGCCGGTGAGGCGATCGGCAGTGCTCCCGTCACCGCAGGCACTGTGCGCCTTCTGTCGAGTGGCGGCATCCTGCCGTGCTCCGGCGAAGCTTGCCCTCCGGCGGCGAGCAGGTGAAGCAGACCTGTCCGATCAGCGTGTCACCGCCCAGGGCTCGCACCCCGCCGGCAGGCGCCCGGACGGTAGCCGTCGACCTCGGACGCCGGACTCCCTGGGCTGTCAGTCGCCCGCCGCACCCGGCGCCGTCCGGGCCGCGGCCGTCCTCCGACCCCTGCGGCGCGAGCGCGGGCGCCCCGGCGCCGTGCCCGTCGACAGCTGGAACGTGACCGCCACGCGGGCACCGCCCAGGGGGCCGCGCGTGATGCGGACGGCGCCCCGGGCGGCGAGGGCCGCGCGACGGGCGATGTCGAGCCCGAGGCCGGTCGAGCCCGTACTCCCGCCGCGGGCGAGGGCACCGTCCGGGTCGGCGATGCCGGGACCGGCGTCGTGAACGGTCAGTTCCACGGTGTGGGCGGTGCGGCACACGGAGACCTCCAGGGCGGTGCCCCGGGAGGTGTACCGGAAGACGTTGCCCACGAGCGCGTCCACGACGGCCGTGATGTCCGCTTCGGGGAGGCAGACGGGGGTCGTCTCGTCCGTGATCTGCAGTGTGCAGGGACGGTCCTGCTGACCCGCGAGCACGGCCCAGAAGGCCGCGCGCCGACGGACGACGTCGGCGACCTCGCAGTGGTCCCCGCCCTCCCGCGGCCCGTCGGGCGATTCCTCGCCCCGCAGGGCCCGGCCCATCGGGCCGACGGCGAGCGGCGTGCGAGCCTCGGCGATGATCGCGTTGAGCTCCCGCTCCAGTTCGGCGACGGCCGTCTGGATGCGTCCGGTGTCGGCGCTCGGCGCGATCCGCTCGACCGCCAGGTGCAGGGCGGTCAGGGGGGTGCGGAGCCGGTGGGACAGGTCCGCGACCAGTTCCCGTTCGACGGCGAGCAGGTCCGTCATGCGGTCGGCCATGGTGTTGAAGGCCGCGCCCGCCTCCTTCAGTTCCGGCGGCCCCTTCGGCTGGACGCGGGTGTCGAGGTTGCCCGTGCCGAGCCGGCGTGACGCCTCGGCCAGCCGCTTCGCCGCCGTGACGACGGCCGAGCCGAGGCGGTCGGCGACCAGGACGGAGCCGCCGAGCAGGACGACCGCCAGACCGGCCATGACGCTCCACGACAGGACGACGCCGCGGGTCAGGTCGTCGTCAGGGACGAAGTTCTCCACCACCGCGACCCGGTCCTGGGGCAGGATCACCGGCTGCAGGTAGATCCAGCCGCCGGGCACGTCCCGGGAGATGGACTCGCGTTCCTCCTCGGCCCGGCCCAGCAGATCCGGCGGAGCGTGCCCCGTGCCGCCGACCGTGCTGTGGTCCGGCAGATGGATGACCATGTGCTCGGCCGCGCGCAGCCCCGCCCCCGCCTCGCGCAGCTCGGCCGCGTCCGTGGTGAGGGCCAGGATCGGCGCCATCGCAGCCGCGCTCTGCTCGGCCGCCGTGATGCTCTGCTCGCGGGCGAGCGACATCACGAGCAGCCCCAGCGGGATCAGGAACGACAGCGCCACCATGGAGGTGACGGCCAGGGCCACCCCCGCCAGGGAGCGCCTCACCGCGGGGCCCCGGGCTCGGCGCGGCGTCTTCGGGGCCCTCGGTTCACGGGTGCAGCGCTCCAACGGGTAGCCGTGCGCCCAGCGCCACGGTCGGGGATTCGGGTCCGGGGCCCGGGCGACGGGCCGCCGGAGGGTCTCCCGGTACGACGTCCTCCGGGAGTGGCGTATGCCGTCACCGACCCCGTGATCAGGGACGACGGGCCGTCAGGAGGCGCCGAACGACAGGCCGTGCTCGCCGGTGCGCAGGGACACCGCCCGGTCGGCCACCGGGATCGTACACCCCTTGGTCGAACTGCAGCTCGCATAGCCGATCAGCACCTTCGCCTCGCCCGGATCGGTCGCCCGGATCGGCAGCGTCACCGTGACGGGGCCGTCGGGGTAGACCGGTACGGCGGCGCGCACGCCCGGCACCGTGATGCTCTTGACCGGCTTGTCCACCGTCATCTCACCGGCGGTGGCGACCGAACCGACGGCACGGACCTCGGTCGGCCGCCCCACCCCCTCGACGCCCTCGGCGGGGAGCGCGGTGCTGTAGAGGTGGAAGCCGGCTTCGTCGGGCGTGAACGTGGCGACCAGGGTCCCCGCGCCGGACTTCCAGTCGGCCACGCTCAGCCGGACGGTGACGCCGTTCTCGTTGAACTCCGTCAAGGCGACGGCGTGCGACGGCGCGGACTCCTGGCCGCAGCCGGTCAGCGAGACGGCGGCCAGCAGTGCGGCCGCGGCCCAGGCGAGGCGCGTGCGCGCGGCGCGGGGGAGGCGGGGGGCCGGGTGGGGAGAGGTCATGGGGCGTCTCATGTCGTCTTTCCGGGTCCTTCTCGTGTTTCGGGGAGGTGGGCCGCACGCCGGGGGCGCGACCGGCCCTCTTGGGTACGGGGGAGTGGAGCCGTCCGGTGCGCAGGGGGAGTCGAGCCCTTCCGGGCACGTGGCGCCGGTACTCGGGTACCGGCGCTCACAGGGGCGCGGTCGTTCCCTGCAGCCTTACCTGCAACGCGTACACCAGGTCGGTCCACAGGCCGGTGACCAGCAGGACGCCGACGAGGACCAGAAGTGCGCCGCCGGCCCGCATGACGGTCCCGTGGTGGTTCCTGACCCAGCGGAAGGCGCGCAGGGCCCGCTGGAAGGCGAGTGCGGTGAGCAGGAAGGGCGCGCCCAGCCCCACGCAGTAGCAGACCATGAGGAGGGCGCCGCGCCCGGCGCTGGCCTCGTTCCAGGCCAGGGCCTGCACGGCGGCCAGGGTCGGCCCGATGCAGGGGGTCCAGCCCACGCCGAAGACGACGCCCAGCAGGGGCGCGCCGGCCAGGCCGAAGGAGGGCCGGCGACTGCTGCGCAGCTCGCGCTGGGTGAAGCCGGGCAGCCAGCCCGCGAACGCGAGGCCCATGACGATGGTGAACAGGCCCAGGACCAGCGTGATGCCGTCCTGGTAGGCGAGCAGGTTGCGCCCGACGAAGCCGAACAGGGCGCCCCCGGACACCAGGACGCCGCTGAAACCCAGGACGAACAGCGCCGCTCCGGCGACCATCCGCCCGCGCCGCCCGCCGTCCGCCTCGGCGAGGTCGGACACCGACAGGCTGGTGACGTAGCTCAGGTAGCCCGGCACGAGCGGCAGGACGCACGGGGAGAGGAAGGACACCAGGCCCGCGGCCACGGCCACCGGCACGGCGAGGAGCAGGGTGCCCGACACCGCGCCGGCGGCCGGCCCGGCGGCGAGCGCCGCCCACGTGGGGCCGGTCATGCGTCCTCCCCGGCGACCCGGTCCACGAGGGGCTCCAGCCGCGCGCGGGTGACCGGACCGGAGACGGCGACGGCGATCCGGCCCTGCCGGTCGATGACCAGCGTGGACGGGACGGCCTGCGGGTTGAGCAGCGCGGGCGGGAAGGCCAGCAGCAGCTTTCCGTCGGGATCGTGGATGCTCGGGTACCGCAGACCGTAGGTCCTCTCGAACTCCCGGGCCGGCCCGGTGGAACGGTCGCGGACGTTGACGCCCAGGAGCTCCACGCCGCGCGGCGCCGCCGCACCGCGCAGCGCCTCCAGGTCGGCGGCCTCGGCGCGGCAGGGGGCGCACCAGGAACCCCACACGTTCAGGACGACGACCTTGCCGCGGTACGAGCGCAGCGCCAGGTCCCGGCCCGTGAGGTCCCGGCCGGAGGTGTCGGGCGCGGAAGGGCGTTCGGCGACCGGCAGCACCGCCGCGGTCTCGACGGTGCCCGCTCCCGGCGCGCCGCCGTCCGCCCCCGCCACGGCGCCCCCGCCGCAGCCGGTGGCCGCGAGGGCGAGGAGGAACAGGGCGACCGTCGCCGACGCGCCGCGTCTGTGGCCGCGGGCCGTCATCAGGCCCACTTCCGCAGGAACGCGCCGAGGCCCGTCTCGGTCAGCTCGGGGTTGCCGGTCGAGTGCGTCTCGGTCACCACCTTGCCGTTGCCGTCGAGGACGACCAGGACGGGCATCTTGTACGCGCCCTCGCCGGAGCAGTAGTCGCGCAGGAGGTCGAAGGCCGAGGAGTCCTGGCTGCCGATGTCGACCTTGACCACGTGGTACGAGGCGTCCAGGAGCGCCCCCACGCCGCTCGTGGCGAACACCCGGTCGGCGGCCTTGCAGTTGCCGCACCAGTTGGCGCCGAAGTCGATCAGCACCTTCTTGCCGTCGGCCTTGGCGGCGGCGACCGCGGCCTCGACGGCCCCACGGGCGTCCGCACCGGTCGGGTAGCCGCTGGTGAAGCCCGAGGAGCCGGAGACGGGAGCGCTCTTCTTCACGGCGGGCTTGGTCGGGGCGGGAGCGGCCGTCGTCCTGGCGGGGCGAGGGGCGGCCTTGGTCGTCGCCGCGGGGCGCTTGACCACGGGCGAGGAGGCGGAAGGGCTCGGCCGGGTCGTCGGCGGGACCGACGTCGCCGCGGCGGTGGGGGAGGAGGATGCCGTCGCCGCCCCCATGGACGCCGGGGCGCCGGTTCCCTGGTCGGCGGGCGCGTCCGGGGCCGCCGCCACGGACACGTTCTGCGCCGCGTCGTTCTTCGAGCCGCCCACTCCGCAGGCCGTGGCGACGGCGGCGGAGGCGACCGTGAGGGAGACGGCCGAGAAGCGGACGAGGCCCTGGATGCCGGCGGTGCGTTGTTTGCGCCGGTGTGCGGCCATGACGGATCAACCCCTTGTGTCGGTGAGCTCTCCGGGGCCTTGAGGCGGCCGATGCCGGAGCGGGCGCAGGACGCGGCCCGGCGTCCTGTCCGCCGGGGCCGGAGCGATCGTCCTGACCGACCGTGAGCTTAGGTGCCGAAAACGCGTCCCGGACCGTCCTGATGCCACCCATCAGGCACGCTTAAGGAACTGCTCAGGTTCGCGACCGCAAGCCCTTCACCAGGGGTTCTCCGGCCGTCCGCGGCGCCTGCCCGAGGACTCACAACCGGGTCTCGCGCACGCTGGCCTGCGCCGCCGGCACGACGGTCGCCGTGATCTGCGAACGGTGGTCGTCGCTGGTGAAGACGACCACCAGCGTGCCGGGATCGCTCTGACCGGTGCTCGTGCGGAAACCCGGATCGGGAACAGCCGAGACGAAGCACACGCTGTCGCGGCCGTACTGGACGGTGACCTTGCCCCCCTCGGAGGGAACCGTGTGCAGCCCGGGGCCGCCGCTGCACTTCGAGGCCGACGGCCGGGGCGTGGACGTGACGGGCGCCCGCGTGGCCGAGGGCGACGGCGAGGGCGTACGGGTGGTCGGCTGCGGTGACGAGGGGGACGCGGGCGTGGTGGTGGGAGCCTTCGGCGTGGTCGCGACGGACGAGGCCGGCACCCCCACGAGGACGGACGGGGAGGGGTACACCGCCTGGACCGACCGCGCGGCGGGCGGGGTCGGTCGGGTCAGGCCGATGACGAAGTACACCGTGAGCATCACCGCGGTGACGCTGGCCGCGGTGCACGACAGCCATATGAGGAGATAGCGCAGGAGGCGTGGCACCGCATCAGTGTGGCCGACGCCCACCGCACCACCCACCCCGCCCTCGTTCACGGAGAGGCGCACGTGTCCCGTACGGGCCGACGCGACCGGCGGCCCGACCTGGCGCGACCGCCCCGAGCCGGTCCCGAACCTGAGCCGTTGCTTAGGTCCTCCTGAGCGCATCCCTCAGACGGCGTTCTCGCAGCTTCGGCACGCCTACGCTCCCGTCTCGGCGCCGGCGGACCCTCTCCGCCGCACGGAACCCGCCCGAGCCGACACGGACCTGGGCCGGCCCCGCCACCGCACCCGTACACCCCCTGGAGGAAACCGAGATGAGTCCCCGAGCCGCCCACGGACGTCGTGGACACCGCGCCCCGCGTCGCCCGCGCGTCACAGCCGCCGTGGCGGGCCTCGGTACCCTGGCCGTCGCCGCCGTCTGCCTGGCAGGCGTCGAGCTCGTCGGCTCCGCGCACGACAAGGCCGAATCCGTCGCCCTGGGCGGCGGCCCGCCCGACCCGACGCCGACCACCGGACCGCCGACCACCGCACCGTCGACCGCACCGACGTCCCCGTCGGCCGCCCCGCACACCCTGACGACCCTCTCCACCACGCCGACGGCCCCCTCGGCCACCCCACCGTCCTCGGCCACCGCCAGGGCGGCCAGACCTTCCGCGTCCCCGGGCGCGCAGAAGCCCAGGTCCGCGCCCCCGGCCACCGAGAAGCCGCCGGCCACCGAGCCCGACAGCGGTACGCGCCCGGCGGGCGGCGACGAGGCCGAGGAGGTCGTACGCCTCGTGAACGTCGAGCGCGCAGCGGCGGGTTGCAAGGCCCTGACGGTCGACGCGGACCTCACCGAGGCGGCTCAGGACTACACCGACGACATGGCCGCCACCGGCAACTTCTCCCACACGGGAACCGACGGCTCCCAGCCGCAGGACCGCATCGAGGCGGCCGGATACACCTGGTCACGATCCGGCGAGAACATAGCCAAGGGACAGGTCGACGCGGCCGCCGTCATGGACGCCTGGATGCACAGCCCCGGCCACCGGGCCAACATCCTCAACTGCGGCTTCACCGAGATCGGCGTCGGCGTCAGCACCGACGGAGGCCCCTGGTGGACCCAGGACTTCGGCACCCCCTCCTGAGCCCCTCCTCAGTGCGGCGCCACCAGCTTGATGCCCACCCCGCGCACGGTGCGCAGATAGCGCGGTGCCGAGGCCCGCTCACCGAGCTTGCGGCGCAGCGCGGACACGTGCACGTCGATGGTCTGGTCCTCGATGTAGGCTTCCTGCCAGACCTCCGCGAGCAGCCGGTGCCGGGACACCACCGTGCCGGCGTGCCGGGCGAGAAAGGCCAGCAGGTCGAACTCCCGGCGCGTGAGAACCAGTTCACGCCCCGCCAGATAGGCCGAACGCGCCGGCGGATCCACGGTCAGCTCACCGACCGTCACCAGACTCGACGGATCGGCGGGCGGGGCCTGTCCGGCGACTGCGGCGGGCACCGCGGTGCGCCGCAGCACCGCCGAGAGCCGGGCCAGGAGCTGTGCCCCGGAGAACGGCTTGACGAGGTAGTCGTCGGCGCCCGCGTTCAGGAGCTTGACGATCTCGCTCTCGTCGTCGCGGGCGGTCGCGACCACCACGGGCACGTTCGATATCCCGCGGATCATGCGCAGCGCGTCGCCGCCGTCGAGATCGGGCAGGCCGAGGTCCAGCACCACCGCGTCCAGCGAGCCCTGCGTGACCTCGCGCAGCGCGCCGAACCCGTCGCCCGTGCTGCGCACCGCATGGCCGTGCTCCGCGAGGATCTCCATCAGCGAGGCACGGATGCTGGGGTCGTCTTCGACCACGAGTACGCAGGGCATGGCGGACACCCTACAACCGGCCGTCCGTCATCCGGACAGCCCTCACCAGGGCCCGATTCCGGGCGCGGGGCCTCCCGGATCACGGGTGTTCCCGTGGACCGCTGCCCCGCGCGCCCCCGTACCGGAGAAGGCGTCCGGATCCCGCAGGCATGACCCCTCCGGAGCGGGGCACCCGGAGGAAGGCGCCCGAAGAGAGGGAGTCATGACCGAAGACACGAGGCGGGGCACGTCCGTACCCGCAGCCACAGGAACCGTGACCACGGCCGTACCGGCCCGACTGGACCGCCTGCCCTGGTCGCGCTGGCACTGGATGATCGTGATCGGCCTCGGGACCGTCTGGATCCTGGACGGCCTCGAAGTCACCATCGTCGGCAACATCGCCGGCCGTCTCGCCGAGAGCGGCAGCGGCCTGGACATCACCGCCGCCCAGGTGACCGGAACGGCCGCCGCGCTGTACGTCGCCGGCGCCTGCTCCGGAGCACTCTTCTTCGGCCGGCTGACCGACCGCTACGGCCGCAAGAAGCTCTTCATGGTGACGCTGGCCGTCTACCTGGGAGCCACCGCCCTCACCGCCCTGTCGATGGAATCCTGGTGGTTCTTCCTCTTCCGCTTCTTGACGGGCTTCGGGATCGGCGGCGAGTACGCGGCCATCAACTCGGCGATCGACGAACTGATCCCCTCCCTCTACCGGGGCCGCGTCGACCTCATCATCAACGGCAGCTACTGGCTCGGAGCCATCGGCGGAGCCCTGCTCTCCATCGTCATGCTGGACACCGACATCTTCGCCCTCGACATGGGCTGGCGGCTCAGCTTCGCCCTCGGCGTCGTCCTCGGTCTGGTGATCCTCCTGGTCCGACGGCACGTCCCCGAGAGTCCACGATGGCAGTTCATCCACGGACGCGGAGAGGAGGCCGAGGAACTGGTCTCCACCGTCGAGCGCGAGGTCGAGGAGGAACACGGCCGCCCGCTGCCGGAGCCCGCCGGCGAGATCACCATCCACCAGCGACGCGGCATCGGCTTCGGACTCATCGCGAAGACCGTCTTCCGCCGCTACCCGCGCCGCGCCGTCCTCGGCCTCTCCCTCTTCATCGGCCAGGCGTTCCTCTACAACGCCATCACCTTCGGTTTCGGCACCATCCTCTCCACCTTCTTCGACGTCCCCACGGGCCGGACGGGCTACTACTTCGCCGTCATCGCCGCGGGCAACTTCCTCGGCCCGCTATTCCTCGGCAGGCTCTTCGACACGGTCGGACGCCGCGTCATGATCTCGTCCACCTACCTCCTGTCCGGTCTCCTGCTCTTCGGCACGGCATGGCTGTTCGGCAGCGGCGTCCTCAGCGCCACCACGCTCACGGCCTGCTGGTGCGTCGTGCTGTTCTTCGCGTCCGCCGGCGCGTCCAGCGCCTACCTCACCGTCTCCGAGGTCTTCCCGATGGAGACCCGCGCCATGGCCATCGCCTTCTTCTACGCGATCGGCACCGCGGCCGGCGGCATCAGCGGCCCGCTGATCTTCGCCAAGCTCACCGAGTCCGGCATCCCGTCGGAGACCGTCCTAGCCTTCCAGATCGGCGCCGGCCTCATGTGCGCGGCCGGAATCGTGGCGGCCTTCCTCGCGGTCAAGGCGGAACGCCGCTCCCTGGAGGACATCGCCGAGCCCCTCTCGACGGCCCCTGCCGAGGCGTCCGGCACGCCCGACGCGGCTCCGCCCCGAGCCTGACGGAACCGCACGCGGACGCCGCGGCCCCGCTCTCCCGTATACGTACCTCCCCGCCGCGGCGGGGAGGTACGCGGATGAGTGGCGACGGCCGTGCCGCAAGGCCGGCACGGCCGCCGCTTCCCGTGCTGTACGCCGGTCTCCTCCCCCCCCGTCTCCTCAGGAACGGGGCACGCAGGGGGCGCAGCAGGCCGGTGCGGGCTCGACGCAGACGACGACGGAATCGGTGTTGTCGGACGGGTCAGGGTCCTTCTCGACGGCCGTGACGGTGGCCGTGTTGGTCAGACGGGCGGCCCTGGTGGCCTTCGCCCGCAGGACGAGGGTGGCGCGGGCCCCGACGGCCAGTTCGCCGACGGACCACTGCCCGGTCTCCGGAACGTGGGCACCGGCGCTCGCGTCGGCGGACAGGAAGACGAGCCCGTTCGGGAGCCGGTCGGCGACGGTCACACCGGTCGCCGGGCTGGGACCGGCGTTGTGGACGGTCAGCCGGTAGGTCACGGTCTGCCCGACGGTCACGGTGGTTGCGTCGGCCGCCTTGACCACGTCCAGGTCGGCCGCCGGCCTGACCTCGGTCACGGCCTCGTCGGACGTGGACGTCAGCGGCTCGGGGGTGGTGCCGAGCCGGTTCTCGTACGCGGCGACGGCGGTGTTGACCACCCGCGTGCCCGCCGTCTCCAGGCCGAGGACCACCCGGTACTCGACGGTGGTCCCCTCCGGCAGCGCGGCCGTGTTGGCCAGACTGCCACCCTGGGACGCGGAGGCTCCGGTCCCGAGCCGGAAGACGACCGTGTCGCTCTCGGAGTCGTACGCGGCCTGGTCGTCACCCGCACGATCGGTCTTCACGCCGGCGTTCGGCCCGTCGACGACCCGGAGGGAATCGGGCACGTACGTCGTCCCCGGCGGCAGCACGTCCGTCAGCGTCAGCCGCTCGGCGGCCCCACCCCCCTCGTTCCTGGCCGTGATTCGGTACGTCACGACATCACCGACGTCCAACGGCCCTTCCGGCACCGCGGTCTTGGTGAGCACCACGAGCGGAGCCGTACCGAAGAACACGCCGTCCAGGAAGTTGCCGATCCCCCGGTTGCCCCCGGCCGCCGACACCGACCGGAACGCGAAACGCGTGGTGCCCTGCCCGGCCGGCACCGTGTACGTGCCCGTGTAGTACCCCCACGCCGTGTTCCCGTCCGTGAAGGAGCGCTGCTCGACCAGGCTCCCCGGCGCCCCGATGTCCAGCGCCATCGTGTCCTGCCCCTGCCGGCCCCGGTGGTAGAGCCGCCAGTACAGCTTCGTGCCCGGCGTGGTCGGCAGGTCCTGGTAGAGCGTGGACACCTGATTGGCGTTCAGCTCGGCGAACTGCTCGCCCTCCGCGGACGGCACGCCGTTGAATCCCGAATGCCACAGCTCGACCATGTGGTCCGTGGCTGTGGTCAGCCAGCCCGGAACATGCCGCGGCGCCTGCGTCTGCGACGCGTCCGGCAGAAACGCCATGTCGGTCACGGCCGGCTGTTCGAAACTCCCGTTCACGAGAGCGACCCGCAGCGGGACGGAAGGAGGTGTGCTCATGGTGCCATCTCCGATCGTTCGACGGTGCGCGAGAGACCCCGCAGCCCCCGGACACGGGGCGAGGGGGTCGGAACACCCCGTAGCTCAGCGCCCCCTCCGCCCCGGGTACAGCCGTGGCGGAGGTGTCCCGGCCAGCACCGAACCGAGGGTTTACCCGCCCCCTCGCGCGCCTGACGGCCTCGCCGACCCTTGTTCGGCCCCACCGGTGACCCCGTCGGACACCTCGGGCCCACCGCTCTCGCGCGTACCTCCCGCACTGACCGGATGACATGGCTCTCTGGCGTTCACACGCCACCTGGAAGGTTGAATCATGAGCCGCCAGGTTGACGCACATGTGGTCGGCACGTGCTCACGCGGTGGACAGGCAGGAGAGGGGCGTACGTTCCAGGGCCGATGTGCCGGGCCTGGAACCCGTCGCCGGTCGGCGGGCCCGGAGGGGCTGCGTAGGTCAGATGTGGCTCGGACGTCAAGTCTCCTTCGGCATGGCCGAGGTGGACCTGGGCGGTGAGTCCGGTGAAGAGGTCGGGGCCGTCGACCCCCATGGGGCCGTGGAACGCGGCGACGGCGGCCACATGGCCGGGGTGGGCCGCGGCGGTTCACATCCGAGCTTCTTCGGCGAGTAGCTGGCCAGCAGGTTCTCCGTCTGCTGGTGGTACAAGAACGGCAAGCCGTTGACCAGCAGAAACAATCTGTTGGGCTTCGGGCTTGCGGCCTGGTCCGAGAATGGTCCGGATCTTGCTCTGCGAGGTGATCGAGGCCTTGGTGCGATCGAGTAGGACTGTGGGGGTAGTGCGCTGTCGTGCCAACTCCCGGGCACAGGGAGCAAAGTCGGCCGGTTGTGCCGGTCGTACTTTCGAGGTGTGCCCGGCCGTGAACGCTGCGGGCGCGATACCGATCGCTCCGAAAGGACCCCTCATGTTCGACATCACCAAGGTGCAGGCCGCCCCGAGCAAGGATCTGCTCACCCCCGACAACGCGGTCATGCTCTTCGTGGACCACCAGCCGCAGATGTTCTTCGGCACCGGGAGCGGCGATCGCGCCGCGATCATCAACAGCACCGTGGGTCTCGCCAAGGCGGCGCAGGCGTTCGATGTGCCGGCCGTCCTGACCACGGTGGCCGCCGAGTCGTTCTCCGGGCCCCTGCTGCCGCAGCTTGCCGAGGTGTTCCCCAAGCAGGAGGTCATCGACCGTACGACCATGAACGCCTGGGAGGACGAGGCGCTCGTGGCGGCGGTCAAGGCGACCGGCCGCAAGAAGATCATCCTGTCCGGCCTGTGGACCGAGGTCTGCCTGGTGCTGCCCGCGCTCTCCGCCCTGGAGCAGGGTTACGAGGTGTACGTGGTCTCCGACGCCTCCGGTGGCGTCAGCCCGGCCGCCCACGAGCACGCGCTGCAGCGGATGATCGCCGCCGGCGCCGTCCCGGTGACCTGGGTCCAGGTGCTCCTGGAGCTGCAGCGCGACTGGGCGCGTCAGGAGACGTACGGCGCGGTCATGGAGATCGTCAAGGCGCACGCGGGCGCGTACGGCCTGGGTGTCGTGTACGCGCAGAGCGTCATCGGCGCGCACGCCGCCGGCTGACCCCTGTGGACACCGGCATTCTGATCCTGCGTCTGCTGGTGGGACTGCTCGTCGCCGGCCACGGGGTGCAGAAGATCAGTTCGCACCTGGGCGGCAAGGGACTCGAGGGCGGTACCGAGGAGTTCCGCGCCGACGGCTTCCGCGGCGGTGCCCTCACCGCCCTGGCGGCGGGCGGTGGTCAGATCGGATCGGGCCTGCTGCTCGCCGTCGGCCTCCTGACCCCGCTCGCCGCGACCGGCGCCATCGGGGTCATGACGGTCGCGCTCACCGTGAAATGGCGCCACGGGCTCTGGGTGCAGAACGACGGATATGAGTACCCGCTCGTCCTCATCGGCACCGCCGCCGCCCTCGCCGCCACCGGCCCCGGCACCTGGTCCCTCGACGCGGCCCTCGGCCTCACGCCGTACCCGCTGTGGTGGGCCGCCCTCGCGCTCGTGGCCGGTCTCGGCAGCGGGCTCCTCACCCGGCTCGTCCTACACCGGCGCGCCGCCCCGACGGTCGCCGAGCGCTGAGCGCGAGCTGCGCAGACCAGTCCGGCCGCCTGCGTACCCCGGACCGGGCGGCCGGGCCCTTCCCACCCTCTCTCTCAAACAGGAGCACCCGATGGACACCCTCACGACCCCGCACGGCGGCGGTCAGCCGCTGCTGCATCAGAAGGGCGCCGAGACCCAGGCGTTCGGCACGCTCAAGCAGCTGCCGATCGGTCTCGGCCACGACACCCGCATGTACGCGTGCCAGCGGCTGAACCGCGTACTCGCCGACACGCAGATCCTGTACTCCCTCTACAAGAAGCACCACTGGCTCATGCGCGGGGCGACCTTCTACTCGCTCCACCTGATGCTGGACAAGCACGCGGAAGCCCAACTGGCCATCGTTGACGCGCTGGCCGAGCGGGTCCAGAGCCTCGGCGGCGTCGCCGTCGGAGACCCGCGCCACGTTGCGGAACTGACCGCGATACCCCGGCCGCCGGACGGTGTGGAGCCGGTGCCCGTCATGCTGTCGCGGCTCCTCGACGCGCACGAGCGGATCCTGATCGACGCCCGGGACGCCGCCGCCCGGCTCTCTGGGGAGGGCGACGAGGGCAGCGCCGACCTGCTCGTCTCCGATGTCATCCGCACCGGCGAGGCGCAGGTGTGGTTCCTGGCCGAGCACCTCGTGGACACCCCTCTGGTGCGCGGCTGATGGACACGTACGACGTCGTCGTGGTCGGTGGCGGTCCGGGCGGCGAGGTCGTCGCCGACCGGGTCGTCCGGTCAGGACTGACTGCCGTCGTCGTCGAGGCCGAGGCGGTCGGCGGCGAGTGTTCCTACCGTGCGTGCGTGCCGAGCAAGGCCCTGTTGCGACCCGGCGCGGCCCGGGAGGCCGCGCGGTCGGTCGACGGGGCACGGCAGTCGGTGACCGGGGCGCTCGACCCGGCGCGCGTCCTGGCCCGCCGCGACCGGTTCACCGGCCGCGGTGACGACACCGGTCAGGCCGACTGGCTGAGCGGCGCCGGCATCCCTCTCGTACGAGGGCATGGACGCCTCGCCGGAGAGCGCCGGGTGGAGGTGACCGGGGCCGACGGTGCGGTCCACACCCTTCGGGCCCGGCTCGCGGTCGTTCTCAGCCCCGGCACGGAACCCGCTCTGCCGCCGGTCGAAGGGATCGACCGGATCGGTGTGTGGACCAGCCGGCAGGCCACCACGGCCGATGCGGTGCCGGAGCGGCTCGTCGTCATCGGTGGGGGAGTGGTGGCCTGCGAGATGGCCACCGCGTGGTGCTCGCTCGGCTCCTCCGTCACTCTGCTGGTCCGTGACCAGGCACTGCTGACCGGCTGGGAGCCGTGTGCCGGCGAAGAGGTCACGCGCGGTCTGACCGGTCTGGGGGTCACGATCCGCTTCGGGGTCTCGGCGACCCGGGTCGCCCGTGACGGGACCACCCGCGCCGTGACCGTGGAGACCGACGACGGAGCCACCCTCGTCTGCGACGAGGTGCTTGCCGCGGTCGGCCGCCGTCCGCGCACCGCGGACCTCGGCCTGGAGACCGTGGGACTGCCTGCCGGTGACTGGCTCCCGGTCGACGACACCTGCCGCGTCACCGCCCTCGACGGGGACTGGCTCTACGCCGCGGGCGACGTGAACCACCGTGCGCCGCTCACCCACATGGCCAAGTACCAGGCCCGCGCCTGCGCCGCGGCGATCGCCGAGCGGGCCGTGGGCCGTCCGGTCGACACCGGCGGTTGGCAGGCTTGGAGCGCGGAGGCCGACCACGTCGCCGTCCCGCAGGCCGTGTTCACCCATCCCGAGATCGCGAGCGTCGGTCTCACCGAACGCGCCGCACGCGAAGCGGGTATCGCGGTACGCGCGGTGGAGTACCGCATCGACGACGTCGCGGGAGCCGCGCTGTACGCCGACGACTACCGCGGTCACGCCAAGCTCGTCGTCGACGAGACGCGGGGAGTCGTCGTCGGCTGCACGCTCACCGGCCCGATGGCGACCGAACTCATCCACACGGCCACCGTCGCCATCGTGGGAGAAGTCCCGCTCGAACGTCTGTTGCACGCCGTCCCCGCCTTCCCGACGGTCAGCGAGGTCTGGCTGCGGCTGCTTGAGGCGTACGGCCTCTGAGGCGTCCACCGCCCGTCCCTCCGCACTGGCACAAGTACCCGACAAGGAACCGCACATGCTTCCCACGAAGCGCACCCTCACGCTCGCCCTCGCCCTGCCCGCGACGCTGGCCTCCCTGATCGGTGCCGCACCCACCAGCAGCTCGCCCGCGGCCGGCAGCGACCGGCACGCTCCCAAGCCCACCATCGTCCTCGTCCACGGGGCGTTCGCCGACGCATCCAGCTGGAGTGGCACGATCAAGCGTCTGCGCCGTGCGGGCTACCCCGTCGTCGCCATCGCCAACCCGCTGCGCGGTCTCGCCGACGACACGGCCTACCTCCGTGGCGTACTGGCCGGCGTCGACGGGCCCGTCGTCCTGGTCGGCCACTCCTACGGTGGCGCCGTCATCAGCGGTGCCGCCGTGGGCGACAGCCGAGTGAAGGCCCTCGTCTACATCGCCGCGTTCACCCCGGACAAGGGCGAGAGCGCTGCCCAGCTGGCCCGAAGTTCCCCGGCTCCACCCTCGGCGGGACGGTGAACCCGCAGCCGTACCCGCTGCCCGGCGGTGGCACCGGCACCGAACTCGTCATCGACCAGGCCAAGTACCACCGTCAGTTCGCCGCCGACGTCCCCGCCGCCGACGCGGCGGTCATGGCCGCGACCCAGCGCCCGGTCTCCACCCTCGCGCTGGACGAGCAGGCCGGGGAAGCGGCGTGGAAGACGATCCCGTCCTGGGCGCTCATCGCCACCGCCGACAAGAACATCCCGCCGGCCGCCGAGCGATGGATGGCCCGGCGCGCCGGCTCCCGCACCACCGAGGTGGACGCGTCGCACGCCGTCGCTGTCTCCCGCCCGGCGGTGGTCACCGACGTGATTCTCGCGGCCGCGCGCGCCATCCGCTGAGCACCCACCCGTACGTCCTACGAAGGAGAACCCTCATGCCGAACACACCGACTCTCGAACCCGCCGCCCAGGCCTTCGCCGACGCCACCGCCCAGCCGCCGTACCTGTACCAGATCCCCGTCGCGGACGGCCGCAAGGCCGTGGACGGCGTTCAGAGCGGTGAAGGCGTCCCCCTGCCCGCCGTCGACGAAGAATGGGTCACCGTCCACGGCGGCCCGACCGGTGACGTCCGCGCCCGCATCGTCCGCCCGCGCGGCGCCACCGGCCCGCTCCCCGTCATCCTCTACATCCACGGCGCAGGCTGGGTCTTCGGCAACGCCCATACCCACGACCGGCTCGTCCGGGAACTCGCCGTCGGCACCCGTGCGGCCGTCGTCTTCCCCGAGTACGACCTCTCGCCCGAGGCCCGCTACCCCGTCGCCATCGAGCAGAACTACAGCGTCGCCCAGTGGATCGCCCGCGAGGGACACCACAAGGACCTCGACGGCACCCGGATCGCCGTCGCGGGCGATTCGGTCGGCGGCAACATGACCGCCGCCCTCACCCTCATGGCCAAGCAGCGCGGCGACGTCCGCCTCACCCACCAGGTCCTCTTCTACCCGGTCACCGACGCGAGCTTCGACACGGACTCGTACCACGCCTTCGCCGAGGGCTACTTCCTGCGCCGCGAAGCCATGAAGTGGTTCTGGGACCAGTACACGACCGAGGAGGCCGAGCGTGCGCAGATCACCGCCTCGCCGCTGCGTGCCACCACCGCGCAGCTCACGGGCTTGCCGCCCGCCCTGGTCATCACCGCGGAGGCCGACGTCCTGCGCGACGAGGGCGAGGCGTACGCAGCGAAGCTCCGCGCTTCCGGAGTCCCCGTCACCGCCCTTCGCGTGCAGGGCGTCATTCACGACTTCGTCATGCTGAACGCGCTGCGCGAGACGCAGGGCGCGGAACTCGCCATCGGTCTCGCCGTCGACACCCTGCGCAAGGCCCTCGCATGACCGGGCCGTCGACGAGCATGCCCGTGGCGGGCATCGTTCCCGCACCGCGGCAGGAACACATACAGGCCGACCTCCTCGTCCGCAACGCGAAGGTGTTCACCGGCGACCCCGTCCGTCCCGAGGCCCGCGCCGTCGCGATCCGCGACGGCCGGGTCGCGGCCCTCGGCGACGACCACGACCTCGCCCACCTCGTCGGGCCGGGGACCAAGGTCGTCGACGCCCTCGGCCGCCGGGTCATCCCCGGCCTGAACGACTCGCACCTGCACGTCATCAGGGGCGGCCTGAACTATGTCCTGGAGCTGCGCTGGGACGGCGTGCGCAGCCTCCGCCACGCGCTCGCCATGCTGCGCGAGCAGGCCGGCCGTACGCCCAAGGGGCAGTGGATCCGGGTCGTGGGCGGCTGGACCGCCGAACAGTTCGCCGAACGCAGGATGCCGACCGTCGCCGAGCTGAACGCCGCCGCCCCCGACACCCCGGTGTTCGTCCTGCACCTGTACCAGTCCGCCCTGATGAACCGGGCCGCGGTACGGGCCGCCGGATTCACCCGCGACACCCCCGATCCGCGGGGCGGCCAGATCGTACGGGGCAGGGACGGCGAACCCAACGGGGTCCTCCTCGCGGCGCCGAGCGCTCTCGTCCTCTACTCGACCCTGGCCAAGGCACCGGCCCTCGACGAGGCCGACAAGCGGACGTCGACGCGGCACTTCCTGCGCGAGCTGAACCGCTTCGGCCTGACGTCCGCGGTCGACGCCGCCGGCGGGTTCCAGAACTTCCCCGACAACTACGCCACGGTCGTCGACCTCGCCAGGGCGGGGGAGCTGACCCTGCGGATCGCCTACCACCTCTTCCCGCAGACGGCCGGGCAGGAGCTCGCCGACCTCAAGCGCTGGACCGAGATGGTCAAGCCCGGGGACGGCGACGAGTGGCTCCGGCTGAACGGCGCGGGTGAGAACCTGACCTGGGCCGCCGCCGACTTCGAGAACTTCTCCGAGCCCCGCCCCGAGCTCGCCGCCGGGTACGAGGCCGAGTTCGAGCAGGCCGTCCGGCTCCTGATGGAGAACGGCTGGGGCTTCCGGCTCCACGCGACCTACGACGAGACGATCCGCCGCGACCTGACCGTCTTCGAGAAGCTCGCGGCGGAAGGACTCTTCCCCGGCGGCAACCGCTGGCTCTTCGACCACGCCGAGACCGTCTCGGCCGACAGCCTGGACCGGATCGCCGCCCTCGGAGGCGCCGTATCCGTCCAGAACCGCATGTCCTTCCAGGGCACCGCTTTCCGTGACCGCTACGGCGCCGAGGCCGCCGCCCACGCCCCGCCGGTCCGCGCCATGCTCGACCGGGGCCTGACCGTCGCCGCCGGAACCGACGCCACCCGCGTCTCCTCGTACAACCCGTGGGTCGCACTCCACTGGCTGGTGACCGGACGCACCGTCGGCGGCACCGCGCTCACCCCGGCGGGGAACCTGATCGACAGGGAGACCGCCCTCGGCCTCTACACCCGGGGCGGAGCACGGCTCACCGGGGAGCAGGACGTCAAGGGAACCCTGCGAGAAGGCTCTTACGGCGACCTCGCGATCCTGTCCGACGACTACCTCACCGTGCCCGAGGACGCCATCCCCGACATCGAGTCCGTCCTCACTGCCGTCGGCGGCCGCGTCGTCTACGCGAGCGCGGAGTACGAGGGACTCGACGAGGCCGTCCCACCGGTCAGCCCCCTATGGAGCCCGGTGGCCCACTTCGGCGGCTACCAGTCGGGTGCCCGCCAGGCGTCGCTCGTGGCCGAGGCCGTCGCCGAGTCCGAGCAGCACCGCCGGTGGCGCGTCGCGCGCGGCTCTGTTCCCGAGACGACGCCGTCCTTCGTCGACCCCTGCTTCGAGCACTGAAAGAGAGAACCACCCGATGACCGCAGCCTCCCCTGCCGCCGACGGCGGTGACACCCCGGCAACGCCGCCGGACGTTCCCCCGGGACGCCGCTTCGAACCGGACCTCCGGTCGATGACCCGGATCAACCTGCGCCCCATCGCCTCACCCATGCCGCTCGGCTTCTTCACGATAGCCATCGCCTCTGTGATGACGGGCTGCCTCCAGCTCGGGATCTTCGGGGAGGAGGCCCGCGCCGCCGTCGCCTTCTGCGTGCTGCCGGCCTTCGTCCTCCAACTCCTGGTGAGCATCCTGGCCTTCGGCGCCCGGGACGTGATCGCGGCGACGCTGATGGCGGTGTTCGCCGGCAGCTGGCTGCCCTACTCGCTCGTCATGCTCAGCGGCGCCGCCGACGGCCTTCAGGTCCTCGGTGTGTTCAACCTGGCGCTCCTCTGCTTCGGAGCGCTGATGACCGCGGTGACCCGGCCCAAGCGCGCGCTGTGGCTCGTCCTCGCGGTCTCCCTGCCCCGCTGGGCCGCCACCGGACTCGCGGGCATCACCGGAGCCGAATGGCTGACGCGCACGTCCGGTGCGCTCGGCCTCGCGGTGGCGCTCGTCGCGATGTACACGGCGTTCGCCCTGATGCTGGAGGACATGCGCAGCGAGCAGGTCCTGCCCATCGGCCGCAGCGGCCCCGCCCACCTCGCCGTGGAAGGCGACCTGGCCGTCCAGCTCCGCAACCTGGAACGCCAGGCAGGCGTGCGCCGCACGCTCTGATCACGTCCACCGATCCCGTCACACCACGACCGCACAGGAGCACCCATGGAACCGCAGGTGACGGACCGGCCTGAAAAGTCCCGGTACGAGATCCTCGCCGGCGACGACGGCACCGAGACCGCGGGCTTCGCCGAGTACCACCTCTCGGAGGGCGAGATCGCCTTCATCCACACCGAGATCGACAGCCGGTTCGCCGGCCAGGGCCTGGGCGGACTGCTCGCCCGCGGGGCCCTCGACGACGCCCGCGCCCGCGGGCTGCGCGTCCTGCCGTACTGCCCCTTCATCCGGGGATGGATCGGCAAGCACCCGGAGTACGCCGACCTGGTGCCCGAGGCGCGCCGCGCCCGCTTCGGGCTCTGAAGCACCACGATTCCGCCTTCATCACCCCCGCCACGCCCCGTCCACCGAGGAGTTCTCCGATGTCCCGACACGCCCGTCCCACCGTCGTGCTGGTCCACGGCGCTTTCGCCGATGCCTCCAGCTACGCCCGTGTCATCCCCGAACTGACCGCTGCCGGCCTGAAGGTGGTGGCTCCGGCGGTGCCCAACCGCAGCCTGGTCGACGACGCCGCGTACATCGCCTCGGTGATCCGTGCCGTCGACGGCCCCGTGATCCTGGTGGGGCACTCCTACGGCGGCGCCGTCATCACCCTCGCCGGCGCGGAGGACAACGTCCGCGCACTGGTGTACCTCGCGGGATACGCGCTGGAGGAGGGCGAGAGCCTGGGCGAGCTGCAGGGTCGCTTCCCCGACTCCGGCCTCGCCGACGCGCTCGTCTACACCCCGTTCCCCGTGGCGGGCTCCACCGAGACCGGCACGGACGTCTCGGTGGAGGTCGAGAAGTTCCCCGCTCTCTTCGCGGCGGACGTCGACCCCGAGCTCGCCGCCGTGCTCGCCGTCTCCCAGCGCCCCCTGGCCGCACGGGCCTTCGCGGAGGTGGCGCCGGTCGCGGCGTGGAAGAACAAGCCCTCGTGGGGCCTGGTCGCCACCTCCGACCGGACCATCAACCCCGACGTGGAGCGCTACGGCTACGAGCGGGCCGGCATGACCACCGTCGAGGTCGACTCCTCGCACCTGGTCATGCTCTCCCAGCCCAAGGCCGTGGCCGAACTGATCCAGGAGGCGGTCCGGTCCACCGCCCACTGACCCACAGCCCGTGCCGGGTCCACCCTTCAGGGTGGGCCCGGCACGGCGTTTGACGCCGCCGACCTGCGGCTTTGCCCGAATTGACACGACGTATTCTTTCCTCGGGGTGGGAGGAAAGAGGAGTTGTGTTCGAGGAAAGGTCGTTCGGGGCCGTTCTGCGTGGTCTGCGGCAGCAAGGCCGTTTGACGATGGAGGAGCTGGCCGAGGCATCGGGTGTGAGTGTCCGCGCCATCGGCGACATGGAGCGGGGGCGCAGTCGGGTTCCGCAGCGGCGCACGGTCGTGGCGCTGGCGGAGGGTCTTGGGCTCGCGGACGCGGAACGGGAGGCGCTGCTGGCCGCGGGGCGGGCGGCGCGTCCGACGCGCGCGGTCGCGGTGGCGGGGACGGTAGTGCCGCCGCGATCGGTGGGGGACTTCACGGGGCGTGAACCGGAGTTGGCCCTGTTGCGGGAGGCCGCGAAGCGGGCCCGTGCCGGCGGGGAGCTGTCGGTGTGGGTCGTCTCGGGTCCTCCGGGGTGCGGGAAGACGACGCTGGCGCTGAAGGCGGCGGCGGATCTGGCGGAGGAGTTCCCCGACGGGCGATTCGTGGTGGACCTGCACGGGGTGGATGGCCCCGTGGATACGGGCGAGGCGCTGCTGAAGCTACTGAAGGCCCTTGGCGTGTCGGACCGCAGGCTGGTGTGCGAGGACGCACAGGGCCGCGCGGGGCTGCTGCGGGCGCTGCTGGGTGACCGCCGGTGCCTGGTGGTCTTGGACAACGCCCGCGACGAGGGGCAGGTCCGTGCGCTGCTGCCCGAGGGCGGGCGGAGTCTGGTGCTGGTCACCAGCCGACGGCCCTTGACCGGCCTTGAGGACGTCGACCGACTGGCGCTGTCGGAGATGCCGCAGGACGAGGCAGTCGATCTGCTGCGCCGGATCCTGGGCGAGGAGCGGGCGGATGCGGAAGCCGAGGCCGTGGCGCAGGTGGCGGAGCTGTGCGGGCGACTGCCGTTGGCCTTGCGGGTGGCGGGAAACTGGCTGACAGTCCGTTCTGGATGGACCGTTGACCACCTGGTCCGGCGCCTTGCCGACGAAGAACGCCGACTGGGCGCGCTCGCCGCCGGCGACGTGCGGGTAGAGGCGGCCTTCGAACTGTCCTACCGTCAGCTGACCGGCCAGGCCGCGCGGATGCTGCGGCTGCTGAGTCTGGTGCCAGGCCCGGACATGACCGCTGCCTATGGCGCCGCTCTGACCGCGACAGACATCTTCGAGGCCGAGGACGTGATGGAGGAGCTGGTCGAGGCCGGGCTGCTGCAGGCCACCTTCACCGGCCGCTACCAGTTGCACGACCTGCTGCGGCTGTTCGCCCGCGCCCGGCTCTCCCGCGAGGAGGAACCCGGCGAGCGGGAAGCGGCCGACGACCGGCTGCGCGCCTGGCTGCTGGAGACGGCGGTGGTCGCCGGCCGCTGGTACAAGCCCAAGCACGAGGCGCGTCCGGTGTCCTGGCAGGCCCTGGTCCCGCTGGAGAGCGCCGAAGAGGCCCGTTCCTGGCTTCAGATCGAAGCCCCCTCCTGGCTCGCGGCGCTGCGCGGCGCCGCCCACCGGGGTGAGCACACCCAGGTCGTGGAGACCGCCCATGCCATGGAGTGGTTCTGTGACCTGTGGGTCTACTGGGGGCACTGGCCCGAAGTCTTCTGGTTGGCCGCCGAGTCCGCTGCCGCACTTGACGACCCGTACATGCGGGCCTTCCATCTCAACTGCTACTCCTGGGCCCTGAACACGTGCGAGCGCCGTTTCCGCGAGGCCATCGAATGGGCCGACGAGGCGCTGGAACACGCCCGCCGCGCACAGGACGTCCACCAGCAGACCTCGGCACTCATGCTCGGGGCAAGCGCGCACTTTCAACTCGGGGAGGCCCAGGCGGTCGCGGACAGATCTCTCGCCTCCGTCCGCCTGTCGGAAGACACCGGTCATCACGAGGTCTGGCCCCAAGCCACGCGCCTCTACGGAACCTCCTTGCGCCTCCTCGGCCGCGCCGAGGAAGCCCTGACCCAGCACCAGCGCATCATCACCTTCCTCGATGCGCCCGACTGTCCGGTGAGCGGGCACGTCGCCGACATATTCCGTACCCACGCGACCCAGGCACTCGGTCTCGACTACGCCGCGCTGGGGCAGTGGCGGGAGGCCGCCGACCATTTTCGCCGTGCCCAGGCGGAGTCGAGTCGCATCGGCATATTCCACAGGGAGGCCGAGCAGCTCCTCCATCTGGCTGAGGCCCTGATCGAACTAGGAGAGACCGAGGAAGCCCGCTACTGCCTGCACCAGGCCCTCGCTCTCGGCGACGCGGCCGACGACAAGGAGCTGAAGGCCGCACAGAAGCTCCTGGACACGCTCCCCGCCGAGTGAACGGCCCACCGGGGCGCCGGAGACTCCGCCGCGGTGCCGGTGCAGGCGACGCGCACGGTGTCCAGGGCCCGGACGAGAGCGGCGTGGGCGGCGACCGTGTCGCGGAGCGGATCGAGCACCATGAAGCCGTGGATCGTCCCGTGGCAGCACATGGAGAGCAGTCGCTGTCCGGCACGCCCAGCATGCGGCGGAACGCTGCACTCATGCGCAAGACGCAGTGCGTGGCGCGACAAGAGGAGGCGCTTCCCCGGCCGTAGCGTGAAGGCGTTCCGTACCGCACCGAGGTGCGGACCAGCCATTTCGCAGCGATTCGCATCGAGGAGACAAGCCATGCCGTACATCAGCGTGGGCCAGGAGAACACCACCGCCATCGACCTCTACTACGAGGACCACGGCGCCGGGCAGCCGGTCGTCCTCATCCACGGCTTCCCGCTCGACGGGCACTCCTGGGAGCGCCAGAGCGCCGCTCTGCTCGACGCCGGCTACCGCGTGATCACGTACGACCGCCGCGGCTTCGGGCAGTCCTCCCAGCCGACGACCGGCTACGACTACGACACCTTCGCGGCCGACCTGAACACCGTGCTGGAGACCCTCGACCTGAACGACGTCGTTCTCGTCGGCTTCTCCATGGGCACCGGAGAGGTCGCCCGCTACGTGTCCACGTACGGCTCCGCCCGCGTCGCCAAGGTCGCCTTCCTGGCCTCCCTGGAGCCCTGCCTGCTCAAGTCCGAGGACAACCCGGCCGGCGTCGCCCCGAAGGAGTTCTTCGACGGAATCGTCGCCGCCGTCAAGGCCGACCGCTACGCCTACTACACGGCCTTCTTCAACGACTTCTACAACCTCGACGAGAACCTGGGCTCCCGGATCAGTGAGGAGGCCGTCCGCAACAGCTGGAACACCGCGGCCGGCGGCGGCTTCTTCGCCGCGTCCGCCGCCCCTTCGACCTGGTACACCGACTTCCGCGCCGACATCCCGGCCGTCGACGTACCCGCCCTGATCCTGCACGGCACGGCCGACCGCATCCTGCCCGCCGAGGGCACCGCGCGCCCCTTCCACAAGGCGCTCCCCTCCGCCGACTACGTCGAGATCGAGGGCGCCCCGCACGGCCTGCTGTGGACCCACGCGGAAGAGGTCAACGAGGCTCTCCTGGCCTTCCTGCGGAAGTAGCCACCATCGGTCCGTCGCCCTTTCCAACGAGAGGGAGGGCCCGCATGCGCCCCTGCCCGTCCGGTCGTCCGGACGGGCAGTTGCCTTTTCCGCGGGCGGTCCCCACCGAGGTCCGGGCCGGGCGCTGAGGGACAAGACCCCTTGCGCGCGGGAGCATGACGGCCACCTGGAAGAGCCTAGATTTCGGGAACCAGTACCTGTTTACGAGTAAAGAGGCGTATATGCAGTTCGGAGTCTTTTCCGTGGGGGACGCGACCCCCGACCCGACCAACGGTCGTACCCCTTCGGAGCGGGAGCGCATCAAGGCGATGATCGCCATCGCGCTGAAGGCGGAGGAGGTCGGACTCGACGTGTTCGCGACCGGCGAGCACCACAATCCACCGTTCGTGCCATCCTCGCCCACCACGATGCTCGGGTACATCGCCGCCCGCACCGAGAAGCTGATCCTGTCCACCGCCACGACGCTGATCACCACCAACGACCCGGTGAAGATCGCCGAGGACTACGGGATGCTCCAGCACGTGGCCGACGGGCGTGTGGACCTGATGATGGGCCGCGGCAACACTGGGCCGGTCTACCCCTGGTTCGGGCAGGACATCCGGCAGGGCGTCAACCTCGCGAGGGAGAACTACGCGCTGTTGCGCCGGCTGTGGCGCGAGGACGTCGTGGACTGGGAGGGCAAGTTCCGCACTCCGCTGCAGGGGTTCACGTCCACGCCGCGTCCGCTGGACGGGGTCCCGCCGTTCGTCTGGCACGGCTCGATCCGGTCTCCGGAGATCGCCGAGCAGGCCGCCTTCTACGGCGACGGCTTCTTCCACAACAACATCTTCTGGCCGGCCGACCACACCAGACGGATGGTCCAGCTGTACCGGCGGCGGTACGCGTTCCACGGCCACGGTCGGGCGGAGGACGCCATCGTCGGCCTCGGGGGGCAGGTCTTCATGCGGAAGAACTCCCAGGACGCGGTACGGGAGTTCCGCCCGTACTTCGACAACGCGCCGGTCTACGGGCACGGCCCGTCGCTGGAGGAGTTCACCGAGCAGACCCCGCTGACGGTCGGCTCCCCCCAGCAGGTGATCGAGCGGACGCTGTCCTTCAGGGAGACGGTCGGCGACTACCAGCGGCAGCTGTTCCTGATGGACCACGCCGGCCTGTCGCTGAAGACCGTTCTGGAACAGCTCGACATCCTCGGTGAGGAAGTCGTGCCCGTGCTGCGGAAGGAGTTCGCCGTCGGACGCCCGGCCGACGTGCCGGACGCCCCCACCCACGAGTCCCTGCGCGCAGCCCGGGAAGGGGCCGTGGCATGAAGCTGGTCGCCGTGTCCGCGGGGCTGAGCACCCCGTCCTCCACCCGTCTGCTCGCCGACCGTCTCGCCGAGTCCGTCCGCGACGACCTCGGCACCCAGGGGCACGAGGTGGAGGTGGAGGTCATCGAGCTCCGTGAGCTCGCCCTGGCTGTCGCCAACAACCTCGTGACCGGGTTTCCCGCGTCGCAACTCGCCTCCGCCATCGACACGGTGACGGGAGCGGACGGCCTGATCGCCGTGACCCCCGTGTTCACCGCCTCCTACAGCGGGCTGTTCAAGTCCTTCTTCGACCTGATCGATCCGGCCGCCCTGACGGGCAAGCCGGTCCTCGTCGCGGCGACCGGCGGCACGGCCCGCCACTCGCTGGTCCTGGAGCACGCCCTGCGGCCGCTCTTCGCCTACCTGAGGGCGGCCGTGGTGCCCACCGCGGTCTACGCGGCCTCGGAGGACTGGGGGGCCGGCGGCGACGAGTACACCGACGGCCTGCCCGCCCGCATACGGAGGGCGGGCGCCGAGCTCGCCGTGCTGATGGCCGCCCGTCCGCCCGCGGAGGCGGAGGCGCCCGAGGACGAAGTGACCGCGCTGGAGCGTCAGCTCTCCGACCTCCGGTTCGACTGACGCCCCCCCCGCAGCGCGCGTACGCGCGCTGCGGCACCATTCCCCTTGGAAAGCGATATGACCCACAGACCGCTCCTCCCCGGCGTCCTTCTCGGATGCGCCTTGCTGGCCGGCTGCGTCGGTCGGAACACCGACGGCGCGGCGGCGGGCAGCCCGCCCCCGGTCGGCACTTCGTCGCCCCATGCGAGCCCCACCGTTCCCGGGGCTGCCCACGACGGCGGCTCCGGCGCATCCGGGGAACCGGCCTCGATTCCGTCCCATGGAGCCGGTACGGCGTCGGCGAGCCCTGCCTCACCTGCGACAGGGCACCGCTGCCACACCTCCGAACTGAAGGCGTCCCTCGGCCCCGACCGCCCTGGAGCCGGTCAGTCGAACTTCGCCCTCGTGCTGACCAATGCCTCCCGCCGGCCCTGCACGATCCACGGCTTCCCCGGTGTGGCGTTCGTCAACGGCGAAGGCGAGGCGGTCACACCGGATCCTGAACGGGCTGCCGGTGAGGAGCGGCAGATCGTGACGCTCGCTCCTGGTGCCAGCGCCTGGTCGGCGTTGACGTACGCCAACCCGGCCCTCACCGGTGTCACCACCGTGACCCCCGAAGCTCTGCGCGTCACACCGCCCGACGAGACGGAATGGATCTCGGTCCCCTGGACCGGTGGCCGGGTCTCCAACACGGGCAAGGCGTCAGTGCCCCGAATGAGCCCCTTCCGAGCGAGAGACGGCGCTTGACGCTCAGCCGTCGACGTGGGTGACGCTGGTCGTGGTGCAACGGGTGCGCGCGACCCGCTCGGGCCGGGCGACGGCTTCAGCGGGGCCGGCCGCGACGGCTGTGCAGAGCCGTGTGCACGATGTCGAGTGTCTGGGTGAGCGCGGCCCGGGCGGAGTTCGTGTGATGGAGCTGGTCGAGGACCATGAAACCGTGGATCGTGCCCAGGTACCGCACCGCGACCACCTCCACGCCTGCCGCGCGGAGCTTGGCCGCGTACGCCTCGCCCTCGTCCCGGACGACGTCGGCTTCACCGGTGACCACCAGAGCGGGCGGGAGGCCGGCGAGTTGCTCCGGCGTCGCCCGTAACGGCGAGGCGGTGGCCAGGCCGCGCCGCCGCACATCGGGGACGTACCGGTCCCAGAACCGGAGCAGGGCGTCGCGACCGACGCCGTAACCCTCGGCGAACTCCCGGTGGGAGGGCGTGTCGAGTCCGGCATCCGTGACGGGACACAGCAGCACCTGCTGTACCAGCCGCACCTCGCCCCGTTCCTTCGCGAGGAGGGTCAGCGCCGCCACCAGATTGCCGCCCGTCGAATAGCCCACGGCGGCCATCCGGCTTCCGTCCAGCCCGATCTCGCCACCCCGCTCCGCGAGCCATCTCGCGACGGCGTAGCACTGCTCGAGGGCGACCGGGTACGGAGCCTGGGGTGCGCTCGCGTGGTGGACCAGGACGACGGCCGCGTCCGTGCCCAGCGTGAACGCGTGCACCAGGCGCCCGGTGTGGGGCGCCCGAGGCGACGTACGGGCACCGGCATCCTCCAGGACGCCGCCCAGGCCGTGCAGGAACAGGACGACGGGCATCGGCCCCGTGACACCCACGGGCCTGATCACCTCTACCTCTACGTGACCGGTGGCGCCGCCAGGCAGCGCGAACCACTCTGTGAACGTGCCGTTCTCGTCGAGATCGGAGTCCGCCCGCTCAGGCGGCGGTTCGAGAGGGTACGGCGCCAAAGAGAGGGAGCACCGATCCACGAACTCCTGGGTGGGACGGTCGAGGACCGGACGGGGGCGAGGCGAGGGGGCGTTCACTTGCTCTCCAGCTGGGAACCGCTGAGGTGTCCCGTGCGGTCGGTCACCGGGGCCGGCGCCGTGAAGCCCTGGCGCTGGGGGGTGTGCAGTGCGCGCCACTCACGAGGGGGGACGCCGTAGGCGGCGCGGAAGACCCGGCTGAAGTGGGCGGGGCTGGTGAAGCCCCACCGGTGGGCGACCGCCGCCACGGTGGGGGTCGCCCTGCCGCGGCGGGCCAGTTCCCGGCTGCATTCCTCCAGGCGTCGTCGCTGGATGAGTCGGCAGACGGTGGCCTCTTCGCATTCGAAGAGGCGGTGGAGGTAGCGCACCGACATGCCGTGCGCCTGGGCGATGCTCTCCGGCGACAGATCAGGGTCACCCAGGTTGCGCTCGATGTGCTCGCGGACGCGCGACAGCAGGGCCTCGCCGCCGCTGTTCGGATCCGTGCCGTTCGGTCGCGTCTGTTCGGTGATCAAGGTGCTGAGCAGGTCGACGAAATCGTCGGCCAGCCTGTGCCCGAGGAGTGGGGGGTGGCCGCCGGCCAATGAGGCCAGCGCGGACAAGAAGAGGAAGAGCATCGCCCCGACGCCGCCGCTCGTAGCGATGGGGCTGCCCGTGACCCGGCGGATGTCGCTGTCCGGAACGGCCAAGCTGCGCCGGGGAAACTGGAAGACGTGCGTGGCGAACCGCTGCGGGTAGTCGAAGGAGTACGGCCGTGCCGTCTCGTACACCACCAGGTCGCCTTCGCTCACTTCCGCCATCCGGCCGTCCTGCATGAAGGTGGCCGTGCCCGACACCTGGACTCCCACCGCCACCAGTGCCTCGGACGACGGGGTGATGAGCGCCGGTGTGCGGCTGACCCGCTTCGCGTCGGCTTCCACGGTCGAGACCTGGAGGTATCCGATGCGGTGGGTGGCGATTCTGCCGTCGAACGGTCCGGCGCTCCGAGGAGTCACGGACATCGGCACGAGCGTCCTGCTCACCACCTCGTTCCAGTACGCCACCTTCTCCCCGTCGGGCACGGAGTCGGTCGACAGCACCACGCTCACGTGGGCCTCCCTTCGGGACAGGTCATGAGGACGTCTGCGAGGAGGCTCGAGGGGCAGTGCTTCTCCAAGAAGCGGGGCAGATGCCGACAGGGCCGGTCGGCACCGTGTCGACGACGCGGGTCGTGTATTGCTGCTCTGACCTGCGGTTTATCGCTCGCAGGAACAGTCAAACAGCCCTTGGGCAGGGGGCCCAGGCAGAAGTACAGGCAGAAGTTTCTGCCCGTTGGCCCCGATGGCGCCTCTTTCGACGGGCGCCGCGGCCTCCCCGTTCCAGCCGTCGGGGGACACCGTCCCCCGAGCGGGGGCAGTGGACGGTCTCCGGCCGGGCCGGCGGCCGGCATGGTGCACCACGAAGGTCCCGCCCGCTGCGCGCCGCAAGGGGCGCACTGGCGGAGCGGGACCTCGGTCGATCCATCCGTACGGCCGACAGGATCTGCCTGCGGGGGGGTGAGGGGAGAGAGATCAGCGGTCGTCGAGGAGCTTCTTCAGGATGGCGTCCCAGTCGATCCACGCGCTCTCCTTCCCGGGCGGGACGGCCTCCCATGTGCGTATCAGCCACTCGCTCAGCGGCCGAACGGGGACGTCCAGCAGAACCGTGCCGGTACCGGCCCCGAGGAGGAGCCGTACGTCGGGCCTGTTGTTGCAGCGGCACGGCGGCCAGACGCGTACGTCGCCCTCTCCGGACGGCAGGTGCAGGCCCGACTAGAGGAGCTCCCGGGCGAAGGACCATCGTGCGGTGCCCGCATCCGCGGGATCGGGCATGTCCAGGACCACGGTGAAGGGCTGTCGGCGGTCATAGGAGAAACGCAGGGCGACAGGCTCCGTCTCGGTACGGCTGATCACCGAGCTGGCCGTGACGGTGACGGCCATGGCGCCCCCCGGTTCTCGGGCGCCGTCCTCCGGGAGCGGGTGCGGGTTCATGACGGAACTGCCTTTCGACAGGGGACTGGGTGGGACTCGGTGACGGATGTCCGGGGGAGGCCGTCGGGCTCGGGAAGCGAGAAAGCGGCCGACCGGGAGCATCGGAACGCACGCGACCACTCCTGGAAGACCGAGCCGTCCCTGCCGCGGCCGGTCTTTCCGGCCCTATGGCCGGAACGACGGTCAGTGGGTTCTTCCCGTGAGCGCATGAATGGCCCCGTCGAGATCCAGATGATTGTTCTCCGTCCCGACGGGAACCAGAGCGAACGTCTGCTGAAGAAATAGGGCAACCCTCGCGGCCTCCAGATCGATCAGCGCGGTTCCGGTCGAATTCCTGAGGATGACGCGCAAGGAGCGGGAATGGTGCCCATCCCCGGGAACCACGAGGACATCGCCGGACCCGGTGGGACGCATGGTCCCTTCGGTGAGCAGTTCACGGGCGAAGACCCATGTGACGGGCGGCTGCACGGGCGGCATGAGGGAAAGCCGGACGGCATAGGGGTCGAAGACCCCGTAGTGGAGCTCCGCAGGAAGGGGCAGCCGTGGCCCGTTCGGGGTACTGACGTATGCCGTGACCGCGCATGCGACCGCGCTGAGACTCTGTTCCATGATGGCCCCCCGAAACAGTACGGACGCGTATTCCGATCGTGAGCCTAGGGCCGCGGTGGCAAGGGGGTTTGTCGAGGCGTGCATGGGTCTTTGCCCAGGAAAGCACTTCTGTCCGACGTACGCCGGAGAGCCGGGTACTTGTGCCGTAAACACGACCGGACACGACCGCCCTGTACGCGGCTGACGGGCGCGGACAGAACACGATCAGGGCGCTGACAGACAAGTGCCCCTTGCCATCCGGCATTACCGTTCCTCGTGTGCCGGCGGCATATCGCTTTACGTGTTCCGCGAACGAAATGCAGCGGACCGCGTACCCCCGGCGGGGCGGCCGTGGACCGGTCATGCCCGTCGTCGCGGCGCACCGGCGCCCGCGCGGCACCTCCTGAAGCGGAAGTCCGCCGCCCCGCACACCGACCATGACATCAAGAGGAGTTCGCCCATGTCCCGTTCCCCCAAGCCGACCGTCGTCCTCGTCCACGGCGCGTTCGCCGACGCCTCCAGCTACGCGCAGGTGATCCCGCGGCTCATCGCCCGCGGCCTGGACGTGGTCGCGCCGGCCGTTCCCAACCGGAGCCTGATCGGCGACGCCGCCTACATCGCCTCCGTCGTCCGGCAGATCCCCGGCCCCGTCGTCCTGGTGGGCCACTCGTACGGAGGCGCCGTCATCACGGTCGCCGGCACCGAGGACAACGTTCAGGCGCTGGTCTACCTCGCCGGTTACGCCCTGGAGAAGGGCGAGAGTCTCGGTGAACTGCAGGGTCGTTTCCCGGACTCCGACCTCGCCGCCGCACTCGTCTACACCCCCTTCCCGCTCGAAGGCTCGGTGGGGACCGGCACCGACGTGTCGGTTCAGCCCGACAAGTTCCCGCCGATCTTCGCGGCCGACGTCGACCGCCGCCTGACCGAGATCCTCGCCGTCTCCCAGCGCCCGCTCGCCGCCCAGGCGTTCGCGGACACCGCCCCGGCCGCCGCCTGGAAGACGAAGCCCTCCTGGGGACTGGTCGCCTCTTCCGACCACACCATCAACCCGGACGTTCAGCGCTACGGCTACCAGCGCGCCGGCATGACCACCGTCGAGGTCGACTCCTCGCACCTGGTCATGCTCTCCCGGCCCGAGAGCGTCGTCGAGCTGATCGAGGACGCCATCCGGGCCACCTCCGCCTGACGCACCCGCCACGGACCACGCCCGCCCACCCCGCCGTCCCTTGGCGGCCTTCCCCTCCGCAGAGAACGAACGATGAACTCACTTGTCTCACGCCGTGCCGTGACGGCGACCCTCCTGGCCGGCGTCGCCACACTGGGTGCCACGGGACTCACCAACCCCGCGCCGGCGACGGCGGCCGGCCGTCCCCGCGGACCGCACCACCACCCGGAGAGCCCCACCGTCGTCCTGATCCACGGCGCGTTCGCCGACGCCTCCAGTTGGAGCGGTGTGGTCGAGCGCCTCCAGAGGCACGGCCTACGCGTGCTGGCACCGGCTCTGCCCCTGCGCGGACTGACGAGCGACGCCGCCTACATCCGCAGCGTCCTGGACAGCGTCGCCGGCCCGATCGTCCTGGTCGGGCACTCCTATGGCGGGGCGGTCATCAGCCAGGCCGCGGCCGACGCTCCTCACGTCAAGGCCCTGGTCTACATCGCCGCCTTCGTGCCCGAGGTCGGCGAGAGCGCCCTGCAGCTCACGGGCATGTTCCCCGGCAGCACTCTGGGACAGGCCACTGCCACCCGGTACTACCCGCTGCCCGACGGCGGGCAGGGTGAGGAACTGGTCATCAAGAAGGACCTGTTCCGCAAGCAGTTCGCGGCCGGCGTCCCCGTCCGAACCGCGCAGGTCATGGCCGCGGGGCAGCGACCGCTCACCCTTGCCGCGCTCCAGGAGCCCGCCAAGGCCGCAGCGTGGAAGAAGATCCCGAGCTGGTACCTCGTCGCGAGCGAGGACCGGAACATCCCGCCGGCCGCCGAGCGGTGGATGGCGGAGCGTGCCCGCGCCCGCACCGTCACCGTCCGCGCCCCGCACGCGGTGTCCGTCAGCGATCCCGGGCCGGTCGCCGACCTGATCCTGCGCGCCGCCCGGTCCGTTCGCTTCGATCACTGACCCGACCGCCGCCTCTCCCCGCTCCGACGCCGTCGCCCGAGCGGCGGACAGAGCCCCGCAAGACCGTCCGGCCTCGCGGGGCGCTTTTGCGTCCCACCGGCGCGGCGGCCCGGCCCGGCCCCTTCCGTGGCGGAGCGCGGACACGCAGGCGTAGGGGTTGGGGCCTGCGGCACCGTCCGCCTCCGCCGTCCGCCGCCGTCCGCCGGGCAGTGGACCGCTCAGCGGCGAAATATGGGCTGTTCTGGCCGGATATGCTGACTGGTCGATCATGCGTCCGCAGGGCCGGTCGGAGATGAGGGAACCGGCCAGTCGAGGCTGCTGTCGCTCGCGGTCGGCCACGCGCGGGACAGCGGAGCACTTGTCCTGGAGACCCAGGGCGGCACGCGGCCGGACACCTCCCCACGGAGTTCCGACGGACCTGCCGACCGTGCACCTCGGTCCACTGCCCCCGCAGGCAGCGGCCGAACTGCTGGACGCACAACCGCATCCCCCACCGGCCAGTCGCGCATCGAGCTGTTGCGCCAGGCCGAGGGAAATCCGCTCGCCGTCATCGAGCTGTGCCGCGCGGCCGGAGCTGGCGGTGCGGGTGTGCTCCCCGGCAGTGGCCGGCCGCAGAGCGAACGGCTTCAGGAGCTGTACGCCTCCCAGTTGCGGCACCTGCCGGAGATGACCCGCCGTCTGGTTCTGTACGCGGCGGCAGCGGAGTACGAAGACGTCGCCACGGTCATGGCCGCCGCCGGCGTGGGAACGGATCTCGGTGCGTGGGCCCCGGCCGAGCAGGCCGGTCTCATCACGCTCGTGGACGGACGAGTGGCCTTCCAGCATCCGTTGGTCCGCGCGGGTTCCTATCACGGCGCGCCCGCACACCTCCGCCAGCGGGCCCACCGTGACCTGGCGGCGGTGCTCGCCGACGACCCGGCCCGCCGGGCGTGGCACATGGCCGCCGTGTGCCTGGGACAGGACGAGTCCGTCGCGGCGGCACTGGAGGAGACCGCGGAGCTCGCCGAGCAGCGTGGTGGCTTCTTCGCCGCCGGACAAGCGCTGCAGCGCTCCGCTGAGTGCAGCCCGGAGGCCGAGGACCGGGCACGGGGCGGTACGCGAAGGCGCTGCGCGCCGCGAACAACGCCGGTGGCCCCCTGTGGGTCGGGGAGCTGTACGAAATGGTCAGCGGTCTGACGGAGAATCGCGAGGTGCTGGGCATGGTGGCCCAAGGCGCAGGTATGGCCCTGTCGCTCCTCGGCCACCAGCGGCAGGGCCTCCAGGTGCTGATGAGTGCTCTCGAGCCGGAGCCGCCCAAGGACCCGGCGACCGTGCTGGCGTTGACGTCCATGCTCCACGCCGTCGCCTTCCAGTCGGGCGTGCCCGAGGCCAGACGTCCCCTTGTCGCCCTCGCCGATCTGATCGGCACCTGTGCGGGTGACACGACCTGCACCGAACGGAAGACGACCAGCGCGGTCGATGCCGTGCGGGCCGGGACCCTGGCCGGGGCGGACCCGACCAAGGCAGCCGAACTGCTGCGGCAGCGGATGAGCCGGTGGCCGACCGCCCATGGCTCCTCCGCACAGGCGGGAGACACGCTTCTCATGCTCGCGATGGGCGGGCTCGCCTGGTACGCGGACGAGTCGGAGCACTGCGTGGAAGTACTACCAGCGCGCCTGCGCCGTGCTCACCGCGTACGGCTCCGTGGGCACCACCAGGGTCTTGCGGGCCGCGCTGGCCTCGGCGCTGATGGACTCCGGACGGTGGGCGGAGACCGAGGAGCAGCTGGACGAGGCCGCGACCCTGGCGGCCGTCTGCAAACTGAGACACATCGAGATCGACGTCGCGGCGCTCCGGGCAATCCTGGCTGCCCTGCGCGGCCGCCCAGCGGACGGGCCGACAGGAGGAGACCGTACACGTCGTCGAAGCGGTGTGGACGGCGGCGGGACCGCGGCCGACGACCCGTATGACGTTGCTGCTGCACCACGCCGACGCGCTGGTCGGCGACCCCCAGGAGACCGAGCACCACTTCCGGCTCGCCACCGTCAATCCCGCGGCCGACCAGTGGCCGCTGGCCAGGGCGCAGGCCAGGCTGCACTACGCGCAGTGGCTGCGCAGGAAGCGGCGTCCTCGGGAGGCCCGTCCTCTCCTGACCACAGCGCTGGAGTCGTTCACCCGGCTCGGCGCGGCGGCGCTGGCGGAGGAGACCCAAGTGGAGCTGCGGGCCAGCGGCGCGCCCAGCGGGCCTGCCCAGGCCTGCCCGCTGACGGAGTTGGCCGCCAGCAACGCGAGATCGTGCGGTTGGCGGCCCAGGGACTGCGCAACAAGGAGATCGCCGAGCGGCTGAGACTGTCGCCCCGCACCGTCAGTTCCCACCTCTACCTGGTCTATCCGAAGCTGGGCGTCAGCAGCCGCAATCAGCTCCGCGGTCTCTTCGAGGACGCGTGACCCCGACGTGGTGAGGAGCAGTGCGGAGGCGCTTCCTTCGCGCCTCCGCATACGTCGTGGCGCGGTTCCGCGCCCGCACGGTGGCCGCTGGATGCTCGGCGACGGACGGACCCGTGCCCGTCCGATCAGTGAACTGGCCGTCATCAGCGGCGCCGTCCTCGTGGTGCCCGAGCACACGCGTCCTCCCGAGGCCCGCTGTCCCGTCGCGCTGGAGGAGCCCTCCGCGGCCCTGACCTGGGTGGCCGACAACGAGGCGGCCCCCGTATCCACGCCCAGCTGCGCTACGACCCGACGACCGACCCGGACTGCGACACCGAGTCCCGAGAGCAGTTCGAGTACGGCTGCCTCACGCCGCGCGCGGCCGTCGAGTGGTACTGGCGTCAGTAATCCACAGTCAAGTTACTGATGCCTTTCGAACGGGCTCTTGTCAGAGTGAAGACACGAGGCTTCTGACGGCCACATGCACTGTCACCTGGGAAGACACCATGCCTATCGCCCTACTGGTCCTCGAAGCCACGGACCGCCGGCCGGGGGGTGCCTCCGGTGCGTCAAGGGCAAGGCGCGGCCTGCGAAGAAGCGCGCCGCCGACGTGCCGCGCCGGCCTTCCATACCGCCCTCCTTCCCCGAGCGGAGAAGCTCCGATGACCACGCCCACGGGTCACATCCAGATCGTTTCCGAACTGCCGGCCGCAGGCGACGACGAATTCCTCCACCTGGGGAGAGTGTTCGACGACTCGGTCGCGACCACCGGACACGGAGACGAGCTCCGGCTCGGACCGGGTGACCTCGTCTTCTGCGATCCGGCCCGGCACCGCTCTCCGCGGTTCACCGCCGACTGCCGGATGACGGTCCTCCGCCTGCCCCGCCGCCACCTGGCGCTCTCGGAAGCGGACCTGGACCGCGTCACGGGCATGACCGTGCCGGGTGGTGAGGGCGTGGGAGCGCTCGTATCGGACCTGCTGATCACACTGGCCACCGAGGCGGAGGCCCACGGAACGAGAATGATCGGCCAGCTGACACGCAGCGCCGCGGATCTGCTCGTCGTCCTCGTCATGGAGCTCCTGCAGACCGAGGCGGAGGAGGACATCCCGGACCAGACGTCCCCGGGCAGCGAGATCCTCGACCGGATCAAGACTTACGTCGACGAGCACCTGAAGGACCCGGACCTGTCACCACAGTCCATCGCGCGAGCCAACCGGATATCCGTGCGCTACCTGCACAAGCTGTTCCAGGACGACGGCATCACGGTGAGCCAGTGGGTGAGGCGGCGGAGACTCGACTCCTGCAAGTGGGACCTGAGCCGGACCCCGAACCGGCGGACCACCGTGGCGGCGGTGGCGCACCGCTGGGGCTTCAGCAGCCCGGCGCACTTCAGCCGTACCTTCAAGGACGCGTACGGGATGTCCCCTCGGGAGTGGCAGGCCCTGGCCTCCTGACAGCCGATCGTCACCGGACACGTGAGGGGCGGCGCCGATCTGCGGCGCCGCCCTCACTCGTGTCCGTCAGCACGTCCGCTGTACGGGGTCGCTCATGCCCGTGCGGGCCGGCCACGGACACCGGCCCGCACGCGCCGTCCTACGACCGGCCCGTCGCGCGCTTCAGTTCCGTGTCCAGCCACTGAAGGACCTCCGGGGTCACGGGGTCGGTGAGGTCGTCGTACGTGTCGTGCTTCGACAGGTAGGCCGCCACGAAGGGGCGGCCGGGCACGATGCGCCGGCCCGACGAACGCACGTCGCCGAGCGCCTCCCGGATCAGCTGTCCGGCCAGGCCCCGGCCGCGTACGCCGGGTCGATCTCCGTGTGGAAGAAGCCCCGCTGCCGGCCGCGGTCACGATAGCCGGTCAAGCCGGCCCGCTCTCCGTCGACGCGGATCTCGTAGCGGTGCCGGGCGTCGACGCGTTCGACGGTCGGCGTGGTGGGTGTGTCGGTCAGGATGGTCCTTTCGGTTGCTGCGGGTCAGTGGCGGGGTCGATTTCCACGGGGCCCGGGGACGTCCTCCGAACGACAGGACCTCCGGACGTGTCGAAGGCGTGGGTGACGTCCGGGCGGGTGCCGGGGACGAGGAGAAGGCGGGCCCGGTCCTCGTGGCGCCGGTCGGTGAGGGTGAGTCGGACGCTGTGCTGAGCGAGATGCTCGGACCACGACGCGACGACGTAGCTCTCGATGAAGCGGCCGGGGTCCTGGCCGTCCTGGTACAGGCCCCAGGTGAGGGCGCCGGTGCGTCGCCGGGCCCGGGCGACGTACTCCATGCGCTCCGTGAAGGCCGCACCGTTCTCGGGAGCGATCCGGTAGGAGACCGTGACCAGCACGGGGCCTTCGGCCTGCCCTGGTTCGAACACCAGGGGTGGGGCCGGCCAGTGCGCGGAGGGGGAGGGGTCGACGTCCTGCCCGTCGTGCAGGGGCCAGCGGCGCAGGCTGAGGGCGCAGACGACCAGCAACGCGGCGCCGGACAGCAGCGGAGCGATGAGGCCCAGCCGGGCGGCGAGCGCGCCCCACAGCGGCGCCGCCAGTGCCTGCCCGCCCTGGAAGACGAGGAGGTAGACGGCGAGCCCACGAGCTCTGACCCAGCCGGGGAGCCGTGTCTGCAGGGCCGTGTTGAGGGTGGAGAGGACAGCGATCCACGCCAGACCGGCGAACAGCAGCGTGACCGTGACCTGCCAGGGGTCGCGTACGGTGGCGAGGACGACCAGGACACCGGCGAAGAGCAGGGCGCCGCAGCCCAGTGTGCGGTTGGCGCCCAGCTTCCGATCGACGCGGGGCAGGACGAAGGCGCCCGCCACCGCTCCGACGCCCACGGCCCCCAGCAGAAGCCCATAGCCGCCCGAGCCCAGATCCAGCGAGTGGATCGCGACGAGGGGCAGCAGCGCCCACAGAGCGGCGCCGCCGGGGACGAAGAGGATCGTGCGGAGCAGGACACGGCGGATGCCGGGGGCGTGCCGCACGTAGCGTCGGCCCGCGTCGAGTGCGGTCCGCATCCTCTCGCCGTGAGGTACGGCGGTCTGAGGTTCGGGACGCCGCCAGGACAGCAGGACGACGGCGATGCCCAGGAACGAGACGGCGTTGAAGGCGAAGACCCAGGCCGCGTCCGTCGCCGCCACCACCAGTCCGCCCACGGCCGGCCCGACGGCACGGGCCAGGTTCATGCTGACCCCGCCGAGCGCGGCGGCCTGGCCCAACTGGCGGCGTTCCACCAGCTCCGGCTGGATCGCCTGCCAGGCCGGTCCCATCAGTGCCGTACCGCAGCCCAACAGGAAGGTGAGGACGAGCAGCGGCGCAGGGGTGAGAACGTCCGCGAACGCCAACGCGGTCAGCACGGTGGATACCGTGAACAGCGCAGCCTGGGTGGCCAGGAGCACCATCCGGCGGTCGTAGCGGTCGGCCACCACGCCGGAGGGCAGGGCCAGGAGTACGACGGGCAGGCCGGAGGCCGTCTGGACCAGGGTCACCAGCGCCGGGTCGTGACCGATCAGCAGCCACTGGGCGCCGACCATCTGCATCCAGCTACCGACGTTGGAGACCAGCTGGGCGATCCAGAGGGCGCGGAACACGGGTCCGGCGAGAGGTGCCCAGGCCGAATCCGGTTCCGTGGACGGTGAGTGTGGGGGAGGGGTCGCGAGGTTCATGCGTGGTCCCTGCGTGGAGTACGAACGCGTCCGCGGCGGGGCGGCGACGCGGTGGAGGTGGACCGGCCGTTTTCCGGCTGCCGGGGAGCCGGAGAACGTCAGTGAGCCGACCGCGAGCGACGCGTCCCCTCTCCCGCGGGAGCCGCCCGGTGCAGAACCACGCGGGTCAGCAGACCGCTCGCCGGTCCGATGACGAGCGCGGTCACGGAGATCCACACCGGCCAGGGGGTGACGGCCAGCGCGTGGTCCGCGGACCACCGTCCAGGCCCGGTCAGGGCCAGAGCGGCGGAGGCGACGACGAGGACCAGGGGGTACTCGTAGCCGTCGTTCTGGACCCAGAGGCCCATGGGCCACTTCACGGTGCCGGCGACCGTCATCACGCCCATGGCGGCCATCGCGGCCACGGGGGTGAGCAGGCCGCCCGCCAGGAACAGGCCGGCCCCGATCTGGCTGGCTCCCGCGGTGAGGGCGGTGAGCCGGCCGCCGCGGAATCCGTCCCCCCGGAATTCCTCGGTCCCGCCTGACAGCCCTCTTCCTCCGAGGTGGAAGCTCACCTTCTGCACACCGTGCCCGGCGATGAGGAGCCCGACCACGAGCCGCAGGATCAAAAATCCAGCGTCCATCATGTTCCTGCCTGTCCCTGCCCGTTCCCGACGTGTCCGTGGTGAGGATCAGCCCGCGGCGTGGCGCCGATGACGGCCTGCGCGTAGACCATGCCGAGGCCGTAGGCACCGCCGTGTGCCTTGACCACGTCGCCCACCGCGGCGTACGTCTCGGTGCGGGCCCAGTCGCGCTGCAGTTCCAGGAGCACCTGCACCCAGGTGACCGGGGTGGCACCGGCCTGGATCATGCGCTGAACGGCGTGCTCATGGGCCTGCGGGCTGACACCGCCGGACGCGTCGGTGACGACGTAGACCTCGTAGCCCTGGGCGATGGCGGAGAGCGCGGGCAGAACCACGCACACCTCGGTTCACAGACCGGCGATGACGAGCTTCTCGCGGCCGGTGGCCTTGACCGCGTCGACGAAGTTCACGTCCTCCCAGGCGTTCATGGTGCTGCGGTCGATGATCTTCTGCTCGGGGAAGACATCGGCCAGCTGCGACATGAGCGGGCCCGAGAAGGACTCGGCCGCCACCGTGCTCAGGACGACCGGGACGTCGAACGCCTTCGTGGTCTTGGCCAGGCCCACGGTGGAGTTGATGACGGCGGTGCGGTCACCGCTGCCGGCGCCGAAGAACATCTGCGGCTGGTGATCGACGAACAACACCGCGCAGTTGTCCGGCGTGAGCAGGTCGGGGCTGGGGGCGGCGGTGACGGCGGCGATGTCGACCATGGGATGTGCCTTTCTCAGGAAAGTGACGGCGCGGACGGTTGGCCGTGCTGTGATGAACCGTCCGAAGGGACGGAGCCTTGGACCGGAAGGAGGGCCCCCGGAGGGCCGGAAGCTCTTCCGGAAGTTCAGAGGTCGAAGCAGGGGTCGAAGGGGGTGCCCGCCGCTTCGCGAGCCAGGCCTCGCGCTGTGCGCCACCGGCGGTGCTGCTCCGATTCGGCGACGGCTTCACCGAGCAGCTCCGCCTGACGGGCGCCGGAAGGAGCCGTACGACGGGAGGACTGGCAGCCGCCGAAACGCGCGACCGGGCTCCAGGCCGGTACCGGCGGCAGTTCCTCGTCGAGGCCTTCGTACTCGGTTGTACGTCGAGACGCGGGTGGACGTCTTCTTGTCCTCGCCCTCCAGCACCGGTGCCTTGGCGAGGGTCGAGTAGAGGGTGAGGGTGCTGGGAGCGGCCAGCAGCATGCCGGTCGGTTCGCCGCCGCGGCCCCGCACGATCTGGCCCCCCTGGGATCGGGGGTGTCCTTGGTGAAGCCGGCGGCCTTGAGCACCGCCCGGTTCAGTACGGCCGACTGGTACAGGTGCAAGACGAACACGGGCGTGTCGGGGGCGGCGGCGTTCAGCTCGGCGACGGTCGGCAGCCGCCGTTCCGCGAACTGCTCCGCCGACCAGCAGCCGACCACGCGGACCCACTGGCCCTGGGGAGTGCGGGCGGCCTGCTCCCGCAGCATCGCCGGCCCCTGGCGGAGGCTGCGCACGCCGTCCCAGCGCAGTTCGAGCACGTAGTCGAGGCCGCCGCGTATCACGTGCAGGTGAGAGTCGTTGAGGCCGGGGATCACCCGGCGCCCGAGCGCGTCGGCCACCTTCGTGTCCGGGCCTATGTGGCCGGCCACGTCCCGGTCGTCGCCGATGCCCGTGATGACGCCGTCGCGGATGCCCAGCGCCTCGACGTGGGGCCGCGCCGGATCTCCGGTGTGGATCTCGGCATTGCGGACGACCAGCTCGGCGGCATCGTCGGCGGACTGGGGAACCAGCCCGCCGACGGGCATGGTGGACATCACCTGAGACTCCCTCTGGGACAAGCGACTTCGACCCACGACAGGGCTTCGGCAGGCGGGCCGCGGCGACTTCGGCACCGAGGAAGACATCGCCGATGGAATCGGCCGGGGATCGTTCAGCTGACACTCTCCGCCTCCTCGAAAAGCGAGGTCGGACAAGGGATGGTGTGGCGGCGACTGCTGCATCACCACGATAAGCAGGGCGCATCCGGCGGAATTACACGCGAGTGCACGGGTCCTTGACTCACCGCGCACGGTCCTCCCCGGCCTTGAATCCTCCAGGACACGAAGCCCCGGCGACGAGTGCACGGCGGGGAAAGGACCAGTGCGCTCCCGGAGAAACCATGGTGATCGAAGGAAATAGCGTCGGGAAAGTGTCTCCGGGCGCCGTAAGCGGCGTCCGGCCCACCGTGCCGGAAGTGCCGGCATGACCTGACCCCCCTGGAGCCTCCGTGTCCGATGCAGTCGAGCCCGTTCAGCCGGTGCTGGAACCCGCGGCAGCCGCCTTCGCCGAGGCCACCGCCAACCCGCCCTATCTGTTCGACCTTCCTCCCGCAGAAGGCCGCAAGGCCGTCGACGAAGTCCAGTCCGGCCCGGTCGACAAGCCGTCCGTCGACGAGGAGTGGATCACCGTCCCGGGCGGGCCGACGGGCAGCGTCCGTGCGCGGATCGTCAAACCGGCCGACACCACGGACCCGCTCCCGGTGATCCTCTACATCCACGGCGCGGGCTGGGTGTTCGGCAACGCCCACACGCACGATCGCCTGGTCCGCGAGCTCGCCGTCGGCGCCGATGCCGCGGTGGTCTTCCCCGAGTACGACCTCTCGCCCGAGACCCGCTACCCGGTCGCCATCGAGCAGAACTTCGCGGTGGCCCGGTGGGTCGTGGAGCAGGGAGCGACGAAGGGCCTGGACGCCGGCCGCATGGCGGTCGCGGGCGACTCGGTCGGCGGCAACATGGCCGCCGCGCTCACGCTGATGGCCAAGGAGCGCGGTGGCGTTCCGCTGGTGCAGCAGGTGTTGTTCTACCCGGTCACCGACGCCAGCTTCGACACCGGCTCGTACCACCAGTTCGCCGAGGGCTACTTCCTGCGCCGCGACGGCATGCGGTGGTTCTGGGACCAGTACACGACGGACGATGCGGAACGCGGGCAGATCACGGCATCCCCCCTGCGGGCGACCATCGCGCAGCTCGCGGACCTCCCTCCCGCCCTGGTGGTCACGGCGGAAGCCGACGTGCTTCGGGACGAAGGCGAGGCATACGCGGGCAAGCTCCGTGCGGCCGGCGTTCCCGTCGTCGCCGTGCGCTTCCAGGGCGTCATCCACGACTTCGTGATGCTCGACGCCCTGCGCGGGACCCATGCCGCCGAGGCCGCCATCACACTGGCCGCCGACACTCTGCACGTCGCCCTGCATTGCGCCTGACCCAGGGGAAAACGACCACGCGGCCGCTTTCGCGGAGCGCGCCGGCGCCGCGATGCGCAAGGCGGTGCGGGCCAGGAGCTGATACCGAGCGGAACCAGCCGCGCGGACGAACCCGGTTCGTCCGCGCGGTTCCGTCCTTGCCGGGATGTTCCCCTTCAGTGTCGGACGCGATTGGTCTTGTCGGCCAAGGTGACGGCGGTGACCAGAGCTGCCGTGAACAGGCCGGCCGTCAGGGCCGGCGCGGGGGACCAGGCGGCCGCCAGAACGGCGAACGTCCCCGCGGGAAAGGCGAAGCGCTCGACCCGGCCGTGGGGATGGGGCCGCACATGGACGGTCCATACGGTGATCAGGAAGACCGCCAAGGGCAGGGTGATCGCGGCACCTGACACCGACGGCGAGAACGGGTCGACGGAGTGGTGGGTGACCAGCTCGGTGTACGCCGCCAGGCCGGCCCCTTCGGCAGCCGCCGCGGCGAAGATCAGGTAATGGCCGTATGCCCAGGTGAACCTCTTGCGATGACCCTGATGCGTCGTGGCGAGCAGGGTGTGAGCGGGCTTGGCGAAGTACAGCCACCACATGCCGAAGACGATGAGCAGCCCACCACCTGCCAACAGGTACAGCGCGGCGGCGTTGTGGTTCCGCCCGAAGGCGTCGCGAACCGCTTCCGAGGCGGCCGCGACGGACTCGCCGAGCACGATGAGGACGAAGAGCTCGTACCGCTCGGCGATGTGGTGAGGATGCCACGGAGTCATCCCGGCGGACTGCGCCCACACCGGCACCGCGACCTCGGCGGCGATCAGCACCACGATGACCGGAAGACGGGCCGCGCCCGGAAGGAGGAGCGTGCAGACCCACCCCATCTGACAGCCCGCCACTCCGACGACGAACCGCAGGGCCGTCCGGCGTCCGCGCGGATCCGATCGGGCCACCCGCAGCCACAGGACGGCCAGAGCCGTGCGCAGGACGACGTATCCCCATGTGACGACCGTCAGATCACCGGTCTCGGAAGCCGACGGGATGCCAGCCGCGAGGATGAGGGAACCCGTGATCTGGACCAGCACCCACAAGCGGTAGGGAACGTCGTCGGGGTCATAGGCGGAGGCGAACCACGTGAAGTTCATCCACGCCCACCAGATCGCGAAGAAGACCACGGCGAATCGCAGGATGCCGGTGGTGTAGTGCCCCTCGGTCACCGCCGTGCTCAGGCCGGCGGAGGCCTGGGCCACCGCGATCACGAAGCAGAGGTCGAAAAGGAGTTCCAGCGACGTGGCCGTCCTGTGCGGTTCACCAGGGTTGCGGCCCGGCATGCTGCGGCCCCCGATTCCTCCGAGCCCTCGCCCAGGCCGCCGCAGGTTCACAGAAGAAGGACGACTCAACAGAGGCCCCCCAGAGCAGCTTCCACCGTCCGGTGAAAGGGAACACAAGCAGGGACCGCGTGCCGCAGGCGTTCGACCGACATCTCTGCATGGACAGCGACGTTCAGCGCGTACAGCACCTCCGCTCCCGCCGGTCCCGCGGAGGTCGCTCCGACGAGTACGCCGCGGTCGGCGTCCTCGACCAGCTTGACGAAGCCCTCACGCCGTCGGCCCTGAGGTCCGCGACGGTCGGAAGAGTCGATCGGCAGCAGGCTCGTGCGCACCCGCAGCCGCTGGTTCCGCGCCTGCCGCTCCGTGGGGCCCACGGCGGCGATCTCGGGATCGGCGTAGACCAGGCGGGCCAGCTTCTGGTGGTCGGTGTCAGGACCGAGCCACCCCAGGATGTCCCGGACGGCGACCTCGGCCTGGTACAGGGCGACATCGGACGAGAGGCCCCGGCCCGTGACATCACCGACCGCCCAAAGTCCCCTCCCGGCACGCATCTGCCCGTCCGTGGGCACCACCGCAGAGGAAGCGACAAGCCCCGCCGTGTCGAGCCCCAGCCCCGTCAGGTCGGCTTGCCGCTCCGTGGTCACGAGCATCCGCTCGGCACGCAGCGGTTCCGTTCCGCCGTCGAGGTGGACCGTGAAGCCCGTGCCGTCGTAGGCGACCTCCGAGGCCCCGGCGGAGGTGAGGACGGTGACGCCGTCCCGCAGCAGAGCCCTCTCGGTCAAGGTGCTCGCCTCGGGCTCCTCCCACGACAGCAGCCGACGCTGCCGCTCCACGACGGTGACGGCACACCGGAAGCGCGCGAAGAGCTGAGCCGTCTCCACGCCGAGTCCACTGTCGCCCAGCACGATCAACGACGCCGGCAACTCCACGGCCGCCATCGCGTTCTCGTCGGTCCAGTACGGCGTCCCGGACCGCCCCCGTACAGCGGGAAGCCGAGGCTGCGCGCCGGTGGCCAGGACGACACCTCGCCGGGCGTGGAAGGTGCGCTCGCCGACCGACACCTGGCACGGTCCGGTGAGGCGCCCCCTGCCAGGCACGAACCTTCCACGCTTCACAGCCAGGAGGTCGGCGGCTCTCCGATCGACACGGTCGCCGGTGGCCCGGCCCCGGACGCCGCCGACCGTACGGCTTCGGCCGGCGGCCCAGCTCGCTCCCCGGGCGAAAGGAGCCGTCGGCCTTGGTGCCGACAGGAGGTATCCGGCCCCGGGCGTCATCTCATCGTCGATGTGCCCCCAGTGCCCGCGCTCGCCGGCGACAAGCCGGGGCCCGACGCCCACCACATCCAGACCGGCCTCCGCCAAGGCCCTCATGATGTATGCGCCCGCGTGTCCCAGGCCCAGCACGACCACGTCGGCCCGCTCATTCACGCTCATCTCCCTCCCTCGGGTTCACCGGCTCATGCCGCCCGCCGAACCTAGAGGGGAAAAGGCACCACTTCGTGCGCGTCGGCGCACGGGGACTTGCTCAGGAACGAACGCCCGGCCCGTGCCGACATCGTCGTGCGCTGCACGGCACTCCCCCATGCGCCGAGGGGCAACGACCGCCTCCGTCGACACGCAGCGCCACAGCTTCCGCTCTCACCCTGCAGCAGCGAGGCACCGCGCGGCTCAGCCAGGACGGACGGGAGGCCCTCGTCCAGCCCGGCCCCTTCACTTGTTCCGACGCCGGTCTGCCCAACCGGAGAGAACATTCGGACGACTTCCGTCTCACGGCGATCCGCGTGCGATGGCCGCGGGGGTGCGCCCGACAGCCGCCCTCATGCGAGATGAGCGCGCAGGAACACACCACCGAGCCGCACCGCCGCCAGCGTCGGCGGACTGGTCCGCAGTGCGGTCAGCGAAGCGAAGTCGTGGACCGTGCCCTGGAATCGCGTGGCGATCGCGGCGACGCCGGCACGACGCAGCCGGTTCGCGTACTCCTCCGCCTCGTCCCGCGTCACGTCGGCCTCCGCCGTGACGACCAACGCCGGTGGCAGCCCAGCCAGTTCGGCTGAGCTCGCCCGCAGGGGGGCCGCCGTCGGCTCGTTCCACTGCCGGGGATCGACGACGTACTGACGCCAGTACGCGCGCACGGCTTCCCGGGGGAGCGGATACCCCGTGGCGAACTGCCGCTGCGACGGGCTGTCACAGCGGGCGTCGGTGAGCGGGTAGTACAGGATCTGGGCGCGGATTCCCGGACCCCCGCGCTCCTTCGCCAGCAGCGTGAGCGCCGTGGCAAGCGTCGCCCCCGCGCAGTCGCCGGCGACCGCGAGACGGTCGGCGTCGAGTCCGAACGCCGCCGCTTGCCGCACCGTCCAGGTCAGCAGGGCGTAGCACTCCTCGAGGGCGACGGGATAGCGGGCTTCGGGCGTGCGGCTGTACTCGGGGACCACGGCCGCCACGGCCGCCCGGCGCACCAGTTCGCTGACGAGCCACGCGTGGGTCTGCCCGTCGCCCAGCATCCAGCGGCCCCCGTGGACGTAGAGCACGGTGGGTGGCGGGCCCGTGACACCGGTCGGCCGGAAGATCCAGAAGCCCACGAGACCCGAGGGGCCCACGGGCGCCGCGTGGAACGTGGCGTCCACCTCGAAGTCCTCGCCCCGATCGGCCTGGGACTCCCGCAACGCCTGCCGGGCGGTGTCGGGTTCGAGCTCGTGGAGAAAGGGAGGCACCGCCGAGGCGTCGACGAGCCGTCGTACGAGCGGATCGAGAATCACGGGCGACGACGGCTCGGCGCGCGGCTCCCGATCGTCGGCACCGGGGTCCGGCTGCATTCGGTCTTGCCTCTCGCTCGTGCCCCGCTGGATGTTGGATCGTGGCACGTCAGCTGTCGTGCAGGAGGGCCCGAAGTTGGTGGCGGCTGCTGATGCCGAGCTTGGGATAGACGTTGTAGAGGTGCGAGCTCACGGTACGTGGTGAAAGGAACAGCCGCTCGCCGATCTCGCGGTTCGACAGGCCGCGTGCGGCGAGCCGGGCGATCTGCTCCTGCTGGGCCGTGAGTTCGGCCAGCCCGTCGCCCCAGGCGGAGGCATCCGCCACTCCCGCCGCGCGCAGCTCGCCGCGCGCCGCGTCGGCGAGGGCCCGGGCGTCGAGCCGGGCCGCGACCTCCAGTACCGCGGTCAGTTGGGCGCGGGCCTCCACTGACCTCCTGCGCCGACGCAGCCAGATCGCGTAGTGCAGACGGGCCTGGGCCCGCTCCAGGGGCCAGGTGTCTCCCTCGGGGTTGACCAGGGCGAGCCGGAAATGGTGCTCGGGATCCGCGTCCTCGTCGACGAGAGCAGCCGCGTGATGCATCAGGAGGGTCATTCGGGTCGTCGGCCGGTCACCCTGGCTTCTCCGCACCTCACCGAGGACGCGCGCCGCTTCCTCCTGCCGGCCGACGCGCTGTGCGGCGGCGGCCAGTTCGCCGACGGAGCGCGCGGACAAGAAGGGAGCGAAGGGCGAGCCGTCCTCCCGGAACAAGGCTCGCAAGTGGTGGAACGCGCGGTCCGCGTCACCGCGGGCCAGCGCGGTCAGGCCGCAGGCGCGCAGCATCCTGGCCCGGGTGGCCCGGTTCTCACCCAGGTTGACGGAGCTCCAGTGGGGGCCGGTGAAGGGGATGTCCGGCACACTGTCGCCGCGCAGCGCGCGCAGCGTCACCTCCAGGGCCTGGAGATCCATGTCGACTCGGGGCAATCGGTGGACGACGGCGTCGGAGAGCCCTTCCCCGATCAGGGCCTGGGCCTCCGGCCACCGACCCATGGCGATGAGGGTGTCCACCTGGGCCGGCAGACTCCACACCCGGGGGCCCCAGGCTCCGGGCGCATCGTGCTGGGTGCGCGCCCGCCGGTACATCTCGGCACACGACTCCGACTCGTCGGTGTAGTAGGCCACTGATGCGCCGGCCAGCAGACGGGTCAGCGCACCCGGTCCGTCGAGCGGTCCGTCGAGCTGGACGGGTGCCCGGCGGGCCAGGCCGGCGTGGGCGTCGGGGTCGACGCCCACCGACACATAGGTCTCCAGGGCCGCCAGGACCCGGGGTTCGGCGAGCTCGGGAAACACGCCTCGGGCCCCGGGTTCGGTGCGCCGTGCGGGTGTCGTCGGCTCGGCGTAGTCGTCTCGTGACTGCGGTGTCCCGTGGGCGGTCCGCCGGGCGTGGTCGAGCATGCCCGGCAGCTCCCGCCGGTGCTCGGGCAGCCCTGACTGGTGGGCGATCGCCGTCGCGAGCGCGGTGAGCGCGAACGAGGCGGTGGGCGTGCGCGGGGGTGAATGCCGCCACACGTCGAGCAGGAGACCGAAGGCTTCCCGCTGGAACGACAGCAGTGCCAGTGCGCTTCCCATGGCACAGGCCGCGATACAGCGCAGCTCCGGGTCGCGGTTCAGCCGGGAGAACTCCGTGTAGAGGTCGCGGACCCAGTCCGCATCCCCGAGATCGCTCGCCGCCACCATGGCAGCGGCGAGGCGACGAGCCCGGTCCTCGTCGCTCCCGCTCAGCCGCGCCGCCTGCTCCAGAGCCTGAGCCGAGACGAAGGGGTCTCCCGCCAGCCGGGCCTGTACGGCGGTGGCCTCCTCCAGGGCGGAAGCCACCGCCTCGTCGGGGCCGACCGCCGCGGCGGCCAGATGCCAGGCCCGGCGTGCCGGGTCCTGCCCCCGTGCCGCCGCCAGATCCCGGTGTGCCTGCTGCCGCAGCTTCGCGGACTGTCGGTGGAACGCCGCTGTGCGCATCAGCGGGTTGCCGAACGCGAGGTGGCCGTCGGCGATGCCGATCAGACCGGCCTTCTCCGCCGGGGCCCATACGGTGAGGTCGTCGGTGCCCAAGGCGGCCATCACGGCGGGAAGCTCCTCCTCCCGCAGCGCGGCCGCGGCGTAGAGCAGCGCACGCTGCGTGTTCTCCGGAAGTGCGTCCAGACGCGCGGCGAACATCTGCGGGATCCGTAAGGTCCGGCCCGCTTCGGCGGAGACCGGCGGCGATCCGATACCGGTGCGTGTCGTCCGGTTCAGCTCGACGATCGCCAGCGGATTGCCTTCTGCCTGCCGGAGCAGCTCCAGTCGGAGCCGTCCCCCGGGGGCTTCGGGCTGCGCGTCCAGGAGCCGGGCCGCCGCCCCGGGGGACAACGGGCCGAGCCGTACGACGGGGAGATCCCCGGGGACCGCGGCCGGGGGAGTCTCGCCGCGCGCGCTGAACAGCATGGTCACGCCCTGGTGGGTGAGCTGCTGCTGCACGGAGAAGAGGACGTCCAGAGAGGTACGGTCGCAGTCCTGCACGTCGTCCACCGTCACCAGCAGCGGGTTCGCCCGAGCGAGACGGCTCATGAGGGTCAGGACGTCGGCACAGGCCGCATGTCGCTCGCGCGGTCCGGTGCCCGCACCCGGTGCGAAGGCGGTACGGAGCGCGGGCCACCGGTCCTCCCGCAGAGTCTCCGTCGTATCGAGCACCGGCAGGAGCAGCCGACGCAGCGAGGCGAAGGCCTGCGGCTCCTCGGCGTCCCAGCCCCGCACCGACAGGACCAGGATCCGACGCGCCGCGGCCGCCTCCGCGGCGAACCGCAGCAACTGGGACTTTCCCGTGCCGGTCTCTCCGAGCACGAGCAGAGACCGAGGCGGACCGGAACGTTCGTCGAGGCACCGCAGGATCCGGTGGGCCTCCTTCTCGCGGCCGATCGGCACCGCTGTGCCACCTGCTTCGAACTCCGTCATCGCACTCCGATTCCCCGTACGGGGCGCTCGTTCCCGCCCCTGCGGAGATGCTGCCAGGAGCCCCGTCCCAGCTGCTTCTGTCATGTGACCAGTCATGCCGAAGGAGGGCCTGGCAGGATGGCCCCCAACGCTGTGAACAGGCAGTTCGCGGCCATCACGGTCCACTGGGCGGACCGGTCGGCCGTGGGACGGACAAGGGAGAGCATGGACGTCGGCTCCATAGACGCACGCACGCGCGGGATCCGGGGCAGGGCTCGCGAACTGGAGTGGATCGGGAAGCTGGTCGACGCCGCGGACGGCCCTGGCCCGAAGGTGCTCGTGCTGACCGGTGAGCCCGGGACCGGCAAGAGCACGCTGCTGGACCACGCCGCCGCCGAGTCCGAGGCACGTGGCCGCCGCGTGCTCCGGGTTCGGGGTTGCGAGGGCGAGCTGGGCCTCGACCTCGCGGGAGCGCATCAGCTACTGCGCCCGGTTCTCCGCGACGCCGAACGGCTCCCCGCGCGTCAGCGCAACGCCCTGCTGCACGCGTTCGGCGAGGATAACGGTGACGAACAGCAGACGCCCGACCCGCTCGTGATCAGGACCGGGGTGCTGACACTCCTTTCGGAAGCGGCGACGGAACGACCGGTGTTCATCGTCGTCGACGACGCCCAATGGCTGGACGTCGGCTCGCTGGACGTGCTGGCGTTCGTCGCACGGCGCCTCGAAGGCGAACGCATCGCCCTCTTGCTGGCCGCCCGGGAAGAAGCAGTGCCCGTGCGCTTCGACCGCGACTTCCCCCATCTGACGGCAGAGCCCTTGGACCGGGCCGAGGCGGGCCTCCTGCTGGACGAGCAGCCGCGCCCGCCGCGCGGCAAGGCCCGCGCGCGGATCCTCGAGCAGGCGTCCGGGAACCCGCTGGCGCTCATCGAACTCGCGCGGGCCTACGCCGATGAAGCGGGGGACCCTGGTTCCGACTCGATCGACTCGCTCCCCCTCACCGCGCGGCTCGAGCGCCTGTTCGCCGCCGGCCTGCCCGACCTTCCGGAACCCACTCGGCGTGCGCTGCTCCTGGCGGCAGCCGCCGGCACGGACCGGCTCTCCGACGTCCTGCACGCGGCCCCGGGCCTGGACGAGCCGGAAGTGTGGCGGCCGGCCGAGCAGGCGGGTCTCGTACGGGTCGAGAGCGGCGACATCCGGCTGCGTCATCCGCTGGTCCGCGTCGCGATCTACCAGGCCGCCTCCTTCGCCGACCGTCGCGAGGCCCATCTGGCGCTCGCCGCGGCGCTCGCCCACGAACCCGACCGTCGGGCCTGGCACCTCGCCGCCGCCGCACTCGGGCCGGACGAAGCGGTCGCCGACGCCCTGGCGGAGAGTGCCGAACGTTCCCGGCGCCGCGGCGGATACGCGGCCGCGGCCACAGCGTGGGAACGTGCCGCGGAACTCACCCCGGACTGCGAGCACCGTGCCGGGCGACTGCTCGCGGCCTCCGCCGCCGCCATGTACGCCGGATACCCGCAGTGGGTCGGCGACATCGCGGCACGCGTCGCCACACTGACGGACGATCCCCAGAAGCTCGCCGAGGCATCCCTGCGCGGCGGCTGGTCACTGGCCGTGACCCTCCGGCATGACGACGCGCTCGGATTCCTGCTGCCCGTGGCCGAATCCATGGCCACCGCGGCACCCGAGCTGGCACTCGACGCCCTGGGTACGGCGTCCACTCCTGCCTACAACTCCGGCGACCCCTTCTACCGTACGGAACTCGAGCGCATCCGCACCCTGATCGCACCTCGGCCCGACAGGAGCGACAGTCTCTGGACACAACTCGTCAGCCAGCCGTTCGCAGGCCGGGAGGCGGCGCTGGAGCACCTGAACCACAAGGTCGACATCCTGCGGGAGGCCTCACTCCCCGACCTCGTCGTGCTCGGCGCCACCGCCTGGATCCTGGACGAGAGCGAGACCGCCGTGCGCCTCCTCGGCCAGGCCGTGGACCATCACCTCCGCGCCGCGACGGCCGGCACCAACTGCACGGTCACACAGGCGCTCGGACTCGCACTGTTCGAGAGCGGAGCCTGGACGGCGGCCCAGTCGATGGCCGAAGACGCCTTCGGCCTGGCTGCCGAGGCGGGGGCCGACAACGTGTCCGTGGGATCGCTGATCCTCCAGTCCACGCTGCGAGCCGCCCGCGGCGACCACGCGGGCGCCCGGGCACAGGCCGCCGACGCCGTACGCGGCACCGACCTGCGCAAGTCCCGCAGCCTCTACGTCCGCCACTGCCACGCGCTCGGCATGGCGGCGCTCGCCGAGGGCGACCACACGACGGCGTACGAGCACCTCCGCCGCGCCTTCACCCAGGACTTCCACCCCGCCCCCGTGCACCACCACGCCTCGTTCTACTACCTCGCCGACCTCGCGGCGGCCGCCGTTCGCGCCGGCCAGACGAACGACGCCCGAGCCGTGCTCCGCGCCGCCGAGCGATCCCTGGGTACGACCCGCTCCGCCCGCCTGGACGCCATCGTGTCCCGTGCCTCGGCCCTGTTGAGTGAGCCCGACGGCGCGGAGCCGCACTTCCGCGTGGCGCTCGCCGACCCGGCGAGCGCACGATGGCCTTTCGAACACGCCTGCACACTGCTGGACTTCGGCGAGTGGCTGCGCCGCCACAGAAGGGCCGCGGAGGCGCGCCCCCTGCTCAGCACCGCCCTGGAGATCTTCGAACGGCTCGACGCACGGCCCTGGATCGCACGCTCCATCGCCGAGCTCAGGGCGGCGGGCGTGTCCGTGGCGGACTCCAGGGCACCGGAGGCGGTGGCCGGCCTGACGCCACAGGAGCTGCAGATCGCCCAACTGGCCGCGGAGGGCCTGACGAACCGGGACATCGGCGCCCGGCTCTATCTGTCCCCTCGCACCATCGGCTTCCACCTGCACAAGATCTTCCCGAAGCTCGGCATCACGGGGCGCGCCCAACTGAGTGACATCCTCGGCCCGTGAGCGGCAACGTGGCACAGGGCGGGACGCGCCGCCTCCTCGACCGCACGCGGAGGCCTGGATCCCCTCGGCCCCGCTGCCCCACCGCGCTCGTCGGCGGAGTCAGCGAGGACCACTCGAACCCATGATCGTCCGACGCGGCGGGGGCCACGGTTCCGGACCGGGCAAGGTGCGCTGGGTGGCCGAGCGCGCCTTCGGCCGGCTGCACCAGTTCAAACGCCTCCGCACCCGGTACGAACGACGCGCCGATCTCCACCAGGACCTGCTGGAAAAGGCCTGCGGCCTCACTCTCCGCAGGACGGCATTCTGAAACGGTCAGTAGGCGCCCGACGATCTCAGGCGCAGGTATCTCGTTCTGGTTGCAGCGGGGACCGGGGGAGGGGGTGGAGCCGCCGCGTCGCGCAGAAGCGGCGCGAGGTGGTCGGACGCGGTCCGGATCCCGGCCGCTGGTTCCCGGCCCGGGGAAGAGACGTCCCGGAACCGCGCGTCCCCGGGCGTCCTTGTCGTTGCCGCCGGCGGGGACGACGACGGAGATTCACCTGCAGAAGTCGCAGTGTCGTCTACCTGTGGACGGGTGGGGTCTCTTGAACCTGAAGGGGGGTGTGCCGTCGGCAAAGCGTGGGCCGATGGCGGCGGTGTCCATGAGATTCACTCTCTGAAACGCCGAGCTGCGAGGGTTACGAGGTCGGTGCCATACCCCCGGTGCTCGTCCGGGATGCCGGTGGGTTGTATCGGGGGTGAGGGTGCATTTCGACTGGCGATCCCGTCGCCTGCCGAGAGGGGCGCCTGACGCATGTTTCGGCTGGTCAGACGCCCCATGTCGTGCCTCTGGAAGAAGCCGAGCTTCTTCGGGGAGTACGAGACGAGGAGATTCTTCGAGTGCTGGTGGTACACGCCGCGCGTGGTCGCTGACCAGTGGAAACGGCCACGATTCCGTCAAGCTGCAGGCGGCGCCTCGTCCTCGGACTCCGAGGCCCCCGCGCCACCCCTGTCTCCGACGCTACGAGCCGCCTCGACGCGACCGCCCCGAAGACGTGACGGGCCACACGTGACTCGGATGCCGCGCGTTTGTCGGCGTTTCGTATGTCCCTTTTCTGGCAGTCTGCTGCTTCATATGCCTGATGTGGCACTGGAACGTCCCCAGGGGGTGCGGGTGAACACGGTGAAGCGGAGCCGGACGACGAGGGCCGCGGCGGGAGTGTCGGCCGTGGTCCTCCTGTTGCTGACGGGGTGCGACGTGCCGGGGGTCTACCGGCCCGCCCGCCCCGCGAGCGGCGGTCCGTTCACCTTCTACGTGAGTCCGGACGGCGACGACGGGAATGACGGCATGTCGCCGGAGAAGCCCTGGCGGACCCTCGATCACGCGAACACCGCGAACTTCCGGCCTGGCGACAGGCTCCGGCTCAAGGGCGGCGAACGGTTCCGCGGCACCGTCACCCTGGAGGAGGGCGAGGCGGGCAGCGCCGCGCGGCCTGTGGTGATCGAGTCGTACGGCACGGGCCGGGCCACGATCGCGCCCCGCGGCACCTCCGGCATCACCGTGCGCGACACCGCGGGCGTGGAGATCAGGAACATCGCGCTGGTCGGCGACCGCAAGGCGCTGCGCGAAGGGGTCGGGATCGCCTTCCGTGCCACCCGCCCCGGGGAGCGGAGGCTCGCCCACGTCAGGATCGCGAACGTGGAGGCGCGGGGCTTCCAGAACGGGATCAGCGTCGGCGCGGATGACGACGCCGTCACGGGCTACAGCGACGTGCGCATCAGCGATGTCTCCGTGCACCACAACCTGGAGGCCGGACTCATCTTCTACGGACCGGAGTTCGAAGCGGACCGGCCGGCATACGCGCACTCCGGGCTGCGGATCGAGCGGGTCACGGCGTCCTCCAACACCGGCGACCCGGGCAGTGACAGGCGCAACACCGGAAGCGGCATCGCTCTCGGCAGCGTCCGGGACGCGAAGGTGCGGCTCTCGGTGGCCCACGACAACGGCGCGCGCTCCGCGGCCGACGCCGAAGAAGGTCCCGAGGGCATCTGGGTGTACGACTCCACCGGCGTGGTCCTGGAGAACAACCGCTCCTACCGGAACCGGACCGGATCCCGGGTGGACGGCGGCGGTTTCGGCCTCGACAACAACGTGTCCCACTCGGTCATGCAGTACAACCTGGCCTACGGCAACGACGGGCCGGGGTTCCTCGTCTACTCCGGACAGGCGACCGGCGCCCACCGGGACAACGTCGTCCGCTTCAACATGAGCTGGGACGACGCGCGGAAGCTTCCCGAGTACGGTGGCATCGTCGCCTACGGCACCCGAATGAAGAACCTGGACATCTACAACAACACGGTCGTGATGCGGACGCGGGATCTCGCCTCCGCGGAGGAGGCGGGAATCCGGCCCCCGGCTCTGCGGCTGCGCGACGGCATGAGCGGCGTGAGCGTCCACGGCAACATCCTCGCCACCGACGGGGGTCCCCTGATCGACGCCGAGTCGTCGTACCGCCCCGGCACGCACCAGTTGCGGGGCAACGTCTACCACAGCGAGGGCCCCTGGTCGCTGAGCTGGGGGAGTCGGCGCTTCACCGACCTCGCCGACTGGCGTACCGCTTCCGGCCAGGAGCTCCTCGACGGTGAGCCGACCGGCACCGGCGACGACCCGTGCCTGCGCGCACTGACCGTACCCGTCACCGACCCGGCCGGGGCCGAGAACCTGGTGCCGCGCTGCGAGGACGAGGTCTCCGTGAGCATGGGCCCGCAGGCCTCGGGCATCGACGCGGGCCCCGTCGACTACTTCGGCAACCGGCTCCCGGACGCCCTGCGGCCCGGCGCCGCGCAGTAGAGCACGGTCCACTGAGCCGGACATCGATTCTTCCGGAGCCGGCGCACGCCGGCTCCCCTCGATCTCCCCGGCGCATTCCCACGCGACGCCCTCGGCGACCGGGCGCGCCATGACGCCGCCCCGCCCGCCCGGTCCAGGACCGGGCGGGCGGGGCGGCGTCGGCGTGCTGGGGGCGCGGTTCAGGCCCTGCCGGTCGGCAGCGCCGTGGACAGGAGGTCGGTGTGGTCCGCCTCGACGGCCGGCGAGGCGATCGTGGCCCGCAATGGCTTCTCCGCCCGAGCGGCCGGCGGCCGGTCCGCCGGCGCGGGACGGCCGAGCGCCTTGACGGTCCAGCCGGCGGCCCGCCACTCGTCGTGCGGGAGCGCGTTGCGCGCGTCGACGAGGACCGGCTTGCGGACCACCAGGGCCAGCTTCACCGGGTCCAGCTCGCGGTACTGCCCCCACTCGGTGAGGTGCAGAACGAGCTCCGCTCCCTGGCAGGCCGTCAGGAGGTCTGCCTCACAGCGCAGTTCCGGGTGGGTGCGACGCGCGTTCTCGGTGCCCTCAGGGTCGTGCACCCGGATGTCGGCGCCCTCCCGGTGCAGAGCCGCCGCCACCGCCAGCGCCGGCGAGTCACGCACGTCGTCGCTGTTCGGCTTGAAGGTGGCGCCCAGCACGGTGACGCGGTGTTCGGTCAGGTCGCCCCCGGCCAGCTGACGGGCGAGTTCGACGGTCCGTGTCCGCTGCCGTTCGTTGATCTCGTCGACCTGGGCCAGGAAGGCCACCGCGGGGCCGACGCCGAGCTCCTGGGCACGGGCGGTGAACGCCCGGATGTCCTTGGGCAGGCAGCCGCCGCCGAAGCCGAGGCCGGCGTTGAGGAACCGCCGGCCGATCCGGGTGTCGTGGCCGAGGGCGTCGGCGAGGGTGACCACGTCCGCTCCTGCGGCGTCGCAGACCTCGGCCATCGCGTTGATGAAGGAGATCTTCGTGGCGAGGAAGGAGTTGGCCGCGACCTTCACGAGCTCGGCCGTGCTCGGGTCGGTGCTGATGTACGGGACGCCCGCCTCCAGCATCGGGGCGTACAGCCGGCGCAGCGTCTCGTCCGGCTCCCGGCCGACCGTGCCGACGACGATCCGGTCCGGCCTCAAGGTGTCCTCGACCGCGAAGCCCTCCCGCAGGAACTCGGGGTTCCACGCCACGTCGGCCCGCACGCCCGCCGGGACGAGCCCCGCGATGCGGGCGGTCAGGCGCGCGGTGGTGCCCACCGGCACGGTCGACTTGCCGACCACCAGACACGAGGCGGGCAGGTGCGGCACGAGCCCGTCGATGACGGCGTCGACGTATCGCAGGTCGGCCGCGTGGGAGCCGGCCCGCTGGGGCGTGCCCACGCAGATGAAGTGGACCTCGCCGTGCGTCGCGGCCTCGCGCAGGCTGGTGCCGAAGCGCAGTCGTCCGGAGGCGAGGGCGCGGGTGAGGACCTCGTCGAAGCCCGGTTCGTAGAAGGGGGGACGGCCCTCCGCGAGGGCCGTGATCTTGTCGACGTCGACGTCGACGCCGAGGACGTCGTGTCCGATGTCGGCCATGCACGCGGCGTGCACGGCTCCGAGGTAGCCCGTTCCGATGACGGTCAACCGCATGCGGTGCTCTCCTGTCTGAACGCGAAGGCGGGGGTAGGTGGCGGGTCAGGGTGCGTAGCCGTACGGGTTCTGCTGCTGGAAGGTCCACGCGTCACGGCACATCGCGGCCAGGTCGCGCCGTGCGGTCCAGTTCCAGGCCGAGGCGACCTTCGTGGGGTCGGCGACGAGTTCGGCGACGTCGCCGGGGCGGCGCTCGGTGACGCGGTGCGGGATCGGCTGTCCCGACACCTCCGCGAAGGTGCGTACGAGCTCCAGGACGGACGCGCCGCGCCCGGTGCCCAGGTTGAAGACCCGCATGCCCGGCTCGTCGTCGATGTGCTCCAGGGCGGTGCGGTGCCCCTCGGCGACGTCGACCACGTGGACGTAGTCGCGGATCCCGGTGCCGTCGGGGGTGGGGAAGTCGTCGCCGAAGACGCTGAGTTCGTCGCGGCGGCCAACGGCGATCTGGGTGAGGAACGGCATGATGTTGTTCGGCACGCCGCTCGGGTCCTCGCCGAGGAGTCCGGTGGGGTGGGCGCCGGCCGGGTTGAAATATCGCAGGGCGAGTACCCGGAGCTCGGGCACATGCCGGCAGACGTCCGCGAGGATCTGCTCGCAGGTCCACTTGGTTGTGGCGTAAGGGTTGGTCGGCGCCGCCGGTGACTCCTCGGTCAGCGGGACGGTCGTGACGTCGCCGTAGATCGAGCAGGAGGACGAGAACACCAACCGGTGCACGCCATGCTCGTGCATGGCCGAGACCAGGGCCGTCGTGCCGCCGACATTGATGTCGTAGTACGTGAGCGGGATCCGCACCGACTCGCCGACGGCCTTCTTCGCGGCGAAGTGGATCACCGCATCGATCGGATGGCTCGTGAAGACGGCGTCGAGTGCCCGGCGGTCGCGCACGTCCGCGACGTGGGCGGCCGCGATGGGGCGGCCCGCGATCTTCGCGACCCGTTCGAGGACCTCGGGCGAGCTGTTGGAGTGGTCATCGAGCACGATGACCTCGTGGCCGGCGTGGAGGAGCTCGACACAGGTGTGGCTGCCGATGAAACCGGCGCCACCGGTGACCAGGACGGTCTGGGGCAAGGGAACCTCATTTCTCGATCGGTCGCAGGGGCCTTCACCAGGCGTAGAAACCGGTGAGGTAGGTGGGGAAGACGACGGCCGCGAGCCCCAGTGGGAGCAGCGACAGCAGGCCGGCGAGGAGCGGCAGCGCGGCGGTGCGCAGCGCCCGGACGGCGGGGACGCCGGTGGCTCGCGCAGTCTCCTTGACGTGCAGCGCGCCGATCGCCAGTGTCACCGCGGTGTACGAGGCGGAGCCGAGGAGACAGAGGAAGACGTAGCCGACGGCGGGGCCGGTGAACTGGCCGACGAGGGCCGAGCCGGACAGGAAGACCGTGATGAGCAGGTACGGGGCGACGGCCCGCAGCGGAAGCGGCTCCAGGCCGTCGCGCTTCTTCGGGGTGACCTTGAAGGTGATCTGGCGGGGCCGCACCTTCTGGGTCACCGCGGCCAGGACGCCCCAGGCCACGTACGGCCACCGGGAGAGCGCGAAGAGCCAGATCTCCCAGCTGAAGATCGGGGCGTCCTTGGGGCGCATCAGACCACGGCGGCGGCAGAGCAGCGTCAGCAGGATGAGCCAGACGGACATGCTCCAGAAGTGTCCCAGGAAGGAGAGGTAGTTGACGTCGATCCACGGGGCGCCGGTGATCGCGGCGATCGGCGGCAGGAGGATGCCCATGACCGTGGCGCCCGCGAGCAGCGGGTAGTACATCAGCGCCGCGGCGAAGCGCACACGGAGCTTCAGGGGCATGCGGCCCAGGTGGCGCGGCAGCATGCCCAGGAGCATGACGGCCAGGCTGCGGGACCACTGGAACTCCTGGGTGATCATCGCGCCGAAGGTGAGGGGGCCTTCGCCGTGCGCGTCCGCGTCGATGGCGAACGCGCCCTGCCAGCCGGCCGAGGTCAGCAGGAACGAGGTGGAGAAGTCCTCGGCGAGCTCGGGGCCCAGACCGCCGATGTCGCGCAGCGCCTTCGTCCGGACGGCATAGTGCGAGCCGATGCAGACCGGGGCGAGGCCGGCGGAGTGGCCCAGCTGCACGGGCCCGTGGAACATCGCCTCGCGGTACAGCCGGCCGCGGGCCGCCCAGGACTCGTCGGCGTTGGAGTCGCAGATGCTGGGGGCCGCGACGTAGCCGATGGCGGGGTCCGCGAAGGCGCGGACGACCTCGGCCAGGTACGTGGGAGCGGGGACGTGGTCGCAGTCGAGCTGGGCGACCACGTCGTACAGGTCGTAGCCCCAGTGGTCGTAGAAGAAGGCGAGGTTGCCCTCCTTGCACCGCGTGCGCCGGGGCCAGTCGGCCCGGTGGTAGTCGGCGCGGCCACGCCGGCAGGAGACGTTCACGTCATGGGTGCGGCACCAGTCGAGGATCTCCTCGCTGGGGTCCTCGTCGCAGAGCCAGACGTCGTAGGTGTGCGGGAAGTCCTGGGTGACCATCGCCTCCAGGGTGCGGCGCGCGATGTCCCAGCCCTCGGACGGGGCGCGGGTGACCACGAACGCGGTGCGGAGCGGGGGCACCTGGACGGCCGGGGTGAAGCGGCGCATCCGCAGCAGCGCGACGAGGAAGTGCACCGGCAGATAGGTCAGGTACAGCAGGAGGGCGCTGTTGACGATCAGGCCCGTCCAGCCGATGCGGTGGGACGGTTCGAGCCACCAGACCCAGAACCAGACCAGGCAGGCCATCCAGCCGAGGGACAGCAGCGCGACCAGGAAGCGGTCGGAGCGCGAGAACGCCCGGACGAAGCTGGACGGGAGGGTGGCGAATCCGTGTGCCGGGCGCGCGAGGACGGGGCCGTCCGGGCCGATGGAGGCCACCGCGCCGTTCGACAGGGCGTGGATCTCCGCGCCCAGCGCCTCCCACTCCGCCGGCGAACCGGGAGCCGGTGAGGGGAGCGGGGCTTCCTGGGCGGTGCCGGTCCCGTGGGCGGGACCTTGCTCCAACGACGTCATGGCAGCAGGTTCTCCAGGCGGTGCGACAGGATGAGAGGCCCGGGGGAGGAGGCCCGACGGACTCGGGGCCGCGGCGGGACAGGCGAGAGGCCCGCCGCGGCGCGTGGATCAGCCACCCGCGACGGTGGCCCCGGGCGCGGAGGACGCGACGCCGGTGGCGGCGCCGGCCGGGCCGGGGATCGTCTGCGGCGTGAGGGGCGCCGACGTCGCCGTGGCCAGCGGGACCGTCTCGTCCTGGCCGCCGCGGATCGACGCGGCCGAGGCGGCCAGGCGATCCGAGTGGGCGGCGAAGTACGCGACGGTGCGGCGCAGGCCCTCGGTGATGTCGATCTCCGGCTCCCAGCCCAGTACCTCGCGGGCGCGGGTGATGACCGGGCGGCGGCGGACCGGGTCGTCGACCGGCAGCGGGTGGTGCTTCACCTCGGATGTCGAGCCGGTCATCTCCAGCACGAGGCCGGCGAGTTCGGAGACGGTGCGTTCGACCGGGTTCCCGAGGTTGAAGGGTCCCAGTTCGGAGGAGTCGAGGAGCGCGACCAGGCCGCGGACCAGGTCGTCGACGTAGCAGAAGCTGCGGGTCTGCCCGCCGTCGCCGTAGATGGTGAGCGGTTCACCGGTCAGGGCCTGGGTGATGAAGCTGGACACCACACGACCGTCGTGCGGGCGCATGCGGGGGCCGTAGGTGTTGAAGATCCGGGCGATGCCGACGTCGACTCCGTGCGTGCGGCGGTACGCGGCGGAGACTGCCTCGGCGTATCGTTTCGCCTCGTCGTAGACGCTGCGCGGGCCGATGGAGTTGACGTTGCCCCAGTACGTCTCCTCCTGCGGGTGGAGCAGCGGATCGCCGTAGATCTCGCTCGTCGACGCGAGGATGAAGCGCGCGCCGTGACGCAGGGCCAGGCGAAGGGCGTTCTCGGTGCCGCGGCTCCCGACCGCGAGCGTCTCCAGAGGGTGGCGCAGATAGTCGGGAGGGGAGGCCGGGGAGGCCAGGTGGGCGACGGCGTCGACGCGGCCGGCGACCTGCACGGACACGCTCACGTCGGCCTGCTGGAACTCGAAGGCCGGGTGGGCCAGGAGAGGGGCGATGTTTTCGGGGTCGCCCGTCGAGAAATTGTCGAGGCACACCACGGAGTCGCCGCGCCGTAGAAGCGCCTCGCACAGGTGCGACCCAAGGAAACCACCGCCACCGGTCACGGCAACGCGCATGTGTTCTCCAGGAATGAGAAGCGGAATAAACCTCGAGATCCGCTCGCATGGACAATCGAATGACGGAATGGCCTGACGATCCGAAAAGCAGGCCGTTCCGGAACACGCAGAACGAGAGTATGGGTATACGTAGTCATTTTTGCGGAGGCAATTCGGAAGCTAGGCTGATCGGCGGGCGACTCGAGGGGGGCGCGGGAAGCTCCACGCCCAGTTCGTGGTTGTGCCGCACGTCGAACGGCGTATTCAGACGTTGTCACCCGCACGTGTCCTGACACCCGTGTGCGAGGCCATCCCCGGACACCACCCCCGTGCCCCGTACATCACGGCTCTGCGAGATCGGTTCAACGTGGCACGGCCAGGCCGGAGGGCCGGGAGGCGTCCGAAACACAGATGCCCCCGCAGGTACGCGAGGGTGGTGTCGACGCCTGGTGATCGGGAGAAGACCTGAAGTGCCGGCAATCCCGCGCTGCCGCTGCCGCCACCCAGTCCGCGCGAGAAAGGCGCCCGACGGGAAGAATTCCATGTCGGGCGCCTCCTTTTGCACCCCAAGAAGAACCCGGGCTTCTTCGGCGAGTACGACACCAGCAGGTTCTTCGCCTGCCGGCGGTACGGCATCGGCAGGTGCCTGATCAGCGGAAACGATGGCCACCGGGCATGAAGTCAGCCAGGTGGTCCGGGAATGGTCCGGCGTCCGGTCGTGGCAGGGTGACTCCCGCCGATGCCCTGGTGGTCGGCCTGCTCCGCGACGGCTCGGCGGGCGGCGTCGGTGAACTCGCGCTCGATCGCCTCCTGCAGGAGGAGCGACTGCGTGCGCACGGCGGGGTGCTGCGATGGCGGCAGGGCGTCGAGCAGGCCGTCGAGCATGGCCCGGAGCCTCCGGCAGATCTGCACGGACGAACCGCCGTATTCACGGATCTCGCAGACGGCGAGCTCGAGGTAGTTGTCCCAGTCCCGGCCCAGGAGCACGAGCCGCGCGTCCCCGCCACGATCGGCCAGGACGTAACGTCCGGGCAGCCGCGTGTTGCCGACCGTGTGCAGGAACCACTCGATGTAGTTGATGACCTGCACCGCGGTCGTGGGGTCGTTCACCGCGGGAGAGAGGGCCCTGATCGCGATGTCGACGAGGACTCTGAGCGCGAAGGCCGGGTCCTGTTCGATCGTACGCTCGGCTCCGAGGGCGACATGACTGTTCACCCGCTCCGGGTCGGGTCTGGACGTGCCTCCATGGACCTCCACCAGCACGGTTCCGGGCGGTACGAAGTCCCCGATCAGCCGGGTCACGACGAAGACGCACTCGTGGCGGGCCGCCTCCGCGATCAGACCGGGCACGTCGAAGGCCTGAATGGCTCCGCCTCGCACGGTACGGATCTGCAGCACCGAACCGTCGGACGGTACGGCTCCGTCTCCGCGGGGCGCGGCACCGCGGATCGCCGCGGCGCCGTCGGTGAAGACGGTCTCTCCCATGCGGGCGACCAGCTCCGCGATGGCCACCGGTCGGAGGCTGTGGGTGAACCGGTTGAGGTAGATGAGCAGGAGTACCAGGCTCACGGCCACCGCCGCGCCGGCCAGGGTGACCCCGAGGTCGGGGACCGATGCGGATTCGACGCTCCGCAGCAGGGAGAAGGCGAACGCGAACGTCCCCGTGAAGGTCGCCAGCACCGCTTTCTGCAGCCGGTCCCGGTACCACAGGCGCATGTACCTGGGGGAGAGGGTTCCCGTGGCCTGCTGCACCACCAGCACGCCGATGGTGACGACGAAGCCGAGCAGCGCCACCATCGCGCCCACGATGGCGGTGAGCACGCCGCTCGCGGTCGTGGCGGAGTAATGCCAGCCGCTCGGCGGCCAGTCCGCCGTGTCGACGGCGAGGGCGGCCTCGGCGAGGAGGGCGCCGAGGACGAGACCGATCATCGGCACGATCCACAGGCTGGCCTTGACGTACTGCCGCAACTTGAACCTGTCCGCCCAGGACGTCACGACACCCATGCCAAGGCCCTTCGCGGGAGGAGGAGGTGCGCTCGAGGCACGACCGACACCGGGTTCCCTCGAAGGGTTCCCTCCCTCTCACGGTAGGGCGATTCCCGGCCCCGCGCGCAGCGGCAGACCGTTGCTCCGCGTCCGTTCTCACAGGCCGGAGGCACCCCGTCGGCCTGAGTCGACCGGGTGCTGTCCGGTCCCACGCCGATCGCCTCGGCGTCGGACTTCCCGCGCAGCGGACACGGAAAGCCGTCGACCCGCTTGCACCGGACGCAGACGCTGGACCGCGAAAGGACGGGCGTAGCAGTGGCATCCGCCAGACGGGGCACTTCGTCAGCGTCGCCGAACGCTCCAGGCGCCATCGATTCAGCGACTCGGTAGCTTCGTGACCAGGTGCCCTCGCACATGGATGCCCGTAGGCGCCCCTGCGAGGCCTTTCGACGATGGCCCGAGGCGAGGAGAGCGGCGTGTCCCTACCTGTCACTGTGGGAGTGGACGGCTCCGAAGGAAGCATGGCGGCGGTGGACTGGGCCGCCGCCGAGGCGGAGCTGCGCGACGGTGGTCTACGGCTGGTGTACGCCACACGGTGGGCGGAGCATCAGCTGGGGGCGATGAAGGTGTCGCACGAAGACCGTGCCGGCGCGGCGGAGGGCGTGCTCGCCGTTACCGGGCGACACGTCGGTTCTCGGCATCCGGACCTCGCCCTGACCGCCGACGAGGTCGAGGACGCCCCCGTCAGCGTGTTGCTCGCCGCCGCCGCCGAGGCGGAGCTGCTCGTCGTGGGCTCTCACGGGTTGGGTAGCGTCCGCGGTTTCATCATCGGTTCCGTGGGACAGGAGGTCGTCGCCGAAGCAGAGCGCCCGGTGGTTCTCGTTCGCCCCGGAAGCGAGCAGGACGGCTCCGCCGCGCCCGGGGGGAACAGCCGCCGGAAGGTGGTCCTGGGCCTGGATGTGAACGAGGTCAAGGACGAGGTACTGCACTTCGCGTTCGATTTCGCCGGGCGGCACCACGTCCCGCTGGAGATCGTGCACACGTGGCATGACTCGTTCGTCCACCACTCCAGCGCGGCCGCCGAGGACGAGATGGCGTCAGCGCTCGCCAACGCGGTTCGACCCTTCCGGGACGAATTTCCGGCGACGGAGGTGGCGGAGGTGACGGCTTCGGGACGGGCGGCCGAGCATCTCATCGAAGCCGCGTCGGACGCGCGCCTGTTGGTCGTCGGCCGGCGCAGGGCGGCCAGGGGCTCTCATATCGGATCCATCACCCACGCCGTCATCCACCACGCCTCCTGTCCTGTGGCCGTCGTGCCGCACACCTGACAGCCCGGGACACCGGTCATCCAGGGGACGGCACAACGTCCACGTTTCGCTGGCCCCGGGGCAGCGGAGCTGGAACTACGCTCGTGACGTGGAACCGCCCCAGCACCGCGCCGAAGGCGCGGGACCGTTCACCACCCGGCTCACCTGGCACCGCCCCGAAGGGGGGACGGTGGTATGGGAGTCGCGGCTCGCGCGCAAGCGGGGGGCCCTGTCCGTCCACGGCCCCGGGGGCACGGTCGCCACGCCCCCGACCGCCGACACCCAGGCCCTGGACCGACTTCGCAGGCTCAATTCCGTCGCGTCGGTGGCGTTCTTCCTCGGCGGAATCCTCTTCGCTCTCGGCGCCGGGGTCGCCCAGTTCGGCTCGGGCGACCCGGTCGAGAGCGCCTCGATCTACTTCGTGGGCGGGCTGTTCTTCAACACCGGGGGCTACACCTCGCTCTTGCAGGTCCTGAACGCGCCTCGTCACTCCCCAGGCAGCGGCGCACTGGCCACGGCCGGCTGGCGGTGGTGGGGGTACGAACCGATGCGTCTGGACTGGCTCGGCACGTTCGTGCTGTTCACCGGGACGCTTGTGTTCGGAGTCAACCTGCTCGACTCCTTCCTGCAGGGGCTCTCCGTCCAGCAGACCAACCGGCTGATCTGGACTCCCGACGTGATCGGATGCGTGCTCTTCCTGATCTCGGGTCACCTCGCGTTCGCCGAGATCTGCCATCGCTCCCGTCCCTGCCTCCGCTCGCGCAGCCTCGGCTGGTGGGTGGTCGCGGTGAATCAGTTCGGGTCGATTCTCTTCATGGTCTCCGCCTTGGCCGCCTTCACCCGGCCCGCCACCCAGAGCCCGGTCAACGCCGACATCGCCAACTGGGGGACGTTGTGCGGTGCGCTCTGCTTCTCGTTCGGTGGTGTACTGCAGGCCTTCGAACGCCCCTAGGTTCTGAGCCGCGGCCCTTCGACGCGGGTGGTGACCGGCGTGCCCTTGCGGTGGATCCGGTCACCGAAGTGGCCGAAAGTGACGCCACCGAGCTGTCGGGACGGGAAGCCGACCCAGAAGGTCGCGAAGGAGGCGAGCGCGCCCGCGGCCGGCGACACCCGGGGTCGTACGGGGCTGAGCCTTGTACGGCGGCGCTCACCCCTGTACGGCTCGGCCGTGTACGGAGCCCCCGCCCCGTACAGCCCCGTCGCCCGCAGCCTTGTCCTCAGGCGGTGGATGGCGCCTCACCGGCGGGCCCGTCGGGAGCAGCTCGCCGGTGACGAAGGCCGTCACGGCAGCCAGGATCACCACCGGGATCGCCACGGAGTTCCCGAGCAACAGGACCACGAGGGCGATGCTGCTGACCGGCAGCCGCAGAGCGGCTGCCGAAGCGGCGGCCATGCCCGCGGCGACCGCAGGGATGACCCCGAGGCCTGGCAGCGGCGCGAGCAGCAGGCCCGCAGCCGCCCCGATGAAGAGGACCGGGAACACCAGGCCGCCGCGGAGGCTGCCCAGGCAGAGGGCGTACGCGGCGGCTTTGAACAGTACGACGGCCAGGAGGGCGCCCACGCCCCAGGCGTGCGGGTCTTCGGCGAGTCCGGCCAAGGTGGCCTGGCCGGACGAGGCCACGTCGACGGGGGTGCGACCCGTGACGAGCGTGTAGAGGGCGGCGCAGCCTCCGGCGGCGACGGCGCAGATCACCGTCCGCACGAAGGTGGAGTCCGCCACGAAGACGGCGACCAGCCGGCCACCGATGATCACCATGTGCACCAGCGCGCCGATCCCCACCGCAAGCACGATCGACCACACCACGTCCCCGGTGTCAAGGCGCGGGGGAGCGGTGGGGAAGTGAAGGGAGAGACTGCCCGTCTCCAAGCCCGTCCAGCGGCCGAAGCCCGTGAACACCACGGCTCCGACGCCGCTCGAGAGCAGGGCGGGAAGCATGATGACGAACAGTTGGGGACCACCCACGCCCGCCACCTCGATAAGGAGGATCGCAGCGATGAGCGGGTTGCCGAAGATGGCGGCGATGGCCGCCGCCGAGCCCGCCGCGCCCAGCAGGGCGGTGCTCTGCGGGGTGGCCGGGGCGCGGACGAGACGCCGGAAGAGCAGGGCCAGACCGCCGCCGAGCGCGATCAGGGGCGCCTCCGGGCCGAGGGCGGCACCGAGCGGGAGGCTGGCGAACGCCGCGATGATCACCCCGGGCAAGGCGTCGGCGGAGGCCTCGCCGGCGTGCAGGCCGTACGCCGGGACATGGCCGCCTGCGCCGGGCAGATGGGTCACCACCAGGCCCACGACGATTCCGGCCACGGCGAGCAGGGGCAGCGGCCACCAGGCCGGTGGAGTGTCCCAGCCCAGTGCCCTCGGCAGGTCCGCCCACATCACGTGTTCGAGCTCGTGCAGGCCGGCGAGGAACCAGAAGGCAGCCAGGGAGATCGGGACGCCGATGAGCGCGCTGAACACCAGGACCTTGCGATAGGCGGGCTTCCGCAGGAGGTCCCGCAATCGGTCGGCCTCCGCGGACTCCACGGGCTCTTCGGAGGGGGCCGCGCCGGCTTGCGACACCGTCATGGATTCCGTCCTTCCGGAACTGGGGCAAGGAGGTCACGGGTCGGGCTCCTCCGGTGCCGAGGAGGACTGGCGTCGCTCCAGGCCGATCCGGGCCGCTCCGACGATGACCTTCGCGATCACACCTACGAGGACGAGATCGGCCACCATCTGACCCGTGGTCAGCACCCGAGCGGTCTCCGAGACCGGCACGATGTCGCCGAAGCCGACGGTGGCGAAGACGGTCACCGTGAAGTAGAGAGCGTCGTTCCTGCTGAGCGGTTCGGAGAAGGAGGGCTCTCCCTGCCCTCGCGCGTAGAGGTAGTAGGTGGCCGAGAACAGCAGCAGAAACAGGGGGACCGCGGTGGACAGGGCTTCCACGGCGCGCAGCCGCGGGTACGGCGAACCGACGATGCTGACGGCTTGAAGGGCCAGCAGCGCGCCGATCGCCATGATCCCCAGGACCAGCACGGTGCCCGTGTGCTGGTCGAGGTCTCTGTCGAGGGGCAGCAGGAAGTAGGCCGTGGTGGCTGCCGTCACCACGACCGCCGAACGCAGGAGGGGCAGGAGCAGGCGAACGTGCCGGGGACGGATCCGGCGGCCCTGTTCGCCCTCCCGCGGTGCGCTCACGGGGACCGAGGCTCCTTCCCGGCGACGAACCCGGCCACGGCGAGCGCCGGCGGCACCGGCCAGTGCTGGGCTTCCATACGGATCTCCTGCAGAGCGGTCCGCGGGTGGCCGCGAGCGGCGGAGCGTCCGTCGCCCGTCCAGCAAAGGCGCTCTCGCCGGGTCTCGCGACCGGAGCGACGCCGCATGTCCTCGTCCGGCGGCCGATGCGTCGTGGCGCCGCCGAAGGACTTCCGCCCGATCGCGGTTGAGGATCTCGCCCGTGGCGTTGGTGGGCAGGACGTCGAGGAATTCCGCCGGACGGGGTACCTGTGGCCCGCCATCCGCTCCTTGCGCCAGCCGGGCGCCCCGTCCTTGGACGGCGTCGCTCCCAGAGCGAGCACCGGCATCACGACGTGCCAGGTCGCCGGTGCGGAACCAGCCGTCGCCGTCGTCGTGGAATGGTGCCCGCCACTGGGCGGCCGGCTCGGGCGGCGTCCTCGCCAGGACGGGCGGACACGGTCGGCCTAAGCTGATCGGGTGCCGCTCCGGTCCACTCCGGCCGGGGCGTGACGGCGCCCCGATTGTGGTCGACGGGGGCTGAAAGGGGTCCACCATGGACGACTATCCCCTGATCGAGGACCACGGTCTCATCGGTGATCTGCAGACCGCGGCCCTCGTGACGACCGATGCGACGATCGACTGGTTCTGCTGTCCGCGGTTCGACTCGCCCAGCGTTTTCGGCGCCTTGCTCGACCGGAACAAGGGCGGCCACTTCACCGTGCGGCCTGTCGCGGACACGTACACGACCAAGCAGCTCTATCATCCGGACACCGCCGTCCTGGTGACGCGCTTCATGACCGAGGCCGGGGCGGGGGAGGTCGTGGACTTCATGCCGGTGACCGGAACCACCGCGACCGACCGGCACCGCATCGTCCGCATGCTCCGCTGCGTACGGGGGAGCATGACGTTCGAAGGGGAGATCGCCCCGCGATTCGACTACGGCCGCAAGCCGCACGAGTTGCACATCTCCGAGCGTGGCGCCCTGTTCAGCTCGGAGGACCTGGACCTGGCCGTCCACGCCGTCCGTGAGCCGGAGGACGAGCGGCTGCTGGCCATCCTCCCGGGCGACAACGACGACCTGCGCTTCTCCTTGAGCCTGCATGCGGGGCAGCAGCGCGGCCTGGTCATGGAATCCGCCCCCGACGGGCCTCCGCGCGAGGTGCGCCTGGAGGAGTTCGAGCGCCTCTTCCACGAGACGGTCCGCTTCTGGCGCTCCTGGCTGGGACAGTCCACCTACTCCGGCCGTTGGCGGGAGGCGGTGGAACGGTCGGCCATCACGCTGAAGCTCATGACCTACGCGCCGACTGGCGCCCTGGTCGCCGCACCCACGGCGGGGCTCCCCGAGCAACTGGGCGGGGAGCGCAACTGGGACTACCGGTTCACCTGGATCCGGGACGCCTCGTTCTCGGTGTACGCCCTGCTGGGGATGGGATTCAAGGAAGAGGCGTCCGCGTTCATCAACTGGCTGCACGCGCGGGTGAAGCAGGAGGTCGGTCAGGAGAACGGTTCCGGGCCGCTGAACATCATGTACCGGGTCGACGGCTCGGCGGACCTGGTCGAGGAGACCCTCGGCCACTGGGAGGGGTACCGCGGCTCCGCTCCGGTCCGCATCGGCAACGGAGCGGCGACGCAGCTCCAGTTGGACATCTACGGCGAGGCCCTCGACAGCATCTATTTCGCGCACGAGCACGGCATGCACCTCGACCGCGGTGGCTGGAAGGCCCTGCACACCCTGCTCGACTGGCTGGTCGACCACTGGGACCAGCCCGGCGAAGGGCTCTGGGAGACGCGCGGGGGCCGGAAGGACTTCACCTACGGTCGCGTGATGTCCTGGGTGGCCTTCGACCGCGCCCTGCGGATCGCCTACGACGACGGTCGTCCCGCGGCCGGCGGACGCTGGGTCGACGCACGGGACGAGATCTACGCGCAGGTGTACGACCGTGGCTGGGACCCGGGGAAGCAGGCCTTCGTACAGCACTACGGCGACGACGTGCTCGACTCGTCGCTGCTGCGCATGCCGACGGTCGGCTTCATCACCCCCGACGACCCGATGTGGAAGTCCACTCTGGACGCGATGGAACGTGAGCTGGTCAGCGACAGCCTCGTCTACCGCTACAACCCCGAGGCGTCGCCCGACGGGCTGCGCGGTTCCGAGGGAACCTTCTCCCTGTGCACGTTCATGTACGTCGACGCCCTGGCCCGGGCCGGACGCACCGACATGGCCAGGCTGGTGCTGGAGAAGATGCTCACCTACGCCAACCACCTGGGGCTGTACTCCGAGGAGATCGACCTGACGGGACGGCAGTTGGGCAACTTCCCCCAGGCCTTCACCCATCTGGCCCTCATCGACGCGGCGATCACCCTGGACTCGATGCTCCGAGAGCCGCGGCGCGCCGGACCGTAGGCCGCGGGGCCCTCAGGGTGATGCGGCGGTCGTCGCGGGCCCGAGGAGGACGACGGTGTCACCCTCCTGCGGCACGGTCTCCCGTCTCTCCGTGACGGGATCCAGCCGGTGGTCGGCCCGCACCACGAAGAGCGTGTCGTACTCCGGCGGCAGCGGGGCGGCGGCCGGCTGCACCACGAACCGGGCACCCCGTCCGTAGCGTTCCGCGAGGACGTGCCGGACCAGGGAGCGGCCGAAGAGGATGTCGCCGCCGGTGTAGGGAGCGACCACGCCGTGGCTGTCGTGCGGTGGCCCCACCCGGTAGACGGGCCCCTCGACGTTGTCCTGCATCACGATCGAGGCGAGCGCGTTGAAGTCGTCGTCGTCGGTGGCCAGGAAGACGGCCGTCACGCCCTCCAGACGAGCCCCGGGGTTGATGGCCGTGGCCAGCAGATCGCCCTTGGCGAGGTCGAGGCCCGCCTGTTTGATCTCCTCGCGTTCTTCGTCGAGTCCCGCCCACATCAGCACGTCGAGGCCGGCGGATCTCAGGGCCCTGCCCAGGTCGACCACCCACGGCTCGCCGCCCACCAGGAGGACGCGCGTGCCCTCCGCTCTGACGACGCCCAGCCGTCTGGCCACCGGGGCCGCCGTCAGCGAGTACAGGAGAACGGTTCCCACGATCACCAGGAAGGTGACGGGAAGGATCTCCTCGGCCCCGGTGACCCCCCGCTGCACCAGGCCGGCGGAGAAGGCCGAGGCCGTCGCTGCCGCGACGATGCCGCGTGGGTCCATCCACCCGACGAAGGCACGCTCCCCCCGTGAGAGGTCCGTGCGCGCCGCGGCGCCGAAGGCCACGATCGGCCGGACGACCAGGACGAGGATCGCGATCAGTCCGAGCCCGGGGAGGAGTACCGGCACCAGGGACGCCGGGGACACGGTGGAGGAGATGGAGATGAACAGCAGTCCGATGATCAGCTGGACCAGAGTCTCCAGGAAGGGCCGGCGCGAGGGCATGTCGAAGCCGCGGATGTTGGAGACGGCCAGTCCCGCCAGGATGGCGGCGATGAGCCCGGTGTCGTCCCGCACGACGTCACAGCCCGCCGATACGCCGATCACGATGGCGAGCTGTGCCAGCGTTCCGAGGGTCTCGCCGAGTCGCAGGGTGCGCAGGGTGAACCACAGCAGAGCGGTTCCCACGACTCCGCCCACCATCCCGACGGCGAGGCTGAGTGCGAACTGACCCAGCTGGTAACCCCGACCGATGTCGATGTGGTGTGACGAGGCGACCGCGTGGAAGGTGAGGGCGCCGAGGATGGCGCCGATCGGGTCGGTCAGCGTCCCTTCCCAGATCAGGATGCGCCGTACCTTGTCGCTCGGCCGCACGAAGTCGAGGATCGGCCCCACGACCGTGGGCCCGGAGACGACGAGGATCATGCCGAGCATCGCGGCCACGCGCAGGGGCATGTCGAACATCGCCGGTGCCACCGCGCTGGTGACGAGGAAGGTGAGCAGCACGCCGTACACCAGCAGCCTGCCCACGATCCCTCGGGTGTGGTGGGCCAGCTTGCGCAGGTCGAGTCCCAGACCGGCGTCGTAGAGGATCACCGCGACGGACAGCGACACGAGGGCGGAGAAGTCCGGACCCAGCAGTCTGTCCGGGTGGATGACGTCGGTGATCGCGCCGGCGGCGAACCCGACGGGAAGCAGGATGATCAGGGCGGGGACGCGCAGCTTGCCGGCCAGGATCTGCGATCCGGTGGCGAGCACCACCGTCAGGGCGAGTCCGAGAAGGATCTCGTCGTCGGTCACAGCGGCTTCCTTCCTCGGGGTCCGGGCGTGAGGGGCGTCCAGGACGCGTGCGAACGGGCGATCAGAGGTCGGGTGCCGCGTCGTCACCCGTGGTGCCGCTCCCCTTGCGCAGCTCGGCGTCGGTGAGCTCTTCGAGCTCACCGTGGGTGTCGAGCCAGTAGAGGAGGACCACGGCCGGTACGACGAGCACCAGGGCCACCAAGGTGACGATCGCCAGCCACGTCAGCGTGGCGGGCGCGCCCGCGGCGTCGGCCACGGTCAGCGAGGTCGGCAGCAGATAGGGACGCTGGGCCATACCCCAGGCGACGACGGCCGACGCGACGACGCCGATTGCCGTGACACGCATCCAGGTGCTCGGAGGCCGCAGGAGCATCACCAGGGTGGCGAGGGCGGCTGCTCCGGCCACGACGACGAAGAACAGCCCCAGGCCGTGGGTGAGTCCGTGCCACACATGGGGGGCGTCCTCGTGGGTGACGAACGCGGTGACCACCGCGAGCACGGTGAGTACGGCGAGACTGCACAGTGCCCGTCGCCTGAAGTAGCCGACCAGATCGGGCGCGTCGAACCTGCGGGCGTCCCCGGTCAGGAACACCGCGCCGAGGAAGGCCGTGGTCGCGACGGCGACGAGCCCGAACACGAGGGAGGTGGGGCTGGTCCAGATGTCGGCCGAGGCCTCGGTGCCGGGAGCCACGCGTTCCGACGCGACCCCGCCGACGGCGGCACCGAGGAAGAACGGCGTGACGAGCGAGGCCACGGCGAACACGGCGCCGTACAGACGCCGGCCGGCGAGCCGTCGGGTCGGCTTGCGGAAGGCGAATCCGGCGCCACGCAGGACCATGCCCACGACGGCCAGGGCCAGCGGGAGCCACATCGCGGAGAACACGGTCTGGAACAGGACGGGGAAACCGGTCCACATGATGACGAGAACGAAGATCAGCCAGACGTTGTTGACCTCCCATACGGGAGCCATGGCGTGGTCGATGAGCCACCGGGGCCGCCGGCCGCGCGCCGTCCCACCGGCCGTCAGGTCCCAGAAGCCGGCACCGTAGTCGGTACCACCGGCGCAGGCGTACGCGGTCACGGCCAGGAGCAGGACCACGGCGATGAGGTCGGCTGTCACGAGCGGTCACCCCCGGGCCGCCCGGCTCCGTCTCCGGTGGGAGGGGCGTCTCCCACGGGAAGGGGGGCTCGCGGCCCGTAGGGGAGGTCGTCCTCCGGCGGACGGCCCGTCCCTCCGGCGGCCTGCTGCCGGTCGGCGAGGCGCCACCGCGTGCGCATCTTCAGCAGGATGACGAGGAACGAGCCGAAGAGGAACACGTACACCGCCATCACCACACCGAGCATGATCCACAGGCTGGTGGAGCGGGTCGACGTCACCGCCTCGGCGACCCGCATGTTCTGGTACACGATCCAGGGCTGGCGTCCGACCTCGGTGGCGATCCAGCCGCACTCGACGGCCACCACGGAGGCGACGCCCGCGCAGGCCGCCGAGCGGTAGAACCAGGTAGAGGCGGGCAGCCGGCGGTGCCGCAACCAGACGAACCCGTACCAGAGGGCGAGCAGCACCAGCACGGATCCGATCAGGACCATGAGGTCGAAGGCCCAGTGGGCGATGGTCGCCTGTGTGGCCGTGGGGCGTTGGTCCGCCGGGACGGAGGTCAGTCCCACCACCTCGGTGTCCGGGCTGAACCCGGCCAGCACCGAGTCGAGCAAGGGGATCTTGATGCCGCCCGAGACGGTGCCGTTCTCGTTCAGACGTCCGAAGAGGTACTCCGGCACCCTGGTGTCGGTCTTCCAGACGATCTCCATCGCGGCGAACTTCACCGGTTGCTTGTGGAACACCGACCGGGCGATGGAATCGCCGAGGACGAACTGCACCGGGGCGGCGACGGCGGCGATGGTGAACGGAACGGCGAAGCCGAGCCGGTGGTAGTGGTCCCGGCGGCCGCGCAGCCAGCCGACGGCATAGACCCCGGCCACCATGAAGCCCGCGGTGAGGACCATCGCCACGACGAAGTGCCAGTACTGCGGTCCGAACATCGGCGTGAAGATCGCCTTCCAGACGTTCACGTCGACCGGGTTGCCCCCGGAGTCGAGCGAGAAGCCCTGTGGCGTGTTCATCCAGGAGTTGGCGGCCAGGATGCCGAACGCTCCGAGCAGTGCGGCGAACGGCAGGGGCAGGCCCAGGAGGAAGTGCGTCCGCGGCTTCAGCCGCCGCCATCCGTACAGGTAGATGGCGATGAGCACGGCCTCCAGGAAGAAGGCCCAGGCCTCGACGCCGAATCCGATGCCGAAGACATCACCCCAGCGCCCCATCAGGCCGGGCCAGAGCAGACCGAACTCGAACGAGAGCACCGTGCCGGTGACGATGCCGAGCGCGAACTGCACCGCCATGACGGCCGACCAGCGTCGTGCCAGGAGCAGTGCCGTGGCGTCCTTGTGGCGCAGTCCGCGGTAGTGCATGACAAGGGTGATGAAGGGGAAGGCGACGCCGAGGGGTACCAGGATGATGTGGGAGGCCAGGGTGAAGGCCATGAGTTCCCGGGCCGGCAGGAGTTGGGCCGGGGCATCCGCCAGCAGGTGGAACGAGGTGGACATGCAAGCCTTCGCTGTTCGTGGACGTGACAGGCCGGGAGACGGTCATCCGCCCGTGGCGAATCCCGGGAAGAGGGTCATGCCGCCGTCGACGTACAGGGTGGTTCCCACCACGTAGTCCATGAGGTCGGAGGCGAGCGCGACGACGGCGTTCGCGATGTCCTCGGGGTCACCGATGCGGTCGTACGGAATGAGCCGCAGGAGGTCCTCCCGCGCTTCCTGCGTCTCCCAGGCGGCGCGGTTGATCGGCGTCCTGATCGCTCCCGGGGCGACCGCGTTCACGCGGATCTTCTCGGGTGCCAGCTCCTGGGCCAGGGTCTGCATCATCATCTGCACGCCGCCCTTGGAGGACGCGTAGTTGACGTGGCCCGACCAGGGGATGATCTGGTGCACCGAACTCATGCAGATGATCTTCCCGGCTGAGCGGGAGACCTCGGGGACCACGCCCCGGCGCCGGAACTCCTTGGTCGCCTCCCGGGCGCACAGGAACTGACCGGTGAGATTGACGTCGATGACCTTCTGCCACTGTGCGAGCGTCATCTCCGTGAGCCGGGCGTCCCGCTGCAGTCCCGCGTTGGCCACGAGAACGTCGATGGTGCCGAACTCCTGGACCATCCGGTCCATCATGGCGACGACCTGGTCCTCCTGGGACACGTCGGCCTCGTACGCCGCGGCGCGGACCCCGAACGAGGCGATCTCCGCGACCACCTCCTCGGCGGCCTCGCGCCCCGCCACGTAGTTCACGACCACGTCGGCACCGGCTCGGCCCAGACCGATGGCCGTGGCCTTGCCGATGCCCGAATTGGCCCCGGTGACCAGAGCCTTCTGGCCGTGCAGCAAACGCGCCGGGATCACATCCTGCGGTGCCTCCACAGTGGAATCCATTCCCTGCCTCCTCGCTGCGCGGTCGCCTGGGCCCGGGGCCGGCGCGGCCGGGCAGCTCACGCAATCACCCGATGAGGCGGTCGGCATCTCCTCCGCCTCGCCTTTGGGCCGTTGAGCCCAGCGTCTTCGTCCGGACGGACCACCTACGGGCCCGGCCGCGCCGATCTCAACCCAGCCGGGCCACGAGGTGATCCCCGACCCGCAGGGCGTTGGCGATGGCCGTCAAGGACGGGTTGACCGCGCCGATGCTCGGGAAGAAGCTCGTGTCCACGACGTACAGGTTGTCGAGGTCGTGGGCCTTGCAGTTCACGTCCAGCGCGGAGGCGGCAGGATCGGCGCCGAAGCGTACGGTGCCCGCCTGGTGCGCCGTCGCACCGATCGGCATGCCCTTGTGCAGGTAGATGCTGCGGGACAGCAGGTGGTGCTCGTGCATGCCGAGGTGCCCCAGCATTCCCTGCAGTTTGTGCCTCAACCGCTTCAGGCCTTCGATGTTGTTCTTCTCGTCGAGAGCGAGACGGATACGGGCGTCGCCGTCGAGAGTGACCCGGTTGTCGGGCCGGGGGAGGTCCTCACCGCACAGCCAGAAGTCGACGGCGTGACGCGCGAGCACCTCGAACGGCATGTCGGGAGTCACCGCACCGGCCCAGCGGGGGGCCTCGCCGTGGATCTGTTCGGCGTCGGACTTGCCCAGCATCTGGATGCCGCCCAACGGGAAGTCCCAGTCGTCCGCGCCGAGGTACCAGTCGTTGACGGCGAGGGTCTTCTGGAATCGGGTGTCATTGGGCTCCTTCGACACCGCCATCAGAGCGAGGTTGTTGTGCCGCATGTAGAAGCGGCCGACCACATCCGAGCTGTTGGCGAGGCCACGGGGATGGTGCTCGTTCGCCGAGGCCAGCAGCAGCGCCGCGGAGTTGACCGCCCCACAGGAGACGACCACCACGTCCGCCGTGTACCGGACCTCGGAACCGTCCGCCAGCCGGCCGACGACCGCGCTGACCCGGCGTCCCCCGGCATCCGTCTCCAGCCGCACCACCTGGGTGTGCGTGGCCATCTCGACGTTGGGGTGCTCCAGAGCCGGTTCCACACAGATCACCTCGGCGTCGGACTTCCCGCGCACCAGACACGGAAAGCCGTCGACGCGGTCGCACCGGATGCAGACGCTGGAGTGGGTGGCCCGCCCGCCGTTCTCCTGGATCAGGTTGACGCCGATCGGGAGGTGGAACGGGTGCAGGCCGCGCTTCTCGAGATCGTCGCTCAGCTGCTGGATGCGCGGCTCGTGCTCCACCGGTGGATGGGCGTACTGCGCGCTCACCGGGCCTTCGCCGGGATCCTCGCCGTGCCGTCCGTGGACGAGGTAGAGGTGCTCGGCCTGCGTGTAGTACGGCTCCAGGTCCTCGTACCGGATCGGCCAGGCCGGGGAGATGCCGCCGTGATGACGGATCTCGCCGAAGTCCTCCGGACGCAGCCGGAAGAGGGCGGCCCCGTAGAACTTGGTGTTGCCGCCGACGTAGTAGTTGACCTCGGGCGGGAACTCGTCGCCGTTCCTGTCCAGCCAGAACTCCGGCGCACGGTACTTGCCCCTGACGAACACCGCCGTCGAGTCCCAGTTGTCCCGCTCACGCGGAAGGTAGCCGCCGCGTTCGACGAGGAGGACGCGCTTGCCGGACGGGGCGAGCCGATGGGCGAGAGTGCCTCCGCCGGCGCCGGTGCCGATGATGATGACGTCATAGTGAGGGGCGTCGCCCATGGCGACCACCGTCCTTGGAATCATGGCCCCGACCCGATGTCAGGCACCTGGCGCCCCGAGGGGCGAGGGTCCGGCGGCCCCACCTCCCTCGAAGGTAGCTGCCCTCCTCGTGGACGGCGACCGGAGCGGCGGTCCCTGGCGGGCAAGGCCTTCTCGCGGCACCGCGACGGTCCCCGACGCCAGGCCGTTCACAGCACCGCGACCGGGTTCACGGGCGACCCCGTGGCTCCGGTCAGCCGCAGGGGGGCCACCACACAGAGGAAACTCCAGCGCTCGGCCCGCGCGCAGACCGGGACGAGGTCCTCGAACCCCAAGTAGTCCATGAGAGGGACCCCCATGGCGTGGATGGCCAGGACGTGTACGGGGAAGGCGATGTCCTCCACCACGCTGGGAGCGGTGTCGTTGTTGCCGTCTCCGCCCAGAACGGAGACCTCGCGCTCGGCCAGGAACTCCACGGCGGTCGGGTGCAGACCCACCCGCGCCCCGGCCGAGTCCCACGGCCCGAGTTCGGTGCGCCGAAGACGATGCCCCACCCTGACGAACAGCAGGTCGCCCGGTCCGACACGGACTCCCTGCGCGGCCTCGGCGGCCGTCAGGTCGCCCGAGGTCACGACGTCGCCCGGTTCCAGCCAGGGCACGCCACGCAGCCGCGGGATGTCCAACAGGACACCCCGGCCGACGATGCCGTCGCCGAGCAGGTCGACGGAGAGCCGACCGGCCCCCGCGTCGGTCACGGTGCTCGCGGGCACCCCGCCGTAGAGTTCCCCGTCGAACACCACATGGCAGAGGGCGTCGAGATGGCTGTCCGCGTCGCCGTGCACGTTCATGGCGAAGCGGTCGGTGGCGAAGTGGAGCGCGTCGGAGCGGAGATCGCGCGGGCTCGGGCCGGTCATGCGGTGCACCGCGGGCTCAGGGTCGTCGGGACCCGGTACGGTCTCGATCGGAGCCGCCATCGACACGGTGCGTCCGAGCCGGACCTCCGAGGCGGCCGCCACCACCCGCTCAGGTGTGAGATGGCGGAGCGCGCCACACCGGCCGTTCACCGCCGGCGGCGCCGCCCGGCTCCGGAGCCGCTCGTAGAGCGCCCGGAAATCGTGCGCGGTCATGCCGCCCGTCCTCGACGGCTCGGCGGACGGTGTCACGCGTACCCCCAGGGGATCAGCCCCCAGCGGAGCACGTGGATCGCGCCCGGCTGCAGGACGGTGAGGTCCGTGCCGCTCCGGAAGGCGTCCGGTGGACAGGACATCGCCTCCACGGCGACTCCCCGTCGCCGGCGCTCGGGTTCGGCCAGGGTGTCGCCCGTGTACACCTGCACCCAGCGAGTGCCCTCGCCCAGCCACAGATCGACGCCCCGCCGCCCGGAGGGGTGCGCCAGCCGCACGATCGCCCGCCCGTCGGGATCGCGGTCGAGTCCGGTGAAAGCGGTGTCCAGCCGCAGGCCGCCGATGGGGCGGGCGGTGCGGAAGTCGTACGGGGTGCCCTCGACGGGCTCCTGGCCGATCGGCAGGCCCCTGTCGTCGGTACGCAGCAGGGTCCGGGCCGGAACGGTCAGCACGGCGCTGTCGACGAGTTCGGTGCCGACCGTGAGATAGGGATGCTGGCCCACACCGTAAGGCACGGGATCGGTACCGGTGTTGGTGGCCCGGACAGCCGTCCTGAGCCCGTCGGCCCCCAGCCGGTACTCGACACGGACATCGAGGAGGAACGGATATCCGGGCTGGGGACAGAGCGTTGTGCCGAGCACCACCGAGTCATCGGTGCGGGCGAGCAGCTCCCACAGCGTCCAGCGAAGCAGCCCGTGGATCGCGTTGCCCTTCTCCACCTCGGTCAGGGGGAGTTGCAGATCCCTGCCGTCGAAGCGGTAGCGTCCGCCGCCCACGCGGTTCGGCCAGGGGACGAGCAGTTGCCCGCGCCCGCCCGTGATGGTGGACCCCGTGGAGAACCCGTCGAGCAGCGGTCGGCCGTTCACGACGTAGTCGCGCAGGGCGCCGCCCAGCTGGACCACTTCCGCGCTCTGCTCTTCCCGGACCAACCGCCACGACGCGCCCGTGGGGCCGGGGGACGCGGAAGAACTCTCGCGTACGACGGCGTGGACGGCCCGCTCCGGGCCCGGCCCGTGCGCCGGAACCCCGACACCGGAGTCCCGGCGCATCAGCGACAGCACGGCTGTGACGACGGCCTCCGGAGACTGGTCGATCTCCACCACCACCGGGTGCTCATCGGGCTCCGGCTCCTGGAGGACCGCGAGCTGGCTGTCCAGCAGGGCCGCCGGGAAGAAATGACCGTGCCGCGAGGCCAGCCGGGACTCCAGCAGCTCGCGCGAGCCGTGCAGGTACACCAGAACGGTGTCGGGCCGCCCTGCCAGCAGCTTGTCCCGGTAGTGACGCTTGAGCGCCGAGCAGGTGACGACGGCCCGCTGACCGGTCGCGGTCGCCCGGTCCATCCACTCCCCGATCGCTTCGAGCCACGGCTCCCGGTCGCTGTCCGTGAGGGCATGGCCGGCAGCCATCTTGGCGCGGTCGGCCTCGGAGTGGAACTCGTCCGCGTCCCGGTACGCCCAACCCAGCCGCTCGGCGAGAAGACGACCCACCGTCGACTTGCCCGACCCGGCGACGCCGACGACGAGAACCAGTCGCGGCGACTCATCTGTCGTTTCTTCGCGAGCCATGGTCTGACAGGCTCCTCCATGTCGTCTGCCCGCCGAGGAGTCTCCGTCCGGCGGGTCGGATATCTCCAATCTGACCCCCGTCGTTCCCCGGCGCATGTCGGTACCCGCGACCCGCCACGTCCTTCCGCCCGGAATCGCGCGGTTCACGACTGCCAAGCCTTTGCCATGGCGAGGACTTGCCGTCATGGGACGTTCACGACGGCGTTCCCCGGTCGACAGACCCATGCCATGGAACCCCCTCCCCGTCCTTCCGCTTTCCGGCGCAGACGCCGGGAGCTGATCGCGGCGGCCACCGCGGTGCCCCTGCCGGCCTCGGCGCTCGTCGTTCCGCAGGCACCCGCGCAAGCCGCGCGGGCCAAGCCCACCGCTCCCGCCAAGCCCTCGGCGACCCACCAGGTCACCCTGGTCACCGGGGACGTCGCCACGGTCCCACGACCGCCGACGGCAAGCAGAGATGCGGCTGTGGCCTTCTCGTGCCAGTGGCCGTAGCGCTCGGCGAGGGACACGGCCGAGACGCCGTGCAGGAGGACGCTGAGACCGACGGTGATCGCGACGACGTTCCCCAGCAGTTCCACCCCGGGGACGGGATCCTCCACCACCAGCAGCGCCAGGACCACGGAGGCCGGACCACACGGCCCGAACCAGCCGATGTACGCCACGGTCGGCAGCCGCAGCCGCAGCCCGCTCCCGGCGAGTGAGAGAGCCACTGGCGGCATCCTGACCACGGTGAGGCCGAGTACCGCGTACAGGACGATCCGCCAGCTCAAGTGCTCCAGCCCGGGGCCGAGCAGCACGGCCCCGAAGACGAGAAGACTGATCGCGGCCAGGAGTTCGCCGAGGTTCTCGGCGAATTCGGCCGTGCGGTCGGAGTTCTGCTTGTCGACTCCGGTCGAGTGCTGCCGCATGGCGAACCCGCAGGCGAACCCGGCGACCCACGCGGCGATGAAGCCGCTGCCGTCCGTCACCACGGCAAGTTCGTACGCCCCGGCCGCCACGGCCGGCAGATAGAGGTGACGCCATGCCCGAGTGATCCATCCCTTGGCCCTGGACCACTGCAGGAGTGTGCCGCCCAGTCACCCGACCAGCAATCCCAGCGCGGTGCTCAGGACCAGAGCCTGCCAGAAGACGCCGACCACTCCTTCCTCCGCGTACTGAGTGCCGGGGATGGCTGCCAGGAACAGGAGGAAGAAGGGCAGGACCATGCCGTCGTTCGGGCCGCTCTCGACATTCAGTCCGTGACGTACGAGCACCGGAACGCGAGGGTGGGTGATCGCTGTCTTGCCGAGAGCGGCGTCGGTCGGGGCGAGGATGGCACCGACAAGGCCGAGCTCCCACAGAGTCAGCCCGGCAACAGAGGCCAGGCAAGCAGCCAGCCGGCTCCGATGATGACGTCCAGCACGGCAGGCCCGATGAGGATGCCGGCACCGACGAACACCATCGCCGACGAGATCGGCGTGGTGGACAGCCGACGCGAGCCCAGCGCGTACGCGGCGGTGATGGTGGCGACTGCGGCGCCGGCCCAAGCACCACTACTCATGTCCCAGACCTCCGGACGATCGCCCGTGGGCCCCCTTCTACAGGTCGGCGAACCCCGCTCCGTCGACGTCGACGGGGACACGCCGGACAGCGCCGTGCGGAACCACGGGCCGACGTCGGCCCCCGTAGACATGTGCGAGCACGGCGTAGCCAAGACTCGCCCGTTCGGTCCGCCCGGGCGTGCCGTCTCCCGGTGGAGCATGCCGATGACCACGGCGGGTACTTTCTCCTCGGCCCTCTGCGCTGCGACAACGCCGACCACATCGCCCCCTCCCGCTACGTTCCGGACTGTCCCTGTAGTCGGGACGAGGCCACCACCGAACTCCTCGCCTGTATCCGTACCTCCGTCGTCCGCTTCCGCAACGCCGTCCAGGCGGCCGACGGCCTCGTCGACGCGCAGGGCGAGATTCGGGCCGACCAGAGCGATCTGTCCTCCCTCTGCACGTGGGAGGAGAGCTCCGACCGTGCCAAGTGCGACGTCCTGGAACACCGGCGACAACTTCAGCCACGCCGTATCCGGGGCCACCGCCGAGACCACTCGCCGGTGGAACGACTTCAAGGCCGAACTGCGCACCACCTAACCGGACCACCGACGCGGCGAGCAGATGATCTGCGCCCTCGTCCACGACAACCCGGCTTCGAGCTGCCCCTGAGCGACATGGCGCGGCTGCCATCCGCGGCTCAGGACGCCGGCAGTTCCTCCGCGGGCAGCCGGCCCGCGCGCACCGCGTCCACCAGGGCCTGGTGGTCTCGCTCGTTCTGGTCGGCGTACGCCTCCGCGAAGGTGGCGAGGGCTCGGTCGAACGAGTCGCCGCCGCCCAGATAGGCGGCGATCGCGATGCGGTCGCCGGACCGCGCGTGCGCACGAGCCAGTGTGACCCCGCACAGTTCGCCGAACGCCTGCATGTCCTTCGGCCGCATCCTCTCCGGCACGGCGATGCCTTTCCAGTCGCGCAACTGGCGGACGTAGAAGTCGCGCTTCTTGCCGTCGATCCCGTCCACTCGCTCCCAGCCGAGGAAGATGTCACTCGTGGCCTGCATCAGCCGCTGGCCCGCTACCACCCGCTCGCCCTGGTTGCGGTACCGGCTCGCGCCGACGTGTGCGGCCAGCACGGAGGCGTCGGCCTCCTTGGCCTGGAGGAAGAGCGGGTCCTGGTCGTCCCGGCCGAGCAGGAGGAAGATCCAGCACCGGGTGCCGACGCTGCCGACGCCGACCACCTTGCGGGCGACGTCCGCCAGTCGGTAGTCCTCCAGGAGGGTGCGCCGGTCGGAAGCGAGAGTGCGGCCGTACCGCTCGATCAGGCCGCGGAACTGGCGCTCGAGCGTGGCGCGCTCGACGTCCGGCAGCAGGTCGCCGACCGGGACGAGCAGCGGGGGATCCGCCGCGATCCTGGGTCGGTCGTCGACCGTCTCGGTGAGCTTGTCGAAAGCCTGCAGGCTGTCGTGGGTACGGGCCTTCGCCAGCGCGTGGGCCAGGTTCCTCCGACCGTGCTTCGTCGCATGGAGCCGGCCCGCGGCCAGGGACTCGAGGAGGTCCGCATCGATCTTCGCGTACCAGACGTCGATGGTGCGCATCCCCGCGAAGCGGATCATGGCCTCGCGATACGAACGAACCGTCGAACGGACGATTCGGGCACGCTCGGTGTCGTCGAAGTCGTTCGCCCGCCCCGCGATGACGAAGCTCGCGGAGAGCCGCTTGACGTCCCACTCCCAGGGACCCGGCAGTGTCTCGTCGAAGTCGTTGATGTCGAACATCAGCTGCCGCTCCGGTGAGGCGAGCAGGCGGAAGTTCAGAAGGTGGGCGTCCCCGCACAGCTGGGCCGTGAGTCCCGAGCGCGGGGTGCCGGCCAGGTCGGAGGCCATGATCGCGGCAGCCCCCCGGTAGAAGCGGAAAGGGGATTCCGTCATCCGGCCGTAGCGGATCGGCACGAGCTCGGGCACTCGTGCCGCGGACTGCGCCTCCAGGATCGCCAGGGGATCCGTCCTCCCGGGCGACGGCTTGTACACGGCGTGGCCCGACCGCGGCGAGTGGCGCCGGGCCTTCTTGCCGAGGGTCGCGCGTTCCTTGGGTGTGGCGTGGGCCGCCGCGCGCATCGCAGAGGTCGGGTTCTGAGGCATTGAGGACTCTCCTGCCTGGTGCTGTGGCTGTCCGGGATGTCCGGCACAGGGCAAGCGGGGCCTGAACGGCTCGGCAGCCTCCTCCGACGTCGGGCCGCGCCCGGCGTCGATGCCGGGCGGGCCGTCCGCTCTCAGCCCGGGCCTCGATCTCGGCATCCACGATGGCGACGGCGAGTGCCGTGGCGGAACTCCCTTCAACCCTAGGTCGCATCCCGGCCTCTCGCCTGGGAGGCACGGCAGCGGGCTCGCGCTGCGATCCGGTGGAGGCCCCCTGCCACCGCACCAACTCTGAACTCGGTCGCCCCCGGTCCTGATGAAGATCGACGATCAGCGGGCAGAGACAACAGGTGGTGGAGCGTGGTGGAGCGTGGTGGAGCGAACTCGCCGAGTTCCACTGCCGCCTCACGCCAGTTGGCAGCCAGCTGGAGCAGGCGCTCGCCGGCGTGGCGGAAGCCGGGCGGCGGGGTGTTCGGGACGGTCGGCCACAGGATGGTGGCGGCGAATCGGATCGCCTGCATGGCGGTGGTGGCGTGCGGAAGAGGTCGGGTGGACGCGTTCCGTCGGGCGTGTTGTCCCCGCCACCGGCACTCTCTGTCGGCTGCCCGCCGAGACGACGAAGCCTGCATCCCCAGACCATGGGGCCGCGCAACTGAGCCGGCATAGGGTCCTCCTTGCGTCCTGCAGGACGCAAGGAGGCCCCCAGGGCTCGGGATCGATCACATAGCGGCCCCGCGAAACGGTGGAAGGTGCCCGGCGTGTCTCTCCGCCCCGGCCGCGCTCGTCGTCGGAGACGTCGGGGACGGGGGCCGGCTCCGGCGTGATCGCGGTGCCGCACTTGGAACAGAGGAACACGGTCATGTCCTCGTTGTGGTCCTCAGGGCTGCGGCTTCGTATCCCCGTTTCGCTGCTCGGAGTGGATGCGGGCGACGACGCCACGGAAGTCCGGCATGCCGAGGTGGACGGTGGGGCATCGGCCCGCGAGGTCGCGCATGGCGGCGAGCTTCTGCTCCGCGGCGGCCAGACGGGCCTCGATGTGCGGCGACAACGTGCCGAGCCGGCCCCGTTCCGTGGCCTCCTGCGGCCTGTCGAGCGGTTTCGTGCGGATCTCCTCCCACCAGGCAGCTGCTCAGGGTGCCATTCACGAGGTCGGCGAAGTCCTCGAAACCGGCGAACCGTACTCATGCCCCAGCCACCACAAGCAGGGCGCGAAACCCGGACGCGTCGTGGGATGAGACGACGAGCGGAGCAACAACGTCAGGGGCCGACATGAAGCTCAGCATCCGGGCGTTGACCAGGTCGGGGTGGTCGATCTGCGGGCCGTGGCCGGTGGCCGCGACGATCTCGGCGCGGGCGCCGGGTATCAGGCGCGGTACGCGTTCCAGCTGCCGCTTGGGGTGTACGAGCAGGCTGCGCTTGCCCATGATCAGGTAGAACGGAGTCCGGATGGAGCCCAGTTCCGCGTCCGACAGCGGCAGCGGGGCGGGGCGGCGGACCCTGAAGGCCTTCACACTGGCCTGGATCATCGCGCGGAGCTCGGGGACGACGATCACCGGCTGCTCCAGCCACTTGGCGAGGCGGGGGCGCCACGCCTTGGGGGCGTAGGTGGCGAAGAGGCTGGCGAAGATCCAAACGAAGAAGCGCAGGCCGACCTTCTCCAGACCGCCCGGGTCGAGGGCAGTGACCGAGGCGAGCCGCCCGGGCCGAAGGTGGGCCTGGTTGATGACCAGCCAGCCACCGTACGAGGAACCGACCAGGTGGACCTTGCCGAGGCCCAGCGCATCGAGAGCCTCGTCCATCCAACGCGCCGCGCGCTCGGGCTGCCACATCGGTTCGCGTTGGACGCTCCGGCCGGGGGCGCCGGGAGTGTCGAGAGCGTAAACGGGGCGCTCGGCGCTGAGGGCAAGGGTGTTGGGATACCACTGAGCATTTTCAGCGTTGGCGTTCCAGGGTGTGAGGATGGCTGGGGCGATGGTGGTCATGCGGTGGGGGCTGCAGCGGGCTCTGCGGAGGATTCGCCAGGACTTGAGCCGCGCGATGCTGCGTTCGACCGGTGCCCGTGCCGCCGACAGGGCCCGGTTGACCGTTCGCTGGGTCGTGGTGAGGTCCCGGTTCGGGAGCCGTCTGATCGGTGTGGTCACCCACGGGCCGGCGCCGATGTAGGCGCGGTCGGCGAGGATCGGACCACCCTGGCGTTCGCAGATCCGGATGATGCGGTGGGGGCGGGCCGCGGTCAGGTCATGGGTGCGGCCGGGCAGCGCGGGCGAGATCCACAGCAGGTTGCCGGTGGGATCGGCCACGACCTGCACGTTCACGCCGTGGGACTCCACCGGCGCGCGAAGTCAGGTGTATTCGCTGACCGCCGGCGCGGCCGTTCTCGCCGTACCGCTGTTCCTCAGCCCGCTGCTGAGTCTCATCCCGGTCGCCGTGCTGGGCGCCCTCGTCACCTACGCCGCCGTCTAGATGGTCGACCTGGCAGCCTTCCGGCGGCTGGCCTCCTCCGGCGCCGTGCACTCGCCGCCGTCGCGGAGCAGTCTGGGCCCGTCCACTGGTTCGTGCTCAATGCCGAGGCCAACGTGGAGGTGGACATCACCGCGCTGGACTCCGTCGATGAGCTGCGCCGCGAACCGGCCGGGCGCGGCATCGTGTTCGCGCTGGCTGGTGTGAAGCAGGACCTGCTCGGCGATCTCGACGCCTACGGGCTGACCGAGTCGGTCGGTGCCGATCTGATCTTCCCCGCACTGCCCACGGCGGTGACCGCGTACCGGGACTGGCGCCGCGCCTGCGAATGCGGCTCTCCTGAGTAGGAGTCACCGCTCCTCAGCCACTACTGCGCAGCGCGGGGAGGCTCGCGGGGTTCTCCTCTCCCACCTGGGGTAAGCGGAACTCGCACCCATCGGACCTCAGCCGGCGAACCCGGGCGCTGAATGCGCGCCAGTGCCGCTCGTTGTCGGGTAGGAGTGTTGCCGATTTCCGCGAGGAGGCCTGCCGCCAGGTCGAGCAGCTCGGACGCCGAGGAGAGGTGGGCAGGCGCGTTCCGCGCGGACCGGACGTCGGCCCAGCAGCGCAACCCCGCCGACTGCCGGTCATCAGGCGCTCGGCGACCTATTCCGCGAGGGGTGCCCTTCATTCGGTGACACGGACCGCCAGCGCGGGGCGGATGGCGGCCGCGCGGCGCGCCGGCCCGATCGTGGCCAGGAGCGACGCGGCGAAGGTCGCTGCCGCCAGGACGCAGATGCTGGTCCATTCGACCGGGAACCCTCCTTCGAGGCCCTCGAAGGCGGCGCTGTTGCTGTACATCAGCCAGGTGGTGAGCACGCCGAGGAGTGAGCCGAGGACGATTCCCTCCACGGCGATGAAGGTGCTCTCCCACAGGAAGGACCGCTGCACGGTCCGTGCCCGGAAGCCGAGGGCCCGCAGGATGCCGATGGTGCGTCGGCGTTCGCGTACGGCCCGGACCATGACGACGCCGAGGCCGGTGATGCCCACGCCGAGGCCCAGGGCGAGGAATCCCTGCATGAGGCGGAAGAAGGCGGTGCTGGAGTCGAACTGTTGGCGTATCTCCGACTCGATGGGCGTGGCGACCAGGCTGGAGGAGAGCTGCTCGCCCTGGAGTTGGGTCGCCAGGGCGTCGGGGGAGGTCCCGGTGCTGGTTCTCACCAGTGCGGAGGCGTTCTGTGCCTGGGCGCCGAAGAGCTCGCGCGTCGCCTGCTCGCCCATGATCACGGGGTAGGTGGTCGAGCTGGCGCCGGTGCCCGGGTAGAAGACCATCCCGTTGCTCAGCACGCCGGCGATGATCTTCTGTTCGCTGCGGCCCGTGCGGGGGTCGGTCAGGGTGAGGGTGTCGCCGGGGTCGTAGTAGTCGCCGGCCGGGCCGCCGGTGCTGCCGAAGAAGCCGTCGAGGTGCGGAGCCCGGGATCGGTGGCTCGCCCTGTGGCGTTGAGCAGCGGTGTCACGGCGGCGATCCCGGCGGCCGACGGGCCGCCGCGGAGATCGGAGACGAGTCGGTCGCCGGCGACCTGGGGGTTGTAGTCCAGTCGCAGGGAGTATCCGGCGGTGGCGTCCGCGACGACTCCGTCGACTCCGGCGCGGAGGATGCCCGAGATCTCCGTCAGGAGGACGAGGACGAACACGATGAGGGTGTACATCACCAGCGTCGCACCGGTCCTGAATCGCTTGGCCAGCGGGTATGCGACGGCGAGCCGTGCCGCCAGGCCGCCCTCCGTCGGGCGCTGGAGGAGTCGCCGTACGGGGCGGAGCAAGGTCTTCTGGTTGTCGCTGACGAGTACCACGGCGGAGAAGGCGGCCAGGGCGCCCTGGATGACGTACACGGACATCGACGGTGTGTCGAAGATCCGGGGGCGTATGACGGGTGCCAGGAGCGTCCAGACCAGAACGGCTCCCGCGACCAGGGTGGTGACCGTGTGACGGGGAAGAACCCGCAGGAGCGCCGGAGTGGCGAAGGCGAGGGCGAGCGCCGGCATGAGGTAGGTGGCGTCGGGCTGGCTGCGTGCCACGGCCGGGACGGCCGCGAACGCGCACAGGACGGCCAGGGTGCTGGAGACGGCGAGCAGACGGCGGCGCGGTCGCTGACCGGGCGTCGTCGGGAGGTCGCGGATCGCGGCGATGATGTTGAACCTGCTGATGCGCACGCTGGTGGCCAGGATGGCGGCAAAAGCGATCAGCAGGCCCATGGCCAGTCCGTTGAGGACGCTGGTGGGGGTCACGGCGAAGGCGATGCGGATGCTGCTGCCCCCGACCGACCAGCCCTGGAAGATCTGCGCGGCCACCACCGCGACGCCCCAGCCGACGGCGACCCCGATGGCCACGCCCGGCACCGCCGACAGCAACGCGTAGGTCGCCCCTTCGAGGGTGAAGGACCCGACGAGCCGTGAGCGCTTCATCCCCACGGCCCGCACCATGCCCATCTGGGACTTCCGCTCCTCGCCGAGCATCACGAAGATGTTCACCAGGAGCAGTGCGCCCGCGATGATGCTGAAACTGCCGATCATGAGGAACAGGGCTCCGAGGGAGTCCCCGGCCTGTCTGGCGTCCCGCAGAACCGTGTGCTTCGGCGTCTCGATCTCCGTCTGCCCGGCCAGCGGGCCCAGAGCCTGCCGGATGTCGGCGGTCACCCGGTCGGTCAGGGCTTCGCCGCTTTCGACGCCGCCTCGGTTGGAGACGAAGGTGACCGAGCGCGGTTCCGCACCGGCGGCCCGGGCGGCGGAGTCCAGGGTCCCCGGTGCCAGGAACACGTCGCGGTTCAGCCTGCCGCCCAGGCCCACACCGGCCAGCCCCTCTTCCGGCACCACACGCTCGATCCGGTACGTCCCCGGAACCCCGAACAGGTACAGCGTGACCGGATCCCCGGCCCCCACGCTCAGGGACCGGGCCAGCGGCTCGTTGACCACGACCTGGCCGGGCTTCGGGTCCGGTCCGCCGAGACCGGAATCCCCACCCGGTGCGCCGAAGCGTGCCGCCTTGTCGAAGTCCATCTGCCAGGCCAGGACGCGTGGCTCGGCGACCGTGCGGCCGTCGGTATGGCTGACCGCCGATGCCTGGGTGGCCTGGGCGTTCAGAACGCCGTCGATGTCGGGGTCGCCCGCCAGGGCGCCCAGCCGTTCGGTCACGGCGCGGCCGGTCGGCCCCGGGGGTGCGACGACGCGCTCGTCCACCGGCCCGAGAGTGCGGTACGCCTCCTGCCGTACGGAGAAGTTCAGGGTGTCGCCGACGACCAGGGCCCCGATGACGATGGCCGTGCCGAGCATCGATCCGCCGATCACCAGCGCTGCCTCCGTGCGCCGACGGGCGATCTGCCGGAAGGCCAGCCGTCGTGACACCGGCTGCCGGACGGCGACCAGCACCAGGCCCGCGAGGGCGAGCGCCAGGGCGGTGAGCAGGGGGATGAGGAGGTTCGGGTACATGCTCAACCCAAGGGGACGTCGGGGCTCGGGGCTCGGGCCGTGGCGGTCTGGCGGACGTCGTCGACCAGCTGTCCGTCATGCATCCGGATCAGTCGGGGGACGCGGGCGCCGATGGCACTGTCGTGGGTGACCAGGACGATCGTCTGGCCCTCGTCCCTGTTGAGCTCGCACAGCAGGTCCATGACCTGGTCGGCCATCGCACTGTCGAGGTTGCCCGTCGGTTCGTCCGCCCACACGATCGCCGGGCGTCCCGCCAGGGCGCGGGCGATGGTCACCCGCTGCTGCTCACCCCCGGACAACTCGCTCGGCCGGTGCTCGACCCGGTGGCCCAGGTCCACCCGGTCGAGCATGTCCAGCGCCCTGCGGCGTGCCTCATGCGGCCGGGTGCCCACGAGCAGGAGGGGCAGCTCGACGTTCTCCACCGCGGAGAAGACCGGGATGAGGTTGAACGCCTGGAAGACGAAGCCCATGGTGTGGGCCCGGTGCTCCGTGCGTGCCGCGTCCGACATCGCGAACAGATCGTGGCCGTCGACCTCCACCCGGCCGCCGTCGATGTCGTCGAGCCCCGACAGACAGTTCAACAGCGTGGTCTTACCGGAACCGGACGGTCCCATGACCCCCACCATCTCCCCGTGACGTACGAGGAGATCCAGGTCGAGCAGGGCGGTGACCTCGACGGAGCCCGTCCGGTAGATCTTGCGTACTCCGGAGGCGACGAGGAGCGCCCGGTCGGTGTTCATGCTGTCCATACCAGCCTCCGGAAGGAACGCGGGGCTACGGCCACCCTGGCCCCGAGGAGGGGCCGAAAGGCCCAATCGCCGGGGTACCGAGAGGCTCGTACGGCCTGCCTCGCCGCCGCGGTCAGACGTCCGCGGTCGCCCGGGCGCGCCGCCGGACGGCGGTGGCGGCCAGGGTTCCGGCGCCCGTCGCGGTGACGGCGAGGAGGACGAACCCCCACGTGTAGTCGTGCGCGACGCTGTCGACCGCTCCCATCACGAGGGGTGGGAAGAAGCCTCCGAGACCCCCCGCCGCCCCGACCACTCCCGTGACCGAGCCGACCCGCTCCGCCGGAACCAGACGTGCCACGAGCGCGAAGACCGCCCCGGACCCGGCGCCCAAGCCGGCGGCCATGCCGAAGAAGGCCGCCGTTCCCACGGGGACCAGTTCCGCCTCGAACGCCGCGACCAGGGCACACACCGCCACGAGCCCGTACGAGACCGTCAGCACGGGTACGGGGTGGATACGGTCCGACAGCCAGCCCCCCAACGGCCGCATCGCCACGGCGAGGACGACGAATCCCGCGGTCCGCAGTGCCGCGTCGGAGCGCCCCAGTTCGTAGGCCCTGGTGAGGTAGGTCGGCAGGTAGACGCTGAACGCGACGAATCCGCCGAAGGAGACGGCGTACAGGAACGCCAGCTGCCAGGTGGCCGGTGTACGCATGGCCAGTGCCGTACGCGAGGACAGCGACCCCGACGCCGTCGCGCGCCCTGGCCTGTCGCGGAGCAGGAACCAGGCCAGCCCGGCGTACACGGCGAGGAGGGCGGCCACGAGATCGAAGGGGAAGGCACGTCCGACGGCGTCGGCGAGCTGGACGGTGGTGAACGCCGACAGGGCCGTACCGCCGGTGCCGATCCCGAAGATCCCGAGGGCGACGCCCCGCCGTGCGGGTGGGTACCAGGCGTTGACGAACGGCACTCCGACGGCGAAGGCCGTTCCCCCCAGCCCGAGGAGGAAGCCGCCCGCGAGCACCTCGGCCAATGAGTCGGCCAGGTGACCCAGGTAGAGCACGGGGAGGATCGTCAGGGCCGCGACGAGGGGGAAGACCCGGCGCGCACCCCAGCGATCCGTCAGCGCCCCCGCCGGGATCCGGCCGAGCGCGCCGACCACCACGGGCACGGCGACCACCAGTGACTGCTCGAAGGAACTGAGGCCCAGGTCGTCCCGCAGCCGTGGGCCGAGCGGGCCCAACAGCGCCCATGCCCAGAAACAGAGGGTGAACCCGACGGTGGCGAGGAACAGCATCTGCCACGGTCGCGGCGCATCCACGACGGGCGGGATCCCCGAGTTCCGGACCATGGCGGCCTCCCGGCGGTGATCCTCATGGGCGGCGTGAGCCCTGCTGTCCCCCCACGCTCCGGCCTTCGGGCTCCCGGTGTCAGGGGCCGCTCTGTTCCCTTCCGTGCCCGTACGGCCCCCTGCCAGGGACCGGACGGCCCTGTGCTGTGCCTCCTGGGGCGACGCACGGTGGTGGCGGACAGGCCGGAGGCAGGGGTGTCCGGTCCCTGCCGGCCCGGCCGTCGGGAGTGTGAGTGGCGATGATGTTCTGGTACGGCGACGGCATGAGCGGATGGGGCTGGTTCGCCATGTCAGCCGGGATGGTGCTGTTCTGGGGCCTGCTCATCATTGTCGCGGTGATGCTCTTGCGTACCCTGGGCCGTCCTGCGGAACGGCCGTCGGGCTCTCGGCCTGCCACGTCGGCCGAGCAGATCCTGGGCGAGCGACTGGCGCGTGGTGAGATCGACGAGGAGGAGTACCGTCGGCGCCTGACCGCCCTGCGCAGCGCGGAACCGTGAACCCCGTGACAGGTCGGGATGCGAGCGGGGGCGTGGCCGGTCACTCTGGGATCATGGCTGGTCGGATACCCGGGGAGCCGGGCGGACGCATGGACGCGCTCCGTGGGCTGACCGCACGGCACGGAGGGCGTGGCGGGCTGTTGCCGGCCGCGCTGGAGCGCGCCAGGTCGGGTACCGCAGACGGTCCCGGGGCGTGGGCGCCCCAGGTCGCGGAGGCAGCCGGACTGCCGGCCGCCGCGGGGCTCGGCCCCGCCACCTTCTTCGCCGATCTCGCCGCCCCACGCGGTGAGCGGCACGTGCGGGTGTGCACCGCGACGGCGTGCTTCGCGGCGCGGGGCGGGGAGCATCTGGCGGAGGTGGAACGCGCTCTGGGAGTGACGGCGGGCACCGTCGACGAGTCGGGTTCGACCTCGCTGCAGACCGTGCACTGCCTGGGCTACTGCTACGCGGGCCCCGCGGCCCTCGACGGCACCCTGCCCCGCGCGGGCCCGGACCTGGCCGACCAACTCGGCGGGCGGGCGGAGCCACGCGCGCCGGGCATCCCCGCGGCCGACACCACCGGGGCGCCCGTCCTGCTGGCCGGGATCGTGCGAGGGCACTCCGCCTGGGACGTGTGGCGCGAGGCGGTGGCCGGGCTGAGGCCCGAGGACGTACGGGAGGAGACCGCCGTCTCAGGACTGCGCGGGCGAGGCGGCGCCGGATTCCCGGTGGCCGACAAGTGGGCCGCGGCGGCGGGAAAGCCGGACACCGTCGTCGTCGCCAACGGGGACGAGGGCGACCCCGGCTCGTACGCCGACCGGCTGCTCATGGAGGAGGACCCCGAGCGCGTCCTCACGGGACTGGCCCTGGCCTGCTTCGCCTGCGGTGCCCGGCGCGGGATCGTCCTGGTGCGCTCCGAGTACCCGAAGGCCATGGCCCGGCTGCGGCGGGAGGTGGAGCGCGCCATGTCGGCGGGAGACCTGTCACCCTCGGCTGAGGATGCCGGCCTGCGGCCGTTCGTCGAGGTCGTCGAAGGAGCCGGGTCCTATGTCGCCGGCGAGGAGACCGCTCTCATCGCCCGCCTCGAAGGCGCTCGCGGCTGTGCTCGCCCTCGGCCCCCCTATCCCACGGACCACGGCCTGTGGGACGCGCCGACGGTGGTCAACAACGTGGAGACGCTGGCGGCCGTGCCCTGGATCGTCGCCCACGGCGGAGCGTCCTACGCCCGGCGTGGGGTACCGGACGAGACCGGCACCAAACTGGTGTGTCTGTCCGAACGCTTCGCCCGGCCCGGGGCCTGCGAGGTCGAGCTCGGCACACCTGTGGGCGAGATCGTCACCCGGTTCGGCGGCGGCCTCAAGGACGGCCGCGAGCTCGTCGCCCTTCAGATCGGAGGGCCCCTCGGCGGCTTCCTCTCCGGGGCCGCGCTCGACGTCCCGCTCACCGCGGCAGCACTCGCCGAGCATGGTGCCGCCCTCGGGCACGCCGGCATGGTCGCCTTCGACGCCGGCACCGACCCGTACGAACTCCTGCGACACGTCTGGGAGTTCGCCGCCGATGAGAGCTGTGGGGCCTGTTCGCCCTGCCGGGTCGGCACACGGAGAGGCCTCGAACTGGCGCGGGACGACGGGCCGGGGGAGTCCTACGAACGGCTGGCACGGCTGATGGGCGAGGCGAGTCTCTGCGCGTTCGGCCGGCGTGTTCCCGCCGCCGTCCGCAGCCTGGCCCGCGCCTACGGGCCGGCCCTGGAAGGATGGGACCGATGACACGGCTCCAGGTCGACGGCATGCCGGTCGAACTGCCCGCCGGGGCCTCGCTGCTCGACGCGGTACAGGCCGCCGGAGCCGCACTGCCCGCCCTCTGCCACGACGACCGCCTCCGGCCGGCCGGCTCGTGCCGGACCTGCCTGGTCCGCGCCGACGGGCGGACCGTCGCCGCCTGCGTCACACCCGCGACGCCGGGCCTCACCGTCGACACCGCCGAGGAGGGCGTGCGGAACCTGCGCCGGGACGCGGTCGCCCTGATCGCCTCGGCACTCCCATCGCATGCGCTCGCCGACAGCGCGCACAGCGAACTCGCCGAGGCATGCCGGGCCCTGGGGATCCCGCCCCACACCGCGGCCGCCGAAGTCACGCGCGGGCGGGACGAGAGCCACCCCTACGTCCAACTCGACCGCGACCTGTGCATCGCGTGCGGGCGCTGCGTCCGCATGTGCTCCGACGTCCAGGGCACCTTCGCACTCACCCTCACCGGGCGCGGTGCCGACACGGTCGTCGCCCCGGGTACCGGCGGCCCCTGGGCCGCATCGGACTGCGTGTCCTGCGGCGGCTGCGTCGACACATGCCCCACCGGGGCGATCACGCAGCCCGGACCCGGCCAGGGCCTCACCACGCGGCAGAACCCCGAGGGCCGCGTACGGACCACATGCGGCTACTGCGGAGTCGGCTGCACCCTCGACGTCGTCGTCCGCGAGAACCGTGTCGCCGCTGCGCTCCCCGCCCGGGACGGGCCCGTCAACCGTGGCCACGCCTGCGTCAAGGGCCGCTTCGCGTACGGATACCTCGGCTCCGCCGAACGCCTCACCGAACCCCTGATCCGCGAGGGCGGCGAACTACGACCGGCGACCTGGGACGAGGCGCTGAGCCGGATCGCCGACGGCCTGCGCGCGGCCGTCCTCGACGGCGGACCCGACGCGGTCGCCGCGATCTCCTCCGCCCGTGCCACCAACGAGGAGAACTACCTCGTCCAGAAGCTCCTGCGGACCGTCATCGGCACCAACAACGTCGACAACTGCTCCCGTCTCTGCCACGCCCCCTCCGCAGCGGGACTCACCGCCTCCTTCGGACGCGCCGGCGGCACCGACCCCTTCGACGACGTCGAGACCGCCGACTGCCTCATGGTCGTCGGCGCCAACCCCGTCGAAGCCCACCCCGTCGTCGGCGCCCGCCTCCTCCAGCGGGCACTCGCAGGAACCTCCCTCATCGTGGCCGACCCCCGTGCCGTGGGCCTCGCGCGCCATGCCGACGTGCACCTTCGTCCGCGCCCCGGTACGAACGTCGCCCTCTTCCACGGCCTCGCCCACGTCCTCGTCGACGAAGGCATGACCGACCCGGACTTCCTCCGCGACCGCGCCACCGGACTGGACGAACTCACCGACCTGCTGGCCGGCCATCCGCCCGAACGGGTCGCCGGAATCACCGGCGTCCCGGCCGACGACATCAGGAAGGCCGCACGACTCTACGGCCGCGCCGAACGCCCGGCCGTCCTGTACGGGCTCGGCGTCACCGAGCACCTGCACGGCACCGACGGCGTACGCACCCTGGCGAACCTCCCCATCCTGCGCGGCGCCGTCGGCGGCACCGGCCGCGGCTTCGGCATCAGCCCCCTGCGCGGCCAGAACAACGTGCAAGGCGCCTCCGACATGGGAGCCCTGCCCGACCTGCTCCCCGGCTACGGCCGCGTCACCGACCCGGAGGCCCGCGCCCGGGCCGAGGCGGTGTGGGGCCGACCGGTCCCACCGACACCAGGGCTGCGCATCCCCGAGATGTTCGCGGCGGCTCGGGAGGGCCGCCTGCGGGCGCTGTGGATCATCGGCGAGGACGTTTGCGCCACCGACCCCGACAGCCGGCGCGTGGCCGAGGCCCTCGACGCCTGCCCGCTCGTCGTGGTCAACGAGCTCTTCCTCGGCGAGACCGCCCACCACGCCGACGTCGTCCTGCCCGTGGCCTCCTGGCTGGAGAAGGACGGGACCTTCGTCAACTTCGACCGCCGCTTCCAGCGCGTACGGCAGGCAGTGACTCCGCCGGGCACCGCACGCTCCGACTTCGAGGTCGTACACGCCGTCGCCGATGCCCTCGGTGCCGACCTGGGCTGCCCCACCCCAGCCGCGGCTCTCGTCGAGTGCGGACGTGTGACACCTCTCTTCGCGGGTCTCTCGCACGAGCGGCTCGACCGGGAGGGGGCCGTGCCCTGGCCTTGCCCCGAGCCGGACCGGCCGGGCGAACGAACCCTGTACACAGAGGAGTTCGCCACTCCGGACGGGCGCGCCCACCTGTCGGCGGCCCCCTACCTGCCACCCGGCGAAGAACCCGACCAGGATTTTCCGCTGGTGCTCGTCACCGGGCGCCGATGGGCCCACTACAACTCCGGGAGCATGACCCGGCACGGCGGCAACCTCCTCCTCGACGCCCACGAGCGCCTGGACCTGCACCCGGAGGACGCCGCCCGGTTCGGGGTCCGTGACGGCACCCCGGTCACCGTCGAGAGCCGTCACGGGCAGGCACGGCTCATCGCCCGCGTCGGTACCGAACTCGCCCCCGGGCAGGTCTTCTGCGCGTTCCACTTCCCGGCCAGTGGCGTCAACTCCCTGACCTCGGAGCACACCGACACCGTCACGTCGTGTCCGGAGTACAAGGTCACGGCGGTCCGGCTGCGTCCGACGGCCTCCGACGCCTGACCGGCACCGATCAGTCGTGGGGAACGAGTGCCACGGGCACCGGGCTGTGGTGCAGGACGGCGTGGGCCACGCTGCCGATGTGTGCGCCTAGCGTCGAACGGCGGGTACGCCGGCCCACCACCACGAGGGAGGCCTCCCGGGCGACCGCCACCAGTTCGAGTCCGGCCGATCCGACCGCCACGCGGGCGACCGCCTCGACGTCGGGATACTTCGCCCGCCAGGGTTCCAGCATGCTCTCCACCGAACGCTTGATCTCCGGCATCATGGAAAGCCTGAAGTCAGGGACCATCGCGGGCCCCAATCCCGCGTGCAGCGGGAGCTCCTGTACGTACACGACGAGGATCCGGGTGTGCCGTCGCGCGGCTTCCTCGAAGGCGAAGCCCAGGACGGAGTCCACGGGCTGCCGCACGTCGGCCCCGATCACGACGGGGCCCCGCGGAGTGCTTCCCGCGCTGACGGCCCGTACGAGTACGACGGGACGCGCGACGACACCGGCGACCGTCAGGCCGACCGAGCCGAGCAGGTAGCCGGCCACGCTGCCGAGTGCCCGCGAGCCGAGGACGAGCAGATCGTTCTCCTCGGCCGCGGCGACCAGACCCGGAACGGGCCCCGAGGACAGCACCTGGGAGGTCACCGACAGGCCGGGATGGCGCTCGCGCAGCTCACCGGCGGTGCGCGCCATCATCTCCCTGGCCCACGGTTCCTCGGACTCCCCCTCCACGAGCGGCAGAGCGGCCTCCGGTACCGGTTCCTTCGCGTACACCAGATGTACGTCCGTGCCGCGCAGCAGCGCCTCCTCGGCGGCCCACTCCGCAGCGGCGTCGGCCTGCTCCGTGCCGTCCAGGCCGACCACGATGCTCCGCGTCATGACCGTCCACCTCCTCGTTCGGTGTCATCGACGTCGTACGCGAGACGGGTGCAGGAGACCGAGACCACGCCGTCCACCATGGCGCACATGCGCTCGATCGCCGGCACCATGCCCCGGAAGGGCAGCCTCCCGCCGAGCTCCACCCGCCCGTCGCGCACCTCGACGGCAAGGGCGGTCGGTTCGAGGCGCAGCGTGTCGATCAGCACGTCCTCGACGATCTCCCGGCGGATGTCGTCGTCCTCGCGGAGGAAGATGCCCAACAGGTCGCGACGGCTCACGATGCCCATCAAGTGGTCCTCGCCGTCGACGACGACGAGCCGTTTGACCCTTTGGACCTCCATGAGTCGTGCCGCCTCCGCCACGGTCCACTCCGGGCCGGCGCACACCGCGGGGGCGGACATCAGCTCCTCGGCCCGTGTTCCCTCGGCCTTCGCCCGTTCCCACGTCTCCAGGTCCGGAACGGCCGGCAGACCACTCGGTGCGGCGGCCCGGTCGGCGGTCTTGCGCAGCAGATCGCCCTCCGACACCACCCCGACGACCCGGCCGTCGCCGTCCACCACGGGTACGGCTGTCACCTGGTGCTGTGAGAGCGTGCGGGCGATCTCCTTGAACGGGGCGTCGCCGCGGACGCTCACCACATCGCGGGTCATCAGCTGGTCGATCCTGCGGTGACGCATCATGCGCTCCTTCCCTGTGCGGACGCACTGGCCTCGGCCACCAGGCGAGCGGCGCAGCCGTCCCAGGTGCCGAGGGCCGGATGGTCGTCCTCGGTGAGTTCCGTGCCGCTGAGTTCGGCGAGGGCTTCGACGAACTCGAGGAAGTCCAGCGAATCCAGCTCTAACGCGTCCCGCAGGGGCACGCCGGGATCGAGCCCGGCGAAGTCGGCGTCGGGGACGACACGCTGCACGGCTTGCCGGACGAACGCCTTCGCCTGGTCGTGGTTCACAGTTCCTCCGGTCGTTGCAGGAGCTTTTCCATGGTGGTGAGGAGGCGCGCGCCGGTGGCGCCGTCGGCGGCTCGGTGGTCGGCGGACAGCGTCGCCGTCACCACGGGACGTACTCCCAGCAGGCCGTTCACGGCCACCGGTCGCTCGACGATCCGGCCGAGGCCGACGAGCGCGACCTGCGGTGGGTAGACGACCCCGAACACGGCCTCGACGCCCTGGTCGCCGAGGTTCGTGACGGTGAGACTGGGGTCGGCGGTCTCGGACGCGCGGAGTCGGCCGCCCCGTGCCCGTGCCACCAGGTCCTTGAGCGCGGCCATCACCTCGGCCACGGAGAGGGCGTCGGCGTGGGCGAGGGCCGGGGCGGCAAGACCACCGCCCCGCAAGGAGACGGCGACACCCAGCCGGACTTCCTCCGCCGGGACGAAGCCGCTGACGCCCCAGTGCCCGTTGAGCTCGGGCACCTTCCGCGCAGCCAGCGCGACGGCCTTGAGCATGAGTGCGGCGGGCACCAGACGGGCGGACAAGGGCAGTTCGCGGTTGCGGGCGCGCATCCACTCCAGGGCCGCTGCCATGTCCACGGTCGTGGAGAGGTAGAAGTGCGGTATCTCCCGCTTGGATCGGCTCATGAGCCGGGCGGTCGCCGCCCGTGCCACATCCGGGACGGCCGGCTGCGGTGCGCCCTCGGCTGCCGCGGCGGAACGGACGTCCTGCGCACGGACGGTGCCGCCCCGACCCGTGCCGGTCACCTCGCCGAGGTCGACTCCGAGTTCCGCGGCCAGCCGCCGCGCGAGTGGTGAGGACTTCGCGCGCTGCGGAGCCTGACGCTGCCCGGTCGAGTCGTCACTGCGCACCGGCCTTGGCGGCCGTGCGGTCGGCGCGGTCTTCGCCTCGGCCCCGCCTCGGCTCCGCCTCCGTCGCGCCGACTCCGTGCCCTGCTGCCGCCTGATCCCGGTGCCAGTGGGCTCTGAGGGGCCGGCGGTCGTGTCGCGCTCCGGCGCTCGTGCAGGTTCCAGTTCCGGTTCCGCATGCTCCACGTCCGCGCGTGTGATCCTGCCTCCCGGGCCCGAACCATGGACGGCGGCGAGGTCGACGTGCCGGTCCTGGGCGAGTCGGCGGACCAGCGGCGTCGACGGGGGCCGGTCCGCGGTGGGCCTGTCCTCGGCGGACGGGCCGATACGGGCCAACGGGGTGCCCACCGGCACGGTGGTGCCCTCGTCGACGAGGAGGGCGTCGACCGTACCGCTCTCGAAGCACTCCACCTCGATCGCCGACTTGGCGGTCTCGACCACCGCGATGACGTCACCCCGCGCCACCCGGTCACCCGGGTGCACCAGCCACTGGGAGAGCGTGCCGTCGTCCATGTCGGCGCCGAGCGAGGGCATCGTGAACTCGGCCATCTCAGCCCACCACCCGCCGCGCCGCCGCCATGATTCCGGCCGACTGGGGGAGTGCCGCCTCCTCCAGCCGACGGGCGTAGGGGATGGGGACCTCCGCGCTGCACACCCGCTCGACGGGCGCGTCGAGTTCGAAGAACGCCTGCTCGCAGATGCGCGACTCGATCTCGGCGGACAGACTGCCGCTGCGCCAGCCCTCGTCGACCACCACGGCCCGGTGGGTCCGCCGGACCGAGCCGACGATCGTGGCGTCGTCCAGGGGACGTAGCGTGCGCAGGTCGACGACCTCCGCGCCGATCCCCTCGCCCGCCAGTTCCTCCGCGGCTTCGAGTGCCTTGGACACGCAACCGCTGTACGCGACGACCGTGACGTCGGTGCCCTGGCGGCGGACGGCCGCGTGGTCCAGGTCGACCTGATGGACCGCCGGGTCGAGCGTCCCGGCCGCGTTGTACAGGCTGCCGTGCTCGAAGATCAGAACCGGGTCGGGGTCCGCCAGCGCGGCGGACAGCACGTGGCGGGCGTCGTCGATCGTGGCAGGCGCCAGGACACGGAGACCGGGGATGTGCGCGTACCAGCCTTCGAGGCTGTGGGAGTGCTGGGCGGCCAGTTGCCGGCCTGCGCCCGTCGTCATCCGGATGACCAGCGGCACACCGAGTTGTCCGCCGGACATGTGCCGCAGCGTGGCGGCGTTGTTGAGGATCTGGTCGAGGGCCAGCAGGCTGAAGTTGACGGTCATGATCTCGACGACGGGCCGCATCCCGGCCAGGGCGGCGCCGATCCCGGCTCCGACGAACGCGGACTCCGAGAGAGGCGTGTCCCGGATGCGCTCCGGGCCGAACTCCTCCAGGAGGCCGAGGCTCACCCCGAAGCATCCGCCGTATCGGCCCACGTCCTCACCCATCAGGAACACTCGGTCGTCCGAGGCCAGGGCCTCGCGCAGTCCCTCGCGCAGGGCCTCCCTGTATGTGGTGGTGTCGTCGTCGGGATGCGCCCGAGGTCGCGTACGCGTGCTCATGCCTGAGCCTCCTCGTGTCGGCCCGTGACATGCAGCAGCAGATCCTCGGCCGGCTCCTCGGGGGCCTGTTCGGCCGCCCGGACGGCGTCGTCGATCTCCTCGGCGACCCGGTGCTCCAGGTCCTCCAGCGCGGCGGCGTCGAGGAGTCCAGACGTGCGCATGCCGTCGGCGAGGCCGGTGACGGGGTCGTGCCGCTTCCACTCCTCGACCTCGTCCTTCGGCCGGTACCGGTCCGGGTCGTACATCGAGTGCGCGCGGAACCGGTACGTCCGCATCTCCAGGAAGTGCGGTCCGCTGCCGGCGCGAAGGGACTCGACCGCCCCGCGCGCCGCCTTCTCCACGGCGTGCACGTCCATGCCGTCGACGGCCCAGGCCGCCATGCCGTACGACGCCGCCCGCATCGCCAGGTCCGTCTGGGCGTGTTCGCGGGCGAGGGCCGTCCCCATCGCGTACAGGTTGTTCTCGCAGACGAAGAGCACGGGCAGTCCCCAGAGCGCCGCCAGATTGGCGGTCTCGTGGAACTCGCCCTCCGCGAATGCCCCGTCACCGAAGAAGCAGCAGGTCACCCGGGGCTCGCCGCGCATCCGGTCGGCGAGCGCCAGGCCCGCCGCGAGCGGCAGTCCGCCGCCCACGATCGCGTTGCCGCCGTAGAAGCGGCGGCCGGCGTCGAAGAGGTGCATGGAACCGCCGCGGCCGTGGCTGCACCCCGTGCTCTTCCCGTACATCTCCGCCATCACGGCCTCGGGTGGTATCCCACGGGCCAGGGCGTGGCCGTGTTCGCGGTACGTGGAGACGACCGCGTCCCGCTCGTCGAGCGCCTGGTGGACGCCGACCGCCACCGCCTCCTCGCCGATGTAGAGGTGGACGAACCCCCGGATCGTCGCTGCGCTGTACAGCTCGACGCACCGTTCCTCGAACCTCCGGATGAGCAGCATCCGCCGCAGCAGGTCCAGGTCGTGGGCCGCCGCAGGTGTGCGGGACGGCGCCGCGGGCGCGTGTGCGCGACGGGGGCTCTTCGCCTTCGGTGTTCCGGCGGACGTACCGCCGTGTGCGGTGGCCATCACGGATCCTTCTCGGAGAGCTCGGCGGTCCCGGCCGGTTCGGGTGTCTCCAGGGTCGACACGTCTCCCTCGGGCAGACCCAGTTCGCGGGCCCGCAGCAGGCGGCGCATCACCTTGCCGCTGCGGGTGTGGGGCAGATCCTCGACGAACTCGATCTCCCGGGGGGCGACGGCCGGGCCGAGGCGCCGGCGGGCGAACGCCAGGACGTCACGCCGTAGTCCGGTGTCAGGCGGGTACTCGGGGCGCGGCAGCACGAACGCCTTGACGATCGCGCCGGCCAGCGGGTCAGGGCGTCCGATGACACCGGCCTCGGCGACGGCCGGATGTTCCATGAGCGCGCTCTCCACCTCGAACGGCCCGATGAGGTGCCCTGCGGACTTGATGACGTCGTCGGCGCGGCCCACGAACCAGTACCAGCCGTCGGCGTCGCGGCTGACGAGGTCGCCGGTCAGATACCAGCCGTCGGCGAAGCACGCCTCGTAGCGGTTCGGCTCGTGCAGGTAGCCGCGGAACATCGAAGGCCAGCCCGCCCGCAGGGCGAGCTCGCCCTGGGCACCCGGTTCCCGGAGGATGTGGATCCGCCCGCCGGTGATCGCGGCCCGGCCGTCCTCGCCGCACGCCAGTACGGCGGCCTCGACGCCGGGAACCGGTCGGCCCATCGAACCGGGCCGGACCGGGTCGGCCGCGAAGTTGGCGATCATGATGGCACCGGTCTCGGTCTGCCACCAGGTGTCGTGGACCGGAAGCCCGAGTGCTTCCCGGCCCCAGTGCACGGCCTCGGGATTGAGCGGCTCGCCGACACTGGCGACGAACCGGAGCGACGAGAGGTCGTGGCGCGCGGCGGGCGTCCGGTCGCCGCTGCGGGGTGCGGCCCGCATGAGCATGCGGAGCGCGGTGGGCGCGGTGTACCAGACGGTGACGTGCTGGTCGGCGAGGATCCGGTACCAGCGGGCGGGGGCGAAGTCCCCTTCGTCGACGACGGTCGTCACCCCGTGGGTGAGCGGGGCGATGATGCCGTAGGACATGCCGGTGACCCAGCCGGGGTCGGCGGTGCACCAGAAGACGTCGCCCTCGTGCAGGTCCAGGGCGTAGGCGGCGGTGACGTGGTGGGCGAGGACCGCCTCGTGCACGTGTATCGCGCCCTTGGGAGTGCCTGTCGTGCCGCTGGTGAAGTGCACCAGCGCCGGCTCCGTCGGGTCGGTCGGTCCCAGCGTGTACTCGTCCGGCGCGGCGTCCGTGAGCGCGGGGAAGGAGAGGGTGTCCGGGGGCGGGTCGGCCCCGGGGTCGAGGAGCAGGACGTGCCGCAGGTGCGGAAGACGGGACCGTACCGGGGCCACCTTGCGCTCGTACAGCTCCCGGGTCGTGACCAGCGCCCGGGCGTTGCCCAGCTTCATGCGCAGTGCGACGGGTTCGGGACCGAAGGCGGTGAACAGGGGGCACAGGACTCGTCCGGCACGCAGCGTTCCGAGGACGGTGCTGTACAGCTCGAACCGGCGGCCGAGGAGGGTGAACACCCGCTCGCCGCGTTCCAGGCCGAGCGTCTCCAGCACGTGCGCGAAGCGGGAGCTCTCGGCCGCGAGACGGGCGAAGGTGACCGTCTGGACGGATCCGTCGCGGGCGACGCAGCGCAGCGCGACGTGCTCGCCGTGGCCCTCGCGCAGGTGCCGGTCGACCGCCTCGTAGCCGATGTTGATGCCGCCGTCCGGCAGCCCGGCGAGCCGGGACCGCTCGCGCCGCCAGGAGAAGGTGGCCCGGGCGCTCTCGTAGTCCGGCATGACCGGCGACACCCACAGGGCGTTCATCGGGGTGGCTCCACGTCGAGCGCGAGGTTGTCGTAGGCGTACTCGATCGATTCGTGCAGGGCGACGACTCCGTCGACCGAGCGGCAGAGTCGCGTGATCACACGGATGTCGGCCCGCTCGTCGACCCGGCCCGTCAGCCCGACGACCCCGTCGTCGACGGTCACACGGATCGTCTCGGGGGCGAGGCGCAGGGTGTCGGCCAGGACGTCGTGCTCGATCTCGTCACGGATCGCGGTGTCACTGCGCAGGAAGGGCCGCAGCAGGTCACTGCGGCTGATGATCCCGACGAGCCGACCGGTCTCGTCGGTCACGGGCAGTCTCTTCACAGCCTTGCGCTGCATGGTCCGGGCCGTCTCGACGAGATTCCAGCTCGCCTGCGCCGTGACGGCCGGCGAGGTCATCAGCTGGGCGGCCGTCTCCGCATCGGGCAGCCCCCGCTCCTGTGACAGCAGCCGGACGCCGGCCCAACGGCCCTCCAGGTCGGGGAGCTCGGCGGTGGACCGCAGCAGGTCGGCCTCCGAGACCACACCGAGCAGGCGTCGGTCGGCGTCGACGACCGGGACCGCCGAGACGTCGTGGTCGGCGAAGAGCCGGGCGATCTGTTTGAAGGGGGTCTCCGGGGCGGCGGTGACCACATCGTGGGTCATCACTTCGAAAACCGTGCGGTGCTGCATGACGGTCCTCCTTCACGGGGCGCGGCAGCCCCAGACCTCACTCTGCTGCGCGAAGCCCACCCGGGGCAGTGCCGAACGGTCCCCATCCGGGACTGTTCGCCCCTATGGCGGTCGGCCGGCCGGGACGCACGGTGGAGAAGGCGAGAGAGCCGGCCTCGGGAGGACCGCGGTCGGGCGCTCGTGCCGGGAGGCGAGAACCATGGCTGCAATCGGAGAACGGGAAGGTCAGGAGGAGCCCCGCGCCGGGTTGTGGGCTCGCGTCGGCGACCGGCTGATCGTGGGTGGTGCCACGGTCGGGGACGAGGGGCGTGACGGTGAGATCGTCGGGCTCCACCATCCGGACGGCACTCCGCCGTTCGACGTCCGATGGTCGGACACGGGCCGGGTCACCGAGGTGTTCCCGGGCCCGGACGCGCGGGTCCAGCACTTTCCGCCGCACGGCACGGGAGAGGCCGGACCCGTGAAGGCCGCTACCCGGTCGTGAACTCCGCCGTCGCGGCCACCACGCCGGGCACCGCCCGGGTCAACCGCAGGGCCAGATCCGCCGGAACGGACTGTGGCAGGCGTCCGGCGAGCGTCACCGCGCCGTCCTCGACCCGTACGGTCAGTGCCGCGTCACCTTCGGGGATCAGGTGCGTGAGGAGTTCGTGGCGCACGTCCCCGGCGAGTTCGGCGTCGGAGCGAAGGTAGACCTTGAGCAGATCGCCCCGGCTGACGACACCCACCGGGCGGCCGCCCTCGTCCACCACGGGAAGCCGCTTGAGGTGGCCCCGCGCCATCAGCCGCGCGGCCCCGGCGATCGTGGCATCGCGCGGAACCGTGACGGGCGGGGCCGTCATCAGGCTGCCCGCCGTCACCGATCGCGCGTCGTCCCGGGCCTCTCCCGGAACCTTGCCGAGTACGTCCGCCTCGGACACCACACCGACCACTCGCCCCTCGGCCGACAGCACCGGGACCGCGCTCACGCCCCAGCGCCGCATGGACCGGACGATCTCCTTGACCGGTGCGTCGAGCCTGGCGGAGACCACCGCATGGGTCATCACGTCGTCGACGGTACGAGGGTGCTTCATGACCGGCCTCCGGTACGTCTGCGCCCCGAGTCCTGTTGCTGCGAGGGTGTCGCCGCCGGGCGGCGGACGACAAGGGCCGAAAGGGGCACGTCGGGACCCGGGCAGCCCAGGCACGGACCGTCTGCCGATGCTTTCCTGAAAGCGAGAGGGGACTGCCGGAGGGACGCGGGGAAGCGGCTTCGAGCCGTGCACCGCGCGATCAGGATCCGCGAGGAGCGGATGGGCCCCCTCCCGTCGTGTCTCCGCGTCGCCACCACACCTGGTCCGGGCGGGCCGCACCCGGGACCGACCGGCCCTATTCGGTCACTTCCGCCCGGTGCGAGCGTGGCAGCAGGCCACTCACTCACGACCGGAAAGGCGGTGGGCACGATGGAATCGCCCCTGGTGGTAGGAGTCGACGGGTCCGACGCCAGCCTCATGGCCTTGGACTGGGCGGTCGACGAAGCGGTGCGGCACGCCGTTCCCCTGCGCATCGTCCATGCCTCCCTGTGGGAACGCTACGAAGGAGTCGTGCCGGCCAGGACCACGGACCGCCCCTCGGGCCAGGTCCTCGCCGAGAACATCGTCGGTACCGCGGCCGAACGCGCCCGGCGCCGGGCACCCGACCTCCCCCTCACCGCGGACGTCCTTGCCGAGGACGCGTCCAGTGCGCTGCTCAGTGAGGGGCGGGAGGGCACGATCCTCGTCGTCGGGGCACGTGGGCGCGGCGAGCTCGCCGACCTTCTGCTCGGATCCGTCGGCCTCGTCGTGGCCGCCCGGGCCCGCTGTCCGGTCGTCGTCGTCCGGGGGGACCGGCAGGCCCTGGAAGCACGCCACGGGCGCATCCTGCTCGGCGTCGGTGAACACGACCTGGACTCGCCGGCCGTGCGGTTCGCCTTCCGTGAGGCGGCCGTCCGGGACGCGGAACTCGACGTCGTCCGCACCTGGCGACGGCAGGCGCACGAACCGGCCGACCACCTGCTGATGAGGCGCGCAGGGGCGGCCTACTTCACGGAAGGGGCTTCCGAACTGCTCGACAAGGCCCTTGAGGCCGCGGCGTCCGAACATCCCGGGGTGCGCCTGCGCAGGAGCACGGTCGAGGGCTCCGCCCACAAGGTACTGACCGAGCGATCCGCCGCCGCCGACCTGCTGGTCGTCGGGGCACGACGCCGGGACGGGCTCGTCGGTCTGGAGCTCGGCAGGGTCGCCCACCGCGCCCTGCACCACGCCTCGTGTCCGGTCGCCGTCGTACCCCAGCGGCGTCCCGAGATCGCGGAAGGAGACCTGTCATGAGCACGGACGGTGACCCGCGTGCCCAGCACGCCACGAGCGACCTCGGCCGCCGCGTCGAGGCCAGGCGCACCCGACTCGGCCTGTCCTGGGAGGACGTGGCCGAACGGGCAGGCTCGACGCCCGGCTACATCGCCTACGTGGAGGAGCAGGTGGCCGCCCCGGGGATCGAGTTCCTGGTCCGGCTCGCGAACGCTCTGGAGACCACTGTCCGTGATCTCACCGGGTACACGGCGGACCTCGCACCAGGAGGAGCCCGCGCCGGGTACCGGGCACGGATGGAGGAGATCGGCGAGGCCGAATGCTGGGAGCTGCTCGACGGCCACGGCGTCGGCCGGGTCGCCCTCGAAGGACGGGACGGGCTGATGGTGTTCCCCGTGAACTACCAGGTCGTCGACGGGGACATCGTGTTCATGACTGCTGCGGACTCGAGCCTCGCGCGCGCCTCGGTGTCCGGCGTGGAGGTCGCCTTCGAGGAGGACCACCTGGACGAAGCCTTCAGCCAGGGCTGGAGCGTCCTCCTCGTCGGGCAGGCACGCTCGGTGTGGGAGGAGACCGAGGTACGGAGGATCAAGGATGCTGTCCACTCGGCGCCGTGGGCCGGGGACGGGCGGGACACCGTGGTGACCCTCTCACCGCGCCGAGTGACGGGACGGCGCATCCAGGTGCCGGGCGCGCCCGGGGCGCCGTCCGGGTCTGCTGACTAGACGGTTCCCTCGGGGGTTTCGAGCCGGACAGGTTTCGAGCCGGACAGGAACAGCCGGTTCGATCCGGACCTGACCACGTGAGCGGCGACGGTGCCCGGCGAGCGGCGACGGTGCCCGGTCGGCGTCCAAGCGACGACCACGCCGAGCAGCACGCGCAAGCCGCTCGGCTGGTGGCCCCGGTCAGGGGCGGCTGTGGCGTCAGTGTTCGCTGGTGGTGATGTAGATGCCGTGCCAGGTGTGGTCCCACACGGCGCCGTTGGAGGCGTTGACCGACAGCATGCCGCTGATCTCGCCCGAGCGCAGGGTGTGCAGGGTGTAGTAGCCGGGGAACGCCTCGGCCTCGCCGACGGTCAGGTCGCTGCCCCGGTCATGCAGCCACTTCCGGGCGCGCTCCTGCGCCTCGTCGGGGGAGATCCGGGTCTCGGTCCGGCCATGCTGGTGCATGCCGTAGTCGGTGTTCCACATCATCGCCGGCCCGTACTCGATCCCGGTGTCGCCATCGGACGGATCAACGAGGATCTCAGTCGCCGGCTTCCCGTCAAGGGTGTGCAGTTCGGCGTAGAAGTTCATGGAGAACTCCATGACTTCACCGACACGCAGGTCGAGCCGGTCGGCGAAGGTGTCGGCCCGCCGGCGGGCCTGGTCCAGAGTCTCGACCGGAGTACCGTCGCCACGCTGCCAGTAGCCCCCGCCCATCATGCCGGGACCCCACGCGCAGTCATCCCGGCCTGTCGTTCCCGGCCTCGTGCCGGTCCTCCACGAGTCCCAGTCGTCCCAGTCGTCGCCGGACATGCCCGGCCTCCAGCAATCGCCACCGGAGGGGCCGGGCTGGGCGGCGGCTGCGCTCAGGGGCCTGCCGCTGGCGGTGCTATTTCCGGCCGCGCATCCAGCTGCCAGAGCGAGCGCCGCCAGCGCGGCCGCGGTCCACCTGCTCGTGCTGGACATGATCGTCACCCTTCCGGGTCGTTCCCCGTCCCTACCGACCGAACCGGGTTCGTTCCCTCCAGTCTCTCCCCGGACGCAAGGACCGCCGAGGGCCGCCCGGACCCGGCCGTTGCACCGATCGGCCCGTGCGTGAGACGACCCGGGATGCCCGCGAGGTCAGCGGTCACCGAGCAGGGTGAGCCTGGCGTGGAGGAGTCGAAGTGCTCCGTCGGGTGGCGCGCCGGCGCCGGTGATGACCACGGCGACGGCGACGGCGTTCCGGCCTTGCCCGGCCGAGGTGGCCGACGTGGATGCTGCGCGGGAGGCTGGAACAGCAGGGCACGCGAGGAGGCGAGTGGCCATGCCTGTCGCGGACGTGATCGTCGGAGTGGTTTCCGTCGGTCTCATCGCTGTGCTGGGCCGGTACTTCTTCGGCCCGCGCAAGGCCGGCACGGTTCGCGTGGAGGGAGGCGTGCAGCGTGTCGACGTGACCGTGAGGGGCGGCTACAGCCCGAGCCTGATCAAGGTCCGCCAGGGCACACCGGTCGAGCTCGTCTTCGACCGGCAGGAGGCCGGAGAATGCACCTCCCGCGTCGTGTTCCCCGATCTCGTGGTCGGGGCCGGACTGCCCGCCCACACCCGCACGACCGTGCGGCTGAGCCCTGACCGGCCGGGCACCTACGGCTTCGCCTGCGGCATGAACATGATCCACGGGACCCTCGTCGTCGAACCCGCCGACGGCGGAGCACCGGAACCGGGCGCGGTGCCAGGCGCAGCAGCAGCGCCGAGCGCGGGGGAGACGTCGGCCGAGGACGCGGAGGCGGCCGACATCGCCGAGCGCCGGGCGGAGATCAAGGACCTCACCCGCCGAGTCGCCGTGGGCGCCGCGCTCACCGCGCCGGTGCTGTTCGCCGTCATGGCGCACGAGCTGTTCGGCGCCGGCTGGGTGCCCGGCTGGATGCTGAACCACTGGTTCCAGCTCGCCCTGATCACACCGGTGATGTTCTACACCGGCCGGCCCGTGCACGTCACCGGCTGGCTGGCCCTGCGCCACCGGTCGGCTGACATGAACTCCCTGATCACGCTGGGCACGAGCGCAGCCTACGGATTCAGCCTGCTCGTCACCCTCGCTCCGGGGCTGCTCCCCGAGGACGTACAGGAGGTGTACTTCGAAGCGGTCGGCGTCATCCTGAGCCTGATCTTGCTGGGCCGTCTTATGGAGGCTCGGGCCAAGGCCGGCACGGGCGAGGCCATCCGCGCGCTGATCGGCCTCCAGGCCCGTACCGCACGCGTCCTACGCGACGGCGCCGAGACCGAGACGCCCGTCGATGAGGTGGTCGTCGGGGACGAGATCGTCATCCGCCCAGGGGAGAAGATCCCTGTCGACGCCGAGGTACTGTCGGGCTCGTCCGCCGTGGACGAGTCGATGGTGACGGGCGAGCCGATGCCGGTCACGAAGCACGCGGGCTACGGTGTCATCGGAGCCACCGTCAACACCACCGGTTCCCTGCGGGTGCGCGCGGCCAAGGTCGGCGCGGACACCATGCTCGCGCAGATCATCCGGTCGGTGCAGCAGGCCCAGGCGTCCAAGGCGCCGATCCAGCGTCTCGCCGACGCGATCTCCGCCTACTTCGTCCCGGCGGTCATCGCCCTCGCGATCGCGACGTTCGCTCTCTGGTACACGATCGGACCCGCACCGGCGCTGACCCTGGCCCTGGTCTCCGCCGTCGCCGTCCTCATCATCGCCTGCCCTTGCGCCCTCGGCCTGGCCACCCCGCTCTCGGTCATGGTCGGCACCGGCAAAGGCGCGCGGGCAGGCATCCTCATCCGCTCCGCCGAAGCCCTGGAGACCGCCCACAAACTGGACACCATCGTCCTCGACAAGACCGGCACGGTCACCGTCGGCAAGCCGGTCCTCACCGACATCCGCCCCGCCGCGGGAGTCGACGAAGCCGAGCTGCTGCGGCTGGTCGCCGCCGCCGAGGCCGACAGCGAGCATCCCCTTGCCCAGGCCATCGTCTCCGGCGCCCGCGACCGTGGCCTTCAGCCGCCGACCGCGACCGGCTTCGACTCCGTCACCGGCAAGGGCGTCCACGCCGGGGCCGACGGCCACACCGTCATGGTCGGCACCGCCCGCCTCCTCCACGACACCGGCGTCGACACCTCCCCTCTCGACGCCGTCGCCGCGAACCTCGCGGCCGAGGGCAAGACACCCGTCCTCGCCGCGGTCGACGGCCACCCCGCCGGGGTGCTCGCCGTCGCCGACACCGTCAAGAACGACTCCGCCCAGGCCATCGCGGCCTTGCGGCAGCTGGACGCCGAGGTCGTCATGCTCACCGGTGACAACGCCCGCACCGCCGCCGCCATCGCCGCTCAGGTCGGCATTCCCCGGGTCCTGGCCGAGGTACTGCCCGAGCACAAGACCGATGAGATCCGCCGACTCCAGGCCGAGGGCCGGACCGTCGCCATGGTCGGCGACGGCATCAACGACGCCCCCGCTCTCGCCCAATCCGACGTCGGACTCGCCATCGGCACCGGCACCGACGTCGCCATCGAATCCGCCGACATCACCCTCATCTCAGGCTCCCTCGCCGGAGTCGTCACCGCCATCCGCCTCTCGAAGGCGACCATGCGCAACATCAAGCAGAACCTGTTCTTCGCCCTCGTCTACAACGCCGTCGGCATCCCTCTCGCCGCCGGCGCCCTCTACCCCCTGTGGGGCATCCGCCTGAGCCCGATCATCGCCGCGGCCGCCATGGCCCTGTCCTCCCTGTCCGTCGTCACCAACGCCTCCCGCCTGCGCCGCTGGCACCCCGTACCACTGCCCGAAGGGGGCGACACACAGACGCTCCCCGAAGTCGAGACCGCCACCGACAGCACGCGGCGAAGAACGGGCCCGGACGGACGCGAGACGGCCGTCGACCCGGTGTGCGGCATGAGAGTCGACCCGACGACCGCACCCGAACACCGGGACAGTCCCGCAGGCCCACTGCACTTCTGCTCCACCCGCTGCGCCACGGCCTACGATGCCGCTCCCGACCGCTACGCGCCTTCCCTCAGCCGCCGACATCCGTAGAGCGCCGAGCGAGACGGTGCCCACCCGTGCACAGTCCAAGGCCGAGTCGCCAGCGTCCCCTCACGTCAAGGGGACGACGGCGACCGGCGCGGGGCTGTGGTGGATGACCGCGTGGGCGACGTGGCCCAGATGCGGGCCGAGGGGGACGTTCCGACTCCGGCGTCCCACGATGACGAGTTGCGCGGTCCGTGACGCCTCGACCAGCTGGTACGCGGGCGAACCCACCACCGACTCGGCCTCCGCCTCCACACCCGTGTACCGCTTCCGCCACGGCTCCAGCAGGTCCTCCAGCCCCCCGAGGAGGTGGCTGCTCAGCTCCCCGCCGATCCCCGGGTCCATGATGGCCGCGTAGCCGTACGAGGCGGGAAGCGTCCAGCTGTGGAGGAACCGGAGCGACGTGCCCTTCCGGGCGGCTTCGGAGAAGGAGAACGCGAGCAGGGCCTCGCACGGATGGTGGATGTCGACGCCCACCACGATGGCGCCTTCGGGACCTGTCCGTTCGTCCTTCGCGCGTACGAGGACCACAGGCCGTCGTGCCGAGCCGACGACGGCAAGGGAGACCGAGCCGACGATGAATCCGCGGACGCCGCCCAGCCCGCGCGAACCGAGGACGGTGAGGTCCGCTTCGTTCGCGGCGGCCGTCAGTTCCTCGGCTGCCCGGCCACGCGCATGCTCCGTGACGACCTCGAGGTCGGGATGGTCCTTCCGCGCCCGGTCCGTCTCGTCCCGCATCAGCCTCTCGATCCGCTCGTCCATGGTGCGGGCAAACGCCAAGGGGGCTGCCGGCGTGTTCGGCCACTCCTGCACGTGCACCAACCTGAGGGGCACTTCCCGCAGCACCGCTTGCGTCGCGGCCCAACGGGCGGCGGCGAGGCTTTCAGCAGAGCCGTCCAGACCGACGGTGACCTGGGCTGTCATGGCGTGTCTCCCTCGTCGAGTCCTCTCCGCCCCGCCCCGACTCCGGATCGGACAGGACATCTCACCTTTCAGGTTGGTGCCCCGTCGCTTCCGGCAGCAGGGCCGGGCAGGTCTCGATCGGGGCCGAACGGCCCATCCCGAGGAGGCCCACCACGATGCCAGTGTGGGAGATGTCGCCCCTCGGGACGCGCTCCCGAGCCTCGGGTGTACCCCGGAGGAGGAGCCATGACCAGCGAGACCCCCGCCCGACCGGAGCTCGGCAACGTCGTCGTGGGAGTCGACGGGTCCCCCTCCGGGCGCGCGGCCGTGCTCTGGGCCGCCGAGGAGGCGGAACGACGGGGGCGGTCCCTGCATCTCGTCCACGCCGCCGACACCGACCGCCGGGCGATCTTCGCCAACGCCGATACGCTCCAGGCGGTACGTGAAGCGGGGCGCGACCTGCTGGCCGAGACCGCGAGTACGGTCCAAGACGTCTTTCCGGATCTCCCCGTCACGAAGGAGCTGAGCCGCCAGGAGCCGGTCGCCGGTCTCCGGGCGGCCGCCGGCCACCGGGGCACGATCGTGGTGGGTAACCGGGGGCTCGGCGGCTTCTCCGCGCTCATGCTCGGATCCGTCGGTCTGGGTGTGGCGGCCCGCGCCGAAGTTCCCGTGATCGTGGTCCGTGGAGACGGTGACCGTCCCGCGTCGGGCTCGGTGACGGCAGCCGTGCACGGTGCTTCGGATCTGGGCTGGCTGCTCGTCGCGGCCGCCGAGGCCGACGCCCGCAAGGCGGCGTTGCGACTGGTGAGCGTGTGGAACGTGCTCACCCACGTCGGCAGTGTCGCGACCATGCTGGACGACCTCGATGGGATCGCGCGGCAACGCGTGCAGGAGATCAAGTCGCTCGCCGATCTCGTGAGTGAGTTCTATCCCCAGCTGATCGTCAGCCATCACGTCGAGACGGGCACGAGCACGCCCGGGATCCTGGTGGAGGCGAGCGCCCACACCGATCTGCTGGTGCTGGGCAGAGAACACCGAGCCCTGGGAGCAGGCCCATCCCTGGGGCGAGTCGCCCACGTCCTGCTCCACCACGCCCACTGTCCCGTGGAGATCGTCCCACCTGCCTTCGCCACCCGGGTCGAGGAGACGTGAACGAGATACTGCTCGGTGTCGACCCCCGGGAGCAGTCGGTCCCCGCTCTCGTCTGGGCCGCCGACGAGGCCGTGCGGAGAGGACTGGTGCTCCGACTGGTCGTCGCCGTACCGCCCGCACACGACGGGCTTCGGTACGACGCTCTCGCCCGCCAGAGCGCCCTTCGCATGCGCGCGGACGCGACGATCGCCGACGCGGAGGACCTCGTCAGGGAACTCCACGACGGTCTGCGGATCGCGACGGAACGCGTGAACGGTGTGCCGGCGACCGTGCTGCGCGGCATGGCGCGGCACGCCGCACTCGTCGTCGTGGGCTCTCGCCGTCTCGGCCGGCCGGCCGAGATGTTCAGCGAGAGCTCCGTGGTCGCCCCGCTCACGGCACGGGCGGACTGTCCCGTCGTCGTGGTCCGCGCACCTGAGCACACCACCGTGCACCCACCGACCGTCGTCGTCGGCGTGGACGGAAGCGAGTCCTCACAGGCCGCGGTCGCCTTCGCCGTCGAGGAGGCGAGCCTGCGCGAGGCACGGCTGCGGACCGTCTGGGTCTGGCCCCGTTCCGTCCTCGCCCACGACGACGGTGAAGAGGGTCTGGCCGAGCGGCGTCGGCTGCTCGCCGAGTCGGTGGCGGGCTGGGCGGAGAGGTATCCGGACGTCGCCGTCTCCCAAGAGGTCCTGCGGGGACACCCGGTGGAACAACTCGCCCTGGCATCCCAGGAATCCCTCTCTCTGGTGGTCGGTCGCCGAGGCCGTGGCGGCTACTCCGGCATGCGGTTGGGTTCGACGGCTCACGGCCTGCTGCACCGTGCCCCGTGTCCGTTGATCACCGTCCCCCTCCCGCAACGCGAGCGCCGGACCGGCGACCCGCTAGGGGCCGACCGGTCCCGTTCCGCCACGACCGACCGGCCCGTGCCCGCTGCCCCGCTCAGCACCGGGACGCGACCACCTCCACGCGGGACGGTGGGGCGAGAGGACGCCCCCGGTCCGTCGGAGAGGTCCGCGGAGAGGCGAGCACCATGAAGCGCGTCCTGATCAGCCCCCGGCCCCAGCGTCCCCACGGGCCCGCCCCCTCGACCTGCGCACGCCGTCCGGCCGTCCCCTGCCGTACTGAGGAGACCCGAGAGCCGTGGAGGAGACCATGGGACCGATACGACACGTCGTACCGTTCACGGAACTGGGGCGGCACGACGTCGGACGAGCGGGTGGCAAGAACGCCTCGCTCGGCGAGATGACCACCCGGCTCGGGGGTGCGGGCATCCGCGTCCCTCCGGGATTCGCCACCACCGCCGAAGCGTACGAGGAACTGCTCGGTTCCCGAGACCTCCGCCGTCGCGTGGAGGCGGAACTCGACAGACTGCACGAGGGTGCCCCTCTCGATCAGGTCGGGGCGGCCATCCGGTCCCTCTTCCTCGTGGAGCCGTTGCCCGTGCCTCTGCGGGATGCCGTGCTCGCGGCGTACGAGCAGCTGGCCGAGGAGATCGGTCGGGAGTCGCCCGAGGTGGCGGTGCGCAGCAGTGCGACGGCGGAGGACCTGCCCGAAGCGAGTTTCGCCGGGCAGCAGGAGACGTACCTGAACGTCAGCGGCGCCGACGCGCTCCTTGAGGCGTGCACGCGCTGCTACGCCTCCCTGTTCACCGACCGGGCGATCGACTACCGCGAACGGATGGGCTTCGACCACCTCGCCGTCGCCTTGTCCATCGGCGTCCAGGTCATGGTCCGCTCCGATCTCGCCGGCGCCGGGGTCGTCTTCACCCTCGACCCGGAGAGCGGCTTCCCGGACGTGATCGTGGTGAGCGCCGCCTGGGGACTGGGGGAGACCGTCGTCAGCGGCCGGGTCGACCCGGACGAGTACACGGTGTTCAAGCCGAGCATGAAGGACCCGGCGCTCGACCCCGTCATCGACGTGCGGATCGGAGCCAAGCGGCTGAAGGCCGTATACGCGGACACCGGGCTGACCCGCACGGTCGACACACCCGACGGCGAGCGGAACCAACGGGTCCTCGACGACGCGGAGATCCGCACGCTCGCCGGCTGGGCGGCGGCCGTCGAGGAGCACTACGGCTGCCCCATGGACATCGAATGGGCCAAGGACGGCCTCACCGGCGAGCTCTGGATCGTCCAGGCCCGCCCCGAGACGGTCCAGTCGCGTCGGCGCACCACCACCCTGACCCGCCGCCGGCTCACCGCCACTCCCGGCGAACCGCTCGTCGAAGGCATCGCCGTCGGCGAGGCCATCGGCCAGGGCCGTGTCGTGGCGCTCGACGCGCCCGTCGACCTCGACCGCTTCCCCCAGGGCGGCGTCCTCGTCACCGGCGTGACGGACCCGGACTGGGAACCCGTCATGAAGAGGGCCTCCGCCATCGTCACCGACCACGGGGGGCGCACCTCACACGCCGCCATCGTCAGCCGCGAACTCGGCGTCCCCGCCGTCGTCGGAACCGGAGACGGGACACGGATCCTGCGTGACGGGAGTTCCGTCACGGTCTCCTGTGCAGAGGGAGGGAGCGGACGCGTCTACCAAGGGCTGCTCCCGTACGAGGAGACCCAGACCGACCTCGCGGAACTGCCCGCCACCCGAACCCGGGTGATGCTGAACCTGGCCGACCCCTCAGCCGCGTTCCGCTGGTGGCGGCTCCCCGCGGACGGGGTGGGACTGGCGCGCCTCGAGTTCATCGTCGCCCACCAGGTGAAAGTCCACCCCATGGCCCTGCTGCATCCGGAGCGGCTCGACGCCCACGGCCGGCATGTCATCGAGCGGCTCACCGAGGGCTATCTCGACCGAGGCGAGTACTTCGTCGACCGGCTCGCCCACGGCATCGCCCGGATCGCCTCCTCCCGCTGGCCGACGCCCGTCGTCGTGCGCACCAGCGACTTCAAGACCAACGAGTACGCCAAGCTCCTCGGCGGCCGACCCTTCGAACCGGACGAGGCGAACCCCATGATCGGTTGGCGTGGTGCGAGCCGGTACTACAGCGACGGCTACCGTGAGGGCTTCACCCTCGAATGCCGCGCGCTGCGCCGTGTGCGCGAGGCGATGGGGCTGACGAACGTGGTCGTCATGATCCCCTTCTGCCGCACCCTCGGCGAGGCCGATCAGGTGCTCGCGGTGATGGCGGACGAGGGACTGGTACGGGGCGAGAACGGGCTGCAGGTCTACGTCATGGCGGAGATACCGGCCAACATCATCCTGGCCGGGGAGTTCGCGGAACGCTTCGACGGATTCTCGATCGGCAGCAACGACCTCACCCAGCTCACTCTCGGCGTCGACCGCGACTCCGAGGCCCTCGCCCATGTCTTCGACGAGCGGGACCCCGCGGTCGTCCGCAGCATCCAGACCCTCGCAGTCCGCGCCCACGCGGCGGGTCGGCCGGTCGGACTGTGCGGGCAGAGGCCCAGCGACGATCCGGCGTTCACCGCGATCCTGGTCGAGGCGGGCCTCGACTCGATCTCGGTGGCACCGGACAGCTTCGCAGCGGTCAAAGGGCACGTGGCCCGCGCGGAGACGACGCTCGAGAACGTCACCGGACGAACGGAGGAGTGACCATGCCGAGGAGGACACGACAGCGAGTCGCCGGGGACACCGAGCTGCCGGCCCGGCACGGCCGACGGGCGCCCACGGGAGGCGTGCTGCCCGGTCGGCCCAGGAACCGCCGGCTGCCCGCAGAGGGGGCGACGGGACGTCCTTGGCGCCCGGTTCACACCGTCAGGGTGTCGGCGCTCTTCCTCTGAATCAAGGGCTGATCGGTTGGATCGTGAGCAGGGGGGCCGAAAAGGAGGACGTGGCCATGACGACCGCAAGGGAAATCATGCACGCCGGTGCGAGCTGCGTGCAGGAGAACGAGAGCCTGATGGACGCCGCACGCCGCATGAGTGAACTGGATGTCGGGGCGCTGCCCATCTGCGGGCCGGACGACCGGCTGCACGGCATCATCACCGACCGGGACATCGTGGTGAAGTGCCTCGCCAAGGGCAAGGACCCCCACCGGATGACGGCCGGGGACCTCGCCCAGGGCAAGCCCGTCACCGTGGACGCGGGCGCCGACAGCGAAGTGGTGCTCCGCACGATGCAGCACCACAGTGTCCGCCGCGTGCCCGTGATCGACGACCACCGCCTGGTCGGCATGATCAGTGAGGCGGACCTGGCGCGGCACCTGCCGGGGGAGCGGGTGGGCCACTTCGTCGAGGAGATCTGCCGCTGACAGCGCCAGCGCTGTGGCGCCATGGGCCGGTCGGGCCCCTCCCGGTGCGGCCCGTTCGGCCCCGTCGGACAGCCCCCTTGGACACTGCGCCACGCGACCTCGTGGGTGGAAGAGTGGGTTACGGAGTCGGATTGGGCTCCGCGACCCGATCCGCCGCCCGTCCGTACCTGTTCGGGTCCACGGCGACCGTCCGGGGCCCCGTACACGAGGAGCAGAGCAATGGCCGGAGGCAAGGTGGAACGCAGGCACAGCCTCTTCCCCGACTTCAACGACTGGTTCAACAGGGAGTTCCCAGGGCTGCCCGGGTGGCGCCCCGCTACGACCGCTCATTCCATTCCCGTGGAGGTGACCAGCGGTGACGGCGTGTACGTGCTGCGGGCCGAGCTGCCGGGGATGGACCCGGACGACGACATCGGCATCACCGTCGACGACAACCTCATCACGGTGAGTGCGGAGCACAGTGAGAGCACGGAGGACAAGGAGCATTCGGAGTTCCGCTACGGATCGTTCCGCAGGACCGTGCGCCTCCCGGGCACGATCCCGGCCGACGACGTCGAGGCGTCGTACGCGGACGGCATTCTCACCATTCGCGTCCCGATGCCCGAAGAGGAGACCACGTCCGTGCGGACCGTTCCGGTGAAGCGGACCGACAAGCCGGCCGACGGCGCGGAATCATGAACGCCAAACGCGTCCTGGTCGCCTACGGCAGCAAGGCCGGCGCGACCGCCGGTATCGCCGAAGAGATCGGCCGGACGCTCCGGGACGACGGCTTCGACGCTGTCGTCCTGCCTGCCGACACCGTCACCGACGTGAGCGGTTACGACGGCGTCGTTCTCGGCGGAGCCCTCTACGCCGGGCACTGGACCGGCAAGGCGCGACGGTGCGCCCGGCGCAACGCCGAACAGCTCAGGCACCGGCCTCTCTGGCTCTTCAGCAGCGGTCCCGTCGACAGTTCCGCGGAACAGCACGACATCCCGCCCGTACGAGGAGTCGCCCGACGGATGAAGAACCTCGGTGCTCGCGAGCACATGACCTTCGGTGGCGCCGTGACCGCCGAGACGTCGGGCTCGATCGCCCGCGCGATGGTGCGCCGGGGCAAGGGCGGCGACTTCCGCAATCCGGAACGGATCCGGGCATGGGCCCACCACATCGGAACGGAACTCGGCGCCACCCACTGAATCGGGCCTCTGACAGGTGGGCGAGGCCACCCCGAGGGGAGGTTCGGCATGCTCCACCACGAGCCGTCGGGGAGCGGGACCACACCGCCCGGGAGACTCGTCAGGCGCGCCGCCCTGGTCCTCGTGCTGATGATCGCTCTGATCTGCGGTGCTGTGGCCGCCGGGAGCCTTTGGGCGGCCGGAGCCAAGGCCGACCGAGAACTCGCCGTCCACCGTCACCAGGTGACCGCGACGACCACCGGGCCGGCCAAGGAACCACCCGTCGCCACCCGGTACGGCTCCAAGGCACAGGCCGTCGCGCCGGCTGTCTGGGAGCAGCCCGAGCACGTCCGTCGGTCCGGCACCGTTCACGTTCCGCCGCGGACACCCCAGGGGCGCGCCGTGACGATCTGGGTGGACGACGCAGGGGCACCCGCCCGGCCGCCAGGCAGTGCCGCGGACCGCGCCCTCACCTCGCTCTCGGGCGGTACGGCGGTGACGGGTGTGGTCGGGGTGACGGGCGCCGCCGTGGTCTTCCTCGTACGGCGGCGGACCCAAGGTCACCGGCTCGCGGCCTGGGAACGCGAGTGGGAGCAGGTGGAACCCGTATGGTCCGGCCGACTCCGCCGCGGCAGCGGTGCAGGGGACGACGATGACTGACCGTACCGACAGCCGTGCCACCCCGGAGCGGGACGCCGACTCCACCGAGGCGCCGCCCTTCGACCCCAGTGAACCGCTGCCCCGGCTGCGTCGTGAACTCGCGACGGGGCCGGATGGCCTCTCGGCCCGCGAGGCCGCCCGGCGCCTCGCCGTTCACGGACCGAACGAAGTGCGGCGCAAGGTGCGCTCCTCCTTCGTGCGCGAGCTGGTCGGGCAGCTGGTCCACCCCTTGGCCCTGTTGCTGTGGGCTGCCGCCGCCCTCGCCTTCGTCGCGGACCTGGCGGTCCTCGGGTGGGCGATCCTCGCGGTCATCGCCGTCAACGCGGCTTTCGCCCTGCTCCAGGAACGTCAGGCGGAGCGTGCGGTGGAGACGCTCGCCCGCTACCTACCCGAGCACGCCCTCGCCGTACGCGACGGGCAGCCCCGCGTCGTGGAGGCCCGTGACCTCGTACCGGGCGATCTGATCCTCCTGGACGAGGGCGACAAGGTCCCCGCCGACGCGCACGTCACCGAGGGGGGTGTCGAGGTCGATCTGTCGATGCTCACGGGCGAGTCCGTGCCGGTGGAACGGATCGCCTCAGCCGGTATCCTCGGCGCCCCGCTGCTGGAGGAGCCGAACCTCGTCTTCAGCGGGACGACCTGTGTCGGAGGGCAGGCGCGTGCCATCGTGTTCGCCACCGGAAACCACACCGAACTCGGTCGGATCGCCGCCCTCAGCCAGCGGACCCGGCGCGAGGCGAGCCCCCTGGAACGGCAGGTCAAGCGGGTCGCGTGGCTCATCGCCGGCGTCGCCACCGGCATGGGCGTCGTGTTTCTCCTCCTCGGGGTGGCGGTCGGGCTACCGGTCACCGACTCCCTGACGTTCGCCATCGGGCTCCTCGTCGCCAACGTCCCCGAGGGACTCCTCCCGACCATCACGCTGGCCCTGGCCGTCGGCGTGCGGGCCCTGGCCCGACGGGGTGCGCTGGTCAAGCGGCTCAGCGCGGTGGAGACCCTCGGTTCCACGAGTGTCATCTGCACGGACAAGACCGGCACACTCACCCGCAACAGCATGCGTCTCAGGGCCCTGTGGACGGTCGACCACGGGTCGGAGCCGGGCCCCTGGGCGGAGGAGCTGGCGAGGACGGGCGCCCTGTGCACCACCGTCACGCGAGAAGCCGACGGCGAACTGCACGGCGACCCCACCGAGGCCGCCCTCGTCGCCGGGGCCGCCGATCACGGGGCTCCGGTGGACCTCGGCCGGCGCGACGCGGGACGGCGGGCGCTGTTCCGTTTCGATCCGCGGCTGCGCCTGATGTCGGTCGTGCAGGGCGGGGAGAGGAGGGAGGGGGAGAAGAGGGAGAGGGAGAAGCTGGACGGGGAGAGGCTGGACGGGGAGATGCAGGGCCCCGCGCGGATCGTGGTCAAGGGTGCGCCCGAGGCGGTGCTGGACCGCCTCCTGCCCGGAACCGCGGCGGACTCGGCCCGCGTCGCGGCCGAGGATCTGGCCGGGGGCGGCATGCGGGTCCTGGCCGTCGCCGTACGCGACGTGCCGAGTGGCGCGGAGCTGCCGTCACGCCGTGAGGACGCGGAGTCGGGGTTGACCCTGCTCGGGCTCGTCGGGCTGTACGACCCGCCGCGCTCCGAGGTGGCGGAGGCCGTCCGCCGCTGCCACGAGGCCGGGATCCGGGTACACGTCGTCACGGGCGACAACGGCGCCACCGCCGCGGCCGTCGCCCGGGAGGTCGGCATCGGAGTACCCGGTCTGCACGTCGTCGCGGCGTCGGAGTCGCTGGGCGACGACGAACTTGACCGGCTCCTCGTGGAAGGCGACGACGAGATCGTCTTCGCCCGCTCCTCGCCCGAGACGAAGCTCAAGGTGGCCGACACCCTGCGGGAGCACGGCCGGATCGTCGCCATGACGGGTGACGGCGTCAACGACGCCCCCGCGCTGCACCGCGCCCACATCGGGGTGGCCATGGGACGTTCCGGCACCGACGTGGCCCGCGAGGCCGCCACGATGGTGCTCACGGACGACGACTTCGCCACCATCGTGACCGCGGTCGAAGCCGGGCGCCGCGTCTACGACAACGTACGCAAGTTCATCGTGTACATCTTCGCCCACGCGACCCCGGAGGTCGTGCCCTTCCTCGTCTTCGCGCTCTCCGCCGGCACGGTACCGCTCCCGCTCACCGTCCTCCAGATCCTCGCCATCGACCTCGGCACCGAGACCCTGCCCGCCCTCGCCCTGGGCCGGGAACGCTCCGAGCCCGGCATCATGCAGCGGCCCCCGCGGCCGCGGCACCAGGGCGTTATCTCCCGCGACATGCTCATACGGAGCTGGGGTTACCTGGGGCTCACGTCGGCGGTCCTCGTCATGGCGGGCTACTTCTACGTGCTGTGGCGCGCGGGCTGGCAGCCGGGCGACCCCACCGGTACCGGCAGCCCCTTGCACCACGCCTACGTGACGGCCACCACGGCCACCTTCGCCGGCATCGTGACCTGCCAGATCGGTACGGCGTTCGCGGCCCGCACCGATCACGCGGCGTTGCGCGACATCGGGGTGTTCTCGAATCCGCTGCTGCTCGCCGGTATCGCCTTCGAGGTCGCGTTCACTGCCGCTCTCGTCTACGCGCCCCCGCTCCAACACCTCTTCGGCACGGCCGCCCTTCCTCTGGACGTCGTCCTGCTCGTCGCGACGTTTCCCGTGCTGGTGTGGGGCACGGACGAGCTGCGGCGTGCCAGGCGGCGCCGTCAGCGGACGTCGGCCGTCCCCGGTTCGTGACCGCCCTGGTCGAGACGGAAGGGCGGGTAGCGGTCGGTGCCCAGGGCGCCGTACGAGTAGTACGAGACGCGCCAGGACCAGCGGAGCACGCCGAGAGTGAAGTCGAAAAGGCCCCGTGGGAAGCGCTCGGTGAAGAGGATGGCGAAGAACGCGATCACCGTCACCACGAAGAAGGCGATCCACAGGAAGAACAGCACGATTCAGTGCGGGACCACCAGGAGCCACTTGACCAGCCACAGCCGGCGGGACAGCCGGCTGCCGAGTTCGGCGGATACCGCCACGGGACTGTGCGGGGCGCCAGGGGTGTCCATGATCGTCACTTCCTCGACAGGTCGTCGTCTTCGTACCTGAGCCGGTCGACGACCCCCACGACACCGTCGACGCTGTTGCAGAGCCTGAGAAGCACCGGAACGAGGCTGCGACGGCGGACCGTGCCACTGAGGGTGACCCGGCCGTCCTCGACCTCCACCGAGAGGGCCGACGGGCTCAGCCCCAGAGTGTGGGTGACCACGTCCTCGACGATCTCCTCCTGGATCGCCCGGTCCCGGCGCAGGAAGAGCTGGACGAGGTCGCTCCGGCTGAGCACACCGACGAGGCGTCCGTCGTCGTCGACGACGGGCAGACGCTTGACCCTGGCCCGTTCCATCACCCGGGCGGCCCGCACCACGCTCCACTCCGGGCGGGCTACGACGGCGGGGCTGGACATGAGCGCACCCGCCGTGCCTGGCCCGGCCCCGGCGGCACGGCGCCGTACCAGGTCCGCCTCCGATACCACGCCCAGTGGCCGGTTCGACTCGTCCACCACGCACACCGCGGTGATGTCGAACTCGTCCAGGAGCCGTGCGATCTCCTTGAACGTCGTGCCCGGACCGACGCTGACCGCCGTGGGTGTCATCAGATCCGCGACGCTGCGGTGCCTCATCGCTCGTCACCTTCTCGCGCGTTCGACCGGGCCCCACGTTCAGGATCGCCCGCTGCCGCCGTCCTGGGGAGGGCCGTCCGGCCCTGGGGTTGACCGTGGTCGTCGGCGTAGGCCGCGAAGACCCGATGAACAGCACCAGGACAGCGCCCGCCGGTGTCGCAAGCCAGGTCATCCCGGCGCCTTTCCCACGTGCGGCGACGGAGTCCCGCCCTCCGGCTTCGAACTCGGCCCACGGGCGGCGCCGACCCGCCCTTTCGGGCGCAGCCTCCGCCGGGTGTCCCCGGTGCTACCGGCCGGCTCGCGTCCGCGCCTCGATCCGGTGCCGTACGACGGTCGTCAGAGCTGACAGCCGGGTCGACACGACCGGTACCGGCGGCACAGGGCCCTCGATGCGGCCCGCGGCCTCCGGCAGCGCGGCGACGTCGGCCTCGAAGCGGGCGCGGGCGGCTGCCAGGGTGTCGGGCGGATCCGTGCGGAGCCCGCCGCGCATCACGGTCCGCAGCAGTGGCTCCGTGCCCTCGGGTGGCTCCTCGTTCGCCAGGCCGATGACGTCGCGAAGGCCGAGGCCGCGGAACACCTGCTTCGGGGCCGGAGCCGTCACCTTCGCCGACGAGAGCTTCATGACGGGCCGGCCGTCGTATTCGACCAGCTTGTACGCCGCGTCCAGATACGGGGCGTCGGCGGCCGTGCCGACTTTCGTCCCCACGGCGAAGACATCGATGGGTGCTCCGTCCCGTACGAGCGTGTCGACGGCGTACTCGTCGAGGCCGCCGCTCGCGATGATCTGCACGTCCGTCAGTCCCGCCGCGTCGAGTGCGGTACGGGCGCTTCGGGCGAGCACTCCGAGGTCGCCGCTGTCGAGGCGGATTCCGCACCCCGGGCCGAGCCCCAAGTCGCTGAGGACGCGCGCGGCCGCCGCGACCCCGCGGTCGGTGTCGTACGTGTCGACCAGGAAGGTCACGGGGCCCGGATGGGTTCGGGCGAAGGCACGGAAGGCCTTCTCCTCCGAAGCGAAGGTCTCGATGTACGAGTGGGCCATGGTGCCGGATGCGGGGATGCCGTACCGGGTCGCGGCGGCGACGTTGCTGGTGCCCGCGAACCCGACCAGAGCGCAGAGCCGCGCCGCCTGCATGCCGGCCTCGGGACCGTGGGTCCGGCGCAGGGAGAAGTCCACCAGGGGCCGCCCGGCGGCGGCGAGCACACACCGCGCCGCCTTGGAGGCGACCGCCGTCTGATGGCAGACGAGGGACAGCAGGTAGGTCTCCACGAGCTGCGCCTGCGGCAGGGGCGCGGTGACTTCCAAGAGCGGTTCACCTGCGAGGACGAGCCGTCCTTCGGGCACGGCGCGGACCTGGCCGTGGAACGACAGGCCGTGCAGCGGTTCCAGGTCCTCGACCGGACGACGCAGCGCCTCGGCGAACTCCAGGACGTCGGAGCGGCCCACCCGGAACCGGGAAAGGTAGTCGAGGGCCGGTTCGAGCCCCGCCGCGACGAGGAATCCGCGGCCCGGGGGGAGGTCGCGGACGAAGAGGCTGAAGGTGGCAGGGGCCCTCATGTCCTCCCGCAGGTACGAGAGCACCATCGTGACCTCGTACAGGTCGGTGCTGGTCACCTGGGACATGCTTCGAGCACGTCGGGTGGCCTCGTGACCCGCACCGGAACGGCCGGACACGCTACGTCCGGCCCTGGGCGGTGAGCTCGCACCGTACGTCCACCACGCCTTCGACGGCGCGGGCCAGGCGGTCCGCGAGCGGGATGAGCGCGCTGTCGCGGACCTCGCCCGACAGCGTCACCACGCCGGCGTCGACACGCACGTCGACCCGGCTCCGAGAGAGCGGGAAGAGGTGCTCGACCACGTCGCGGCGCACTTCGGCGGCGAGATCCTCGTCCGGGCGGAGGAAGACCTTGAGGAGGTCGGACCGGCTCACGATTCCCTGGATCGTTCCGTTCGTGCCGACGACCGGCAGCCGTTTGACGTGGTGGGAGGCCATGAGGCGGGCGGCCTGGGGAAGGGACGCCTCGGGAGCGACGGAGACCGCGGGCGAGGTCATCAGGTCCTCGGCCCGGCGAGAACCGGCCTTGGCCGTGGCGTCCAGCCGTCGCATCTGTTCGACGAGACCGGGGCGGTGGTCGTGGAACTCCTCCTTGAGGAGCAGATCGGCCTCGGAAACCACCCCGACGACGCGGCCCTCGCCCTCGACGACGGGCACGGCCGTCACCTTCCACCGCTCCATGGCGGCGACGATCTCCTTGAACTCCGCGCCGGGCCGGACGGCGACGAGTTCGTTCGGCGGCATCCTCATGATGCTCATGGTGTGCCTCCGGCCCTCTCGTCGGGCACGGTCAGCGGACCAGGAGGGCCTCCCCGGAGCGGGGTACGACGGCCGTCCAGCCCACCGGGCGGATTCCTGGTCGTGGTGGCGATCGCCGTAGGTGGACTCCATGAGCAGCGTGTCGGCGCCCGAGAACGGTTCCGGCGGCGGCAGCAGCGGGTGCCCTGGGCGG